>NC_000962.3:0-1470510 GCF_000195955.2 Mycobacterium tuberculosis H37Rv | reverse complement strand
TGGCGCCCAGACCACGCAGTACCTCCGCCATCAGCGGCACATCGAGGATGTCGGGACAGTTGGTGATCGTGCTGGTGCCCTCGGCCAACAACGTCGCAGCCATGAGCTTGAGCACGCTGTTCTTGGCGCCGCCGACGGCCACTTCGCCTGATAACCGGTTGCCCCCAGTCACGACGAAACGCTCGGCCACCCGGTCAGTGTAGTAAAGGGGTTTTGCCTTGTCAGTGAGCCAAGCCAGTCAGCGAGTACCGTTTGCTCATGGCAGTCCACCTGACCCGCATCTATACCCGAACCGGCGATGACGGAACGACGGGATTGAGCGATATGTCCCGTGTCGCCAAAACCGACGCCCGACTGGTGGCATACGCGGATTGCGACGAGGCCAACGCCGCGATCGGGGCCGCCCTGGCGCTGGGCCACCCGGACACTCAAATCACGGATGTGCTGCGGCAGATCCAGAACGACTTGTTCGATGCCGGTGCGGATCTGTCGACTCCGATAGTGGAAAACCCGAAGCACCCTCCGCTGCGAATCGCACAGTCCTATATCGATCGGCTCGAAGGGTGGTGCGACGCATACAACGCGGGCCTGCCTGCACTAAAATCCTTTGTACTACCTGGTGGTTCACCGCTGTCGGCGCTGTTGCACGTCGCTCGCACCGTCGTTCGCCGGGCCGAGCGATCCGCGTGGGCCGCGGTCGACGCTCACCCGGAAGGCGTCAGCGTACTGCCGGCGAAATACCTGAACCGGCTGTCGGATCTGCTGTTCATCCTGTCGCGGGTAGCCAATCCCGACGGTGACGTGCTGTGGCGGCCCGGTGGTGATAGGACGGCGAGCTAGCGGCACCTTCCGCGTGCGAGCAGACGCGAAAGCCCCCAATACCCACGGTTTTTGGGCTCTTCTGACACTTCCGTGGGTGAGTTTGTGTCCTGAGTAGGCGCACGTCGTTGTGGCTTAAGGTTTCTGGCTTGTCAAGGATCAGAAACACAAGGAGCCGACAACGACGTGCGCAATGTGAGGCTATTTCGTGCGCTGCTGGGTGTCGACAAGCGCACCGTGATTGAGGACATCGAATTCGAGGAGGATGACGCCGGAGACGGTGCGCGGGTGATCGCCCGGGTGCGGCCACGAAGTGCAGTGTTGCGCCGCTGTGGTCGCTGCGGTCGCAAGGCGTCCTGGTATGACCGCGGTGCGGGCCTGCGCCAATGGCGCAGTCTGGATTGGGGCACCGTCGAGGTGTTCTTGGAGGCCGAGGCGCCGCGGGTGAACTGCCCCACCCATGGGCCGACGGTGGTGGCGGTGCCGTGGGCGCGTCATCATGCCGGGCACACGTATGCTTTCGATGACACGGTGGCCTGGCTGGCGGTGGCGTGTTCGAAGACCGCGGTGTGCGAGTTGATGCGGATCGCCTGGCGCACCGTCGGGGCGATCGTGGCCCGGGTCTGGGCCGACACCGAAAAGCGCATTGACCGGTTCGCGAACTTGCGCCGCATCGGTATCGATGAGATCTCCTACAAGCGCCACCACCGGTACCTGACGGTGGTCGTCGATCACGACAGCGGCCGGTTGGTGTGGGCCGCCCCGGGCCACGACAAGGCCACCCTGGGCTTGTTCTTCGATGCCCTGGGCGCTGAGCGGGCCGCCCAGATTACTCACGTTTCGGCCGATGCCGCGGACTGGATCGCTGACGTGGTCACCGAGCGCTGCCCGGATGCGATTCAATGCGCCGATCCGTTTCATGTGGTGGCCTGGGCCACCGAGGCGCTCGACGTCGAGCGGCGCCGAGCCTGGAACGACGCACGGGCGATCGCGCGCACCGAACCCAAGTGGGGCCGGGGCCGGCCCGGTAAGAACGCCGCACCACGTCCGGGCCGCGAGCGGGCACGGCGGCTCAAGGGCGCCCGCTACGCGCTGTGGAAGAACCCCGAGGACCTCACCGAACGCCAAAGCGCCAAACTGGCCTGGATCGCCAAGACCGATCCCCGTCTGTATCGCGCCTACCTGCTCAAAGAGAGCCTGCGGCATGTGTTTTCGGTCAAGGGCGAGGAAGGTAAACAGGCCCTGGACCGGTGGATCTCCTGGGCCCAGCGCTGTCGCATCCCGGTATTCGTCGAGCTTGCCGCCCGCATCAAACGCCACCGGGTGGCCATCGACGCCGCCCTCGACCACGGCCTATCCCAAGGCCTGATCGAATCCACCAACACCAAGATCCGCCTACTGACCCGGATCGCGTTCGGATTCCGCTCACCACAAGCCCTCATCGCCCTAGCCATGCTCACCCTCGCCGGCCACCGCCCCACCCTGCCAGGCCGACACAACCACCCACAGATCAGTCAGTAGAGCCCGAAATGGGGGCTTTTGCGTCTGCTGACCAGTGCGTCACATACTACGGCGGCGCGCGCGCGGCGACGGCCGGGACTCCAACCACGACAGAAATGCGGTCAACGCGCCCCTGTCGAGCGCGATCTCGTAACCTACCCTTCGGTCCTGGGTGCTGTCGCACAGTTCCACAACGACAATCTCGTCGGTCATGATGTCGAATTCGTCGCCACGGGGCGCGCGCCGGGAAATGATCTCCACACCCCGTCTACTGAGCCGGCGATCCGGCCACAAGCGCAGACTAGAAAGCCGGTAGAACGCGGCTTCGCCGCCGCGATAGCGGATTACGCCGTGGCGCCAGCCGTGACCTCCAACCGCAGGGATGTCCCGCATGATCCCAGCCGTTCCCCCCTGGCGCAGCTTCCACAGACGATAACTCAGTGCGAGAACGGCCAACCCCAGGACAACGACGAGCACGACCATGCCGATCATGGGCGCGCTCATCGGCGGGTTAGTCGATCGCGCCGACGGCGCGCAATCTGGCGCGGCCCCTGGCAGCGATGCGGGGATCGTCGGATTCGGAATCCTGCTTGGCGGCGGCCTCGTCGATCTCCGACTCGAACTCGGCAGATTCGGCGAGAATGCTGACGCCCTCCTCGGTCACCGACAGGAACCCGCCGTCGACCGCGATCCTCAGGTCCTTTTCTCCCTCCCGCTCGACCCGCACCATGGCGTCATCGACCAATTGGGCCACCAACGGAATGTGGCGGGGCAGGATGCCGATCTCACCGACGGTGGTGCGGGTGAACAGAAACTTCGCCGTACCCGACCAGATGTTCCGGTCGACGGCGACGATCTCAACGTTCAATTCGGCCATGCCACAACTCCCGTCACAGCTTGGCGCCGAGACTCTCGGCTTTCTTGGCCAGGTCATCAAGGCCACCGATCAAGAAGAAGGCCTGTTCGGGTACGTGATCGAAATCGCCCTTGCACAAGCGGTCGAACGCTTCAATGGTCTCCTTCACCGGGACGGTCGAACCCGGCTGGCCGGTGAACTGTTCGGCTGCCATCATGTTCTGCGATAGGAACCGCTCGATACGCCGGGCGCGGTTCACCAGCTGCTTGTCCTCCTCCGACAACTCGTCGATACCGAGGATCGCGATAATGTCCTGAAGGTCCTTGTAACGCTGCAGGATCCGGATGACTTCCTGGGCCACGCGGTAGTGCTCATCCCCGACAACGCTGGGGTCCAGGATGGTCGAGCTGGACGCCAGCGGGTCCACGGCGGGGAAGATGCCCTTGGAGAACACCGCACGGGATAGCTCGGTCGTGGCGTCCAGGTGGGCGAACGTGGTCGCCGGCGCTGGGTCGGTGTAGTCGTCGGCGGGCACGTAGACGGCTTGCATCGACGTGATCGAGCGTCCCCGCGTCGAGGTGATGCGCTCCTGCAGCTCGCCCATCTCGTCGGCCAGCGTGGGCTGGTATCCCACGGCCGACGGCATCCGGCCGAGAAGCGTCGACACTTCCGACCCAGCCTGGGTGAACCGGAAGATGTTGTCGATGAACAGCAATACGTCTTGACCCTGCTCGTCACGGAACCACTCCGCCATCGTCAGCGCAGACAGCGCAACACGCATACGGGTGCCCGGCGGCTCGTCCATCTGTCCGAATACCAGCGCGGTGTCCTTGAGCACGTTGGCTTCGGCAAGCTCGACCCACAGATCGTTGCCCTCGCGGGTGCGCTCGCCCACTCCGGCGAACACCGACGTACCACCGAAGTTACGGGCGATGCGGTTGATCATCTCCTGAATCAGCACCGTCTTGCCCACCCCGGCACCGCCGAACAGTGCGATCTTGCCGCCACGAACATACGGAGTCAGCAGGTCGACCACCTTCAGACCGGTCTCGAGCATCTCGGTCCGAGGCTCCAGCTCCTCGAACGCCGGCGGCTTGCGGTGAATCGACCAGTGTTCGAATTTTTCGCCATATCCCGGCTCGTCCAGGCAATCTCCCAGCGCATTGAAGACGTGGCCCTTCACACCCTCACCGACCGGCACCGAGATCGACCTCCCGGTGTCGATCACCTCGACGCCGCGCACCAAGCCGTCGGTCGGCTGCAGCGAGATGGTGCGCACCAGGTTGTCGCCGAGGTGCTGCGCCACCTCCAAGGTGAGGGTTTTCGCCAGCGACTCGAAGGTGATCTCAGCGTGCAGTGCATTGAACAGCTCGGGGATGGAACCGCGAGGAAACTCGACGTCGACGACGGGCCCAGTGACCCGTACCACGCGGCCGCTGGTGTCGGAGCTTCCCGGCTTTCCCGGCCGGTCGGTCTTTTCGGCAGTGGTAGTCATATCTTCTTCGCTTCCTCGTGGGGCTAACCTAGCTTGGGCCTAGCGGGCTTCGGCGAGCGCATTTGCGCCACCGACGATTTCACTAATCTCCTGGGTGATCTGGGCCTGCCGCTCGCGGTTTGCCATCAGCGTCAGGGCCTTGATGAGGTCATCGGCGTTGTCGGTGGCCGACTTCATCGCACGTTGCCGCGAGGCAAGCTCCGACGCCGCGGACTCCAGCAGCGCCGCGTACACCCGGGTAGTCAGGTAGCGCGGCAACAATGACTCGAACAGCATCGTCGCGTCGGGCTCGAACGAGTACAGCGTGCGCGGTCCGATGTCTTCCTCGACGTACTCCACCACCATGGGGGCGATCCGGTGAGCCTCCGCCGATTGCGACAGCATCGACTTGAACTCGGTGTAAACGATGTGCAGTTCGTCGACGCCCTCGCCGCTGTCGGACCGTTGATCCTCGCCGTTGTCGGTGCCGAGCAGGAACGCATCCACTAAGGTCGAAGCGATCTCGGCGGCGTTCTCGTACGTGGGTTGCTCGGAGAAACCCATCCACGACTCGGTGATGTTCCAGTTCCGAAAACTGTAGTAGTTCTGCGCCTTACGGCCCACCACATACAGCACCGGCTGCTTTCCGGCCTCCCTCAGCAGGGAGAACAGCTCCTCGGAGCGACGGAAAATATTGGCGTTGTATGCGCCGCACAAACCACGATCGGACGACACCACCAGCACGCCGGCTCGTTTCGGCTCCGGGCGCTCGACGAGCAACGGATGGTCCAGTGCGGCTTCAGCGGCCAGGGTGGTAAGCATCCGGGTGATCTCAAAAGCGTAGGGCCGAGCGGACTCGAGCCGAGCCTGCGCCCTGGCGATGCGCGATGTCGCAATCAGCTCCTGGGCCTTGGTGATCTTTTTGATCGACCCTGCCGAGCGGATCCGCCCGCGTAGTTCGCGAAGTGTGGCAGCCATGGTTAGCTATTTCTTCTTCTTCGGCGCCGGCTTTTTGACCTTCACGGCTTCCTTGGCGAGCTTATCCTCGTCGAGGGCCTCGACATGTTCGTCGGGCACCACAGAGCCGCCACCGGTGGCCGCGAAGCCCTTCTTGAAGTTCTTGATGACCTCGGTGAGCTTGTCGGCGGCCTCCTCGGTGAGCTTTTGGCTGTCCCGGATCTCAGTCAAAATCTCTTCTTCGGAGGCCCGCATGTGGTCCAGTAATTCGGTTTCGAACCGCCGGACGTCCTCGACGGGCACCGAGTCCAGGTGACCGCCGGTGCCCAGGAAGATCGAAACCACTTGCTCCTCAACGGGCATGGGCTGGGATTGCGGCTGCTTGAGCAGCTCGACCAGCCGGGCGCCGCGCTCCAACTGCGCCTTCGATGCGGCGTCCAAATCAGAAGCGAAAGCGGCGAAAGCTTCTAGCTCGCGGTATTGCGAAAGGTCCAAGCGGAGGCTTCCGGCGACCTCTTTCATAGCCTTGATCTGCGCCGCGCCGCCGACTCGGGACACCGACACACCGACGTTGATGGCCGGCCGGACGCCCTGGTTGAACAGGTCGGTTTCCAGGAAACATTGCCCGTCGGTGATCGAGATGACGTTGGTCGGGATGTAGGCCGAGATGTCGTTGGCCTTGGTCTCGATGATCGGCAGACCCGTTAGCGAGCCGCCACCGAGATCGTCGGACAGTTTGGCGCAGCGCTCCAAAAGCCGCGAATGCAGATAGAACACATCGCCGGGGTAGGCCTCACGGCCGGGCGGACGGCGCAGCAGCAGCGAGATCGCCCGGTATGCCTCGGCCTGCTTAGTCAGGTCGTCGAAGATGATCAGCACATGCTTGCCCTCGTACATCCAGTGCTGGGCGATCGCCGAACCGGTGTACGGCGCAAGCCATTTGAAACCGGCGGACTCCGACGCCGCGGCCGCGACGATGGTGGTGTAGTCCATCGCACCGCCCTCTTCCAGTGTGCGGCGTACCGCGGCGATGGTAGTTCCCTTCTGCCCGATGGCCACGTATACACAGCGCACCTGCTTCTTGGGATCACCGGACTCCCAGTTCTGCCGCTGGTTGAGGATGGTGTCGACGCAGACGGCGGTTTTGCCGGTCTTGCGGTCGCCGATGATCAGCTGGCGCTGGCCGCGGCCGATCGGGGTCATCGCGTCAATCGCCTTGATCCCGGTCTGCAACGGCTCCTTCACGCCTTGCCGGTGCACCACCGAGGGCGCCTGGAGCTCCAGCGCGCGCCGAGTATCGGAGTCGACGTCTCCGCGCCCGTCGATCGGCTGGCCGAGCGGGTTAACCACCCGCCCCAAAAACCCGTCGCCAACCGGAACCGATAAGACTTCGCCGGTGCGCTTGACCTGCTGACCTTCTTCGATGTTCTCGAAGTCACCGAGGATCACCGCGCCGACGCTGTGCTCGTCGAGGTTGAGGGCGACGCCGAGGATTCCGCCCGGGAATTCGAGCAGCTCTTGGGTCATCACCGATGGCAAACCCTCGACGTGTGCGATGCCGTCCCCGGCATCGACGACGGTACCGACTTCCTCTCTACTGGTGTCGGCGGTGAAAGAGCTTACGTACTCTTCGATTGCGCTCTGGATGTCATCAGCGGGGATTGTCAACTCAGCCATAGCTTTTCGTCTTCCTACTTCGGTTTGTGCTGACTAGTTCGGGTTCAGTCGGGCAGTCGTGCCTCGGCCGCAGCTAGACGAGACGAGAGCGTACCGTCGATCACTTCGTCACCGACCGCGATGGACAATCCGCCCAGCAGCGCGGCGTCGATATGCAGCTGCACGGTCACGGGGTGACCGTAGATACGGCTCAGCACTTCGGTGAGGCGAGTGCGCTGAGCATCGCTGAGCTCGGCCGCCGCGCCGACCTGCGCGACGATTTCGCCGCGGCGAGCCACCGCAACTTCGGCCAGGAACAGCACCGCTTCCTCAACTGCCTGACCCCGCAGCAGCTCGACGGTGTGAGACAACAGCGCGACCACGACCGGGTTGACGGTACTGTCGGCACGCTCAAGCACCTTGCGCAGCAACCGGACTCGGCCTTCGGCCGGAACGGCACAGTCACCCAACAGGATGGCAAGCCGGGGCTGCACGTCGAGAATGCGGGAAAACCGGAATAACTGGTCTTCCACCTCGTCGACCTGACCCGCACGTTCGGCGAGTTCTAACAGCGCCTGCCGCGACACGTGTTCGATCGCATCGATCAAATCGGAATTGGCCGACCAGCGCTTCGATACGGCTGTGCGCAACACCTCGAGCGTTGGCGCGCCGACCTTGCCGGACACCAGCCGTTCGATCAGCCGGATCCTGGGCGTCGCATCTTCGGCTGGCACGGTGAGATAGCGGGTGACGACGGCCTCGCGGTCCAGCAGTCTTGCTACCGACACCAGCTCGCCGGCGAGGGTGGTCAGACCTTGATGGTCGAGGTCCTGGGCCATGGTGCCGAACCAATCCACCAGGCTGGTTAATGCCCTCCGGCTGGCTGAGCGCATCTTGGCCAGCAGTGGGTAATCGACATCGGCCGTAGCCGGCGCCATCGCATCGAGCTGATCCAGGAAGCGGTCGACGGTGGCCGATTGTTGTGCCTGATCGGCCACGTGATTGCGTACCAATTCCCTTGCCTGGCGCACCGATTCGTGACCGAGCTCGAGGCGAAGCTGACGGGTCAGCTGTGCCCGGATGAGGTCGACCTGACGGGCACCCTGCATTTTGATGCGCTCCGCCTCGACGTCGGCCTGGGCCTCTAGTTGTTCTGCGATGCGTTCGGCATCTGTCCTGGCCTCTTCCACAACACGGTGCGCTTCCGACTTGGCGTCTTCCAGCGCCTTCGTGTGAGCTTGACTCGCCTCCGCCAGCCGGTCGGCGGCCGCCGCCGCATCCGCCAGCTGTTGGCGCACCGTGTCCTGCCGTGCGGACATCAAACGCCCTACGAGCGGCACGATAAATCGCCACACCAGATAAACGATGACCGCGAACCCGAACAGCTGTCCGATAAACGTCGACATTCGTGGTTACCTCGTCGCGGCTGAAGCGGTGAGGTCAACACCGAGAATTCGACTGGCCAGAGTCGCCGACATGGTGCCCACGTGGGCACGCAGATCGAGTTCCACGGCGTCCCTCTCCCGCTTCAATTGCTCATGGGCGGTCTGCAACGTCGATGCCACCTGTTGTTCGGCCCGGACGCGTGCGTCCTCGATGACTTTACGGCCATCTGCCCGGGCATTGTCGCGCAAGGACGACGCCTGGACTCGGGCTTCCGTCATGGCTTCGTCGTAATCGGCCTGTGCGGCGGCGAACTGCTCGTCCGACTTCTTGTTGTCGGCCAGCGTTTTGGCGACCATAGCGTCACGTTCCCGCAAGACCTTCAAGATCGGCGGCACCACGAAAGTGCCAATGACAGCGAGCACCACCAGGAAGATGGCCAGCACAACGAAAAACGTGCCGTTGGGAATGAGGAAGTTGCTGGACTCGCCGCCTTCCTCTGCCGCCTGACTGGCGGCCAGGACAATCGCGCTCACTTCACCCATTGCTACCTATTGCAACCATTTGCCGTCGAATTACTTGACGGGTGTAGCGAAGACGAACAGCGCCATAAACGCCAGGTTGATGAAGTATGCCGCCTCAACCAAACCGACGGTGATGAAGAACGGTGTGAACAGCCGCCCTTGCGCCTCGGGTTGCCGGGCGACACCGGAGATAAGCGCGTTACCGGCGACACCGTCACCGATACCGGCGCCGATGGCGCCACCGGCCATGATCAGTCCACCGCCGATGAGGGCGCCGGCAGCGATAGTGGGGTCCATTTCCTTATCCTCCTTGATGGCTCTGGTAGCCGTTACCAGCATCCGGTACTAGTGGTGTTCCTCTTCGAGCTCCATCGCTTGGCTGAAGTACAAAATTGTCAGCAGCGCAAAAATGAAGGCCTGGATTGCGCCGACGAACAGGTCAAATGCTTTCCAGATCGCATTGGGCGCCCACATGATGTAGGGGGGAAAGAGCGCGATCAGTGCGACCAGAATGCCGCCGGCGAAAATGTTGCCGAAAAGTCGGAGCGACAACGAGATTGGCTTGGCGACTTCTTCGACAAGGTTGATCGGCGCGAGGAGCGTCACGTGCCCTTTCAGCAACTTGATCGGGTGTCCGACAATACCGCGCCGCCAAATACCGGCCGTGTGGTAGCAGACGAACACGAAAAGCGCCAGCGCCAGCACGTAATTGATGTCCGCTGCTGCCGATTTGAGCAACTCGGTGGTGTGCCCGTGTTTATCGGTGTACTGCACCGGGAGGACTGCCAGCCAGTTGGAGATCAGGATGAACACGAAGATGGTCACCGCCAGCGGCAGCACGAAGGGTGCGATCCGCATCCCGATGGCGCTTTCGACCTGATTGCGCATCTGAATGGTGATCGCCTCAAAAAACAACTGCACCCCGCCTGGCACATCCGTCGAAGTCACTTTGGCGCGCAGGTAAAAGGCCAACGCGATCACGATCAACCCGGCGATCGCCGTCGACAACACGGTGTCGGTGTTGACCGTCATACCGAGCCAGGTGGCCGTGTGGTGCTCGCCGACCTCGATTTGGGCGGCCAGGATGGTCTCAGTCATCGCTGGCGCTCCTTCCTTCCGATCCCCCGGTCTGGCCATTGGAAGAATAAGTTGCGACCGGTTCCTCGGTCGCAGTGCGCAGCTTCTTCAGGACCGGCAGGGCCGTCGTTGCCACCAGCAGCACCTGGAAGAATGCCAGCCCGAACACGACGCCCAATCCAGCGGGCCGGAAAATGTAGGCGATGATCAGCCCGAGGATGGTGATAATCGCCAGTCGCGATGCCGAGTTGAGGGCCATCGACCGTTTTAACGGGTGCTCTTTGGCGGTGATCGACTCGGCCGAACGCCGCACCAGCAGGGCATTGAGCAAACCCAGCAGCAACCCGAGACCCAAGAACATCCCGACCGTCAGGTGACCGAACACGCCGGCGACCAACATCGCCACTGCGGCCAGTCCAACGTTGATGAAAAAAAGGCGAACCGGACGGAAAGCAACAGAGGGAAACACCAACGGCGCGTCCTGCGCTGGTGTCGTCACTGCGGCACCTCAATTCCGGGCTGATGGAGCGGAAACCACCCGATCGACTGATCGGTGGCCCGCCGAGCGTATCGCAGTCGTCGCACCGGAATCACCCAAGGGGTAGCTCCCTATGTCGGTCGTGAATCGGCGCGACCGGATACGCATCCGATGGGCCGGGGGCCGGCAACCCGCGAGGTCTCCTTCGGGGTTCTAGCCGCACCGTACCACAAGGTAGACACCACTACTACTCCTTGTCGTAGTTCTCGGCTCCGGGCTAGTCCAGGTCCGGGTCGTAGTAGTCGTCGCCGCGGCGCAACAGGGGGATCAGTGTCGCGACGCCGGCGACCACGATCGCGCCCAGCATCACCGCCGCGGTGTCGCGCGGGTTAAAGAAGATCGAGCTCGCGGCGCCGAAGGCAACGATGCCCACCCACAGGTAGATGATCAGGACCACGCGCCGATGGGAATGACCGATCTGCAGCAGCCGGTGATGCAGGTGCATTTTGTCCGGGCTAAACGCGCTGCGGCCGGCGCGGGTGCGACGGACGATCGCTAGCAGCAGGTCGAGCATTGGCACAAACATGACCGCCACCACCAGCAGGAACGGCGACAGCAAAGCAAATACATCACGAGCGCCGTAGGCGTTCTGCGAGATCGGCCCGGCCGCGGTGGTGGAAGCGGCGGCCAGCATCAGGCCGATCAGCATCGACCCGGAATCGCCCATGAAGATCTTGGCCCGGTGGAAGTTGTGTGGCAGAAAGCCCAGGCAGGCCCCGGCCAGGACCACCGAAATCACCGCCGGCGGGTAGTACAAAACGTCACCACCGTGGTCACGAAGCAAACCCACCGAGAACATGCAGATTGCCAGCGCCGTTATCAGGCCCAGGCCGGCGGCCAGCCCGTCGAGACCGTCGACAAAGTTCATCGCGTTGACGATCGAAACGGTCAGCGCCAGGGTAAGCAGGATCGAGGAAGCCTGGTCCAAGACGATGGTGCCCACACCACCCACCGGGATGTACAGGACACTCCAGGCGACACCCATGGTGACCAGAACGCTCGCCGCCGTGATCTGGCCGGCGAACTTCGTCAGTGCATCCAGACCCCAACGATCATCGATCAGGCCGATGCCCATGATCACCGCACCGGCCACCAGCACCGCGGGCATGCCGGTGGAATAGACGAACCCCCGGGTGAGTGCCGGAAGCTGGGAGGCAAGAAAGACGGCGCCGACAATGCCCAGGAACATCGCCAACCCACCCATCCGAGGGGTAGGCGTGACGTGCACATCTCGCTCCCGCGGGTAGGCGACGGCTCCCAGGCGACTGGCCAGCATCCGCACCGGACCGGTCGCAAAATAGGTGATGATCGCCGCGGTCAGCCCGACCAGCGCAAGCTCACGCAGCGGGACACCGGCGCCGCGATAGGACAGGGCGAGCAAGCCACCGGCAACGCCGGCCACATCGCTGGACACCTCGAGACCGTACTGCACCAACCTGAGAGCTGAACACTCGCCGAACGTGCAACAGCTGCGAACAATTGGCCGAATCTTCGCAGTGCGTGCACGTTCGGCGGCTAGCCGAACAAGCTGGCCGCGTCCACACCAAGTACCTCGGCGATCCGCTCGGTGCTGACCGGCCCCGGCCGCAGGACGCGTGGGGTGGCTCCGGTCAGATCGACGATCGTGGAGCCGGCCTGCTGTTCGGATGGACCCGCGTCGAGATAGACCGCGACGTGGTCGCCGAGTTGAGAGCGTGCCTGTTCGGCGTCGACCGGGGGTGGGTGGCCCGAGATGTTGGCGCTGGATACCGCCATCGGACCCACCTCACGCAACAACTCGATGGCGACCGGGTGCAGCGGCATTCGCAGCATCACGGTGCCATGGGCATCGCCAAGATCCCATTGCAGCGACGGCGCTTGCACGACCACCAGGCTGAGCGCGCCGGGCCAGAATGCGCGAATCAGTTCGCGGGCACCGTCGGGCATAGAGTAGACCAGCCCCTCGATCGTGTGCCAAGAGCCGACCAGCACACCTACCGGCATATCGCGACCCCGCCCCTTTGCCGACAGCAACGCGGCCACCGCGGAGCTGTCGAAGGCGTCGGCGCCGATCCCATACACCGTGTCCGTAGGCATCACCACCAGTTGGCCCGCCTTGATTGCCCCTACCGCAGAGACGATTCCACGCGAACGCTGCTCGGGGTCGGCGCAGTCGAACGTCTCAGTCAATGGCGCCGCTTCTCCTCATCGCTTCGCTCTGCATCGTCGCTGGCGCGGGTCAATGGCGCCGTTCTCCCCTGCAAGCGGGAGGTGCCCCCACCTCATCGCCGTCACAAACCTCGGCCGTCCGGCCAGATCTTTCCGGGCTTGTACGTCCACGAAAAGTTTTGTGCTGCTGACCAAATCGACAGTTGACGACGACGTGGTGTCGTCGTGTTCGACGGCGAACAGGCCACCGGGACGCAGCCAGCGCCCAGCAAGCCCGACGACCGCGGATATCACCGTCATCCCGTCGGGACCGCCGAACAACGCGTGATGCGGGTCATGTTGCGCTACTTCAGGTTCCAAAACAGCAGCATCAGGGATGTAGGGCGGGTTGGAAACCATCAGGTCGACTTGTCCGTCGAGTTCGGGGAGCAGGCGGGGCGTGGTGACGTCGGCACGCACCAACTCTACCGGGGTACCCGCCGCATTGCGGCGGGCATAGTCAAGGGCGCAGTCGGAGTCGTCAATGCCGATGATGCGGGCCTTTAGTCCAAGGTTGGCCCGGTGCTGGGCCAATGCGACCGCCAACGCGCCAGATCCCGTGCATGCGTCGACAATCAGCGGCCGCGCCGGCAGCGACTGCGCGGTGGCCCAGGCCAAAATGGCTTCGGTCTCCGGACGCGGTACAAACACACCCGGGCCGACATGCAGCACCACGGGCCCAAACGACACAGTCCCGATGAGATGCTGCAACGGCACCCGCCGCGCACGAGCGGTGACGATGTCGCGATAGCGCCCGAAGAACTCGTCGCCGGGCGGCTCGAACAGGGGTAGCCTACCGCGGTCTGTGCCCGCTAGGTGAGCGGCCAACTGCTCAGCGTCGCAACGCGCCGAGTCGACCCCCGCTTCGGCCAATAGCGCAGCAGCCAAGTCGATCGCCTGACGCAGGGTCATTGTGCCGCTCTCCCCCGCAAGCGGGAGGTTCCCCCACCGCATCGTCGCCGGCGCGGAGGTCATGATTGTCGCAACCGGGATTGCTTGTCCGCGGCGGACAGAGCGTCGAACAACGCGTCAAGATCGCCATCCAGCACCTGATCGAGATTGTGTGACTTGTAACCGATCCGGTGGTCGGTGATCCGGTTCTCCGGGAAGTTGTAGGTGCGAATGCGTTCACTACGGTCCACAGTGCGGATTTGGCTAGCCCGGTCGGCCGACGCGTCGGCCAGCGCCTGCTCCTCGGCCATTGCCTGCAACCGAGCGGCCAGCACCTGCAACGCACGCGTCTTGTTCTGCAGCTGCGACCGTTCGTTCTGACAGGTGACGACGATTCCAGTGGGCAGATGGGTGATACGCACCGCGGAGTCGGTGGTATTCACTCCCTGCCCGCCCTTGCCGGACGACCGGAAAACGTCGATACGCAGATCCGACTCGTCGATCTGCACTTGGCCGACTTCCTCGGGCTCCGGATAGACCAGCACACCCGCCGCCGAAGTATGCACGCGGCCTTGGGATTCCGTCACTGGGACCCGTTGTACGCGGTGCACCCCGCCCTCGAACTTCATGCGCGACCACACCCCGTCGGGGGTGTCGGCTTTGCTGGCAATCGCCAACGTCGCGTCCTTGTACCCACCCAGATCCGAGGTGGTCTCGTCCAACACCGTCACCGCCCAGCCGTGCCGCTCGGCGTAGCGGATATACATCCTGGCCAAATCGGCGGCGAACAACGCGGATTCTTCGCCCCCCTCGCCGGATTTGACTTCCAGCACAATGTCATCGGCATCGTGCGGGTCACGCGGTGCCAACATGTCAGTGAGTTGGGCATCCAGTTCGCCCACCCGAGCCTCCAATGCGGCAACCTCGGCGGCGAACGACTCGTCGGAAGCCACCAGCTCGCGCGCGGTCTCGAGGTCGTCGCGCGCGGACGTCAGCTTGCGGTGGGTTGCGACGATCGGGGCCAATCGGGCAAACCGGCGCCCGACTCTGCGCGCCTCGGCCGGATTGCTGTGCAGCGCGGGATCTGCCAGCGCAAGCTCGAGCTCGGCGTGTTCGGCGAGCAACACGTCAATCGTCTGCACTGGCTGCGTCATGTCAACCTTCTTCCCGCGAGCGCGGACCCTAACGCGAACCGACGCCCGTCCTGTACCGCTGGTGCACAGTTCGGGCGTCGGTAAGCCAGCTATTTGCCGGTTGAAACCGCCTTGTCAGCTCCGACCTTGCGCTTGCCGTACCGCTTCTCGAAGCGAGCCACCCGGCCGCCGCTGTCGAGGATCTTCTGCTTGCCGGTGTAGAACGGATGACACTGCGAACAAACCTCAACCACAATACGACCTCCCGGCTTGGTGCTACGCGTCTGGAAGGTATTGCCGCATCCGCAGACCACGGTGGTCTCCTCATATGCCGGATGAATGTCAGATTTCATGCTGCCCTCTGTGATCGGTGGCCGCCCGTCGTGGCGTGCCGAGAACCTGGTCCGGTTCCAACTCGTTGAGCATCGATTATGCCAGGTCAACCGCTATCACCCCAAACACCGAGATGCGTGCGGACATTCCCGGCGAGCCGTCTCGCCGGATCAGTCGCTGTCCATGGACCCTGGCGTGGTCTTGGACACCTGAACAAGGAATTCGTAGTTGTTCTTCGTCTTACGCAGCTGCGACATCAGCAGGTCGATGGCCTGGTGGGAATCCAGGCCCGATAGCACGCGGCGCAGCTTGTGCACAATAGCGAACTCGTCGGGCGACAGCAGTAGCTCGTCCTTGCGGGTTCCAGAAGGGTTCACGTCGACCGCAGGGAAAACCCGCCGCTCGGCGATCTTGCGGTCCAGCTTGAGCTCGGCGTTGCCGGTGCCCTTGAACTCCTCGAAAATGACCGTGTCACCAGTGGACCCGGTCTCGACCATCGCAGTGGCGATGATGGTCAGCGACCCGCCCTCTTCGATGTTGCGCGCGGCCCCCAGGAAGCGCTTGGGCGGGTACAACGCCGTGGAATCGACACCACCGGACAGGATCCGGCCCGACGCCGGCGACGCGTTGTTGTAAGCGCGGCCTAGCCGGGTGATTGAATCGAGCAGCACCACGACGTCCTTGCCTTGCTCCACCAGCCGCTTGGCGCGTTCGATCGCCAGCTCGGCGACCGACGTGTGGTCCGACGGCGGCCGGTCGAAAGTTGAAGCGATGACCTCGCCTTTGACCGAGCGCTGCATATCGGTGACCTCCTCAGGCCGCTCGTCGACGAGCACGACCATGAGGTGGCATTCCGGGTTGTTCCTGGTGATCGCGTTGGCGATGTCCTGCAGGATCGTTGTCTTGCCCGCTTTGGGCGGCGACACAATCAACGCGCGTTGACCCTTGCCGATCGGCATGATGAGGTCGATGACCCGGGTGGTCAGCCGCTCGGTACTGGTTTCCAGACGAAGCCGCTGGTTGGGGTACAACGGCGTCAGTTTGCCGAACTCGGGCCGCTTCTTGGCGTCTTCGACCGATCCGCCGTTGATGCTGTCCAGGCGGACCAGCGGGTTGAACTTCTGCCGCTGGTTGGGTTGCTCCCCTTCCTTGGGCACCCGCACCGCACCGGTCACCGCATCACCACGGCGCATGCCGTTCTTGCGCACCATGTTCATCGACACATACACGTCGTGCGGACCGGGTAGGTAGCCGGAGGTGCGCACAAACGCGTAGTTGTCCAGGACGTCGAGTATGCCGGCTACCGGCTGGACGACGTCGTCCTCACGCAGTTCAGCCTCGGCGCCGTCGCCGGATCGTTCACCGCGGCGCCGCCGATCGCGGAACCGGCGTCCGCGCCGGCCCTGACGCGCTTCTCCGTCCTCGTCGCCGCGCGCCTGCTGACCGCCCGAAGCCTGCTGGTCACCCCCTTGGTCGCCACCCGCGTCGGTGCCACGCTCCTCGGTCTTGGCGTCCTGTTGACCGCCTTGGCGGTTGTCGGTGTCGTCTGCGGCTGTGCCCGCACGCTCACCGGAGCCGGAGGGTCCCGCTTCACGGGTGGCGCTGCGCCGCTCCGGGCGGACCTGTTGGCTTTGGGAATCGATCTGTTCGGTCGGGGTCTGTTCCCCCTGGGTGGCCGGTGCCTCGGAACTGGGCGGCCGGTCGCCCTTGTCGTGCTCTTGAGCCGACCGGTCAACGGCTGGGGCGCCGTTGGCCTGTCGCCTGATCTCCTCAATCGCAGCGATCAGTTCGTTCTTCCGCATACCCGATGTTCCCTTCACGCCGGCTCGATTAGCCAGCGCACGCAGTTCGGGCAGCACCATGGTGGCCAGCGAGCCGGCCGGCTCGTCGGCGTTGAGGTCTGGGGGATCTGTGGCAGCGGCATCCGACGGCTTGCCGTCGGTACTTTCGCCAGCCGTAATGAGGTCCGTATCGGTCACGGATTTCCTTTCCTTCCCCCGCTGATCACGTCATACGGGGTTTTGTTGCAGTCAGCCAAATCGCCGAGTGCGCCAATCATCGACTTTGCAACGGTGATCGCCATCAGCGGCGAATACGGCGAACCTCGTCCACAAGAAGAATTGGTGGCTGTCCTAGCGGCAAGGCAGTACGTATGCAGATGCTGCGATTGCTGGACGGCTCCGAGGATAGCCCGCTTCCTGGCCGGAAGCAAGCAAACCCCCGCAACCTTGCGGATTAACCGGGAACTCTTACTGTCGGGCTCCAGCGAACCGCCTCGCCAACAGTCAGCTCGGTAACGGCAAATCCCTTTGCGGCTCCGAACTCCACGGCGTCGGTCGGCAACTCTGAATCTGTACTCAGGGCGATCAACGAAGGACCTGCCCCGGACAGTGCTGCTGCCACGTTATGACGCCGCAACAGCCGAAGATATTCCGCGGAGGCTGTCATTGCCGCGGCACGTTGCGGCTGATGAAGCAGATCTTCGGTGGCCGCCATCAGCAGATCGGGCCGTTCGGTGAGCGCAACCACCAGCAGCGCCGCGCGACTGACATTGAACCGTGCGTCGTCGTGACTAACCTGCGCGGGCAATAGCACCCGCGTTTCCGCGGTCGACGAACGCTGCTCGGGAATCGCAGTGAACAGGCGGATATCGGGATGAAGCCGCAGTGATACGGCCGAATAGTTGGGCCGGTCACCACTGTGGTCAGTCCACGAAACCACGGCACCACCCAAAACCGCGGCCGCCGCGTTGTCGGGATGACCCTCGAACTCCGAAGCCAACTGAATCAGCTCAGCATCGCTCGATGGTGACGAATCCGTTTGTACGACAAGACCGTTAACGGCCGCAAGACCGCCCACAACTGCTGCCGCGGAGGAGCCGAGGCCGCGGGAGTGCGGGATGGCGTTGCGGCAGCGCACCGCCAGGCCGGCGGCGCTGACCCCCGCTGCCTGTAACCCGTGCTGCACGGCGCGGACCACGAGGTGCTCGGGGCCCAGCGGCACCTGGTCGCCGCCCTCGCCGTCTACAGTCACCGTCAAGCCGGAATCTGTTGTCTCGACGATGATCTCGTCGTAGAGACTCAGCGCCAAACCGACACTGTCGAAGCCCGGGCCCAGGTTTGCACTGGACGCCGCCACCACCGCACTGGCCACCAGCCCAGAAGGCAACAATGCTTGAGTCACCATGCGTGCCGACCCGCCGCACCCGGCTCCGCCGCGCTTGCGATCGCCACCCAATCCAAACCGTGCCGACCCGCCGCACCCGGCTCCGCCGCGCTTGCGATCGCCACCCAATCCAAACCGTGCCGACCCGCCGCACCCGGCTCCGCCGCGCTTGCGATCGCCACCCAATCCAAACCGTGCCGACCCGCCGCACCCGGCTCCGCCGCGCTTGCGATCGCCACTAGGCCAGCCCTAGCTTCTCGACGACGGCTACCGGGTCCACGGGAACCGGAGACACGCTCGGCATGTCTTTGAGCGCGGTGTCGGGATCCTTAAGACCGTTGCCGGTTACCGTGCACACCACCGTCGAACCACGCGCCACCCAGCCGTCGTCGATCGCTTTGAGGAGACCCGCAATGCTGGCTGCGGACGCGGGCTCCACGAATACGCCTTCGACACGAGCCACCAGGTGATATGCGGCCAGTATCTCCTCGTCGGAGGCGGCCAAGAAGCGGCCCTTGGACTGCTGCTGTGCCTCGACGGCCGAAGTCCACGACGCCGGCGAGCCGATGCGGATCGCGGTTGCGATGGTCTCCGGGTGGCTCACCGGTTCGCCGAGCACCAGGGGCGCCGCGCCCGCGGCCTGAGTGCCCAGCATGCGGGGCAACTTGTCGATCAGGCCCAGCTGGTGATACTCGGTGTAGCCCTTCCAGTACGCGGTGATGTTGCCGGCGTTGCCAACCGGCAGAGCATGCACGTCCGGCGCGGTACCTAGCACGTCGACGATCTCGAACGCTGCCGTTTTCTGGCCCTCGATGCGCACCGGGTTTACCGAGTTGACCAACGAAATCGTCGGGAAGTCCGCGGCCATCTTGCGCGCCAGTTCCAGGCAGTCGTCGAAGTTACCGTCGATCTGGATGATCTTGGCGCCGTGCATGACCGCCTGTGCGAGCTTGCCCATCGCGATCTTGCCCTGCGGTATCAGCACCGCGCAGGTGATGCCGGCCCGGGCGGCATAGGCCGCCGCCGACGCCGAGGTATTTCCGGTCGATGCGCACAAGACCGCCCGCTGACCATGGGCAAGGGCATCGGTGACCGCCATCGTCATGCCACGATCCTTGAAGGAGCCGGTGGGGTTGAGGCCCTCCACTTTGAGGTGGATCGTGCAGCCCGTCTGCTTGGAGAGATTAGTTGCCGCGATGAGGGGAGTACCACCCTCGAGCAGGGTCACCGGAGTCCAGTCGTCACCCACCGGCAGCCGGTCACGGTACGCGGCAATCACTCCCGGCCACGGCTGGTGAGTGGCCGTCGGCGGGACGGTCATAAGCCGGTTCCTTCCAGTCGTATCACGCTGGACACACCCTGCACGACATCCAAGTCGTCCAGTGCATCAACGGTTTCCGAGAGTGCGGCGTCAGTGGCGAGGTGCGTGACCACCACGATTCGGGCTCCCACCCGTCGACCACCTTCGTCCACAACGCCCTCCTGGCGCACCTCGGCGATGCTCACCTCGCGTTTGGCGAATTCCGCCGCCACCGCGGACAAGACGCCCGGCTTGTCGGCGACGTTCATGCTGACGTAATAGCGCGTTTCAATGAAACCCATTGGTGCCACCGGAAGTTGAGCGTATTTAGACTCACGGGGGCCGCGGCTGCCGAGTACCCGGTTGCGGGCGGCCATCACTAGGTCACCGGTCACCGCAGAGGCGGTCGGCGCGCCGCCCGCGCCCTGGCCGTAGAACATCAGCCGGCCCGCGGCCTCGGCCTCGACCACCACGGCATTGAACGCGCCGTTGACCGCGGCAAGCGGATGCGACAGAGGTACCAGGGCCGGATAGACGCGGGCCGATACCCGCTGCGAACCTTCGTCGGTGGTTATGCGCTCACAGATCGACAGCAGTTTGATGGTGCAACCCAGCGCGTGCGCGGATCCGAAGTCGGCCGGAGTGACCTTGGTGATGCCTTCGCGATACACGTCGTCTGCGGTCACCCGGGTGTGGAAGGCAATGGATGCCAGGATCGCTGCCTTGGCCGCGGCGTCGTAGCCTTCGACGTCTGCGGTGGGATCAGCCTCCGCATAGCCCAGCGCACTTGCGTCGGCCAGGGCGCTGGCATAGTCAGCGCCGGTGCTGTCCATCGCCGAGAGGATGTAGTTGGTGGTGCCGTTGACGATCCCGGCCACTCGCAGCACCGTGTCGCCGGCCAGCGACTGGGTGAGCGGACGGATGACCGGAATGGCGCCCGCCACGGCCGCCTCGAAATACAGATCAACATGGGCGCTTTCGGCGGCCTGTGCCAATTCGCCGGTGGAGGTGGCGAGTAAAGCCTTGTTCGCCGTAACGACGGACTTGCCGCGCTCAAGGGCGCCCAGGATCGCCTTGCGCGACGGTTCCACCGGCCCCATCACTTCCACCACGATATCGACATCCTCGCGGGCCACGAGCTCTTCAATGTCGTCGGTCAACAATTCGATCGGCACGCCGCGATCGGTCGTCACGCGGCGCACGCCGATGCCCCGCAGGACCAATGGGGCACCGACACGAGCCGCGAGATCCTCGGCGCTGTTCTCGATGATGCGGACAACCTCGCTGCCGACGTTGCCCAAACCGAGTACCGCTACGCCGACCGGCTTTTCGTCACCGGGCACGGGTCACCTCACTTCCAAACTCAGCAAATCGTCGACCGTCTCCCGACGCAGGACCAGGCGAGCGTTGCCCGCGTGCACCGCTACCACAGCGGGACGGCCGACCATGTTGTAACGACTCGACAGCGAATAGCAGTAAGCGCCGGTGGCGGCAACCGCAACCAGATCGCCGGGCCGAATATCGTCGGGCACCCAGGTGTCCCGCACGATGATATCGCCACTTTCGCAGTGCTTTCCGACCAGACGGGCCGGTACCGGCGGGGCGTCGCTGACTCGAGACACCAGCCGGACGTCATACTGCGCGCCGTAGAGCGCGGTGCGGATGTTGTCGCTCATGCCGCCGTCGACACTGACGTAACGTCGATGCGCTGTGGCGCTGACATCGACGTCCTTAACGGTGCCGACCTCATACAACGTGATGGTGCCCGGTCCGGCGATGGCGCGTCCGGGCTCCACAACGAGCTTGGGCGTCGGCAGCCCCACGGCCGTTGACTCGTCGCTCACGATGGTACCCAGCTTGGCCGCGAGCTCGGCTATCGGCGGTGGGTCGTCGGACGGCAAATACGAGATGCCCAAGCCGCCACCGAGATCGACGGTCGCGATCTGTGCCGTCTTTTCGGGACCGAACTCGCCGACGACGTCGCGTAGCAGGCCGATGACACGGTGCGCGGCGAGTTCGAAGCCGTCCACGTCGAAGATCTGCGAACCGATGTGGCTGTGTAGCCCAACCAGGCGCAGGTGATCAGTGGCGAAAACGCGCCGCACCGCTGCCATGGCCGCGCCGCTGGCCACCGATAACCCGAATTTCTGGTCCTCGTGCGCGGTGGAGATGAACTCGTGGGTGTGCGCCTCGACACCGACGGTGAGACGCACCAGGACATCCTGGACGATTCCGGCCTCGCCCGCGATGGCGTCGAGGCGCTCGATCTCGGTCATCGAATCGACGACAATATGGCCGACTCCGGCTTTGACCGCAGCGGTCAACTCTGAGACCGATTTGTTGTTGCCGTGCAAGGTAATTCGCTCGGGCGGAAAGCTAGCGTGCAGCGCGACCGCCAACTCCCCACCGGTGCAAACGTCCAGACAGAGCCCTTCTTCGCTGATCCACCGGGCTACTTCGCTGCACAGGAACGCCTTGGCGGCATAGTGCACGTTCGCCCCACTTCCAAAGGCCGCGGCGGTTTCTCGGCAGCGCGAGCGAAAGTCGTCCTCGTCGATGACGAACAGCGGGGTCCCGTACTCCTGGGCGAGCTGCGTCAGTGGAATTCCTGCGATGCAGACCACACCGACTTCATCGCGAGTAGTATTGCGCGGCCACACATTCGGCGCTAAGTGCAGCAGCTCGTTCACATTCGCTCCGGTGCGGTGACGCCGATGATCGCCAGCCCGTTGGCGATGACCTGACGGGTGGCCTGGCACAACGCTAGGCGCGCGGTGTGCAGGTCGGTGGGCTGCTCGTCGCCTTGCGGCAACACTCGGCACGAGTCGTAGAACCGGTGATAGTCGCCGGCCAGGTCTTCCAGGTAGCGGCAGACCCGGTGCGGTTCCCGCAGGGAGGCCGCGGTCTCGAGCACCCTCGGGAATTCGCCGAGGGTGCGCAGCAGCGTGCCCTCCTTGTCGTGGTTAAGCAGTTCGAGGTGGTTTGTATCCGGGATCAGGGCGAGTTCGGCGGCGTTGCGAGCCAGCGCTGAGAGCCGGGCATGCGCGTATTGCACGTAATAGACCGGGTTTTCGTTCGACGCCGAGGACCATAGCGCCAGGTCGATGTCGATCGCGGTGTCCACCGAGGAGCGGATCAGGCTGTAACGTGCGGCGTCCACGCCGATCGCCTCGACCAGGTCGTCGAGGGTGAGCACGGTGCCTGCACGTTTGCTCATCCGGACCGGTTGGCCGTCGCGGACCAGGTTCACCATCTGCCCAATGAGCACCTCGACGGTGGCCGGGTCGTCACCGAAGGCGGCGGCCGCGGCCTTTAGCCGGGCGATGTAGCCGTGATGGTCGGCGCCGAGCATGTAGATGCACAAGTCAAAACCGCGTTGGCGTTTGTCCAAGTAGTAGGCGAGATCACCGGCGATATATGCCGGTTTGCCGTCGCTCTTGATCACGACGCGGTCCTTGTCGTCACCAAATGCGCTGGTGCGCAACCAGGTTGCGCCGTCCTTCTCGTAGATGTTGCCGGTTTCGCGGAGTCGGGCGATGGCGTTCTCGACCCGGCCGCCGGTGTGCATCGAGTCTTCGTGGGTGTAGACGTCGAAGTCGGTACCGAACTCGTGCAGAGACTGTTTGATGTGGTCGAACATCAAGTCGACGCCGATTGCGCGGAAGGTCTCGCGCAACTCTGCGTCTGGCAGACTCAGCGCGTCAGGCGCCTTCTGCAGCACCTGCTCGGCGATGTTGGTGATGTAGCTGCCCGCGTAGCCGTCTTGGGGCGTGGGTTCGCCCTTGGCCGCGGCGATCAGGGAGTTGGCGAATCGGTCGATCTGGGCGCCGTGGTCGTTGAAATAGTATTCGCGGACCACGTCGGCGCCCTGGGTGGTGAGCAAACGGCCCAGCGCGTCACCGACCGCGGCCCAACGGGTACCGCCGATGTGGATCGGTCCGGTGGGGTTGGCGGAGACGAATTCCAGGTTGACCTTGCGCCCGGCCAGCAGCAGCGAGTGACCGTAGCTGTGGCCGGCGTCGATAACGCTGGTAACGACTTTAGCCTGGGCGGCGGTTTCCAGCCGCATGTTGATAAAGCCCGGCCCGGCCACCTCCGCCGAGGCGATACCGTCGACCTTTGTCAGTGCCTCGGCAAGCCATCCGGCCAGCTCACGCGGGTTGGTGCCGACTTTCTTGGCGAGCTGCATCGCCAGGTTACTGGCATAGTCGCCGTGCTCGGGAATGCGCGGGCGTTCCACCGTGACCATCTGCGGCAACGCGGAGGCATCGAGGCCGCGCTCGGCCAGCACCGCGGCCGCGGTCGCTTTGAGCAGCTCAGCCAGGTCAGCGGGGGTCACGAACGTCCATCCTATGGGCTGAGGTGGTTGGGCTTCGAATCCGTTGCGGTGGTCAGTGGGTAGCCGCGATGCGCTACTCTGGCGGGGCCCCATGGCGCAACGTGTCGTCGTGCGCCCCCGTAGCTCAGGGGATAGAGCGTCTGCCTCCGGAGCAGAAGGCCGCAGGTTCGAATCCTGCCGGGGGCACAAGGGTTGATCTAGCCTCACGCATGGCTACAACAATGTGATCGGCGCCACCCGCGAGGGCGGCCGCATAGTTGGCTTCGTGGTCTCGCTCTCAAATTCGTCGGGGTAAGAACCAGGGCGCCCCGCGTGCCGCGTTGCTGGCGACCCGGTGCGCCGAGTGCACGTTCCGTGTTGTCTCATTCGCCTGACGCGCTCCGGCACAGCCATGGCGGACCGTTCTCCTTGCACTGTCGGGACACCGTCGAACCGGTATCGATATTGCCAAGGATTTATTGAGAATCTGTCAAGGCCCGGTGCTGATTCTGAGGGCACGCAAACCAGCGCAACCTCCGATGACATCAGCACAAGGAGATCATCAATGTTCACTCGCCGTTTCGCCGCCTCCATGGTTGGCACCACCTTGACTGCCGCTACTTTGGGCCTGGCCGCACTCGGCTTCGCCGGGACCGCCAGCGCAAGCTCGACCGACGAAGCGTTCCTCGCGCAGCTGCAGGCGGACGGGATCACTCCGCCGAGCGCAGCGCGCGCCATCAAGGACGCGCACGCCGTCTGCGACGCCCTCGACGAGGGTCACTCGGCCAAAGCGGTCATCAAGGCGGTGGCCAAGGCGACCGGTCTGAGCGCCAAGGGCGCCAAGACGTTCGCCGTTGACGCCGCGTCGGCCTACTGCCCGCAGTACGTGACCTCGAGCTAAACAGCGACCACCACGATGTGGGGACCCCGGACGGGTCCCCACATCCGCACTTGTCGATCAAGGGTGACGTACGGTGTCATCAGTGACTTCCAGCGGCCAGAAATCCTAGTCCGAAATTGGGCCGCCTCAGCCACTCACGTCCGGGCAGTTTTTCGGCGCCACCGCACGTAGACTGCCAAAGCCGAAGTCCCGGTAGCCCTTTGGAATGCTCACCGACCGCAACACGGCGAGCGATCCCATCAGCCGGGCGACCATCCGCGTATAGCCGTCGAACACCGGCACGCCACGGATCCGCCTGCAGTCGGCCTTGGTAGGAAAGCAGGACACACCGTCGGCGATAACCCCGATTCGAGCGCCTTCCAGAACTTCCCCTGCACCCCATCGGCCACCCGATCCCCCCGACCCCGAAACCCCTTCTGATAACCCATGCAGCGCCAACACCTCTGGCCAAGTGTTGCAGCGATCACTTGGGGTTAACGGCCGGAAACTCGCCATGAGTGCACGCTCGGCGAAGCGAGAGCGGAAAAATGCTTCTACTGCCGCATCGAAGTGTTACGTAGTTCCGCCTAGTGCTCGCGGATGGGTGCATGCTTATTCGGTGACCGCAACCAGCATGCTCAACCGTCGCAAAGCCATACTGGATTACTTACAGGGCGCAGTCTGGGTGCTGCCGACATTCGGCGTTGCGATCGGTCTGGGGTCGGGAGCGGTCCTGTCGATGATTCCCGTGAAATCCGGCACGCTGATCGACAAGCTGATGTTTCAGGGCACCCCAGGCGACGCCCGAGGCGTGCTGATCGTGGTGTCGGCCACGATGATCACCACCATCGGCATCGTCTTCTCGCTGACGGTGCTGTCCCTACAGATCGCCTCCAGCCAGTTCTCGGTGCGGTTGCTACGAACCTTCCTGCGCGATGTGCCCAACCAGGTGGTGCTGGCGATCTTTGCCTGCACCTTCGCCTACAGCACCGGTGGGCTACACACCGTCGGGGAGCACCGCGACGGCGGGGCGTTCATTCCCAAAGTCGCGGTCACCGGGTCACTCGCGCTGGCATTCGTCAGCATCGCCGCGCTGATCTACTTCCTGCACCACCTCATGCACTCGATCCAGATAGACACGATCATGGACAAGGTGCGGCTGCGCACGCTGGGGCTGGTTGACCAGTTGTATCCGGAATCGGATACGGCGGATCGACAAGTAGAGACACCGCCCAGCCCCCCGGCTGATGCGGTGCCGCTGTTGGCCCCGCACTCGGGTTACCTACAAACCGTCGACGTCGACGACATCGCCGAATTGGCGGCAGCCAGCCGGTATACGGCGCTGCTGGTTACCTTCGTCGGCGATTACGTCACCGCCGGGGGCCTGCTCGGCTGGTGCTGGCGCAGGGGCACCGCGCCGGGCGCGCCAGGGTCTGACTTCCCGCAACGCTGCTTACGTCATGTGCACATCGGATTCGAGCGCACCCTGCAGCAGGACATCCGCTTCGGATTGCGGCAGATGGTGGATATCGCGCTGCGGGCACTATCGCCCGCACTCAACGACCCGTACACGGCGATCCAAGTCGTGCACCATCTTTCGGCCGTGGAGTCGGTGCTGGCATCGCGGGCGCTGCCGGACGACGTGCGCCGCGACCGCGCCGGGGAGCTCCTCTTCTGGCTGCCGTACCCCAGCTTCGCCACCTACCTGCACGTCGGATGTGCCCAGATCCGCCGCTACGGCTCGCGTGAGCCGCTGGTGCTCACTGCGCTGCTGCAGCTGCTCAGCGCGGTCGCCCAGAACTGCGTCGACCCGTCGCGCCGTGTAGCGGTGCAAACCCAAATTGCCCTGGTCGTGCGGGCAGCACAGCGCGAGTTCGCGGACGAATCCGACCGGGCCATGGTTCTCGGTGCCGCGGCGCGGGCGACCGAGGTCGTCGAGCGCCCCGGGACTCTAGCGCCGCCGCCGTCCACGTTCGGCCAGGTAGCCGCCGCGCAGGCGGCGGCGTCGACGATCCGGTCCGCTGACCGAGACGGCTAGCCCGGCGACGATGCACGCCGAAACGGCGGGTTGAGGAGCCGGGCAATCTAACCCAGCCCGGCGGGGCGACAAGCGACCAGGATTACCCAACTGGCGTCCAGCCATTCCACAGGTCGCCGAAGTCGAGGGCGACCAGCGATGCCCGGTCGACGTTGACGATTTCGCGGAAATGGTCTTGCCACCCCCACCAAACACTGATGAAGAACACGTGGTCATACCAGCTGAGCTGATAGTCCGGGGGAATGACCTCGCCCTTGTTCTCCGGCGCAAACACGGCAACGGCCAGCAAACCCAGTATTGCGGACTTTGGCAGCTGAATTTTGCCGTCATTGGCAATGCGGAGTGCGGCACTGGCGTTCACGTACGGGCTTACTTCGAATTCAACCGAGGATTCGTCAGCATGACCGTGCAACCACCGGTGAATTCCATACAGGACGTCGGCGATGTCGGGGCGCTTATCCGGCAGCAAGTCCGATCTCACCCCGACAGGGAAGCGAGTCTTTTCCAGGTCGACGCCAGGCGTGGCCATCACTCCGTAAATGTCGAGTGAATCCCGTAGCGCCGTCCGGAATCGAGTGCCGACGCCCAGCGTGGGATAGCGCTTCCTGCCGGTCTCGTCGACGGCGTTGCACGCGTGGAGCATCGCCACGTCCCACAGCTTGCGATCCCACTGTTGCAGCGACTGCGCAACTGACTCGCCCACGCTCACACACATGAGGCTATCGGCCAGCGGCCACCTGCCCGCGGGGTATACGTGGTGCGGCTAATCGGCGCGTTCTGCGGCCGCCCCGATGCTCGCGGGGCGCAGCCGGGCGACGATGCCGTCGAGGTCGAGACGGAACATGTCGGGCCGGAAGACGTGACCGCCAGGCACCTCGTGCGATTCATGCGGGATGCCGGCGTTGCTGAGGCGTTCGCGGAACTCCCTCTGCCCGGCTAGCACCTGGGTCTCGTTCACGCTGTCGAACCAGTTGGCCGGGTCCGGACTGGTGCCGGCGACCAGGAAGATCCGCTTGTTGCGGTAGCTGTCGATACGCTCGACCGGGTTGTCGGCGCTGACCCTAGCTTGGTCCCAGAGCGGCGCGCCGTAAACCGTGCCGCCGCCTAGATCCAGCACCGCCGAGGACAGGTTTGCCCAATGCACTACCAGGCCGAAGTCGCGGCGCAGACTTGCCGGTCCGGAGTGGCTGCTCGCCGACGCGAAGTGGCCGTAGTACTTTGCTGCGTACTTCAGCGCGCCGAAGCCACCCATCGAAAACCCGGCGACCGCGCGGCCGTCGTATTCGGCGTAGGTTCGGAAGTTCGCCTCGATCCAGGGGAGCAGCTGGGCGATGTGGAATGTCTCCCAGTTCCGTGGGCCGACGAACGAGCTGACCGGGTTGGAATACCAGCCCGCGTGCCCGCCGTCGGGCATCACGATGATGATCGGCTTTCCGGCGGTCAGGTCGCGGATGCCCAGAAAGTCGAACGTGCGGAAATCCTGGTCGGTGCCGCCGCCGTGGAACAGGTAGAGGACGGGATAGGTGCGTCCGCTGGTGCGGTAGTCATCGGGAAGCAGGACGTTGACTCCGGGGTTCCAGCCGATCGCGGAGGTCTGGAACCGGTAGTACCACAGGCGGGGATCGTTCTCGTTGCGGTCCACGATCCTTAGGCCGAACCCGTCGCTACGCCCGATGAATATGACCAGTACCTGCCCGACGTCGATGACGCCAGGATCGGCGATGCCATTGACGGCGGCGATAAGCGGATATAGGGAGGCGTCGCCATAGAAGCGCGCAGCCAATGCCGACAGCGTGTCCCCGGCAACAACGGTGTATCGCGTGAAGTCAGGCATAATCAGCCGCTGCCCCACATTGACGACGTCGGGATCGGCGATCCCGCTGGCGGCGGCGATCAGCCAATTCAATTCCGCGTCGCCATAGAAGCGCAACGCCAACGCCGACAGCGTGTCCCCGGCAACAACGGTGTATCGCGTGAAGTCAGGCATAATCAGCCGCTGCCCCACATTGACGACGTCGGGATCGGCGATCCCGCTGGCGGCGGCGATCAGCCGATACAGTTCCGCGTCGCCATAGAAGCGCAACGCCAACGCCGACAGCGTCTCCCCCGCGACAACCGCATGTGTGCTGACCATTCGTTGACTCCTTCGGTTGCACCTGGCTCAGGCAGGCCCTGCCGATGGCTCTGGCGGCTAGTCACCATGGCGCGAGGCGCCGTGCCGCGTGCTCTCCTGCGCGCGATAGTCGTCGGCGAGCTGGGCGACGTGCTCGGGCAGCGCGCCACCGGCAACGTCAGCCAGCGTGGTCTCCTCCAGCACCGACCGCATACTGGCGCGCAGCGCGCGCCAAACGTCGGTCAGCGCGGTAGTGGGGCCCGAGTAGGGCAGGTCGCCAAGTCCGATATCGCGGACACTAGCCAGCGGTCCGTCGATGCAGCGCAATACGTCGGCGATGCTGATCTCGGTGCCCGGACGCGCCAATTCATAACCACCCTCGCGACCGCGGTGGCTTCGCACCAGGCGGTCGGTGCGCAGGTTGGTCAGGATATCGACGAGAAACTGCGGTGGTATGCCTTGGGCCGCAGCCAGATCGTCGGTCTTGACCACGGTGCCACTGGCGGCCGTGGCGAGCTGGACCATCGCCCGCACCGCGTACTCCGCCTTAGCTGACATCCGCATGCTTCAGGATTGTGCCACCCGCTTGCCAGGGACAGCAGAGCAACCAGGCCGGCCTAAGACGATGACTCCAACAGGTCGATAACCTCCTGCGCCTGCTCGTCTATGCTGCGATCCGGCGTAAGCCGTAGGTCTGGGTTCTTGGGCCGCTGATATGGGCTGTCGATCCCGGTGAAGTGCGTGATCTCACCCGCACGCGCTTTGGCGTACAACCCTTTGGGATCACGCCTCTCACAGTCCTGCAGCGGGGTGTCACAGAACACCTCGAAAAAGTCGATTCCCGCATCAGCGTGCACTTTACGAGCCAGGGCACGGTGCTCAGCAAGGGGGCTGATCGCGGGCACCAGCACCAGGTGGCCACAATCGGCGAGCAGTGTGGCCACATGCGACAGCCGGCGCAGGTTCTCCGCGCGGTCGGCCATGGAAAAGCCCAGGTCGGCGTTGAGGCCATGCCGTAGGTTGTCGCCGTCCAGAACGTAAGCGGAGATGCCCTTTTCGAGTAGCTTCCGCTCAACCAGCATGGCCACCGACGACTTGCCGGAGCCGGACAGTCCGGTAAACCACACCGTCTTGCCCCTGGGCGGCCGATCTTGCGCAGTGACGAGCGATCTGTGCCGCACCGTGTTCGGGCTAGGCGTGCGGGCCGAGACGTCGCGTAACACCATGCCCGCCGCCACCGTTCCGTTGGTGTCGGGGTCAATGAGGATGAACGAGCCGGTGCTAGCGTTGCGGGTGTACTCGTCAAGCAGCAACGGCACCTGGGTGCGCAGCGAAACACGGCCCAGTTCGTTGAGTTTCAACGCCGTTGCGGTCTTGTCGCGATGCAGGGTGTTGACATCGAGCCGGTAATCCAGCCCGGCTATCCTCGCGCGGACGGTTCGGGTGGTGTGCTTGACAACGTAGTCGCGGCCGGGCTCTAGCACCGCGTTGTCGGCCATCCAGCACACGGTCGCGTCGAATTCTTGTGTGATCCTGGGCTGGTTGTGGGTGCGAGCGATCATGTCACCACGCGAGATATCGATGTCGTCGGCGAGCCGCACCGAAACCGCCATCGGCGGAAACGCTTCTGCCACCGGGCCGTTCGGGCCGTCGATCGCGGTGATCCGGGTGGTCTTACCGATCGGCAGCACGACAACTTCGTCGCCTGAACGCATTACCCCACTGGCCACGGTGCCCGCGTAGCTGCGGTGGTCTTGATGCTCGAGGGTGTGCGGCCGGATGACGTACTGGACCGGGAATCGCACGTCGACCATGTTGCGGTCACCGGCGATGTAGACGTCTTCGAGATGCGACAGCAGCGACGGTCCCTCGTACCAGGGCGTCTGGTCGGATTTGGTCACCACGTTGTCGCCGTGCAGCGCGGAGATTGGGATGGAGGTGACGTCCTGCACGTCGAGGCGGGCCGCGAAGGCGTGGAATTCGTCTCGAATCGCGTCGAATTTCTCTTGGTCCCAGCCAAGCAAGTCCATCTTGTTGACCGCGAGCACCAGGTGGCGGATGCCCAGCAGCGACGCCAGGAAGGCGTGCCGGCGGGATTGCTCCAGCAAGCCGTGCCGGGCATCCACCAGTACGATCACCAGTTGGGCGGTGGACGCACCGGTCACCATGTTGCGGGTGTATTGGATGTGTCCCGGGGTGTCGGCAATGATGAATTTCCGCTTGGGAGTGGCGAAGTAGCGGTAGGCAACGTCGATGGTGATGCCCTGTTCCCGCTCGGCCCGCAGGCCGTCGGTGACCAGAGCCAGGTCGGTGTAGTCGTGGCCCCGGTCCTTGGACGTTTGCTCCACCGACGCCCACTGGTCTTCCATCACAGCCTTGGAGTCGTAGAGTAGCCGCCCAATCAGCGTGGACTTGCCATCGTCGACGGAACCCGCTGTCGCCAGCCGCAATAGCGTCGTCATCAGAAGTATCCCTGCCGCTTGCGGTCTTCCATTCCAGCCTCCGAGATCCGGTCGTCAGCCCTGGTCGCCCCGCGCTCCGTCAAGCGGGCCACCGCAGTTTCGGCGATGACTTCCGCGACCGTCGATGCCGACGACTCGACGCACCCGGTGCAGGTAACATCCCCGACGGTGCGGAATCGCACCGTGGCCTCGAACACCGGCTCGTCGGCTCGCGGTTGCATGTGCCGGTGCACGGCCAGCAACATGCCGTCGCGCTGAAACACCTTGCGCCGGTGGGCGAAATAGATGGACGGCAGCCTGACCTGCTCGGCGCCGATGTAGGACCAGATGTCGAATTCGGTCCAGTTGGACAGCGGGAAGACCCGGATGTGCTCGCCCTTGTGGTGCCGTCCGTTGTAGAGGTTCCACAGTTCCGGCCGCTGAGCCTTCGGGTCCCACTGGCCGAACTCGTCGCGGAAGCTGAACACCCGCTCCTTGGCGCGGGCCTTCTCCTCGTCGCGCCGGGCTCCCCCGAATGCCGCGTCGAATTGGTTCTCCCGGATGGCCCGCAGCAGCGTCACGGTCTGTATCGGATTTCGCGACGGGATGGTCTCGACGACCCGACCGGCATCGATATCGTCCTGCACCGACGCCACCACCAGCCGCACCCCGGCCGCGGCGACCAACTCGTCTCGGGTAGCGATAACTTCGTCGAAGTTGTGACCGGTGTCGACGTGCATGACCGGGAACGGCAGTCGCCCGGGCCGAAACGCCTTCAGCGCCAGGTGCAGCATGACGATGGAGTCCTTGCCCCCCGAGAACAACAGCACTGGCCGCTCGAACTCGGCGGCCACCTCCCGGATGACGTGGATGGCTTCGGCCTCCAGCAAGCGCAGATGGCTCAGTTGGTACTGGCCGGGTGCGGGGCCCACCGTCACATCGCTGGTCATGGCTTCCTGTTCCACGTCCTCATACCTGATAAATCCGGTAGGATTGACCATATTTATGGTTATTGCCATCTATGCAACCAGGCTTCCCTATCGCTGTCAACGCAGCCCCATCTCGGCGGGCTGCCGGTGCGCCAGTGCGCCCTAGGCTGACGGCTCGGGCTGCTAGGGCGTGACCTCGTTGAGTTTGCCGGTGGCGACATCGAAGACGAAGCCGCGCAGCGACGTGTGCTTGGTGACGAACGGGTTGACCTCGATGCGGCGCAGCGACTGACGGACGTCCTCGACGGCGTCGGGGTACGACTCGGGCGACCACGTGGGTCTGATGCCGGTCTCGTCCTGGATGGCGCGCTTGAAGTCGTCGTCGGTGAAAGTCAGCATCCCACAGTCGGTGTGGTGCAGCAGGATGATTTCGCGGGTTCCCAGCAGCCGCTGGCTGATGGCCAGTGAACGGATCACATCGTCGGTGACCACGCATCCGGCGTTGCGGATGACGTGTGCCTCGCCCTCCTTGATGCCCAGCATGCGGTAGACGTCCAGCCGGGCGTCCATGCACGCCACGATTGCGATGTGTTTGCTCGGCGGCATCGGTAGCGGGCCCTTGAAACCGCTCGCGTAGTCCACGTTGTTGGCCAGGTAGTCGTCGGTAACCGTCACGCGGGCCTCCTCGGGTATCGCGGTGTGGACTTTGCTACTCAGATCGACGCCGCGGTGAATTTTAACAACCGGTTACCCAGTTTTCACGCATCAGAATCGGCCCGAGCGGAACCATCCGGATCACGGGTGACCCCATCAACCGGCGCGCTGGCGGCACGCCATCGCCGGGCTCGCTACCCTGTCCCAATGCGACGCGGTGGTTGGGCATGACGCGCTATCTGGCCCGCCGGTTGCTCAACTACCTGGTGCTGCTGGCGCTGGCGTCGTTTTTGACGTACTGCCTGACCTCGCTGGCGTTCTCGCCGCTGGAAAGCCTGATGCAACGCAGTCCGCGCCCACCGCAAGCGGTTATCGATGCCAAGGCACACGATCTCGGCTTGGACAGACCCATACTGGCCCGCTACGCCAACTGGGTATCGCATGCCGTCCGTGGCGACTTCGGAACCACCATCACCGGCCAGCCTGTCGGTACCGAACTGGGGCGCCGGATCGGAGTCAGCCTGCGGCTGCTGGTCGTTGGATCGGTATTCGGCACGGTGGCCGGTGTGGTGATCGGGGCGTGGGGTGCCATCCGGCAGTACCGGCTCAGCGACCGCGTCATGACCACGCTGGCGCTGCTGGTGTTGAGCACACCGACGTTTGTGGTGGCCAACCTGTTGATCCTGGGCGCCCTGCGGGTCAACTGGGCAGTGGGCATCCAGCTTTTCGACTACACCGGGGAGACGTCACCCGGCGTTGCCGGCGGGGTGTGGGATCGGCTAGGCGACCGGTTGCAGCATTTGATCCTGCCATCGCTGACGTTGGCGCTGGCGGCCGCCGCCGGGTTCAGCCGCTACCAGCGCAACGCGATGCTGGATGTCCTCGGCCAGGATTTCATTCGCACCGCCCGCGCCAAGGGGCTGACCCGACGACGGGCCCTACTCAAGCATGGCCTGCGAACGGCGCTAATACCGATGGCCACGCTGTTCGCCTACGGGGTGGCCGGGTTGGTCACCGGAGCGGTTTTCGTCGAGAAGATCTTCGGCTGGCACGGCATGGGTGAATGGATGGTCCGCGGTATCTCGACTCAGGACACCAACATCGTCGCGGCAATTACCGTGTTCTCCGGCGCGGTCGTGTTGCTGGCCGGTTTGCTCTCGGACGTGATCTACGCGGCTTTGGACCCGAGGGTACGGGTGTCATGACGGAATTCGCCTCGCGGCGCACCCTAGTGGTGCGCAGGTTCCTACGCAATCGGGCCGCGGTGGCGTCGCTGGCGGCGCTGCTCCTGCTGTTCGTCAGCGCTTATGCGCTGCCCCCACTATTGCCCTACTCCTACGACGACCTTGATTTCAACGCATTGCTGCAGCCGCCGGGCACCAAGCACTGGCTGGGCACTAACGCGCTGGGCCAAGATCTGCTGGCGCAGACGCTGCGTGGCATGCAGAAGTCGATGCTGATTGGTGTTTGCGTTGCGGTGATCTCGACTGGTATCGCTGCCACGGTTGGAGCGATCTCGGGATATTTCGGCGGCTGGCGGGACCGGACACTGATGTGGGTGGTCGATCTGCTGCTAGTAGTGCCCAGCTTCATCCTGATCGCCATCGTTACCCCGCGAACCAAGAACTCGGCAAACATCATGTTTCTTGTCTTGTTGTTGGCCGGCTTCGGCTGGATGATCAGCTCTCGCATGGTGCGCGGGATGACGATGAGCTTGCGAGAACGCGAATTCATCAGGGCCGCACGATATATGGGTGTCTCCAGCCGCCGGATCATCGTCGGCCATGTGGTGCCCAACGTCGCATCCATCTTGATCATCGACGCCGCCCTCAATGTTGCCGCCGCCATCCTGGCCGAAACCGGGTTGAGCTTCCTTGGTTTCGGTATTCAACCGCCGGATGTGTCGCTGGGCACCCTGATCGCCGACGGCACCGCATCCGCGACCGCGTTCCCGTGGGTGTTCTTGTTTCCCGCCAGTATCCTGGTGTTGATTCTGGTGTGCGCCAACCTGACCGGCGATGGCCTGCGCGACGCGCTGGACCCAGCCAGCAGATCCCTGCGCCGTGGTGTGCGATGAGCCCCCTGCTCGAGGTGACCGATTTGGCCGTCACCTTCAGGACCGATGGCGATCCGGTGACCGCGGTGCGCGGGATCAGCTACCGCGTCGAGCCCGGCGAGGTGGTCGCGATGGTGGGCGAATCGGGTTCAGGTAAGTCCGCAGCGGCGATGGCGGTGGTGGGCCTGCTGCCCGAGTACGCGCAGGTGCGTGGTTCGGTTCGGCTACAGGGTACCGAACTGTTGGGGCTTGCCGACAACGCGATGTCCCGGTTTCGAGGCAAGGCGATCGGCACGGTGTTCCAGGATCCGATGTCTGCGCTCACCCCTGTCTACACCGTCGGCGACCAAATCGCCGAGGCCATCGAGGTGCACCAGCCCCGTGTTGGCAAGAAGGCCGCTCGTCGGCGTGCGGTGGAACTGCTTGACCTGGTCGGTATTTCGCAGCCGCAGCGGCGTTCCCGTGCGTTTCCGCATGAGCTTTCAGGTGGCGAACGCCAACGCGTGGTGATCGCCATCGCGATCGCCAACGATCCCGACCTGTTGATCTGTGACGAACCGACCACGGCGCTCGACGTCACGGTGCAGGCGCAGATCCTCGACGTCCTCAAGGCGGCGCGCGACGTCACCGGCGCCGGGGTGCTGATCATCACCCACGACCTCGGCGTCGTGGCCGAGTTCGCCGACCGGGCGCTGGTGATGTACGCCGGACGGGTCGTCGAGTCGGCCGGGGTGAATGATCTGTACCGCGATCGCCGGATGCCCTACACCGTGGGGCTTTTAGGCTCGGTCCCCCGGCTGGATGCCGCGCAGGGCACCCGGCTGGTGCCGATACCGGGTGCGCCCCCGTCGCTGGCGGGCTTGGCACCGGGTTGCCCGTTCGCGCCGCGCTGCCCGCTAGTCATCGACGAATGCCTTACCGCGGAACCCGAATTGCTTGACGTCGCTACCGATCACCGGGCGGCCTGCATCCGCACCGAGCTGGTCACCGGGCGCAGCGCCGCCGACATCTACCGGGTCAAAACCGAGGCCCGCCCGGCTGCACTCGGCGACGCCTCGGTGGTCGTGCGGGTACGTCATCTAGTCAAAACCTACCGGCTGGCCAAGGGCGTGGTGCTGCGCCGGGCGATCGGCGAGGTCCGCGCGGTCGACGGCATCAGTCTCGAACTCCGGCAGGGCCGCACGTTGGGTATCGTCGGCGAATCCGGTTCGGGCAAGTCGACCACCCTGCACGAGATCCTGGAGCTGGCTGCGCCGCAATCGGGATCGATCGAAGTCCTCGGCACTGACGTCGCCACGCTGGGGACAGCGGAACGCCGATCGCTGCGCCGCGACATCCAGGTGGTCTTCCAAGACCCGGTGGCGTCCTTAGACCCGCGGCTGCCGGTCTTCGATCTGATTGCCGAACCATTGCAGGCCAATGGGTTCGGCAAGAACGAGACTCACGCGCGGGTCGCCGAGCTGCTCGATATCGTCGGACTGCGCCACGGCGACGCCAGTCGTTATCCCGCCGAGTTCTCCGGCGGTCAGAAGCAGCGCATCGGCATCGCGCGGGCACTGGCGCTCCAACCCAAGATCCTGGCACTCGACGAACCGGTGTCGGCACTCGATGTCTCCATTCAGGCCGGGATCATCAACCTGCTGCTCGACCTCCAAGAGCAGTTCGGGTTGTCATATTTATTTGTTTCCCACGATCTTTCGGTGGTCAAACACCTCGCCCACCAGGTGGCGGTCATGCTTGCCGGTACCGTTGTTGAGCAGGGCGACAGTGAGGAGGTCTTCGGCAATCCGAAACACGAGTACACCAGGCGACTGCTGGGCGCGGTACCGCAACCGGATCCGGCCCGTCGTGGCTGACCGTGGCCAGCGACGAGGCTGCGCCCCGGGCATCGCGTCTGCGCTCAGGGCGTCGTTTCAGGGGAAATCCAGACCCTGGACGCAGACTCGATATTGGGCTTTCGCGTTATTAACACCGCTCGTCGTGGCTATGGTGCTCACCGGATGCTCGGCCTCCGGTACCCAACTCGAACTCGCGCCCACTGCGGACCGCAGGGCCGCGGTTGGCACCACCAGCGACATCAATCAGCAGGATCCCGCCACGTTGCAAGACGGCGGCAATCTTCGCCTGTCGCTCACCGACTTTCCGCCCAACTTCAACATCTTGCACATCGACGGCAACAACGCCGAGGTCGCGGCGATGATGAAAGCCACCTTGCCGCGCGCGTTCATCATCGGACCGGACGGCTCGACGACGGTCGACACCAACTACTTCACCAGCATCGAGCTGACCAGGACCGCCCCGCAGGTGGTCACCTACACCATCAATCCCGAGGCGGTGTGGTCCGACGGGACCCCGATCACCTGGCGGGACATCGCCAGCCAGATTCATGCGATCAGCGGCGCCGACAAGGCATTCGAGATCGCTTCTAGCAGCGGCGCCGAGCGTGTGGCGTCGGTAACCAGAGGGGTCGACGACCGGCAGGCCGTGGTGACGTTCGCCAAGCCGTACGCGGAGTGGCGCGGTATGTTCGCGGGCAACGGCATGCTGCTGCCGGCCAGTATGACCGCCACACCCGAGGCATTCAATAAGGGTCAACTCGATGGGCCCGGTCCGTCGGCGGGTCCGTTCGTCGTGTCTGCCCTGGACCGCACCGCGCAGCGAATCGTGTTGACCCGTAACCCGAGATGGTGGGGGGCACGGCCACGCCTGGACAGCATCACATACCTGGTGCTCGATGATGCCGCCCGGCTGCCGGCGCTGCAGAACAACACAATCGACGCCACCGGCGTCGGCACACTGGACCAGCTGACCATCGCGGCGCGCACCAAGGGCATCTCGATCCGGCGCGCCCCCGGGCCCAGCTGGTATCACTTCACCCTCAACGGTGCGCCTGGGTCGATCCTCGCCGACAAGGCGCTGCGCCTGGCGATCGCCAAGGGCATCGACCGATACACCATCGCCAGGGTCGCCCAATACGGCCTCACCAGCGACCCGGTGCCACTGAACAACCACGTCTTCGTCGCCGGCCAAGACGGCTACCAGGACAACAGCGGCGTTGTCGCCTACAACCCGGAACAAGCGAAACGGGAGCTGGACGCCCTGGGCTGGAGGCGAAGCGGCGCGTTCCGGGAGAAGGACGGTCGCCAGCTCGTCATCCGCGATCTGTTCTACGACGCACAAAGCACCCGGCAGTTCGCCCAGATCGCCCAACACACCCTGGCGCAGATCGGCGTCAAACTCGAACTTCAGGCCAAGTCCGGCAGCGGTTTCTTCAGCGACTACGTCAACGTGGGGGCTTTCGACATCGCACAGTTCGGCTGGGTGGGCGACGCGTTTCCGCTGTCATCGCTCACCCAGATCTACGCTTCGGACGGGGAAAGCAACTTCGGCAAGATCGGTAGCCCGCAAATCGACGCCGCGATCGAGCGAACGCTGGCAGAACTCGATCCCGGCAAGGCGAGGGCCTTGGCCAACCAGGTCGACGAGCTGATCTGGGCCGAAGGATTCAGCCTGCCGCTTACCCAGTCGCCCGGCACCGTTGCGGTCCGCAGCACGCTGGCCAACTTCGGCGCGACGGGTCTGGCAGACCTGGACTACACCGCCATCGGGTTCATGCGACGCTGAGCCGGCGGCGACCAGCTCAGCTGCGGATTAAGTCGGCGGCCTTCTCCCCGATCAGCACCGACGGCGCATGCGTATGCCCACGAACCGTGCTGGGCATCACCGACGCGTCGGCGACGCGGAGTCCGTCGACACCGCGGACCCGCAGCTGCGGATCCACCACGCTGGCCTCGTCGCTGCCCATGCGGCAGGTGCCCATCGGGTGGTACAGGGTGTGCGAACAAGTGGCCAGCGCCAACTCGAGAGTGGCCTCGTCCAGCTCGGTGCTGTTGCGCGGTCGCGCGATGGACCCAAGGAGATCTCTGAGCGGGCGGGCCTGCGCGATCCGCGCGCATATCCGCAGGCCCGCCATCATGGCGGCCCGGTCTACGCCACCGAGATCGGACAGGTAACGCGGTTCGATGACAGGCTTGGCATGCGGATCGGCGGACCGCAGCGTGATCTGGCCACGGCTTTGCGGCGCGACCAGAATCGGGCCGAATACCACACCGTGACCAGCCGGTGGAACCAGCGCTTCGTCGTAAAACGGCGCCGGGGCAAAAATCAACTCCAAATCGGGCAGCTTCAGTTCGGGTCGGCTGCGGACAAATCCGTACGCCTCGCCGACGTTGGAGGTGAGCATGCCGCGGCGTCGCAGTAAGTAGCTGATCAACTGGCCGGGCTTCTCGGCGGCAAACAAGCTGTCCTTTTCGACGTCGAAACCCAGCACCGTGACGAGATGATCGAGCAGGTTGCACCCGACCTCGGGCGCGTGGTAAACGGTGTCGATGTCGTGTTCGGCGAGGTGGTCGCGGTCGCCGATGCCGGAGAGCATCAGCAGCTGAGGGCTGTTGACGGCACCAGCGCAGAGCACCACCTCGCGGCGGGCGTAGACGATGCGGGTTTGACCGTCGCTTTGGTATTCCACGCCGACGGCCCGGTCGCCGTCGATGACCACCCGGGTAGCAGTGGCGCCGGTAAGCACACGGAGGTTTTTACGGCGCATCGCGGGCTTCAGATAGGCGTCGGCAGTACTGAATCGAGCACCGCGGCGCTGGGTGACGACGGTCTCGCAAAAGCCTTCCGGTCGAGGGGAATTCGGCCGCGCAGCGGCAAATCCGCACTCACGTGCGGCTGCCAGCCACGCTGCGGTCACCGATCTTGGGCTGCGTTGCCGGGAAATATGCAACGGACCGGTTACTCCGCTGTCGTCACCGCTGACAAAGTGCCAGGCAGCGGTGACGTTCTCGATGCGGCGAAAGTAGCCGAGCACGTCGGCGTACGACCACCGCGGACCGGCTCGCGCGGCCCACTCATCGTAGTCTGATGCGAATCCACGCACCCACATCATTGCGTTCATGGACGACGAGCCACCGAGCACCTTGCCACGAGGCCAATAGATTTCGCGGCCGTCGAGCTCCGGCTGCGGTTCGGTTAGGTAATCCCAGTCGATCTCGCTGCGGAACAGCTTGGAAAACGCCGCTGGGACGCCGATGAATCTGTTCTTGTCACGCGGCCCCGCCTCCAGGGCCACCACCGTCGTGGCCGGATCGGTGCTAAGCCGGCTGGCCACAACCGCCCCGGCTGAGCCGGTACCGACCACGACGTAGTCGCTCTGAGTGTCCATCGCATGTCCCCGTTTCGGGCTCACTGTATGGCGTCCAGATCGATGCGGTGCGCTCCTTTGACACCGCCGTATCGGGTGGGACTGCACGTCAGCACGATCACCTGTCCGTCGGCGCCGATGGTGTCAAAGACCTCCCCCATCTTGGCTAGTCGCTCCGGATCGGTGAACCCCAGCGCGTCGTCGATCAGCACCGGAACGGCGTCCTCCTTGGCGACCAGCGCCGCGCCGGCCAATCGCGCCAGGATGCCAAGCTGTTCTTTGGCCCCGCCCGACAAGCACTCGTAGGGCACGGTTCTGTCGTCCAGGGTGCGGCTGCGGATGCGCAAATCGGTATCGACCTCGACCTCGAAAGAGGGCCCGAACACTGGGCGGCCGAGCCGATGTAGCTCCGCCCGGTATGGCTCGACGTAGCGCAGCCGGGTGGTGTCGCGGTGGCGTGCCATCACCGAGCGGAGCAGCCTGGCGGCCCGGGCCCGGCGCCCGACCCGCGCGTGGTGGCTGGCGGCGTGCTCACGCTCGGTTTCGGCGGCATCAAGCTTGCCCTTGCGGCCCTGGGTGCCGAACACCGAGAGTTCGACGCCGACCTCGTGCAACGCGCGAATGGCCTCGTCGTGACGTTCGCGCAGCAACTCGACGGCGTCGGCGGCCTCGGCCAGCTCGGCGGCTACCGCGTCCGGCGCCGTAGCTGCGAGCTCGTCGGCCAGGTCGATCACTCGCTGCTCGGCCGTCTGCAGTACCCGCAGGTCGGCCTCGGCCTTGGCGGCGAGCTCATCGTCGCCCACGGACGCCCGCTCACAGGCCAACCGAGTCATGGCCGCACCGAGCTCGGCGCTTTCGGCGGCCGCTGCGTTCTGTAGAACCGTTGCCCGCGTGGATGTCTCCGCGAGCCGGCGAGCGGCGCCAGCAGCGATCTGACGGCGGGTCTCGCAGTCCTTCTCCGCGGCGATTCGAGCCGCCTCGACCGCATCCAATTCAGCGCGGGCCGTAGCGGTATCCGTCGAAACCAGATCGAGCTCGGCCGGTTGACCGGCACACAACTGTTCCAGGCGGGAACGCAGTTGGTCGACCTGTTCATCGCCACACAGGCCGGCCAGAGTGGCGGTCAGCTGATCGCGGCGGCTCAGCAGTTCGCGTCGGCACAGATCGGCGGAGCGTGCGGCGGCTAGGTCAGCGACCTCTCCAGCCGCCAGCGCATCAGCCAATTCCTGTTGTGCTGCAGCATATTTGGCTTGAAAGTCGAGTGCGGTCGCGCCCGGGACGATCCGTGCGGTCAGGACGCCGGGAACCTTGACCTCGGTGGGGCCGGTGGCAGTGACCGACCAGCTTTGGCCCGCGGACAGCGACACCCGTTGATCGCCGACGCCGAGCTCGATGTCGACGGCGGCGGTGAACTCCACCGCCGCGGAGATCGACGCCAGCTGTGCACCGCCGCGATCGACGGCTGCCGCAGCACGTTCGATCCGACTCAGTAGCTCCTCGGTCAGCGTGACCGCGGACAGCTCCGCGCAGACCCGGTCGCGATCACCCTCGATGTCGTCGATCCTGGCCAGCCGGGCGGCCAACCGGTCGGCCTCCTCGCAGTCGGCGAGCTGGTCGAGGGTGCGCCGGGCCGACTCGGCGCGAAGGCGGACGGCCGTCAATACCTGGGTTGCCTCCGTGAGCGCGGCATCGCAGGCCTCGGCCTCCGCGCGCGCCGTCGCCTGCTCGTCTGCGGCCTGCCGCGCTTTTGCCTCCGCAGCAACGACGGCCGCAGTGCGCGTGTCGATTTCGGTGAGCAGGCCCAGCCGTCCGGCGTGTGCGGCGGTGGAAGCGCCGCTGGTCGCGGCCGCGGCAGTAGCGATCAGCTTGGCTTCGCGGGCGTCGTCGGTGATTGCGGCGATCTTCTCGGCGGCGACTCGCGCAGCTTCGAGCCGCAGCTGGTGAGCAAGTAGTTGCTGCGACAGCTCAGCCACCTGCTCGGTGAGCTCGGTGTGGCGACGAACCCCGTCGTCGACCTCGGCTACCGCCGCCGCGCAGTCGGCCACCGCGGCCTCGGCGGCCGCCAGCCTAGAGACCGCCGCGGACCATTCTCCGGTGGGGCGCCCGGTCGGGGTGAAGTAGCGCGCATACTCGGCCTCGATCCGCTCGATGAGCAGCGACTCGGTGCCCGACAGCGCGGCGTCATCACCGGCGGCGAGATCGAGCGCACGCGAGAGCGCGTCGCAGCCAGACAGATCCACCGCGGCCGTCGAGGCGGCCTGCAGCACCCGCTGGGCATGCCACAGTTCGGTGTCGACCGTTTCGGCCAACATCGTCCGGACCCGCTCGTGCGCTTCGTCGCCGGTCAGCTGCTCGCGGCGCGGTGCCAGCACGGTCAACTCCGTCTCGCACCGCTTGTGGAAACGCTTGCGGTAGACGAAACGATAAGGGCCGCTGCTGATTTCGGCAATGACCTCGGAGCCGACATCAGCGTTGGTCGGCTTGACCTGCTTGACTTCCTTCTTCGTCGAGCGGTCCTTGTACTCGAGCAGCAGGTCCAGCGCCTCGACCATGGAGGACTTGCCGATCTCGTTGGCGCCGCACACCACCACCACTCCATGATCGGGGAATTCGACGTCACGGTGTGCGATGCCGCGGTAATTGGTCAGGGCCAGCCGGTGCAGCTTCACGCCGCTCCCCGGTCAGCGAGCCGCAGCAACAGTGCCAGCGCCGCCTGGGCATCGACGGCGGACTCGTCGTCACCCCCGCGCGCGGTCGCGACTAGCTCGTCGACGGCCGCGGCGGCGAACCCCCCGATGCCGAGGTCGGTGAACTCGGCGTCGACGGGTATCACCGCTAGGTCGGTGTGACGTTCCCACAGACCCAGCCAGGCGAACAACCGCGCGTACTTGTCCAGACAGGTATCCAATGCGGCGCGGTCAGTGACCGTCAGCGAACCGGTCAGGGCCAGCCGCACCACGGTGCGGTCCTTGTCCGTCATCAGATCCAGGTTCAGGTCCAGGTCGGCGATGTCCCGGCTGGTGTCGACCTGGTGGTGCAACGTAACGAACCGCCAGCGGCCGATGCGACGGGCGTCGACGGTGACGGGATGTCGCGGGTCGCTTTCGTCGATGTCGACCACTAGGACGTGACCGGGGTCCGGTTCGACGTCGTCGAAGTTGGTGACTTCCGGTGCACCGGAGTACCAGACCCGCCCGCTGCTGCCGACCTGGGTAAGCGAATGTTTGTCACCTAGGGCCACATAATGAATCGCCTGTCGAGTCAGCGCGTCGTCGAGTGCGGCGAGCCTGATCAGCGACGGTTTGTCGTGGTCGGGGTCCAGCGCGTCGACACCCCCATGGGCGACGAGCAGCCGAATAGCGGCGTCTGTGGGCAGGCCGGCCAGCACCTCGGCAACCGGGTCGGTGGTGGGCGCCTTGGACCGCCACGGCGCCGCGACGATCTGGACTCCCGGCCGGACCTCGTGGACGCCAGCTCGGTCGAGCACCACAACGTTGTCCGGCCGTTCGGCTCGAAACAGCGTGCTGGTGTACACCGACGAAGCGTCCAGCGGGTCATGGTTACCCGGCAGCAGATAGACCGGAAGGCCGATCACGCGCATGGCTTCCAAGGATTGACCGACTATCTGTGGCGCGAGCTGATTGTGTTCGAAGACGTCACCGGCGACTACGACGAATTCGGCGCCCACATCGGCGGCCAGCGCTTTTAGTCCAGCGACTGCGTCACGGCGGGCAGCAGAATATCGCGGCTGGGCGTCACCGGCGAGAAAGTGACGCGTCATGCCGAGCTGCCAGTCGGCAGTGTGCAGGAATCGCATCCCATCCCTCCTGAGTGCGTGGCTGTCAACGCAAAGCGAGTGTAGGTCTGCACACCGACAAGGCGCGGGACCTCGCCCGGCAGGTCCCGGGCGCGGACTCACCGGCGGGGCAGCATGCCGCCCGTGCTTGCCCGGGCGATGCCAGCCCTATCCTTTGGGCACAGAATGCTCGCCCTACCTATCAGCGCCCTATGGCTGACGCCTCGGCTCGAGCTAGGCGATCGCAACGAAGTCTGTCCCATGCCAGCGGAGCGCGGCGGGGACCAGGACGACGACCAACCGTAGCGATCCCGGGCACGTCACTGAACTAACGTCAGCCCAGTGAATGAGCAATACCGCAACCTGGTGCTGATGCGACACGCGAAGTCTGCGTACCCGGACGGGATCGCCGACCATGACCGGCCGCTAGCGCCGCGGGGTATCCGGGAGGCCGGGCTGGCCGGTGGCTGGCTGCGCGCCAACCTGCCGGCCGTCGATGCCGTGCTGTGCTCCACGGCTACGCGCGCCCGGCAGACCTTGGCGCACACCGGCATCGACGCACCCGCTCGCTACGCCGAGCGGCTCTACGGCGCGGCACCCGGAACAGTGATCGAGGAGATCAACCGGGTTGGCGACAACGTCACCACACTGCTTGTGGTCGGGCACGAGCCAACGACGTCGGCCCTTGCCATCGTCCTGGCCAGCATCAGCGGCACCGACGCCGCTGTCGCGGAACGCATCTCGGAGAAGTTCCCGACGTCGGGGATCGCCGTGCTACGCGTCGCCGGACACTGGGCAGACGTCGAACCGGGGTGTGCCGCGCTGGTCGGCTTTCACGTGCCACGGTAGAGGTGCTCTTGCTCCGCAAACCGTCAGCCGCGTACTTCCTTTTGAAGGCAGCCGAACCCGCGAGCGCGCGTGTCTGTACCCCGACACGCCGTTAGTGCCGTACAACTGCGCGCGCTCACGCCCACGCTCCCGCCTCGCCCAGCGCTAGGCGTTGGTTGCCAGCGTCAGCTCCATCAGCTTGATCGCCTGCCCGCAGGCGTCGATACCAGGAGCCTGGGGATTGACCCACCAGCCGACCACTCCCGCCGCGTCGCTGGCGACGCCGCAGGCGCCGTTGGGATCGCCCGTCCGCATCACAATCGAGTCCACGCCCTGGATCGCGCGGGTCTCGACCTGGTACTTCAGGCCCTCGGCGACCTTGCGCTCATTGCTCAGACTGCCCTGCTCGAACCAGAACCGGGTGATATCGATCAGACCGGCCGGGTTGGCCGCCTGCCACCGGCAGATCGCGCCGACGAACGTGCTCTGGATGTCGAGCGGATCGGCACCGACGGTCTTGGCCAGGATGTCGGTGGTCAGGACCTCACATTCCTTGAGCAGGTTGGGGTAGCGCTCCTGGGAGTTATTGTTGCGCGGGACACCGGCCCCACCCGCCTTGACGGCGGTACCCGAAATCGACTTCGTGCAGCCGGTCAAGACAAGCAGTGCGGTGATCAAGGCGGCCGCACCGACCAGGACACGTCTCATTTCGAATTCGCAATCGATTGGCGGGTCAGTTCTTTGGCGATGTCGCACGGCAGCGGGAACGGCTTCTGGCTGAAACTCACCGACCATTCGATGAAGTCGTCGGAGAACTGGATTCCGACTTCACACAGTGAGTCACCCAAACTGGGCTCGTTACCGATGGCGATGAAACCGCTGTGGCCGTCGATGTTGATGTCCTCGACACTCGCGCGCGACAACTCCTCGGTCTTGCGTTCCCGCCCGATCGGGCTGCCGCGGTACCAGGAGAAGGAGAAGTGCGGGCCCAAGATACCGCCGCCCGCCAGCCATTGGCAGCCCACCGAATTCTTGGCGGTGTTGACCAGCCCGGTCACCCTTGTCAGCTCGGTCACCGTCTGATCGCTGACGCCGCCACATTGCGGGAAGAAGGGTCCGTGCCGGCCCTCAGCGTTTGCCGGTGTCGACGGGATCGTCGCTCCCGGTTTGTTGTCGCCGGAATCGGAGCACCCCGCGACCGCCGGGAACAAAGCCACCAACGCCGACACCGCCAGAGTCAACCTCCGCACCTTACGCCGCACCGCTACCTCTCCCACTGCCGATCACAGCATGCACTGTAGCCGCAGGCCCGCGGGTCAACCACGACACGCCAGTTAACCAGGCATTTCGGCCTAAGACTCATGCCTGGCGCGGGTAGGCAGCATGCGCAGTGTGCGACAGTTACCCAATGCTCCTGGCCCTGCTGCGCCAGCACATCCGACCGTACCGCCGGCTGGTCGCGATGCTGATGATGCTGCAGCTGGTCAGCACCCTGGCTTCGCTATACCTCCCGACGGTCAACGCCGCAATCGTCGACGACGGCGTCGCCAAGGGCGACACCGCCACCATCGTACGGCTGGGTGCGGTGATGCTTGGGGTGACCGGATTGCAGGTGCTGTGCGCGATCGGGGCGGTCTATCTGGGCTCCCGGACCGGGGCGGGTTTCGGCCGTGACCTGCGCTCGGCAATGTTCGAACACATCATCACCTTCTCGGAACGCGAGACCGCCCGATTCGGCGCTCCGACGTTGTTGACCCGCAGCACCAACGACGTCCGGCAGATCCTGTTCCTGGTCCAGATGACCGCCACCGTGCTGGTCACCGCACCGATCATGTGCGTCGGCGGAATCATCATGGCCATCCACCAGGAGGCCGCGCTGACATGGCTGCTGCTGGTCAGCGTTCCGATTCTGGCCGTAGCAAACTACTGGATCATCTCCCACATGCTGCCGCTCTTCCGCCGCATGCAGAGCCTGATCGACGGCATCAACCGGGTGATGCGCGATCAGCTGTCCGGGGTGCGAGTGGTCCGCGCCTTCACCCGCGAAGGCTATGAACGCGACAAGTTCGCGCAGGCCAATACGGCGCTGTCGAATGCCGCACTGAGCGCCGGCAACTGGCAAGCACTGATGCTGCCGGTGACCACGCTGACCATCAACGCATCCAGCGTCGCACTGATCTGGTTCGGTGGGCTACGCATCGACAGCGGCCAGATGCAGGTCGGCTCCCTGATCGCCTTCCTGTCCTACTTCGCCCAGATCCTGATGGCGGTGTTGATGGCGACCATGACGCTGGCCGTGCTGCCACGAGCGTCGGTCTGCGCCGAACGCATCACCGAGGTGCTTTCCACGCCCGCCGCACTCGGTAACCCCGACAATCCCAAGTTCCCGACGGACGGGGTCACGGGCGTAGTGCGCTTGGCTGGCGCAACCTTTACCTATCCTGGCGCCGACTGCCCGGTGCTGCAGGACATTTCGTTGACTGCGCGGCCCGGTACCACCACCGCGATCGTCGGCAGTACCGGTTCGGGCAAGTCGACACTGGTGTCGTTGATCTGCCGGCTCTACGACGTCACCGCTGGCGCGGTCTTGGTTGACGGTATCGACGTCCGCGAGTACCACACCGAGCGGCTCTGGTCAGCGATCGGGCTGGTGCCCCAGCGCAGCTACCTCTTCTCCGGAACCGTCGCGGACAACCTGCGCTACGGCGGGGGCCCAGACCAGGTAGTCACCGAGCAGGAGATGTGGGAGGCGCTGCGGGTCGCCGCGGCCGACGGCTTTGTACAAACAGACGGGCTGCAGACGCGTGTCGCCCAAGGTGGTGTCAACTTCTCCGGCGGGCAGCGCCAACGGCTGGCGATAGCCCGAGCGGTCATCCGACGTCCGGCCATCTATGTGTTCGACGACGCGTTCTCCGCACTTGACGTGCACACCGACGCCAAAGTCCACGCATCGCTGCGACAGGTATCTGGTGATGCAACCATCATTGTTGTTACACAACGGATTTCGAATGCCGCTCAGGCCGACCAGGTCATCGTTGTCGATAACGGTAAGATCGTCGGCACGGGCACCCACGAAACGCTGCTGGCCGATTGCCCCACCTATGCCGAATTCGCCGCCTCACAATCGCTGAGCGCCACGGTCGGGGGTGTAGGGTGACCGCGCCACCGGGCGCACGCCCCCGTGCCGCAAGCCCGCCCCCGAACATGCGGTCCCGCGACTTCTGGGGATCGGCAGCCCGACTGGTGAAACGGCTGGCGCCACAACGCCGGCTGAGCATCGCGGTGATCACACTGGGAATCGCCGGCACGACGATCGGCGTCATCGTTCCACGGATCCTCGGCCATGCCACCGATTTGCTGTTCAACGGCGTGATCGGGCGAGGGCTACCGGGGGGAATCACCAAGGCACAGGCCGTCGCTTCGGCTCGGGCCCGTGGTGACAACACCTTCGCCGACCTGCTGTCCGGGATGAACGTGGTGCCGGGCCAAGGTGTGGACTTCGCCGCGGTGGAGCGAACACTGGCGCTGGCGTTGGCGCTGTATCTGGCTGCAGCGCTGATGATTTGGGCACAAGCCCGGCTGCTCAACCTCACCGTGCAGAAAACGATGGTCAGGTTGCGGACCGATGTCGAAGACAAGGTGCACCGGCTGCCGCTGTCCTACTTCGACGGACAACAGCGCGGTGAGCTGCTGAGCCGGGTCACCAATGACATCGACAACCTCCAGTCGTCGCTGTCAATGACGATCAGCCAGCTGGTGACGTCGATTCTGACCATGGTGGCGGTGCTGGCCATGATGGTGTCGATCTCGGGCCTGCTGGCGCTGATCACACTGCTGACGGTGCCGCTGTCGCTGCTGGTGACACGCGCGATCACCCGGCGGTCACAGCCCCTATTCGTAGCTCACTGGACCAGCACCGGGCGCCTCAACGCCCATCTCGAAGAGACCTACAGCGGGTTCACGGTAGTCAAGACGTTCGGCCACCAAGCGGCCGCACGAGAACGGTTCCACGAGTTGAATGACGACGTCTACCAGGCCGGTTTCGGCGCCCAGTTCCTCTCTGGTCTCGTGCAGCCGGCGACGGCGTTCATCGGCAACCTCGGCTACGTCGCGGTCGCGGTGGCCGGTGGCCTGCAGGTAGCCACCGGGCAGATCACGCTCGGCAGCATCCAGGCGTTCATCCAGTACATCCGCCAGTTCAACATGCCGCTGAGCCAGCTGGCCGGGATGTACAACGCCCTGCAGTCCGGGGTGGCCAGCGCGGAGCGGGTGTTCGACGTGCTCGACGAGCCCGAGGAGTCGCCGGAGCCTGAGCCGGAGCTGCCGAACCTAACCGGACGGGTCGAGTTTGAGCACGTGAACTTTGCTTACCTCCCGGGCACGCCGGTGATCCGCGACCTGTCGCTGGTGGCCGAACCGGGTAGCACGGTGGCGATCGTCGGACCGACGGGAGCCGGCAAGACCACGCTGGTGAACCTGCTAATGCGGTTCTACGAGATCGGTTCCGGACGAATCCTGATCGACGGGGTGGATATCGCCTCGGTAAGCCGGCAGTCGCTGCGATCGCGAATCGGCATGGTGTTGCAAGACACCTGGCTCTACGACGGGACCATCGCGGAGAACATCGCCTACGGACGGCCGGAGGCCACCACAGACGAGATAGTAGAAGCCGCCAGGGCGGCCCATGTCGACCGGTTTGTGAACACACTGCCTGCTGGCTACCAGACACGGGTCAGCGGCGACGGCGGCAGCATCAGCGTCGGCGAGAAGCAACTCATTACCATCGCCCGCGCCTTTCTTGCCCGCCCGCAGCTGTTGATCCTGGACGAGGCGACCAGCTCGGTCGATACCCGCACCGAGCTGCTCATCCAGCGAGCGATGCGCGAGCTTCGCCGGGATCGTACGAGTTTCATTATCGCCCACCGACTTTCGACGATTCGCGATGCCGACCACATCCTGGTGGTCCAGACCGGCCAGATCGTCGAACGCGGCAACCACGCCGAGCTGTTGGCCCGGCGCGGGGTCTATTACCAGATGACGCGGGCCTAGCCCGACGCGGGCCCACGAGGTTACCAAGAAGTTGTTGAGAATCCGCCAAGGCGCCCCCCGCAAGCTGAGGTCATCCAGGGAAATCCCGACCGCGAAGGATCTTGACCATGTTATCGCCGTTATCGCCTCGCATTATCGCAGCGTTCACCACTGCAGTCGGCGCCGCCGCCATCGGACTTGCCGTCGCCACCGCCGGCACCGCCGGCGCCAACACCAAAGACGAAGCCTTCATTGCTCAGATGGAGTCCATTGGCGTCACCTTCTCCTCACCGCAGGTGGCCACCCAGCAAGCCCAGCTGGTCTGCAAGAAGCTGGCCAGCGGCGAAACCGGCACCGAGATCGCCGAGGAGGTCCTCAGCCAAACCAACCTGACCACTAAGCAGGCAGCCTACTTCGTCGTCGACGCAACCAAGGCCTACTGCCCGCAATACGCCAGCCAGCTCACCTAGCCGCTGCCCACCCGATGCGGGGATCCCGTCAACCGGGATCCCCGCATTCGCTTTGCCGCCGGACAACGAAAGCGTTTGAAACGCCATTCAATTCGGCCGATTCGACTCGCGGTGCCGTGCGGCGCTCACTCGGACTCGGTGTCGGCTGTTGACTCTGCCGCAACGGGATTGCTATGCAGTACGAAGCTGTGGGCCAACATGAGGAGATTTCGATGAAGCATCCACCTTGTTCCGTTGTTGCCGCCGCCACCGCCATACTCGCCGTCGTCCTGGCGATCGGCGGCTGCTCAACCGAAGGGGACGCCGGCAAAGCGTCTGACACCGCGGCCACGGCATCCAACGGCGATGCGGCCATGCTACTCAAGCAGGCCACCGATGCGATGCGCAAGGTCACCGGAATGCACGTCAGACTTGCGGTGACAGGCGACGTGCCAAACCTGCGGGTGACCAAGCTCGAAGGCGATATCTCCAACACACCGCAGACGGTTGCCACCGGTAGCGCGACATTGCTCGTCGGCAACAAGAGCGAAGACGCGAAGTTCGTCTATGTTGACGGTCACCTGTACTCCGACCTAGGCCAGCCCGGCACCTACACCGATTTCGGCAACGGCGCCTCGATCTACAACGTGTCGGTGCTCCTCGACCCCAACAAGGGCCTGGCCAACCTGTTGGCTAACCTCAAGGACGCGTCGGTTGCCGGCAGCCAGCAGGCGGACGGTGTCGCGACCACCAAGATCACCGGGAACTCGTCTGCTGACGACATCGCGACGCTGGCCGGCTCACGTCTGACCTCCGAAGACGTCAAAACGGTGCCCACCACCGTCTGGATCGCTTCGGATGGATCCTCGCACTTGGTCCAGATCCAGATCGCTCCCACCAAAGACACGTCGGTGACGTTGACGATGTCCGACTGGGGTAAGCAGGTCACCGCCACCAAACCGGTCTAGCCATCGTCCTAATTGCTTGTTGAAACCGCCGCACCGCCGGCATTCGGAAAGGACTCACCAATGACGACGATGATTACTCTTCGGCGACGGTTCGCGGTGGCCGTCGCCGGCGTCGCCACTGCCGCCGCGACGACCGTCACCCTGGCTCCCGCACCAGCAAATGCCGCCGATGTCTATGGCGCAATTGCCTACTCCGGCAACGGCTCGTGGGGCCGATCGTGGGACTACCCAACCCGGGCGGCTGCCGAAGCCACCGCCGTCAAGTCGTGTGGCTACTCCGACTGCAAGGTGCTCACCAGTTTCACCGCCTGCGGCGCCGTCGCCGCCAACGATAGGGCATACCAGGGAGGAGTTGGACCCACCTTGGCCGCCGCCATGAAGGACGCCCTGACCAAGCTCGGCGGCGGCTACATCGACACCTGGGCCTGCAACTAATCCCGCACGCCCGCTTAGGCAGCCGACCGATCGTCGGTACCGCCGTGCATCCCGGTAGCAACGCTGTCGACTGCGCCCGCGCAGATCGGCCTGCCCGCGACCGGTGAACCTCGGCTGACCACTGCAGATCACTCCAAGAATTCCTAGAGATAACAAAAAGGTCACCATCGGAACCTTTTCTCAACATCCACTCCGCATAGCGGAACGAGAAAAGGACCGACGATGACGACCAGCAAAATCGCCACCGCCTTCAAGACCGCCACCTTCGCGCTGGCCGCCGGTGCCGTTGCACTGGGATTGGCCAGCCCCGCCGACGCAGCGGCGGGCACCATGTATGGCGACCCGGCAGCCGCCGCCAAGTACTGGCGCCAGCAGACATACGACGACTGCGTCCTGATGTCGGCCGCGGACGTGATCGGTCAAGTGACCGGCAGGGAGCCTTCCGAGCGCGCCATCATCAAAGTGGCCCAGTCGACACCCAGCGTCGTGCACCCCGGGTCCATCTACACAAAGCCGGCCGACGCCGAGCACCCGAACTCGGGAATGGGTACCAGCGTGGCCGACATACCGACGCTGCTGGCGCATTACGGCGTCGACGCCGTTATCACCGACGAGGACCACGCCACAGCCACCGGAGTCGCCACCGGCATGGCCGCCCTCGAGCAGTATCTGGGCAGCGGGCACGCCGTGATCGTCAGCATCAACGCCGAGATGATCTGGGGCCAGCCCGTCGAGGAAACCGACAGTGCCGGCAACCCGCGGTCTGACCACGCCGTGGTGGTGACCGGTGTCGATACCGAAAACGGCATTGTTCACCTCAACGACAGCGGTACCCCCACGGGCCGCGACGAGCAGATCCCGATGGAAACCTTCGTCGAGGCGTGGGCCACCAGCCACGACTTCATGGCCGTCACCACCTGAACCGCGCTCGAATGTCGATCACCACAGCGGGCAGCCACTCGTTGCAAGAACACCGGGTCGGCTGCCCGCCGATCGCATGTTTGGATGAGCACCAACAGGATTCCCGTGGGACATTCACGATCATCTTTACAGGGCCAGCATTTCACCCGCATGGAAACAGCCGATGCCGCTGTCAAGGGCCACCGACCCGGTACATCGCACGGCGTGCCGAGATCCTGGGTTCTTACCGCATCGGCGAAACGTGGTATCACAATGACCGGTAGCGACACCCTATTGGCACCTTGGCACCGCAAGCCACGGAGGACCCGCAATGGCTGGTAGCGCGACAGTGGAGAAGCGGCTCGACTTCGGCCTGCTTGGACCATTGCAGATGACTATCGACGGCACCCCGGTGCCATCGGGCACCCCCAAGCAACGGGCTGTGCTAGCCATGTTGGTCATCAACCGCAACAGGCCCGTAGGAGTCGACGCCCTAATCACCGCCCTCTGGGAGGAGTGGCCACCCTCGGGCGCACGCGCGAGTATCCACTCCTACGTGTCTAATCTGCGTAAGCTCCTCGGTGGCGCCGGGATCGACCCACGGGTGGTGTTGGCCGCAGCGCCGCCGGGTTATCGGCTCAGCATCCCCGACAACACTTGCGATCTGGGGCGGTTTGTTGCCGAAAAAACCGCGGGCGTGCACGCGGCCGCCGCCGGCCGGTTCGAACAAGCCAGCCGCCACCTGTCGGCCGCATTGAGAGAATGGCGTGGGCCGGTGCTCGATGACCTGCGCGACTTCCAGTTCGTCGAACCCTTTGCCACGGCGCTGGTAGAAGACAAGGTTCTTGCCCATACCGCCAAGGCGGAGGCCGAAATCGCGTGTGGGCGGGCCAGCGCAGTGATCGCCGAGCTCGAGGCTCTGACATTCGAACACCCCTACCGGGAGCCGCTGTGGACACAGCTGATCACCGCCTACTACCTCTCCGACCGGCAATCCGATGCGCTGGGCGCCTATCGCCGGGTGAAGACAACACTGGCCGACGACCTCGGCATCGACCCCGGTCCGACGTTGCGCGCTCTCAACGAGCGGATTCTGCGTCAGCAACCGCTGGATGCCAAGAAGTCCGCCAAAACCACCGCTGCCGGCACCGTCACGGTGCTCGATCAGCGCACCATGGCGTCGGGCCAGCAGGCGGTGGCCTACCTGCACGACATCGCCTCGGGTCGCGGCTACCCACTGCAAGCCGCGGCGACCCGGATCGGGCGTCTGCATGACAACGACATCGTCCTAGACAGCGCCAACGTCAGCCGCCACCACGCCGTCATCGTCGACACGGGCACCAACTACGTCATCAACGACCTCCGATCGTCCAACGGCGTGCATGTGCAGCACGAGCGAATCCGCTCCGCGGTCACGCTGAACGACGGCGACCACATTCGCATCTGTGACCATGAATTCACGTTCCAGATCAGCGCGGGGACGCATGGCGGCACGTAGATCCGTGGACACAAGCCCTTAACACCGATGTCCACGGATATGACTGCTACACAAAGCTTTTCGTGGCAACGTCGCGCGCTGGCCGCCGGCGCTGGGCTGCGGTAACCAATTACCACAACACTTTTCGGTAGCCGAACAGCGGCGCGTACCAGCGAATGGCACAGCCACCGCAGTCGCCGACATCCCGCGAAGATGTGGCAGATTTTCGTGCGGTCGAGCCGGCGAAGGCCTAGCGTCATTGTTGCCTGGCAAGGTTGCTGGGCCCGGCGATCGCAGCCGACGTGATACCTGACCGTTGTTGATAGTGTCGGCGGCAGCGGGTTGGTTGGGAGGATCAGCGATGAGCGACGCACAGGACTCGCGGGTGGGCTCGATGTTTGGGCCCTACCACCTCAAACGGCTGTTGGGCCGGGGCGGGATGGGCGAGGTCTACGAGGCCGAGCACACCGTCAAGGAGTGGACCGTCGCCGTCAAGCTGATGACCGCGGAATTCAGCAAGGACCCGGTGTTTCGCGAGCGGATGAAACGCGAAGCCCGCATCGCCGGCCGGTTGCAGGAACCTCACGTGGTGCCCATCCACGACTACGGCGAAGTCGACGGCCAAATGTTTTTGGAGATGCGCCTGGTGGAGGGCACCGACCTTGACAGCGTGCTCAAACGCTTCGGCCCGCTGACCCCACCGCGCGCGGTGGCCATCATCACCCAGATCGCCTCGGCGCTCGATGCCGCACACGCCGACGGGGTGATGCACCGCGACGTCAAACCGCAAAACATTCTGATCACCCGCGACGACTTTGCCTATCTGGTCGACTTCGGGATCGCCAGTGCGACCACCGACGAGAAACTGACCCAGTTAGGCACCGCGGTGGGCACCTGGAAATACATGGCCCCCGAACGGTTCTCCAACGACGAGGTAACCTACCGCGCCGACATCTACGCGCTGGCCTGCGTGCTGCACGAATGCTTGACCGGGGCCCCGCCGTATCGCGCCGACAGCGCCGGCACACTGGTCAGCTCCCACCTGATGGGACCCATCCCCCAGCCCAGCGCCATCCGCCCGGGCATCCCCAAAGCCTTTGACGCGGTGGTCGCCCGCGGCATGGCCAAAAAGCCCGAAGACCGCTACGCCAGCGCCGGCGACCTGGCCCTGGCCGCCCACGAAGCGCTCAGCGACCCCGACCAAGACCACGCCGCCGACATCCTGCGCCGCAGCCAAGAATCCACCCTGCCCGCGCCGCCTAAGCCCGTCCCGCCTCCGACCATGCCGGCCACCGCCATGGCTCCTCGGCAGCCACCCGCACCCCCCGTCACCCCGCCGGGTGTCCAGCCGGCACCAAAGCCGTCCTACACGCCCCCGGCCCAGCCGGGGCCTGCCGGACAGCGGCCTGGCCCCACCGGCCAGCCGTCCTGGGCGCCCAATAGCGGCCCGATGCCGGCCAGCGGACCCACTCCCACCCCGCAGTACTACCAGGGCGGCGGCTGGGGCGCACCGCCGTCCGGCGGCCCCAGCCCCTGGGCCCAGACCCCGCGCAAAACCAACCCGTGGCCCTTAGTGGCCGGCGCCGCCGCCGTCGTGCTCGTCCTCGTGTTGGGCGCCATCGGCATCTGGATCGCCATCCGGCCCAAGCCGGTACAGCCGCCTCAGCCGGTTGCGGAGGAGCGCCTTAGCGCCCTACTGCTGAACTCCTCAGAAGTCAACGCCGTGATGGGCTCGTCGTCCATGCAGCCGGGCAAACCGATCACATCGATGGACTCTTCGCCGGTGACGGTGTCCCTGCCGGACTGCCAGGGCGCGCTGTATACCAGCCAGGATCCGGTGTATGCCGGCACCGGCTACACCGCCATCAACGGCTTGATTTCATCCGAGCCGGGCGACAACTACGAACATTGGGTGAACCAAGCCGTCGTCGCCTTTCCGACCGCCGACAAAGCCCGCGCGTTCGTGCAGACTTCGGCCGACAAATGGAAGAACTGCGCAGGCAAGACGGTCACCGTCACGAATAAGGCCAAGACCTACCGGTGGACGTTTGCCGACGTCAAAGGCAGCCCGCCGACGATCACGGTGATAGACACCCAAGAAGGCGCTGAGGGCTGGGAATGCCAACGCGCGATGAGCGTGGCCAACAATGTGGTCGTCGACGTCAACGCATGCGGGTACCGGATCACCAATCAAGCAGGCCAGATCGCCGCCAAGATCGTTGACAAAGTCAACAAGGAATGACGCATTCGGCGGTGGCCGTTTAGGCCGGAAGATCCGGGCCTTGCGCGCGCAGATCGTCCACCGCCGACATGGCGGTGCGCAGCTTGGCCAGCCACTCCTCGGTGTGCTCGCCGACCAGCTTGACCGACCACGCGAGGGCATCCGAGCGGGAACGAGCCACGCCAGCGTCGACCAAGGTGTCCAGCACCTGCCGTTCCGGCTGCTTTAACCGCGTCATCACCGGTACTGCGATGTGCGTGAACAAGATTCGCTCACCACCGACCTCGACGCCCCAGGACACCTTGCGTCCGTAGCGATTCTGGGCTTCATCGGCGATAGTCATTCGCTCCGGTCGGGTTTCGTCGCGGAATCGCGACACGCGGCCCGAGGCTCGGGCCGCACTTTCTTCCTCGGGGCTCTCGAGTCCAGGCAGCTTGCCAATCACCGTAATTTCTTCACGGTCGACGATGACGGTGGGGTCGCCGTCGAACCAGTCCTCGGGCAGGCGGCCAGCGAACCATTCCGCCGCCCCACTGGCATCTGGTTGCTGAGCTTGCTGCCAGCCGCCGGGGCGACCGTAGCGCCGCCCGTGCATGTGATGGTGCCTCATAATTACATGATTACATACTTTCATCTTTAATGACATCGCGTTCACCGGCAGCGAAACGTGACACCGGTTCCTGGCCGGCGCGAAAACAGCGTCCGGCCTGGCGAGAACCATTGTGATCAGCCATTCGACGTTGTATTTTTGGTATCGAAGCAGGCCCGGTTAGTGACCAATCGAAAGTGCCGGAAGACGGGGTGAAGGCCGGCCGCGCAAGACCCGCAGAAGGCGGTGTCAGACGCCCCCCGAGAGTCACGCCGGGTCTGCCCATGTGTACCGGTGTGCCTGCCTACGGTGACGAGCCGGCCAAATCGTCGTCTTGGGCCGCGCCGCCGGAGCCGGTGCGAGTGGCCCCTCGCCGGACTCGAAAAAGCCTGACGTCACCCCGGATTCCCCTGAGGCGACGGGGGCCGGCGAAGGACCACTGAAATCCGTCGGCTTCGGGGGCATCACCAAGGGCCTCCCGCACCGAATCCGCGACCAGCACGGCACCCGGGCGCGCCACCCCGGTCACCCGGCTTGCCACGTTGACCGGGCTGCCGAACCAGTCGCCGGCCCGGCTAACCGCCATCCCGGAGGCGACGCCGGCTCGCAGCCGGGGAAAGTTGTTGTCGGTGTCGACGACCTCGACCAGCTTCAGCACGGTGTCCAGCAATGGCGCCGGATCAGGACAGACCAACATGACCGCGTCGCCGATCGTCTTAATGAACCACACCGGCGGAGCGGTCAGGTCACGCGCGAGGCCGGCCAGCCGCCCGGCGAGGTGCCCTAGCTCTTCGGCCGACACCACTTCGCCTAGCTGGGTGAAACCGACCAGGTCGGCGAAGGCAACGGTGACCTGTCGCGCTCCCGGTAGCGGCTTGCCGGCCGCACGCTCTCCGGCGTTGACGGCCTCCGTCTCCATCATGTGCCGCAGCTGCATGAACAGCATGTCCTGGATCATCGGCCCCAGCAGCGGCACGATCTGGCTCACCAGCGCCTGCGACCCCTTCGCGATGTCCAACTCGGTAGCCCCCGGCCGCATAATGGCCTCCAGCGCGGTGTAGCGCATGGCCTCGGCGGCGTGTGACAAGCCCTCGGCGAGCACACGCACGACCAGCACGACTTGGTCGGGATTCAGCCCCAGCTCAACGAACCGCTGTGCGCGTGCGGCCGCCTCACCGTCGGCACGCATGTGCACCACCGCGTCAGGATCATCCACTCTGGCCAGACCGACAGCGCGCTGCACCCGCTGCAGCAGCTCGAGGTCAACGCCATAGTTCTCGCTAATCTCCCTTGCGGATACGTAGGTGCCGTCGTCGCCGACGAGGTGGCGGGTGGCCAGCAGCAACGGCGGGTTGGTCGCCCGAATCTCGTCGGGGGTGATGCCCTGCTCGAGCAACCACTCGACAAGCTTCGCACGCTCGGCGCGCGCGGTACCGCCCAGGTCGCCCAACAGATCGTCGATGTTCGCGTCGTCCGCCTCGCGCACGTGGTCTGTCACCAGTCAACGTTAACGCCGCCGCACATGTCCTGCGGCCGGGCAAAAACGTGAAAAACGAGCGGGCGACTGCAATGTCATGACACCGACGGCCGCCGATGGGCCCAGGGTCTGGCAGATTCGATCTGTGCGGCCAGTGCCAGCAGCGTCGCCTCGTCATACGGCCGGCCGACGAGTTGAACCGACATGGGCAGGCCGTCGCCGTCGAAGTCCCACGGCACCACGGCCGCGGGCTGGCCGGTCAGATTCCAGACTTGAAAGTACGGAACCCGCTGCACCACCAGCAGCAACGTCGAAACTGCACCCCGGCGTTGGTAGGCGCCGATGCGGGACGGGCCGGTCGCGGCGCCTGGCGTCACAACTACGTCGACATCGTCGAAGATCGACTGGATCCGGCTGCTCAGCACCACCTCGGCGGCCCGCAGGGCCGCCATCCGCCGGTCGGAGAAGAACGACCCTAGACGCGCTATGGCTCGGGTACGTGCTTCGAGGCGGTCCGGGTGCGCCTGCGCGTCCGCGTCGTCGCTGATACCGCGGAAAAAGCGGGGCAGGTAGTTGGCATAGGTCGAAGCCGGATAGTCGGGATCGCGGACGACGACGTCGTGGCCCAGATCACGTAGCAACGCACCTGCCTGGTGGACGGCTGCCAGTTCTTGCTTGCCGCACCTAACGGGCAGCGGGGTTGGAACCCTGGTGCTCAAGGCAATTCGCAGCCGGCCGGGTTGGCGTGCGGCCGCGGCCACAAACTCGCCTTCGGGACCAGGCACCGTTGTGGTCGCGTCCAGTAGCAACGCCGCGTCCATTACCGACCGCGCGATCGGGCCATTGACGCTCAGCCCCTGCCAGGCCCCGTCGTGCGGCTCCAAGGAAATCCGATCGCGCTGTGGTTTCAGCCCAAACAGACCGCACCAGGTACACGGGATACGAATCGATCCGCCACCATCGGATCCCAGTGCCACTGGCGCCAGCCCGGCCGCTACCGCCGCAGCGCTGCCGCCGCTGCTGCCGCCAGGGGTTCGATTGAGGCACCACGGATTCCGGGTGGCCCCGAAGGCCAGCGACTCGGTGAAGGGCATGATCATCAACTCAGGCACGTTGGTTTTGCCGATGATGACAGCGCCTGCCGCGCGCAGCCGGCGAACCACCTCTGCGTCGGACGTCGCGGCCGGACCGTGCCCGGCGCTGCCGTATGTCGTCACCTCCCCGGCGATGTCGACATCATCTTTGATGGCGATCGGCACGCCCAGGAGCGGCAGCCGCTCACCGGCGTCGAGGCGTTGCTGGGCGGCCTCGGCCTCCGCACGCGCCCGGTCGAACTGCACCACCCGGTAGGCGCGCAGGTGGCTGTCCAGACGCTCAATTCGTTGCAGGTAGACCTCGAGCAGCATCGGCGCGGTGAGTGCACCGTCAGCCAGCATCCGCGCCTGTGCCGCGGCACCGGCGAAGGCCAGGTCAGTAGGGTCCACGGCGGCAGCGTATCCCGTTCACTTGGGCGGTCTCCGAGAGGTCCAGTACCGTAGCGACATGCCCTGCGTGTTCTGTGCGATCATCGCCGGGGAGGCTCCGGCCATCCGGATCTACGAGGACGGCGGCTATCTCGCGATCCTCGACATCCGCCCGTTCACCCGCGGCCACACGCTGGTGCTGCCCAAGCGACACACCGTTGACCTCACCGACACCCCGCCGGAGGCGTTGGCTGACATGGTCGCCATCGGCCAACGCATCGCGCGGGCGGCCCGCGCCACGAAGTTGGCTGACGCGACACACATCGCCATCAACGACGGCCGTGCCGCTTTTCAGACGGTGTTCCACGTTCACTTGCACGTATTACCGCCGCGCAACGGCGACAAGCTGTCGGTCGCCAAGGGAATGATGCTGCGCCGCGACCCGGACCGGGAAGCCACCGGACGGATCCTGCGGGAGGCGCTGGCGCAACAGGATGCCGCTGCGCAAGACTGACCCCATGGACATTTCCCGATGGCTTGAGCGCCACGTAGGCGTGCAGCTGCTCAGGCTGCACGACGCGATCTACCGAGGCACTAACGGTCGGATCGGACACCGAATCCCCGGCGCGCCACCGAGTTTGCTGCTGCATACCACCGGCGCCAAGACGAGCCAGCCGCGAACCACGTCACTCACCTATGCTCGCGACGGCGACGCGTACCTGATCGTGGCGTCCAAAGGTGGCGATCCCCGCTCGCCGGGTTGGTACCACAACCTCAAGGCCAACCCGGACGTCGAAATCAACGTCGGGCCCAAGCGATTCGGTGTGACAGCGAAACCGGTGCAGCCCCACGACCCGGACTACGCGCGGCTCTGGCAGATCGTCAACGAGAACAACGCCAACCGATACACCAACTACCAGAGCCGGACGTCACGGCCAATCCCGGTCGTCGTATTGACCCGCCGCTAAATCTCGGCGCTTCTGCGCGTCGAGCCGGTAAATTTGCCGGCCCCTACTCGTACTTCGTCTGCAGATCTTCAGGTTCGGTGAAGCGGCCGACGAGCGCCATCCTGGCTGCGCCCGGGTGAAGGCGCTCAGTAGTCCTTGATCGTGATGGAATGCACGATTCGTTCGAACTCCTCCTGCGGTATCGGCGCACCACCGGGGATGTTGTCGCTGACCAACCATTGGTTGCGCTCGACAAAGCCGTGAAATTCGGCGTGGTAATTGGCGAATCCGAGTTGGTAGTCGTCACCGGCCGCCTTGAGTTCGCCGGCCAGGATGTAGGCACCCAGCAGGGCGACGCTGGTCCCCTGCCCCGACAAGGGCGAGCAGCAATAACCAGCGTCGCCAACGAGCGCTACCCTGCCCCGCGACCAGCGATCCATCAGGATCTGCGACATTTCGTCGAAATAGAAATCCGGTGCGCTGCGCATGTAGTGCAGCAGTTGCGCGCGCACCCAGCCGTCCTCGGCCATCCGACGTTGCAGTTCGGCGAACTGAGCTTCGGTGTCGCGGTAGTCGATCCGCAGTTCGGTGTCCATGAAGGCTAGTGCAGCGCGGGCTTCGGTGTTGTTGCGCGCACTGTAAACGCCAGCCATGGTGGAGTCACCGTAATGCCAGGTCTGCCAGTAGTCCAACTCCAGGAAGTTGGGCACGGTAAAAATCGCCGCGTGAGTTCCTAATCGCTTGACAAACTGCTCCTCCGGACCGAAAACCAACCTGCGCACGTTGGAATGCAGTCCGTCGGCACCGATAACGAGGTCGAACTCGCGGGCCGCCGCGCGCTCAAAGGTCACCCGCACCGAGTCGCCGTCGTCCTGCAATGTGGAAATGCTGTCGTCGAACAGGTATTCAACGCTGGGTTGAGTTGCCCCGTAGAGCAATTCGACAAGATCGTCACGTAGCAGCTCGATATCGGGACTGTTGACTGGACCGCCGGTGGGCGTCGATTCGGTGTCCCGGAACAGCTCATTGCCGTCACGATCGACGAAGGAGGCGCCCCGAATCCTCGTCTTGTGTTCCTGGGCGGCTGCCAGTAACCCCATACGTTCCAACACATCCAGCGCCGGACCTCGGACATCAATAGCCTGCCCCCCTGGTCGCAGCCCGGGATGGCGCTCCACCATCGTTACCGAATAGCCGTGCCGCCCAAGCCAGTACGCCGCCGCCGTACCGGCCACACTGGCGCCGGAAACCACAACCGTCTTCACGTCACTCAATCCCGGCCAGCTTCTTGGCCTCACGGAAAATGTCGTCGAGCATCGTAGGAGTCAACCTACCGGTGAACATATTCTGCTGGCTCGGGTGGTAGCAGCCCAGTAGCCGCACACCGGCTCCCAGCTCGGTAACGACGCCGTGGCCGAACCGCGGCTTGGGTGTCCCCGACGCGCCCGCCAGGCGCAACGCGACCTGCCAGGCGAACCCGCCGAGGGCGACGATCGCACGGATGTGATCGGACACCAGCCGCCATTCCGCATTTAGCCAGGGTGAGCATGTCAGCCGCTCGGCCGGTGTCGGCGAGTTGCCCGGGGGCGCACACCGCACCGGTGCGGTGATCCGAATCCGGTTGGCCCGCAGCCCGTCCGCGGCGTCGACGCTGACCGGTGAGTTCACCAGGCCGGCCCTATGCAGTGCTGCATAAAGCTGATCTCCCGACCGATCGCCGGTGAACATTCGTCCGGTCCGGTTGGCCCCGTGCGCGGCGGGCGCCAGCCCGAGGATCAGCAACCGCGGCCGCTTCGACCCCCACCCCGGCACCGGGCGCCCCCAGTAGGGCTGGTCGGCGAAGGCACGGCGCTTGACGACGGCGACCTCCTCACGCCAACTGACCAGCCGGGGACACGCCCGGCACACGCTGATCAGCGCGTTGAGTTCGCAGATCGAGCCAGCGCCCCCGGCCAGCGCTGACACCTGCGCGGCATCGGCAGCCACCGGGGTCTGCGGTGTCGCCGGATCACCTGGCCAGCCGGAACCGGGCTCTACCGGGGACCTGAACGCCCGGCCGGTCTTCGGATGCATGAGCACACGAACATCCTGCATCCGGGCTGCGGCAGCGCAGAAATTCGGTGGCCCCCATACCGGTTTGGCGCTAGATTCAGCCGCGATATTCATGAGAAACAGCAACCGCGGCCCGGCATTCCTGATCCTGTTCGCAACGCTGATGGCGGCCGCGGGTGATGGCGTCTCGATAGTCGCGTTTCCGTGGCTGGTGTTGCAGCGCGAGGGCAGCGCTGGGCAGGCCTCGATCGTGGCCAGTGCGACCATGCTGCCGCTGTTGTTCGCCACGCTGGTCGCCGGCACCGCGGTCGACTACTTCGGGCGTCGCCGGGTGTCGATGGTGGCCGATGCGCTGTCGGGTGCGGCGGTGGCCGGCGTCCCCCTGGTGGCGTGGGGGTACGGCGGCGACGCGGTCAACGTGCTGGTGCTGGCCGTATTGGCCGCCCTGGCGGCCGCCTTCGGCCCGGCAGGCATGACGGCTCGTGACTCGATGCTGCCCGAGGCCGCCGCTCGGGCAGGCTGGTCGTTGGACCGCATCAACGGCGCCTACGAGGCGATCCTCAACCTGGCCTTTATTGTCGGCCCGGCCATCGGTGGCTTGATGATCGCGACGGTTGGCGGCATCACCACAATGTGGATTACCGCGACGGCATTCGGGTTGTCCATCCTCGCGATTGCCGCCCTGCAACTCGAGGGTGCCGGCAAGCCGCACCACACCTCGCGGCCCCAAGGGTTGGTATCCGGGATCGCCGAGGGGCTGCGCTTCGTCTGGAACCTGCGGGTATTGCGCACCCTCGGGATGATTGACCTGACCGTCACCGCGCTGTATCTGCCGATGGAGAGCGTGCTGTTCCCGAAATACTTCACCGACCACCAGCAACCGGTGCAGCTGGGTTGGGCGTTGATGGCGATCGCCGGCGGCGGCCTGGTGGGAGCGCTGGGGTATGCCGTGTTGGCTATCCGCGTTCCCCGTCGCGTGACCATGTCGACCGCGGTTCTTACCCTGGGTTTGGCATCGATGGTCATCGCGTTCCTGCCGCCACTGCCGGTCATCATGGTGTTGTGCGCGGTGGTCGGCCTGGTGTACGGACCCATCCAGCCGATCTATAACTACGTGATACAGACGCGGGCAGCACAGCATCTGCGCGGCCGGGTAGTCGGGGTGATGACGTCGCTGGCCTACGCCGCCGGCCCGTTGGGTCTGTTGCTGGCCGGTCCACTGACCGACGCCGCTGGACTGCATGCCACGTTTCTCGCGTTGGCACTGCCCATCGTGTGCACCGGGCTGGTCGCGATCCGGCTGCCCGCGCTGCGCGAACTGGATCTGGCGCCCCAAGCGGACATCGATCGGCCCGTAGGATCGGCTCAGTGAATACCGATGTGCTGGCTGGCCTGATGGCCGAGCTGCCCGAGGGGATGGTGGTCACCGACCCCGCCGTCACCGACGGCTACCGGCAAGACCGGGCCTTTGACCCTTCGGCCGGCAAACCGCTGGCAATCATCCGGCCACGGCGCACCGAAGAGGTGCAGACGGTGCTGCGTTGGGCCAGTGCGAACCAGGTGCCCGTGGTGACCCGAGGAGCCGGTAGCGGCCTTTCGGGCGGGGCGACCGCCCTGGATGGCGGGATCGTGCTGTCCACCGAAAAGATGCGCGACATCACCGTCGACCCGGTCACCCGCACCGCAGTGTGCCAGCCCGGCCTGTACAACGCCGAGGTGAAGGAGGCCGCCGCCGAACACGGCCTGTGGTATCCCCCGGATCCGTCGTCGTTCGAGATCTGCAGCATCGGCGGCAACATCGCCACCAACGCCGGCGGGCTGTGCTGCGTGAAGTACGGCGTCACAGGCGACTACGTACTGGGCATGCAGGTTGTGCTGGCCAACGGCACCGCGGTCCGGCTGGGCGGCCCACGGCTCAAGGACGTCGCCGGGCTTTCCCTGACCAAACTGTTCGTCGGCAGCGAAGGCACGCTGGGCGTCATCACGGAGGTGACGTTGCGACTGCTGCCCGCACAGAATGCATCGAGCATCGTGGTGGCCAGCTTCGGCTCGGTGCAGGCGGCGGTCGATGCGGTGCTCGGGGTTACCGGCCGACTTCGCCCCGCGATGCTGGAGTTCATGGATTCGGTGGCGATCAACGCCGTCGAGGACACCTTGCGGATGGACCTGGACCGCGATGCGGCGGCCATGCTGGTGGCTGGTTCTGATGAACGTGGCCGCGCGGCCACCGAAGACGCCGCCGTGATGGCCGCCGTGTTCGCCGAAAACGGTGCGATAGACGTGTTTTCGACCGACGACCCGGATGAGGGCGAGGCGTTCATTGCGGCCCGGCGGTTCGCCATTCCGGCGGTCGAGAGCAAGGGGGCGTTGCTGCTCGAGGACGTCGGGGTACCGCTGCCCGCACTGGGCGAACTGGTCACCGGGATTGCGCGCATCGCCGAGGAGCGGAATCTGATGATCTCGGTGATCGCCCACGCCGGGGACGGCAATACCCACCCGTTGCTGGTGTACGACCCCGCAGATGCCGCGATGCTAGAGCGCGCCCACCTCGCGTACGGCGAAATCATGGACCTGGCCGTCGGCCTGGGCGGCACGATCACCGGCGAACACGGCGTGGGCCGGTTGAAACGGCCGTGGTTGGCCGGCTATCTCGGGCCCGACGTCCTGGCCCTCAACCAGCGCATCAAGCAAGCGCTGGACCCCCAGGGCATCCTCAATCCCGGCTCGGCGATCTGATCCGTCGCGACGTCCCGCCGAGTGTGAACCGCACGACGCGTCCTCGGCGTGTCGCGTCACCAGATTCACAATCGCCGATTGATATTACCGATGGAATGTCTTAGACATAAGACATGACATCAGTAATGTCTCACGAATTCCAGCTCGCCACCGCCGAAACCTGGCCGAATCCGTGGCCGATGTACCGCGCGTTGCGCGACCACGACCCGGTGCACCACGTCGTCCCGCCGCAGCGTCCCGAGTACGACTACTACGTGCTGTCCCGGCACGCCGACGTCTGGTCGGCAGCGCGGGACCATCAGACGTTCTCGTCGGCGCAAGGCTTGACCGTTAACTACGGCGAGCTGGAAATGATTGGACTGCACGACACCCCGCCCATGGTGATGCAGGATCCGCCGGTCCACACCGAGTTTCGCAAGCTGGTGTCGCGCGGCTTCACGCCACGACAGGTCGAAACCGTCGAGCCCACGGTGCGCAAGTTCGTCGTTGAGCGGCTCGAAAAGCTGCGCGCCAACGGTGGCGGCGACATTGTCACCGAACTATTCAAACCGCTCCCGTCGATGGTGGTGGCGCACTATCTCGGTGTTCCCGAAGAGGATTGGACGCAATTCGACGGGTGGACCCAGGCCATCGTGGCGGCGAACGCGGTTGACGGCGCCACCACCGGCGCACTGGACGCGGTCGGCTCGATGATGGCCTACTTCACCGGGCTGATCGAGCGACGCCGCACCGAGCCCGCCGACGACGCCATCTCCCACCTGGTAGCCGCCGGGGTCGGCGCCGACGGCGACACCGCCGGCACACTGTCCATACTGGCGTTCACGTTCACCATGGTCACCGGCGGCAACGACACCGTCACCGGCATGCTAGGCGGTTCGATGCCGTTGCTGCACCGGCGGCCCGACCAGCGCCGGCTGCTGCTGGATGACCCAGAGGGCATCCCCGACGCGGTCGAGGAGCTGCTGCGGCTCACCTCGCCGGTGCAGGGGCTGGCGCGCACAACCACGCGCGACGTCACGATCGGTGACACCACCATCCCGGCCGGTCGCCGGGTGCTGCTGCTGTACGGCTCGGCCAACCGTGACGAACGCCAATACGGCCCGGACGCAGCCGAACTCGATGTCACTCGGTGCCCGCGCAACATCTTGACCTTCAGCCACGGCGCCCACCACTGCCTGGGTGCGGCCGCGGCCCGGATGCAATGCCGGGTGGCGCTGACCGAACTGCTGGCCCGGTGCCCGGACTTCGAGGTGGCCGAGTCACGCATCGTGTGGTCCGGCGGCAGTTATGTCCGGCGTCCGCTGTCGGTGCCGTTCCGAGTGACATCCTGATGGCGGGTACCGACTGGCTGTCCGCGCGTCGGACCGAGTTAGCCGCAGATCGGATACTCGACGCCGCCGAGCGACTCTTTACGCAGCGTGACCCGGCGTCGATCGGCATGAACGAGATCGCCAAGGCCGCAGGCTGTTCGCGCGCAACACTGTATCGGTACTTCGACAGCCGCGAGGCGCTGCGAACCGCGTACGTGCACCGCGAGACCCGCCGGCTCGGCCGCGAGATCATGGTGAAGATCGCCGATGTCGTCGAACCTGCCGAACGGCTGCTGGTGAGCATCACCACGACGTTGCGGATGGTCCGCGACAACCCCGCGTTGGCCGCGTGGTTTACCACCACCCGCCCACCGATCGGCGGCGAGATGGCCGGACGGTCCGAGGTGATCGCGGCCCTGGCCGCGGCATTCCTCAACTCACTAGGTCCCGACGATCCGACCACCGTCGAACGCCGCGCCCGCTGGGTGGTCCGGATGCTCACATCGCTGCTGATGTTCCCCGGCCGTGACGAAGCCGACGAACGAGCGATGATCGCGGAGTTCGTCGTCCCGATCGTGACACCTGCTTCTGCCGCCGCTAGGAAGGCCGGTCACCCTGGACCCGAGTGAAACGGTGCAACAACCACGCCAATGGGATCGTCAGCACCAGCGTCACGAGACAAAGGTTCACCATCGAACTGGTGTAAACCCGATACCCGAGCACGTCCACCATGGCGATCTCCATGGTCACCAGATGGATCAGGAAGATCTCGTAGGAGATCTCACCAAGAAACACCATCGGCCGGCTGGCCAGCAACTGGGCATACCACCCCTGGTCACCCAAGGCCAGCGGTGCCACCGCCAGCACGGCGATCACGGCATAGAAGGCGGTCTTGACCAGCGCCTCGGCCAGCGCTGTGGGCGACGTCGTGGGCGCGCCCGCGATCGGAGTGGAGACGATGAAGTAGCAGATGACCGCCAACGGTATGGCCACGAATGCATAACAGCGCACGCCCATCGCCGCCAGCACGGCCAGCATCATGCCGCCGACGAACCAAGCCAGATAGGTGGGTAGCCACAGCCGAGCGCCGTCGGGCATCCAGTGCGTGTTGTGCACCAGGATCAACCATGCCGGGCTGATCATCGTCAGCCCCGCCATGGTGGCCAACAGCAACCTGGGCTGCCATCGCCGCCGGCAGACGAGCACCAACAGTAGGTATGCCAACGCCGGCAACGCCAGGTAGAAGGCAACCTCCACCGCGAGGCTCCACATTTGGGTCAGACCCTGATGCAGGAACGCACCCAGATAGCCGTCGGTATAGATCTGCGTCAAGGTGAGGTTGCGGAACAGCCCGACCCAGGTGTGCCCGGGGTTGGGCCCCGCCGTGCGGAAGTGATAGACGAGGTAGGCCAACAGAACGGTGACGGTGTAGGCGGGCATGATCCGCCGGACCCGGTGCCACGCATAGCGGCTCAACGACGGCGGGGGGCCGCCGGTAGCGGCGGACTTAACCCATGGCCGGAATAGCAGGAACCCCGACAGCACGAAAAAGATCGGAACGCCGATCTCCATGCGGGACGACATCAGGCCCCAATAGCCGTGGGTGTACTTGCCGGTGGTGTAGGCCGCATGAGTGCCGACGACCAGCAATGCGGCAACAGCACGGATCCCGGTCAACGACGCCACCCGGTCCACGTGGGCGATCCGCTCGAGTCCGCCCTGGGCGGCTCTTTCCTTGGGCAGGGTCATCCGACGTGTTTCCGCCGTGGTTTGCCGCCATTATGCCGGCGCGCCGCGTCGGGCGGCCGGTATGGCCGAAGGTCGATCAGCACACCCGAGATACGGGTCTGTGCAAGCTTTTTGAGCGTCGCGCGGGGCAGCTTCGCCGGCAATTCTACTAGCGAGAAGTCTGGCCCGATACGGATCTGACCGAAGTCGCTGCGGTGCAGCCCACCCTCATTGGCGATGGCGCCGACGATGGCGCCTGGACCGATCTTGTGCCGCTTGCCGACGGCGACGCGGTAGGTGGTCAAGTCCGGTCTACGCTTGGGCCTTTGCGGACGGTCCCGACGCTGGTCGCGGTTGCGCCGCGAAAGCGGCGGGTCGGGTGCCATCAGGAATGCCTCACCGCCGCGGCACTGCACGGCCAGTGCCGCGGCGATGTCAGCCATCGGGACATCATGCTCGCGTTCATACTCCTCGACCAGTCGGCGGAACAGCTCGATTCCCGGACCGCCCAGCGCATTGGTGATGGAATCGGCGAACTTGGCCACCCGCTGGGTGTTGACATCCTCGACGGTGGGCAATTGCGCCTCGGTAAGCGTTTGCCGCGTAGCCTTTTCGATCGCCTTGAGCAGGTGAAGCTCCCGTGGCGAGACGAATATCAGCGCGGCTCCCGAACGCCCGGCCCTGCCGGTGCGCCCGATCCGGTGTACGTAGGACTCGGTGTCGTGCGGGATGTCGTAGTTAAGCACGTGTGATATCCGCTCCACGTCGAGTCCGCGCGCCGCCACATCGGTGGCGACCAGGATATCGATGTCGCCGTCCCGCAGCGCCGTGATGGTCCGCTCCCGCTGCGCCTGCGGGACGTCACCGCTGATGGCAGCCGCGGAAAACCCTCGGGCACGCAGCTTTTCGGCAATCTCCTCGGTCGCCTGCTTGGTGCGGACAAAGACGATCATCGCCTCGAACGGCTCGACTTCGAGCACTCTGGTGAGCGCGTCCATCTTCCGTGCTACCTGAATGTAGCTCTGCGAAATATTCTCGGCCACAGCGGTTTTCGCCTTACAAGTGACTTCGAACGGATCGTGCAGATACTTGGCGCTGAGTTTGCGGATCGCCGGCGGCATGGTCGCGGAAAACAGGGCGACCTGCTTGTATTCGGGGGTCTCGGACAGAATGCGCTCAACGTCGTCGGCGAAACCCATGGTCAGCATCTCATCGGCCTCATCGAGCACTAGAAAGTCCACCCGCGACAGGTCCAAGGTCGCCCGTTCGAGATGGTCTATCATACGACCGGGGGTGCCAACCACCACCTGCGCGCCGCGTCTCAATCCGGCCAGTTGCACGGCATACGACGATCCGCCGTAGATCGGCAGCACGTTGAGTTGCGACAGATAGGCACCGTAGCGGCCGAACGCCTCGGCCACCTGCAGAGCCAGCTCCCGGGTGGGCACCAGCACCAGCGCCTGGGGCACCTTGCTGGTGATGTCGATCTTGGACAGCATCGGAATCGCAAATGCCGCCGTCTTGCCGGTGCCGGTCTGCGCCAGCCCCACCACGTCGGAGCCTGCCATCAACGCCGGGATCGTAGCCGCCTGGATAGCCGTCGGTGACTCGTAACCGACGTCGCCGATCGCCCGCAAGACGCGGGGATGAATCTGCAGGTCAGCAAACGTCGCAGCGGACGCCGCAGGCGAATATTCCGGGAAGGCCATCAGGCCGTCAAGTTTAGTGGTGACCCGGCCACGCCTACCGCACCCGCGGGCCCGATGGCGGTACGGTGCCCGGTGTGTGGTCACCACCCTGCCCCACCACGCCGCGTGTTGGCGTGGTCGCTGCATTGGTCGCCGCGACGTTGACCGGTTGCGGTTCGGGCGACTCCACGGTCGCTAAGACGCCGGAGGCCACCCCATCCCTGTCAACTGCTCACCCGGCCCCGCCGAGCAGCGAACCGAGCCCGCCGTCCGCGACAGCTGCCCCACCCAGCAACCACAGCGCCGCGCCGGTCGACCCGTGTGCGGTGAACCTCGCCTCGCCCACAATCGCCAAAGTCGTCTCCGAACTTCCTCGCGATCCGCGCAGTGAGCAGCCCTGGAACCCAGAACCGCTGGCCGGCAACTACAACGAGTGTGCCCAGCTGTCGGCGGTGGTCATCAAGGCCAACACGAACGCCGGCAATCCGACCACCCGCGCGGTGATGTTCCACCTCGGCAAGTACATACCGCAGGGGGTGCCCGATACCTATGGGTTCACCGGCATCGACACCTCGCAGTGCACGGGAGACACGGTGGCATTGACGTATGCCAGCGGCATCGGGTTGAACAACGTTGTCAAGTTCCGCTGGAACGGCGGCGGCGTCGAGCTGATCGGCAACACCACCGGCGGTTAAGCCGACGGGTGCAGCCCAGTTTGCCTGTCCGTTGTCTCACCGAGGAGTTGCTGCTGTGTTCGTCACCGGTGACAGCATCGTCTACAGTGCTTCGGATCTCGCAGCCGCCGCCCGGTGCCAGTACGCACTGCTCCGTGAATTCGACGCGAAACTAGGCCGGGGACCGGCCGTCGCAGTTGACGACGAACTGATGGCGCGAGCCGCCGTTCTCGGTAGCGCGCATGAAGGACGCCGACTCGACCAACTGCGCCACGAGTTCGGCGACGCGGTGGCTATCATTGGCCGGCCGGCCTACACGCCCGCCGGGCTGGCGGCAGCCGCCGACGCGACGCGACGTGCCATCGCCAACCACGCCCCGGTGGTGTATCAGGCCGCCATGTTCGACGGCCGCTTCGTCGGGTTCGCCGACTTCCTGATCCGCGACGGTCACCGGTACCGGGTCGCCGACACCAAGCTCGCCCGCTCGCCAACCGTGACCGCGCTGCTACAGCTGGCGGCCTATGCCGATGCGCTGGTTCACTCGGGCGTTCCGGTGGCTGCCGACGCCGAGCTCGAACTCGGCGACGGCACGATCGTGCGCTACCGCGTCGGCGAGCTCATCCCGGTCTACCGGTCCCAGCGTGCGCTTTTACAGCGATTGCTGGACGGCCACTACACCGCGGGCACCGCGGTGCGCTGGGACGACGAACGCGTGCAGGCGTGCTTCCGCTGTCCGCAGTGCACCGAGCGGCTGCGCGCCAGCGACGATCTGCTACTGGTCGGAGGGATGCGAGTCCGCCAGCGCGACAAGCTCCTTGAGGCCGGCATCACCACGATCGCCGAACTGGCAGATCACACCGCGCCGGTTCCCGGCCTGACCACGAACGCGCTGGGCAAGCTGACCGCACAGGCCAAACTGCAAATCCGCCAACGCGATACGGGAGCACCACAGTTCGAGATCGTCGACCCGCGGCCGCTGACACTGCTGCCGGAGCCAAACCCCGGCGACCTGTTCTTCGACTTCGAGGGTGACCCGCTGTGGACCGCCGACGGCAAACAGTGGGGCCTGGAATACCTGTTCGGGGTGCTGGAAGCCGGACGGGCGGGAGTATTCCGACCATTGTGGGCGCATGACCGGACAGCCGAACGCCAGGCGCTGACCGATTTCCTGGCGATAGTCGCCAGACGGCGCCGGCGCCACCCCAACATGCACATCTACCACTACGCGCCCTACGAGAAGACCGCGCTGCTGCGGCTGGTCGGACGCTACGGCATCGGCGAGGACGACGTCGACGACTTGCTGCGCAACGGAGTCCTGGTGGACTTATACCCGTTGGTACGCAAGAGCATTCGGGTGGGCACCGACTCGTTCAGCTTGAAGGCGCTGGAGCCGCTGTACCTCGGGACGCAGCCACGCTCCGGCGACGTCACCACCGCCGCCGACTCGATCAACTCCTATGCCCGGTACTGCGAACTGCGCGCGGCCGGCCGCATCGATGAGGCGGCAACCGTGCTCAAAGAGATCGAAGGCTACAACCACTACGACTGCCGGTCCACCCGCGCGCTGCGTGACTGGCTGCTCATGCGCGCCTGGGAAGCCGGCGTCACACCCATTGGCGCTCAACCAGTTCCGGACGCCGACCCTATCGACGACGGTGACTCGCTGGCGTCGGTACTGTCCAAGTTCACCGGCGATGCCGCCGCCGGCGAGCGCACGCCGGAACAGACAGCGGTCGCCTTGCTGGCCGCTGCCCGCGGCTATCATCGCCGCGAGGACAAGCCGTTCTGGTGGGCGCACTTCGACCGGCTCAACTACCCCGTCGACGAATGGTCGGACAGCACGGACGTCTTCCTTGCCAGCGAGGCTTCGGTCACCGTCGACTGGCATATGCCGCCTCGCGCGCGCAAGCCGCAGCGGCGGGTCCGGCTTACCGGTGAACTGGCACGTGGGGACCTCAACGGGAATGTGTTTGCCCTCTACGAACCCCCGGCGCCGCCGGGCATGACCGACAATCCTGATCGCCGAGCCGCGGGCCCCGCCGCAGTGGTTGAGACCGACGACCCCACTGTGCCCACCGAGGTGGTCATCGTCGAACGAACCGGCAGTGACGGCAATACATTTCAGCAGCTCCCGTTCGCGCTCGCTCCCGGGCCGCCGGTGCCGACGACGGCCCTGCGGGAATCGATCGAATCGACGGCCGCTGCCGTGGCTTCCGGATCGCCGCAACTGCCCAGCACCGCGCTAATGGACGTGCTGCTGCGTCGCCCTCCTCGCACGCGCAGCGGCGCCGCATTGCCCCGCAGCAGTGACCCAGTCACCGATATCGCCGCGGCGGCGCTGGACTTGGACTCGTCATACCTGGCGGTGCACGGCCCTCCGGGGACCGGCAAGACATACACCGCGGCCCGGGTGATCGCGGAGTTGGTCACCGAGCATGCCTGGCGTATTGGCGTTGTCGCCCAGTCGCACGCCACGGTGGAGAACCTGTTGGAAGGTGTGATCAGCGCTGGCCTGGACCCGGGGCAGGTCGCCAAAAAGCCGCACGACCACACCGCTGGGCGCTGGCAGTCGATCGACGGGAGCCAGTACACAGAATTCATCCGCGACACCGCCGGATGCGTGATCGGCGGCACGGCGTGGGACTTCGCCAACGGCAATCGGGTGCCGAAAGCCAGCCTGGATCTGCTGGTGATCGACGAGGCTGGCCAGTTCTGCCTGGCCAATACCATCGCCGTGGCGCCCGCGGCCACAAACCTGTTGCTGCTTGGCGATCCACAGCAACTGCCTCAGGTAAGTCAGGGCACACATCCCGAACCCGTCGACACCTCCGCATTGTCGTGGCTGGTAGATGGGCAACACACGCTGCCCGACGAACGCGGCTACTTCTTAGACCGCTCGTACCGGATGCACCCGGCGGTGTGCGCGGCCGTGTCGGCGTTGTCCTACGAGGGCAGGCTGTGTTCCCACACCGAGCGCACCGCCGTGCGCCGCCTCGACGGGTATCCCCCGGGGGTGCATACGCGTGGCGTGCACCACAAGGGCAATTCGATCGAAAGCCCCGAAGAGGCCGAGGCGATCCTCGCCGAGCTGCGGCAGCTGCTCGGCTCGCCGTGGACCGACGAGCACGGCACCCGGCCACTGGCCGCTTCCGATGTGCTTGTGCTCGCGCCGTACAACGCCCAGGTGGCGCTGGTCCGTCGGCGGTTGGCGTCTGCCGGACTTGGCGGGGCTGACGGAGTACGGGTAGGCACCGTCGACAAATTCCAGGGCGGGCAGGCACCGGTGGTCTTCATCTCGATGACGGCCTCGTCCGCCGACGATGTTCCACGCGGAATCTCGTTCCTGCTCAACCGGAATCGGCTCAACGTCGCGGTCAGTCGGGCACAGTATGCCGCGGTTATAGTGCGCTCGGAGCTGTTGACTCAGTATCTGCCTGCCACGCCCGACGGCCTGGTGGACCTGGGGGCATTCCTTGGGCTGACGTCGACCAGCTGACCGCCAGCGGACCCCCAGCACCGCTGCGTGACGCTGCGGCCGCTGCCGGGCGCGACGCCCGCAGCGGCTGGGTGTCGCAATCCTCTTCCGGTTCCCGACGAAGGATGTACTCGACATAGTCGTCGTCGTCAGCGTCGCCATCGGATTCGGGCAACGGCTCTTTGGCAACCGCAGCACCGGTGAAGTCAACCAGGAACAACGCGGCAACGATCCCGAATAGGGCGACGAAGGCGGGCAACAGCATCGATTGCGACATCGCGGCCGCGAAGGGTTCGCGCACGAACTCGGGCAGCTGCAACACGGTAGCGTCCTGCCCGGCGGGACCGGTAAGGGCGTCCACACCACCGGGCATCTCGGCGGCGATGCGCGACGTCATGAACGCGGCCATGCTCGCGCTCCCCAGCACAGCCCCCAGCTGCCGGACGGCGTTGAACACACCTGAGCTCGCACCGGCCAGGTGCGGCCGTAGATTGCGGGTCGCGGTGACGGTCAGCGGCGACCACACGAACGCCCCAGCAACGCCTAACGCGATGAACGGCAACACCAGCCGCCAGATGGGCGTGCCCGGAGCCATCTCGCATAAGAGCCATGTCATTGCGATCGCCAGCACCGAGAAGCCGAAACCCAGTACGCACAACGGATGGGACCTGTCAATGATCATGCCGACGAACGGGGCCAGCACGCCACCGACGATCGCCGTCGGCGCGAACAGCACGGCCGTGTGGGTCGGCGACAACCCACACACCGCCTGCGCATAAAACGTCACCGGCAGCATCATCCCCGTCCCCGCGAAGGCGATGATCGCTATCCTGAGGTTGGACAAGCTGAAGTTCCGGTCGTTGAAGACCTCCAGTGGGATCAGCGGCTCGCGGGCGTTCCGCGCCTGCCAGTAAACGAACAGCGACATAAACCCGATACCGCCGACGATCACCGCCCAAATCCAAGGCTGCCAATTGGCGGACTGGCCCTGCTGTAGTCCGAAGACAATCAGAAACATTCCCGCACCAGACAATCCGACGCCGAACCAATCGAACCGATGCGGGTGGTGGGGTAGTGCCGGAATCAGATAGGCCGCCAGGATCAGGCCGATGACGCCGACGGGAACGTTGACGAAGAAAATCCACTCCCACCCCATGCTGTCGACCAGCGCGCCGCCGGCCAACGGTCCCACCAGGCTGGCGACACTGGCGACGGTGCCCCATGCGCCCAGCGCGACACCGCGGCGATGAGCCGGGAAGATCCGCGTTATCGTCGACAGCGTCTGCGGGGTAAGCAATCCGGCGCCGACGCCTTGCACCACTCGAGCGGCAATCAGCATGCCGGCACCGCTCGACAGACCGCACCCCAGCGACGCAACGGTGAATACCCCCAGGCCAATCAGGTAGAGATTCTTCGGGCCGAACCGGTCGCCAAGCCGGCCGGCCACCAGCATTGGCACCGCGTAGGCCAGCAGATAGGCGCTGGTCACCCAAACCACGGTGGCGTAACCGATGCGTAGCTGGGCCATGATGGTCGGATTCGCGATGGCTACGACGGTGGAGTCGAGCATGATCATGAAGAAGCCAACCATCATCGCCCACAGCGCAGGCCAGGGGTTTCGGAAGTAGCTGCTCCCGGCCGCCCGGCGTATCGCCGTAGTCATACACGCACCTCGTTTGGCTTGCTAGCGGTGGCATTGGGTCACGGGCGTCACGGCATGCACCAGGGCAACCCGTATCGTCACCAATGTCCACGCCGCATTATTCCGCTTCGAGCGGTGAACCGCGCCGCTACCGAAACACATGCTCGGATCGTTGAACCGGCATTAGCCTGAGGGGACGCCATTCGCAGGAGAGAAGATGAGCGCTCGACGAATCAGGTCTTGGAAAAGGTTCGACAATCGATCCGCAAATGCAGCTGAGCCGGACCCGCAGCTGGCCGGGACCGGCGGGCGGCCCAAAGTGTCCACGCGGGCATTGGCGCAGGTCATCGAACGGAGTTCGCGGATACAGGGCCCGGCAGCACAGGCGTATGTGGCCCGCCTGCGTCGCGCCCACCCGGGGGCCAGCCCCGCCAAGATCGTAGCCAAGCTCGAGAAACGCTTCTTGTCGGTGGTGACGGCCAGTGGAGCGGCGGTAGGTGCGGCCGCGACCTTACCGGGGATCGGCACCCTGGCCGCATGGTTCGCCGCGGCCGGAGAGGTTGTCGTGTTCCTTGAGGCCACCGCGCTGTTCGTGCTGGCGCTGGCCTCGGTACACGCCATTCCCCTCGACCACCGAGAACGGCGCCGTGCCCTGGTCTTGGCGGTGCTGGTCGGCGACAACACTACTGCGGTGGCCGATCTGCTCGGTCCGGGCCGAACCAGCGGCGGCTGGGTGTCGGAGACCATGGCCTCGCTGCCGCTGCCGGCGATATCGTCGTTGAACTCGCGAATGCTCAAATACGTCGTCAAACGATTCGCGCTGAAACGCGGCGCGCTCATGTTTGGCAAGCTGGTGCCGATGGGTATCGGCGCGATCATCGGCGCCATCGGCAATCGGCTGGTCGGCAAGAAGCTCGTCCGTAATGCGCGATCGGCATTCGGCACCCCGCCGGCGCGCTGGCCGGTCACCCTGCACGTGCTACCGACCGTTCGGGATGCCAGCTAGCGCGCGTTGCCCGGTCTCTCTGGCGAATCGCTGGCAAAGCGTTAGCCTTTATGGGGCAGACCGTTCACCGACTGCCAGCAGGCGCCGCGCAATGCGCTTGCAGGACTTCAACTAGCAGAAGAATCGAGGCGAACAGCGGCCGTGGCCAACATAAGTTCACCATTCGGGCAAAACGAATGGCTGGTCGAAGAGATGTACCGCAAGTTCCGCGACGACCCCTCCTCGGTCGATCCCAGCTGGCACGAGTTCCTGGTTGACTACAGCCCCGAACCCACCTCCCAACCAGCTGCCGAACCAACCCGGGTTACCTCGCCACTCGTTGCCGAGCGGGCCGCTGCGGCCGCCCCGCAGGCACCCCCCAAGCCGGCCGACACCGCGGCCGCGGGCAACGGCGTGGTCGCCGCACTGGCCGCCAAAACTGCCGTTCCCCCGCCAGCCGAAGGTGACGAGGTAGCGGTGCTGCGCGGCGCCGCCGCGGCCGTCGTCAAGAACATGTCCGCGTCGTTGGAGGTGCCGACGGCGACCAGCGTCCGGGCGGTCCCGGCCAAGCTACTGATCGACAACCGGATCGTCATCAACAACCAGTTGAAGCGGACCCGCGGCGGCAAGATCTCGTTCACGCATTTGCTGGGCTACGCCCTGGTGCAGGCGGTGAAGAAATTCCCGAACATGAACCGGCACTACACCGAAGTCGACGGCAAGCCCACCGCGGTCACGCCGGCGCACACCAATCTCGGCCTGGCGATCGACCTGCAAGGCAAGGACGGGAAGCGTTCCCTGGTGGTGGCCGGCATCAAGCGGTGCGAGACCATGCGATTCGCGCAGTTCGTCACGGCCTACGAAGACATCGTACGCCGGGCCCGCGACGGCAAGCTGACCACTGAAGACTTTGCCGGCGTGACGATTTCGCTGACCAATCCCGGAACCATCGGCACCGTGCATTCGGTGCCGCGGCTGATGCCCGGCCAGGGCGCCATCATCGGCGTGGGCGCCATGGAATACCCCGCCGAGTTTCAAGGCGCCAGCGAGGAACGCATCGCCGAGCTGGGCATCGGCAAATTGATCACTTTGACCTCCACCTACGACCACCGCATCATCCAGGGCGCGGAATCGGGCGACTTCCTGCGCACCATCCACGAGTTGCTGCTCTCGGATGGCTTCTGGGACGAGGTCTTCCGCGAACTGAGCATCCCATATCTGCCGGTGCGCTGGAGCACCGACAACCCCGACTCGATCGTCGACAAGAACGCTCGCGTCATGAACTTGATCGCGGCCTACCGCAACCGCGGCCATCTGATGGCCGATACCGACCCGCTGCGGTTGGACAAAGCTCGGTTCCGCAGTCACCCCGACCTCGAAGTGCTGACCCACGGCCTGACGCTGTGGGATCTCGATCGGGTGTTCAAGGTCGACGGCTTTGCCGGTGCGCAGTACAAGAAACTGCGCGACGTGCTGGGCTTGCTGCGCGATGCCTACTGCCGCCACATCGGCGTGGAGTACGCCCATATCCTCGACCCCGAACAAAAGGAGTGGCTCGAACAACGGGTCGAGACCAAGCACGTCAAACCCACTGTGGCCCAACAGAAATACATCCTCAGCAAGCTCAACGCCGCCGAGGCCTTTGAAACGTTCCTACAGACCAAGTACGTCGGCCAGAAGCGGTTCTCGCTGGAAGGCGCCGAAAGCGTGATCCCGATGATGGACGCGGCGATCGACCAGTGCGCTGAGCACGGCCTCGACGAGGTGGTCATCGGGATGCCGCACCGGGGCCGGCTCAACGTGCTGGCCAACATCGTCGGCAAGCCGTACTCGCAGATCTTCACCGAGTTCGAGGGCAACCTGAATCCGTCGCAGGCGCACGGCTCCGGTGACGTCAAGTACCACCTGGGCGCCACCGGGCTGTACCTGCAGATGTTCGGCGACAACGACATTCAGGTGTCGCTGACCGCCAACCCGTCGCATCTGGAGGCCGTCGACCCGGTGCTGGAGGGATTGGTGCGGGCCAAGCAGGATCTGCTCGACCACGGAAGCATCGACAGCGACGGCCAACGGGCGTTCTCGGTGGTGCCGCTGATGTTGCATGGCGATGCCGCGTTCGCCGGTCAGGGTGTGGTCGCCGAGACGCTGAACCTGGCGAATCTGCCGGGCTACCGCGTCGGCGGCACCATCCACATCATCGTCAACAACCAGATCGGCTTCACCACCGCGCCCGAGTATTCCAGGTCCAGCGAGTACTGCACCGACGTCGCAAAGATGATCGGGGCACCGATCTTTCACGTCAACGGCGACGACCCGGAGGCGTGTGTCTGGGTGGCGCGGTTGGCGGTGGACTTCCGACAACGGTTCAAGAAGGACGTCGTCATCGACATGCTGTGCTACCGCCGCCGCGGGCACAACGAGGGTGACGACCCGTCGATGACCAACCCCTACGTGTACGACGTCGTCGACACCAAGCGCGGGGCCCGCAAAAGCTACACCGAAGCCCTGATCGGACGTGGCGACATCTCGATGAAGGAGGCCGAGGACGCGCTGCGCGACTACCAGGGCCAGCTGGAACGGGTGTTCAACGAAGTGCGCGAGCTGGAGAAGCACGGTGTGCAGCCGAGCGAGTCGGTCGAGTCCGACCAGATGATTCCCGCGGGGCTGGCCACTGCGGTGGACAAGTCGCTGCTGGCCCGGATCGGCGATGCGTTCCTCGCCTTGCCGAACGGCTTCACCGCGCACCCGCGAGTCCAACCGGTGCTGGAGAAGCGCCGGGAGATGGCCTATGAAGGCAAGATCGACTGGGCCTTTGGCGAGCTGCTGGCGCTGGGCTCGCTGGTGGCCGAAGGCAAGCTGGTGCGCTTGTCGGGGCAGGACAGCCGCCGCGGCACCTTCTCCCAGCGGCATTCGGTTCTCATCGACCGCCACACTGGCGAGGAGTTCACACCACTGCAGCTGCTGGCGACCAACTCCGACGGCAGCCCGACCGGCGGAAAGTTCCTGGTCTACGACTCGCCACTGTCGGAGTACGCCGCCGTCGGCTTCGAGTACGGCTACACTGTGGGCAATCCGGACGCCGTGGTGCTCTGGGAGGCGCAGTTCGGCGACTTCGTCAACGGCGCGCAGTCGATCATCGACGAGTTCATCAGCTCCGGTGAGGCCAAGTGGGGCCAATTGTCCAACGTCGTGCTGCTGTTACCGCACGGGCACGAGGGGCAGGGACCCGACCACACTTCTGCCCGGATCGAACGCTTCTTGCAGTTGTGGGCGGAAGGTTCGATGACCATCGCGATGCCGTCGACTCCGTCGAACTACTTCCACCTGCTACGCCGGCATGCCCTGGACGGCATCCAACGCCCGCTGATCGTGTTCACGCCCAAGTCGATGTTGCGTCACAAGGCCGCCGTCAGCGAAATCAAGGACTTCACCGAGATCAAGTTCCGCTCAGTGCTGGAGGAACCCACCTATGAGGACGGCATCGGAGACCGCAACAAGGTCAGCCGGATCCTGCTGACCAGTGGCAAGCTGTATTACGAGCTGGCCGCCCGCAAGGCCAAGGACAACCGCAATGACCTCGCGATCGTGCGGCTTGAACAGCTCGCCCCGCTGCCCAGGCGTCGACTGCGTGAAACGCTGGACCGCTACGAGAACGTCAAGGAGTTCTTCTGGGTCCAAGAGGAACCGGCCAACCAGGGTGCGTGGCCGCGATTCGGGCTCGAACTACCCGAGCTGCTGCCTGACAAGTTGGCCGGGATCAAGCGAATCTCGCGCCGGGCGATGTCAGCCCCGTCGTCAGGCTCGTCGAAGGTGCACGCCGTCGAACAGCAGGAGATCCTCGACGAGGCGTTCGGCTGAGTTCGCTCAGCCGAACGCTCGAGGAGACATCAAACAGCGACGAGGCGTTCGGCTCGGTAAGCCGATGCTCGGCGTACAGGGTTTAGCCATACTTTTAGCTACAATCGCGGTTATGGCTGTTGTCCCACTGGGCGAAGTCCGCAATCGCCTCTCTGAGTACGTCGCCGAAGTTGAGCTGACACACGAGCGCATCACGATAACCCGGCACGGTCATCCGGCGGCGGTATTGATCTCGGCCGATGACCTGGCGTCCATCGAGGAAACGCTGGAGGTGCTACGCACCCCTGGCGCCAGCGAGGCCATTCGTGAAGGCCTCGCCGATGTTGCCGCAGGGCGCTTCGTGAGCAACGACGAGATCCGCAACCGTTACACCGCGCGGTGAGCGACGACCATCCCTACCACGTGGCGATCACCGCGACAGCGGCACGCGACCTGCAACGCTTACCCGAAAAGATCGCCGCCGCATGTGTCGAGTTTGTTTTCGGACCGCTGCTTAACAACCCGCATAGGTTGGGCAAGCCGCTGCGCAATGACCTTGAAGGCCTCCACTCAGCCCGCCGCGGTGATTACCGCGTCGTCTACGCCATCGACGACGGCCACCACCGAGTCGAGATCATCCACATCGCTCGTCGCAGTGCCAGCTACCGAATGAACCCGTGCCGGCCACGTTAAGCCGTACCCCGGGTACCGGCTAACCTGATGGCAGCCGAGACAAGGGAGGGTACGTCATGGAGGGGTTCGCCGGAAAGGTCGCCGTTGTCACCGGCGCGGGATCGGGCATCGGGCAGGCGCTGGCAATCGAGCTGGCCCGCTCGGGCGCCAAGGTGGCCATCAGCGACGTCGACACCGACGGCCTGGCAGACACCGAGCACCGGCTAAAGGCGATCAGCACGCCGGTCAAGACGGACCGACTCGACGTAACCGAACGCGAAGCCTTCCTAGCCTACGCCGATGCGGTCAACGAGCACTTCGGCACTGTGAACCAGATCTACAACAACGCCGGCATCGCCTTTACCGGCGATATCGAGGTCAGCCAGTTCAAGGACATCGAACGGGTGATGGACGTCGATTTTTGGGGTGTGGTCAACGGCACCAAGGCGTTCCTGCCGCATTTGATCGCCTCCGGGGACGGCCACGTCATCAACATCTCCAGCGTGTTCGGGTTGTTTTCGGCGCCGGGTCAGGCGGCCTACAACTCGGCCAAGTTCGCCGTCCGCGGCTTTACCGAGGCGCTGCGCCAGGAAATGGCGTTGGCGGGTCACCCGGTGAAGGTGACGACGGTGCACCCCGGCGGTGTCAAGACCGCGATCGCCCGTAACGCCACCGCCGCCGAGGGACTTGACCAGGCCGAGCTGGCCGAGACGTTCGATAAGCGGGTGGCCCATCTCAGCCCACAGCGGGCCGCGCAGATCATCCTGACGGGGGTGGCCAAGAACAAGGCCCGGGTGTTGGTGGGTGTCGACGCCAAGGTACTGGACCTGGTGGTCCGGCTGACCGGTTCCGGATATCAGCGGATCTTTCCGATCATCACCGGCCGGTTGATACCCCGCCCGCGCTGACGGCTGGTGAGGAAAGCGCGCCCGAAGGTTGTTCGGCCGACGCGGTGTGTCATCGCGTCGACCCGGACGCTCGTGGCGGCTCAACGTCCCAGCGGGTGTTCGGCGAGCCAGCCGGCGGCCACCGCCGCCGGGTCGGCCCCCGCGGCCACCTGGCGGCGCATCCCGATCAGGGCCGTGGTGTCCAGCACGCCGGCGACCTCGTTGACGGCCAGCAGTTGCCGCTCGGTCAGCGCGTTGCGACGATACAGCGGAACGATGTTCTCGGCCCGGATCAGCGCGGGCTTGCCGTCGGTCAGCATGATCAGGTCCGCGGGGATGTCGGGGTCGGCGGTGGTGGTCCAGGCCGCGACCAGCTGTCCGGCCCGCAGCGCGGCGAACATTGTTGCGTCATTCCGAAACTCACGCGGGGCGGGCAGCCGGCACGGTCCCACGGCCGCGGGTGTGTGGGCGCCGGCAACGCGCCCGACCAACAACCCGCGGCAGTGGCTGGGCAGCTCGCTGAGATCGCCGCCGCCCCAGGCCTTGGCGGTGGATTGAGTCACCACCAACGCGGGTTTGTCTTCTGCGGCGGTGGTGTAGTCGCCTGCGGCTATGCCCTCGGGAAGGGCCGAGACGATGGCGCGGTATACCTGGGCATCCGAGCGCACCGACGCATCGGGTTGCAAGGTCTGCAACATCTGACCGGTGAAAGCGGGTACGACGGTGAACGCGCCCGAGTCCAGTTTCGCCACCGGGTCGGCGGCGGTTTCGGCGTGCGCCGCAAAACCGTACGACCGCAGCGCCGCGACGTAGATGGCGGCCAGCAGCATCGCCTCGGAGTCCGGCGTGGATCCGACCACCAACTCCGGGTGGCGATCGCCGGTGTCGGCCGAGCAGCCAGCCACGCCAGACACTGCAAGCAGGACGGCAAGCAGCAGCGCGAGGATCCTGGTGATTCTCACACCGAAGTGTCTGAGCCGATAGTCACCGCGACAGATGCAGTTGGCACGGGCTTGAGGGTACTGGGCCCGATCCACACCGTCGGCGCGGGGATCCAGGCAAACACGCAATGCACCGTCAAGCAACGGGACACGCTTCGTGCCGACCCGTTGGTCAATCTCGCCGCGAGAGAGGCCCCGCGATGGAGTATCTGATTGCAGCGCAGGACGTGTTGGTGGCCGCGGCCGCTGATTTGGAGGGCATCGGCTCGGCGCTGGCCGCAGCTAACAGGGCGGCCGAGGCCCCGACCACGGGGCTGCTGGCCGCGGGTGCCGACGAGGTATCAGCGGCCATCGCGTCGCTGTTTTCCGGGAACGCCCAGGCCTATCAAGCGCTGAGCGCACAGGCGGCGGCATTTCATCAGCAGTTTGTGCGGGCACTGAGTTCGGCGGCCGGCTCGTATGCGGCGGCCGAGGCCGCCAATGCCTCCCCGATGCAAGCGGTGCTGGATGTGGTCAATGGGCCCACCCAGCTGTTGCTGGGGCGCCCGCTGATCGGCGATGGCGCCAACGGCGGGCCGGGACAAAACGGGGGCGACGGTGGCTTGTTGTACGGCAACGGCGGCAACGGCGGCTCGAGTAGCACCCCAGGCCAGCCCGGCGGTCGCGGCGGCGCGGCCGGGTTGATCGGCAACGGTGGCGCCGGGGGAGCCGGCGGGCCCGGCGCGAACGGCGGTGCCGGCGGCAACGGCGGGTGGCTATACGGCAACGGTGGGCTCGGCGGCAACGGTGGGGCGGCCACCCAGATCGGGGGCAATGGCGGCAACGGAGGCCACGGCGGCAACGCCGGGCTATGGGGCAACGGGGGGGCGGGTGGAGCCGGAGCGGCAGGAGCGGCCGGCGCCAACGGGCAAAACCCGGTGTCCCATCAGGTCACGCACGCGACCGATGGCGCCGACGGCACTACCGGACCCGATGGCAACGGGACCGACGCCGGCTCGGGCAGCAACGCAGTCAACCCCGGCGTGGGCGGTGGTGCAGGCGGCATAGGCGGGGATGGAACCAACCTTGGGCAGACCGACGTGTCCGGGGGTGCCGGCGGCGACGGCGGCGACGGCGCCAACTTCGCCTCCGGAGGTGCCGGCGGTAACGGTGGCGCCGCTCAAAGCGGCTTTGGTGACGCTGTCGGCGGCAATGGCGGCGCCGGCGGAAACGGCGGAGCCGGCGGCGGCGGGGGGCTGGGCGGAGCGGGTGGCAGCGCCAATGTTGCAAATGCTGGCAACAGCATAGGGGGCAACGGTGGCGCCGGCGGGAACGGCGGTATCGGCGCTCCCGGTGGTGCCGGCGGCGCCGGAGGAAATGCCAATCAAGATAATCCTCCTGGGGGCAACTCCACCGGGGGCAATGGTGGTGCCGGCGGCGACGGCGGCGTCGGTGCCTCGGCTGACGTTGGTGGCGCCGGCGGCTTTGGGGGCAGCGGGGGTCGCGGCGGGCTACTGCTCGGCACGGGCGGCGCCGGCGGCGACGGCGGCGTCGGGGGCGACGGGGGCATCGGCGCTCAAGGCGGCAGCGGCGGCAACGGCGGCAACGGCGGGATCGGCGCCGACGGCATGGCCAACCAGGACGGCGACGGCGGTGACGGCGGCAACGGCGGCGACGGCGGGGCCGGCGGGGCCGGTGGCGTCGGCGGAAACGGCGGGACCGGCGGTGCGGGCGGACTGTTCGGACAGTCGGGCAGCCCCGGCTCCGGCGCGGCCGGGGGCCTCGGCGGCGCGGGCGGCAACGGCGGCGCGGGCGGCGGCGGCGGGACCGGGTTCAACCCCGGCGCCCCCGGCGATCCCGGTACTCAAGGCGCTACCGGCGCCAACGGTCAGCACGGCCTGAACGGCTGACCCGAGGGCAGAGCGGCAGTCATTATTCGCGCAACGGGTCGGTCCACTTCAGATCGGCGAATCGGGCAAAGTCGGTGTCACTGGAATGGATCTCGGCGTCGTATTCGATGCCGTAGGCGGCCAGTTGCACATCGGTGGTTAGGTGGCTGGCTGTGCCGAGCTTGTCGAGCAGGCCCAACGCGATGTCCAGGTGGCGCGGACCCGCCGTGAGTAGGTCCACGTTCGGCTGCGAAAGCCACTCGCGCACATAGGCGATCGCATCCGCGGTTGGCAGTGGCGCGGCGAGCACGCGGGCACTGGTGGCGATCCGTAGGAACCCGAACAACGCCGGATACGTCAGCCCGATACGGGTGTGGCCGTTGACGGTGTCTTGCCACCACGCATGCGCGCGCCGGTGCTGCGGGAATCCGGTGATGACCGCGTAGAGCAGCAGATTGATGTCAGGGATGATCACCGGGCCCGACGCGTGGCATCCAGCAGCGCCTCATCCTCCAGTTCGTCGGCCAACTTGTTGAAGCCGGCCAGATCCAACCCGGAACGCACAGCCGACTCATGCGGCTCCAACCGATACTGCTCCTGCCGTTTCACCGGCGGCGCCAGCGCTCTGCGCAGCGCATCGTTGATGACCTGCTTCATCGGGCGGCGTTCGCGATGCACTGCGTCTTCGACCAGCCGGACGACGTCGTCATCGAGCGTCAAGGTGGTGCGCATACAGGTCATCATGATGCCTGGACAAACACACGTCAAGATGACTCGGGCTCCGCTCAGTGCGCGGCTGACCTGCGCTCAGATCAGGCCGAGCTCGGTGACCGCGCTGCGCTCGTCAGCCAACTCGGCGGTTGACTTGTCGATCCGGCCGCGGGAGAACTCGTCGATCTCCAAGCCGCTCACGATCGTCCAGTTGCCGCCCTTGGTGGTGACCGGAAACGAGGAGATCAAGCCCTCCGGCACCCCGTAGGACCCGTCGGAGACGACGGCCATCGAGACCCAATCGTCCGCCGGCGTCCCCAGCAACCAGTCCCGGGCAGCGTCGATGGTTGCCGACGCGGCCGAGGCGGCCGACGACGCGCCGCGCGCATCGATGATCGCCGCACCGCGCTTGGCGACCGTCGGGATGAATTCATCCTCGATCCAGGCCTGGTCGTTGACCACTTCGGCCGCGTTCTTTCCGGCGACCTCCGCGTGGAACAGGTCGGGGTACTGGGTGGCCGAGTGATTGCCCCAGATCGTCATCTTCTTGATGTCGGTGACCGCCGCGCCGGTCTTGGCGGCCAGCTGCGAGATCGCCCGATTGTGGTCCAGCCGGGTGAGCGCCGAGAACCGCTCGCGGGGAATGTCGGGCGCATTGGTCATCGCGATCAGCGCGTTGGTGTTGGCGGGGTTGCCGGTCACCCCGACGCGAACGTCATCCGCGGCGACAGCGTTGAGGGCTTTGCCCTGAGCGGTGAAGATCGCGCCGTTGGCCTCCAGCAGGTCACTTCGCTCCATGCCCGCGCCCCGGGGGCGGGCTCCGACCAGCAGGGCCAGGCTCACACCATCGAAGATCTTCTGGGGATCGGAACCGATCTCCACCCCGGACAACAGCGGGAAAGCGCAGTCGTCGAGTTCCATCACCACACCCTCGAGCGCCTGCAGTGCCGGCTCGATCTCGAGCAGCCGCAGCTCGATCGGACGGTCAGGGCCCAGCAAAGAGCCGCTGGCCAGGCGGAACAACAGGCTGTAGCCGATTTGGCCGGCGGCGCCGGTAACGGCGACCTTGAGAGGACTAGCGCTCACGTCGGTTCTGCTCCTTACGGACTTGGCTTCGGGTTGAAACTAGCGCACCGGCACCGGACGGACATCTGGGGTCCAACCCCCACAGCTACGACTGACGTTTACCAAGTTCCATACCGGGACGCGTAACCTGGAGCACCGCCCGATCAGATCCACCGCGATCGGAGGTTGACGTGTTCCCAGGGTTTGACGCATTGCCCGAAGTGCTGCGACCGGTCGCGCGACCCCAGCCGCCGAACGCACACCCCGTTGCCCAGCCACCGGCCCAAGCCTTGGTCGACTGCGGTGTCTACGTCTGCGGCCAGCGACTGCCCGGCAAGTACACCTACGCCGCCGCGCTGCGCGAGGTGCGCGAGATCGAACTGACCGGGCAGGAGGCGTTCGTCTGGATCGGGCTGCACGAGCCCGATGAAAACCAGATGCAGGACGTAGCAGACGTTTTCGGGTTGCACCCGTTAGCCGTTGAGGACGCCGTGCACGCGCACCAGCGACCCAAGTTGGAGCGCTACGACGAGACGCTGTTCCTCGTCCTCAAGACCGTCAACTACGTCCCGCACGAATCGGTGGTACTGGCCCGCGAGATCGTCAAAACCGGCGAGATCATGATCTTCGTCGGCAAGGATTTCGTGGTCACCGTCCGCCACGGCGAACACGGCGGGTTATCCGAGGTGCGTAAGCGGATGGATGCCGACCCCGAACATTTGCGGTTGGGACCGTATGCGGTGATGCACGCGATCGCCGACTACGTGGTCGACCACTACCTCGAGGTGACCAATCTCATGGAGACCGATATCGACAGCATCGAGGAAGTAGCGTTCGCGCCGGGCCGCAAGCTCGACATCGAACCGATCTATCTGCTCAAGCGGGAAGTGGTCGAGTTGCGCCGGTGCGTGAATCCGCTATCGACCGCATTCCAGCGCATGCAGACCGAGAGCAAAGACCTCATTTCGAAAGAAGTGCGGCGCTACCTGCGCGACGTCGCCGACCACCAGACCGAGGCCGCCGACCAGATCGCCAGCTACGACGACATGCTCAACTCGCTGGTGCAGGCCGCGCTCGCCCGGGTCGGCATGCAGCAAAACATGGACATGCGCAAGATATCCGCGTGGGCAGGTATCATCGCGGTCCCCACCATGATCGCGGGCATCTATGGCATGAACTTTCACTTCATGCCCGAGCTGGACTCCAGGTGGGGTTACCCGACAGTGATCGGCGGGATGGTCCTTATCTGTCTGTTCCTCTACCACGTCTTCCGCAACAGAAACTGGCTCTAGCTTCGCGTCGGCGAACAGACGCAAAAAGCTCCAAATCCTTCGGCGTGGCGGGGGCTTATGTGTCCGCTCGCCGCCATTAGGCGCGGTGCGGAATGGTCAGGTTCGCACCGGAGTCGGCGTCGAAGACGGCAAGTCTGGCGGTATCGAAAGCCAACTCGACCGACTGCCCGATGGCTACCTTGGACTCGGCGGGAACCCTTGCCACGAACTGATTTTCGTGTAACGCCGACTCCCCCTCTACCTCCGCCAACTCGTCCAACTGAACCGAGTGCACAGCCGGGCTCTCGGTAGTGAAATACAGATATTTGTCGGCGCCTAAAGACTCGACCAAGTTGACCTTCACCTGGAAGGTCAGCGCCCTGATGCGTTGATACGCGTCGATCAATGCTGCGTCCTGGATATGCTCCGGCCGCACGCCTACGATGACGTTTTCCGGTTTCGGGTGCGCTGCGATCACCCCCTGGACTTCGGGGGCCAGCGTCACCTCACCGAACGGCAGGGTCAGTCCGATCGCGGTCAGCCTGGCAGGGAAGAAATTCATGGCCGGCGAGCCGATAAAGCCCGCGACAAACAGATTGGCGGGCCGTTCGTAAAGCTCCTCAGGGGTGCCGATCTGCTGTGCGATGCCCCCGTACATCACTACCACGCGATCGCCCAGCGTCATTGCCTCGGTCTGGTCGTGGGTGACGTAGACGGTGGTGGTACCCAGCCTCCGCTGCAGCTGGGCAATCTCGCCGCGCATCTGGACCCGCAACTTCGCGTCCAAGTTCGACAGCGGCTCGTCCATCAGGAATGCTTTGGGATGGCGCACGATTGCCCTGCCCATCGCGACCCGCTGTCGCTGACCACCCGACAATTGTGAGGGCTTGCGATCCAGAAGGTTGGTCAGGTCAAGGATTTTTGCAGTCTCGGAGACCTTCTGCGCGATGTCGGCCTTTCTCATCTTCGCCAGGGTCAGCGGGAACGCGATGTTCTGGCGCACCGTCATATGCGGGTAAAGCGCGTACGACTGGAACACCATCGCGATGTCACGGTCCTTTGGCGCCTTCTCGTTTACCCGCTCACCGGCGATGCGCAGTTCTCCCGACGAGATATCTTCAAGCCCAGCAATCATATTCAGCGTCGTGGTCTTGCCACAACCGGAAGGCCCTACCAGGATCAGAAATTCGCCGTCGGCGATGGTGAGGTTGAGGTCGCGCACCGCTGTGTGACCGTCGGGGTAACTCTTGTTGACGTGGTCCAACACAATCTCGGCCATCGCGCTATCCCTTCACAGCGCCAGAGGTCAACCCGGCGACAATCCGTCGTTGGAAGATTAAAACAAAGACGATGATCGGGATCGTAATCACGATCGCGCCGGCCGCGATCGAGCCGGTCGGCTCCTCGAATTGCGAACTGCCGGTGAAGTTGGCGATGGCCACCGGCGCGGTAATCGCCGCCTTGGTAGCGGTCAGCGACAACGCGAGCAGCAGATCGTTCCAGGCGAAAATGAACACCAGGATTGCAGCGGTCACCAAGCCCGGCGCCGCCAGCGGTACGATCACCTTCCGGAAAGCCTGACCGGGCGTTGCACCGTCCATCTTGGCCGCCTTTTCCAGATCCCAAGGGATCTCCCGGAAGAACGCCGACAGGGTGTAGATCGCGAGCGGCAACGCGAAGGTGATGTACGGCAAGATCAACCCCGGCCAGGTGTCGAACAGGCCGATGGCACGTTCGATGTTGAACAATGGTGTGACCAAAGAGATCGACGGGAACATCGTGATCAGCAAGGCAGCCCCGATTAGCAGCCGCTTGCCCGGAAATTCCAGCCGGGCAACCGCGTAGGCCGCCATCGCGCCGAGCACCACCGCGATCACGGTGGTGATCAGGCCGATTCCGATGGAGTTGATCAGCGCTGAGCTGAACAAGTCGCCCCGGAAGATGCCACGATAGTTGTCGAAAGTCACCGTCGACGGAATCAGCTTGCCGTCCTTGACCGTTGACGTCGGCTTGAGTGACAGGCTGAAAATCCACAGCACCGGGAGCAACGCGTACCCCACGACCAAAGTGTCCAGGACGGCCCAATACGTGGCGCGCCGCGCGCCCACCCGTTCAACGCCCACTTGGCTCACCCCCGGGCGCCGCGGCGCCGAACAACTTGATGAAAATGAACGCAATGACGGCCACGCAGCCAAAGATCAGCACGCTGATCGCCGAACCAAGGCCCACGTTGAACCCCTTGAACAGGTTGTCGTAGCCCAAGATCGACACCGATCCGGTGTTGTTGCTGCCGCCGGTCAGCACATAGATGTTGTCGAAAATCCGGAAAGCGTCCAGGGTCCTGAAGAGCAGAGCAACCACGATCGCCGGCTTGATCATCGGCAAGATGACCTTCGTCAACCGCCGCCAGGCGCTGGCGCCGTCAACCTGCGCTGCTCTTAGCAGATCCTCGGGGACCAGCGCCAACCCGGCCAAAAGCAGCAGCGACATAAACGGCGTCGTCTTCCAGACCTCGGCGATCACCACGATGCCCAACGACGGGATCTGTTGCGTCAGTGGCGCACTGTCATACGGCAGCAGGTTGGCCAGATACCCGGTGCCCGGCGTCCAGGCGTAGTACCAGCTATACGAGGCGACCACCGTGACGATGCCGTACGGAATGAGCACCGCGGTGCGCACCAACCCCTTGCCGATCAGCGTGCGGTGCATTACCAGGGCGAGCGCTAACCCCAAGACGAATTCGATCGTCACCGAAACCGCCGTGATCGCCAGCGTCACCGCCAGCGCCGTCCACCAATACCGGTCGATCAGGATCGTGTGATAGTTGCCCAGCCCGATGAACGCGGTGTCGTTCGGGGTGGCCAGGTTGTTGCGCTGCAGGCTAAGCCACAGCGCGTAACCGATGGGATAGGCCGTCACCGCCACCATCAACATCGCGGCGGGTGCGACCAGCATGAACGCCAGTCGCCGTTCGGCCATGCGGCTCCCGGTACGGGAAAAGACCGCGGTGGCGGTCCGCTGTTCAACGGAGGTCACGGGAGCAGGCCCATGCCGTCGATGGCTTTCTGCGCCTGCGCGGCAAGTTCGTCGGCCGTGGACTCCGGGTCGATCTCGGTGATCGGGCTCAGCACCGCCGCGAGCCGGATGGACAACGCCTGGTACACCGGCGTCGCCGGCCGCACCGCGGCATCGGTGAGTTGCTGCCGAATAATGGCGTGCATCGGATACTTCGCCTGGAATTGCGGATCGGAGTACAGCGACGCCCGCACCGCGGGCAGACCCCCCTCGAGCGAGACGTACCTCTGATTGTGCTGGTCACGCAGACAACGCACCGCTTCGAATGCCTCCGCTCGATGGCGGGTCGTCTTGGCCACCGCCAGGTTCAACCCGCCGATCGTCACCTTGGCTGGCTGGCCGGGCGCTACAGCCGGATAGGGCGCGAAACCGAACACCTGCTGGCTGGCGTCATACGCGATGCGGAACTGCTCGTCGCTGGGCGTGAACGTCCCGATGTCGTTGATGCTGCCGGCCAACTGCGGAATCCGGTTAAGCGGTAAGAAGGGCACACCACCCTTCACCGCGTTCTCGAGCATGGACGCAAACACGAACGGCCAATTGACCTCGAGCGCGGCCTTGCCCTGTTCGAAGGCCAACCGCGCGCTGCCCTCTTCGGTGCGGGTGATCGAGGGGTCGGCGCCGGGCGTGGTAGCCACCGATTTGAGGATCTGTAGCGCGCTGACCGTAGCCGCTCGGTGTGCGGGAGTATCGGTCAAGGTGACGTGCCGGCCGTCCTCGGAGAGCACCGATCCACCAGCGCTCACCAGCAGCGTGTTGAACCACACCACTAAGCCCTCGCCCTGATTGGCCTGTACCGCGATCCAGCTAGGCTCGCCCGCCGCGTGCAGCCGGGCCGCCTCAGCGATCATGGCATTCCAATCCGTTGGCGGGCTATTTACCAAATCTGGTCGGTACCAAAGCAATTGAGTATTAGTGGTGACGGGTGCCGCGTACAGCTTGTGGTTCCAGCCGGCCGTCGCAAGCGGGCCTGGCAGGGTATCGGCGACGGCGTCGTTCTCGGCCAGCCCCGCTGGGTCGTCCGACAGCGGCAGCGCCCACCCCGCTTCGGCGAACTCCGCCGTCCACACCACATCCAGCGCCATGACGTCCAGGGTGCGGTCGTTACCGGTCAACCGTCGGGCCAGCTGTAACCGTTGCTCATTGGGGGACCTGGGCAAGCTGACCTGCGCAATGGTGAACCGGCCGCCGAACTGTTGGTTGCAGCGTTGGGCAATTGCGGTGAACGTCGCGCCGTCGGTGGCCGGTGTGTAGAAGCTGACCACCAGCCCCTGGCTATCGGCCCCGCACGCCGCCGCCGCGGTCGTCAACGCCACCAGTACGGCAGCGCCCAGCCTCGGTATCCGCCCGCGACTCATGACCACATTTGCCTCTCGTCCGGGCTTCAGATCGCCAGACGCGCCAGCAGATCCCGTGCCTTTTCCGCATTTTGCGGATCACAAAGTACGTCGTAGCGACCGGCAACCAGTTGCATGGTCGAGCTGAAATCCCTTGTGCCGCGAGCCATTGCGTACGGCACTGCAGAGGTGATCAGCCCGAAGAACACCCCGGCCACCAGGCCGGTAACCAGCGCGGACCATGGATTGGGACTGAAGAACCCGAGCACCAACCCGATGAACAGGCCCAGCCAGGCGCCACTCAGCACGCCGCCACCAAGCACTTTGGGCCAGGTCAGCCGGCCTGTGACCCGTTCAACCTGCATGAGGTCCACGCCAACGATGGTCACCTGCTGGACCGGGAACTGCTGTTCGGATAGATAGTCGACCGCACGTTGCGCCTCGGCATAGGTGGGATACGACCCGACTGGCCAACCTTTCGGCGGGGTGGGCAATGCGGGCACACCACGTCGACCCGCACCTGCGGCGGCGGGTGTTGAACCGGGAACCTGTCTGGGCTGGAATGGGCTAGTCATCGGTTCTCATTCTCCTCCGCCCCCCTTTTTCAGCGCCATCGTTTCATGTCCAGTCAGGTCCAGCTACTCCCGGCACACTATCCACTCAACCCGCGAGCGACCGAGGCCCACCGAACGGCGAGCATCGTTGCCGGGATAGGTTGATCACCATGACGGCTCCCAGCGGCTCCTCTGGCGAGAGTGCGCACGACGCCGCGGGTGGACCGCCTCCGGTCGGTGAGCGGCCCCCCGAACAGCCCATTGCTGACGCTCCTTGGGCGCCGCCGGCATCTTCGCCGATGGCCAACCACCCGCCCCCGGCGTATCCGCCGTCCGGTTACCCGCCTGCTTACCAGCCCGGGTATCCGACCGGCTATCCACCGCCGATGCCACCCGGGGGCTATGCGCCGCCCGGATATCCACCCCCCGGCACTTCTTCAGCAGGCTACGGCGACATACCATACCCGCCCATGCCTCCGCCATACGGTGGATCTCCGGGCGGCTACTACCCGGAGCCGGGCTACCTAGACGGCTACGGCCCATCGCAGCCCGGCATGAACACCATGGCGCTCGTCTCACTGATCTCGGCGCTCGTCGGTGTGCTTTGCTGCATCGGCTCGATCGTGGGCATCGTGTTCGGCGCGATCGCCATCAACCAGATCAAGCAGACACGCGAAGAAGGCTACGGCCTGGCGGTGGCCGGCATTGTGATTGGCATCGCGACCCTGCTGGTCTACATGATCGCGGGGATCTTCGCTATCCCTTAGCATTAGGCGACATTGGCCCACCCTCGGTTGATCCGGAAGGCAGCTGCCTAGGCTCTCAATCATGGGATCGGTCAACAGGGTGTACCTGGCGCGGCTCTCGCGGATGTCGGTGCTGGGACCGCTCGGCGAATCCTTCGGGCGCGTTCGCGATGTCGTGATCAGCATCAGCATTGTCCGCCAACAACCGCGAGTGCTCGGGCTGGTGGTCGATTTGGCGACCCGCCGCAAGATATTCATACCGATTCTGCGGGTCGCCGCGATCGAGCCGCACGCGGTGACACTGAGCACCGGCAACGTGTCACTGCACCGCTTCGAGCAGCGGCCAGGCGAGGCTCTGGCGCTGGGTCAAGTGCTCGACACCCTGGTGAAGGTCAACGATCCCGCACTACCCGAGCTGGCCGGCGTCGACGTCGTGGTCACCGACCTGGGTGTCGAGCAAACCCGAAGTCGCGACTGGATGGTGACTAGGGTCGCCGTCCGCACCCAACGTCGGCTCCGACGGCGCTGCCCAGTGCACGTCGTGGACTGGCACAACGTGGCGGGGTTGACGCCGTCGGCCTTGGCGATGCCGGGTCAAGACGTGGCACAGCTGCTCGACCAGTTCGAGGGATGGAAAGCGGTCGACGTGGCCGACGCCATCCGCGGGCTGCCGCCGAAGCGCCGCCACGAGGTGTTCAAGGCGCTCCACGACAAGCGCTTGGCCGACGTCCTGCAGGAGCTGCCCGAACTGGATCAGGCCGAGGTGTTGTCGCAACTGGGCACCGAACGCGCGGCCGACGTGCTGGAGGAGATGGATCCCGACGACGCCGCCGATCTGCTCGCGGTCCTGAATCCGACCGAAGCCGAGTTGCTGCTGACACGAATGGATCCCGGCGACTCCGGGCAGGTGCGAAGGCTGCTGACGCACTCCCCCGACACGGCGGGCGGATTGATGACTTCCGATCCGGTGGTGTTGACCCCGGACACCTCGATTGCGGAGGCGTTGGCGCGGGTCCGCGATCCCGATCTCACCCCCGCCCTGGCGTCAATGGTGTTCGTCGCGCGCCCGCCCACGGCCACGCCCACTGGGCACTACCTGGGTTGTGTGCATTTGCAGCGGCTGCTTCGTGACCCGCCGGCCGAGCTGGTCGGCGGAGTTGTGGACACTGACCTGCTCACGCTCACTCCGGAGACCCCGCTGGCCGCGGTGACTCGCTACTTCGCCGCCTACAACCTGGTGTGCGGACCGGTGGTTGACGACGAGAACCACCTGCTGGGAGCGGTGACCGTGGACGACCTGCTCGACCATCTATTGCCGCATGACTGGCGTGTAGATATGCCGGAGCTCGACCCCTCCGGAGCACCGGACAGACCCGGAGGACCACGGTGAGCAAACCCTTCGCGCCGCGCCGTCTGTACACCCCACGCACATCGCGCACGCTCGCCCCGCGGCTGGATCCCGAGGCCGTCGGCAGGACAACCGAATCCATCGCACGGTTTTTCGGAACCGGCCGTTACCTGCTGGTGCAGACGCTGCTCGTACTGACATGGATCGTGCTGAACCTGTTTGCGGTCGGCTTGCGCTGGGATCCGTACCCCTTCATCCTGCTCAATCTGGCCTTCTCCACGCAGGCCTCGTACGCCGCACCGCTGATTCTGCTCGCCCAGAACCGTCAGGAAAAGCGTGACCGCGCGGTGTTCGAAGAGGATCGTCGGCGGGCCGCACAGACCAAGGCCGACACCGAGTACAACGCCCGCGAGCTGGCAGCGCTGCGGCTGGCCATCGGCGAGGTCCCCACGCGCGACTACCTGCGCCACGAACTGGACAGCCTGCGCGCTCTGTTGGCGGAGCTGCAGCCGACGGATCCGGATGTGGCGCAGCCGCGGGTGGCCGACGAGGCGGAGCAGCACGCCAAGAAATCGGGGTGATTACCGAGTCGGCCATTGCGCCACTCCCGTGACAAGAGTTATGTATGGTGATCTAGTTCACGAAACGAAGAAAGAAGCTAAGAAGACATAGGTTTCCGACGGCTCACACACTGAGGACGGTCGAGTGCACATTGGGGGACGCTGGGGTGCACGCCCGGCCGTCGCTGCAGTGCGGCGGGGAGCTTGTCGCCTAACGCGGGCGCCGGCATTCGGCGTGGCAGCGATTGCCCCGTTGGTATTCGCCAGTGCGGTCGGCAGCGCGGCTCCGGTATTCCCCGGGAGAACCGCGCCGGTGCACGCCGTTATCACCCCGGTGGCCGCGGTCGCCGCGTCCGGCATAGACCTGTCCGGTCCGGTCGTCATCGCCATGAAGCGCCCGCCGACCAGCTTCCGCGTGGCGGTAGCTACCATATCGGCTCCACCACCACCGATGATCGTGAATTCGCCTGGTGCGCTTGGCATTCCGGCCATGGCACTGTCCGCCTACCGCAACGCCGAGCTGAAGATGGCCGCTGCCGCCCCTGGCTGTGGCGTCAGTTGGAACTTGCTGGCCGGGATTGGGCGCATCGAGTCGATGCACGCAAACGGCGGCGCCACCGACGCGCGCGGCACCGCGATCCAGCCGATCTACGGCCCAACGCTGGACGGCACCCTGCCAGGCAACGAGATCATCATCCAAAGCAGCGTCGGCAATCGCGTCACGTACGCCCGCGCGATGGGGCCAATGCAGTTCTTGCCCGGCACTTGGGCTCGGTACGCCACCGACGGCGATGACGACGGTGTGGCTGACCCGCAGAACCTGTTCGACTCCACGTTGGCCGCAGCCCGCTACCTGTGTAGCGGTGGGCTCAACCTGCGCGACCCGGCGCAGGTCATGGCCGCGCTCCTGCGCTACAACAACTCGATGCCTTACGCCCAGAACGTACTGGGCTGGGCCGCCGGCTACGCCACCGGTGTGTTCCCGGTTGACTTGCCCCCGATCACCGGTCCGCCACCACCACTCGGCGACGCGCACCTCGAGAATCCGGAGGGTCTCGGGCCCGGCTTGCCGATCAATGTCAACGGCCTGACCGCCGATGGCCCCATGGCGCACCTGCCGCTGATCGACTTGACCCCGCGCCAGGCGGCGCTCAATCCACCGCCGATGTTCCCGTGGATGGCACCTGACCCATCGGCGCCGATGCCCGGCTGCACGCTGATCTGCATTGGCTCACATGGCCCGCCAGTGGGCGCGCCGCCGTTCCCGCCTACCGCTCCCCCACCTCCATTCCTACCTGCCGCTCCCCCACCTCCGGATCCATTGGCCGGCCCGCCTGGCGACGCGGGCCTGGCGCCGCCGGCGCCGGCTCCTGCCGGCTGACCACTCGGCCGTATGCCAAGCCGCCTACACTCGGCGGTGATGTCCGGAACTCGTGATGGCGACCTGAACGCGGCGATACGCACCGCGCTGGGCAAGGTAATCGACCCCGAATTGCGGCGCCCCATCACCGAACTGGGGATGGTCAAAAGCATCGACACCGGCCCGGATGGGAGCGTGCACGTCGAGATCTACCTGACCATCGCCGGCTGCCCGAAGAAGTCCGAAATCACCGAGCGTGTCACCCGGGCGGTCGCCGACGTGCCAGGCACTTCGGCGGTGCGGGTCAGCTTGGACGTGATGAGCGACGAGCAGCGCACCGAGCTGCGTAAGCAGTTGCGTGGCGATACCCGCGAACCCGTCATCCCGTTCGCGCAACCCGATTCCTTGACCCGGGTGTATGCCGTGGCTTCCGGTAAGGGCGGAGTCGGAAAGTCCACCGTCACGGTCAACCTGGCCGCCGCGATGGCCGTCCGCGGCCTGTCGATCGGGGTGCTGGACGCTGATATCCACGGCCACTCTATCCCCCGGATGATGGGCACCACCGACCGGCCTACCCAGGTTGAGTCGATGATCCTGCCGCCGATCGCCCACCAGGTGAAGGTCATCTCGATAGCCCAGTTCACCCAGGGCAACACCCCGGTGGTGTGGCGCGGGCCGATGCTGCACCGGGCGTTGCAGCAGTTTCTGGCCGACGTGTACTGGGGGGATCTGGACGTGCTGCTGCTGGACTTGCCGCCCGGAACCGGCGACGTCGCCATCTCGGTGGCTCAACTGATCCCCAACGCCGAACTCCTGGTGGTCACCACCCCGCAGCTGGCCGCCGCGGAGGTGGCCGAACGGGCCGGCAGCATCGCGCTGCAAACCCGCCAACGCATCGTCGGCGTCGTGGAGAACATGTCGGGGCTCACGCTGCCGGACGGCACCACGATGCAGGTGTTCGGCGAGGGCGGTGGCCGGCTGGTCGCCGAGCGGTTGTCGCGTGCGGTCGGCGCCGACGTGCCGCTGCTGGGTCAGATCCCGCTGGACCCCGCACTGGTGGCCGCCGGCGATTCGGGCGTACCGCTCGTGTTGAGCTCGCCGGACTCGGCGATCGGCAAGGAACTGCATAGCATCGCCGACGGCTTGTCGACTCGACGACGCGGATTGGCGGGCATGTCGCTGGGGTTGGACCCGACACGACGCTAGCGTTGACCGCGTGAGCAGACGCAAAAGAACCCGATTCTGGTCGAAATTGGGTGCCGTTGCGTCTGCTCGGCGTACTAGGCTTTCCGGGGAATGAGTGTTGCCGACGAGACGGCAGGAATGATCGTTCCGATCCGGTGGTTGTGGCGGGTCAGCGCGTATGGCTCACCCCGTTCGAGGTCGGCGATCATGGGAGCGGGATTCTGGCGCAGCTCACCGACGGAGATCGACTTCATAGCGCCGGAGTACAAGGGAATTGTCGACTGTTGTCTACTCTGTTTTTGGTGGGCACGTTGTGATCGTCAGTTACGCATCGTCAGCGACCACGTCAAGAAGAACTCGGTGCCCCCACCCATATCCGAGTTGAACGTTCCCTCGGCACGGTCGCCCGATCGGCGGATCGTGCCCTGTCCGGCGCCGAGGTCGAACGCCCGCTGCGGGAGTTCGGGGTGCGCCCAGGTGATCGCGAGGCTGTCCGAACCGACGTTCCCCTTCAGCACGAGTTCGCCGGCGACAACCTTGCCCGGGCAACTGGTTTCGACGAGGATAAGCGTAGCCTTGCCGGTCAGCTCGTCCTTTCCCGCAAGGCTGACGTTCCCGTCCCATACCGCGTTGCAGATCGAGGCATAGAACCCGGCGATCCGCACGGTTCCGGTCCAGCGCGACGCCGCATCGCCGTCGGCTGTGCCGGTGGTGGTCGCGCGCACTATGCATCTCGGGTCGAGGGTCGTGGTGGGCGTAGCACCGGGCGGCAAGGTTATTTTCGTCGGGCAATCCGGTTCCTCGGTGCCCGGACGACTGCACGCGGCGGTGGTGATCAGGAGCAGCGTCGCTGCCAGCCAGTGCCACTGTCGACTCATCGCGCCTCCCCGGGGCAGGGTGAGTTGGCACGCATCTTGTTGAGCGCTAGCTCAAACGATAACCACGACCCCCGATCACTGTGTTCGGTTTCCGTTGGACCATGCTCGAAATGTGCCAAGCGCAACCGGACCGCAGAGAAATCACCTCGCGCTCGCCGAGCCGGCCCATCGACCGAGCAGCCAGGCGCCGGTGATGTGGGCGCTGTCCGCGTCGCTGGGCTGGATACTCCCGGTGATCGCGCAGCTGGTGTGGTGGGCGGTGCATCCCCAGCCGCCCTGGCCGCACCTGGCCGCGGCCGCTCTCACCGCGGTGGCGATGGTGGTGCACATCGGGGTGGTCCCGCTCTGGCGTTACCGGGTACACCGTTGGGAGATCAGCCCGCAGGCCGTATTCACCCGCACCGGTTGGCTCGTGCAGGAGCGCCGCATCACACCGATTTCCCGGGTGCAGACCGTCGACACCTACCGCGGCCCGATGGACCGGCTGTTCGGGCTGGCCAACGTCACCGTAACCACGGCGTCCTCGGCGGGCGCGGTGCACATCGAGGCGTTGGACACCGACGTCGCCGATCGGGTGGTGGCGCAGCTGACCGACATCGCCGCGCTGCGCGGCGAGGACGCGACATGACCGACCGGCCACACGATTGGCACCGCCTCAGCCCGCGGATGCTGCTGGTGCATCCGGTGCACGAGATGCTGCGCCAGCTCCCGGTACTCATCGGGTCCGTGGTGCTGGGGTCGGCAACCGGCAACCCGGTCTGGCCGCTGGCGGCGCTCGGCGTGACGGTCGTATTCGGCGTGCTGCGTTGGTTTTTCACCACCTACCGCATCGACGACGAAAACGTGTCGCTGCGTACCGGCATACTCAGCCGGCGCGCGGTCTCCGTGCCGCGCAACCGGATTCGCTCGGTGCAGACCGAGGCGCGGCTGTTGCACCGGCTGTTGGGGTTGACGGTGCTGCGGGTGGGCACCGGCCAGGAGGCCCGCGGTGAGGCCGCCTTCGAACTGGACGCGGTCGACTCGGCACGGGTGCCCAGGCTGCGCGCGCTGCTGCTGGCCGAGTCGCTGGCACCCGTCGAGCCGACCGGTCGGGTGCTGGCCCGGTGGCAGTCGTCGTGGTTGCGGTATGCGCCGCTGAGCTTTTCGGGCCTGGTGATGATCGGGGCGGTGATCGGGCTTGGCTACCAAACGGGACTGGCCGTGCGACTCCCGGAATCCGGTTTCGCCAGGTCCGCGGTGGACGCCGCGCAACGCGCCGGGGTGGTACTGGTGGTGGCGGTCACTGTGCTGCTGGTGGTGGGTGTATCGGCACTGTTGGCGGTGCTGTTCTCCTGGTTGACCTACGGCAATCTGCTGCTGCGCCGCGGCGGCAGCGGTCAAGAAGGGGTGCTACACCTGCGGCACGGGCTGCTGCGGGTGCGCGAGCACACCTACGACATGCGCCGGCTGCGTGGCGCCACCTTGCGTGAACCACTGCTGGTGCGGTTATTGCGCGGTGCTCGGCTGGACGCAGTGATGACCGGCGTGCATGGCGAGGGCCAGTCGTCGATGCTGCTGCCACCATGTCCGTTCGAGACCGCGACGGCCGTGCTGACCGACCTGATCGACAACACCGACGCGGCAGCGGGGCCGCTGCGCCGGCACGGCCCGGCCGCCGCCCGGCGCAGGTGGACCCGGGCGCTGTTGGTCCCGACGCTGGCCGGAGTTGCGCTGATCGCAGCGGCGCCGATTCTCGGCGTGCCGGGGTGGGCGTGGACACTGTGGGCGGTGTTGACCGCGGGTTGCGCTGGGCTGGCCGTCGATCGGGTCCGATCACTCGGGCACCGCGTCGCCGACGGCTGGTTGGTTGCGCGCGCCGGCAGCCTACAGCGTCGCCGCGATTGCATCGCCTGCACCGGCATCATCGGCTGGACGGTGCGCCAGACACTGTTCCAGCGGAGGGCGGGGGTGGCGACGCTCGTGGCGGCCACCGTGGCGGGCCGCAAGGGTTATCAGGTGCTCGATGTGCCCGCGGAGCTGGCGTGGTCGGTGGCCGGCGCCGCGTCGCCCTGGGTGGCCGACAGTGTGTGGTTGCGCCACGGATCTTGAGGGATCCTGAGCCAGGATGAACCTCACCGTCGAGATCGACGTCAGCGCGATGCTCACTGGGGTTTTTCCGCGCTGGTGTCGATGTCGACGGTCTAACTGACGGATATCGTGTGGACGTGGCGCATCTGATGGCCGCGGCGGTGCTGTTCGACATCGACGGCGTGCTGGTGCTGTCGTGGCGCGCGATTCCCGGGGCCGCCGAGACCGTGCGGCAACTGACCCATCGGGGAATCGCCTGCGCGTATCTGACCAACACCACGACGCGCACCCGCCGGCAGATCGCCGAGGCGCTGGGTGCCGCGGGGATCCCCGTCGCCGCCGACGACGTGATCACGGCCGGGGTGCTGACGGCCGAGTACCTGCACGGCGCCTATCCCGGCGCGCGGTGCTTCCTGGTGAACAACGGCGACATCACCGAGGACTTGCCCGGCATCGACGTCGTCTTGTCGACCGAGATCGGTCCCGAGGATTGCCCCGAAGCCCCCGACGTCGTCGTGCTCGGCAGTGCCGGCCCCCAGTTCGATCACCGCACGCTCAGCCGGGTCTATGGGTGGATGCTCGACGGCGTTCCGGTGGTGGCGATGCACCGCAATATGACCTGGAACACCACCGACGGGCTGCGCATCGACACCGGGATGTACCTGACCGGAATGGAACAGGCCTGCGGCAAGACCGCCACCGCCATCGGCAAGCCTGCGGCCGAGGGATTCCTGGCGGCCGCCGACCGCGTCGGTGTCGATCCACAGCAGATGGTCATGATCGGCGACGATCTGCACAACGACGTGCTGGCCGCCCAGGCGGTGGGCATGACGGGTGTGCTGGTGCGCACCGGCAAGTTCCGCCAGCAAACGCTGGATCGCTGGCTGGCCGGCGCCAGCGCGACCCGGCCGCACCACGTGATCGACTCGGTGGCCGGCCTGCCGCCGTTGCTCGGGTGTTAGCTCGCCGGGCCCGACCGCCGGCCGTCACCGATCTAGGTGGCATCGCTGTCAAACGGGATGGGCCCCGCACCGATCTGCTCAGTAGCGTCCGGCCCCGCCGAGCCCGCCGCATCCGGTTTCTTCGGCGTCGGTCGGTCGAAGTCTCCGGTGAACAGGGAATCATCGCCATCCAGTAGGTGCTTGGTCAACGCAGCCCGCGGAGTCATTCCCCGTAGCTTCTGCAGCTCACCGAGATGTCCCCGCAGATCATCGAATTCGGGTCCAATGTCCTCACGTAGCTGGCTGGTCACACCGCTGAGATAGTCGCGCGCCTGCCGCAGAGCGCTTGCCGCCCAGCGGATGGCACCCGGGAGCCGCTCCGGGCCAAGCACCACCAGCCCGACCATGACGAGGACGAGCATTTCCCACCAACCGATGTTGGCGAACACTCTAGGTGCTATCGGGGTCCGGTTTCACCGTCAGCGTCACATGCCGACCCTCGCGGACCACCTCTATCGGAGCGTCCTGGCCGATAGCCAACTGGCGCACGGCGACGACGAACTCGTCGGAGTCGGCGACCGCGCGGTTACCGACCTTGACGATCACATCGTTCTCCAAGATCCCGCCCTTCTGCGCGGGACTTCCCGCCTTTACATTGGCCACCTGCGCGCCCGACGCGATCGCGTTGCTTACTGACCGGGTGCTGATGCCCAACGTCGGATGCACGATCTTTCCGTCTTTGATCAGAGAATTTGCCACCAATTTCATCTCGTTGACCGGGATCGCAAAGCCCAGCCCGCTGGCGCTATCCGACAGTGACTTACCGGCGGTGTTGATGCCAATCACCTGGGCATCCATGTCGATTAGCGGACCGCCGGAGTTACCGTGGTTGATCGAGGCGTCGGTCTGAATTGCGTCAATGACGGTGTCGGTGTCAGAGCCCTCGCCCGACAACGGAACGGGGCGGTGTAGCGCGCTGACAATGCCCTGGGTCACCGTACTGCGCAGCCCCAGGGGCGCGCCGACCGCGAGGACTTCGTCACCGACCCGTACCTTGCTGGAATCACCGAGCCGGGCCACGGTCAGATTGTCGACGTTGTCGACCTTGAGGACGGCCAAGTCGGTCTTGGGGTCACGACCCACCAGATTGGCGGGCACCTCCTTGCCGTCGTTGAACACCACGGTCGTCTTGAACTGGCTGGGATTGTTGGCCGCCTCAGAGATCACGTGATTGTTGGTGACGATGTAGCCGCGGCCATCGACGATGACGCCGGAACCTTGCATGCCCTCCTGGTCGCTGACCGACTCAATGGTCACCACCGAATCGGCCACGGCGGCCGCCACCTTGGTGAACCGGCCGGCCGGTTCCTGGGCATTGCCAGTGGTCGACAGGGTCACCTTCGACGTGGTGAACGCATCGACTACTTCCGCGGTCTTGCGGCCGATGACACCGCCGATGCCGCCGATCACCAGTGCGATAGCGACCAAGATGCCCAGCGCCAAGTAGGACACCTTGCCGCCAAACAGCACGTCGCGCACACCCAGCTTGCCGCTGCCGGCCAGCGCACCGTGCGGTGCCGGCGCGGCTAGCGCTGGCGTCCCCAGCGCGGCCGCGGCCGCGGGGTCGCGCCACGGATCGTCGGGCTCGTCGGGGCCGGCACCGTCTTTCTCAGCTGCCAGCGCTCCGGCATCGATGGGATGGCGCTGCAGCGATTCGGCGCCCGCGAACGGACGACCGAACGCCTCCTGAAGCACCGGGTCAGCAAGCTGATCGTTCGGTGTGAAGTCAGACTGGTCCTGGTACTTCTGCGGGCGCACACGCTCGGCCACAAAGGACCCTTGGACCCCGGACGGACGCCCGAACGCTTGACGCGACGCCGGGTCGACCGGTGGCCGAAAAACCGGGCGCGGCGCCAGGCGGCCTCCGCCGTTCGGGCCGCCGTTGTTGCCTTGGTCGGAGGTCACCTCATCCTCATTCTGAATCTGGGCGCTAAAACGTGCAGGCATCGCGTTGTCCGTGTCCACCCTAGTATCCACGGATCGCGACCACTCGCCATGAACTCGCAGCAACCCCGCCATGCGCTGCGACAAGTGGCTCACCGGCTAGCGACGCACCCGCGATTGCCGGCCCCGATTCCCGCCATCGCCGTCAGCGAAGCGGTCGCCGAAGCCTGCCGCAGCCCCGTCGGGCGGGCCCTGGGATGAACCTCCAGACGAACCTTTAGATGGACCTTCAGGTGGACAACGCGGGATCTCGGACAGTAATCCGAGCAACGTGCTGGGGATGCGGATCGGGTGGGAATCGCGCAGAGCGGCGCGGGCACGACTTTGGTCGTCCACTTCGGCCGCGCATTGGGCACACAGCGAAAGGTGATGCGCGGCCCGCAAGTGCGCGTTCATCCGCAGCTCGCCGTCGACGAAAGCCGCGATGGCCTCGATTGACAGGTGCTCGGTGGAACGGAACTGCCGCGGCGCGCCGACCGGCGCGTCACTCTGGGAGGCGAACTGCGCCGGGAGCCAGGAAAACGCGCGCCGGAACACATGTCCCACGCTTCCGGGGTCGGCCATCACCACCTCCTTCCGCCACCTAGCGAGCCACCGGTATCTCGAATGTAGCGCGGCGCGGTGCCGGAAAACCATCGCCAGCCGGTAAAACCCCAGGATTCGGGACCGATTGGCAACCATGCGGTAGCCGAACCGACGCGCTCGGCGGCCGTTGAGTAGTTCAGCGAACTGGGTTGACGTGAACTGCGCACTCGCCATGTTCGGGGTGCGCTGCCAGGTAGTCCCGCAGTGCCTGGCGTCCGCGGTGTATCCGGCTACGTACCGTCCCGAGCTTCACGCCCAGTGTGGCGCCGATCTCCTCGTACGACAGACCCTCGATGTCACACAGCACCACCGCGGCACGAAACTCCGGCGGCAGCGAGGCCAAGGCAGCCTGCAGGTCAGGTCCCAGCCGTGCGTCGTGGTAGATCTGCTCGGGGTTGGGCTCATCGGCGGGCACCCGGTCGTAGTCCTCGGGTAACGCCTCCATCCGGATGCGAGCCCGGCGGCGGACCATGTCCAGGAACAAGTTGGTGGTGATGCGGTGTAGCCAGCCTTCGAAGGTGCCCGGCTGGTAATTCTGGACCGACCGGAACACCCTGATAAAGGTCTCCTGGGTCAGGTCTTCGGCATCGTGCTGGTTGCCGGAGAGCCGATAAGCCAGCCGGTACACCCGATCGGCGTGCTGACGGACCAGCTCATCCCAGGACGGCATGGTGGCCTTGTCCCCGGTGGCGTCGAATACGGCGGTGCCCTGCAATTGGTCAGACGGCTCCACCCACTGGTCATCGCGGACCTGTTGGGGATGAGACATGCTGGTCGGACTCAAGGTCGTGATGGTCGTGATATTGAGATCCTCCGAATTTGCACTGCAATAAGTTGGCAAGTCGTCACCGTCGGCAACGCAAAGTTGCGATTCCGTATTCCCAACCCGGGGTCCGCCGAGGAGTTCCATGGGAATTACCGTCGCGTACCGGCGTATGGGCCATATATGAGCAATCTGAGCTTTGGCTTAGAAACCATACCGTTACCTGCGCTGTCCAGGGAATATCGAGTCAAAGTGACCTTCGTCGCGTCCGGCACGCCGGGCGTGTCGGGTACAGCCGCAAGCGTCCAGCTCGGTGCTCGGCCGGCGTTCGAACCAGGCGCGCCTGCCCGACGGCGTCGCCAATTGGACATACGCTGCGGGCATGGACGGCACCCCCGGACACGACGACATGCCTGGCCAGCCGGCCCCCAGCCGAGGCGAATCACTCTGGGCGCACGCCGAGGGGTCAATATCTGAAGACGTGATCCTGGCCGGCGCCCGCGAGCGCGCAACCGACATCGGGGCCGGGGCGGTAACACCGGCGGTGGGTGCGTTGCTGTGCTTGCTGGCCAAGCTCAGCGGAGGCAAGGCGGTGGCCGAAGTGGGTACCGGGGCCGGCGTCAGCGGCCTGTGGCTGTTGTCGGGCATGCGCGACGACGGCGTCTTGACCACCATCGATATCGAGCCCGAGCATCTACGCCTTGCCAGGCAGGCCTTTGCCGAGGCGGGCATCGGGCCGTCGCGTACCAGGCTGATCAGCGGCCGCGCCCAAGAGGTGCTGACCCGGCTCGCCGACGCATCCTACGACCTGGTATTCATCGACGCCGACCCGATCGACCAGCCAGATTACGTCGCCGAGGGGGTGCGGCTGCTGCGATCCGGCGGGGTCATCGTCGTGCACCGGGCGGCGCTGGGCGGTCGGGCCGGTGATCCCGGGGCGCGCGACGCCGAGGTGATCGCGGTTCGCGAGGCGGCCCGGCTTATCGCCGAGGATGAACGGCTCACTCCGGCACTGGTGCCGCTGGGCGACGGCGTGCTGGCAGCCGTGCGGGACTAATTCGGCGAGCAGACGCAAAATCGCCCTGAACCGTGCGTTCCAGGGCGATTTTGCGTCTGCTCGGCAAAGTTCGCGGCCTTCACGGATTCCCAACGGCGCCCTCCCTTGACCGGGGATGAACGTACGTTTAATATCCTGAACATGCGTTCAGCCGATCTGACCGCGCACGCCAGGATCAGAGAGGCGGCCATCGAACAGTTCGGTCGGCACGGATTCGGTGTCGGGCTGCGAGCCATCGCCGAAGCGGCGGGGGTGAGCGCGGCATTGGTCATCCACCATTTCGGTTCCAAGGAAGGTCTGCGCAAGGCCTGCGACGACTTCGTCGCCGAAGAGATCCGCAGCAGCAAGGCTGCGGCACTGAAGTCCAACGACCCGACCACCTGGCTCGCGCAGATGGCCGAGATCGAATCCTACGCACCGCTGATGGCATACCTGGTGCGCAGCATGCAATCCGGCGGCGAGCTGGCGAAGATGCTGTGGCAGAAGATGATCGACAACGCCGAGGAGTACCTGGACGAAGGAGTACGCGCCGGTACGGTCAAGCCCAGCCGCGACCCGCGCGCCCGTGCTCGGTTTCTGGCGATCACCGGAGGCGGAGGCTTCCTGCTTTATCTGCAAATGCACGAAAACCCAACCGATCTCCGTGCAGCGTTACGCGACTACGCGCACGACATGGTGCTGCCTTCCCTGGAGGTCTACACCGAAGGCCTGCTGGCCGACCGCGCCATGTACGAGGCCTTCCTGGCCGAAGCTCAACAAGGAGAAGCACATGTCGGCTGACAACCACCAGGTGCCCATCGAGATTCGCGGACTGACCAAGCACTTCGGGTCGGTGCGGGCGCTCGACGGGCTCGACCTCACGGTGCGCGAGGGCGAAGTGCACGGCTTCCTCGGCCCCAACGGCGCGGGCAAGTCCACGACCCTGCGCATCCTGCTAGGCCTGGTGAAGGCCGACGGCGGAAGCGTGCGGTTGCTGGGCGGTGACCCCTGGACCGACGCCGTCGACCTGCACCGCCACATCGCCTATGTTCCAGGCGATGTCACATTGTGGCCGTCGCTGACCGGTGGTGAGACCATCGACCTGCTGGCCCGCATGCGAGGCGGCATCGACAACGCTCGTCGCGCGGAACTGATCGAGCGCTTCGGCCTGGACCCAACCAAGAAGGCGCGCACCTACTCCAAGGGCAACCGCCAAAAGGTCTCCCTGATCTCGGCATTGTCGTCGCACGCCACTCTGCTGCTCTTGGATGAGCCGAGCAGCGGCCTGGACCCGTTGATGGAAAACGTGTTTCAGCAGTGCATCGGCGAAGCACGCCAACGCGGTGTGACGGTGCTGTTGTCCAGCCATATTCTGGCCGAGACCGAAGCGCTGTGCGAAAAGGTGACCATCATCCGAGCCGGCAAGACCGTCGAAAGCGGTTCACTAGACGCCTTGCGGCACCTCAGCCGCACCTCGATCAAGGCCGAAATGATCGGTGATCCAGGAGACCTCAGCCAAATCAAGGGAGTCGAGGACATCAGCATCGAGGGCACCACAGTGCGCGCCCAGGTCGACAGCGAAAGCCTGAGAGAACTCATCCAAGTGCTCGGCCACGCCGGTGTGCGCAGCCTGGTCAGTCAGCCGCCCACCCTGGAGGAGCTGTTCCTGCGCCACTACAGCCTGGGCCCCGAGGTCGCAGCCGAGCAACAGGTGGCAACGCCGTGAGCAGTACGGTCATCGATCGCGCGAGACCCGCAGGACACCGTGCACCACACCGCGGTTCGGGCTTCACCGGCACACTGGGGTTGCTGCGCCTGTACCTGCGCCGCGACCGGGTGTCGTTGCCGCTGTGGGTGCTGCTGCTGTCGGTGCCGCTGGCCACCGTGTACATCGCCAGCGTCGAAACGGTTTACCCCGACCGGTCCGCCCGCGCCGCCGCGGCGGCCGCCATTATGGCCAGCCCGGCACAGCGCGCGCTCTACGGGCCGGTCTACAACGACAGCCTGGGTGCGGTCGGAATCTGGAAAGCCGGGATGTTTCACACCCTCATCGCGGTGGCGGTCATCCTCACGGTGATTCGGCACACCCGCGCGGACGAGGAAAGCGGCCGTGCCGAATTGATCGATTCGACCGTGGTCGGGCGCTACGCCAACCTCACCGGCGCGCTGCTGCTGTCGTTCGGTGCGTCGATCGCGACCGGCGCGATCGGTGCATTGGGTCTGCTTGCCACCGATGTGGCTCCGGCCGGGTCGGTAGCGTTTGGCGTGGCGCTGGCGGCCTCCGGGATGGTCTTCACGGCGGTGGCCGCGGTGGCCGCGCAGCTGTCGCCGAGCGCCCGATTCACCCGCGCGGTCGCGTTCGCCGTCCTGGGCACCGCGTTCGCGCTGCGTGCCATCGGTGATGCCGGCTCGGGCACGCTGTCCTGGTGCTCGCCGCTGGGGTGGTCGCTGCAGGTCAGACCCTACGCGGGAGAGCGTTGGTGGGTGCTGCTGCTGTCGCTGGCGACCGCGGCCGTGCTTACCGTGCTGGCCTATCGATTACGCGCCGGCCGTGATGTCGGTGCCGGACTGATCGCCGAACGCCCCGGCGCCGGCACCGCCGGGCCCATGCTGAGCGAGCCCTTCGGGCTGGCATGGCGGCTCAATCGCGGCTCCCTGCTGTTGTGGACCGTCGGCCTGTGCCTGTACGGGCTGGTGATGGGCAGTGTGGTGCACGGCATCGGGGATCAGCTGGGCGATAACACCGCGGTGCGTGACATCGTCACCCGGATGGGCGGCACCGGCGCACTGGAACAGGCCTTCCTTGCGCTGGCCTTCACCATGATCGGCATGGTCGCCGCCGCATTCGCCGTCTCGCTGACCCTACGACTGCACCAAGAGGAAACCGGGCTGCGGGCCGAGACCCTGCTCGCCGGGGCGGTTTCCCGGACCCATTGGCTGGCAAGCCATCTGGCGATGGCGCTGGCCGGATCGGCGGTGGCGACCCTGATCTCCGGCGTGGCGGCCGGACTCGCCTACGGCATGACCGTCGGTGACGTCGGCGGCAAGCTGCCCACCGTGGTCGGCACCGCGGCCGTGCAACTGCCGGCCGTGTGGTTGTTATCGGCGGTGACCGTGGGATTGTTCGGGTTGGCGCCGCGGTTCACGCCGGTGGCGTGGGGCGTGCTGGTCGGGTTCATCGCGCTGTACCTGCTCGGCTCGTTGGCGGGGTTCCCGCAGATGCTGCTCAACCTGGAGCCGTTCGCCCACATCCCGCGGGTCGGCGGCGGCGATTTCACCGCGGTGCCGTTGCTGTGGCTGCTGGCCATAGATGCAGCCCTGATCACCCTGGGCGCCATGGCCTTCCGACGGCGTGACGTTCGCTGCTAGGAGGAGCCATGCACATTGGGCTGAAGATATTCATATGGGGCGTGTTAGGACTCGTCGTTTTCGGCGCGCTCCTATTCGGGCCAGCCGGCACGTTCGACTATTGGCAGGCGTGGGTGTTCCTCGCCGCATTTGTGAGCACCACGATTGGCCCCACAATCTATCTGGCTCGCAACGATCCCGCGGCCCTTCAACGTCGCATGCGCAGCGGTCCGCTCGCGGAGGGCCGAACGATTCAGAAGTTCATCGTCATCGGCGCTTTTCTGGGGTTCTTCGCGATGATGGTGCTGAGCGCGTGCGACCATCGTTATGGTTGGTCGTCAGTGCCAGCCGCGGTGTGCGTGATCGGCGACGTCCTAGTGATGACGGGCCTTGGCATCGCCATGCTGGTGGTCATCCAGAACAGGTATGCCGCCTCGACGGTCAGGGTGGAGGCGGGCCAGATATTGGCCTCCGACGGTCTCTACAAAATTGTCCGACACCCGATGTACGCCGGGAACGTGGTCATGATGACAGGCATACCGCTGGCACTGGGCTCTTACTGGGCGATGTTCATCCTCGTCCCCGGCACACTGGTGTTGGTGTTCCGCATCCTCGACGAGGAAAAACTACTGACGCAAGAACTCAGCGGGTACCGCGAATACCGGCAACTGGTGCGCTACCGGTTGGTGCCCTACGTGTGGTAGCGGTCGAATAGCTTTAGGGTAACGGGCGTGGCCAGAAACCCGTCACCTGCCTTGGACCGGCCGTGGCGACGTCCCGGTGCTCTCCGGTATGCGCTGGAGCGGGTTCGCGGCGTCGCCAAGCCGCCGATCACCGTCACCGATCCGCCGGCCGACGTCGTCATAGAACGCGACGTCGAGGTGCCTACCCGCGACGGAACGCTGCTGCGGATCAACGTCTTTCGTAGCGCCGAAGGTGGGGCTAGGCCGGTGATCGCGAGCATCCATCCCTACGGCAAGGACGCCCTGCCGCGGCGGCGGGGCAACCGGTGGACGTTCTCACCACAATACCGGATGCTGCGCCAGCCGAAGCCGCTGACCTTCTCGGCGCTGACCGGCTGGGAGGCGCCGGACCCGGCGTGGTGGACCGCGCAGGGCTTCGTCGTGGTCAATGCGGATTCGCGCGGCTGCGGCCGCTCCGACGGTACCGGAGACCTGCTGTCACACCAGGAAGCCGAGGACACCTACGACCTGGTGGGATGGCTCGCCGACCAGGCATGGAGTGATGGGCGCGTCGTCATGCTGGGGGTGTCTTATCTGGCCATTAGCCAGTACGCCGTGGCCGCGCTGCAACCGCCGGCGCTGCGGGCGATCTGCCCGTGGGAGGGTTTCACCGACGCCTACCGCGACTTGGCCTTTCCCGGCGGCATCCGGGAGTCAGGGTTCACCCGGCTGTGGTCGCGCGGGGTGCGACGTCGCACACGTCAGACCTACGACATGGAGCAGATGCAAGAGGCTCACCCGCTGCGCGACGATTTCTGGCGCTCGCGAGTACCCGACCTGTCGGCGATCAAGGTTCCGATGCTGGTCTGCGGTAGCTTCTCGGACAACAACTTGCACAGCCGCGGGTCGATCCGCGCTTTTACCCGCAGCGGCTGCGGTCACGCCCGGCTGTATACCCATCGCGGGGGCAAATGGGAGACCTTCTACTCAGCGACCGCGCTGTCCGAGCAGCTGAAGTTCTTGCGAGACGCGCTGGCCGGCTCCTCCGGTTCGCGCAGCGTTCGCCTCGAGGTGCGTGAGGATCGCGACACCATCACCGCGGTGCGTGAAGAGACCCAGTGGCCGCTTGCCGGCACGCGTTGGCGGCCAATGTATCTCGCCGGGCCGGGGCTGCTGGCAACCGAGCCGCCGCCGACGGCGGGCAGCATCAGGTTCCAAACTCGCTCTCGGGCAGCAGCATTCAATTGGACGATCCCCGAAGACATCGAGTTGACCGGCCCGATGGCCGCCCGCCTGTGGGTTCAATTGGATGGCTGCGACGACGCGAACCTGTTCGTCGGAGTGGAGAAGTGGCGCGATGGCCAGTTCGTTGCGTTTGAGGGGTCCTACGGCTGGGGCCGTGACCGGGTGACCACCGGCTGGCAGCGGGTCTCGCTGCGCGAGCTCGACCCCGAGCTCTCGCAGCCATGGGAGCCGGTCCCGGCGTGTGCTCGGCCCCGGCCGGTCACCGCCGGCGAGGTCGTCGCCGTCGATGTCGCGCTTGGCCCGTCGGCGACATTGTTCCGCGCCGGCGAACAGTTACGACTGGTGGTTGGCGGACGCTGGTTGTCCCCCCGCAACCCGCTCACCGGCCAATTCCCGGCCGCCTACCCACGCCCGCCGCGTGGTCGTGTCACGCTGCACTGGGGCCCACGCTACGACGCGCACCTGCTGATACCGGAGGTCCCTGGGTAGCCCGGGTTGCCGAGCGCTGGCTGACGGCGCGCGTCACACGCGCGGCGTCGGTGACGAGTCCGTCGAAAACACCGCATGCCGTAACGAGCCCACGATAAGGTGTGGCCATGTCGTATCTGGTGGCGCCCCGGACGTGCTGGCATCGGCGGCAACGGATTTGGCGGGCATCGGCTCGGCATTGAGCGCGGCCAATGCCGCCGCGGCAGCCCCAACCACCGCGATGCTGGCCGCCTGTGCCGATGAAGTATCGGCGGTCGTGGCGTCACTGTTCGCCAGACACGCTCAGGCCTATCAGGCGCTTAGCTTGCAGGCGACGGCGTTTCATCAGCAGTTCGTACAAGCCCTGACCGGCGCTGGCGGGGCCTATGCGGCTGCCGAAGCCGTCAACGCTGCTGTGGCGCAGAGCGTGCAGCAAGACGTGCTGAATGTGATCAACGCTCCCACCCAGGCACTGTTCGATCGGTGACGGCGCCAATGGCGGACCGGGCCAAGACGGCGGGCCCGGGGGGTTGATCGGCAACGGCGGCGTGGGAGGTGGCGCGGGGCCGCCGCGGCCGGCGCTCGCGGCGGCGCTGGCGGGCAGCTGTTCGGCCAACCCGGGCCGCCAGGGCCCTAGCCGGCGCGCCCCACCGCGCCGAGCAGACGCAGAATCGCCCAATTTCGTGCCGAAATGGGCGATTCTGTGTCTGCTCGCGCCGCTAACCGGACCTAGATCCAAACACCCTTGCCCACGGCGACCACGCCGCCGGCGCTGATCGCGAAGCGTTCCCGGTCCTTCTCCAGATCCACGCCGACCATCTCACCGGGCCCGACGACGACGTTCTTGTCCAGGATCGCGTGGCGCACCACCGCCCCGCGCCCAACGCGGGTGCCGGGCATGATCACACTGCCCTCAACGATCGCGCCGTCGTCGACCACGACGTTCGACGACAGCACCGAATTACGCACCGAGGCCGCCGAGATGATGCTGCCGGCACCAACCACCGACTCCTGTGCGGAGCCGCCATTGACGAACTTCGCCGGCGCCAGGTTCTCCGACTCCCCGCGGATCGGCCACCGCTTGTTGTACAGGTTGAACACCGGGTGCACCGACACCAGGTCCATATGTGCGTCGTAAAACGCGTCAAGCGTCCCGACGTCGCGCCAATATGCTCGGTCGCGATCGGTGGCACCAGGCACTTCGTTATCGGAGAAGTCATAGACCGCCGCCATACCGTCGGCCACCAACCGCGGAACGATGTCACCACCCATGTCGTGGTCCGAGTGGTCGTCGTCGGCGTCGGCGCGAATCGCGTCGATAAGCACCTTGGTCGTGAAAATGTAGTTGCCCATTGAGACGAACGTGGTGTCGGGGTCGTCGGGGGTTCCGGGCGGCTCCAGCGGCTTCTCAACGAAGCTGCGAATACGGCCGGAGTCATCGGCGTCGATACAACCGAACGCGGTCGCATTTTCACGTGGAACCCGTATGCCGGCCACCGTCGCGCCGGCACCGCTGTCGATGTGGAACCGGACCATCTGTTCGGGATCCATACGGTAGACGTGGTCGGCGCCGAAAACCACTATGTAGTCTGGATCTTCGTCGTAGATCAAGTTCAGCGATTGATAGATCGCATCGGCGGAGCCGGTATACCAGCGCGGGCCGAGGCGCTGCTGTGCCGGCACCGGGGTGATGTACTCACCCGCCAGACCAGACAACCGCCAGTTCTGCGAGATATGGCGGTCCAGTGAATGCGACTTGTATTGGGTGAGAACACAGATCCTCAGATACCGGGCGTTGACGAGGTTTGAGAGTACGAAATCGATCAATCGATAGGCGCCGCCGAAAGGAACCGCGGGCTTGGCCCGGTCCGCGGTCAGCGGATAAAGCCGCTTGCCCTCACCGCCGGCTAAGACTATGCCCAGCACGTGCGGCACTTCTCTCATGGCTCAAACCTATCGGCCCCCGCAAACCACTGCCAAGGGGAATCCGCCCCTGGCTACTGCTCTGACGGGCTGTCCGTCAAGGTGTTTGGCCCCGTTCGACGGGTGCTGTGCCGCCTCCGCCTCCTCCTCGGCCCGCCACGCGGGCCGCCCCGTCACCGCACTACGGTGCGGGGTATGCGGGTGGCGATGTTGACTCGGGAATACCCACCGGAGGTTTACGGTGGAGCCGGGGTACATGTCACCGAACTGGTTGCCTACCTACGCCGGCTGTGCGCGGTCGACGTGCACTGCATGGGCGCACCCCGCCCGGGCGCATTTGCCTATCGGCCCGACCCGAGGCTAGGCAGCGCCAACGCGGCGCTGTCCACCTTGTCCGCGGACCTGGTGATGGCCAATGCCGCCAGCGCGGCCACCGTCGTGCATTCACACACCTGGTACACCGCTCTGGCGGGGCATCTGGCCGCGATACTCTACGACATCCCGCATGTTTTGACCGCACATTCGCTCGAACCGTTGCGGCCATGGAAGAAGGAGCAACTCGGCGGCGGCTACCAGGTATCGACATGGGTCGAGCAGACCGCGGTGCTGGCCGCCAACGCGGTCATTGCGGTCAGTTCTGCAATGCGCAACGACATGTTGCGGGTCTATCCCAGCCTGGATCCGAACCTGGTGCACGTCATCCGGAACGGGATCGACACCGAGACGTGGTATCCGGCCGGGCCCGCGCGTACCGGGTCGGTGCTGGCCGAGCTCGGGGTCGATCCGAACCGGCCCATGGCGGTGTTCGTCGGGCGAATCACCCGGCAAAAGGGAGTCGTCCACCTGGTAACAGCCGCGCACCGATTCAGATCGGACGTACAGCTAGTGCTCTGCGCGGGTGCTGCGGACACGCCGGAAGTAGCCGACGAAGTGCGCGTCGCGGTGGCCGAACTGGCCCGCAATCGCACTGGCGTGTTTTGGATCCAAGACCGGCTTACCATCGGACAACTACGAGAAATACTTTCGGCAGCAACAGTTTTCGTGTGCCCGTCGGTGTACGAGCCGCTGGGTATCGTAAACCTGGAAGCGATGGCGTGCGCAACCGCCGTGGTGGCCTCCGACGTCGGCGGGATCCCCGAGGTGGTCGCCGACGGGATCACCGGCTCACTGGTGCATTACGACGCCGACGACGCGACCGGTTACCAGGCCAGATTGGCTGAGGCGGTCAATGCCTTGGTCGCCGACCCGGCAACGGCGGAGCGCTACGGGCATGCCGGACGCCAGCGCTGTATCCAAGAGTTCTCCTGGGCATACATCGCCGAGCAGACACTGGACATCTACCGGAAGGTGTGCGCGTAACGCCGACCATTCGCCGTTGGGCTGGTCTTAGCTAGTAACGCCTTTGAGTTCGTCACCCAGTGCGGCGGCTTCGTCGGGTGTCAGCTCGACGACCAGGCGACCGCCACCCTCAAGTGGTACTCGCATCACAATGCCGCGCCCCTCCTTAGTTGCTTCCAAAGGACCGTCGCCGGTCCGGGGCTTCATCGCCGCCATTGAGTGCTCCCTCCAGATTCGGGCTGGCCCGCCTGCGCGAGCCTGGTCGGCGCCGAGCATGCCCCGCCATTGGATTTCCAGCCATACCCGACATTGAACTGCCAAATCACCCCCCTATTGTTCCCTATTCGGGTTCATCAGGTGCACAAGCCCCGGCGCAATGACTTCACCGGGCCGCCATCGGGCAGCCCGGCTGGTCAAAAGGTCGCTCAGTGGGCACCCAGCATGCTTGGATATGGTCGTCGACCATCCCGGTCGCCTGCATCAACGCATAGGCGGTGGTGGGCCCGACGAAACGGAACCCGCGCCGCTTCAACTCACGCGACATAGCCTTCGATTCCGTGCTGACCGAGGGAATTTCGGAACCGTCGACGGGCCGGGGCCGAGGCGGTGGCGCGAACGACCACAGCAGCTCGGATAGGTCTTCGGACGACCCCAGATCGGCAGCTGCGCGCGCGTTGGCGATCGTCGCCTCAATCTTGGCGCGGTTGCGCACGATTCCGTCATCGGCGAGTAGCCGTCGCACATCGGTATCGGTGTAGCGAGCGATCTTGTCGATGTCGAACCCAGAGAATGCGCGCCGGAAATTCTCCCGCTTGCGCAGGATTATCAACCATGACAGGCCACTCTGGAAGGCCTCCAGGCTCATTCGCTCGAACAAAGCCACCCGGCCGTACAGCGGACGCCCCCATTCGTTGTCGTGATAGTCGCGGTACAGCTGGGCATCGGGCCCTGGACGAACCTCCGCCCAGGGGCAGCGAACCAGCCCGTCGCCGCTCACGCGGGGTCAGAACGGTAGTGCACGACGGTCTCGCCGCGCGAAGGGTTTGACGCGTCAGACTCGGCCTCGGCGTCTTCCGACGAGGCGTGGATCGCCCCGAGCTGAGAGCGTAGCGCCTCGAGCTCACGGCCGAGCCGTTCCAGCACCCAGTCCACCTCGCTGGTCTTGTACCCGCGCAGCACCTGCGTGAACTTGACCGCGTCGACGTCGGCGCGGGTGACCCCGAACGCCGGCAGCGTCGTCGCCGTCGTCGCCCGCGGCAGGGGCGGCAACTGCTCGCCACGGCCGAATAGCAAGCTCGCCGCAGCGAACAGCACGATCGCCACCAGGACCAGCACCACCAGGTACACCAACACCAACGCCACGTCATCGATCTTGCCCTAAGGCGCCGACGCGGTGTCGGTCAGCGCGGCCGCATCACCTTCATCGGCGGCCGGTCGACTAGTGATACCGGCCAGGTGTGCCGCGTGTAGTCACTATCGTCCGGGCCGCCGGGCAAGAACTGGGTCAGCCCGACACCGGAATCGGGAATTCCACAGCGCGACAGCAGGGTCGCGATGACCTGGCGGCTCATCGCGCCGAGCTCGTCTAGGGGCCGGTTACGGTGCGCCCGAACGCCCAAGTTGACCTGGGCGATTGCGTCCAGGCCCAACCGGTCGAACGTGTCTATCAAGAGGCCGATCTCCACGCCGTAGCCGGGGGCAAATGGCAGCGATGTCAGCAGCTCCCGGCTGGCCGCATACTCACCGCTCAGCGGCTGCAGTACACAACCCAGCTCGGGCCGCAGCGCGGCTAACAGTGGCCGCGCCACCAGCTCGGTGACCCTCCCGCCGCCGGTGGCGCACACCCCACTCGTCACGTCGCTGACCTGCAGCGGCCGTCGGTAAAAGCTCTTGACCAGCTGAATGCCTTCGCCGGTGAGCAGCGGACCGACCAGCCATGGCACAAACAAGGGGTGCGGGTTGATCAGGTCTGAGTCGATGAACACCACGATGTCGCCGCTGGTGGCCGCCAGTGAACGCCACAATGCCTCACCTTTGCCGGGCCGTACCGGCACCTCGGGCAACGCCTGTTCACGGCTGACAACCCGGGCGCCGGAGGCGATGGCCCGGATCTCGGTGTCGTCGGTGGAACCGGAGTCCAGCACGATCAATTCATCGACCAGGCCATCGACCAGCGGAGAGATGCTGTCGATCACCGATTCGATGGTCGCTTCCTCGTTGAGGGCCGGCAGCACCACCGAAATCGTCCGTCCGGCCTTTGCCGCTTCCAACTCCCCGATCGTCCAGCCGGGACGGTGCCAAGTAGTGTCCAAGGGCAGCGCGCCAGGGGCCCTGCCACCGGCGAGATCGCCGGCGACCAGCTCCGATGCTGTCATGCGAGTCCTCTCACCGTGCGCGTCGGCGGCCGGACCCCCTGAATCGATGCCACCATTTCCAGCACCCGCCGGGTGGCGGCGACCTCATGCACCCGAAACATGCGCGCCCCGGCGGCCGCAGCCAACGCGGTGGCTGCCAGCGTTCCCTCAAGCCGTTCGGTCAAATCCACGCCCAGAGTCTCCCCGACAACGTCCTTGTTGCTCAAAGCCATCAGCACGGGCCACCCGGTCATAACAAGATCGGCCACGTGTCGCAATAGCAGCAGCCCATGGAAGGTGTTCTTGCCGAAGTCGTGTGCCGGGTCGATCAACACCTTCTCGCGGGCCACCCCGGCCGCGACGGCCCGCTCGGCGGCGGCTGTGACCTGGCTAATCACAGCATCCACCACACCGCGGGTAGTCGTACCGTAGCTCACCCGGAAGGGTCGCGTGCGTGGCAGCGCGCCGCCGGTGTGCGCACACACCAGGCCCGCGCCGAACTCGGCGGCCACCTCGGGCATGGCCGGGTCGACGCCACCCCAGGTGTCGTTGATCAGGTCCGCCCCCGCCGCGCAGGCCGCCTTCGCCACCTGCGCGCGCCAGGTGTCGACACTGATCAGCTGGTCCGGGTAAGCACCGCGGAGCCATTCGATGAACGGCACCAGCCGCGTGATCTCGGTGTCGACGTCGACGCGTTCACCCGGGCCGGCTTTGACACCGCCGACGTCGATGACGTCGGCACCGTCGGCGACGGCCCGGTGGACCGCGTCTCTGGCAGCCGCGTCGCTGAAAGTCGCACCCTTGTCGTAAAACGAATCCGGGGTGCGGTTGACGATCGCCATGATCAGCGCACGATCACCTGCGACTGGACGGCCGCACAGCGTTGAATGGCCGGCTAACGCCGGCGGTGTTGAATGGCCGGCTAACGCCGGCGGTGTTGAACGACCGGCTGAGGCCGGCGGTGTTGAACGCACGCATCCATAGTGCCTGGTTACCGTCGAGCGTCCAGTGCGGGTATCGAGACTGCGCCCGGAATCCGCTAGCCCTGCGGTCGCCTTCCGAGCGAAACCTCCTCAGGGTATTCGGCGTAGTACGGCACATATCCTTCGTCCGGGCCGGCCAGTACGTACAGCGGATCCTCGATGTCGGCGCCATAGGCCTGGTTGCGCAACTCCACCTTGCGACTCTTGAACGTCGTGGTGTGCGCCAGCGACCCCACTACCCGAACAAAGAGCGGAAGTGCATAGCCGGGCAAGTGACCGTAAACCGTTCGGGCCAGCGCCTGGCCGTCGAATTCGGCGCCAGCGCGCAGTGTGATCGCGGCCATTCCGGCGCGCCCGCCGGTGCGCGGAATCTGGACGCCGTAGACCGTGCACTCCTCGACGGTCTGGTCGGAGGCCAGTGCCGCTTCGACCTGAGTGGTGGCGACATTCTCGCCCTTCCAGCGGAAGGTGTCGCCCAGCCGATCGACGAAGGCGGCATGGCCCATGCCCTGCGGGCTCATCACGTCACCGGTGTTGAACCAACAGTCGCCATCTCGAAAAGCGTTGCGCACCAACTTCTTTTCGCTGGCAACCGGGTCGGTGTAGCCGTCGAACGGCTGCAGCCGGTTGACCCGGCTAAGCAACAGGCCGGGTTCACCGTCGGGTACCCGACGCACTCGCCCGCTCGCATCCCGCAGCGGATCGCCGGTGTCCAGGTCGTATTCCACAAAGGCAAGCGGCATCGGCGATACCCCGGCGGTCCTGGGCACGTTGAAGATGTTGATAAAGGCCGAGTTGCCTTCGCTGGCGGCGTAGAACTCGCACACCCGCGCGACCCCGAAGCGGGTGGTGAACTCATCCCAGATCTCCGGCCGCAGCCCGTTACCGCAGATCACCCGCACCTGGTGGGCACGGTCGGTCGGCTTGGCCGGCTGGTTGAGCAGATAACGGCAGATTTCGCCGATGTAGACGAACGCCGTCGCCCGGTTGGCAATCACCTCATCCCAGAACCGCGACGCCGAAAACGACTTACCCAGCGCCAGGGTCGCCCCAGAATTGATCACCGACGACACCGCGACCGTTAACGCGTTGTTGTGGTACAGCGGCAGGCAGCTGTAGAGCGTGTCGGAACCCTTCAGCCGCAGCCCCATCCCTCCGAAGACGGCCAGCGCCCGCAGCCACCGATGATGCGTCATGACACTGGCCTTGGGAAATCCGGTGGTGCCCGAGGTGAAGATGTAGAACGCGGTGTCTTTGGCTTGCACCGCCGACGCCGACGCCGGGTTGGTGGCGGGCGCCGTTGTGGCGAATCGCTCCACGTCCTCGACGGTCAGCACGTCGCCCGCTACCCGGCCGCGCGAGGCGCCGCATTCGGCGACGGCGCTGACCAAGTCGGACTCTGCGATCAGTACCTTCGCGTCCAGCAGACCCAGGCTGTGCGCCAACACCTCGCCGCGCTGGTGGTAGTTGAGCATGCCGGCGATAGCGCCGCACTTGACCGTGGCCAGCATCGCCAAGACTGTGCTGGGTGAGTTACGCAACATGATGCCAACGACGTCGCCGGGGCCGACGCCGCGGGCGGCCAACACCGCGGCGTACCGGTTGGCGGTGGCGTTAGCGTCGCGGTAGGTCAGCTGCTGATCGCCGAATTTCAGGAAGACTCGGTCACCGTAGCGAGCGGCCCGGTCCTGGAACACCGTGCCGATCGACGCCTTGGAATTCGGCCGGGCCAGCAGCCCGGTCATTGCCCCACGCACAATCACCGGCGTGTCCGCCAACACTCGCGGCATCCGAGTTGCCAGGTCGATCAGCCTGACCGTTGTGTGTGCGCCGCCGTAGTAATCGGACACGTAAGCCCTCGATTCGTTTGCGAAATGTCGAATTGGTTGTCGACCAACCTCAGGAAGGTGCGCAGGCCCGCAGAGCGTCCTTGACGTTATCGACTACCACCAGCCGTTCCATCGCCGTGGGTGAGACGTAACCGGTGTCGAGCAATCCGTTCAGCCATGCCCGCAGTCCATCGAAATGCCCCCAGGGATCTACCATCACAATGGGTTTGTCATGGGTACCGAGATACCCGTCGGTCCATGCGTCAAACAGCTCGTCTAGGGTGCCGACACCGCCCGGCAACACGATGAACGCATCTGAGCGATCTTCCATAATCTGCTTGCGCTCCCACATGGTGTCGGTGACGATTAGCTCGTCGGCGTCGTGATCAGCCAGTTCGCGGTACACCAGCATCTTGGGAATCACGCCGACGGTCCAGCCGCCGCAGGCTCGCGCCGCCGAGGCGACAGCCCCCATCGCCGAAACATGGCCACCTCCCCACACCAGCGTCCAGCCACGTCCGGCGATTGCCGCGCCGACTTCGGCGGCCAGCTCTAGCAACTCCGCGTGCGTTGGCGAGGCCGCGCAATACACGGCCACAGTCCAATCACCGGTAATGTCGATTTTCGCCGACATACACCAGAACGTAGACCACCGATGTGAACCGCGTACATTTTTGGCCTATCCCCCGCTCGAATGTCGTTGGGCGCAACCGCCATAAAATCCGGCGATGCGCGTCTGGAAACACGTGGAGGCGGCCGTCGACAGTCCGGATCGGTGCGGGGTGGTGCTGGTCGGGCCACACGGCGTCGGCAAGACGCTGCTGGCGCAACTGGCTGCCGAGCAGGTCATGTCCGAGGACGGCAGGAGCGGCCGGGCTCGCTGGGTGGTGGGAACCGCTCCAGGGCGGGCCATCCCGTTCGGCGCTTTCCGCCATTTGATCAGCCTGCCCGCCTCCGGAGCCGACATTGGGCGGCCCGCGGCGCTGCTGCGGGCGGCGCGTAGTTCCCTGACCGGTGATGCTGGCGATCTGCTGCTGGTGGTCGACGACGCGCACAACCTGGATCCGCTGTCGGCCACCTTGGTGTACCAGCTGGCGCGGGCCGGGGCGGCGCGGCTGGTGGTCACCGTCGCCTCGGAGGCCGAGCCACCGGACGCTATAGCTGCGCTCTGGTCCGATGACCTGCTCACCCGGGTCGCCATCGAGCCGCTCGACAGGGCCCAAACCGCGGCGTTCGTGGAGTCGGCGCTGGACGCGACACTGGACGTCGCCGACGCCGACGAGCTCTTTCGGCGCAGCCTTGGCAACCCGTTGTATCTGCGCCACCTCATCGACGGCGGTGGTCTCGAACACGTGGACGGCCGGTGGCGCTGTCGAGACGAGGATCGTCGGCCGCTGTCCGGCGTGATCGACGAGTACCTGTGCGCCCTGCCGGAACCGGCCCGCGCCGTTGTCGACTACCTCGCCATCGCCGAACCGTTGGCGCGCACCGACCTGGTGGCCCTGGTCGGTGGCGAGCAGTTGGACACGCTCGGCCAAGCCGAAGCCGCCGGCGCGGTGCGGGTGGGTCCCGACAGCGATACCAGCGAGATTTTTGTCGGCCATCCGCTGTACGCCGACCGCGCACGCGCCGTATTGACGGCCGAGCACGCGCATGCATTGCGCGTGTCGCTGGTCGCGCAGCTGGCCAAGCACCCATCCGACCATGTCAGCGATCAGTTACGGCTGTCCTCACTGGCCATCGACGTCCCCGCCAGTGCTACCCCGGCCGCGGTCACGGATGCGGCGACCGCAGCCGGGCAGGCCCTGCGGCTCGGCGACGTCCGGCTTGCCGAACGGTTGGCGCGGGCAGCGCTGGATAGGTCGGACGCCCTGGCGGCACGCCTGCCCTTGGCTTACGCACTCGGTTGGCAGGGTCGCGGTCGCGAAGCTGACGCGGTGCTGGCGGCGGTGAATCCCGCCGAATTGACCGAGACCGAGCTGATGGCCTGGGCGATACCCCGGGCGGCGAATCGGTTCTGGATGCTCAACGAGCCCGAGCGCGCCACGGCGTTTCTGCAGACGACCCGCAGCCGAGTGACCGAGCCCACGGCCCGCAGCACCCTGGATGCGCTGGCGGCCACGTTTGCGATGAACTCCGGAAACTTGCCGCGGGCCATCACGCTGGCCACCGAGGTGCTGTCCGGACCGGCTGCCGACGACATGGCCGTGGCCTGGGCCGCCAGCGCTGCCGCGTTATCATCGGCACGAATGGGCCGGTTCGGCGACGTTGACCGGCTGGCCGAACGGGCGTCGGCCGCCGAACATCCGGGGCTGCTGCGGTTCACCGTGGGCCTGGCTCAGATCACGTCGCTGCTGCTGGCAGGCGACGTCGCGCCGGCTCAGGAGCTGGCCAAGCGGTTCACCGACTTCGCCTAGCTGCAGCAACCTGGCCGGTCCATCGGTGAAGTGTTGTTGGCGTACGTACTGATCACCAAAGGCGAATTCGGCGCCGCGGCATCGATGCTGGAGCCGGCCGCCGCCACACTGGAACGAACCGGCTACTCGTGGGGTCCGCTGTCGCTGATGTTGTTGGCAACGGCCATCGCGCAGCAAGGCCATATCGCCGAGTCTGCAAAAACACTGCAGCGCGCTGAAGCTCGGCACGGAACGAAGTCCGCGTTGTTCGCACCCGAGCTCGGGCTGGCCAGGGCCTGGACCAGGGCGGCGGCCCAGGACATGACAGGGGCCATCGCGGCGGCCCGGGAGGCCGCCCGGACGGCTGAGCGGGCCGGGCAGGCGGCGGTGGCCCTATGCGCCTGGCATAACGCGGTTCGGTTGGGCGACATCCGTGCGGTGGACCCGGTGACTCGCCTCGCCGCCGAAATCGACTGCACCGTAGGAAATATCCTCGTCAAGCACGCCCGTGGCCTGGCCGACGGAGATGCTGCCGAGCTGACCGCGGTGGCTGAGGAGCTGGCCGGGATCGGGATGGCAGCCGCGGCAGCCGACGCGACCAAGGCGGCAGCACGCTTGGGGCCACAGCAGCGCTAGCCACCCAGGTATCGGCGCAGCAAGTCCACGGCCGCGGTGATGTTGCCGACGGGCACCCGTTCGTCGCGGCAGTGCGCCAGGTTGGGATCACCCGGGCCGTAATTGACCGCCGGTATGCCCAAAGCGGCAAAGCGCGACACATCAGTCCAGCCATACTTGGCCCGGACCTGCCCGCCGGCGGCCTCGACCAGCGCCTTGGCCGCGGGCTCGGACAGGCCAGGCAGCGCACCGGCCGCGGCGTCCGTCTGCTCGATCTGCACGTCGAGCCCGTCGAACACGTCATGGACATGTTGCAATGCCGCGGCCACCGACCGGTCGGGGGCAAAGCGGTAGTTGATCGTGACCGAGGCCGCGTCAGGGATCACGTTGCCGGCGACGCCGCCTGCTACGCGCACCGCCGAGAGGCCCTCCCGATAGGTGCAACCGTCGATGTCGACGCTGCGTGCCCGGTAGACGGCCAACCGGTCCAGCACAGCACCCAACTTGTGGATTGCGTTGTCACCCAACCACGAACGCGCTGAATGCGCGCGAGTTCCGGTCACGCTGAGGACGACACGCAACGTGCCCTGGCAACCAGCCTCGATGCAGCCGGCGGTGGGCTCACCCAAGATGGCTACATCCGCGGATAGCCAGTCCGGCAGCTCGCGCTGGATGCGGCCTAAACCGTTTGCCGCCGAATCGATTTCCTCGCAGTCGTAGAACACCAGTGTTAGATCGTGCGTCGGTTCGGCCAGTGTAGCGGCCAGATGAAGGAAGACCGCGTCGCCGGATTTCATGTCGGCTGCGCCGCAGCCGTGCAGCTGGTCGTTCTCGCGGCGGCTAGGCAGGTTGCCGGCCACTGGCACGGTGTCCAGGTGTCCGGCCAACAGCACCCGCGAGGACCGGTTCAGCTTTGTACGCGCCAGCACCGCGTTGCCGTTGCGGATGATCTCGAACCCCGATGCCTGAGCGCGCAACGCCGCTTCCACCTCGTCGGCGATGCGTGCCTCCTTCCTCGACTCGCTGGGGATGTCAATCAGCGCCGCGGTCAATTCGATCGGGTCCCCGCGCAAATCCAGCACGGCGCTAGCTTAGTTGGCCGAGCAGACGCAAAAGCACCCGATTCTGGTCGAAATAGGGTGGTTTTGTGTCTGTTCGGCGGCACAAGTAGCGTGTCGACCGTGACTGGAGCAGCAGGCATCGGCCTGGCTACCCTCGCCGCTGACGGATCGGTCCTCGACACCTGGTTTCCCGCGCCGGAACTGACCGAATCGGGCACCAGCGCGACGTCACGACTGGCGGTGTCCGACGTTCCTGTCGAGCTGGCCGCGCTGATCGGCCGCGATGACGACCGCCGCACCGAGACCATCGCGGTCCGTACGGTCATCGGCTCGCTCGACGATGTCGCCGCTGACCCATACGATGCTTACCTGCGGCTTCACCTCTTGTCGCACCGCCTGGTGGCGCCCCATGGGTTGAACGCCGGCGGCTTGTTTGGGGTGCTGACCAATGTGGTGTGGACCAATCACGGACCCTGCGCCATAGACGGTTTCGAGGCGGTGCGGGCGCGGCTGCGCCGCCGCGGACCGGTGACTGTGTATGGCGTCGACAAGTTTCCCCGGATGGTCGACTACGTCGTGCCCACCGGCGTACGTATCGCCGATGCCGACCGCGTGCGGTTGGGCGCTCACCTGGCGCCGGGCACCACCGTGATGCATGAGGGCTTCGTCAACTACAACGCCGGCACCCTGGGCGCCTCGATGGTGGAAGGCCGCATCTCGGCGGGTGTGGTGGTGGGCGACGGCTCCGATGTCGGCGGCGGAGCGTCGATCATGGGCACGCTGTCTGGCGGTGGAACACACGTCATTTCGATCGGCAAGCGTTGTCTGCTCGGCGCCAACTCCGGTCTGGGCATCTCACTGGGCGACGACTGCGTGGTGGAGGCCGGGCTGTACGTGACCGCCGGCACGAGGGTCACCATGCCCGACAGCAATTCGGTCAAGGCGCGTGAGCTCTCCGGGAGCAGCAACCTGCTGTTTCGCCGCAATTCCGTCAGCGGGGCGGTCGAAGTGCTGGCCCGCGACGGTCAGGGCATTGCCCTCAACGAGGACCTGCACGCCAACTAGCGGCTGACGAGGGCCGATCCGGCGGTTTCGGGCAACCGATAGGTGCATACCAGGCTGATCAACGCGAGGATGGCCAGCATGACACCGATCGCCCAGCTGCCATAGGTTGCCACCAGCGCGCCGGCAATCACCGGCGGTAGCGCGCCGCCGGCAACCCCAGCGAGATTCGCCGCGAGCGCGCTGCCCGTGTATCGGTAGCTAGTAGCAAACAGTTCTGGGATGAACGATGCCGTGGGTCCGAAACCGAATCCGCCGATGGCATACATGCCGACGACAGCCACCGCGAACAAACTGGGGCTGCCGGAGTCGATCAGCGGCATGACCAACAGCGACCAGGGTAGAGCCACCGCCCACCCGGCCAATAGGACGCGGCGGCGCCCGAGTTGGTCGCAAAGAGCGGAAGAAAGCGCGGTGAACACGATGCACAGCAGTCCACCCAGCACACTGTCGAACAGGATGCTGCCGCGCGAATACCCCAGTCGGGTTTGAGCGTAGCTGGCCAAGTAAGTGCTGGCCAGGTAGACGAAGCCGAAGCAGCAAACGGCGCTGCCGGCGGCCAAGACTATCTCTCGCCGCTGCCGCCGCAGTACTTGGGCAATCGGCGTTTCGGCTGGGCCCAAACGGGTTTTTTCGTCTGCCCTTTCCCGGGCGAACACCGGGGTCTCGTCGATGTTGAACCGCACGTATAGGGCGACGGCGATCAGCGCCGCACTGACCAGAAACGGTATGCGCCACCCCCACTGCATGAATGTGGGGCTGCTTTCGCCAATGGTGTAGTTCACGCCCAGAAAGGTCAGGCTGGTCAGTACCAGCGCGATGCCGCCACCCACAACGGTGAACATCCCGTACCAGCCACGTTTGCTGGCGGGCGCGTACTCGGCGCTCAGCAGCGCCGAACCGGCCCACTCGCCGCCGACCGCGAACCCTTGCAGCAGCCGCATGGTCGTCAGGATCAGTGGGGCCGCGGCGCCGATGGCCACTGTCGTTGGAACCAGCCCGACAGTCACGGTTGCCAGGCCCATGATCAACAGTGTGGCGACCAGGGTCTTCTTGCGGCCGAGGCGGTCTCCAAAGTATCCAAAGACGGCCGCGCCGAACGGCCGGGATAGGAACGCCACAGCAAATGTCCCCATCGAGGCCACGGCGGCCACCGTGGGATCCAGGTGTGGGAAGAACACGGTGGGAAACACCAGCGCCGCAGCGGTGCCGTAGATAAGGAAGTCGTAGAATTCGATCGCCGAGCCGACAAGACATGCCAGCGCAACCCGCTTCATCGTCGTGGCAGGTGTTGGGCTGATTTTGGTCAACCCAGCACCTGCCAGGACGGGCTACGGATGTACACGGCGACGACGGTATGGGAGGATGTCCGGTCTTGCTCCGGTCATGTCCGGTGAATGTGCTGCCAACATCCTGGGGACCGTCCAGCGAGTTTCACCACACCTTGGGGCACCTTCTGTCACTGCTCGGTGCTGTGGATTGGTGTCAAGTTACGTCCAGGGGTGTGGTGTACGGGCAGGTAAGGCCGGTGGGCGTGTCGTAGCCCAGTAGTGGGCGGTCATCGCGTGATCCTTCGAAACGACCAGCAAAAGTCAATCGAAGGAAATGACGCAATGACCTCTTCTCATCTTATCGACACCGAGCAGCTTCTGGCTGACCAACTCGCACAGGCGAGCCCGGATCTGCTGCGCGGGCTGCTCTCGACGTTCATCGCCGCCTTGATGGGGGCTGAAGCCGACGCCCTGTGCGGGGCGGGCTACCGCGAACGCAGCGATGAGCGGTCCAATCAGCGCAACGGCTACCGCCACCGTGATTTCGACACCCGTGCCGCAACCATCGACGTCGCGATCCCCAAGCTGCGCCAGGGCAGCTATTTCCCGGACTGGCTGCTGCAGCGCCGCAAGCGAGCTGAACGCGCACTGACCAGCGTGGTGGCGACCTGCTACCTGCTGGGAGTATCCACTCGCCGGATGGAGCGCCTGGTCGAAACACTTGGTGTGACAAAGCTTTCCAAGTCGCAAGTGTCGATCATGGCCAAAGAGCTCGACGAAGCCGTAGAGGCGTTTCGGACCCGCCCGCTCGATGCCGGCCCGTATACCTTCCTCGCCGCCGACGCCCTGGTGCTCAAGGTGCGCGAGGCAGGCCGCGTCGTCGGAGTGCACACCTTGATCGCCACCGGCGTCAACGCCGAGGGCTACCGAGAGATCCTGGGCATCCAGGTCACCTCCGCCGAGGACGGGGCCGGCTGGCTGGCGTTCTTCCGCGACCTGGTCGCCCGCGGCCTGTCCGGGGTCGCGCTGGTCACCAGCGACGCCCACGCCGGCCTGGTGGCCGCGATCGGCGCCACCCTGCCCGCAGCGGCCTGGCAGCGCTGCAGAACCCACTACGCAGCCAATCTGATGGCAGCCACCCCGAAGCCCTCCTGGCCGTGGGTGCGCACCCTGCTGCACTCCATCTACGACCAGCCCGACGCCGAATCAGTTGTTGCCCAATATGATCGGGTACTCGACGCTCTGACCGACAAACTCCCCGCGGTGGCCGAGCACCTCGACACCGCCCGCACCGACCTGCTGGCGTTCACCGCCTTCCCCAAGCAGATCTGGCGCCAAATCTGGTCCAACAACCCCCAGGAACGCCTCAACCGAGAGGTACGACGCCGAACCGACGTCGTGGGCATCTTCCCCGACCGCGCCTCGATCATCCGCCTCGTCGGAGCCGTCCTCGCCGAACAACACGACGAATGGATCGAAGGACGGCGCTACCTGGGCCTCGAGGTCCTCACCCGAGCCCGAGCAGCACTGACCAGCACCGAAGAACCCGCCAAGCAGCAAACCACCAACACCCCAGCACTGACCACCTAGACTGCCACCCGAAGGATCACGCGAGGAACCTTCACTCGTACACCACGTCCCTGGCCTTGGCCTGGTGTCAGGCCCAGCTGGAGCCGACGGCGCTGTCGGTTTGCGCCATGTTGTTGCCGGCAGCCTGCACCTTCTGCCCGTGGGCGTTGGCCTGCTCGTAGATCACCTGGAAGTTACGGCCCAACTGGGTAATGAACCCCTGGCAGGCCGCCGAACCGGCGCCGCCCCAAAAGTCACTCGCGGTCAACACATCACGAATGATGGCCTGATGCTCGGCCTCCAGCAACCCGGCCTGAGCGCGGATCATGGCGCCGTGAGCGTCGACATCCCCGAATTGATAGTTGATGGTCATCGAACCTGTTCTCCTTCGCTTGTAAAAGTATTGTGCTGCAGCGGCTGACGTTAGCTGCTGAGGATCTGCTGGGAGGCCTGCTCTTGCTGCTCGTAGTTGTTGGCGTCGCGAACCAGCCCGTCACGCACCCCGTGCAGCATGTTCACGATGTTGCGAAACGCCTGATTCATCTGGGCCATGGTGTCTAGCGAGGTCGCCTCGGCCATGCCACTCCAGCCCGCACCGGAAATGTTTTGCGCGGACGCCCACATCCGGCGAGCCTCGTCCTCCACCGTCTGGGCGTGCACCTCAAAACGGCCCGCCATGTCCCGCATCGCGTGCGGATCCGTCATAAAACGTGAGGCCATGTTGCCTGTCTCCTTGTTGAACCTGGACCTAATACCTGTAACTTGTCATGCACATTGACTGTTGTCATAGCCGGCCGCGGAAACACCGAGACCGCCGATCACTGGTCAAATAACGACAGTCTGCGCCCCCTCTCCTAGCCGGCCGCCGGAGAATGCGGCATCACATAGGGTCGCGGCGGAACACGCAGCACACCACTGAGCCCACCACCGGCCCTGGCGCCCATCTGCCCCACCGGCAGCCCGCCCAGCATCTGCCCGGGCCCTCTTTCCGCGGCGCTGGTCAGGCTGGTCAGCGGCAGCGCCCGCGCCGCCGGGGTGACTGCCTGGTTGGCCGCGGCCCAGGCCTGCGGCACCGACAACGAACCGACCGAGGCCGCCCGACCCAAGTTGGCGGCCACCCCACCGCCCAGACCCGAAGAACCCAGCGAGCTGCCCAGCGAGCTCATCGCCCGGACCCCGTTTTGCGCCGCGGTTTGCACGGCCTGGGCGGCCGCCGCCGGAGCAAAGCCCTTCAACATCGAGCTCAAGGTGTTGGTCATCGACACACCCGAGTTGGTCATCGACATGTGGTTGTTGGCCATCGACACCATGTTGCTGATCGGCGACCGATGCGGCGAGACCGTCTTCCACAGGCCACCCAGCTTGGAAGAAGGCGTGGTGCCCTGCGTGGGCTGGGCCAGCTGTTGCAGCGCCTGGGGCACATTGTTCATCAACTGGTTCGCCGCGGCGGTGTCGGAGGCCTCCTCGACCGCGGCGGCCTGCTCGAGGAGCCCACCCGCGCTGGTCATCTCCGGCGCCTCCTCGAACGGCAGCAACGTCGCCGTCGCCGTCGCCGTCGCCGCGGCGTAGCCAAACATCGCGGCGGCGTCTTGGGCCCACATCTCGCCGTATTCGGCCTCGTTGACCGCGATCGCCGGGGTGTTTTGCCCCAAGAGGTTGGTCGCTATCAGAATCATCAGTTCAGCACGGTTCTCGGCGATCACCGGCGGGGGCACCGTCAGCCCATACGCCGTCTCGTAGGCCGCCGCAGCAACCCGGACCTGGGCGGCGGTCAGCTCGGCCTGCCCCGCGGTGACGCTCATCCACGCCACATACGGCGAGGCCGCCGCCACCATCAGACCCGCCGACGAACCTATCCACGACCCCACCGTCAGACCCCAGACCACCGACTGAAACGCCGACGCGGCCGAAAACAGGTCACTCGCCACGCTGTCCCACATCTGAGCCGCGGCCACCAGCGAGGCCGAACCCGGGCCGGCGTACATCCTCGCGGAGTTGATCTCCGGTGGTAACGCCCCGAAATCCACCATTACGTGTCCCTATTTCTCGTGGTTTCTCGTGCCGACTGTTCCTGGCTTAGCTGGCCGCCGCCGCATTGGCGACTTCAGTGGCCGCATACGAGCTGGCGCTGCTGGCAAGGGTGGCCACGAACTGGTCATGAATCGCAGCAGCCCGAGCGCTCACGGACTGATACATCGCCGCATGTGCGGCGAAGTGCGCCGCAGTCAGCGCCGACACCTCATCGGCAGCGGGGGGCACCACCCCAGTCGTCGGGGCCGCCGCAGCGGCATTGCTAGCCACAGTGGTAGCACCGATGCTCTGCAGGGTGTCAGCCGCCGCCGCCAACATCTCTGGGTATGCCATCACGAAAGACACGTGCACTCCATCCTCAAACGGCCCGAGCACTCGCACGGGTACGATCAGGAGCGGTTAGCAGTCAAGCGAACTGGTCGCCTACGTCCTTGGCCCCGATTCGTCGGTGACGAACTGCCGCCAATGATGGCGAGCCCGCAAGGACCGCAACAGGTCAAAAAATTTCAATCAGCATGAGCCAAAGTGCAATCTGCACCTACCGCCGCCGCCGAAGGGTAAATCTTCCCAATCAGCGCCCACTTGATGTGCAAAATGCACCCGCCGCACAGTTCACCATGTGGTTCGACGCGACAACGACGACTAGCTGGGTTACTATGCCCGGTCGGTGGCGGATTTCGCAAATTGCGGTGTGTCGCAAGTTGTTCAACACGGTCGACTCATCCAGCAGACCCACACCGTGATTTCGCGCACACACCGGCCGTGCAGTGTGAATCCGGCACAATAGTGCCAACATAGTGTGCAAATTGCACCCGCTGGCCCTAAGATCGGCGCGTGGCATGGCAACAACCTTCGCCGCGAATTCGTGAGCTGATCCGCGAGGGAGCACGCATCGCCCTCAATCCCAGCCCGGAGTGGATCGAGGAACTGGACCGTGCCACGATTGCGGCCAATCCGGCGATCGCCAACGATCCGGTGCTTGCGAAGGTTGTCCAGACGGCCAATCGCGCCAACCTGGTGTACTGGGCTGCGGCCAACCTGCGTGACCCTGGTGCTCGGGTGCCCGCCAATCTCGGCACCGAGCCACTGCGGATGGCCCGAGACCTGGTGCGCCGGGGGCTGGACACAGTAGCGTTCAACATCTATCGAACCGGTGAGCACATCGGGTGGCGGTTCTGGATGGGGATTGCGTTCGAACTCACTTCCGACCCCCAAGAGCTGCGCGAGCTGCTAGACGTGTCGGCCCGCTCCGTCAACGACTTCATCGAGGCCACGCTGACCGGTATCGCCGCGCAAGTGCAGTCGGAACACGACGAACTGACCCGCAGCACCCATGCCGAACGCCTCGAGGTCGTCGGGCTGATTCTCGATGGCGCCCCTATCAGCCCCGAACGGGCCGAAGCGAAATTGGGCTACCCGCTGAGTCGTGCCCATACCGCTGCCATCATCTGGAGCGACGAGCTCGACGGTGACCACAGCTACCTCGACCGGGCGGCTGATCTGTTCTGCCACGCCGTGGGATCGACACGACCGCTGACGGTGGTCGCCGGGGCGGCGAGCCGCTGGGCGTGGGTGACCGACGCCGACGGACTCGACATCGACACAGTGCAGGCGGCGGTGGACAACGCACCCGGGGCGCGCATCGCCATCGGGACCACCGCCAACGGGGTGGAGGGGTTCCGGCGCAGCCACCTCGAAGCGCTCATCACCCAGCGCACCTTGTCACGGCTACGGTCGACCCAGCGGGTCGCCTTCTTTGCCGACGTTAAGATGGTCGCATTGATCAGCCAAAATCCAGATGCTGCAAGCGAATTCATCACGAGTACGCTTGGAGACCTCGAGTCTGCCAGCCCAGATCTACAAACGGCCCTGCTGACCTTCATCAACGAGCAGTGCAACGCCTCCCGGGCCGCAAAACGTCTCCACACTCACCGCAATACATTTCTGCGCAGACTCGAGTCCGCTCAGCGGCTGCTACCGCGACCGCTCGACCACACCTCCGTCCATGTGGCCGTCGCCCTGGAAGCCCTACAGTGGCGCGGCAACAAGGCCCATGCGCTAAGCTCACCGGGCCGTCGGAGTAACAGTGTGCCAGCGTAACTGTCCAGCGGTACACGATAATTCGCCGTAGCTCAGCCTTCTGACAGCAACTGCTTCTTGAGCACTTTCCCCAACGCGTTGCGCGGCAGCGCATCTACGATACGCACCTCGCGCGGGCGCTTGTGCACCGAAAGTTGTTGGGCAACAAAGTTGATAAGCCCGTCCGCATCGACATTCGCTGAGCCGACTACGTAGGCAACGATCCGCTGGCCTAGATCATCGTCGGGCACCCCGACGACTGCCGCCTCCGCCACGTCCGGATGCCCGAGCAGCACCGTTTCAATTTCACCGGCGCCGACCCGGTATCCACCCGACTTGATCAAGTCGACCGACTCGCGTCCCACGATGCGGTGCATCCCACTGCCGTCGACCACCGCGACGTCGCCGGTGCGGTACCAGCTGTCGGCGTCGAACGCCGCGGCGGTGGCATCGGGTTGATTCAGGTAGCCGTCGAACAGGGTCGGACCGCGAACCTGAAGCTTTCCAACGGTTTCCCCGTCGTGCGGGACCTCACCGCCATCGTCGTCCACCAGTCGGGTCTGCACACCGGCCAGCGGCAGGCCGACCCAGCCCGGGCGACGCTCACCGTCAGCCCGCGTCGATAGGGTGATCAGCGACTCCGAAGCACCGTAGCGTTCGACGGGCCGGTGCCCGGTGAGCTGCACCAGCTTGTCGAACACCGGCACGGGTAGTGCCGCACTCCCGGACACCAGCAGCCGCGCCGGTTTGAGCGCCCCGGCGGCAGCTTGGTCGGCCGCCACTCGTGACCACACCGTCGGCACCCCAAAAAACAACGTGCCGTGCGCTTCATAACAGGCCTGGGCGTAGCCGGCCGGCGTTGGTTTACCGGTGTGCACGAAGCGATTTCCGAACCGCAGCGACCCGAGCAAGCCCAGCACCAGGCCGTGAACGTGATACAGCGGCAGACCGTGGACCAGCACGTCCTCGGCCGTCCACTGCCAGGCCTCTGCCAATGCATCGAGGTCGGCGGCGATCGCCCGCCGGCTCAGCTGCACGCCTTTGGGCGGCCCGGTGGTGCCGGACGTGTAGACCACCATGGCGATGGCCCCGGGTGAGGGCTCCGGATAACGGTGCCAGGACCGCGCGTGCGTGCGCACCGGGATGTGTGGCAGCCCCGCTGGGTCGTCGGGCAACGGGCCCAGCCATGCCTGGACGCCGGAGTCGGTGAGCATGTGCCGGCGTTCGGTGACGCCCACATCGGCGGGTACCGGCACAACCGGCACGCCGGCGATCAGGCAGCCGGTGATCGCCAGCACCGTCGACGCGGTCGGCGTGGCCAGCACGGCGACCCGGTGCGCACCGGCGACCCGCTCGGCCACCGACGTTGCCGCGCCGACCAGGTCGCTACGGCTCAGCACGTCGCCGTCGATGCGGACCGCGTCCGCGATATCGGCGGCGGAGACGACAGCAGGATTCAGGGAGGCCAGCAGCACGTGAGCGAGGCTACCCCGGCGCCGTGATCGCCTGCCCCGTCAGGCCGGTCGCGTCTGGGGGGTGCTGACCGCCTCTGCCGGTGTATCCGGTCGCGGAAACAGCGGGCTCAACACCTTCGGCGGCCGAAACGGCGCCCATGCACCCTGGGGCTGTGCCAGCCGGTCGGCGATGGCCCACACCACCGGCGGATTGTGGCCGTAGCCGATGTGGCTGCTGCGCACCGCGATGTTTTCCGCGCGCTCCGATGGCGAATTCATGCACGTCTGCCAGGCGACCATGCCGTCGCAGCGCGAGTAGATCGCGGTGGTCGGCACCGGCAAAGGTTCACTTTCCATTTCCAGCGGCAACTCGTGCCGCTCGGTGTGCAGATGCGCATACCGGTTGAAGCTCCACGCGGAGCGCGTCTCACAGGTGTCCCTCATGCCAAACGGGCTGCCCAGTGTGATCACCTGGCGCACCGCCGACGGATGGTCGCGGGCGAGGCCGCGCGCGAAGATGCCACCCAGGCTCCACCCAATCAGGCTCACCGGGGTGTGGTACCGGGAGTGGAGCTTGTCGAGGAGGTCCCGCATCCCGGATACCGCTTTGGCCGTCGGCCCGATGTTGCGGCCGAGCCCCCAGCCGTAGGCCGCGTACCCGAGGCGACGCAAGATCCGTCGCAGGATCCAGGTGGAACCGTCGCCGGCCAGCAGGCCAGGTAGCACCAGTACCGGATGTCCGTCGCCGGCCGGCAGCATCCGCTGCAGCGGCAGCACGGCGAGCAATTGCCCGTACTCGACACCCGCGCGCGGTATGTCGGTGAGGTAGAGAAACCATCCGGGGGCATCACAGGGGCGGTCAGCGGGCTCTAACACAGGCAACAGCATGTCATATTAAGGCCGTCAATAGGCACAAATGGCGATGCAAAGCAGTGCGGCCCGCCCATGCGAGCTCGGTCACACGCCCGATCATTTCCGCAGGTCGCGGTCCCAAATCTGCATCAGGGTGCTCAAAATCTCTTCACCACGGCCAAGCCCAGCGAGATGACTTTCGCCGGGCAAGTGCAACAACTTCGCGTCGGGAAGCCGGGATACGACGTGTTCCCCGTGGGAGAACGGGACGATGTGGTCGTGGTCTCCGTGCCACCAGCGGACGGGGACTTTCACCTCGTCCAGCCGGAATCCCCAGTCGCGGGCAAAGGCGATGACATCGGCGAACGGCGCAGCGAGCTGCTTGCGACTACCGTTGAGCAGATCGTCGAGGAACATCGCCTTGAACTCGGGCCGAGCCAGCAAATGCCGGTCGGCCCGCGGTGAGAGCAGGCCATACAGGTCGAGGGCAGGGGACGCGACGGGCCGGGCCGCCCGGATCAGCAAGCTCGCACCCAGCCGCAGCGGGGTGCCGCCCACCTGCAGCAGCGGCGCCACCGCCGAACCAAGGCGCATCAAACCGCCGCTAATCGCGTCCGGGCCGCGCGTCGGCGCGACGCCGCCGAGGACACCGGCGGCGACCACCCGGTCGGGCAGCCCGGCGGCGCACGCCAGGGTGTATGGGCCCCCGCCCGACAGGCCCACCACGGCCATCTTGTCGATGCCGAGCGTGTCGGCGATGGTCCGCAGATCGTCGGCGAACGCCAAGATGGTTTCGTACTGATGCGGCGTCGAGGCGCCGATGCCGGGCCGATCGACGCCAATCAGACGAATATTGTGGTGCTCGGCGTAGACCCGGGCTTCGGTCGGGATCTGCCGCCGGGCCCCTGGGGTGCCATGCAGCCAGAAGACCGCACGACCCTGCGGGGCGCCGAACTCGGCGAAGCCGATCCGGCGGTCCTCGCCGACGGCGATGTTTCCTTCCAATTTCGGACGGGCAATAGCGACGGCCATGGCGAGTAGCTTGGCATGTGGCGGCGCGGCGGCAAACCGCAAGGTGTACCAGGTGTGACGGCAGTCGGCGGCTCACGTTGACCGTTGCACGAAAGACGTGAGTGCCCCGGCCACCAGGTCTGGGTCGTCACACATGGGAAAGTGGTTGCCCCGGCGGACCTGCAGTTGGCGTGCCGTCGGAAACAACTCTTTCCAGCGCGGCTGAAACCGCAGCGGATCGTTGAACTGACCGAAGATGGTCAGCAGTGGCCGATCGGCCAGACCCCCCCGCAACGCGGCGTCGACGTCGGTATAGAGGGCATGGGCACGGCGCGCATCGCGGAAGTAGGCATGCCACGCCCTGCGGGCCGGCGCATCGATTCCCGCCCGAAAAGCCGCGCGGTCTGCGCGGCTCCAGTGCCGACCGGCCCCGAACCGCGTCGACGTCGCGCGGGCAAGCGCATTGATGGCCGCGTCCAGTTCACGCACGGGGGCGCTGCCCATCGCCGCGAGCATGCCCCGGAACAGCGGACCCGTGGGCCGCCATGCGAAGCAGTTGACCGCGGCCAGTGCCGCGACGCGGTCGCCGCGACGGGCGGCGGCCAGGAAGCCGGCCGGGCCGCCCAGGTCGTGGGCTACCAGGGTGAGGTCACGTAACTGCAGCGCATCAATGACCGAGGTGATTGCATCGGCCGCCTGGGCAAGTGTTGGCGGGGTTGAGAGCCGGTCGCTGAGCCCACAACCCGGTGCGTCGATGGCAACACACCGAAAATCGTTGGCTAGACGCAACAACACGTCACGCCAGACAAAGCTCCAGCTGCCGACGTGAACGAACAGCACCGCCGGCCCGTCGCCGATATCGGTAACCGCGATGCCGCCCTGATGGTGGCTCAGCAGGTAGGGCTGCCAGGGCCACGCCGACGATGACAACCAGCTCGGCCGGTCAAGCGCGGCAAGTGATTTCATGGTCATACCTCCGATACCTAACTAACCGCCGCCGAGTTCGGCCCGTAACGGGTCCAATGTTGAAGGCTGCACTAAGACATGGATTTTTGTGATCTTGCCGGCCTCGATCGACAGGGCCAACACGCCGGCAAGCGCTCGGTTGACAAAGGCCAGCACCGCCGGTTGACCGCACACCGGCTGGGCTACCAGGACGGTGGCGGGGTGACTCCAGTGGCGCAGGATGGTCGGGCCAACCCGATCCGCGCCCACGACGACAACGCCTTTGCGGGCGTCGATCTCGCCGGCGACACCCGGATCCAGCACCTCGAGCAGGGTGTCCAGGTCTCCGTTGGAGCAGGCTTCGATGAAAGCTCTGGTGACGACGCGATGCTGGGCTGGCTCCACGCTGGCCGCAATGCGCGATTCGTTGATCTTGCGACGGGCCCGATGAGCCAGCTGCCGGCATGTGGAGGCCTGGCTGCCAATCGTCGTGGCGATTTGCTGGTAGGGCAGCCCAAAGATCTCGTGCAGCACGAACACCACCCGCTCCGCGGGGCCGAGGCGCTCGAGCATGATCAGCAAAGCCAGCCGGACCTCGTCGTCGAGAGTCACCCGGTCAGCCGGGTCAACCGATGACACGCTGGCGTCACCGTCGTGCCATGCGGCGATGTCCTGCGGGCGCTCCCGGCGTGTCGACGCCGACTTGATGTGATCCAGGCACAGCCGGCTGGTGACCACGATCAGCCAGCCACGCTCGTCGTCGATGTCGCCGACCGGAGCCCGCAGCAAGCGGGAAAATGCCTCTTGCACCATGTCTTCGGCCACGCCGATGTCACCTACCATACGAAACGCGAGGTCCACCAGGTAGGCCCGATGCGCCCGCCAGGCCGCACTTACCGGGTCGTGTTGCGACATGTGTCCTCCCGCCGACCCATGCTGGAATTCATAACATCAAGGACGAGACAGCCCCGCCGAATGTGACAGCAACCGGCGATTTCAGCGCTCGGCGCACCCCCGCGCGCGTCGGCGGTCGGTCAGCGCCCGCAGGAAGAACGCCAGGTTGGCCGGGCGTTCGGCCAGCCGCCGCAGGAAATACCCGTACCACCGGGTGCCGAAGGGCACATACACCCGCACGTGGTTACCGGCGCCGGTCAGTCGTCGTTGTTCGTCGTCGCGGACGCCGTAGAGCATCTGGTATTCGAAATCACCTTGACTACGCCCTGATTCGCGCGTGATCCCCGGTACCGCCGCGATGATCACCGGGTCGTGGGTGGCCACCATCGGATAGCCTCGCCCCGCCGTCAATACCCGAAGGCACCGCAGATAGGAGTCGGTGACCTGCGCGGCGTCTCGGTAGGCCACCGATGCGGGTTCGTCATAGGCGCCCTTGCACAACCGGACTCGGGCGCCCACGGCCGCCAACTCCGCGCAATCGGCCAGCGTGCGCCGCAGATAGGCCTGCACAACCGTGCCCAGCCAAGGAAAGTCGACGCGCAAATCGCCCGATATCGACAATGTGGAATCGGTGGTGGTGTGGTCTTCGGCGTCCACCGTGACCCAGGCGCCCACCCGCTCGGCCCGCTCACAGATGGCGCGGGCGTTGTCCAGCGCGATCTTCTGGCCGTCGCGATCGAGGGCCTGCCCGAGCGCCGACAGCTTGAGCGACACCTCGAGCGGTCGCACCCCGTCGCATGCGATATCGCCGCGGCGGCCCAGCACGTCCAAGAGCCCCAGGTACGCCCGCACGGCGGCGGCAGCGTCGTCGGCATCGGTGACGTTCTCGCCCAGGTAGTCGATGCTGAGGTAGCGGCCCGAATCCCGCAGCGCGGTAACGATATCCACCACGTCGTCGAGCGTGTCGCCGGGCACGAACCGGCGCACCACCCCGCGGGTGAGCGGCGAGCGCTCGACGATGCGGCCCAGCCGATCCGAGCGGCCGGCGGCAAGCATTGCCGGGCGCAGCGTGTGCGCGAACCAGCCGGCCATCAGTCGACCGCCATGTGCGGGTAGATGTGGTCGGTGGCCGCGACGAACGTCTCCTTGATGCTGCGCGCCGACGTCCACCGCAGCAGGTTCAACGGCGAACCGGCCTTGTCGTTGGTGCCCGATCCGCGTGCACCGCCGAACGGCTGACGCCCCACCACCGCCCCCGTCGGCTTGTCGTTGACATAGAAGTTCCCCGCCGCGAACCGCAGCCGATCCAGCGCGGTCAGCACGGCCTGCCGGTCGTCGGCGATGACCGCGCCGGTCAGCGCGTAGCGGGATCCGGTGTCGATGACGTCGAGGATCTGCTCGTAGCGCTCGTCGGGGTAGACATGCACCGACAGCAGCGGACCGAAGTACTCGATGACAAACGACTCGTCGGTCGGGTCGTCGGAGAGCAACACCGTGGGGCGCACGAAATAGCCTTCGCTGTCGTCGTATTCGCCGCCGACGGCGACGGTGACCGCGGCCGCGCCTTTGGCCCGTTCGATGGCGTCGACGTTCTTGACGAAGGCGCGCTGGTCGATCAGCGCACCACCGTAGTTGGACAGGTCGGTGATGTCACCGTAGCGCAGCTCGGCGGCTTTGGCCAGCAACTCATCGCCCATCCGCTGCCACACCGAATGCGCGATAAACGCTCGCGACACCGCCGAGCACTTCTGGCCCTGGTAATCGAATGCTCCGCGAATCAGGGCCGTGCGCAGCACATCCGGGCGGGCCGAGGCGTGCGCCACCACGAAGTCCTTGCCCCCGGTCTCGCCGACCAGTCGCGGATAGCTATGGTAGCGGCCGATATTGGTACCCACCCACTGCCATAGGTGGCCGAAGGTAGCCGTCGACCCGGTGAAGTGGATGCCGGCCAGCCGTGGATCGGCCAGTGCCACATCGGAAACCGCGAATCCGTCGCCAGTGACCAGGTTGATCACCCCGGGCGGCAACCCGGCGGCCTCGAGCAGTTGCATGGTCAGATAGGCCGCCAGCGTCTGGGTGATCGACGGCTTCCAGATCACGGTGTTGCCCATCAGAGCCGGGGCGGTCGGCAGATTGCCGGCGATCGAGGTGAAGTTGAACGGCGTGATCGCGTAGACGAAACCGTCCAGCGGGCGGTAGTCGATCCGGTTCCATTCCCCCGGGCCACTGATCGGCTGCTGCTCCAAAATCTGTCGGGCGAAAGCGACGTTGAACCGCCAGAAGTCGATCAGCTCGCAGACCGCGTCGATCTCGGCCTGGTACACCGACTTGGATTGGCCGAGCATGGTTGCGGCGGCGATCTTTTCCCGCCACGGCCCGGCCAACAGATCGGCGGCGCGCAGGAACACCGCGGCACGTTCATCGAACGGCAGTGCCGCCCAGTCACTTTTGGCAGACATGGCGGCTTCGACGGCGGCCGCGGCGTCGGCGTGGGTGGCGTTGGTCAGGGTGCCCAGCCTGGCGGCGTGCCGGTGCGGCTGCACGACGTCGATTCGCTCGCCGTCGCCCATCCGGTGTCGGCCGCCGATGACGTGCGGCAGGTCGATGGGGTGATCGGCCAGGGAGGCCAGTTCGGTGCGCAGCCGGGTCCGTTCCGGGGATTTCGGCGCATAGTCGTGCACCGGCTCGTTGGCCGGAACCGGCACCTGGGTGATCGCGTCCATGCCTGCCAGCATCCCCGCCCAGGCATCGCAAATGTTTGGCCGATCAGACAAGATCTGGCGGACTTGCTAGTAGGATCGGACAACATGCGGATCGCCGGCGTGGGGCTCGGCCAGTTGCTCCTGGCGCTGGATGCGACCGTGGTCAGCCTGGTGGACGCCCCGCGCGGCCTGGACCTGCCGGTGGCGTCGACGGCGCTGATCGATTCCGACGACGTGCGGCTGGGCCTGGCGGCCGCGGCGGGCTCGGCCGATGTGTTCTTCCTGATCGGGGTCACCGACGACGAGGCGGTGCGCTGGGTCGACGATCAGGCACGCCAACGGGCGCCGGTGGCGATCTTCGTCAAGCACCCGTCGGACTCGGTGGTGGCCGGGGCCGTCCGCGCCGGCTCGGCGGTGGTAGCCGTGGAGCCGCGGGCCCGCTGGGAACGGCTGTACCACTTGGTGAATCATGTCTTGGAGCATCATGGTGACCGGGCCGACCCCACCGACGATTCCGGAACCGACCTGTTCGGGTTGGCACAGTCCCTGGCCGACCGCATCCACGGCATGATCAGCATCGAGGACGCCCAGTCGCACGTGCTCGCCTACTCGGCCTCCAACGACGAGGCCGACGAGCTGCGTCGGCTGTCCATCCTGGGCCGCGCCGGCCCGCCCGAGCATCTGCAGTGGATAGGTCAATGGGGCATCTTCGATGCCCTGCGGCCCGGCCGTGAGGTGGTGCGGGTGGCCGAGCGCCCCGAGCTGGGGTTGCGTCCTCGGCTAGCCATCGGGATTCATCAGCCGGGGGTCGGTGCGCTGCGGCCACCGGTGTTCGCCGGCACGATCTGGGTCCAGCAAGGCTCGCAGCCGTTGGCCGACGATGCCGAGGAGATGTTGCGGGGTGCTGCGGTGCTGGCCGCCCGGATCATGTCGCGACTGGCGACCCAGCCCAATACGCACGCGCTGCGGGTACAGCAACTACTGGGCCTGGCCGAGCTGAACGCAACCACAGCACCCGTCGACGTATCGACCATCGCCCGTGAACTCGGCGTCGCCGCCGAGGGCAACGCAACGCTGATCGGTTTCGACACCGCGGAAAACCGCGATACCGCAGTCCGCCATGTTCGGCTTGTTGACGTCATGGCATTGAGCGCCAGCGCTTTTCGCCACGACGCTCAGGTTGCCGCCAACGGCTCACGGATCTATGTGCTGCTGCCCCAAACCACGACCGGCCGAGCTGTCACCTCGTGGGTCCGCGGCACAATCAGCGCACTGCGCGCCGAGCTGGGAGTAGCACTACGGGCAGCCATCGCGGGGCCGGTCGCGGGACTTGCCGAAGTCAACCCGGCACGCGTCGAGGTGGATCGGGTACTCGAGAGTGCCGAGCGCCACCCGATCTTGGGGCAGGTGACATCGCTGGCCGAGGCACGCACCACCGTTCTGCTCGACGAAATCGTCACCCTGGTCGGCACCGACCAGCGGCTCGTCGATCCTCGGATACGTGACCTGGGCGCCCAGGACCCGGTGCTGGCTCAGACCCTGCGTGCCTACCTGGATGCCTTCGGCGACATCGGCGCCGCCGCACGGTCACTGCAAGTGCATCCCAACACCGTTCGCTACCGGATAAGGCGGATCGAGCAGCTGTTGTCGACCTCGCTGGGCGATCCGGATGTGCGGCTGCTCTTTTCGCTGGGGCTGCGGGCCATGGAACGCACGGCTTAGCAACTCGACCGTGACGCCCCTCACGGCGCCCCTGCGTACACCGACTTCGACTCTGCGTCAACCTGTTTCAGCACATGCACAGCATTGCAGAACGTTATGATCAGCATCGCTATCGCCAACCATCCCCCTGCCCGCTTGGGTTATCGGAGATCGCGCGAAACGGTAATGTAGCACCAATGTCCGACTCTTCTGTCTTGTCCTTGCTGCGCGAGCGTGCCGGCCTGCAGCCCGACGACGCCGCGTTCACGTACATCGACTACGAACAGGATTGGGCCGGCATCACCGAGACGCTCACGTGGTCAGAGGTGTTTCGACGGACCCGCATCGTTGCTCACGAAGTCAGGCGGCATTGCACGACCGGAGACCGAGCCGTGATTCTGGCTCCGCAGGGCCTGGCCTACATCGCGGCTTTCCTAGGTTCGATGCAGGCCGGAGCGATAGCGGTTCCGTTGTCAGTCCCGCAGATCGGCTCTCACGACGAACGTGTCAGCGCGGTGCTTGCCGACGCGTCACCTTCGGTCATCCTGACAACATCTGCGGTCGCAGAAGCGGTTGCCGAGCACATCCACCGGCCGAACACGAACAACGTAGGGCCGATCATCGAAATCGATTCATTGGACTTGACCGGGAATTCACCGAGCTTTCGGGTGAAGGATCTGCCAAGCGCCGCGTACTTGCAGTACACCTCTGGCTCCACCCGCGCTCCGGCTGGGGTCATGATCTCGCATCGGAACCTTCAGGCGAATTTCCAACAGCTGATGTCGAACTACTTCGGCGACCGCAACGGTGTGGCGCCACCTGACACTACCATCGTGTCGTGGCTGCCGTTCTACCACGACATGGGCTTGGTCCTTGGCATCATCGCACCGATCCTGGGCGGCTACCGCAGTGAACTCACTAGCCCGCTGGCGTTCCTGCAACGGCCAGCGCGTTGGCTACATTCGCTGGCCAACGGAAGTCCTTCGTGGTCGGCCGCACCGAATTTCGCCTTCGAATTGGCCGTCCGCAAGACAACAGATGCCGACATAGAAGGCCTCGACCTCGGCAACGTCCTGGGCATCACCAGTGGTGCTGAACGAGTCCACCCCAACACGCTCAGTAGATTCTGCAACCGGTTTGCACCGTACAATTTCCGCGAAGACATGATACGGCCTTCGTACGGTCTGGCGGAAGCGACTCTTTATGTGGCCAGCCGCAATTCGGGTGACAAGCCAGAAGTCGTCTACTTCGAACCTGACAAGCTGTCCACGGGCAGTGCGAATCGATGTGAACCCAAGACCGGCACACCGCTGCTGAGCTATGGCATGCCGACATCACCAACAGTGCGAATTGTGGATCCCGACACCTGCATTGAGTGCCCCGCGGGAACGATCGGCGAGATCTGGGTGAAGGGCGACAACGTCGCCGAAGGCTACTGGAACAAACCGGACGAGACACGGCACACCTTTGGCGCAATGCTGGTCCACCCCTCGGCAGGTACTCCTGATGGATCCTGGTTGCGAACGGGAGACCTCGGATTCCTCTCCGAGGACGAGATGTTCATCGTGGGCCGTATGAAGGACATGCTGATCGTATACGGGCGCAATCACTACCCCGAGGACATCGAGTCGACCGTCCAGGAGATCACTGGTGGTCGGGTCGCTGCGATTTCAGTTCCGGTCGATCACACAGAGAAGTTAGTCACTGTCATCGAGCTCAAGCTCCTCGGCGATTCCGCCGGCGAAGCGATGGACGAACTCGATGTCATCAAGAACAACGTCACAGCCGCGATATCACGCTCGCACGGTCTCAACGTGGCGGACCTCGTCTTGGTCCCGCCCGGGTCGATCCCCACCACAACCAGCGGCAAGATCAGAAGGGCCGCCTGTGTAGAGCAATACCGGCTGCAGCAATTCACCCGGTTGGACGGCTGAGCTAGTCGGGGCTGACCCAGGGCGATTCACAGCTTGTTGGCTGCCAACTTTAATGTCGGCCGGGACGTGGCTGACTAAGATATGGCGACATAACCGCCCGAAAACCGCCGAACGATAGCTGCTTTCCTATGCTTTCACGCACGCGATTCTCGATGCAGAGGCAGATGAAGCGAGTGATTGCGGGAGCATTCGCGGTCTGGCTCGTGGGTTGGGCCGGTGGATTCGGAACCGCTATTGCGGCAAGCGAACCCGCGTACCCGTGGGCTCCTGGGCCACCTCCGTCCCCCTCTCCGGTGGGCGACGCTTCAACCGCCAAAGTCGTCTACGCCCTCGGGGGCGCGCGAATGCCGGGCATTCCCTGGTACGAGTACACGAACCAGGCTGGCTCTCAATATTTCCCAAACGCAAAGCACGATCTCATCGACTATCCCGCCGGAGCGGCCTTCAGCTGGTGGCCCACCATGCTTTTGCCGCCAGGGAGCCACCAAGACAACATGACGGTGGGCGTGGCGGTCAAAGATGGGACAAACAGCCTTGATAACGCAATTCATCACGGAACCGATCCAGCCGCGGCCGTCGGCCTATCCCAGGGTTCCCTCGTGCTCGACCAGGAGCAGGCGCGGCTCGCCAACGACCCGACGGCACCTGCACCGGACAAGCTGCAGTTCACGACGTTCGGCGACCCCACCGGACGTCATGCGTTCGGAGCGAGCTTCCTGGCCCGAATTTTTCCCCCCGGTAGCCACATTCCGATTCCCTTCATCGAATATACGATGCCCCAGCAGGTGGATAGCCAGTACGACACCAACCATGTCGTCACCGCATACGACGGCTTCAGCGACTTCCCGGACCGGCCGGACAATCTGTTAGCGGTCGCCAATGCGGCCATCGGCGCTGCCATCGCGCACACCCCAATCGGGTTCACCGGACCCGGTGACGTACCCCCGCAGAACATCAGGACCACCGTCAACTCACGAGGCGCTACCACGACGACGTATCTGGTCCCCGTGAACCACCTCCCGTTGACCTTGCCGCTGCGTTACCTCGGCATGTCCGACGCCGAAGTCGATCAAATCGACAGTGTGCTGCAACCACAGATCGACGCGGCCTATGCACGCAACGACAATTGGTTCACCCGGCCGGTCTCCGTGGATCCGGTGCGAGGCCTGGATCCGCTGACCGCTCCGGGCTCGATCGTGGAAGGTGCCCGCGGCTTACTGGGCTCCCCCGCCTTCGGCGGCTAAACACTACCGCTTTGATCCGTCTGCCACGGCTTGAAATACCGTCTTCGTGCGCGCTGACATCCGGGCTGACATCTGGCCTTCTTCGGGTGCGCACCGCTGCCAAGGGTGTCCGGGCCACCAACTTGCGCGTCCGAGCAGCGTGGCCATGGCAGGCACGGTGATGGTCCGCACCACGAACGTGTCTATCAGGATCCCGACCCCAATGATGAAGCCGCCTTGGACGACGGTTCCGATGCTGGAGAACAGCAGGCCGGACATCGAAGCGGCAAATATCAGACCCGCTGCCGTGATCACTCCGCCCGTGCAACGCACCGTGCGAATCACGCTGGAACGCACTCCCAATGCCGACTCGTCCCGCAACCGCGACGCCAGCAGCATGTTGTAGTCCGCACCCACGGCGACCAGCACCACAAACGCTAGGCCGGGCACACTCCAGTGCAATTCCTGCCCCAGGAACACCTGGAACACCACCACACCAAGCCCGATCGCCGACATGTACGAGATGACCACCGAACCGACCAGGTACAGCGGCGCCACTATCGCACGCAGCAGTGCCATGAGGATCAGGATCACCACGACGACGGTCACAGCGACGATGAGCCGCATATCGCGCTCGTAGTAATCGCGGATGTCCCTCAGCATGACCGGGTAACCCGACATTGATATCGACGCGTCAGCCAGGGAGGTATTTGGCTGTGCACCTTTGGCTGTGTCAATGATCGTGTTGACCTGATCCATGGCCGCAGTGCTGAACGGGTTGAGGTCGGTCTGAATGAAGTACCGCACGGTATGCCCGTCTGGCGAGATGAACGCCTGGGCGACTTTTTTGAACTCCTCGGACTTCAGCACTTGCGGCGGGACATTGAAACCCGCCATCGACGGTTGCGACGCATCGTTGCCCATCGCCATCAGAAAGGCTGACGCCTGGTTCAGCCCGATGCCCATGTTCTTGGTCTGGTCGACCAGCATCTGGACGCCGTCTGCGACCTGACGACCGGCGCTGGCGAGGTCGTTAGCTCCATTTTGCATGCTGATCAGGCGCGCCCGGGCGGCGTCCGGATTGTCCAACCCCAGTGATTTCAGCGAGCGGACTACCGAATTCAGCGATCGCCCCAGATCGTTCACCACCGCCGACACGGTCTGCGGTGACCGCGTGGACTGCAGCTGACGCGCCAGGCCGACAACCTTGTCGAGAGTGCCATTGTCACGTGCGGTTTGCAGCTTGTGAAACTGAACGCGCGCGTTGCCACACATAGGGTTGCTGTCACAGACCGGGCTGGTATCCAAAGCGGCGACAACAGAGTCAAGCCAATCGAAACTGTTGGCGATACCGTCAAAGTTTACCTGCAGAGCGTCACCGAGCGCGTGGATATTGCTGACAAGCCTTGCAGCGTTGTCGATTTCGTTGAATGTTTTGTTGCCACCGAACTGGTTCTGGATGTAAGCGAGGGCGTCGACAAGGCTGCGGACACCCGCAACGGCCCGGCTGACTTGACCGCGAACGTCACCGAGATTGTCGGCCAACAGGTTGGCACCCGATGCCAGCCGATTCAGGTCGCCGGTGCGCTCATCGATCATTCGCGACGCGCCGCCCAGCCGGTTGCCAACTTGGCCGGCTTGGTATGTCGCCCGGGCCTGTTCAAGGGTTTCCCCGTTTGGCCGGGTCACACCGCGAACCATGGCAACGCCTGGGATCTGGCTCACACGTTGCGCCAGCTGCTCCAGGTCGGCAAGGCCGCGCGGGGTTCGCAGGTCGTGTGCAGAGTGGATGATCAAGTACTCAGGAATAGTCTGATTCACCGAGAAATGGTGCTCCATTGCCGCGTACCCAACCGAACTCGGATCCGAAGGCGGCAATTGTTTGCGGTCGTCGTAGTTGAAGTGAGCCAGGCTCGCGCAGCTGGCCAATGCAACCAGACCAATCAAGCTGGCGCCTAGATAAGCTTTGGGCCGCCGCACTATTCGCGTTCCGGCCCGCCGCCAGAATGTCGCCATGCGTTCACCGCGCGGTGCGACCCACCCGCGCGGTGAGGCCAGCACCAGGATGGCGGGCAGCAGGGTGACCGCGGCCAAGAACGACACCGCGATCCCGATCGCCAGAGCCGGGCCAACCGTTGAGAACACACCGAGTTTGGCGAATCTCATGCCGAGGAAGGTGATTCCGACCGTTGCCGCGGACGCGGCGATCACCTTCCCGACGGACATCATCGCCCGCTGGACGGCACGCTCGGGATGCTCACCGAGCCGCACATACTCGTGATAGCGGCTGATTAGGAAAACGGCGTAATCCGTTCCCGCACCAGCGATCATTGCGCTGAGCAACACGATCGCTTGATTGGATACGGCTAGACCGCCGACGAGCGACACGCCGGCAACCAACGCCTGCGCGGTCATCAAGGATGCGCCAATCGTCACCAGGGGCAACAGCATGGTAACCGGGTTGCGATAGATGACCATCAAGATGACTAGCAACATCACGGCGATCGCCAGCTCGATTGAAGCCCGATCCCGAGCCCCAGCGTCGGTCAGGTCTGCCACCGTGGCTGCGGGTCCTGTCACGTTTGCCGTCAACGTGGTTCCGGCCACAGTTCGTTTCACGATGCGTTCGACGTCGGTGTAAGCGTGGTAGGACTTGGGTGTACCCAGGTCGCCCGCGAGACCGATCGGCAGAATCCATGCCTTGCCATCTTTACTACCGAGCACCTCACGCAATGGCGGAGTAGTCAGGAAGTCCTGCAGCATCACGACGTCTTTAGCGTCGTTTCGCAGACGATCCACCAATGTGTGGTAGACGTTTTCGTCCGCCGCTCCCAAGCCTTTCTCGTCGGTGAGCAGCACTACCAAGATATTCTCGGAGCCGGATTCGTGGAACGCCTCGGCCATCTGGCGAACAGCGACGCTGGAGGGCGCGTCGGCAGGCAGGACCGCGACGGGATGTCGCTGAGCCATCTCCGCCAGTGAAGGCACCGCCATCGGCAGTACCAGGGCGAGCGCGACCCAACAGCCGACCACAACCCAAGGCCGCCGGGCGACGAGTTCACCTAGCCGCGCGAAGATGGGTTCACCACCGGGAATGAATCAGGCAACATTCTGCTGCTGCCCGCTCTCGGCGACTCGTTGGAACACAGACTTCAGCGTTGCCAGGTAGCGGGCAACCGATTCCCGGGCGATCGGGTTGTCGGGGAACATGACCGCCACTGCCGTCCCCTGCTCGACGCGGATGACGTAGATGGACAGTTGATAAGAGTAGCGACCGTCGCTGTACACTCCTATGTTCGTACCGGTTAACTCCGCGGTGAGCAGTACCGAAAGCGGAGCCGCGCCTGCGTCGAGGAAGTTGACGACGGGAAAGTTCGGTCGTGGCATGGTTAGCGTGGACGACAATTCGACGACGCGGTCGTAGGGTACTTCGGCGAGCTTCACGCCCGAGTCGAACGAGGTCTGCGCGGCTCGGGCGGCATCGCCGAACGCCGAGCCGGCGATGGGGACGGTGATCGGAATTAGGCCGGTGAACCAACCTTGGGTCATGGCATCCGCTGGAGTGCGGCGCGTGTCGCGCGGCGTTAGTCCGTAATAGGTTGTCGTACCGGTCAACTCGTGTTCAGCCAGGCCGCAGCAGGCTAGTACGCCACCGATGAACCGAGCGCCGGCAGCCGTGCAGACGGACTCGAATTGAGCCGTCTGCTCTTCATCGAGCATCATCACGGTGACAATATCCGCGTCACTGGGTTTCGATGGGTCACCAAGTGGGAGTGGAAAATCAGGAAAGCTACCGTTAGTACCTTCGGCGAACTTCGTCCAGGCGCGAACCTGGGGCGACTCCACCGTGAGGGTGGAGCTGAACGTGTGTTGTCGGCGGCAGAAGTCGTCGTAGCTGCCTGCCGGCGGTAGCTCGAGAGGGGCATGGCCGCCCACCAGCGCTGCGTACATCAGGTGGAACTCCATGAGCGTGACACCGACGATCATCGCGTCCACATGCACATGATCCACACTTGCAAAGAATGTGAAATGGTCGCAGCCTTGCACGATCCCAAACCGAAAACAACCCCATTGCAGGGGATCCGGCGTGTTCTGCACGATCTCGCGAATTTGCGGCAGCGTGAGCTCACCATGATGAACTGGTACGAACTCGATGTCGGCGGGATCCTGGATCGTACGCCGGATTATTTGTCCGTTGCCGTTGTATTGGAACCAGCTGCGATAGGTATCGTGCCGTCGGAGATGGGCGTTGATCACGTAGTTGGCCGCCCGGATATCGCACTGGCCGGGCTGCTGGCAGCTGACGACCATCAACCGCGAGTAGTCGAGTCCCTTTGCCTTTTGCTCGCAATAGCCCCGAATATGTTGCGCCTGCATATAACTGACCGGAACATCGCTGATCGGCGCCTGCGACGCTTTCGTGTGCGCGACAGCCGAAGGTCGCCATGACACAGTCGAACCCGTGCTCGGCGCCCAGTCGTCCAGCGTGCCTATTGTCAACGGTCCAACCCGCAACATGCCCTCCTCGGCTCGATCTCAAACTTCCGCAACGACTTCACCCGGGCCGTCATCAGACCGGCGCAGATTGGGCGGCTGCCAGCTCGTCGCACACGTGCTCGGCCAAGCCGCGAACCGTGGTGATCTTTGTGGGACTGACGCGTATACCCGTTTCGGTTTCGATGCGGGTCCGCAACTCCAAGTTGCCCAAGGAATCCAAACCATAGTCGGACAGCGGCCGGTCCGGATCAATGGTTCGCCGCAGCAGCAGGCTGATCTGGTCCGATACCAACCGCCTGACTGTGCGGGGCCACTCTTCGCGGGGCAAGCTGCCCAGTTCGGCGAGGAATTTCCCGGTGGCCGGTTGATTTTGGCCCGTGGCGTGGAACGCTTCGGCAAATCGGCTACGTTGCGCAAAGGCCGTCAACCATGGGGTACCCATGATCGGGGCATAGCCGGAGTACGCCCGGCCGTAGCGAAGCAGCGTCTGGAAGGCTCGAGCACCCTCGGCGGGCGCGATCGCTGCGCCGGTGCCTTCGGCCAGCGCGGTAGCGCGGCCAATCTCGGCCCATGCTCCCCAGGCGATTGAGGTAGCCGGAAGGCCCTGCGCCCGCCGCCAGTGGGCAAAAGCGTCCAACCAGCTGTTGGCCGCCGCATATGCGCCTTGACCCGGCGAGCCCACCAAGGCCGCGGCCGAGGAGAACAAGCAGAACCACTCCAGTGGCTGCGCGGCGGTGGCCCGATGAATGTTCCACGCGCCGTGTACCTTCGGCGCCCAACAGCGGTCGATAAGTTCGTCGGTGACATTGGCCAACGTAGCGTCCTCGACCACCGCCGCCGCGTGCAGCACGCCGCGCACCGGCAAGCCCGAGGCGGTGGCCACCGCCACCACTCGGTGGGCCGTTGCGGCATCAGCGATGTCACCGCATTCCACCTGGATATCAGCACCGGCGGCGCGGAGCCGCTCGATGACCCTGGTGGCGTGCGGGCTGGGCGTCGAACGGGAGTTGAGCACGATGCGTCCGCAGCCCGCCGCCGCCAGCTCGCCGGCAAGGAACAGGCCGAGGCCGCCCAAACCACCGGTGACGAGATAGGCGCCGTCGGGCCGGGACGTGCGGACCTGTTCGGGGGGCACCACGGCCACGCCTTCACCGGTACGCGGCACATCGAGCACCACTTTTCCGGTGTGCCCGGCTCCGCCGACCAAACGAATGGCAACGGCAGCGTCGTGAATGGGATAGTGCGTGGTCTGCGGCACCGGCAGCGTGCCCTCGACCGTGTGTTGGTAGACGGTTTTCAGCAGGCGCCGGACGGTGTGCGGGTGGCTGTGTGTCAGCAGCGCCAAGTCGACGGCATACAGCGACAGGTTGCGGCGGAACGGGAACAACCCGAGCCGAGTGTCGCCGTAGATGTCACGTTTGCCGATCTCCACGAATCGCCCGCCAAAGGCCAGCAATTCGATCCCAGCACGTTGTGCGGCGCCGGGCAGCGAGTTGAGTACGACGTCGACACCATACCCATCGGTGTCGCCTCGGATCTGCTCGGCGAACTCGGTGCTCCGTGAGTCGTAGACATGCTCGACACCCATGTCGTGCAGCAGTTGTCGCCGCTGGGCACTGCCCGCGGTGGCGAAGATCTCGCATCCGGCGGCCCGTGCGATCGCGATCGCCGCCTGCCCGACACCACCGGTCCCCGAGTGAATCAGCACCTTGTCGTCCGAGCAGATGCGAGCCAGATCGTGCAGGGCGTACCAAGCCGTCGCGGAGGCGGTCGGTACCGCGGCGGCGGCGGCCACCGGCAGCTCGGGCGGGAGCGTCACCGCCAGCCGGGCATCGCATCTGACGAATGTGCTCCAGCAGCCATTGGCGGACATGCCGCCGACGTGATCACCGATCCGATGCTCGGTGACATCCGGCCCGACCGCGGTCACCACACCGGCGAAGTCGATGCCCAACTGCTGTCGGTAGCCCTCGAAGGTGGGATACCGCCCGAAAGCGACCAGAACGTCGGCGAAGTTGACACTCGATGCGGTCACCGCGACCTCGATCTCGCCCGGTCCCGGCGCGACCCGGTCGAATGTGACGAACTCCAACGACTCGAGGTCGCCGGGAGTGCGGATCTGCAGGCGCATACCGTCGCGTCTGTATTCGACGACGGCGGTTCGCCGTTCGGCCGGGCGTAACGGACCGGGACGCAGCCGGGCGGTGTACCAAATGCCATTGCGCCAAGCGGTTTCGTCCTCCTGCGACCCGCTCTGTAGTTGGCTGGCCACCAGGGCAGCGACGGTCTCGTCGTTGTCGACGTCGATTGCGGTGGCACCCAGGTGCGGATGCTCGGAATCGATCACCCGCATCAGTCCACGCAATCCCGCCTGTTCCAAGTTGGCAAGATCGCTCGGCAGCACGCTCGCCGCGCTCCTGGTCACCACGAACAGCCGCGGCGGCTCACCGGGCAGCTCCGCGAGCTCGCGGGCAATACCCACCAGCTGTGACACATAGTCGCGGCCGCACTGTGTCAAACCACCCGTTGGCGGGCCAGTCACCACGACAACACCGGTGAGCCTGCCTCCGAGCAGCGAACGCAATTGTGCGACATCCGACGCCGAAGCCACGCTAGTGCTCTGGGCACCAACGGCATTCAACGCGTCGGCGAGTTGCGCGGTCAGCGGATCAGCTTCGGACGCACTGAGCAGCAGCCAGGATCCCGCATCGATCTGCGGCACCTCAGGCAGCTCACCCCGCTCCCACTCGATGGTCAACAATCGCTCGTCGAACACCCGGTTCGCGCGTTCATGTTCGGAAATCCCTGCGGCCAGCCGTAATCCCTCGACGGTCAAAAGTACCGTTCCGGCCTGGTCGAACACGTCGAGATCGGCTTCGCATTCGCCGGCTCGCGACGATGACGTGACCCGGGCGAGGCAGTAGTGCGCGCTGCGCGTCGAGTGATAGTTGCGCAGCCTACGCACGCCCACGGGCAGCATCAGACCACCGACAGTCGCCTTCTGGACCTCGGGATGAACAAGCACCGACTGGAAACACGCATCAAGCAGGGCCGGGTGGCTGGCATATGCCGACTGCTGAGATCGGATGGCTCCAGGCAGCGCGACCTCGGCGAGCACTGTGGTGACGTCCCCGCGCGCCGTGTGCACCGCAACTAGGCCTGAAAAAGCCGGACCATACTGAATACCTAAGCTGTTAAACATTTTTCGCAGTTCCTCACCGCTCATGCTGGACTCATGGGCGGCGGTCAGAGCGTTCGTGTCGTACCCGGGCGGCTGCGGCATCTCCTCCAATGCGTGCAGCATCGCGCTGGCCCGCCGTGCGGGCTCGCCTTCCTGATGACTCTCGACTGCGAACTGTAGGATCCCAGGCGCGGCGATCGTCGCGGCCGATGAGACCACCGTCTGCTCGTCCAGCAACAGCGTCTGCTCGAACTTGATGTCGCGCACCTCCGACAGCTCGCCAAGAGTGGTGCGCGCCGCGGCCAATGCCATCTCACAGTAGGCCGCACCGGGAAACGCAGCCACGTTGTGTATCCGATGGTCACCGAGCCACGGATGCGCCCCGGTGCCAACCCCGGCCTGCCAGACGTGACGCTCCGGTTCCTCCAACAGGTGCACATGGGCCCCAAGCAGCGGATGAACCGCCTGGACCGCGCCGGTGTGCGAGCGGTGTGAATCCTCACGGCTGAGCATCAGGGTGCGGTGCGTCCAGCTCGGCAATGGCGCATCCACCAAGCGCCCATCAGGGTACTGGACAGAGAAGTCCACCTTGGCGCCGGCGTTGTGCACGTCGGCGACGAAGCCGCGCAACCCGAACGGCAGCTGTTCCCCGCGCCGCATCGCGGCAAGCGTTGCGATCGGCATGTCGAGACTGGCGGCGTTCTGCTCGACCGCGTAGGTGAGCAGCGGATGCGGAGCCAGCTCGCCGAACACTCGGTACCCGTCCTTGAGCGCGGCCTGTACCGCCGCCGCGAATCGCACCGTGTACCGCAGGTTTTCCACCCAGTACTCGCCGGTGAACGACGGTCGCTCGCGCGGATCCCACAACGTTGCGGAGTAATACGGAATTTCCGGCGCCGTCGGATCGACCTCGGCCAGGACCTCGAGCAACTCGTCCAGGATGGGATCGACCTGCGGTGTATGTGAAGCGACGTCCACAGCTACCTCGCGCGCCAGCACATCCTGCTGCTCCCAGGCCGCCACCAGGTCACGTATCGACTGCGTGGCGCCGCCGACGACGGTTGAGGTCGGAGAGGCAACCACCGAGAGCACGACGTCGGAGATCCCACGAATCGCAAGTTCTGACAACACTTGTTGGCCGGGCAGTTCCACCGATGCCATCGCGCCACTACCGGCGATGCGCGACATCAGCCGCGAGCGCCGGCAGATGACTCGCAATCCGTCGTGCAGCGACAGTGCTCCGGCGACCACGGCTGCCGCAGCCTCGCCGAGCGAGTGCCCGATGATGGCACCAGGACGTACCCCATACGACTTCAGGGCCGCGGCCAGGGCGACCTGCACCGCGAAGATGGTGGGCTGCACCCGGTCAATACCGCTGACCGTCTGTGGCGCCGACATCGCTTCGGTCACCGAAAACCCTGACTCCCTAGCGATCACCGGCTCCATCGCCGCGACGGTGGCGGCGAACACCGGTTCGGCTACCAGCAGTTCAGTGCCCATCCCGGGCCACTGAGAGCCTTGCCCGGAGAACACCCACACCGGCCCGCGGTCGTCGTGCCCCACTGCGGGCTGATAGGGAATCTGATCGCCAGCGACGTCCCGCAGCGCCGCGCTCAGCTCGTCAAAACTGCTCGCCGTCACAACCGTCCGGACGGGTCGGTGTGCACGGCGGCAGGACAGCGTTTAGCCCAGGTCCCGCATGCTAACTCGACTGCCCGCGTTGCCGTTCTGGTCGACCCAATCCGCCAGCCGGGCGGCCGTGACGTGTAGTTGCTCAGCCGAGGTAGCCGACACCGGAAACAACGCCAGCCCACCGGCTTCGGGAGTGAGCTCAGGTCCCGAAGCCGCTGGTTCTGATACCGGCGCTTGCTCCAAGATGGCATGCACGTTGGTACCCGACATTCCATACGAGGAAACCGCAGCGCGACGTGGCTGTCCGGTGTTGTCCGGCCAGGATGTATTCGCTTGCGGCACAAAGAGTTCAGTGTCAATCTCAGCCAGCTGATCAGGCAGCCGGCAGAAGTGCAGGTTCTGCGGCACAACCCCATGCCGCAACGCCAGGATTGTCTTCATCAACCCCAGGGGCCCCGATGCCGACTGCAGGTGACCGAAGTTTGTTTTCACCGACGTCAGCGCGCACGGACCCTCGGTTCCGTACACCGCGGCCAGGCTCGCGTATTCGACCGGATCTCCAACGGGGGTGCCGGTGCCGTGGGCTTCGACCATCCCCACCGTCGACGCTTCGACGCCCGCTGCAGCCAACGCTTGCTGATACACCGCGATCTGAGCCTGCGCCGACGGCGCCGCGATATTCACGGTGCGGCCATCCTGGTTGGCTGCGGTGCCACGAACGATCGCCAGCACACGATCACCGTCGCGCACCGCATCCGGTAGCCGCTTCAGCAGCAGGACCACGCACCCCTCACCGGACACGAAGCCATCAGCTGCTTCGTCGAAGGCATGGCAACGCCCGGTAGGCGACAACATGCCTTGCAGGGAACCCGAGACGGACTTCCGCGGTTCTAGCGTGACAACCACACCACCGGCAAGAGCGAGATCGCTTTCACCGTCATCCAGGCTGCGGCAGGCTTGATGCACAGCCGTCAACCCGGACGAGCACGCGGTGTCCACCGTGACCGCGGGGCCATGCAGTCCGAGTGTGTAGGCCACTCGCCCGGACGCGAAACTGTTACTGGTGCCGGTGAATCCGTACGGTCCTTCCGCGGCGCCGCAATCCGCGGACAGCAGCTCGTAGTCGCCGTGTGTCAGTCCTACGAAGACACCTGTTTGTGATTCAGCGAGCGTCGCCGGGTCCACACCCGCGTGCTCGATAGCCTCCCACGACACTTCCAGCAGCAAGCGGTGCTGTGGGTCGATCGCGGTCGCCTCCCGCTCGGTCAGGCCGAAGAAATCGCAGTCAAACCCGCCGACGTCGTCCAGAAAGGCGCCCCAACGCGATACCGATCGACCAGGGACACCAGGTTCGGGGTCGTAGTACACGTTCGCGTCCCACCGGTCAGCGGGAATCTCACCCACCAAATCGTCGCCGCGTAACAGCGCTTCCCAGAGGCGTTGTGGGGAATCGATGCCGCCCGGGAGCCGGCAAGCCATGCCGATAACGGCGACCGATGTGGCGGTTGCGGTGCGCACTACGCAGTCCCCCTGTACCAGCCGTGGGTGAATGCTCCCAAACCCCATTTACCAACACATTCGGGCTCAGGATTGTTTAGCGTACTAACTTCATGGTAGTGGCTCAAGACGAAAGCATCGCATGCTGCAAGGTCCGATACAACGGGAAAACTGTTGTGGGACTTGTTAATCTGCAGGCCACAGCACGACGAAGAACACATTATCCAGCCAACTCACAGGCCGTTGCCATGCCGCTACCAGACGTCGTAGGCCTGGGAAAGTTAAGGTAGCAACACTGCTCGACAGCCACAGCAGCATGCACCGCGCGTGTGATCCGCACGAGCCGCACGGGCGCGAGCAGACGCAAAAGGCCCCGAAATCCGTTGGATTCGGGGCCTTTTGCGTCTTTCGCGCCCAACGTGGGTGCTTGGCTAGGGTGAATCCTTGTGGATCCTCACCGCGACCTGGAATCGCGGGCCTTTGCCGGCAACTGGCGGGTATACCAACAGCAAGCGTTGGACGCGTTCGACGCCGACGTCGCTGCCGGCGACAACCGTGCCTATCTGGTGCTGCCGCCGGGTGCGGGCAAGACGATGATCGGCCTGGAAGCAGCGCGCCGGCTGGGGCGCCGGAGTTTGGTGTTGGTTCCCAACACGGCGGTGCAGGCGCAGTGGGCCGCCGCGTGGGATAACAGTTTTCCGTCGTCGGACCGGTCGGCATCGAAGTGTGGAACCGAGCGTGGCCTTGCCTCGGCGATGAACGTCCTGACGTATCAGTCGCTTGCCGTCATCGACGCCGAAACCGATTCGACAGTCCGGCGGGAAGTCCTGCGCAACCGCGACCAGCAAGCGTTGCTGGATCTCCTGCACCCCAACGGGAGGGCGGTGATCGAGCGGGCGGCGACGCTAGGCCCGTGGACGCTGGTGCTCGATGAGTGCCACCATCTGCTAGCTACGTGGGGCGCCCTGGTCAGTGCGTTGGCGTCGGTCCTCGGAGCGCAGACCGCGCTGATCGGTCTAACGGCGACCCCGGCCACAGAGCTCACCGCGTGGCAGCACACCCTGCATGATGAGCTGTTCGGCACCGCCGACTTCGTGATCCCGACACCCGCTCTGGTTAGGGAAGGCGACCTGGCTCCCTACCAAGAGTTGGTCTATCTGACCCAACCGACGCCCGAAGAGCAGGCCTGGATCGGCACCCACCGGGCGCGCTTCGCCGACCTCATGCTGGCCCTCATCGACCAAAAGGTGGGCAGCATGTCGTTGGCCGCGTGGCTGCACACCCGGATCGTGGATCGAGCGACGCGCGAGGGCAATCAGATCGCCTGGTCGACGTTCGAGCGTGCCGAACCCGACCTCGCGTGCAGCGGCCTGCGCTTCGCCTACGACGGCCTGATTCCACTACCCGACGGCGTGCGCCTGCGCGAGCAGCACCGAATTGCGCCCGATGCCCAGGACTGGGTTAACGTATTGACCGACTTCAGCGTCGGGCACCTGCAACAAAGCGCGGATCCGCGCGACGCGCACGCGCTGACCGCGATCAAGCGGGTGCTACCCGGCCTGGGCTACCGGCTGACCAGTCGCGGCGTACGCGTCGCGACCTCGCCAGTAGACAGACTGTGCGCGCTGTCCGAATCCAAGATCGCCGCGACCGCGCACATCCTCGACACCGAGGACGCCGTCTTGGGGGCGCGGTTGCGGGCGCTGGTGCTCTGCGATTTCGAATCGATGACCGGCGCCCTTCCCACATCGCTGAAGGGCGCACCCGTCAGCGAGCAGTCGGGTTCGGCCCAGCTGGTTGCCGCCATGCTCGCCGCGTCGGATCACCGCCGCCGCACCCCACTGCACGCCCTTCTGGTAACAGGTCAAACCTTCGCCTGCCCGGCCGCGATCGAAGATGACCTGATCGCCTTCTGCGCCGAGCGCGGCGCGCTCGTCACCGCCGAGCCGCTTGACGCCCACCCTAGTCTGCGGGTCATGCGCGGCACCGGCGGCTTCACGCCACGTACGTGGGTCGCGCTGGCTACCGAATACTTCCTGGCCGGCCGCGCCCGCGTCCTGGTCGGCACCCGTTCGCTACTAGGTGAAGGGTGGGACTGCGCGGCGGTCAACGTCAATATCGACCTGACGAGCGCAACCACCCAGGCAGCGATCACTCAGATGCGCGGCCGCGCCATCCGCAACGACCCCTCGGACGGTCACAAGGTGGCGGACAACTGGTCGGTCTGCTGTATCGCCACAGAACACCCGCGCGGTGATGCCGACTACCTGCGCCTGGTGCGCAAACATGACGGGTACTACGCGGCAACCCCGCAGGGGCTCATCGAATCGGGTGTGACGCACTGCGATCCGTCGCTGTCGCCGTACGGTCCTCCGGTCACCGATACCCACGCCATCACGGCGCGAGCGCTGCAGCGCGTCGCCGAACGCGCCCAGGCGAGATCCTGGTGGCGAATCGGCGAGCCCTACGAAGGAGTCGACGTCGCAACCATCCGCGTGCGCTCCCGCCAGCCGCTCGGGGTCGCCGCACCCCGCATCCCCGCCTCGGCATTGACCCCACCGGTGCCGGGACAGTTCAGTCCGGTCCGCCTGGCAAGGGGTGCCGTGGCCGCCGTTTCCGTGGTCGGCGCCAGCACCGCCACCGCAGTTGCCTCCGCCAATCTCGGCATGCTGGCGGGTGCCGGCACGGCCGGCGCCATCGTCGCGGCGGGTGTTGGCCTGGTGGCAACCGCTGCGGCGGCCGAAAGCCGCCGCCTGGACCACGCGCCCAACGCGCTCGAGCAACTGGCCGCCGTCGTCGCGGATGCGCTGTACGCCGCGGGCGGCGCACAGCGAGGATCCGCGGCACTACGGTTGGCCTCCGACCCCGAAGGCTGGATCCGGTGTCAACTCGACGGCGTGCCCACCGAGCAGTCCCTGCGGTTCACCGCGGCCCTCGACGAGCTACTGGCGCCGCTTGCCGAACCGCGCTACCTCATCGGACGCAAGATCCTCACGCCGCCCGCCCGGCCCGTTGCCCGGAGGCTGTTCGCGGTTCGTGCCGTCGTCGGGCTATCGCTGCCCGGCACGGTTGCCTGGCACGCCGTGCCCCGCTGGTTCGCACGAAACAAGGATCGGCGGCAACATCTGGCACAGGCATGGCGAAAGCACATCGGCCCACCCCGACAACTGCCAGCAGACTCCCCACAAGGGCAAGCCATCCTCGATCTGTTCCGCGGCGATAACCCGCTCTCGGTGACAACCCAGCTGCGCACGACCTGGCGGTGACCCGGCCGCAAGTTGCGTCTGTTCGCGCTAACAGGTGAGCCGTCCGACCGCCGCCGCAACCCGCTCGTCGGTGGCCGTCAGCGCCACCCGCACGTGCTGAGCCCCACCCGGGCCGTAGAAATCACCCGGTGCCACCAGGATGCCCCGCTGCGCCAGCCACGCGGCACTGTCGCGGCACGGCTCGCCGCGAGTGGCCCATAGATACAATCCGGCGTCCGAATAGTCGACCGCAAAACCCGCGGAGCCCAGCGCCGGCAACAGCGCGGCACGCCGTTGTGCGTAGCGCTCCCGCTGTTGCCTTTCGTGCGCGTCGTCGTCCAGCGCGGCCACCATAGCCGCCTGTACCGGCGCCGGCACCATCATCCCGGCGTGTTTGCGCACCGCTAGTAGCTCGGCAACGATCTCGAGGTCACCGACGACGAAACCCGCTCGGTAGCCGGCGAGCGATGAGCTCTTCGATAGTGAGTGCACAGCCAGCAACCCGGTGTGGTCGCCGTCGCACACCGAGGGATGTAGCACCGAAACCGGTTCGGCGTCCCAGCCCAATCCCAGGTAGCACTCGTCGGAAACCACGAGAACGCCTCTGCCCCGGGCCCACTCGACCACCTTGCGCAAATGGTCGACACCCAGCACCCGTCCGGTCGGGTTGCTCGGCGAGTTCAGGTAGAGCAGTGCCGGGGATTGCGGACCCAGCTGGGTCAGCGCATCCGCACGCAGCACCCGCGTTCCGGCCAGGCGGGCGCCGACGTCATAAGTCGGATATGCCAATTCGGGCACGACGACCAGATCCGCACCGCCCAGGCCCAACAACGTCGGCAACCAGGCGATGAGTTCCTTGGTGCCGATAACCGGCAACACGGCCGCCTCGGTCAGCCTGGTGATGCCGTAGCGGCGAGCCAGCGCTGCCACCACAGACTCACGTAACCGTGCGGTGCCGGCGGTCGCCGGATAGCCAGGGGCGGCACTGGCCGCCGCCAGCGCCTCCTGGATCAGCGGTGCGACCGGGTCGACCGGAGTGCCGACGGAGAGGTCGACGATGCCATCCGGATGGGCCCCGGCCAGCGCTTTCGCGTCGGCCAAGGTGTCCCAGGGGAAGACGGGCAGAGACGCCGACACTCCGCCGCGAGCGGGTGCTGCCCCCAGCCGGCTCAGGCGTCCTCGCTCTGCGGCGCCAGATCCTTGACCGCTTGCGGGTCGTTCTCGGTCATGCCAACCTTGGCCGCACCGCCCGGCGATCCCAGCTCGGCGAAGAAATCGGCGTTGATCTGGGTGTAATGGCTCCACTGTTCGGGCACATCGTCTTCGTAGAAGATAGCTTCAACGGGGCAGACCGGCTCGCAAGCCCCACAGTCGACGCATTCGTCGGGGTGGATATACAGCATCCGGGCGCCCTCGTAGATGCAATCGACCGGGCACTCCTCAATGCATGCCTTGTCCTTGATGTCGACACAGGGTTCGGCGATCGTGTACGTCACGGACGTCTCCTCAACATGTCTTCCAGATACCGCTATGTGTGGGCTGCTGTCCACCTCGCCAAGGCTTCCTCCGGGCCCTGCTGAGGCAATGCGTTCGGTTACTGATACTAGACGTTGCACATACACGTCGACCACTTGGCACATGCGTCGGCGTACACGGTCAATATGCACCTAGTTGCATAGCAATCCGGCTTGCCGTCTATGCTGCCCGGATGGCGCTACCCCACGCGATCTTGGTGTCGCTGTGTGAACAGGCCAGCTCGGGCTACGAGTTGGCCCGCCGATTCGATCGCTCCATCGGCTATTTCTGGACCGCAACCCATCAGCAGATCTATCGGACGTTACGGGTGATGGAGAACAACAACTGGGTGCGCGCGACGACCGTGCTCCAGCATGGCCGGCCCGACAAGAAGGTATACGCGATCTCCGACAGCGGCCGGGCCGAGCTGGCTCGCTGGATCGCCGAGCCGCTCAGCCCGACCAGGCCCGGCCGCGGCAGTGCGCTGACCGACAGCAGCACGCGCGATATCGCCGTCAAGCTGCGTGGCGCCGGCTACGGAGACGTTGCCGCGCTGTATACCCAAGTCACCGCGCTGCGCGCCGAGCGTGTCAAGTCACTGGACACCTATCGCGGTATCGAGAAGCGCACCTTCGCAGATCCGTCGGCGCTCGATGGCGCCGCACTGCATCAATACCTCGTGCTGCGCGGCGGAATCCGAGCCGAAGAAAGTGCCATCGATTGGCTCGACGAAGTAGCTGAAGCGCTCCAGGAGAAGCGATGACAAATCCATACCCAAATCTGCTGTCCCCGTTGGACCTTGGGTTTACCACGCTGCGCAACCGGGTGGTTATGGGTTCGATGCACACCGGACTGGAAGACCGGGCCCGCCATATCGATCGGCTCGCCGACTACTTCGCCGAACGTGCACGCGGCGGCGTCGGGCTGATCATCACCGGTGGCTACGCGCCCAACCGCACCGGATGGCTGCTGCCGTTCGCCTCCGAACTCGTCACTTCGGCGCAAGCCCGACGGCACCGCCGAATCACCAGGGCGGTCCACGATTCGGGTGCAAAGATCCTGCTGCAAATCCTGCACGCCGGACGCTACGCCTACCACCCACTTGCGGTCAGCGCCTCGCCGATCAAGGCGCCGATCACCCCGTTTCGTCCGCGAGCACTATCGGCTCGCGGGGTCGAAGCGACCATCGCGGATTTCGCCCGCTGCGCGCAGTTGGCCCGCGATGCCGGCTACGACGGCGTCGAAATCATGGGCAGCGAAGGGTATCTGCTCAATCAGTTCCTGGCGCCGCGCACCAACAAGCGCACCGACTCGTGGGGCGGCACACCGGCCAACCGTCGCCGGTTCCCGGTCGAGATCATCCGACGCAGCCGCGCCGCCGTCGGATGCGACTTCATCATCTGTTACCGGCTGTCAATGGCCGACTACGTTGCAGAAGGCCAGAGTTGGGATGAAATCGTCGCGCTGGCAACCGAAGTGGAAGGGGCAGGCGCAACCATCATCAACTCCGGCTTCGGCTGGCACGAGGCCCGGGTGCCCACTATCGTCACCTCAGTGCCGGGCGGCGCGTTTGTCGACATCAGCAGCGCCGTCGCCGAACACGTCACTATCCCGGTGGTGGCGTCCAACCGGATCAACATGCCGCAGGCCGCGGAACGGATTCTGGCCGAAACCCAGGTGCGGCTGATATCAATGGCCCGGCCGATGCTGAGCGACCCGGACTGGGTGCTCAAGGCGCAGTCCAATCGGGTCGACGAAATCAACACCTGCATCTCCTGCAATCAAGCCTGCCTGGACCACGCATTTGCCAGGAAAACGGTGTCGTGTCTGCTCAATCCACGCGCCGGGCGCGAGACGCAGTTGGTGCTGTCCCCGACCCGGCGCGCCCGCTCGGTGGCCGTCGTCGGGGCTGGACCAGCCGGGCTGGCCACGGCGGCCAACGCCGCGCAACGGGGTCACCGGGTCACGCTGTTCGAGGCCAACGACTTTATCGGTGGACAGTTTGACATGGCCCGCCGCATTCCCGGCAAAGAGGAATTCAGCGAAACCATCCGGTATTTCTCGACGATTCTGGCCAAACACGGTGTCGAGGTGCGACTGGGCACTCGGGTGGCCGCCCAGGAGTTGACCGGCTACGACGAGGTCGTCTTGGCCACCGGCGTGGCACCGCGCATTCCGGCCATCCCCGGCATCGACCACCCCATGGTGTTAACCTACGCCGAAGCCATCACCGGTGTCAGACCGGTCGGGCGAACCGTGGCTGTCGTCGGCGCCGGCGGCATTGGCTTCGACGTCACCGAACTGCTGGTCACCGACTCCTCACCCACCCTCAACCTCAAAGAGTGGAAGGCCGAATGGGGGGTCGCTGATCCGCGAGAAGCCCGCGGAGCGTTGACGACTCCACTGCCGGCGCCGCCCGCCCGTGAGGTGTACCTACTGCAGCGCACCAAAGGCCCGCAGGGCAAGCGGCTCGGCAAGACCACCGGATGGGTCCACCGGGCGTCGTTGAAGGCCAAGGGCGTTCATCAGCTGTCTGGGGTGAACTACGAACAGATCAACGACGACGGCCTACACATCAGCTTCGGCCCGAAGCGCAGGCGGCCCCAGCTGCTGGCGGTGGACAACGTAGTGGTCTGCGCCGGCCAGGAACCGGTGCGAGATCTGGAGAGTGAACTGCGCCGGCACGGCATTAACCCGCACATCATCGGTGGCGCGGCGGTTGCCGCTGAGTTGGACGCCAAGCGCGCCATCAAGCAAGGCACCGAACTTGCGGCCAGGCTATAAACTCATTTCTCGGGCTGTAAACAACGTTGTTTCATCGCTGCTGACCTGCAGATTGGTATGGCCGCGCAGTGTCGCCCGATAACCAGTTTGAGAGAAGCAAGCCCACGGCGCCTGGTACCCTCGACCGCAGACGGCAACCGCTGGGCAGATGTCGTCGCCGTCTTAACGACGGTGCAATAGTTTGGGGAAGGTGTCCATAAATGAGGCTGTCGTTGACCGCATTGAGCGCCGGTGTAGGCGCCGTGGCAATGTCGTTGACCGTCGGGGCCGGGGTCGCCTCCGCAGATCCCGTGGACGCGGTCATTAACACCACCTGCAATTACGGGCAGGTAGTAGCTGCGCTCAACGCGACGGATCCGGGGGCTGCCGCACAGTTCAACGCCTCACCGGTGGCGCAGTCCTATTTGCGCAATTTCCTCGCCGCACCGCCACCTCAGCGCGCTGCCATGGCCGCGCAATTGCAAGCTGTGCCGGGGGCGGCACAGTACATCGGCCTTGTCGAGTCGGTTGCCGGCTCCTGCAACAACTATTAAGCCCATGCGGGCCCCATCCCGCGACCCGGCATCGTCGCCGGGGCTAGGCCAGATTGCCCCGCTCCTCAACGGGCCGCATCCCGCGACCCGGCATCGTCGCCGGGGCTAGGCCAGATTGCCCCGCTCCTCAACGGGCCGCATCCCGCGACCCGGCATCGTCGCCGGGGCTAGGCCGCAAGCAGGGCGTATGTGGTAGTGCGCTGGCGCGCCGGGCGGCCGATGCCTTCGGCGATCGCGACCAGCTCAGCGACGGTCTTGGCCGATCCGTGTTCGGAACCGGCCATCCGCGAGATGGTCTCCTCCATCAGCGTGCCGCCCAGGTCGTTGGCGCCACCTTCGAGCATCACCTGGGTGCGCCGCACTCCAAGTTTCACCCAGCTGGTCTGAATGTGCGAGATGCGGCCGTGCAACATGATCCGCGCCAAAGCATGTACCGCGCGGTTGTCGCGATGGCTGGGCCCGGGGCGCGCCGCACCGGCCAGGTACAACGGTGAATTCTGGTGCACGAACGGCAACGGGACGAACTCGGTGAAGCCGCCGGTACGGTCCTGAATATCGCGCAGCACGTTAAGATGGGCGACCCAGTGCCGTGGACTGTCCACATGCCCGTACATCATCGTCGATGATGACCGCAGACCCACCTCGTGGGCGGTCGTCACGATTTCGATCCACAATGACGTCGGCAGCTTGCCCTTGGTCAGCACCCAGCGAACCTCGTCGTCCAGGATTTCCGCGGCGGTACCCGGGATGGTATCCAGCCCGGCCTCGCGCAGGCCGATCAGCCACTCGCGAATGCTCAGCCCGCTCTTGGTGACGCCGTTGGCGATCTCCATCGGGGAAAACGCGTGCACATGCATGGAGGGCACCCGCGCCTTGACGGCACGAACCAGATCGGCGTAGCCGGTGACCGGTAGCTCGGGATCGATACCGCCCTGCATGCATACTTCGGTGGCCCCGGCGACGTGGGCCTCCCATGCCCGGTCGGCGACCTCTCCGACCGACAGCGAGTAGGCGTCGGCGTCACCCTTTCGCTGGGCGAACGCGCAGAACCGGCAACCGGTGTAGCAGATGTTGGTGAAGTTGATGTTACGGTTGACCACAAAGGTCACCTCGTCGCCGACGACATCGCGGCGCAACGAATCAGCCAGTGCGGCAACGGCTTCCAGCGCAGGACCGTCGGCGGTGGCAAGCGCCAGATACTCGCCGTCGGTGCAGCCGGCGGGCGCACGCTCCGCCGATCGCAGGGCGGCAAGCACATCGGTGTCAATGCGTTCCGGAGCGCGGACCGCCAGCTCGTGCACCTGCTCGCGGATCGATTCCCAGTCACCGAAGGCGCTGGCCAGGTCGCTGCGCACTGCGGTATTGCGGCCCTGAGTGTCGATCGCTGCGCCCAGATCGACCCGGCCCCAGGACGCCACGTCGTCGGGCTCCTGCCACGGCATGCCCACCGGGTTGACGTCGCGGGCCAGGCCGGTCGCCGGATCCGCCAGCGCCACCACATGTCCCCGCACCCGCGGGTCGATCCACGCCGCGCCCGCCTGTACGTATTTGGGTTGCGCGGTCAGCCGCTGCACCATGTCGTAGCCGGCTTCGGCGGTGACCGCCGCCAGCTCGTCCAAAGCGGGCCAGGGCCGTTCGGGGTTGACATGGTCGGGCGTCAACGGTGAGACACCGCCCCAGTCGTCGACCCCGGCGCCAACCAGCGCCCGGCATTCGTCGCCAGACACCAGGTTCGGCGGCGCCTGGATGCGCATGCCCGGGCCCAGCACCAGCCGCGCCACCGCAACCGTCGCCAGGTAATCCTCGATTCCGGCATCGGGGAAGGCGGCCATCGCGGTGTGTTCCTTGGCGCGGAAGTTCTGCACGATCACTTCTTGGATATGCCCGAACTCCTTGTGCGACTTGCGAATCGCATGTAACGTATCGGCGCGCTCGGATAGCGTCTCGCCGATGCCGACCAACAGACCGGTGGTAAACGGAATGGACAACCGGCCGGCGTCGGTCAGGACACGCAGCCGCACCGCCGGGTCTTTGTCAGGGCTGCCGTAGTGGGCGAGCCCCTTGGTTTCGAACAGCCGTCGCGAGGTCGTCTCCAGCATCATGCCCATCGACGGCGCCACCGGTTTGAGCCGCGACATCTCCGACCAGCTCATCACACCCGGGTTCAGGTGCGGCAACAGCCCGGTTTGCTCCAGCACACGGATTGCCATCGCGCGCACGTAGGACAACGTGGAGTCATAGCCCCGTTCGCCGAGCCATTCGCGTGCCTGGCGCCAACGCGCCTCCGGACGGTCACCGAGAGTGAATAGCGCTTCCTTGCAACCGAATTCGGCACCTCGGCGGGCAACGTCGAGGATCTCGTCGGGTTCCATATACGTGCTGGAACCTTGGGCGCGTAGCTTGCCCGGCACGGTGACGAACGTGCAATAGTGGCAATTGTCCCGGCATAACCGGGTGACCGGGATAAACACCTTGCGCGAATAGCTGATCGCCAACCTGCCGCTGGGCCCGTGCCGGCCGGCCGACACGAGACCCGCATCGCGCACCCGCGCGGCGCTCGCGCACAGGTCGGCCAGCTCGTCACCGCGTGCGGTCATCGCTATGGCCGCCTCATCCACGTTCAGCGTGACACCATCTCGGGCCCGTCGCAGTACCCGCCGCAACGCTGAGGCATTTGCCTGGGGCGGTACAACGGGACTCGGCAGAGCGGTGGACTTCCGACCTACAGGCTGCGGCACGTTGGTATACCTTCCCTGCAATCTGATATCATCCGCACGCCCCACCAGGTGAGATGCTGGCCAACCTTGGCGCCATAAGCGCAACAGTAGCGCCAGGCCGAGCTCGGCACGCCGTCGACCGTCCGGCACCAACGGTTTGGTGGAGTAAGGCGCAGGTCACAGCCGATCGCGATACCATCCGTGAGAGGCCAGCGTCTGAACAAGCCCCCGGCGACAGCCGCCGCGTGGTGAACCAGGAGAAGGTACGAGATGTCGTTTGTGTTCGCGGCGCCAGAGGCACTGGCGGCGGCCGCTGCGGACATGGCCGGTATCGGTTCGACTCTTAACGCCGCCAATGTGGTTGCGGCGGTTCCCACCACCGGAGTCCTGGCCGCAGCCGCGGACGAGGTCTCGACTCAGGTCGCCGCGCTGCTTTCCGCGCATGCTCAGGGGTATCAGCAGCTCAGCCGGCAGATGATGACAGCCTTCCACGACCAGTTCGTGCAGGCGCTGAGAGCAAGTGCAGACGCGTATGCAACCGCCGAGGCCAGCGCCGCGCAGACCATGGTGAACGCCGTGAATGCGCCCGCAAGAGCGTTGCTGGGGCATCCACTGATTAGCGCCGACGCCTCGACGGGTGGGGGCTCGAACGCGCTGAGCCGGGTCCAAAGCATGTTCCTCGGCACTGGCGGCTCCAGTGCACTTGGCGGTAGCGCCGCTGCAAATGCCGCTGCCAGCGGTGCACTGCAGCTCCAACCCACCGGTGGGGCCAGCGGTTTGTCCGCCGTCGGCGCCCTGCTGCCGCGCGCCGGAGCGGCCGCCGCCGCGGCGCTGCCGGCTCTGGCCGCCGAGTCGATCGGCAACGCAATCAAGAATCTCTACAACGCCGTCGAACCGTGGGTGCAGTACGGCTTCAACCTCACCGCATGGGCGGTGGGATGGCTGCCCTACATCGGCATACTGGCACCGCAGATCAACTTCTTCTATTACCTCGGCGAGCCCATCGTGCAGGCAGTCCTGTTCAATGCGATCGACTTCGTGGACGGGACAGTCACTTTCAGCCAGGCACTAACCAATATCGAAACGGCCACCGCGGCATCGATCAACCAATTCATCAACACCGAGATCAACTGGATACGCGGCTTCCTGCCGCCGTTGCCGCCAATCAGCCCGCCGGGATTCCCGTCTTTGCCCTAACTTCGGACTAGCCAGATCCGTCAGCTTGGACCCTGCGCCGCCACAGCACCCACGCCGGTGGCACGGCCCCTGCCACGACGAACACCAGCGCGCCGTAGACCAGCAGGCCCTGGCCACCCAGAATGACATCGTCGCCAGGGCCGCCGAAGCTCATCGCCGCTACCGTCAGTAGCCACGCCCACAGGGGCAGCGCGGCCACCCGCGACGATGTGGTCCATCGCGCTGCGGCCCACACCAGCGCAGCATTGACCAATCCACTGATCAAGGCACTGATCGGAAACGGAGCCGAGCCGATATACCAGGGCATCAGCAGAGCCCCGGCAAGCGCAGACACGACCCCGTCGACAGTCAACAGGGCCAGGACAACCAAACGGATTGCTCGATCTGTCGCGCCGGTGGTCAGGTTGGCACGCTGTCGATCTGAGAGAGTATCGACCCGATGACCCACTGCAGGCTGTCGAGTCGGTCCTGCCAATGCTGCAGGTTAGGGTCCAGGTCGGGGTCCATGGGGTTCCTTCCGTGGCTGCCTGGTTGGCAGCCTACGTGCCGGACGCGGTGAAGCCCAGACCGGCGAGCAGATCAGTTTCCCAGCCACGTTCATCGCGGGCGCCCGCGGAGCCGCCGGCGAGCACGTAATGCTCATCGGCCAGGATGGGCAGTGCCAGGTTGTTCGACAAGGCGGCGGCCCGGCCGGTCGGGCCGACGACAACTTGGGTGGCATGGGCAGCCAGTGCCGCAACCTTGGCGGCTCGCGCCTGCTCATCGGCCTCGACGACGGCGTCGATACCGTCGTCGGAGTACCCGAATGCAATCTCGTCGGCCCGCGGCAACACCCATTCGGGTCGCAGATCGTCGGGGACCAGGGCTCGCGCGCCCGAAATGAGCGCGCTCAGACCCAAGACCGTCCAGTAGAACTTCGGCACCGTCCACGGGTCGCCGGGGTGATCTGCGGTACCGGACCCAACACCCGCTGCGGCCACCGCGGCGGTAGTGACGGTGTGGGTGTGCACGTGGTCAGGATGACCGTAACCGCCATTGGGGTCATAGGTCACCACGACATGCGGCCGCAGCTCGCGAATGATCGCGACCAATGCCCCGACGGTCTGCCGGGGGTCAGCATCGACGAATCTCCGCTGACTCCGCTGGTCTGTGCCGGCCATGCCGGAGTCGCGCCAGCGACCCGCGCCGCCAAGGTAGATCGGTGCGCTGACCCCGAGCGCTCGCAACGCCGCGGTGAGCTCGCCGATGCGGTAGCCACCGAGTTGGTCCGCATGATCGGCGGTGAGTTGAGCCCAGCGATCGCCAATGACCTCGCCCTCCTCACCCAGGGTGCACGTGACGACATGGACCTGTGCGCCACGGGAGGTGTAGTGCGCGATGGTTGCGCCGTTGCTCAGGCTCTCATCGTCGGGGTGTGCATGAACAAACAGCAGCCGCGGCGTCTCAGACATGGAGGCACCCTACCGGGCGAGCGTCGAAAAAATTCCTCAACAGAATCGCTACCGTTTTGTGACCGAAGCCGTTATGGTGAAAATACCTTAGTGAACGATTCCGTCTACAATGCCGTGCGGAACCCCAAGTCGTCGCTGACCCCCACCATCAGACCACGTCAGTGGAAGGAGATGCACGCGTGTCTTTTGTCACCACACGGCCCGATTCGATTGGGGAAACGGCCGCCAACCTCCACGAGATCGGGGTGACGATGAGCGCCCATGATGACGGGGTCACGCCGCTGATCACCAATGTGGAATCCCCCGCCCACGATCTTGTGTCCATCGTGACGTCGATGCTGTTTTCCATGCACGGCGAGCTGTACAAGGCGATCGCGCGCCAGGCCCATGTGATCCACGAGTCATTTGTCCAAACACTTCAGACCAGCAAGACTTCGTATTGGCTCACCGAATTAGCCAACCGCGCGGGCACCTCCACCTAGACAGCGGTTGAGCGACAATGGATTTCACAATTTTTCCGCCGGAGTTCAACTCCCTCAACATCCAAGGTAGCGCTCGTCCGTTTCTAGTAGCCGCGAACGCCTGGAAGAATCTGTCCAACGAGCTGAGCTACGCGGCCAGTCGGTTCGAGAGTGAGATCAACGGGCTGATCACATCGTGGCGGGGGCCATCGTCGACGATCATGGCAGCTGCGGTCGCCCCATTTCGGGCCTGGATTGTCACGACCGCTTCCCTGGCTGAACTCGTCGCCGACCACATCAGCGTCGTGGCAGGCGCCTATGAAGCGGCGCACGCAGCACACGTGCCGCTGCCGGTGATCGAGACCAACCGACTGACGCGCCTCGCTCTCGCCACGACCAACATTTTCGGGATTCACACCCCCGCGATCTTTGCCCTCGATGCACTGTATGCCCAGTACTGGTCCCAAGATGGCGAGGCGATGAACCTCTACGCCACAATGGCGGCGGCCGCCGCACGGCTGACACCGTTCTCGCCCCCGGCGCCGATCGCCAACCCGGGCGCGCTGGCCAGACTTTATGAACTGATCGGTTCGGTGTCCGAGACGGTGGGGTCATTCGCCGCGCCGGCGACCAAGAATCTGCCTTCGAAGCTGTGGACGCTGTTGACGAAGGGCACCTACCCGCTCACAGCCGCGCGAATCTCGTCGATACCCGTGGAATACGTGTTGGCCTTTGTCGAGGGCAGCAACATGGGCCAGATGATGGGCAACCTCGCCATGCGGAGCCTGACACCCACGCTCAAGGGCCCGCTGGAGTTGCTACCCAACGCGGTCAGGCCCGCGGTGTCGGCAACATTGGGAAATGCGGATACGATCGGGGGGTTGTCGGTGCCCCCCAGCTGGGTTGCGGACAAATCGATTACGCCGTTGGCCAAAGCCGTCCCGACCTCCGCGCCGGGCGGTCCGTCGGGAACCTCGTGGGCCCAGCTGGGATTGGCAAGCCTGGCCGGGGGCGCTGTGGGCGCCGTCGCGGCAAGAACCCGTTCCGGAGTGATACTGCGGTCACCCGCCGCCGGCTAGCAAAAGGGCCTCACCTGATGCATCGATCGAACCGCGCCGGCGGAAAAGCCGCAGTTGGCTAGTATCGCAGCATGACGGTGAGCGCACCCGCAAAGGCCAACCCGTACCGGCGGCGCGGCGAGGTGCTTGAGCGTGCGCTCTACGATGCGACGCTGGCCGAACTCGAATCCGCCGGATACGGCGGGCTGACCATGGAAGGCATCGCGGCACGCGCCCAAACCGGCAAAGCCGCGTTGTATCGGCGGTGGGCCGGCAAACGTGAGCTGGTGCTGGCCGCGGTGCAATACGCTTTGCCGCCGGTACCCGAGCCGCGCGCTGACCGGTCGGCAAGGGAGAATCTGCTGGCGGTGTTCACCGCCAACTGCGAAATCCTGGCCGGCAAGACGGCCCTCCCCAGCATGGAAATCGTCAGCCAGCTCCTACACGAGCCCGAGCTGCGCGCCATCTTCATCAACTCGGTGTGGGCCCCGCGGCTGCGAATTGTCGAGTCCATCCTGCAGGCGGGCGTGCGTTCCGGCGAAATCGACCCGGCAACTCTGACTCCGATGACCGCACGAATCGGACCGGCCTTGATCCATCAGCATGTCTTGTTTACCGGATCCCCGCCGGACCGTGAGCAGCTCACACGCATTATCGACGCCATGATCCTCACCACCGGCGAACGCCGCGAGAGCTAGCCGACGATTCCGCCGGCGTGACCAGGGCTATTGCCCGGTCTTCACCCATTGGCCGGCGTCGCCGACGATGCCCACTGGCACCGCACCAGACAGGCTGACGTTCTGCACGCTCGGGCCGGCCGCGACGATCGTGGTGTCCTGCAGGATCGGCAACACGGTCGACATATTCCACAGTCGCGGTTCGACCGCGGTGATCACGTCGTTGATGTTCTTGGTGCCATTGAGTGCGGCATCGATGTTCGACTGGATGCTGCGGTCGCAGATGCCGGTGAGATTCGACGGCGCTTTTACCAGCGCGCCCGGGTCGGATGGGCGGCGCGGCGCCGTTGGTGGCGGTGTCGCGGTGTCGGGCGCGGCGGACGGCGTAGGGCCAATGGGAGCGGACGGGGCCGTCGTCGGCGCATTCGCAGCCGGGACCGTCGTCGCCTGCAATGCGGGACAGCCGTAACGAGAGGCCAGCAGCGTCGCCAGGTTTCCGCCGGCTTGGCGCCAGCCCACAATGGCGTCTACCCGATTGTCGTTCAGCGCGTCGTGATAGAGCGTGACCGGGTCTAACGCCAGCACAGTCGCGGCGATGCCGACGTCGCGCAGCTGGTCGGCAGCAGTGTTGGCGACCGCCACCGAGGTCGGATCGTTCGCGGCCACCCCGATGACCAGCGTTAACTGTTCGCCGTCCTTGCTGATCCGGCCGCGGATGACTTCCGGCGGCCCGGTGCTCACCGACGTGGTCGTCGAATCGGGGACCGACGGCGCCGGCGACACCGACGTGTTGGTGTCGACCTGGAATCCCGATGCCTCCAGCAGACCCAGCGCGGCGGCGCTGCTCATTGCGGGAGGCGCGGTCGGAACATAACCCGGGTCACTCGGCGAACGAATCTGCGCCTGGTCCAAGGTGACGGTGTTGTCGGTGCCGGCGCCCACGGCGGCAAGTAGGTCCACGTCCAGCAACCCCAAAATCGCCTTGCGAACCTGGGTGTCGGCCAGCTTGGGAACGTTTGCCCGCAGCGTGAACTGCATGACCCGCGGTGTCACGATCCGGGCGGTCCGCACGTCGGGGATGGCCGACAACTGGGCGAAGGCCGCCGAGCCACCATGCACCTGGGCGACCTGGGTGTCTCCGTTACGTACCGAATCGGCCAGCGCGGCCGGCGCCCCGGCCCGGCGGAAGAGAATGATGCCGGGTTTGGAAGGTGGGCCCCAGTAACGGTCATTGCGGGCGATCAGGATCTCATCGCGCTGTGGGTCGATGTTTTCCACCCGAAACTGTCCACCTGTCACCGGCAGCGCTCGAGCCAAACCGGACGCGAAGCCCCCTGGTATGTCCTTGACGATGTGCGCCGGCAGGATGTCGGTGAACAACTCACGCCAAGCGGGGTAGGGCTGTGCGAACGTAACGACGGCCTGCTTACCGCCCTCGAGCGACTGGACACTGGTGATCAGGTGGTATCCGGCGGGGTCGACGACGCCCGGCTGTGTGACCATCTGCTGCCACAGATACCAGAAGTCGTCGGCGGCGATCGGGGCGTTGTCCGTCCACTGCGCCTCGGGCCGGATCTTGTAGGTCACCGTGAACGGGTGGTTGTTGGTCACGTCGGCGGAAACCAACAGGGTCGGGTCCATCTCCCAGCGCGAACCGGTCGGCGTGTTGGGATCCGGAATCGGCCGGAACGCGCTGGGCAACACCAACGCACTGATTGCGGCGTTCACCGGCGACAGGTCGGACAGCAAATGCGGGTTGAACCCGGGGCCGATCCAGTCGATGCCCATGATGATCTGGGTAGGGCGGCGCGGCGGGGGCGGTGTGCTGCGCGGCGTATCAGTGCTCTGGGGTGCCGGCGGCGGGCTGACCGTGCACCCGGCCAACACCATACACGCCAGCGCGACCAACGCGCCGACCGTCACACAGACGCGGCGGACTGGGCTGGGCACGCCCATCAGGCTATCCAGTACCCCCACGAGCGTAACCCGGCTGCGAAAAGCCGGGCTGGATTTCGCAGTGGCGTTACGCTCGCGCGGCCAGCGCGCCAAGTTGCTAGCCACGCGCCTTGGTGCGCGCCCGGCTGCGAGCCCGGGCGGCGGCGGCCAGCTCGACTTTGCGGATCCGCACGATCTCCGGGGTCACCTCGACGCATTCGTCGGGCGCACATAACTCCATGGCGCGCTCGAGATCCAGCTGCAGCGGCTTGGCCAGCGTCTCGATGACATCCGCGGTCGATGAGCGCATGTTGGTCAGCTTCTTCTCCCGGGTGACATTGATGTCGAGGTCCTCCGGACGGGGGTTGATCCCGACGACCATGCCCTCGTAGGTCTGTTGGCCGGGCTCGACGAAGAACTGCCCCCGATCGGCGAGTTGCAGCAACGCGAACGGTGTGATGGCGCCGGCCCGGTCCGATACCAGAGAACCGGTGTGGCGGGCCCGGATCTCCCCCGCCCATGGCCGGTATCCGTCGAACACCGCATGCCCGACACCGGAGCCACGGGTCTCGGTGAGGAAGTCGGTGCGCCACCCAATCAGGCCGCGACTGGGAACCACGAAGTCCATGCGGACCCAGCCGGTGGTGTGGTTGGCCATCTCCACCATGCGGCCCTTGCGCGCGGCCATCAATTGCGTGACCGCGCCGATGTACTCCTCGGGGCAGTCGACGGTCATCGACTCGAATGGCTCGTGCAGCGTGCCATCGATGGTCTTGGTCACCACCTGTGGCTTACCCACGGTCAATTCGAAACCCTCTCGGCGCATCTGCTCGACCAGCACCGCCAGCGCCAGCTCGCCGCGACCCTGTACCTCCCAGGCGTCCGGGGCGCCGATGTCGACGACACGAATCGACACGTTGCCCACCAGCTCGGCATCCAGCCTGCTTCGGACCATGCGCGCGGTGAGCTTGTGACCACCCACCTTGCCCGCCAGCGGCGAGGTGTTGGTGCCGATGGTGACCGAGATCGCCGGCTCGTCCACGGTAATCCTGGGCAGGGCAACGGGATTCGCGGAAGCGGCCAGCGTGTCGCCGATCATGATCTCGGGCAGGCCGGCGACGGCGACGATATCGCCGGCGACGGCAGCGTCGGTTGGTTTGCGTTCCACGCCTTCGGTGGCCAACAATTCGGTGATCTTGGCAGTGGTGACGGTCTGCTGACCATCCACCTGACGGATCCACGCAACCTGCTGGCCTTTGCGGATGCGGCCGTTGTAGATGCGGATCAGCGCCAACCGACCCAGAAAGGTCGACGCGTCCAGGTTGGTGACCAGCGCCTGCAGCGGTGCGTCCGGCTCTCCTTTCGGCGGCGGCACATGCTTTTCGAGCACCTCGAACAACGGATCCAGGTTGGTGCCGTCGGGAACCTGGCCGTCGGGCGGCGCCGTGGTGCTCGCCACCCCGGCGCGCCCGGATGCGTACAGCGTCGGCAGGCCCAGCGCGTGTTCGGCCGCTGCGGCCGCTTCGTCGTCAAGGTCGGACGCGACATCTAGCAACAGGTCGTGGCTGGCGTCCACGACCTCGGCGATGCGGGCGTCGGGCCGGTCTGTCTTGTTGACCACCAGAATCACCGGCAAATGGGCGGCCAGCGCTTTACGCAGAACAAACCGCGTCTGCGGCAATGGACCCTCGGAGGCGTCGACCAGCAGCAGCACCCCGTCCACCATGGACAGCCCGCGCTCCACCTCGCCACCGAAGTCCGCGTGCCCCGGGGTGTCTATGACATTGATTACGGTGACGGTTCCATCCGGGTGATGGCGGTGCACGGCGGTGTTCTTGGCCAGGATGGTGATGCCCTTCTCCCGCTCCAGATCGCCCGTGTCCATCACCCGTTCCTGCAGCTCACCGCGTTCACGCAGCGCCCCGGACTGCCGCAACATGGCGTCAACCAGGGTGGTCTTGCCGTGGTCGACGTGCGCGACGATGGCAACGTTGCGGAATGGCACGACGGTGATTGTGGCAGAGAACTACCACCCACGACGACGCGGCGCGGAACCGATCAATTCGTGCTTGGCCGCCACCTCGCGGCTGCGGTACACGATGTAGGGCCGGAACAGGTAGGCGATCGGCGCGCTGAACGCGTGCACCAATCGGGTAAACGGCCAGAGCGCAAACAGCGCGAGCGCGATCAGCACATGCACCTGGTAGTACAGCGTCGCCTGGGCCATCAGATCGCCACGCGGCGCTAGCATCCAGATCGAGCGGAACCAGACCGACACCGAGCGCCGGTAATCGTGCATATCGCCCTCATGGGTGGCGCCCATCAGCGTGCATGCCAGGCCAGCCACGATCGCGCACACCAGCACCAGGTACATCAGCTTGTCATTCCGAGTGGTAGCCAGCCACACCGGTGTCTGGATGCGCCGCCGATAGATCAGCAACCCGATACCGAGCAGAGTGGCGAAACCGGCGGGCGCGCCAAGCAGCAGCGCCTGCAGATGGTACAGGTGATCGCTCATGCCGAACGCTCTGGTCCAGGAATCCGGAATGAACAGGCCCATCACGTGGCCCATGATCACCAGCAAGCTGCCGAAATGGAACATCGGGCTGCCGATCGACAGCAACCGCGACTCGTAGAGCTGCGACGAGCGTGTGGTCCAGCCGAACTTGTCGTAGCGATACCGCCACCAGGTGCCGACCACCGCGATCGCCACAACGACGTAAGGCGCGGCATCCCAGAAGATCTCAACCAAGTCCAAGACGGCCAAGGTCAGGCCCCCTCGGCGCGCTTGGGCGGGACGGTCAAGGTAAACGGTTGCAAACCAACGGCTTCCGCGGGCGGCCCCGACTGAGCTAGGCGTTGTGCCCGACGCACTTCCTGGTTGGTGGCAGCGGGCAGTGTCTCGCAGATCGCCGCCACGGTGTACTCATAGGGTGACTTGGCGTCGGCCAGCGCGCCGCGCAACACGTCGATCGGCACACGGTGCTCGGTCAGCAGCCGACGTCCGGCCTCGGGGTCGACGGTGGCGGCGAACTCGAGCACGACGGGCAGGTAGTCGGGCGCCTCGGTACGCGGCGGCTTGACGCCGGCGTCTCGATAGGCGGTGGCGAACGCCAGCATCTCCCGGCCGCGGTTGCGGGTGTCCCCGGCGGTCCAGTACGTCAGATACATCGTGGATCGGCGTCGCATATCGAAGGTCTCGACGTACTGCGCCGCCGCGGCCATCGGCGCCAGGGCACGCAACTCCGCTACCGTTCGCCCTAGCAGCGCCGCCGCCGGGCCCGTTTGGTGGGCGCGCAGCGCATCGACCATGTGCAGCCGCTCGGCCAGCCCGTCATCCGGATAGGCCAGCAGTAGCGAGGCCGACTGCCACACCAGTCGGTCCCTCATTGTGGTGGCGCTCGACCGCTCTCGGACACGAGACAGCAACTTCATCGCTGGACCACATCCTTGCTGGGCTGAGGCTCCGGGAAGAGCCCCGCCGCTGCGCCGTTGGGGTCCCAGTTGAGCAGGTTGACCCGGGATCGGCCAGCGCCGCCGGTGGCCGCGCTACCGGCATGCTGCAGAGCGTGGAAGCTCTCCACGGCGATTGGCACCGGAGTAGGGCTGCCCTGCCCGAACGGACCGGACTCGTACATTCCCGGTCCGCCGTCGACCGACAACGAGCACCCCATATCGTCGGTCATCGCCGCGGCCGGCAGCTCCCCCGCGTACGACGTCGGAATGACATAGCGCTCTTCATATTTCGCCACAGCCAACAGTCGGTACATCTGGTAGATCTGCTCCTCGGTCATCCCGACCGATTCCGGGATGTGGGGCTGGGTCTCCCGGCCCAGGTTGATGTCGCGCATGTAGCAGCGCATCGCCGCCAGCCGCCGCAACACGCCCGCGACCACCTCGGTGTCGCCCGCGGTGAACAGCTCGGCCAGATAGGCAATCGGAATCCGCAGTGCGTCCAGCGCGCCGAACAAATTGCCCAGGTCCTCCCCGTCGTGCCCGTCGCGGCTGACCGCGTCGACCACCGGCGACAGCGGCGGGATGTACCAGACCATCGGCATGGTCCGGTACTCTGGATGTAGCGGCAGCGCCACCCGGTAGGTGTTGATCAACGCGTACACCGGGGACCGCTGGGCGGCCTCGATCCACTCGTCGGCGATGCCTTCCGCGCGCGCCCCGGCGATCACCCGCGGATCGTGCGGGTCCAGCAGGATCCGGCGCTGCGCCTCGTAGAGGTCGGTGTCGCTTTCCACCGACGCGGCCTGCAGCACCTGATCGACGTCATAGAGCACCAGACCCAGATAGCGCAGCCGCCCCACACACGTTTCCGAGCACACCGTCGGCAACCCCACCTCGATGCGCGGATAGCACAGGGTGCACTTTTCGGCCTTGCCGGTCTTGTGGTTGAAATACACCTTCTTGTATGGGCACCCGGACACACACATCCGCCAGCCGCGGCAGCGGTCCTGGTCGACGAGCACGATGCCGTCCTCGGTGCGCTTGTACATCGCCCCCGACGGACACGACGCCACACACGACGGGTTCAGGCAGTGCTCGCAGATCCGCGGCAGGTAAAACATGAAGGTCTCTTCAAGCTTCAGCTTGACCTCTTGGTTGACTTGGTTGACCTTCTTTAGCACCGGGTCGTTCGGCACGATCTCTGGCGACCCGGCCAGGTTGTCGTCCCAGTTGGATCCCCACGACACCTTCATCGGATTGCCGCTGATCAGGCTTCGCGGCGCCGCGGTCGGAAAGGTGTCACCCGCCGGCGCCGATGTCAGGTTTTCGTAGTCATAGGTCCACGGCTCGTAGTAGTCGCCGATAGTGGGCAGCTTGGGGTTGGCAAAGATGCGCAACAGCTTATGGATCCGGCCGCCGTCGCGCAGCCGCAGCCGGCCCTTCTTGTCGCGCACCCACCCCCCGCGCCACCGCTCCTGATCCTCGTAGGTGCGCGGGTAGCCCACACCCGGACGGGTTTCGACATTGTTGAACCACACGTACTCGGTTCCCGAGCGATTGGTCCAGGCCTGCTTGCAGGTCACCGAGCAGGTATGGCAACCAATGCATTTGTCGAGGTTCATCACCATCGCCATCTGCGCCATGACCTTCATCGTCTCGCTCCGCAAGCGTCGCTCGGGCCCTTCATTGGTCAGTACCGCACTTCCTGGCTGCGGCGGCGCACCACGGTCACCTCGTCACGCTGGTTACCGGTCGGACCCAGGTAGTTGAACGCGAACGCGTGCTGGCCGTAGCCACCGGCCAGGTGGCTGGGTTTGATTCGTACGCGGGTCAGCGCGTTATGGTTGCCGCCGCGTTTGCCGTTGGTCTCGGTGCGCGGCGTGTCCACGGTGCGCTCCTGCACGTGGTAGACGAACACCACACCCTCGGGCATCCGGTGGCTGACGATTGCCCGGCACACGTAGATGCCGTTGGCATTGACCGCCTCTACCCAATCATTGTCGCGCACATTGATTTTCGCCGCGTCACCCGGGCTCATCCACATCGTCGGACCGCCACGGGACAACGACAACATGTATAGGTTGTCCTGGTAGGTCGAGTGAAACGACCACTTGGAGTGCGGCGTCAGATAGCGCACGGTGAGCCCGAGTCCATCGTCGGTCGGTCCGAGCTCGGGCTGGTTGAACAGCCGCGCCATGTCCAGCGGCGGCCGATAGACGGGCAACTGCTCGCCGAGTTCTTCGACCCAGTCATGCGCCAGGTAGAAGTGCATACGCCCGGTGAGCGTGTGAAACGGCTTAAGATGCTCGATGTTGATCGTGAACGGCGCGTAGCGGCGGCCACCGCTCTCGCTGCCCGACCATTCCGGGCTGGTGATCACCGGCACGGGACGCGCCTGGGTATCGGCGTAGGTGATGCGGCGTTCCTCGCTGCCCTCGGCCAGATGAGCCAGCCGCTGCCCGGTACGCTTCTCCAGCTCGAGGAATCCCTCGACCGCGAGTCGCCCGTTGCATGTGCCGGACAGCGCCAGGATCACGTCAGCCATCCGCTTAGCCGTGGTGATCGCCGGACGACCCACCGCCACACCGGAATTCATCACCCCGAAGTTGGCTGCCAGCTCGCTGACCTCCCGGAAGGGATGGACGGTATATCCCTTGGTGGTCATCCCGAACTGGTCGATGAGCGGTCCCAGGGTCAGCCACTTGTCGTAGATCGCGGTGTAGTCCCGCTCCACCACAGTGAGCTTGCTCATCGTCCTGCCTGGCACCGGGACTTCTCCGGTCGCCAGCCAATCACGTTCGGTGCCATCGGGATATGCCATCTCATCCGGGGTGTCGTGCTGCAGCGCGGTCAGCACCACATCGGTGCGAGTGCCCAGATGACGTTTCGCCAGCGCACTGAAAGCACGCGCGATGGCGGCGAATGCGTCAAAGTCCGAACGGGTTTCCCACGGCGGATCGATCGCCGGACTGAACGAGTGCACGTACGGGTGCATATCGGTACTGGACAGGTCGGATTTCTCGTACCAGGTCGCGGCGGGCAACACGACATCCGACACCAGCGTCGTCGACGTCATCCGGAAGTCGATCGACATTATCAGGTCGAGCTTGCCCTCTGGAATGTCGCTGTCCCACACCACATCCCGGGGATGCACACCGTCGGTGGGAGGGTCGGACTGTACGTTGGAGTCGGTGCCCAGCAGATGCCGCAAGAAATACTCGCCGCCCTTGCCCGACGAGCCGATCAGGTTCGCCCGCCAGACGGTGAGCACCCGCGGCCAGTTGACCGGGTTATCCGGATCGGTAATCGAGAGCTTCAGCTTGTGCTGGGCAAGTTGTTCGGCGACGTAATCACCCACGTCGCGGCCCGCGGCGCGGGCCTCGTCGGCGACATCGAGACTGGACCGATCGAATTGTGGATAGAACGGGCTCCAGCCCATCGCCGTGGCCGAGGTCAGCAGGTCCATGGTGTGCTTGCCGGCGAACCTGCCGCGACCCACCGGGCTGGCAAGCTTGTCCGCGCCGTAGCCGTCGTAGCGCCATTGGTCGGTGTGCGCATACCAGTACGACGCGCCGGGCACCTGACGCGGCGGCCGCGACCAGTCGGTGGCCATCGCCATCGTCTGCCACCCGGTCAACGGACGCACCTTCTCCTGGCCGACGTAGTGCGCCCACCCGCCGCCGTTGCGTCCCATCGATCCGGTCAACATGAGCAGCGCCAACACCGAGCGGTACATGACATCGCTGTGGAACCAGTGACAGATTCCGCCGCCCATGATGATCATCGACCGTCCTCCGGATTCGGTCGCGTTGCGGGCGAATTCCTTGGCAAACCGGATTGCCTGCGCGGCCGGCACACCGGTGATCGACTCCTGCCAGGCCGGGGTGTTCTGCTGGGTTCGGTCGTGGTAGCCGGTCGGCCATTCGCCGGGCAGCCCCGCACGCGCCACCCCGTAGTGGGCCAACATCAGATCGAACACCGTGCACACCAGATGCTTGCCCGCCCGGCGCACCGGCACCCCACGCGACACCGTCTCACCGTGCCCGTCGATGGTGTCAAAGCTGGGCAGCGTAACCAGTTCAGCACTGCGATCGCCGTTGACAGCCTTGTCCATCTCCACACTTAGCGCCGGCACCACCGAACCCAGGTCCAGGTTCCACTTCCCAACACCGTCCTCACCGAAACGGAATCCCAGTGAGCCCTGCGGCACGACAACGGTATTCGTAAGCTCATCCAGCAGGGCGGGTTTGAACGCCGCGTTCTCACTTTCTTCACCAATGTCGGCCGCGGTCAAGAACTTTCCGGGAACCAGCAGGTCGCCCCGCTTTTCCAACTTGATCAAAAACGGCAGGTCGGTGTAGCGGCGCACATAGTCGACAAAGAACGGAACCTGGTTACGGACGTAACATTCCGACAGGATCACGTGGCCCATCGCCATCGCCAGCGCGGTATCGGTACCGGCGGCGCACCGCACCCACTCGTCGGCGAACTTGGTGTTGTCGGCGTAGTCCGGGCTGACGACAACGACTTTAGCGCCGCGGTAACGGGCCTCCGCCATCCAATGTGCGTCGGGCGTCCGGGTGATCGGGACGTTGGAGCCCCACATGACCAAATACGACGCATCCCACCAGTCGCCGGATTCGGGCACGTCGGTCTGGTCGCCGAACACCTGCGGCGAGGCCACCGGCAAGTCGGCGTACCAGTCGTAGAACGACGTCATCACGCCGCCGATCAGCTCCACGAACCGGGACCCCGCGGCATGGCTGACCATTGACATCGCCGGAATCGGCGAGAAGCCGGCGACCCGGTCCGGGCCGTATGTCTTGATGGTGTGCACGTGGGCGGCGGCCACCATCTCGCTGGCCTCGGCCCAGCTCACCCGGACCAGCCCACCCTTGCCGCGGGCCTGTTGATAGCGGCGTCTGCGCTCGGGATCCGCCTGAATGTCGGCCCACGCCAGCACCGGGTCGCCCAGGCGGGTCTTGGCTTCCCGGTACATCTCAACCAGCACGCCCCGGGCATACGGATAGCGCACCCGCGTCGGCGAATAGCTGTACCAGGAGAACGACGCGCCACGGGGACAACCTCGTGGCTCGTATTCGGGCCGGTCCGGGCCCACCGACGGGTAGTCGGTCTGCTGGGTTTCCCAGGTGATGATCCCGTCTTTGACGTAGATCTTCCATGAGCAGGATCCGGTGCAGTTGACTCCGTGCGTGGATCGGACCACTTTGTCGTGACTCCACCGATCGCGGTAGAACACGTCACCTTCGCGGCCGCCGCGCCGGGTTACGGTGCGCAGGTCGGCCGAGAACTCACCTGGGGTGAAGAAGCGCCCGCTGCGCTCCAGCAGCTCTTCGAGCGGTCCACCGACGTGAGGTGTAACGGTCACGGGATGACCCTCCTCGTCATGAGCGGTGTGGGGCCGGGCCGTCGGCGCGCGACCGCACTCGCTGGACGTTACGGGCTGGCCGGCCGCGCCGCATTGCGCCCGTCAAGCCCCGGTCCGCCGGGTCGGGGACCCCTCTCGTCAACATCGGGTATCTCGATGGATGGGCGTCAGCGTCCTGCCCGGAAGTTGTCGCCACGCGTCCAGAAAACCATCGTAATCGCTACGGGCATGCAAACCCAAGTTAACGTTTTGTCACGTTGTTCTAACCAAGTTGACGGCGGCCACCGTCAACCACACCGTCGGTTTCCTAACAGCGACGGTGGACATCTGCGGCGGACCCGTTGAGGGTTCGCGCCAGGTCCGCAATCCAGCCGCGGTCGGCTGGTACCCAGTCGACATCGTGCAGTTCGGCCGCCGTCACCCAGCACAGCGCCCGGTGGTCACGCGCACGCGGTTCGCCGCCAAGCAGATGCACGCGATAGGCCCGCAGCGTCGTCGTGCCGTTCAACGCAATATCGTCGCCCACACGGTCGCCCACCGCGAGGTCGGCGACCTCGAGTCCCAGTTCTTCGGCGAGCTCTCGGGCCAGCGCGGCGCGCTCGGTTTCGCCGGCGGCGACCTTACCGCCGGGAAGTTCCCAACGACCCGCCAACTCCGGTGGCCGAACGCGTTGCGCCACCAAGACCGTGCAACCGCGGACGATGGCTCCGGCAACCACGATCTGATTCAGCATGACCTGTGACGGTATACCGTCGAGGTATGGCTGTGTTAACGGATGAGCAGGTCGACGCCGCACTGCACGACCTCAACGGCTGGCAGCGCGCCGGTGGTGTCCTGCGTAGGTCAATCAAGTTTCCGACGTTTATGGCCGGTATCGACGCCGTACGCCGGGTGGCCGAGCGAGCCGAGGAGGTAAATCATCATCCGGACATCGATATCCGTTGGCGAACAGTAACTTTCGCGCTGGTTACGCATGCGGTAGGTGGTATCACGGAAAACGACATTGCGATGGCGCACGATATCGACGCAATGTTTGGGGCCTAATTGGCCATGCGCCGCGGCCGAATGCGCACGTAACGCTCGGAGGCGGCGATCCAGCCCAAGGTCGCCAGCGTCGCCACCACGTAGACCAGACCGGCCCAGGCCAAATACCACGGCCGGCCGATTTGCCAGATGCTCGGTTGAGCAAAGCTCAGCAACCACGGCACGCCGACGATGGTCAACACCAACCAGCCCCAGCCCAAAATCCGGGCGCCCGGGCGCTCACGCGCTGGCCCGTCAATCAGCCAGATCATCAGCGGCACTAGCCACACCCAGTGGTGAGTCCAGGAGATCGGCGAGAGCAGCAGGCCGAACAACTCGACCACCAATAGTTTGCCCAGCCGATCGGACCTGTCGAGCGCACGCCAGGCCAGGATGGCCAATACCGCCGTACTGGCGATCGCAGCCAGAACCAGCGGACCAAAACCGGCGTCGTGACCGAGAATCCGGGAAATCGCGCCGCGCCAGGATTGATTGAAGGAGGTGGCGATGGGCCCAACCCGGCCTGCGTCGCCCAACAGGTCGGTGAAGTAGTAGCGGGCTTCATCGCCGACGACCAGTAGCGACACGCCGACGGTGGCAAGGAACACGACCACCGAAAATGCGGCCGCATGCAACCGCCGAACGCCGACGAGGTAGACAGCGGTAATCGCCGGCGTCAACTTGACACCCGAGGCCACCCCGACCAGCAGTCCCGATAGCCACCACCGCGGGGTGTAGACCGCCCAAAGCGCCGCCAGCATCAGCAGCACGTTGATCTGCCCATAGTCAAAGGTGCTGCGCAACGGCTCGATCCAGATGGCGATCGCCGTCCATAACATCGCGGCGAAATGACCGGTCTCAGCGGTGCCCCCCATCAGGCGCTGGCTGATCCGAACCGCGCCGTAGAGCGCGGCCATCGTCACTACTTGCCACAGCAGCGCGATCAGACCGAACGGCACCAAATGCAACGGGTAGAAGACCACAGCCGCAAACGGCGGATAGGTGAACGGCAGCGGGAAGTCCGGGGTCTGATCAGCGTAGACGTAGCCATACAGGGTGCCGGGATGGTCGAGGGACGCTGCACCGCTCACGTAAACGTGCAGGTCGACGAAGTTTGCGCCGTTGGGCGCCAGATAGGTCCAGGCGAGTCGCGCACCGACGCTGAGGACCAGTAGCAGCACGGCGGCGCGTGTCTCCCGGGCCGGTGGTGAGGTCACGCGCCTGGCGGCCGCCGGGGTGGATGAGGTGGTGTCTATCTGCCTGACTTTAGCGATCGCCGAGCGCACCGGGCCGTCGATCAGGGTGCGGCACATCACTCGGGTGCCCGGTCACCACAACCACTCGTATCCGTAACAATCACATAAATGCCACACGTGTCACTTGAGTCACATCTGCACCGCGATACGTTCGGCGAGACCCGTCACCGCTAACCAGGGAGAGACATGCCAACCATCTGGACGTTTGTCCGCGCCGCCGCCGTCTTGGTCGGTTCGTCCGCCGCACTACTTACGGGCGGTATCGCTCACGCAGATCCGGCACCGGCGCCGGCGCCTGCTCCCAACATTCCGCAGCAGCTGATCAGCTCGGCCGCCAACGCACCGCAAATCCTGCAAAACCTCGCGACGGCTCTGGGCGCCACTCCGCCGCTGAGCGCCCCCAAAGTTGCGGAACCCGCACCCGCCGCCCCCGGGATAACCGCCACCTTTCCAGGACTGACGCCGGCCGCACCGGCGGCAGCCGCGGCCCCCGCGCTAACTCCGTCCATTCCCGGAGTGAACGCCCCGATCCCGGGGATAACCCCGGCGGCACCGGCGCTCCCCGTCACCGCCCCGGCGGCAGCTCCGACCATTCCCGGAGTGAACGCCCCGATCCCGGGGATAACCGCACCGGCCCCGGCGGCGGCCGCGGTGCCGGCCTCCGTTCCCGGCGTGCCGTCGGCGAAGGTCGACCTACCGCAGCTGCCCTACCTTCCGCTCCAAGTGCCGCAACAGCTTTCGCTGCCAGCCGACCTACCGGCGCTCGCATCGGGGGTCATTCCGGCAGCGCCCATCGCGCCGACGCCGCCGGCTCCCGGCGCGCCCGCGTTACCGCCCGGGCCGCCGTCGTTGCTCGCCGCGCTGCCCTGACGCATCTGTGAGAAGGCTGACCAACACCGAACACCGGGAGAACACCACCGTGGCAAGCACTTGGAGTGTGTGCAAAGGTTTGGCCGCCGTCGTCATCACCTCGGCTGCCGCGTTCGCGCTGTGTCCGAACGCGGCAGCCGACCCGGCGACGCCGCAGCCCAACCCCACTCAACAGCTACCGGGCTTGCCGGCGTTGGCCCAGCTGAGTCCGATAATCCAGCAAGCGGCGATGAACCCGGCACAGGCGACGCAACTGCTCATGGCCGCAGCGTCTGCGTTCGCCGGCAATCCGGCAGTGCCCACCGAATCCAAGAACGTCGCTTCCTCGGTGAACCAGTTTGTGGCTGAGCCGACCAATCCCGACTCTGCTGCCCTGGGTGTGCCGGCGCCTCATGGTGTCGCCCTGCCCGAGGCCATCCCGGTGCCGCATGTGCCCCCACTGGGCGCCGAGCCAGGTGTGCAGGCACATCTTCCGACCGGCATCGATCCATCCCACGCCGCGGGCCCCGCACCCGCTGTGGCACCTACGGTTACGCCGCCGGTCGCCGCGCCGCCGGCTTCCGCGCCGGCACCAGCACCTGACGCAGCCCAACCGGTTGCGGTACCGGGGCCGCCACCGGCGCCACCTGCGCCGCGCGCCGCCGCTCCGGCGCCGGCCTCGGCGGCACCGGCGCCAGCGGCCGCTCCGGCGCCTGCCTCGGGCTTCGGCGCCGACGCTCCGCCCACACAGGACTTCATGTACCCCTCGATCGGCCCCAATTGTGTGGCGGACGGCAGCAATTCCATCGCGACCGCGCTGTCGGTGGCGGGGCCCGCCAAGATCCCGCTGCCCGGTCCCGGACCCGGCCAGACCGCCTACGTGTTCACGGCCGTCGGCACGCCGGGGCCCGCCGACGTGCAGAGGTTGCCGCTGAACGTCACGTGGGTGAACCTGACCACGGGAAAGTCCGGCAGCGCCACCCTGCGGCCGCGTTCGGACATCAATCCGGACGGACCGACCACGTTGACCGTAATCGCCGACACCGGTTCAGGCAGCATCATGTCAACGATCTTCGGGCAGGTGACCACCAAGGACCGGCAGTGCCAGTTCATGCCGACGATCGGCTCAACGGTGGTGCCCTAGCACCAGCGGGAATGGTCCATCAGTACGCCATGAACAATATGGCGTCGCGGTCGTACTCCAGGCCGGGATGAACGCTGGCAAGGTGGGCCTGAGTCAGCTCGACCAGCTCGTCCTCGTCCTTGCCGGTGATGGCTTCGCCGCACGGACACGTCAGGTGTGTCTTCACGTTGGCGCCTTTCCCTCTGCCTTGGCCGCCGCTTTCCTTTGCCTCTTGTGCGATCGCACCTGCCCAAGCGACCCGGCGTCGACGATATCGGCGACGGATAGATAGGTGCCGGGCTGACCGAACTCCCCGGCTGCCACCTGCCAACCCTTCGGCGTCACTCCGTACTGCTTGCCAAGCAACGCGAGAAAGATCCGCGCCTTCTGCTCACCGAAGCCGGGTAACCCCTTAAGCCGCCGCAGCAACTCGTTCCCGTCAGGTTCGCCGGCGGTCCACAATGCGGCCGCATCCCCGTCGTAGCGGTCCACGATGATCTGCGCGAGCGCCTGGATGCGTTTGGCCATCGAGCCCGGAAATCGGTGTATAGCAGGCCTTTCCGAGCACAGTGCGACGAACTTATCCGGGTCGTAGTCGGCGATGTCGCCGGCGTCAAAGCTACCCATCCGATCGGCGATCTTCTTCGGCCCGGCGAAGGCGGTCTCCATCGGCACCTGCTGGTCGAGCAACATGCCCACCAGCAACGCGAATGGGTTGGCGTTCAGCAGCGCGTCGGCTGCCGGCTCTTGGACAAGCTGCAGATTTGGCACGTCCTCAGTGTAGAGCTGTCGGGACGGACCTCTTGATGAGCATCTTCGGCAACGTTCGGGTCGCCGCTGAGCAGCCGCGCCCCGTGGCTAGCCGCTCTTGCGGCGGAATTCCCGACGGCTCGCCACCGGACCGTGCGCCCGCGACTGCTTGCCGCCGCCATCCTTATGATCGGATCCGCTCGACGACTGTGCCATCTTGCGGTCGAGGGCTTCCCGGAACTTGCGCTTGGTCTCACCCTCTGAGCTGGACTCTTGCGGGGACTTCGATTCACCCATACCCGCAGCCTAGCCTCGCGACGATGCGGGCCGCAGGATGCGGCACGGCGAGGAGCGAGGCAATCCGACCCAGCCTCGCGACGATGCGGGCCGCAGGATGCGGCCCGCCGAGCAGCGAGGCAATCCGACCCAGTCCGTAGGTCCGCAGCCCCGGGGGTTAGCGCATACCGGGCGGCAGGCCGTATACGTGCGAGATCGGCAGCGTCAGCAACACACGCCGATCGGTGACCATCGCCTGCCGGTAGTCGTCCCAGTCCGAATGCTCGCCAGCGATGTTGCGATACAAGGCAATCAGCGCCTCCACGGTGTCGTCATCGGGCGCCGCCGCAGGAGGTGTCAGTTGCGCAGTGCCCTCAGCAACGGCGTATGACCATCCGTCGTCGGCGTCGACCAGGATCGAAGCCCGTGGGTCGCGACGCAGGTTGCGAGTCTTGGCTCGCGGCTCGGCGATCGATACCTGTATCAGCAGTTTGCGCGGGTCGAAGTGATATTGCACGTTGGACAACTGGGGGCGCCCGTCGTGCTTAATGGTGGCCAGCACCCCAATGGAGTTTCCACTGATTACGGCCAACAGCTTGTCGTCGAAGACTTGGCGGGCCATGCCAAGAGCCTACGTCGCCGTTGCGTCATTCTCCGGCGGCCTGGTGCAATCGGGTATGGCCAAGTTCGCGGCGTTTCTGCGCGGTGTCAACGTCGGCGGCGTCAACCTCAAGATGGCCGAGGTGGCGACGGCGTTGACCGATGCGGGATTCTGCAATGTGCGCACCATCCTGGCCAGCGGCAACGTGTTGCTGGAGTCGACGTGCGGTGCCGCGGAAGTGCGCGAGAAGACCGAAGCCACGCTACGCGAACGATTCGGCTACGACGCGTGGGCGTTGATCTACGACGTCGATACGGTGCGCACCATCGTGACGGCATACCCATTTGAATGCGAGCTCGAGGGATACCAGTCGTACGTCACCTTCGTTGCCGACGCCGCGATACTCGACGAGCTATCCGCACTCGCCGACACAGCCGGCCCTGACGAGAACATCAGTCGTGGACCCGACCCTCTTGGCGTCCTCTACTGGCAGGTACCCAAGGGCAGCACCCTGGACAGCACCATCGGCCAGACGATGGGCAAGAAGCGCTACAAGTCGTCGACCACGACCCGCAACCTGCGCACGCTGGCTAAGGTGTTGCGGTGAGTGCCCATAAGCCCGCCAAACAGCGGGTCGCACTCACCGGAGTCTCCGAGACCGCCTTGCTGACGCTGAACGCCCGGGCCGCAGAGGCCCGCCGCCGCGATGCCATTATCGACGATCCGATGGCGGTAGCCCTGGTCGAGTCGATCGACTTCGACTTCGCGAAGTTCGGCCCTACCGGCCAGGGCTTCGCCCTACGAGCACGGGCCTTCGACATGGCGGCACAGCATTATCTCGATCAGCACCCAGCGGCCACCGTGGTGGCGTTGGCGGAGGGCTTGCAAACCAGCTTTTGGCGTTTGGACGTGGCCATCCCGGGCGGCCAGTTCCGTTGGCTGACAGTTGACCTGCCACCGATCGTCGATTTACGGACACGGCTGCTGCCGAGCTCGCCGCGCGTGTCGGTGTGTGCCCAGTCTGCGCTGGACTACAGCTGGATGGATTCCGTCGATCCCGCCGGCGGGGTGTTCATCACCGCCGAAGGATTACTGATGTACCTACAACCCGAACAGGCACTGGGGTTAATCGCCCAATGCGCTCAAACGTTTCCTGGCGGCCAAATGCTCTTCGACCTGCCGCCGCGCTGGTTCGCTGGGTGGAGCCGGCTCGGGTTACGAACCTCGCTGCGCTACAAGGTGCCGCGCATGCCGTTCAGCATGTCCGTCGCGCAGGCCGCGGACCTGGTAAATAAGGTGCCTGGTGTCGTCGCGGTCCGCGATCTGCGGGTGCCACCGGGCCGTGGCCTGTGGGTCAATATGGCGCTGTCGACCGTTTACCGCCTGCCCGTATTCGATCCGCTGCGGCCGTGCCTGACTTTGCTGGAATTCAGTCGTCCGGCACGTGGGTGAGATAGCGCATCGCATCGGACTTCGTCAGCCCCAGCGCTCGCGCCACGCCGACATATTCCTTGGCCGCGGCAGCCATCGCGGCGTCGGTCGGATCGAAGCGGGAAATGAAAGTGCCGAAGCGTCCCCGCGTTTCGACGATCGCCGCCGATTCCAACTCGCGGTAGGCGCGGGCCACGGTATTGGCCGCCACGCCCAGCTGCCCGGCCAAGTCACGCACCGTCGGGAGCCGGGTGCCGGGCGGCAATGCGCCGGCGCGGACTCCGTCGATCACCTGGGTTCTGAGCTGGTCGAACAACGGCTTTCCCGCCTTCACGTCGACCCGTAACCAATCCCGCAGCTCCACGTACCCAGTATCTACCAAGCACAGCTATGTTTGTGGGATGCGAGTGGCGGTGCTCAGCGGCGCGGGGATCTCCGCGGAAAGCGGTGTACCGACGTTCCGCGATGACAAGAACGGATTGTGGGCCCGATTCGACCCTTACGAGCTGTCCAGCACGCAAGGCTGGCTGCGCAACCCCGAGCGGGTCTGGGGATGGTACCTATGGCGCCATTATCTGGTGGCCAACGTCGAACCCAACGACGGGCATCGCGCGATCGCCGCCTGGCAGGACCATGCTGAGGTCAGCGTCATCACCCAGAATGTCGACGATCTGCACGAGCGCGCCGGCAGCGGTGCGGTGCATCACCTGCACGGCAGCCTTTTCGAATTTCGTTGTGCACGTTGTGGTGTGCCCTACACCGACGCCCTTCCGGAGATGCCCGAGCCTGCGATCGAAGTGGAGCCGCCGGTCTGCGACTGCGGCGGTCTGATCCGGCCCGACATCGTATGGTTCGGTGAGCCGCTGCCAGAGGAGCCGTGGCGGAGCGCGGTCGAGGCGACAGGGAGCGCCGACGTGATGGTCGTGGTGGGGACCTCGGCGATCGTCTACCCGGCGGCCGGTTTACCCGACCTGGCGCTGGCGCGCGGCACTGCCGTGATCGAAGTCAATCCCGAGCCCACGCCGTTGTCCGGCAGCGCGACGATCAGCATCCGCGAGTCGGCCAGCCAAGCGTTGCCGGGGCTGTTGGAGCGCCTGCCCGCCCTGCTGAAATAGTCGCCTATGGGCGCCGAACGTGAACTCAGGGCGACGGTTTGCCGGGCGGAATCTCGCCCTGGATGCACGCTCGCCGGTCTCGGCTAGGGCGTGTCTCCCAATTTCGGAGTTCCCACTCGGGCGTGGATGACGGCGCAGGCCAGCAGGACGCCGCCGAGGTAGGTCAGGGCGTATTTGTCGTAGCGGGTTGCGATGCCGCGCCACTGCTTGAGTCGATGGAAGCCGCGTTCGACGGTGTTGCGTAGCCCGTAGAGCGCGGCGTCGAATGCTGGTGGCCGCCCGCCGGCAGACCCCTTGGCCTTGCGCCGGTCGATCTGATCTTGGCGTTCGGGGATGGTGTGCTTGATCTTCTTAGACCGTAATGCGGCACGGGTACTTGGGTGTGAGTAGGCCTTGTCGGCGAGTAAGCGGAAATCCGTGCTGCCCAGGGCGTATTCGGTGCTGGCATGGCGATAGTCGTCGAGCAGGGGCAGCAGTTGCGGGTTGTCGCCGGCCTGGCCTGCGGTCAACCGGATCCGCACCGGGGCTTCGCGCTGATCGGTCAGGGCATGGATCTTGGTGGTCAGCCCGCCGCGCGAGCGGCCGATCGCATGATCGTCGGGTTCATCGGCGGATTTCTTGTAATCCGACAGTGCCCCCTGTGGCGAGCGTGTCCGAGCAGGCGCCCGCCGAATGCTGGTGTGCCCGCACGTTCGTGGAATCCACCGACAGCAGCTTCTCGATATCCTCGGCCACCTCAGCGTCCACCCCGAACACCGCGGCAACGTGGGCGAACACCTCGTCGCAGGTACCATCCAGCGACCAACGGTGATGGCGCTTCCACACCGTTTGCCACGGCCCGAACTCAGCGGGCAGGTCCCGCCACGGACTTCCCGTACGGAACCGCCACGCGATCCCTTCCAGGATAAGCCGGTGATCGCTAAACCGTCTGCCGGGCTTGCCCTCATGCGACGGCATCAACGGCTCGACCACGGCCCAGAACTCGTCCGAAATCACACCCACTCGCGTCACCGGCCAATCCTCGCTGGCCAGTACCTAAAAATTTGGGAGACACGCCCTAGTACTGCAGCCGTGGATAGGGATTGCTGACGCTGGCGTGTCTGCGTGCACGCGGCATTTGGTGGCGGCAGTCGCTATGGCGCGGCTGTTTTCGCTGTGAGCGAAACGTTCTGCCTCACTGATCATTCCGAGCCTATGACGGCCCGGTTCTTGTCAGTGGTGCTTCGTAGAATCCGAGGCATGAGGTCGGACACGCGCGAGGAGATCTCCGCGGCGTTGGATGCCTACCACGCCTCGTTGTCGCGGGTGCTCGATCTCAAGTGCGATGCGTTGACCACCCCGGAATTGCTGGCCTGTTTGCAGCGACTCGAGGTCGAACGGCGCCGCCAGGGCGCCGCCGAGCACGCCTTGATCAACCAACTCGCTGGGCAAGCCTGCGAGGAAGAGCTCGGCGGGACGCTGCGCACGGCGTTGGCCAACCGGCTACACATCACTCCCGGTGAGGCCAGCCGCCGCATCGCCGAAGCCGAAGACCTCGGTGAGCGCCGCGCCCTGACCGGTGAACCGCTGCCAGCGCAGTTGACCGCGACCGCGGCCGCTCAACGTGAGGGCAAGATCGGCCGAGAACACATTAAGGAGATCCAGGCCTTCTTCAAGGAGTTGTCCGCCGCGGTGGATCTGGGTATCCGCGAGGCCGCCGAGGCCCAGCTGGCCGAACTGGCCACCAGTCGGCGTCCCGATCACCTGCATGGCCTGGCCACGCAGCTGATGGACTGGCTGCACCCCGACGGCAACTTTTCCGACCAGGAGCGTGCCCGCAAGCGCGGCATCACGATGGGTAAGCAGGAATTTGACGGGATGTCACGTATCAGCGGTCTGCTGACCCCGGAGTTGCGGGCCACCATCGAGGCGGTGTTGGCCAAACTGGCCGCACCGGGGGCGTGCAACCCCGATGACCAGACCCCGCTCGTGGATGACACACCGGATGCGGACGCGGTGCGCCGCGACACCCGCAGCCAGGCGCAACGCAATCATGATGCGTTTTTGGCCGCGCTGCGGGGCCTGTTGGCCTCCGGTGAGCTGGGCCAACACAAGGGGCTGCCGGTAACGATCGTGGTGAGCACCACGCTAAAGGAGCTGGAAGCCGCCACCGGCAAGGGGGTAACCGGTGGTGGTTCGCGGGTGCCGATGTCGGACCTTATCCGGATGGCGAGCCACGCCAACCACTATCTGGCATTGTTTGACGGCGCTAAGCCGTTGGCGTTGTATCACACCAAGCGGTTAGCTTCCCCGGCGCAGCGAATCATGTTGTACGCGAAGGATCGTGGCTGCTCCAGGCCGGGTTGCGACGCCCCGGCCTACCACAGTGAGGTCCACCACGTAACGCCGTGGACAACCACCCACCGTACCGACATCAACGACCTCACGCTGGCCTGCGGCCCCGACAATCGCCTTGTCGAAAAAGGCTGGAAGACCCGCAAAAACGCCCACGGCGACACCGAATGGCTACCACCACCACACCTCGACCACGGCCAACCGCGAATAAATCGATACCACCACCCCGCGAAAATCCTGTGCGAACAAGACGACGACGAACCACATTGACACCCAACAACGAAGACGTTGCCGGTCGCATCACAGAATCACTGAAGCAGATGCGGACCGACCCGTCGGCACAGCCGGCACCAGAGCAGCCGATCGCCGCGGCGACAAGCTTCTACCCGTCGACGAACATGACACCCTGGTCACGGGTGAGCACGGACTTGATTTCTTCGCTATTGGTCGGCGCTGTTGAGGCACAGCACGCCGCTGACGGCCGTCGCGTCCTCGCTGTGCTCGGTCTGGTGGAGCGCGCTGCCCGCGGCCGAACATCGTAAATCAAGCGTATTCGTCAACAGATATCATCAATGTCGGCGCTGGACTATTCAAATCATCGATATACTGGTGACCTGGTCCTTCGCCATCGATCAATGGCGATAGTCACGCAGATCGTCACGGACATCGTCGGCGTCCCAGCTGGCCCGTGCCAACAGATGCTGCAACCCATCGGGGTGGTATCACCGCGGTGCTCGGCGATGGTCCAGCAATTCTTGCGGTCCAAGCCCGAAACCATCCCGGCCATGAGTTCACCGGCATGGCGCAACGGCTGGTGCCGGGCGAAACGCGGCGCGATCCGATCCAGCACCGCCGAGAACTCCGCCTGCCACCGATCAGGGTCTACGCTATGAGCCGCGGCGACCGCGGCATATTGAGAAGTTGTCACAAACTGAAAACAATGCCGCGGTCACCGCCCTGACCAGCGCAGACACGCCAGCATCAGCAATCCCTATCTACGGCTGCAGTACTAGCTATAGCTAGGTCCGGTGCGCGCGGCCCAGAGCCAACTCTGACACCGGTAGCGGCACCCAGGCGGGAAATGCCCACTCCCGCCGGGAGCTGTCCACCACGAATCCGGCGTCGAGGATCGCGCGTTCGGTATGGCGATGCGTGTGACAGTTGCCCGCCAGCCTGGGCCAAAATGTCGCGTCGACGAACCGCTGCACCCGGCCCCGAGCGCCGGCGCTGGCCACATGCTCGAGATAGCGCAGCTCCCCGCCTCGCCGTAGTAGCGAACGCAGGTGCGCCAGCACCGCGCCCGGGTCGCTCACCGAGCACAGCACCAGCGAGCAAACCACCGCGTCAAACGTCTCGGTGTCGCGGAACTCCTCGACCGTCTTGTCCGTCACGACTATCGGAACGGGTGCGTCAGCGGCCGCGATGCGGGCCTTGGCAGCAAGCCGCGGCTCGGGCTCCATGGCGATGACCTGTTCGACGGCCACCGGGTAGTAGGCAAAGTTCGTCCCGACGCCGGCCCCGACTTCCAACACCCGCCCCGACAAACCGGCCAGATTCTCCCGGCGGAGGGCTCGTATTGCTTCGGCTTCGTGTGCGGCGACCACGGGCCAGATCCGGGCGAAAAGCGGGTGGTCGACCCTGGACGCCGAAGCGGCCGCGCCTGACGTCATGGCCAGGATTCCTCCGATGGTCCTCGTCGTTTCTCCGATGGGCGACGTGCCTGCACCCAGTCCGCCAGCTGCCGTAATGTGGCGTTGGGGCCCCGCCGGGCACGTTGCCGGCGAAGACCATTCATCGAGACGTCAACCATTGCGCGTCAGCGAGGCAGGGATCGTCTGACCGTCGCTTCGTCCGGCAATCTTGCCCAACCCACCGGCGTGGGAACGTCTCCTCGAAACCGGCTCTGCTGCCTCGCTGACACCGAACCGCTCATGCAGCCACGCCAGGGGTCTCGGTGCCCACCAATTCCAGCGGCCCGTCACATGCATGAATGCTGGGACCACGACCATCCGCACCAGTGTGGCGTCTGCAGCCACGGCTAAAGTCAGGCCGAGGCCGAACATCCGCATGAACGACACGTGCGCAGCGATCAACGCGGCGAACGACATGGACATCACCAACGCTGCCGCGGTGATCACCCGACCGGTGCGGGCCACGCCGAGCGCGACGCTCTCGTCGTTGGCGGCGTGCACCTCTGCGACGCTTCTTCGCGCGGGTCGCGCGGCTCCGGATTCCAACCAGTACTCCCGAATCCTGGAGACCAGAAACACCTCGTAGTCCATGGACAAACCGAATGCGATGCAAAACAGTAGGACCGGCATATTCGCCACCAACGTCCCGCTCGGAGTCGTTCCCAGGGCACCGAAATGGCCTTCCTGGAAGATCCACACCAACGCGCCAAACGCCGCGGTCAGCGATAACACATTACAAACCAACGCTTTCGCCGGCAGCACCACGCTGCCGGTGAGCAGGAACAACAGTACGTAGGTGATCGCGGCAATTAGCCCTAGCACCATCGGAAGCCGATCGGTCACCGCGTCGACACTGTCGCGGTTGACCTGCGCGACACCGGCCATCACGACGGATCGACCGGCCGGCCCTGCCACCTGGTGCAACCGCTTGAGCTGGATATCGGAGGCTCGCGAAAACAGCGGCGCCGTGCTGCTCACCGTCAGGAACGCGCTGCCCTCAGCCAACCCGGTGGCCCCGCGCGGCGTTCCCACCCAGCTGCCGTCTACGAACGTGCCCGTCGGGGCGGCTACCGCGGATACGTCGGGCACCCGGGACAACTCGGCTGCGTAGCTGTCAAGTTCGACCGGGCCGAGACCACGAGCGTCCGGGACGACGATGGGTATCTGCGTCGCAGGATCGTGGCCAAAGTCATCGCGCAAGATATCGCCGACTTGACGGGCCGACGCCGACCGCGGCAACACCCGGTCGTCCGGGAAACCCCACTTCACCGACAAGAACGGCAGCCCGAGCAGCACCAGCAGCGCGACAACAGCCGTACCGACCGGCAGCCAACGGCGCATCACGAACTTGCTCGACCGGTACCAGAACAGTTGCTTGACCGGTTTGTGCACCGGATCGGGCCGGCCCAGCAGCCGACGCACCAGTCGGCGCACGTCCAACGCATCTAGCCGAGGACCTAGCAACACAATCGCGGCCGGGGTGATCACGATCGACGCGGTCGCGACGAATGCCACGGTAGCCACGCCGGCGTAGGCGAACGACTTCAGAAAGTACATCGGGAACAGCGCAGTCGCCGACATCGACAGCGCCACGGTGACCGCCGAAAACAACACCGTGCGCCCCGAAGCGCCATGGTCCGGATCAGTGCTTCGTCTCGATCACTGCCCTCGGCGAGCTCGTCGCGATAGCGACTGACGATGAGCAGCGTGTAGTCGATAGCCAACGCGAGGCCCAACGCTGTACTCAGGTTGAGCGCGAAGGTCGACACCTCGGTGGCAAACGTAACGAGTCGCAATACGGCCATCGATCCCACAACGGCCAGTACGGCCTGGGCCATCGGCAGCCCGGCGGCCAACAGCCCACCGAACACCCAGATCAGCACCAGGAAGCTCAGCGGAATCGCGATCAACTCCATCACCAGCAGGTCGTCTTTGTTCTGCCGATTGATCTGGGCGTACTCCATCGCCGAGCCGCCGGCACGGACGGTGACGCCGTCGCGGTCATGGGCGACTTCGTCTGACAGGGTTTGGGCGTGGTTCTGCGCGTCGTTTTCGCCGCCTTTGACGTTGACGACGATCAACCCCGATTTTCCGTCGGTGCTGAGCAGGTCGGCGGCGGCAGTCGGTGGCACAGTCCACGGCGAGGTCACGTTGTAAACCAACGGCGACCGCCGCAGCACCTCGACGATGTCAGTCCCGACCTCGCGGGCAGGTGGGCTGTCGGCGCCCGCGGCTGCCGTAACCACGATCAGCATTTTCTGACCGCTCTGGCCGAACTTGTCGGTCAACACCTCGATTGCCCGTGCCGACTCCGATCGCGGATCTTGGAAACCCCCGGGCGACAGGCTGTCAGCCACCGGAACACCGAAGACCGCTGCGGCGATGAAGACGAAGACCGCAAACCCGATGATTCGGCGCGGCGCAGCGATGGCGAGCCGAGCGATCCTCTGCAGCATGTTGCGTTTCCTCCGCAGCCGGTGCTGGTCGCGCGGACCCGCACCAAATCCGCGATGACTTATCTGCGATAAGTTACAACTGTCAAACAACGCCTGCCATAGATACGGATGCGGGCGCTCGAGTGGTTCACCTGCCGCATGCCCGCGATGCCGGCCACCATGCCGGCGCAGCACCCTACCGACCGGTAGGAATTGCCACTGTTTTCCGAATCGTGACTCACTAATTCCTTAATGGCGGCTTTTAGGCTCGCTGTCATGTGGATCGACGACTCGAGTGCCGACGTCATCAAGGCTGACTTCGAGGCTCTCTACCACGGCGACATGCTGGTAGAGGGCGACACCTCCGAGCAGCTCGAAGACTTGCACCCGCTGCCCACCGCGAGCTGAGCGACACCATGGGCATGCTTGCACGGCTCCTCATGGCCGAACCAGCCGTCAGCCGATGGTTTCGTCGGTAAGTTCTTGTTCCCGATTCCGGTCCCCCGCAACGCGGGGGTCTTTCTTTTGGTGCGGCTTAGCGCGGCGCCATGCGGATGGCGCCGTCCAGACGGATGACCTCGCCGTTAAGCATCGGGTTTTCGATGATGTGCAGAACTAGCGCCCCGTACTCGTCGGGGTTGCCCAGCCGCGAGGGATGCGGCACCTGTTGGCCCAGTGAGGCCTTGGCCTCCGCCGGCAATGAAGCCAGCAGCGGGGTGTCGAACAGACCCGGCGCAATGGTGACCACCCGGATCAGCTTGCTGGCCAGATCGCGGGCGATCGGCAGGGTCATGCCAACTACGCCGCCCTTGGACGCCGAGTAGGCGGCCTGGCCGATCTGACCGTCGAATGCCGCCACCGAGGCGGTGTTAATGATGACGCCGCGCTCTTCCCCAATCGGTTCGGTCTTGGCGATCCGCTCGGCGCCCAGTCGCAGCACGTTGAAGGTGCCGACTAGGTTGATGTCCACGATCTTGCGGAACGCGGCCAGCGGGAACACGCCGTCGCGACTCAGTACGCGAATCGCGTTGCCGGTGCCGGCGCAGTTGACGACGACCCGCACCGGGCCGAGCGAATCCGCCAGCTCTAGCGCGTTGCTGACGGCGGCTTCGTCGGTGACGTCGGCTTGCGCAAAACGCGCGCGATCGCCGAGCCCGCCAACCACGTCGTCGCCGCGGAGGTCCACGACGACCACCTGTGCCCCAGCGTCCAATAGCCGCTTGGTGGTGGCCAGACCCAGGCCTGAGGCGCCACCGGTGACAACGGCTACGGCGTCTTTGGTCTTCATACGAATCCTTCCTATCCGTCCCAGTCGGTGAGCACTGCCTCGATGTCGATCGTGGCGGCCGGCGGGCGTGGCTGGCTCGAAGCGGTGCGGGAGAACCGCGGAGCCGGCATGGGTTGCCATCCGCCGTTGGCTTCATAAAAGGTGTTTCGCTCGATGATGTGCGGCTCGTTGTGCACCTCACCGAACGCCAGCACCGGCGTCACACAGGCATCGGAATTGGCGAACACCGCGCCCCAATGGTCACGGTCGTGGCTCGCGAACGCTTCGGTCAGCAGCGCCCGCAGTTCGGGCCAACGGGCGCGGTCGTTTTGCGGGGGCAGCTCGGCGGCGTCTAGACCCAATCCGGCCAGCATGGCCGCATAGAACTGCGGCTCAATGGCGCCGACAGCGACGTAGCGGCCGTCGGCGCATTCGTAGGTGTCGTAGTAGGGTGCCCCGCCGTCGAGCATGTTGGCCCCTCTTGTGTCGGTCCACATGCCCGTCGCTCGCATCGCCCACATCATCTGAATCAGCACGCTGGACCCGTCGACCATCGCCGCATCGACGACCTGGCCCTTGCCGGAGCTCTGCCGCTCCCATAGCGCGGCCAGGATGCCGACCAGCAGGAACATCGAGCCGCCGCCGAAGTCACCAACCAGGTTCAGCGGCGGCACCGGTCGCTCGTCGCCCCGGCCAATGGCGTGCAAAATGCCGTTCAGCGAGATGTAGTTGATGTCGTGACCGGCCTGCTGACTACGCGGGCCGGTTTGGCCCCAGCCGGTCATCCGCGCGTAGATCAGCCGGTCGTTGACCTTCGCACATTCTTCCGGACCCAATCCCAGCCGTTCGGTGACGCCGGGACGGTAACCCTCGATCAACACGTCGGCCTTGGCGATGAGTTTGAGCGCAAGCTCGAGTCCCTGATCGGACTTCAGGTCGGCGGTCACGATACGCCGGTTACGCAACATGGCGTCTCTCGAAATACCGTCGACACTTGACGGGCGATCGATGCGCACCACGTCGGCACCGAGGTCCCCCAGGATCATCGCTGCGTGCGGGCCCGGCCCGATGCCCGCCAGCTCGACAACTCGCAACCCGCTCAGCGGACCCGCCATGAATGTACCGGCCTTTCGTCTCCCATTGACGCCCTCGACGGCGTATCGACGAAGATCATGTCGCCGCAGCTCGGTGACGGCGTCGTCGATTAGTGTTAACCACATGTCGAACTACCGGATCGACACTCGGACAATTGTCCCGGGTCTCGCCGTCACCCTGGCCGACGGGGTGCTGTCGGTGACCATCGATCGCCCGGAGAGTCTCAACTCGCTGACCAAGCCGGTGCTGGCAGGGATGGCCGACGCGATCGAGGGCGCGGCCACCGACCCACGGGTGAAGGTGGTGCGCCTCGGGGGCGCCGGTCGCGGCTTCAGCTCCGGAGGGGCAATCAGCGTTGACGATGTGTGGGCCAGTGGCCCGCCTACCGACACCGTCGCGGAGGCCAACCGCACGGTGCGTGCCATTGTGGCACTACCACAACCGGTCGTTGCCGTCGTGCAGGGACCAACCGTCGGCTGTGGCGTCTCCCTGGCGCTCGCTTGTGACCTCGTATTGGCCTCCGACAATGCGTTTTTCATGCTCGCTCACACCAACGTGGGGTTGATGCCCGACGGCGGCGCGTCGGCGTTGGTTCAGGCCGCGATCGGCCGCATCCGCGCCATGCATATGGCGCTGCTGCCGGACCGGGTGCCGGCCGCCGAGGCCTTGTCCTGGGGCCTGGTCAGCGCCGTCTATCCGGCCGCCGACTTCGATGCCGAGGTGGACAAGTTGATCTCACGGCTGTTGGCCGGCCCAGCGCTGGCTATCGCCAAGACGAAGAACGCGATCAATGCGGCCACGCTCACCGAGTTGGCACCCACTCTCCTGCGCGAATTGGATGGCCAGGCCCTCCTCCTGCGTACTGACGACTTCGCCGAGGGCGCAACGGCATTCCAGCAGCGCCGGACCCCCATGTTCACCGGCCGTTGAGCGCTCTCGGCCCGCTAGCGGTCCCGCGACTGGGCCGCGTCGATGCCCGTGTACTCACCGATTACTCCAACTGCTGGTTGGGCATGTTTGCGGAGCATCATTAACCACTCTGTGTAGCTGGCCCTCATTTAGGATGCTGCACATGCCAGATTCCGGGATTGCCGCATTAACGCCGGTCACAGGCCTCAACGTCACCCTGACCGACAGAGTGTTGTCGGTGCGCATCAACCGCCCTAGCAGTCTCAACTCGCTGACCGTGCCAATCCTGACGGGGATCGCCGACACGCTGGAGCGCGCGGCGGCCGATCCCGTGGTCAAGGTGGTGCGCCTAGGCGGGGTGGGCCGCGGTTTCAGCTCCGGAGTGTCTATGTCTGTGGACGATGTGTGGGGCGGAGGGCCGCCGACCGCCATCGTCGAAGAGGCCAACCGCGCAGTACGCGCCGTGGCCGCGCTACCGCACCCGGTTGTAGCTGTCGTTCAAGGACCAGCGGTCGGCGTCGCTGTCTCGCTAGCGCTGGCGTGTGACTTCATATTGGCTTCTGATAGTGCATTTTTCATGCTCGCCAACACCAAGGTAGCGTTGATGCCCGACGGCGGCGCATCGGCGTTAGTCGCCGCGGCCACCGGCCGGATCCGGGCGATGCGGCTGGCGCTGCTGGCCGAGCAACTGCCGGCCCGCGAGGCACTGGCCTGGGGCCTGATCAGCGCGGTATATCCGGACAGCGACTTCGAGGCCGAGGTGGACAAGGTGATTTCACGGTTGCTGGCCGGCCCGGCGCTGGCGTTCGCCCAGGCCAAAAACGCCATCAATGCAGCCGCCCTCACCGAATTGGAACCCACGTTCGCGCGCGAATTGGATGGACAGGAAGTCCTGCTGCGAACACACGACTTCGCCGAGGGCGCAGCGGCGTTCCTGCAACGCCGCACCCCCAACTTCACCGGTTCCTGAACGCGCGTCAGACCGCGAACAGCGGGGGCAGCGCGAACACCATGATCAGGCCCCACACGAAGTGGGTCAAGATCGGTGCCAGCACTCCACCGCTGGCCCGGCGCTCCAACGCACACACCGTACCGACGAAGATCGCTGCGAAGCCGAGCATCAGATTCGCGCTGGCCATGGTGGCGCCGACGTACAGGACGGTTGAGATGGTCACCGGATAGCGTCGTCCCAGCGCGGTGTAGAGCGCACCGCGAAAGAACATCTCCTCGGCGATGCCGTTAATCAAGGTGATCAGCAGGATCGGCAGCAGAGTTCCCTGATGGGCGAATTGCAGGACGCGGGCTATCGGTTCAGCTGCGCCAGGAATTGCCCTGACGATCATTGCACCCACCCCGAAGATGCCTGCTAGCAGCAGCCCGACAGTGGTCCCGGTGATGACCGGACGCTGATTGCGACCGCGCCAACAGATGCCACCCAGATGCAGCGGTCCAGACATCAGTGCGCCGGCGATCCACACGGCTGCCAGCGCGAGCGTCAGCCAGTAAAAGCTCGACTCGCCGGGCGTCCGCCTCAGCGAAAAGCCCAGCATCACAGCGCCGATAACCAACGTGACGCCGACGACCACACGGCGGCGGCGCACGATTCCCGGCGGTTCATGATGGGGCACAGCGACATTGGTGATCGCACGACGAAACTCGGCAAGCACGCTGCTGCGGTATGGAGTGGTGGATTGGCTCATGCAGGCCGGACTTTCGCGGTTGGAGTGGTCAGGATGTGCAGGCTGGTTCGCAGGGTGCCAGCGGGCGGGCCGGGGTTCACCGGCCCAGGCGTGGGCCCAGCGAGGGGCGGTGTAATCTCGCGGCATCCAGCGCTGCCGGTGCTGACACAGGTGTACGAACCCGCATTTCTGGTGGCACTGCTCACCACGATCCGCACAGCGTCCAACCTAGCGCGGCGACGATACGGGCCGTGGAACGGCCCGAGGAGAAGCCGCGCAATCCAGCACAGCGCGGCGACGATACGGGCCGTGGAACGGCCCGGCAATGGCGGTCCCACTCGCCAGAATCTGAACCCATCCGGCGCCAGTAACGTGGCTGACAATATGGAGTCGATCGCAGGGGGAGCTATTCCACCGTTCGGGCTGGGCTGCATCGCCGGTCCCGCCAGGATAGTGTGCATAGGCCCGGGTTTTTCCTCCGAGTCGGTGCTTCTTAGGTGGTAGGGCCGTGTACTACCTGCTGATCCTGGCGGTCGTCTTCGAACGGCTGGCGGAGCTGGTGGTGGCCCAGCGTAACGCGCGGTGGTCTTTCGCGCAGGGCGGCAAAGAGTTTGGCCGCCCACACTATGTGGTGATGGTTATCCTGCACACCGCCCTACTGCTGGGCTGCGTCGTCGAACCGTGGGCCTTGCACCGGCCTTTCATACCGTGGCTCGGCTGGCCGATGCTGGCCGTAGTGGTGGCAAGCCAGGGCCTGCGCTGGTGGTGCGTCAAATCGCTGGGCAAGCGGTGGAACACCCGGGTAATCGTGTTGCCGCACGCCACGTTGGTGCGGCGGGGCCCCTACCGGTGGATGCGGCATCCGAATTATGTTGCGGTGGTGGCCGAAGGGTTCGCGTTGCCACTGGTGCACACGGCGTGGTTGACCGCACTGGTTTTCACCCTGGCCAATGCGACCTTGCTGACCGTTCGTCTGCGGGTGGAGAACTCCGTTCTGGGCTACATATGACCAGCTACGACACCGACCTGTTGGTCGTCGGCGGCGGCCCCGGCGGACTCGCCACGGCATTGCACGCACGCGCGCGTGGACTTTCGGTGATCGTGGCCGAGCCTCGCGAGAATCCCATCGACAAGGCGTGCGGCGAGGGGCTGATGCCCGGTGGCCTGGCCGAATTGACCTCGCTAGGCGTGGACCCGGTCGGTCTGCCCTTTCATGGGATTGCCTACGTTGGTGAACATCGTCGGGTGCAGGCGCGGTTTCGCACCGGGCCGGGGCGGGGCGTGCGACGCACCACGCTGCATGCGGCACTGGCGGCACGAGCCAAAGAGCAAGACACTGAATGGATCCGGTCGCGGGTAGCCACTATTCAGCAAGACGCACATGGTGTGACCGCCGCCGGCGTTCGCGCGAAATGGTTGGTGGCAGCCGATGGACTGCATTCGGCCGTCCGGCGCGCCGTCGGGATCAAAGCCACCGCCGGGACACCACGGCGATACGGGGTGCGCTGGCATTACCGGCTGCCGGTGTGGTCGGACTTCGTCGAAGTGCATTGGTCCCGTTGGGGTGAGGCTTATGTGACTCCGGTGGAACCGGATCTGGTCGGCGTCGCGATCTTGTCCCGCCAACGACCCGAACTTGCCTGGTTTCCCAGCCTTGCACACCATCTGCAAGACGCGAGCCGCGGACACGCACGTGGCTGCGGTCCCTTGCGCCAGGTGGTCTCCCGGCGCGTCGCGGGGCGGGTGCTTTTGGTCGGTGACGCGGCCGGGTACGAAGATGCCCTAACCGGCGAAGGCATCAGCCTTGCCGTCAAGCAGGCCGCCGCGGCGGTGAGCGCCATCGTCGACGACACACCGGCGTCGTATGAGGCCGCGTGGCACCGGATCACTCGTGATTACCGGCTAGTCACCCGCGGGTTGGTGCTGGCCAGTACGCCACGCGCGGCACGCCGTGCCATCGTGCCGCTGTGCGCACTTCTGCCCACGGCATTCCGGTACGGGGTGAACATCCTGGCGTACTGAGACAGCCCAGGATCTGGTGTTGTCGGCGCGTTGTCACATCCGCCACATTGGTTCTCCCGGGAAGGATGCTCGTTGTGCCCACCTCAGCGCGACACTGCGCCCCGGCATCGGGATAAGTCCCACAAACGTTGGCAATGCGACAGTGCTGGCTGACGGTACGCCCGCCAAGCCCATCCAAGGCGCCGAGACGATGCAGCGGGCCCGCCACACCGGTTCCTGTTTCTCGGCGAACGCCCGAGGTCCTGCGATCTCATCAGGGAACCCATCTCGCGCTGGGTGCGGAGTCCCTTCGTCGACGACGACCCCGTCATCGACACCACAGGCGATCCGCTTGCTGGCCTGCACCGACAGCGACGCGTTGACGGTCACCCGCACGGCCAGGTGAGGGCGGCCTCGACGACCGAACCCTCCTTGACGACCCGGTTGATCAGGCCCCACTCCCAGTCGTCGGATGCGGTCAGCGGCTCACCGGTACACCCCCGGCGGCGGCGATCAGCCCGCGTTTGACCTCCGGCAAACCCGAATTAGGTGTGCTCGTCGGCCACCACCAGGTCGCTGGCCAGCGCTGGCTCGGCACCGTCGTCCAAGGCCGTGCCACTGACCGCGGCGCTGGTCGGCTTGTCGATGAAATGGTGCCTGTAACCGGCGATGCCCCACTCGCCGTGATGCGGGTGGTACGGGTTCTCCCGGCGTGCGATCGCCTTGAGGTCGGCACCGGCGCAAAGCGACTTGTCGCCGGCGCCGGTGATCACCACGGCCCGCACATCGGGGTTGTCGTGCGCTTCTTCCAGCGCGTCTCCAACCACGATGCTGACGGCACCATTGACCGCATTGCGGGCTTCCGGCCGATTGATCGTAATGACCATGACATTGTCGCGGTACTCGACAACGCCGCCGGCTGGCTATCGGTCGCTGTCACAGCAACTCCACAATGGTGGCATTGGCTTGGCCGCGGCCCTCGCACATCGTCTGTAAGCCGTAGCGAATTCCCTTGTCCGGCATGTGGTGTAGCACTGTAGTCATCAACCGTGCCCCCGAGCCGCCGAATGGGTGGCCAAGCGCGATCGCGCTGTTGGGGTTGAACAGGGGGTAAGCGCTTTGGCGAAAACGCTGAGGCCGCCCTGCGAATCTCATAGTGTTTTGATTGCCAAGCTGCATGAGGTGTCGAGCGATCGGCCCAGTGTTGGTGGTGGGAGGCGCGCCATGGAATCTGGGGTCAAGCAGGCGGGACCGCGGCGCTGCTTCGCGCCGGGAGGATCGGGCTGTGCGTATTCAGCCAGCGGAGGTTTGTGGTCACGGGAGGGGATGGCCCGGGCACGTCCAGCTGCGGAAGGGATGGCGTGATGAGTTTTCTGGTGTTGCCTCCCGAGGTCAATTCCGCGTTGATGTTTGCCGGTGCGGGCTCAGGCCCGACGCTGGCCGCCGCGGCGGCCTGGGACGGGCTGGCCGCCGAGTTAGGCCAAGCGGCGAACTCGTTTTCGTCGGCCACCGCAGCGCTGGCCGACACCGCCTGGCAAGGTCCGGCGGCGACGGCGATGGCCGCCGCGGCAGCCCCCTATGCCAGCTGGCTAAGCACGGCAGCAACACGCGCGCTAAGCGCGGCCGCACAGGCCAAGGCGGCCGCGGCGGTGTATGAAGCCGCGCGGGCGGCCACCGTGGATCCACTGCTGGTCGCCGCCAACCGCCACCAGCTGGTGTCGCTGGTGCTATCAAACCTGTTCGGCCAAAACGCCCCGGCGATCGCGGCGACCGAGGCAGCCTACGAACAATTGTGGGCCGCCGATGTCGCGGCCATGGTGAGCTACCACAGCGGGGCCTCGGCGGTGGCCGCCCAGCTGGCCCCGTGGGCACAGGCGGTGCGCGCCCTGCCCAACCCGACGGCGCCCGCACTGGCCTCCGGCCCCGCTGCCCTGGCCATCCCGGCATTGGGTATCGGCAACACCGGCATCGGCAACATCTTCAGCATCGGCAACATCGGCGACTACAACCTAGGCAACGGCAATACCGGCAACGCAAACCTAGGCAGCGGAAACACGGGCCAGGCCAACCTGGGCAGCGGCAATACCGGTTTCTTCAACTTTGGCAGCGGCAACACCGCCAACACCAACTTCGGTAGCGGGAACCTCGGCAACCTCAACCTGGGCAGCGGCAACGACGGCAACGGTAACTTCGGCCTGGGGAATATCGGCGATGGCAACCGGGGCAGCGGGAACGTCGGCAGCTTCAACTTCGGCACCGCCAACGCCGGTTCCTTCAACGTGGGCAGCGCAAATCACGGCTCTCCCAACGTGGGCTTTGCGAATCTCGGCAACAACAACCTGGGCATTGCGAATCTCGGCAACAACAACCTGGGCATTGCGAATCTCGGCAACAACAACATCGGTATCGGGCTCACCGGCGACAACATGATCGGCATCGGCGCACTGAACTCCGGCATCGGCAACCTCGGCTTCGGCAACTCCGGGAACAACAACATCGGCTTGTTCAACTCCGGCAACAACAACATCGGCTTCTTCAACTCCGGCGACAGCAACTTCGGCTTCTTCAACTCCGGTGACACCAACACCGGTTTCGGGAACGCGGGCTTCACCAACACCGGCTTCGGGAACGCGGGCAGCGGCAACTTCGGTTTCGGGAACGCAGGCAACAACAACTTCGGGTTCGGCAACTCGGGATTTGAGAACATGGGTGTCGGCAACTCGGGTGCCTACAACACGGGCAGCTTCAACTCGGGCACCTTGAATACCGGAGACTTGAACTCGGGCGACTTCAATACCGGCTGGGCCAACTCGGGCGATATCAACACTGGCGGCTTCCACTCCGGAGACCTGAACACCGGGTTCGGCAGCCCGGTGGACCAACCGGTGATGAACTCCGGCTTCGGCAACATCGGCACCGGCAACTCGGGCTTCAATAACTCCGGCGACGCGAACTCCGGCTTCCAGAACACCAACACCGGCGCCTTCTTCATCGGTCACTCGGGTCTGCTCAATTCCGGCGGCGGCCAGCACGTGGGCATCAGCAACTCGGGAACCGGCTTTAACACGGGCCTGTTCAACACCGGCTTCAACAACACCGGCATCGGAAACTCGGCCACCAACGCCGCCTTCACCACCACCTCCGGGGTGGCCAACTCCGGCGACAACAGCTCAGGCGGGTTCAACGCCGGTAATGACCAGTCCGGGTTCTTCGACGGTTAGCCCCCGGATTCCAGCAGCCTGCGCCGCGCGAGATCCTTCGCGTTGGCCCGCCTGACCGCCACCGTCATGGCGGGTGCGGCGATTCCCGCGAAGCGGGAAGGCTCACCACGGTTTTACAGCGTCATCCTCGTCGTACCGTTCGGGCCGTCCTCCCACAGGTAGACCGTCTCCATCGGGAATGGCCCTTGCTCGTCCAGGTCGGCCGCCTCGTACGGACCGTCGCCGGTGACGACGTCGCCGCCGCGGGCGCCGGTTACCCGGACCGTCGTGGCGGTGGCCGTCGGGTGCAGCACGGCGCCGCCACGGATCGCGGCGGCGTGCTCCTGCCCGAACTTCTGGTAGGCGGCCATGTCAGCGGCCTGCTCGGGGGCCGACCAGTCGACGTCTCTGGTGCAGGTGAGTGCGGCGTATTGCGGCCTGTTGACCCATCATGGTCCGGGCCTATCCCGAATCTCACCCACATGACGATCGCGGCGGGCCCGATGAGGACATCCGGCGCCGAGCGATTTTGCCGCCGGCCGGGCCATGCCGGCCGATGTCACCGGAGTAGCCTTGACCACGCAGCTGGTCTGCTGGCGTCCGAAAGGGCGTCGGCATCGAGCGGGGCAACGATGCTTCGCGAGAGGGAACCTGGTGAGAATCCGGGACTGTCCCGCAGCGGTATGCAGGAACGACCGCCGTCTTGGAAGTAGACAAGCACTGGTCTCAACGACTGGGAAGCGACGGCCAGTAGGAGCACCCACCGGGTGCGAGCCTGCGAGTCCGAAGACCTGCCAGCCGTGCCGGACGCGCCGCGCCCGGCGGCTCATCGCCTCGTGGAATGGGCGTTTGGCCGTGCCTGTTGCCGGGTGCATCGGTGTGCACCTCAATCGGATCGGCTGCGCGTCCGCGGGCGGTGAACCACCCGTCGATCGAAGGACAGCACGTGACCCAGCCTGTACGTCGTCAACCCTTTACCGCAACCATCACCGGCTCCCCGCGCATCGGCCCGCGCCGCGAACTCAAGCGCGCCACCGAAGGCTACTGGGCCGGACGTACCAGCCGATCCGAGCTGGAGGCCGTCGCCGCCACGTTACGCCGCGACACCTGGTCGGCCCTGGCCGCGGCCGGTCTGGACTCGGTGCCGGTGAACACCTTCTCCTACTACGACCAAATGCTCGATACCGCGGTGCTGCTCGGCGCGCTGCCGCCCCGAGTGAGCCCGGTTTCCGACGGGCTGGACCGCTATTTCGCCGCGGCGCGGGGCACCGACCAGATCGCGCCGCTGGAGATGACGAAGTGGTTCGACACCAACTACCACTACCTGGTACCCGAGATCGGGCCGTCGACCACGTTCACGCTGCACCCCGGCAAGGTGCTCGCCGAACTCAAAGAGGCGTTAGGGCAAGGCATTCCCGCACGTCCGGTGATCATCGGGCCGATCACCTTCCTGCTGCTGAGCAAGGCCGTCGACGGCGCGGGGGCGCCGATCGAACGCCTCGAAGAGTTGGTTCCGGTCTATTCGGAGCTGCTGTCGCTGCTTGCCGACGGCGGCGCCCAGTGGGTGCAGTTCGACGAGCCGGCGCTGGTGACCGACCTCTCCCCCGACGCGCCCGCCCTGGCTGAAGCGGTGTACACCGCGCTGTGCTCGGTGAGCAACCGGCCTGCGATCTATGTCGCCACCTACTTCGGGGACCCGGGCGCGGCCCTACCGGCGCTGGCTCGCACCCCGGTCGAAGCCATCGGCGTCGACCTGGTGGCCGGTGCCGACACCTCGGTGGCCGGGGTACCCGAGCTGGCCGGCAAGACGCTGGTGGCCGGGGTCGTCGACGGGCGCAACGTCTGGCGCACCGACCTGGAGGCGGCGTTGGGCACGTTGGCGACCCTGCTGGGTTCGGCGGCTACCGTGGCCGTCTCGACGTCGTGCTCGACACTGCACGTGCCGTACTCGCTGGAACCGGAAACCGACCTGGATGACGCGTTGCGGAGCTGGCTGGCGTTCGGTGCCGAAAAGGTGCGCGAAGTCGTCGTTCTCGCGCGTGCCCTGCGCGACGGACACGACGCGGTCGCCGACGAGATCGCGTCGTCCCGCGCCGCCATCGCGTCCCGCAAGCGCGACCCGCGGTTACACAATGGGCAAATCCGGGCGCGCATCGAGGCGATCGTCGCGTCCGGAGCCCACCGCGGCAATGCCGCCCAGCGCCGCGCCAGCCAAGACGCGCGACTGCACCTGCCGCCGCTGCCGACCACGACGATCGGCTCCTACCCGCAGACCTCGGCGATCCGCGTTGCGCGTGCGGCGCTGCGGGCCGGTGAGATCGACGAGGCCGAGTACGTGCGCCGGATGCGGCAAGAGATCACCGAGGTGATCGCGCTACAGGAGCGGCTCGGGCTCGACGTGCTGGTGCACGGCGAACCGGAGCGCAACGACATGGTGCAGTACTTCGCCGAGCAATTGGCGGGTTTCTTCGCTACCCAGAACGGCTGGGTGCAGTCCTACGGCAGCCGCTGTGTGCGTCCGCCGATCCTGTACGGCGACGTGTCCCGGCCGCGGGCGATGACGGTCGAGTGGATCACCTACGCGCAGTCGCTGACCGACAAACCGGTGAAGGGCATGTTGACCGGGCCGGTGACGATTCTGGCGTGGTCGTTCGTGCGTGACGACCAGCCGTTGGCCGATACCGCCAACCAGGTGGCGCTGGCGATTCGCGACGAGACCGTGGATTTGCAGTCCGCCGGCATCGCGGTCATCCAGGTCGACGAGCCTGCGCTGCGTGAACTGCTGCCGCTGCGTCGCGCCGACCAGGCCGAGTACTTGCGTTGGGCGGTAGGGGCTTTCCGGTTGGCCACCTCCGGCGTCTCGGACGCCACCCAGATCCACACGCATCTGTGCTACTCGGAGTTCGGCGAGGTGATCGGCGCGATCGCCGATCTGGACGCGGACGTCACGTCCATCGAGGCGGCCCGGTCACACATGGAGGTGCTCGACGACCTGAACGCGATCGGCTTCGCCAACGGTGTGGGCCCGGGCGTCTATGACATTCACTCGCCACGGGTGCCCTCCGCTGAGGAGATGGCCGACTCGTTGCGGGCCGCGTTGCGCGCGGTGCCGGCCGAGCGGCTGTGGGTCAACCCCGACTGCGGACTGAAGACCCGCAATGTCGACGAGGTGACCGCGTCGCTGCACAACATGGTCGCCGCCGCCCGGGAGGTGCGCGCGGGCTAGCTGACGAGCAGCTAGCCCGGCAGCACGTGGACCGGCACGTCGTCGTCCCAGGGCTGCCGGTTCACCATGTCGGCCACCCGGACATAGCCGCGCTCGAACTCCCCGGTCGCCGCGTCTACCAACCGGTACTCCTGGGTTTGCCGATGGATGGGCTGCGCGTCGAGCAGCACCACCCGCACCTCACCGGGTTGGAAGCCGCACCGCTGTTGCATCGCCGCGATCAGTTGCTCGTTGTGCAGGTGGCCGTCGCCGAAGTTCCAGCCGACGGCAGTGCTGCAGACCCGTTCGCCGTCGGTGATGACGTAGTCGTCTTCGTCATGGCCGGCCATCGCCCGATGCGCCAGCGTAAATAGCGCCCTGCCATGGGAGTTCATCGCACGAAACGCGTATCCCAGATACATCGGGATCTGGGCTCGGTCCTTGCCGTAGAAGCGCTCCAGCTGAGCGGCCGGCATGCTGGCGATCGCGACGATGCCCCGGTTGATCTTGTCCTCCGCGGAGGGCTTGATGCACCACAGCGTGGTATCCCAGTTGCCGGCGTAATAGCGCATGGCGGCTAGAAACGAGATCTTGCGGGGAAACACGTTGCCCGCAATGACGATTCCCGCGACAACGGCGATCAGGATCGCCAGCGGCACCGGGTTTTTCACGTCCGCTAACCCGAGGCAGGCGTGGCCGACGAACAGCGACAGGACGCCGAAGATCATGAACACGTTCCACTCCAGCGGCACCCCCATCGGGATGGCCGTCAGAATCCCCAGGTGAAAGCAGACCATGATCGTCGCGGCCACCACCGTCGGCCAGCCGCCGTGCGCAACGAACAACACCACGGGCACACACATCTCGATAACAGTGCTGACGTGGGCGACAATCCGCGACAACAGCCCGGGCCGCAGGTCGCCGGGGAACTTCTTGAAAAACATCCGCTTGATGAACCGCGGCCGAAACAGCGGGTTGTTGGACATCATCGTGGAGATCACAAAAGGGAAGTGCCGGTTGAGTTTCGATGTCGCCGCACCGATCCAGATCACCAGGAACACCAGTTTGGCGGCCACGATCATGTCTATACCGTTCAAGCGGCCGAACAAAAACGTCACCGTCAGCGTCGCGTAGACCTCGCCGCGGGCGGCCAGGAAGATCACCTTGTCGCGCAGGCCCAGCACACCGAGAAGCAGCAGGATCAGCACGATCTGCCAGGCGGGCAGCAGCCCGACCGTGGTGCCCAGCTCCGGTATGGGGCCGGCGCCATCGGTGAACAGCGCCGACAGCAACATCATCACCAGCAGTGCGTAGAGGGCAACGTCCACCGGCTTGCGCTTGGTGCCGCGGGTCCACGGCACTCGATCCGGCCACGGCGGCAGCCGGATGGTGCCGAACCTCATCCAGTACAGGATCGAGCCCATCGGCGGGAAGAATCGGTTGTTCAGCGGCCCAAAGCCGCAGCCCAGCCCTATCACCTCGAACAGCATGGTGTAGAGCACGACCTTCTCGAACACGATCGGCTCGGCGTACCACGCTGCCGCATCGGTGAATCCATCAATCCCCTTGGTGGTCAACACGATCAGCCAGCCGACAAGGACGTACAACAGGATCTTGGCGACGTAAAACAGGTGCAGCAGCACCGGAGTGCCAAAACCCACCTCGGCCCAATGCTGGGCCATCGGCCGGATCTTCTGGCTGCGGGAGCCCTGGCTCCATTCGGCCAGGTCGATGTCGGGAAGTCGGGGCTGGAGAAATCCCATGGCCCATAAGACTAGAAGGTGCCCGGTAACACCCGCTGCTCGTGCCCGCAATATGCGCTCAGCGGCCGGATCAGCGCGTTGGCCGTGGCCTGTTCCATGATGTGTGCGGTCCAGCCGGTGATCCTACTCATCACGAAGATCGGGGTGAAGCTGGCGATGTCGAATCCCATCAGGTAGTACGCGGGCCCGGTCGGAAAATCGAGGTTGGGCAAGATCCCGGTGGCCGACGCCATCTCGGCCGCTAACACCTGGTAGATGTCCAGCCATCGCTGGCCGTCGCGAACGGTCCCCACGCGCTCCAGCGCCCGTTTCATGGTCGGCACCCGGGAGTCGCCGTGCCGGTACACCCGATGCCCGAAGCCCATGATCTTTTCCTTGCGGGCGAGCTTGGCGCGCAACCACTCCCGCGCGTTGGCCGGATCGCCGATCTCGATCATGTCGTGCATGACGGCTTCGTTGGCGCCGCCGTGTAGCCGCCCCTTGAGGGCGCCGATCGCGCCGGTCACCGCGCTGTAGATGTCGGATTGGGTCGAGGTCACCACCCGGGCGGCGAACGTCGACGCGTTGAATCCGTGCTCGGCGTAGAGGATCATCGACTGCTCGAACGCCGACACGACGGCGGTTTCGGGTACCTCCCCGAAGCACATGTGCAGGAAGTTCTGCGCATAACCGAGCCCGCTGTGCGGTGCGATCGGGGGCAACCCGCGTCGGCGCCGCATGTCGATCGCCACGATCGTCGGCAACACCGCCATCATGCGCATCGCCTTGGCCCGGTTGGCCGCGGCGTCGTCCTCGTCCGGGTCCTCGGCACCGAGATAGCTGATCGCGGTGCGCACCACGTCCATCGGGTGGCAGTTGTCCGGCAGCTTGGCCAGCAATGACAGCATCGAGCGGTCCACCCGACGGCTGGCTCGTTCGCGCTGGCTGAACAACGCCAGCTCGGCATCGGTGGGCAACTCACCACGCCACAGCAGGAAGGCGACCTGCTCGAAACTGCAGCGGGCTGCCAGATCCTGGACCGGATATCCCCGGTAGGTCAACGAATTGGTCTGCGGCACCACCTTGGAGATGGCGGTGGTGTCCACCACCACGCCGGCGAGGCCCTTTTTGATGTCGGGCCGCTCATCAACGGTGGGCGCGGTCATCGATTTCGTGGCAGCGACGGACCTGGCCGCCGCGAGCGGCCCGGTCATCGAAAGATTCCTGGTGGAATCACCGGCGCTTTGTCCAGCACCCGCGGATCGACCAACACGTTCAGCCCACCCACGGCACCGCTCTCGAGATCGGCGAGACTCTCTACTACGGCCAGGAACCGTTGCTGTTCAACGGGTTCCACTACACCATCGGCGAGCTCGGTGAACTTCTCTACGTACTGCTTGCGCTCGAACGGCCGGGTGCCCAGCGGATGGGCGTCGGCCACCGCCAGTTCGTCCACGATCACTTCACCGCTGTGCAGCGTCACCTCCGCGCGCGCCCCGAACGCCTTTTTGGCCGGATCGGCGCAGTGATAGCGGCGGGTCCACTCGGGATCCTCGACGGTGGAAATCTTGTGCCACAGTGCCACCGTGTCGGAACGGCGCGCCCGCTCGGGCGCGTAGGAGCGCTCGTGGTGCCAGCAGCCGTCCTGCAGTGCCACGGCGAAGATGTAGGGCAGCGAGTGGTCGAGGGTTTCGCGTGACGCGTCCGGGTCGAACTTCTGCGGATCGCCGGATCCCGTTCCGATCACTACATGGGTGTGGTGGCTGGTGTGCAGCACGATCGACGCGATCTGGTCGAGATCGCCGATACGCTCACGTAGCCGGCAGGCCAGGTCGATCGGCGCCTGGCTCTGGTACTCCGCGGAGTGTTGCTTGGTGTAGCTGTCCAGAATGGCGCGCTTGGGTTCACCAGGTGCGGGCAACGGCACCCGGTAGGTGTGCTCGGGTCCGGCCAGCAGCCAGGCGATCACCCCGTCCTCGCCCTCCCAGATCGGAGCCGGTGAGCCCTCGCCGCGCATCGCCCGATCGACCGCCTCGATGCCGACCTTGCCGGCATGCGCCGGCGCGAACGCCTTCCAGCTGGAGATGGCGCCCTTGCGGGATTGACGGGTGCTGGTGGTCAGATGCAGGGCCTGGCCGATCGCGTGGTAGATGGTCTCTTGGTCGAGCCGCAGCATGGTCCCGATGCCGGCGGCCACCGCCGGGCCCAGGTGGGCGACATGGTCGATCTTGTGCTCGTGCAAGCAGATTCCGCGGGTTAGGTCGATGTGGATCTCATAGGCGGTTACCAGACCGCGGATCAGCTCCGCGCCGCACACGCCGAGCTGCTGGGCGACCGCCACCAGTGGGGGTATGTTGTCCGCCGGGTGCGAATAGTCGGCGGCCAGAAACGTGTCGTGAAAGTCAAGTTCACGCGCGGCGACGCCGTTGGCCCAGGCCGCCCAGTCCGCCGAGTAGCTGCCCTCGACGCCAAATACCTTCGCCCCGTGTCGCACCGGATGCGCCAGTGCCTGGTGGCGGGCCACGGTGACCGGTCTGCGCACCATTGATGCGGCGCTCACCGCAGCGTTGTCGATGATGCGGTTGCACACCATGTCCGCTACCTCCGGGTCGACGTCAACCGGATCGGCAGCCACCTGGGCGATCTTGTAGGCCATGTGCTCGGTGCACGGGAAATCGTCGGCGCTGCGCCACGCCCGGACCGCATGCATCAACATAATCCGCACCATACGCAGCACAGGACACCAACAAAAGACCCTGAAAAAGCGTACTTTTGTGTCCTGATCCGGCACATTTTGCAAATTTTGCGAACATGACGCGGAGTAATGTCTTACCGGTGGCTAGGACGTATTCGAGGACGTTTTCCGGTGCCCGCCTGCGGCGGTTACGTCAAGAGCGCGGGCTCACCCAGGTGGCGCTGGCCAAGGCCCTGGACTTATCCACAAGCTATGTCAACCAGTTGGAGAATGACCAGCGGCCCATCACCGTGCCCGTGCTGCTTCTGCTTACCGAGCGGTTTGACCTGTCGGCGCAGTATTTCTCCTCGGATTCCGACGCACGGTTGGTGGCCGACCTGTCCGACGTCTTCACCGACATCGGCGTCGAGCACGCGGTCAGCGGCGCCCAGATCGAAGAATTCGTCGCCCGGATGCCCGAGGTCGGCCACAGCCTGGTTGCCGTGCACCGCCGGTTGCGCGCCGCCACCGAGGAACTAGAGGGCTACCGATCTCGTGCGACCGCCGAAACCGAGCTACCGCCCGCGCGGCCGATGCCGTTCGAGGAGGTCCGCGACTTCTTCTACGACCGCAACAACTACATCCACGACCTGGACATGGCGGCGGAGCGGATGTTTACCGAAAGCGGGATGCGGACCGGCGGATTGGACATCCAGCTGGCCGAGCTGATGCGGGACCGGTTCGGCATCTCGGTGGTGATCGATGACAATCTGCCCGACACCGCCAAGCGCCGCTACCACCCCGACACCAAGGTCCTTCGGGTCGCCCACTGGCTGATGCCCGGACAGCGCGCCTTCCAGATCGCCACCCAACTGGCGCTGGTGGGCCAGTCAGACCTGATCTCGTCGATCGTGGCCACCGATGACCAGCTCAGCACCGAAGCCCGCGGCGTCGCGCGCATCGGACTGGCCAACTACTTCGCCGGCGCCTTCCTGCTCCCCTACCGCGAATTCCACCGTGCCGCAGAGCAGTTACGCTATGACATCGACCTGCTGGGCCGCCGGTTCGGAGTGGGCTTCGAAACCGTCTGCCACCGGCTCTCCACACTGCAGCGCCCGCGGCAGCGAGGGATACCGTTCATCTTCGTCCGCACCGACAAGGCCGGAAACATCTCAAAGCGACAGTCCGCGACGGCGTTTCACTTCAGCCGGGTCGGCGGCAGCTGCCCGCTGTGGGTGGTCCACGACGCGTTCGCCCAGCCAGAGAGGATCGTCCGCCAGGTGGCGCAAATGCCCGACGGCAGGTCGTACTTCTGGGTGGCCAAGACCACCGCTGCCGACGGGCTCGGGTATCTGGGCCCGCACAAGAACTTCGCGGTCGGGCTGGGCTGCGACCTCGCGCACGCCCATAAACTCGTCTACTCCACCGGTGTCGTCCTGGACGACCCGAGCACGGAGGTCCCGATCGGGGCGGGCTGCAAGATCTGCAACCGAACGTCGTGCGCCCAACGTGCGTTCCCCTATCTCGGTGGTCGCGTCGCGGTCGACGAGAACGCGGGCAGCAGCTTGCCTTATTCGTCGACCGAGCAATCGGTTTGACCGCCCGACGCCACAGCAGACAACGAAACCCCTTATATTACTGTGGTTTCAGCAGGCTCTGGGCAAGCATTGTTGTCGGTGCCTGCACATAGCATTCAGTCATGTGTTCCACTCGGGAGGAGATCACGGAGGCCTTCGCGTCATTGGCTACCGCGCTGTCCCGCGTGCTGGGGCTGACCTTTGACGCATTGACCACCCCGGAGCGCCTGGCGCTGCTGGAGCACTGCGAGACCGCGCGACGCCAGCTGCCCAGCGTCGAACACACGTTGATCAATCAGATCGGCGAACAATCCACCGAGGAGGAGCTGGGCGGCAAGCTGGGATTGACGCTGGCCGACCGGTTGCGCATCACCCGCAGCGAGGCCAAGCGGCGAGTGGCCGAGGCCGCCGACCTTGGCCAGCGCCGTGCGCTGACCGGCGAGCCGCTGCCACCGCTACTCACCGCCACCGCAAAGGCACAGCGCCACGGGTTAATTGGTGACGGCCATGTTGAAGTAATCCGTGCTTTCGTGCACCGCCTACCATCCTGGGTAGACCTCAAGACCCTGGAGAAGGCCGAACGGGACTTGGCTAAGCAGGCCACCCAGTACCGTCCCGACCAGCTGGCCAAATTGGCCGCGCGGATCATGGACTGCCTCAACCCCGATGGCGACTACACCGACGAGGACCGCGCCCGCCGCCGCGGCTTGACGTTAGGAAAGCAAGATGTCGATGGGATGTCGCGGCTCAGCGGATATGTGACCCCCGAGCTGCGCGCCACTATCGAGGCGGTGTGGGCCAAGCTGGCCGCCCCGGGTATGTGCAACCCCGAGCAGAAGGCACCGTGTGTGAACGGCGCGCCCTCGAAGGAGCAGGCGCGGCGAGACACCCGCAGCTGCCCACAGCGGAACCACGACGCGCTCAACGCCGAATTACGTAGTTTGTTGACAAGTGGCAATCTGGGCCAGCACAACGGATTACCGGCCAGCATCATCGTGACCACCACGCTGAAGGACTTGGAGGCCGCGGCCGGCGCGGGCCTCACCGGCGGGGGTACGATCTTGCCCATATCGGATGTGATCCGGCTGGCCCGCCACGCAAACCACTACCTCGCGATATTCGATCGAGGCAAGGCCCTGGCGCTCTACCACACCAAGCGCCTGGCCTCCCCGGCGCAGCGAATTATGTTGTACGCCAAGGACAGTGGCTGCAGCGCACCTGGTTGCGACGTGCCCGGCTATTACTGTGAAGTCCATCATGTCACGCCGTACGCCCAGTGCCGCAACACCGACGTCAATGACCTGACACTCGGCTGCGGTGGCCATCATCCGTTAGCCGAACGTGGCTGGACGACCCGCAAGAACGCCCACGGCGACACCGAGTGGCTACCGCCGCCACATCTCGACCACGGCCAACCTCGAGTCAATACGTTCCATCACCCGGAAAAGCTCCTGGCAGACGACGAAGGCGACCCGTAGCGTTAGGCGGGGGAGCCGGTCGAACCAAGCCGTTGGGCCGGTGCGCTGTCCACGCCGCCAGCCACCATCACCGGCAGCCGGCGTTGTCTCGCAGCATGGGTAAGGCCCAACACCAGACACAAGCTGAGTAGTCCGACCGCTGACCAAGGCGCCCCCTGTGGGCCCACAGTGGGCGGTCTGGCGTTGCCCATAAGTAGCATCAAGGGGTGCCCATGACTCGTATCACCCGAGCCAATGGTTGCCCCGACGGAACTCTCGAAAACGCCGTTGTGGCGCTGGACGGCGGCGCGAACTACCCACGCGAGATCCTGGGCAACAAAGGCCACGGCATCGACATGATGCGCCGGCACCATCTGCCGGTGCCGCCTGCATTCTGCATTACCACCGAGGTGGGCGTGCGCTATCTCGCCGCGCCCGGATCCACGATCGCCGCGATCTGGGATGACGTGCTGGATCGGATGAGCTGGCTGGAAACAGAAACCTCGTGCACGTTCGGCCGTGGCCCGAATCCGCTGCTGGTCAGCGTGCGCTCGGGAGCCACCCAGTCGATGCCCGGCATGATGGACACGATTCTGGACGTGGGCATGACCGACGCGGTCGAACGAGTACTTGCCAGGCCGGGTGCCGCCGACTTCGCCCACGACACCAGACGGCGATTCACCAGCATGTATCGGCGCATCGTCGGCAGCGCCGGTCCCATTACCGACGACCCGTATGCCCAGTTGCGCGCGAGCATCGAGGCGGTATTCGCCTCCTGGAACTCACCTCGCGCCGTTGCCTATCGCGACCATCACGGCCTCGACGACCAAGGCGGTACGGCGGTGGTGGTGCAGGCGATGGTATTCGGCAACCTCACCGCGAACTCGGGCGCCGGGGTGCTGTCCTCACGCAACCCGATCACCGGAGCCAACGAACCGTTCGGCGAATGGCTACCCGGCGGCCAAGGCGACGACGTGGTGTCCGGATTGGTCGCCGTCGCACCGATCACCGCCCTGCGCGACCAGCAGCCGGCCGTCTACGACCAACTGATGGCGGCCGCCCGCAGTTTGGAGCGCATGGCAGGCGACGTCCAGGAGATCGAATTCACCGTGGAGGACAGCCAGCTGTGGCTGCTGCAGACCCGCGGGGCGGAACGCTCGGCGCAGGCCGCCGTGCGACTGGCGCTGCAACTGCATCACGAGGGACTCATCGACGACACCGAGACACTGCGCCGGGTGACTCCGACGCACATCGAGACTTTGCTACGGCCGTCGCTGCAGACGGAAACACGGTTGGCTGCACCGCTTTTGGCCAAGGGCCTGCCCGCTTGCCCGGGCGTGGTATCCGGGACCGCCTACACCGAGGTGGACGAGGCGCTGGACGCTGCGGACCGGGGCGAGCCGGTCATCTTGGTGCGAGATCACACCAGACCGGAGGACGTCATGGGCATGCTTGCCGCGCAAGGCATTGTCACCGAGGTGGGGGGTGCCGCCAGTCATGCGGCGGTGGTTAGCCGCGAGCTCGGTCGAGTGGCCGTGGTGGGTTGCGGTCCCGGGGTCGCGGCGGCACTGGCCGGCAAGGAGATCACCGTCGACGGCTATGAAGGCGAAGTGCGCCAAGGCGTTCTGGCATTGTCTGCCTGGTCGGAAAGTGACACGCCGGAGTTGCGCGAGCTGGCCGACATCGCGCAACGGATCAGTTCATGAGCGAGTTGACGGTACTGCAGGCCGTGCGGCTCAAGGGCCGGGTGATCACCACCGACCTGGCGCAGACCTTGGGTGAAGACCTTGCCGACGTCGCCGCGACCGTCGACAGGCTGACCGCGGCCGGCCTCCTGGTCGACGCCACGCCGTTGCGGATCAGTCCCAGCGGCCGGATGAGGCTCGACGACTTGCTTGCCGAGGAGCGCAACCGGGCCGATTCGACCGTGCTGGCTGCCGCTTACCGCGATTTCCGTTCCGTCAACGCCGATTTCAAGAGGCTGGTCACCGACTGGCAGCTCAAGGGCGAAAAGCCTAACACACACGACGACGCCGAATACGACGCCGCGGTGCTGTCCCGCCTCGATGGCGTACACCGGCGGGTGGGCCCGATCATCGGTACGGTGGCCATGCAGCTGCCGCGGTTGAGCAGGTACCCGGTGAAATTGCGTGCGGCGCTGGACAAGGTCAAAGCGGGCGACATCGCCTGGCTGACGCGCCCACTCATCGACTCCTACCACACCGTGTGGTTCGAACTACACGAGGAGCTGATCCAGGCCGTCGGGCTGACACGAGACGAAGCGGCTAAATCCGGTGATGCCCAGTAGTTTTCACTGCAGAGCCGCGTCCAGCAGCCGCATGTAGGCGTCGATGTCAGACACCGCAGACTCGGCCGCGTGCACACTGATCGCGACGGTATCACCGATGCCGTGCACGCCATGGGTTAGACCCATCGCCGGCGACAGCGCCGGATACCCGGCCGTCAGCACCACCGGAGCGTCCCCGAAGCTCAGATCGGCAGCCCCGCGATAAACACTGGACACCACGGTATTGCCGGCCACCCGCACCGGCCGCACCTCAGCGTCGAACTGCGATACGCCCCAACGCAGCAGCGCCGCCGGTACCGCCGCAAAGGCCCGGTCAGCGGAGAGCATCGCCGGATGTTCAAAGCGACGGCGAGCGTTGGCCAAATCGGTTGCGATCCGCCGCACCCGCTCATCCGGCTCCAGCCGCGGGTACAGCCCAACGACAACGTTGCCGAAGTGGTTATATGACCGTGGCACACCCGGTTTGGCCATGGGTACTTCGGCGCCTAGCGTGTCCACATCCCCGCCAAGCAGACCCAACAGCCCGGTGGACACCGCGGCGAGCACCGTGACGGTCACCGTGGGACCGGCTAGTTGCGAGCGCCGCCGCAGCAGGGTGCGCACCGCGCGGACACCTTCGGGGCGGGCATTCGTGGACAGCGGCGGCCGGGATCCGACACCTGGCGCTACCAGCCCGGCATTGGTATCACGAACCAGTCGGAGATGAGCGCGGGCCGCATGGGCGGCCCGCCACGGCAGGAAACCCGCACGCGACCTGGCTATTTCGGGAACCGCGGCCGGCCGGCCGAACAGCCACGCGGCCATCGCCGAAGCCCGCGCGCCGTCGCCCAGCGCATGCGCGAACTGCATGACGGCGACGGTGCCGAGGCCGCTGACGCCCGGAACGTCGTGCACCGGGGTGAACACGTGCAGCCGCCAGGGCATCCGGCGCATATCCAGCTGCTTGCTGGCGAGGCCGACAACGGCCGCCAGACAACCTTGCCAGCTGCGATCGGCCAGGTCGTGGCAGACCAGTTGGTCACGTTGCACGGGTGTGGGCACCCACTGCGGGTAGGCCAGAGCACCACGGTCCTGAACTCGCATCCCTAAGCCCGGACACCCACGGGCTCGACGGTAGACCTGCGCGACGGCACGTTCCAGATCGGTGGGTTCACCATCGAACGCATACAGCAGGAACTGGTCGTTGGGGACTTTGGCCGACATCCAGTAGAACTGCGCGTCGACGGCCGCCATCCGGTGCCCGGCCACGACTTCAGCCGGGTGAGCCAATGAACGCCACGATCAACTCTGCAATCTTGTCCGGCTGCTCGAGCTGCAAGAAGTGCCCGGCGTGTTCCACTACGGCCACCTCACTGCCGGCGGGCAACACCCTTGCCGTCCAATGAGTGAATGCCGATGTGGCACAGCCATCGTCGTGGCCATGCAGGTACAGAACCGGCAGCTTCGGCGCCTCGGTCCACAGCCGATTCAAGTCGGCATAGTCCGCCGGGGCCCGGGTGTTGCGCATGGTGGCGCGATACGGTCCCAAGGCCGCCCGCCGGCCCTCCGGCGTCCCGATCGCGGCGTCGACATGCCGCAGGTCTTCCTCGGCGTGATAGCCCGGCGACCAACGCCGCCACAGCAGCGGCACCACCCAGGAGGCGGATCGCTCCGGCAGCCAGGGCAACTGGAAGTACAGGATGTACCAGCTGCGCAGCAGCTGATGCGGCAACTCACGCAGCAACCGGCCACGCTCGGGCACCCGGCCCAGCGGGCGAAATGCCGCCGACGGCGGCACCGACATGATCACCGCCTTGGCAAACGGGCTGTCGGGCATGGCGGCCAGGCCGGTAGCGGCGATCGCGCCCCAGTCGTGGCCGATGATCACATCGCGCTCGGTGCCACCGGCAGCCGAGCGCACCCGCAGGGCGTCGTGCATCAACGCACCGACGTGATAGCTGCCGTCGGCCGGAATCGAAGACGGCGCATAACCACGCATGAACGGCGCCACGACGTGCCAGCCGGACTCGGCCAGCCGGGGTGCGACCTTGCGCCACCCGTAGGCGGTATCCGGAAAGCCGTGCAAGCACAACGCAACTGGCGCGCCGGCCGGCCCCCAGGTCAAGGCTTTCAGGTCGCCGTTGGGACCCTTCACGTCAATCCAGTGTGGTTCAGCCATTGTCGTCCGCCATGTTGACTCCCGTTCGCCGCGTCCAGCCCGCATGGTCCAACGTAACCGGCGGAACCCAAGAGGCCAGTAGCTAGGGCACCTTGATCACCGCATCCTCCAGGTCGGCGATGACGATTTGGCGCGTGCCCAGCAAGGTAACGTCAGGACCCGTGAGCGCCGTGAGCAGCAGTCCCCAAGCGGTCGCGTTTTCCGGTGCTCGTGGGATTACCCTGGTCGCCGACGAGTGGAATCGGGGCGCCGCAGCGGCCGATCGGCCGACGATCCTGATGTTGCACGGTGGCGGCCAAAACCGGTTTTCCTGGAAAAACACCGGCCAGATCCTGGCCGACGAGGGGCACCACGTCGTTGCGCTGGACACCCGCGGACCCGGTGACAGCGACCGCGCTCCCGGCGCCGACTATGCCGTGGAGACCCCGACCACCGATGTGCTACACGTCGTCGAGGCGATCGGCCGCCGTGTGGTGGTGGTCGAGGCCAGCATGGGCGGACTGACTGGCATCCTGGTCGCCGAGCGCGCCGGTCCGCAGACGGTGAACGGACTGGTATTGGTCGACGTGGTGCCGCGTTACGAGAAGGAGGGCAACGCCCGTATCCGGGACTTCATGCTGGGCAACATCGACGGCTTCGGTTCGCTCGAGGAAGCCGCCGACGCAGTCGCCGAGTATCTGCCGCACCGCGACAAGCCGCGCAGTCCCGAGGGCCTGAAGAGGAATCTGCGCCTGCGAGACGGACGCTGGCACTGGCACTGGGATCCGGCCATGATGACCGCGCCGGGGCACGACCCGCAGCTGCGCACCGAGAACTTCGAACGGGCTGCCATGGGCCTGACGATCCCGGTCCTGTTGATTCGCGGAAAGCTGTCCGACGTGGTCAGTTCCGACGGTGCCCGGGACTTCCTGGCCAAGGTGCCCAACGCGGAGTTCGTCGAATTGTCCAACGCGGGGCGCACCGCCGCCGGCGACGACAACGACGCGTTCACCGACGTCGTGGTGGACTTCGTCAGGCGACTTAGTTAGCCGGTTTCTCGGCGTGTCCGCCGAACTGCTTGCGCATCGCCGACAGCGCCTTGTTGGCGAAGTCGTCGAGGTCACGCGAGGCGAAGCGGGACTGCAGCGCGGTGGTCAGCACCGGCGCGGGCACGCCCTCGTCGATCGCCGCGATGGCGGTCCACCGGCCCTCGCCAGAGTCGGAGACCCGTCCGGAGAATTCCGCTAGGTCAGGTGATTCGCGCAGCGCGATCGCGGTCAAATCCAGCAGCCAGGAGCCGATCACGCTGCCCCGCCGCCATACCTCGGCGACCTCCGGGATGTCGAAGTCGTACTGGTAGCACTCGGGATTCGGCAGCGGCGCGGTTTCGGCGTCACCGTGTTGCACGCGGGTGCCGACGTCGGCATTGCGCAGGATGTTCAATCCCTCCGCCAAGGAGGCCATCATCCCGTATTCGATGCCGTTGTGGACCATCTTCACGAAGTGACCCGAACCGCAAGGCCCACAATGCAAATAGCCTTGTTCCGATGGCGCGACCTCACCGTCTCGGCCCGGGGTGCGCGGGGCGGCCGCCACCCCCGGCGCGACGGTGGCGAAGATCGGCTCCGCGCGCGCGAACGCGTCGCCATCCCCGCCGATCATCAGGCAGTAGCCACGTTCCCGACCCCACACACCGCCGCTGGTGCCACAGTCGAGTAGGTGAATTCCCTTCTTGAACAACAGCTTTTCGTGCCGCAGATCGTCGCGATAATAGGTGTTGCCACCGTCGATCACAATGTCGCCGGCCTCGAGCGTGTTGGCCAGCTCTTCGATCACCGCGGTGGTGATGTTCCCCGCGGGCACCATCACCCAGACAACTCGCGGGGCGGAGAGCCGCTGAGACAACTCACGCAACGAGGCCACCCCGGTGGTCCGGTCCTCCCCGGCCATCGCCTTGACCGCGTCGGGGTCGTGGTCGTAGACCACGCAGTCGTGTCCACCTTTGGCCAAGCGGCGGACGATATTCGCACCCATCCGGCCCAGACCGATCATTCCTAGTTGCATCGCCTTTTCGTCTCCTTGAACTCATGCGTCCGTGCCGCGGGGCAGCCACGGCGACTGCCAACCGCGGTGACCGCGCAGCAACGACTGCGCGGCTTCCGGACCCCAGGAACCGCGATCGTACCGATGGATTTCACCCGGGTTGTCGAGCAGCGGCTGCACGATCCGCCACGTCTGCTCGATGCTGTCCTCGCGGGCGAACAACTGGTGATCGCCGACCAATCCGGCATACAGCAGCCGCTCATAGGGTCGTATCGGTTCACCGAGGTCCACCGCGAACGAGGAGTCCAGGTGGATATCTCGCCACGAGTCGTCGGTGTGGGCCGAAATCTGCAGTCGCATACCCGGATCGGGGTCGATACGCAGCACAATCTGGTTGGGCTCGGCCGGTCGGCGGTTGGGCAGAAAGGCCAATGCCGGAACTCGGCGTAGAAATAGCCGTACTTCGGTGACCTTCGCGGGCAGCTCTTTTCCGGCCCGCACGAAGATCGGCACCCCGGCCCAGCGCCAGTTGTCGATCTCGGTTCGCAGCGCGACATACGTTTCGGTCGCCGAATCGCTTGCTACGCCCGCAACTTCGGTGTAGCCGAGGTACTGCCCACGCACGCACCGATCGGGATCCAGCGGCGCCATCGCCCGGAAGACCTCGGCCTTCTTGTCGTTGAGGTCATCGGCGCTGGAACCGACCGGCGGTTCCATCGTCACCAGCGCCAGCACCTGCAGCAGATGGTTTTGCACGACGTCACGCAGGGCACCGACGGCGTCGTAAAACTTGCCGCGGTCCTCCACCCCGAAGTCCTCGGCCATGGTGATGTGGATCTCGGAGATGCTGTTGCGATCCCAGAGCTCGGCTAACGCCTGATTGGCGAACCTCAGGTACTCCAGCTCGACGACGGGCTGCTTGCCCAGAAAGTGGTCCACACGCAGGATTTGGTCTTCGCCCAACACCGCTCGCAGCCGGGCGTTGAGTTCGAGCGCGGAGGCCAGGTCGTGGCCGAACGGCTTTTCCACGGCAACGCGTGCGCGCTCCAACAGCCGCACGTTCGCGAGATTTTCGACAATCGGCGCGAACAGCGCCGGCGGCATTTCCAGGTAATACAGCGGCCGACAGGCCGAGCCAATCAGTTCGGCCAGCGAATCGTAGAGCTGGCTGTCGGTGACGTCACCGTGCAGGTAGGACAACCGGCCCGCCAACCGGTCGAACACCGCATCGTCGATCTTTTCGGTACGACCGATGGACTCGCGAGCCCACTTGACCAACTGCCCGACGGACATGTCGTCACTGGCCACACCCAGGATGGGGCAGTCCAGCAACTGGTGGCGCTCGAGCCGATACAACGCGCGGAAGGTCATCTTGCGGGCCAGGTCACCGGTAATTCCGAAGATCACCAACAGATCTGACGCGCCACCTCCGCCGTCAACCAAACCCGCACCTCCAGACTTGCTTTCCCGCGGCGGCCGAACTCAACCCTAGCCCATTGGCCCGACAACCCGACGCTGCAGATCGCGGTCTACATCCTGGCCGGGATCGCCACGATCGAGGCCGGCGGACTCGTCCCGATGCGCATCCGGCTGAGGCGGATACGCCAGGAAACCGAGCAACCGCGGGAGCGGCTCGACGCCCGCAATGCTGTCGGGTGGTCGTGAAGCGGTAAAGACGGTCTGGCAGACCGCGAACCTGGTGCGCAAAGAAGGGTTCGGAGCGGCCGTGCGCAGCTCGATCGAGGACCCCGCCGACTGGGCCGAGGTAGAGCGTCCCGACCTGGCTCGGGTAACCCCGGACGGCCGGGTGGTGATCCTGTTCTCCGACATCGAGGAGTCCACCGCGCTCGACGAACGAATCGGGGATCGCACATGGGTCAAGTTGATTGGCGCGCATGACAAGCTGGTTCATGAGCTGGTGCGGCGCTGGTCCGGGCACATGGTCACGAGTCAGGGTGACGGGTTCATGATCGCGTTCGCCCGCGCCGAACAGGCGGTGCGGTGCGGCATCGACATCCAGGACGCGCTGCGCAACAGCGCAAAGCGTAAGCGGAACCAGGGAATTCGGGTGCGGATCGGCACCACATGGGGCGCTCGGTGCGGCACGGTGACGATCTGTTCGGCCGCAACGTCGCAATGACCGCTCGGGTTGCGGGGCAAGCGGTCGGCGGCCAGATCCTGGTAGGCGAACCGGTGCACGACGCCGTCAGCGACTGTGCCGATATCCGTTTCGGCAGCTATCGCCTGTTCTCGCTCGACGCGGCACCCGGGCCGGACCTGGACTGATAACCGTCGACGTCGGATTCGTCCAGCCTCTGGTGCAATCGGGCCCGCACCTCGTCGGGCGTGTAGGCACGTCGTTTCCGTTGATCGCGCGCCACCAGGGCGCCACCCGCGACGACGCCGGCGACACCGGCCAGCCCGACCCACTTCCACACGTTGCGCACCCCGACAGGCTATATCCGCCTATGGTGCATGGGGTGGACCCGAGCACGCTAGCGCTGGATCGAGCGCTGAACGAAACCCGCACCGGCGACCTCTGGCTGTTTCGCGGCCGTTCCCGACCCGACCGGGCGATCCAGACCTTGACGAACGCCCCGGTGAACCACGTCGGCATGACGGTGGCCATCGACGACTTGCCGCCGCTGATCTGGCATGCCGAACTGGGCGACAAGCTGCTCGACGTATGGACCGGCACCAACCACCGCGGCGTGCAGCTCAACGACGCCCGCCAAGTCGTGCAGCAGTGGGCCGGCCGTTATCGGCAGCGGTGCTGGCTGCGTCAACTGACACCGCACGCCAATCGCGACCAGGAGGACAAACTGCTGCGGGTCATCGCGCGGATGAACGGCACGCCTTTCCCAACCACCGCCCGGTTGACCGGCCGGTGGCTGCGCGGCCGGCTTCCGACCCTCAACGATTGGCTGCGCGGCATACCGGTGCTGGACCGCAAGGTGCGCGAACAAACCCAGCGACGTAAGCAACAGCAGCGCACGATGGGCCTGGCGACGGCATATTGCGCGGAGACGGTGGCCATCACCTATGAGGAAATGGGATTGCTGGTCACCGACAAGGACGCGCACTGGTTCGACCCCGGCAAGTTCTGGAGCGGTGACTCGCTGCCCCTGGCGCCGGGTTATCGGCTGGGTCACGAAATCGCGGTCGACGTGGGCGGCTGATCGGGCCTCGCCGGTTACCCGACCGTCATCTCCCCCATCGCCGACCAACCCGTCGCATCGATGGTTTGGCTGATGATCTTGGGGGTGGACGCCAGTGCCTTCGGCAGTTCCCGCATGGCCTGCCTGAAGTGATCGCTGTTGACGTGTACGCCGCCGGCCTCGCCGTCACGGAAGGATTCGACCAGGACGTACTCGGCCGGGTCGTCGAGGCTGCGGGACCACTCGAACCATAGGTTGCCCTCTTCGGCACGCGTGGCCGCGGTGAACGATGCGACCAAATCCGGCCAGCGCTCGGTCCACTCGGGTTTGGTCTCGAACTTGACGACGATGAAGATCATTGCCGCTCAGGGTACCCGGGCCGGGCACGTACACTCCATACTCCCACTTTGCGCTCACGATAAACGGTGACAACGTGCGTTGTCCACGGTTTGGGCACATGCCTGACGGGGCGACATCGCCGTGCGCATGGTGCGCTCCCGGGGCCGAGAAGTGGGTAACCGGTGCTGGCCTTGAGGCCCCAGCGTCATTTCACCCAGAGCCGGAGCGCCCGGCGGCTACGCTGTGTGCTCGACGATGACGTATGGGTGCCCTGGGCACGGTCAGGGGGTTGCAGGACAGCAACACGGCATTTGTCGGTGCGCTGCATAGCGGGAACCTGTTGGGGGCCACCGGTGCGGTTCTGCAGGCTCCGGGCAACGCCGTCAACGGTTTCTTGTTCGGCCAGACGTCGATATCGCAGTCGATTGACGTGTCACCGGAGTACGGATACGAGTTGGTCGCTGTCAGCGACCCGGTTGGCGGAACTGCTGGCTCCGCTCGAGCCGGTCACGGTTACGTTCACGCCGACCTTCGGTGAACCGGACATGGTCCATCTGAGTGGCACGAAGTTCGGGGGCCTTGTCCCGGCCCTCTTCGAAGGGGTGCGCGCCGGCTTCTAAGCGCGGTTCGTCGGCCATTCGACTACACATCCGTATGGCAGCGCCGTGCTTGCATAAGTGAAATCGTTCCGTGGACAACGATTTGGCGAAGGCGTTGGAGAAGCGCCAAGAATATTTCCGCCACGGAAGGATTGGTTTGGGTACACTCTATTTCCCGACGATTACTGGGTGATTTCTTTTTGCTAAGAGGGACGTGCTGAACCCGCGGCAGCCGCTTATAGGGGCCGGCCAGACCGGCGCCGCCGCGGCCAGCGCGGCCGAGAGCGCCCCTGGCATAGTCCGGAGTTTGTTGCACAGGTTATGTCTCGGGGTCACCGGCGGGCGCTGGGTCGGGCACGGTGCAGGCATTTCCGGTTCCACGTCGTCGACCGCGGTGACCGGCTCATCTGGCGCCGGCGGCTGGTCTTCTCCCGCGTCCACATCCATCGGCAGATACATGTGGTGGGTGAATTTGGGCTGGTAGGCGCCACCGCCACCGACCCGCACGCCACCGCCTTCACCACTGGATACGGGCGTGCCATCGGGCAGCGTCACCGCCGTGTGGTGGCCATTCCAACCGATCACCAAGGCATTGGGGGCGGTTCCCTGTTGAAAGCCCCGAGCCGCCAAGGCGGCTTCCTCGTTGCCGGTGTTGAACCTATCTCCGAAAACCGGCCTGGCCGTCGCCGCATTCGATACCCACGAAGCCAGCTCCGAGCAGTCGGTCCCGGCGGGAGAATCGCCACCGGGAATATACGGAGTGCCGACGACTTGATTGATAAGCGTCAACAGCGTTGCAAGAGCAATCATGGACGCGAACGCTACCGACAATATCCATAGGAAATCAATTCTTGTGGTGCTTATCACGCATTATCCAAATAATGGCCCGTCCCACGCGTACAGCGGATATGTCACGCAACAATATAAAAATAGATACGGAAGGGTTCAGTGCGAATGTAACAAATCAACATAAATCACGCTATCGCGCCAAATCGGGCAATGAACATGGCCGAACATGCGCCACGCGGCACCGGGTCGATTACTCCCAGCAACGCTGACGGTATACAACTCAGGACACTTCCTCAGCCAGCGCAACACCGCTTTCCGCGCACGCCGCCTTCAACCGCTTGTCCCGCGTCCATAGTCGCGCGCCGCCAACCAGAGCCACCGAACCAAGAAGGTTGGCATCGACGGCACCGAGTCCCCGACCCCACAACCGCCGCCGACCGACAAGCCGCAACACTTCGTCGTGGGTCACCACCGGAAACTGGTAGAGGTTGGCCAACAGATCGAGAACAACGTCTCGCTGCTTGATCGAGCCAAGCGCCAGCTCCTCGATGACGAGCGGATGGCAACCGGCCTCGTCATCGCCCAGCAGCTCGACGAGTCGCGCGTCGGCGGCGCGCAGGTGCTCAATCCATACCGAAGTGTCGACCAGGATCACCGGGGCGACGTCCGGCGTCTCGGCGCCGCGGTAGCTTGCGGGTCGGTGCCGCCGAGAGCCGCCAACCGCCGGGCGCTCTCCACCCGGACCAGTGTCTGCAACCCCTCGCGCAGGAGCGTCGACTTCTCTTTCACCCCAGTCAATTCGGCCGCTTTGGCTAACAAGGCGTCGTCAACGGTCACCGTCGTCCTCATTCACCAACTCCCATCAATACATGCATCACTCGATGCAAGCAATGATGCCATGGGATCTGGGCTCTGGCTGCGTCCCGGCTTTCCCGCCTACACGTTGAATCGGAACTCCACTACGTCACCGTCGGCCATCACGTAGTCCTTGCCTTCGATCCGGACCTTGCCGGCCGCCTTGGCCGCCGCCATCGAACCCGCGGCCACCAGGTCGTCGTAGGACACGATCTCGGCCTTGATGAAACCCTTCTCGAAGTCGCTGTGGATCACCCCGGCCGCCTTCGGCGCGGTGTCGCCTTGATGGATGGTCCACGCCCGCGCTTCCTTGGGGCCCGCGGTCAAAAAGGTCTGCAACTTCAGGGTGTGAAAACCCGCCCGGGCCAGCGCGTCCAGCCCGCGCTCGCTCTGCCCGATGGACTCCAGCAGCTCCGCGGCCGACTCGTCGTCCAGTTCGGTCAACTCCGACTCGATGGCGGCGTCCAGGAACACCGCATCGGCGGGCGCCACCAACGCGCGCAGCTCACCGACTCGCGCCGGGTCGGTGAGCACCGCCTCGTCGGCGTTGAACACATACAGGAAGGGCTTGGTGGTCAGCAGGTTCAGCTCGCGCAACGCGGCGGCATCCACCCCCGCGGCGAACAGCGTCTTGCCGGCGTCGAGCACCTGCTGGGCACGCAGTGCCGCGTCGTAGACCGGCTTGCGCGCCTTGTTGGTGCGCGCTTCCTTCTCCAGCCGGCCCGTGGCCCGCTCCAGGGTTTGCAGATCTGCCAGGATCAGCTCGGTCTCGACGACCTCAATGTCGGACTGGGGATCGACCCGTCCGGTGACATGAGTCACGTCGTCGTCGACGAACACCCGCACCACCTGACAAATGGCGTCGCATTCGCGGATATGAGCCAGGAACTTGTTACCCAGCCCGGCTCCCTCGGACGCCCCCTTGACCAGGCCGGCGATATCCACGAAGGTGACCGGCGCGGGTACGACTCGCTGCGATCCGAAAAGCTCAGCAAGCTTGTCCAGGCGGGGATCGGGCAGGGAGACGACACCTTCGTTCGGTTCGATCGTCGCGAACGGGTAGTTGGCCGCGACCACGTTGTTTCGGGTCAGCGCGTTGAAAAGTGTCGACTTGCCGACGTTGGGCAGGCCCACGATCCCCAGGCTCAAGCTCACAGAGAGCCAAGTTTAAGGCGAGGCGGTGCCGCCTTCGGCGCCATTGCCGGTACGGTCGACGTGTGTCAGCGCAGCGGGCGAGGTCGGCGGTACAGGCAAGTCACCGCTCGATTCACCCCCACATCCCAGGTGTGCCGTGGTGGGCTGCCATCCTGATCGCCGTCACCGCGACGGCGATCGGGTATGCAATCGACGCCGGATCGGGCCACAAGGCGCTAACCCTCGTCTTTACCGGCTGCTATATCGCCGGCTGCGTGGGGGCGGTCCTGGCCGTCCGGCAGTCGGACCTGTTCACCGCGCTCGTCCAGCCGCCACTGATACTTTTCTGCGCCGTGCCCGGGGCCTACTGGCTGTTCCACGGGGGCACGATCGGCAAGTTCAAAGACCTCTTGATCAACTGCGGCTACTCGCTCATCGAACGTTTCCCGCTGATGCTGGGCACGGCTGCCGGCGTGCTGCTGATCGGACTGGTCAGGTGGTATCTCGGGACGGCTCTGTTCGACAGCATCGCCAGGAAGCTCAGCTCGCTGATGACCGGCGATTCGGACGACGACGGCGGCCGGCGGTCGGCCCAGCGGCCTGCCCGTACTCGTTCCCGACACGCCCGACCCCCGTCGGAGGACAACCGCGAACCCATAGCCGAGCGTCGATCGCGCCGCCGCCCTAGGCCGCAGAATGATCCGCACCCGCGCCGCAATGCCCACGAACGGCCGGCACCGCGCAGCAGCCGCTTCGATTCTTACCGCAGCTACCAGCCGTCCGAACCCTCCGGGCCTGCCGAGCCCGTCAACCGGTACGAACGTCGGGGTGCTCGATACCAGCCCTATGCGCGCTACGAGCCCACCTACGAGCCCCAACGCCGACGCGCCCGTCCCAGCGAGCCAACCAACCCGACACACCATCCGATCTCGCAGGTCCGCTACCGCGGGTCAGCTACTCGCGACGCGCGGCGGGACAACTACCGCGAGGAGCAGCGGTTCGATCGGCGGGATCGTTCGCGGGCACCGCGCAGACCACCGGCTGAATCCTGGGAATACGACGTCTAACCGTGAGCGGATGTGCTCAGCGAGGTGAGCGGAGCTCCCGGGGCAATGCGAACACCAACGTCTCGTTGGCCGTTGTCACCGGTTGCACGATGTCGTAGCCGCATTCGGCCAGCCGCTCCAGCACACCGCGCACCAGCACCTCGGGGACCGATGCCCCCGACGTAACGCCGACCGTGGTAACGCCGTCCAGCCAGGCCGAGTCGATATCGTCGGCCCAGTCCACCAGGTGGGCGGCCCGCGCCCCGGCACCCAGCGCCACCTCGACCAGCCGAACCGAATTCGACGAATTGCGCGAGCCGACCACGATGACCAGCTCGCACTCGGGCGCCATCGCCTTGACCGCGACCTGCCGATTCTGGGTCGCATAGCAGATGTCGTCGCTGGGCGGATCCTGCAGCTTGGGGAAACGCCGACGCAACCGCCCGACAATCTCCATGGTCTCATCGACGGACAGGGTGGTCTGCGACAGCCAAACCACTTTGTCCTCGTCACGGACGGTCACCTGGTCGACGGCGTCCACCCCGTCGACCAGCTGCACATGATCGGGAGCTTCCCCAGCAGTACCGACGACTTCCTCGTGGCCCTCATGACCGATCAGCAAGATGTCGTAGTCGTCCCGGGCGAACCGCCTGGCCTCGTTGTGCACCTTGGTGACCAGCGGGCAGGTGGCGTCAATGACCTGCAGGTTGCGCTCGCTGGCGCTGACGTGCACCGTAGGCGCGACCCCGTGCGCGGAGAACACCACAATCGCTCCCTCGGGAACCTGCTCGGTCTCTTCGACGAAAACCGCACCGGCCTTAGCCAGGGTGTCAACCACGTGGCGGTTATGCACGATCTCGTGACGCACGTAGACAGGCGGGCCGTGTTTTTGAAGCGCGCGTTCGACCGTTTCGACGGCCCGATCCACGCCAGCGCAGTAGCCACGCGGCTCGGCCAGCAGCACCCGCTTACGGTTGGGACGGTCGGCCACCGATCGCGACGATACCGAAGCCCCGGGAATCCCCATGTCGACCGTCGGAACCATGGCATTCAGGGTACTTTGGGCCGACACGAACCCGCCAGCTCACGGCCACCGGCTTGGAGTTAGCCGCTGCTTGAGGCAGTCTTGGATCCATGGCTACTGCACCGTATGGGGTTCGGCTATTGGTCGGCGCGGCGACAGTCGCCGTTGAGGAGACGATGAAGCTGCCACGAACCATCCTGATGTACCCAATGACCCTGGCCAGCCAGGCGGCGCACGTGGTGATGCGATTCCAACAGGGCCTGGCCGAACTGGTGATCAAGGGCGACAACACCCTGGAGACGCTGTTTCCGCCCAAGGACGAGAAGCCGGAGTGGGCAACATTCGACGAGGACTTGCCCGACGCGCTCGAAGGGACTTCGATTCCATTGCTCGGCTTGTCGGATGCCAGCGAAGCCAAGAACGACGATCGCCGGTCCGACGGGCGGTTCGCGTTGTACTCGGTATCCGATACGCCGGAAACGACGACAGCATCCAGGAGTGCGGATCGCTCGACCAATCCCAAAACCGCCAAGCACCCCAAGTCGGCGGCCAAGCCGACAGTTCCGACGCCTGCGGTGGCAGCCGAACTCGACTATCCGGCGCTGACGCTGGCCCAGCTGCGGGCCAGGCTGCACACGCTCGATGTCCCCGAGCTCGAGGCCCTGCTGGCCTACGAGCAGGCCACCAAGGCCCGTGCCCCGTTCCAGACGCTGCTCGCCAACAGGATCACCCGCGCGACTGCGAAGTGACCCAGAATTCAGCGGAGAATCCGTTCCCGGTTCGCGCGGTGGCAATCCGGGTCGCGGGCTGGATCGACAAGCTGGGCGCGGTCTGGGTGGAGGGGCAATTGGCCCAGATCACAATGCGCCCAGACGCCAAGACGGTGTTCATGGTATTGCGCGATCCTGCGGCCGACATGTCGCTGACCGTGACGTGTTCCCGCGACCTGGTGCTGTCCGCGCCGGTGAAGCTGGCCGAAGGCGTTCAGGTAGTGGTCTGCGGCAAGCCCTCGTTCTACACCGGACGTGGCACATTCTCCTTGCGGCTCAGCGAGATTCGCGCTGTCGGCATCGGCGAGCTGCTGGCACGCATCGACCGGCTGCGCCGGCTGCTGGACGCCGAGGGGCTCTTCGACCCCCGCCTCAAGCGGCCGATCCCGTACCTGCCCAACATGATCGGTCTGATCACCGGCCGTGCGAGTGCCGCCGAACGTGACGTTACGACGGTGGCCTCGGCGCGCTGGCCAGCGGCACGTTTCGCCGTCCGCAACGTCGCCGTGCAGGGCCCCAACGCCGTCGGCCAGATCGTCGAGGCGCTGCGCGAGCTCGATCGAGACCCGGACGTCGACGTGATCGTGCTGGCCCGGGGCGGCGGCTCCGTCGAGGACCTGCTGCCGTTTTCTGACGAGACGTTGTGCCGCGCGATCGCGGCCTGCCGTACGCCCGTGGTCAGCGCCGTCGGTCACGAACCCGACAATCCGCTGTGCGATCTGGTCGTCGACCTGCGCGCCGCCACCCCCACCGACGCCGCCAAGAAAGTGGTTCCCGACACCGCAGCCGAGCAGCGGCTGATCGACGATCTGCGCCGGCGCAGCGCCCAGGCGTTGCGCAACTGGGTTTCCCGCGAGCAACGGGCAGTCGCGCAGTTGCGTAGCCGCCCGGTGCTGGCCGATCCGATGACGATGGTCAGCGTGCGCGCCGAGGAGGTCCACCGAGCCCGCTCGACGCTTCGTCGCAACCTCACCCTGATGGTCGCCGCCGAGACCGAACGCATCGGTCATCTGGCCGCACGCCTGGCCACGCTGGGTCCGGCCGCCACGCTCGCCCGCGGCTATGCCATAGTGCAGACCGTTGCTCAGACGGGACCCGAGGGCGGATCCGAACCACAGGTGCTGCGGTCGGTCCACGACGCACCGGAAGGCACCAAGCTGCGCGTGCGGGTTGCCGACGGAGCCCTAGCGGCGGTCAGTGAAGGACAAACCAATGGTCTGTGACCCCAACGGCGATGACACGGGCAGAACCCACGCAACTGTGCCTGTCAGTCAGCTTGGCTATGAAGCCTGCCGGGACGAGCTGATGGAAGTCGTGCGGCTTCTGGAGCAGGGCGGATTGGACCTCGATGCGTCGCTGCGACTGTGGGAAAGAGGGGAGCAACTCGCCAAAAGGTGCGAGGAGCACTTAGCTGGTGCACGCCAGCGGGTGTCCGATGTGCTGGCCGGCGACGAGGCCCAAAACGGCTAAGGCAAGGTTATGCTTCGCCGCATGGGTGATGCATCGCTGACAACCGAGCTCGGCCGCGTTCTGGTCACCGGCGGCGCGGGCTTCGTGGGCGCCAACCTGGTGACCACCTTGCTGGACCGCGGGCACTGGGTGCGTTCCTTCGACCGCGCGCCGTCGCTGTTGCCTGCGCATCCGCAACTGGAGGTGCTGCAAGGGGACATCACCGACGCGGACGTCTGCGCCGCGGCCGTGGACGGCATCGACACGATCTTCCACACCGCAGCGATCATCGAGCTGATGGGCGGCGCGTCGGTCACCGACGAGTACCGCCAACGTAGCTTTGCGGTCAACGTCGGCGGCACCGAGAACCTGCTGCACGCCGGCCAGCGGGCCGGGGTGCAGCGGTTCGTCTACACGTCATCCAACAGTGTGGTGATGGGCGGCCAGAACATCGCCGGCGGTGACGAGACGCTGCCCTATACCGACCGGTTCAACGACCTCTACACCGAGACCAAGGTGGTTGCCGAGCGATTCGTGTTGGCCCAGAACGGTGTCGACGGCATGCTGACGTGCGCGATCCGGCCCAGCGGCATCTGGGGAAACGGCGATCAGACGATGTTCCGCAAGCTGTTCGAAAGTGTGCTCAAGGGCCACGTCAAGGTGCTGGTCGGGCGCAAGTCGGCCCGGCTGGATAACTCTTACGTGCACAACCTGATTCACGGTTTCATCTTGGCCGCTGCCCATCTGGTGCCGGACGGCACAGCGCCCGGGCAGGCTTACTTCATCAACGACGCAGAGCCGATCAATATGTTCGAGTTCGCTCGGCCGGTGCTCGAGGCGTGCGGGCAGCGCTGGCCGAAGATGCGGATTTCCGGCCCCGCGGTCCGCTGGGTAATGACGGGGTGGCAGCGGCTGCACTTCCGGTTCGGATTCCCCGCGCCGCTGCTCGAGCCGCTGGCCGTCGAACGACTGTACCTGGACAACTACTTTTCGATCGCTAAGGCACGCCGCGACCTGGGCTATGAGCCGCTGTTCACCACCCAGCAGGCGCTGACCGAATGCCTGCCGTACTACGTGAGTCTGTTTGAGCAGATGAAGAACGAGGCCCGGGCGGAAAAAACGGCCGCCACAGTCAAGCCGTAGCCAGAATTATCTGAAACTCACCACTTGCTGCCCCAGGTCGCTCGGATGTGTGCGTCGACGTCGTGCACGACGGCGTCTCGCCTGCCGATAATCAGGCAGGCACGATGGGCCTCCTCGTAACATGGCCAGTCTGGCTCGCCATCGGGACCCGTGGGTTTGCCCCGCGTCGCGAAATTGATCCACCGCGTCCGTACCCTCCGGGACACCGCTATGGCGGCTTTGGCGTCGCCCAACTTCAATGCAGGGTCCTGGGATCCTCCGAGATTGCCCCAGACGTAAGGCAATTCGGTGGCATGGGCGGCCCGGACCAGCAGCAGCTTCAGCAGCGGAGTCGAGTAGTCAAACCGATACAGATACACCGGCGCCACCCCGCTGTGCCCTTCAGCGAGCCACACCGACGGCATCCGGAAGCCGACGTCGGTAGCCATACTCAATGAGCGTGCTTTGCGCCGCCATCGCGAGTACGCGGAGCCGATCTGCTCCTCGGTTGGCACTTGCAGATCGGGCTGTTCGGCGGCAATCTGGGTGAACATCGACGTGATCGCGCGGGGTGATCGGCATCAGCGGCGAGCGCATCAACCGAAAGAGCGCCGACTCGTGCTTGTTGGTGCCGATGATCAAGGGAACCGGGTGTGAGCGGCCCTCCTGCGCCAGCTTGACCGGGTAGTCGGGCAGCAGATCGCCGTCGACGATCGGGACGAACGCCAGCGTGCCGGGGTTACGAACCGGCACTTCGTTGAACACTTCGCTGGACGCGGAAAGGATTGCCGCGGTCGGCACTTCATGAACCTGTGCACATCGGACGGGTCGATTCCCAGCTTGTCGAGGACGCAAACCGCGACGCGCCGAGCCCTCACCTGGTCGTAGACCGATGTCGCCGGTGAGCTCTGGGCGATCGCCGCCGCGAACAGACCCGCGGCCGCCGGGGTGGCGAGCAGGGTCGTGACGATTCCCGCGCGGATTCACCGAACAGCGTGACCTTCTCGGGATCGCCGCCAAACACCGCGATGTTGTCTGCTACCCAGCGCAGCACGGCCAGCACGTCACGCAGGCCGATATTCGAGTCGAACCGTCGCCGTGACGTGTTGAACGACGACAAGTCCAGGAAGCCAAGCGCTCCGAGCCGGTAGTTGACCGTCACCACGACCACGTCGCCGCTGGCGGCCAACCTGCGGCCGTTATAGAGCGGCTGGCTGCCCGATCCCAGGATGTAGGCGCCCCCGTGCAGCCACACCATCACGGGTTTTCCGTCACCGGGCTCGGTGTCCGCCGGCGCCCAAATGTTCAGGCTCCAACAGTCCTCGCTCTGCGACGCCCCTAAATCGAGCGGCATGTTGGGGATGGCCGGCTGCGGGCAGGCCGGACCGAAGGTTGTGGCGTCGGCGACCTCGGTCCACCGTTCGGGAGGTTCGGGCGTCCGGAACCTCAGGTCACCTAGTGGTGGCGCGGCATACCGGATGCCTTTCCACACTTTGACGCGGCCATCATCGGCGCCCCGGACCGGACCATAGCGGGATTCGGCCACGCAGCTGTCGACGACCATACTTCTGGAATGTACCTACCCTGGGGGGTCGTCCTCGCCGGCGGCGCGAACGGTTTTGGGGCGGGTGCATACCAAACTGGTACCATCTGTGAAGTGAGTACACAGATTGCGGTTCGCTTGCCCGATGAGATTGTCGCGTTCATCGACGACGAAGTCCGGGGACAGCATGCCCGTAGCCGTGCGGCTGTCGTGCTGCGGGCGCTGGAACGGGAACGCCGCCGTCGTCTCGCCGAACGCGACGCGGAGATCCTCGCCACCAACACGTCAGCCACGGGTGATCTGGATACGCTGGCCGGCCACTGCGCTCGTACCGCCCTCGACATCGACTGATGCGACCTATCCACATCGCACAGCTTGACAAGGCTAGACCCGTCCTGATCCTTACCCGCGAGGTCGTACGTCCGCACCTCACGAACGTCACCGTCGCCCCGATCACGACAACCGTGCGTGGGCTAGCCACCGAAGTCCCGGTAGACGCGGTGAACGGGCTGAATCAACCGTCAGTCGTCAGCTGCGACAACACCCAAACGATCCCGGTGTGTGACCTTGGTCGTCAAATCGGCTACCTGCTCGCGTCGCAGGAGCCGGCTCTAGCCGAGGCCATCGGCAACGCGTTCGACCTCGATTGGGTGGTGGCATAGGTCTACAGCACTGCACCGACATCCGTTGACTCTGCATCCACCACGCAATAGTGCGAGTAACCCGCCTGCTGGACGCAGAGTCAGCACCAAGAAGCGAAGGGCGGACCCGCTTTGAACACCGAATTCACGCTCACTCAGAAGCGCGCCCTGGCGATCCTCACGTTGATCGCTTTGCTGTTCGGTGCGTACTTCCTGCGTAACTATTTCGTTCTGATCGTGGTGGCAGCCGTCGGCGCCTATTTGTTCACGCCACTTTTCAAGTGGTTCACCAAGCGCTTCAATACCGGCCTGTCGGCCGCCTGCACGTTGTTGTCGGCGCTGGCCGCCGTCGTCGTGCCGGTGGGAGCCTTGGTGGGGCTGGCGATCGTGCAGATCGCTCGCATGGTCGACTCCGTCGCCGACTGGGTGCGGACGACCGATCTGAGCACCCTCGGCGACAAGATCCTGCAATTCGTCAACGGCTTGTTTGACCGGGTGCCGTTCCTGCACATCACGGTTACCGCGGACGCACTGCGCAAAGCGATGATTTCGGTAGCACAGAACGTCGGCGAATGGCTGCTGCACTTCCTGCGCGACGCCGCCGGAAGCCTCGCCGGTGTCATCACGTCGGCCATCATCTTTGTGTACGTGTTCGTCGCGCTCTTGGTGAACCGCGAGAAGCTAAGGACACTGATCGGCCAGCTCAACCCGCTCGGCGAAGACGTCACGGATCTGTACCTGCAGAAGATGGGCTCGATGGTCCGCGGCACGGTGAACGGCCAGTTCGTCATCGCGGCGTGCCAGGGAGTCGCCGGCGCCGCATCGATCTACATCGCCGGATTTCACCACGGCTTCTTCATCTTCGCCATCGTGCTCACCGCGTTGTCGATCATCCCGCTGGGCGGCGGCATCGTGACGATTCCGTTCGGCATCGGGATGATCTTCTACGGCAATATCGCCGGGGGAATCTTCGTGCTGCTGTGGCATCTGCTGGTGGTTACCAACATCGACAACGTCCTGCGGCCGATCCTGGTGCCGCGCGACGCGCGGCTGAACTCGGCGCTGATGTTGCTGTCGGTGTTCGCCGGTATCACCATGTTCGGCCCCTGGGGTATCATCATCGGCCCGGTGCTGATGATCCTCATCGTCACCACCATCGACGTCTACCTCGCGGTGTACAAAGGCGTCGAACTGGAACAGTTCGAAGCACCACCCGTCCGCCGCAGGTGGCTGCCGCGTCGAGGCCCGGCCACGTCAAGAAACGCCCCGCCTCCGTCAACCGCTGAGTGAGACCCGCTATCGTGCGGGCAACGGGGGCTGCGATTGCGTCGCCGACGCCAGCGTGCGGAACTGATCGATGCTGCCGGCACCGGTGATTGCCAGCTGGGTGGCCCCGCCCGGTCCGGTGAGCCGTGTCGTCCATACCGGCTCGACGGCACCGTTTTCGTCCGAACCCTCGTAAACGACCCAACGGGTGCCGCCCACGTCGACCGTCCCCGTCGGGTACATCGACGGGTGGATGGAGCCGACCAGCTTGTCCTCGTCGGCGTTGCTCTGGGTCAAGCTCAGATATCTCCCGGTCGGGCTGATGAATCCCACGATTGAGGTCGCCGCGTTGCGGCGTTGACCGGTTGCCGGGTCCGCTCGCCCGTTCTCGATGCCGCCGCGACCCCCGGAGTTGGGCGTCCAGCCGCCTGGCAATTGCGGCAACCGTATCGGGAATCCCAGCGTCTTGGCGTCTGCCCGCAGCGCCTGGGCCGCATCGTAGGACGGGATCGGTCCCCGCTTGGTCCCGCCCAGTTGAAACGAGCACATCCCAACCAGGCCCGCCAACAGGATGCACCCCACGACCAGCGGCGCGAGCGACCAGAACATGTCGCGGCCGTCCTGCAGCAACCGCGGTTTAGCCGGCCTAGGGGTCGGCTGCGGCTCGGCGGTCACATGGCCAGTATCCCAGCTCCAGCGCACGGTTCGGCTTCTGGGACAATCACCAACCATGACAGCTGAGGGATCCGGTTCGTCGACGGCCGCGGTGGCCAGCCACGACCCGTCGCACACCAGGCCATCGCGCCGGGAAGCCCCGGACCGCAACCTGGCCATGGAGCTGGTCCGGGTGACCGAGGCCGGAGCCATGGCCGCGGGCCGCTGGGTAGGCCGCGGCGACAAGGAGGGCGGCGACGGCGCGGCGGTCGACGCGATGCGCGAACTGGTCAACTCGGTTTCCATGCGCGGGGTGGTGGTCATCGGCGAAGGCGAAAAGGACCACGCACCAATGCTCTACAACGGCGAAGAAGTGGGCAACGGCGACGGACCGGAATGCGACTTTGCCGTCGACCCCATTGACGGCACCACGCTGATGAGCAAGGGCATGACCAACGCCATCTCGGTGCTGGCGGTAGCCGATCGCGGCACCATGTTCGACCCGTCGGCGGTGTTCTACATGAACAAAATCGCCGTCGGCCCCGATGCCGCACACGTGCTGGATATCACCGCGCCGATCTCGGAAAACATCCGAGCGGTCGCCAAGGTCAAGGACCTGTCGGTGCGAGACATGACGGTGTGCATCCTGGACAGGCCGCGGCACGCGCAACTCATCCACGACGTCCGCGCCACCGGGGCCCGGATCCGGCTGATCACCGATGGCGACGTCGCCGGCGCGATCTCGGCGTGCCGACCGCACTCCGGCACCGACCTGCTAGCTGGGATCGGCGGCACCCCGGAGGGAATCATCGCCGCCGCGGCGATCCGCTGCATGGGCGGGGCGATCCAGGCGCAGCTCGCCCCGCGCGACGACGCGGAACGCCGCAAGGCCCTAGAAGCCGGTTACGACCTGAACCAGGTCTTGACCACCGAAGATCTGGTGTCCGGGGAAAACGTCTTCTTCTGCGCCACTGGGGTCACCGACGGCGACCTGCTCAAGGGAGTGCGTTACTACCCCGGCGGCTGCACCACCCATTCGATCGTGATGCGCTCGAAGTCCGGCACCGTCCGGATGATCGAGGCCTACCACCGGCTTTCAAAGCTCAACGAATACTCCGCGATCGACTTCACCGGCGACAGCAGCGCCGTGTACCCATTGCCCTAACACACCCACGACACACAAGGAACCCGATCAATGGCCGTTGACGCCGACAGCGCCAATTACCGCATCGAGCACGACACCATGGGCGAAGTCCGGGTGCCGGCAAAAGCGTTGTGGCGCGCGCAAACCCAGCGCGCGGTGGAGAACTTCCCGATATCCGGCCGCGGGTTGGAGCGCACCCAGATCCGCGCGCTAGGCCTGCTGAAAGGCGCCTGCGCGCAGGTGAACTCCGACCTCGGGTTGCTGGCGCCGGAGAAAGCCGACGCCATCATCGCCGCGGCCGCCGAGATCGCCGACGGTCAACACGACGACCAGTTTCCCATCGACGTCTTCCAGACCGGCTCGGGCACCAGCTCCAACATGAACACCAACGAGGTGATTGCGTCCATCGCGGCCAAGGGCGGGGTCACGTTGCATCCCAACGACGACGTGAACATGTCGCAGTCGTCCAACGACACCTTCCCGACGGCCACCCACATCGCGGCCACCGAGGCCGCGGTCGCTCATCTCATCCCAGCGCTGCAGCAGCTGCACGACGCATTGGCCGCCAAGGCTCTTGATTGGCACACGGTGGTGAAGTCGGGCCGAACGCATCTGATGGACGCCGTTCCGGTGACACTCGGCCAGGAGTTCAGCGGATATGCCCGCCAGATCGAGGCCGGCATCGAGCGGGTGCGCGCGTGTCTGCCCAGGCTGGGCGAGCTGGCGATCGGCGGCACCGCGGTGGGTACCGGCCTCAACGCTCCCGACGACTTCGGCGTCAGAGTGGTCGCGGTGCTGGTCGCGCAGACCGGTCTGTCGGAATTGCGTACGGCGGCTAATTCTTTCGAAGCTCAGGCTGCCCGCGACGGGCTGGTGGAGGCGTCCGGGGCGCTGCGCACGATCGCGGTATCGCTGACCAAGATCGCCAACGACATCCGCTGGATGGGATCGGGCCCATTGACCGGCCTGGCCGAGATCCAACTGCCAGATCTGCAGCCGGGCAGCTCGATCATGCCGGGAAAGGTGAATCCGGTTCTGCCGGAGGCGGTTACGCAGGTCGCCGCGCAGGTGATCGGAAACGACGCCGCCATCGCCTGGGGTGGGGCCAACGGCGCATTCGAACTCAACGTCTACATCCCGATGATGGCCCGCAACATCCTCGAGTCCTTCAAGCTGCTGACCAATGTGTCACGGCTGTTCGCCCAGCGCTGCATAGCAGGGCTGACCGCCAACGTCGAGCACCTGCGGCGGCTGGCCGAGTCCTCACCGTCGATCGTGACACCGTTGAATTCGGCCATCGGCTACGAGGAGGCGGCCGCCGTCGCCAAGCAAGCACTCAAGGAACGCAAAACGATTCGCCAAACCGTGATCGACCGTGGCCTGATCGGCGACAGGCTGTCGATCGAGGATCTGGACCGCCGTCTGGACGTGCTGGCAATGGCCAAGGCCGAGCAGCTCGACAGCGATCGGCTATGACGGTTCCTCCCGCTGGCCCCTACGGCAACTACCCCTACGGCCCGAATACGTATGGGCAGGACCCGTATTGGGGAGGCCAACCGCAGGGCGGCTCCTATCCGCCGGCCTACCCACCCCAGCAGTATCCGCCCGGCTGGCCGGCGGGGCCCTATCCGCCAGGACCACCTCCGCCCGGGCCAGGATCGAAGACACCGTGGCTGATCCTCGCCGGCCTCGCGGTGCTGGGTGTCATCCTACTGGTGGTGATCCTGGTGATCGGCCTCCGCGGCGACAACAAGTCGACCACGGCAACCTCTCCGGCGACGAGTGCTCCCACGTCGCAACCGTTTTCCCAGCAAACCGCAACCGGTTGTACCCCAAATGTGTCCGGCGGTGTGCAGCCCATCGGCGATTCGATCAGTGCGGGTAAGCTGTCGTTCCCGACCAGCGCGGCACCCGGGTGGTCGGCGTTCTCCGACGACCAGAACCCGAACCTCATCGACGCGGTGGGCGTCGGCCACGAGGTGGCCGGTGCCGACCAGTGGATGATGCAAGCCGAGGTTGCGATAACCAACTTCGTCACCACCATGGACGTCGCCGCGCAAGCATCGAAGTTGATGCAATGCGTGGCCGACGGCCCCGGCTACGCAGGCTCGTCGCCCACCCTGGGCCCGACCAAGACGTCGTCGATCACCGTCGACGGGGTCAGGGCCGCCCGGGTAGACGCCGATATCACAATCGCCGACAGTTCACGCAACGTCAAAGGTGATTCGGTCACGATCATCGCGGTCGACACCAAGCCGGTCACCGTCTTCCTGGGCGCCACCCCCATCGGTGATGCAACCTCGCGCGCCACCGTCGAGAGGGTCATTGAGGCGCTGAAGGTCAACAAGTCCTGAGGTTACGCACCGTTATTTGGCCCGCCCGAATTCTGACCCGCAATATCGGTGATCGGGAAGTTGGGCATCGGCTTGGGCGATGAGGTGTTGGGCAACGGCGGGATCTCGCTGGCCGGAATGTCACGCAGTTCGTTGACGGGTGGACCGTTTTCCCGGCTGCCGTAACTGCTTCCTGGCGCCCTCGGCCCGAGCAGCTCGCTGACGGTCACCAGGCGATAGCCGTTGGCTTTGAGCACCGGGATGAACTGGTACACCACGTCGACGGTGCTGGAGTAGGTGTCGTGGAACAACACCACCGAACCCGGCTTGATCTGCGTCATCAGCATGTGCCGGGTTGCTGCCGTGTTGGAGTCGTTGATCCAGTCGAAAGGTATAACGTCCCAAAGGATTTCGGCTTGCCCAACCTTGGCCGCGGCCTGGCGTACCGCATCGTTGGACAGTCCGCCGGCCGGGCGATACAACGTCGGCGTGCGGCCGGTCGCCGCGGCGATCACATCGTTGGCCCTGGAGAATTGGCCGGGGATATCCTCGGGCGGAATCGTGGTCATATTGGGGTGTTCCCAGGTATGGCTACCGATCTCCATGCCCGCGTCCGCGATGCGCCGGGCGCCGGCGGGGTTGGCGGCCACTTTGTTGCCGATCAGGAAGAAGGTGGCTTTGGCGTCGTTGTCGGTCAGGATGTGCAGCAGCCGGTCGGTATAGGGCCCCGGACCGTCGTCGAAGGTCAACGCGACACACTTGATGACCGAACAGCTCAGGTTCTCCGCCCGTGTGACCCGGCCGCTAAGCCCGCCCACCACCAGCACCGCACCGGCGACCACGACACCGGTAACCGTGCGCCAGTAGCGCCAGGTCTGGTTGTCGGGTCGCTTCGGCACCCAGGAAGTCTACCGGCAAGCAGACACAGAATCGCACGCGCCGGGCCGGCGCAGTGCGATTCTGTGTCTGCTCGCGGGAGGCGCACTCAGCGCGGCCCGGTGATCTCCTCGAGCATCTCGGTGACCAGCGCGGCGATCGGCGAGCGCTCACTGCGCAGCAAGGTGATGTGGGCGAACAACGGATGACCTTTGAGCTTCTCGATCACCGCGGCGACCCCGTCGTGGCGGCCGACCCGCAGGTTGTCGCGCTGGGCGATGTCGTGGGTCAACACCACCCGGGAACCGGTCCCCAACCGGGACAGCACGGTCAGCAACACATTGCGCTCCAGCGACTGTGCCTCGTCGACGATGACGAACGAGTCATGCAACGAGCGGCCCCGGATGTGGGTCAGCGGCAGCACCTCGAGCATGCCACGGGACAGCACTTCCTCGAGCACCGCCGGGCTGGCCAGCCCCTCGAGGGTGTCGAAGACCGCCTGCGCCCACGGGCCCATCTTCTCGCTCTCGCTACCGGGCAGGTAGCCCAGCTCCTGGCCGCCGACCGCGTACAGCGGGCGGAAGACCACCACCTTGCGGTGGGTGCGTCGCTCCAGCACGGCTTCCAGACCCGCACACAACGCCAAAGCGGACTTGCCCGTGCCGGCTTTGCCGCCCAGCGACACGATGCCCACCGACTCATCGAGCAGCAAATCCAGCGCCACCCGCTGCTCGGCGGAGCGGCCACGCAGACCGAACGCCTCACGGTCACCTCGCACCAGCTGAACACGTTTATGCGCATTGACCCGGCCCAGCGCGTGGGAACCGCCGCCCAGCAACCGAATCCCGGTGTGACACGGTAGGTCCCGGGCTTCGACCAGGTCGATCTCGCCATCGGCGAACAACGCATCGATATCCGCGGAAGCGGTCTCGAGCTCGTGCATCCCCGACCATCCGGACACAACGACGTCCTGCGCGTGGTACTCGTCGGCGGCCAGCCCCACCGCGGCGGCCTTAACGCGCAGCGGAATGTCCTTGCTGACCAACGTGACCCGCTTGCCCTCGGCGGCGAGGTTGGCGGCGCAACTCAAGATCCTCGAGTCGTTGCTGTCGGTGCGAAAGCCTGCGGGCAGCACCGCCGGGTCGGTGTGATTGAGTTCGACGTGCAGCGTACCGCCTTGGGTGCCAACCGGAATCGGCTGATCCAACCGCCCGTGTTCTAGGCGCAGATCGTCGAACAGACGCAACGCCTGGCGGGCGAACCATCCCAGCTCGTGGTGGTGGCGCTTGGCTTCTAGCTCGCTGATCACCACCAACGGAACCACCACATCGTGTTCGGCGAACCGGCTGCACGCCCACGGATCGGACAGCAGCACAGAGGTGTCGAGCACGTACGTGCGGGTATCGGTCACGGAGCGCTCCTCGAGCTAACGGCGCTCGAGCGGACCCACCCGAGCATGTCGGCGGGGGCAGCGACACCAGGACCGGGGCCGGTCCTGCCCTTGTCATGACAGCCGTCGTGACGGAAGGTGCCGCCCTGGCAGCAGAGCATGTCGCTAGCCATCGAGTGCGACGCTACTCCGCCGGCCGTACCCCCGCAGGGCAGGCGCGCCGACGGGTGTCTAGCCCGTGACGAATTGCTTGAGGGAGGGCTCCCCAGCCAGGCCCCATGCCGTGATGCGGTCCGAGATCAGCTGCCGTAGCTGCGGCTTGCCGAAAATGCCAGCGTCGGCCACGTTCTGCAGCTTGTCTCGGTAGGCCTCGATGTCGGCCCCGAGGACGTCGAGGTCGGCGGCACGGGCGGCGATCGCCGCGATCGTCTCGTCACGCGTGTAGTCCAGGCAGTGCGTAACGAGGTTGGCGAAGAACTCCTCGTGTCGCACTTCGTCTCGGGCGATGCGGTCGATGAGTCCGGCCAGGATGGGCTCTTCGATCTGCGCGGCCAGATTACGACAGAACACCGCGCCGCAGCGCTCGTAGAACGCCATGTACACCAGGGTCTCGACCTGCGTGTACTTCTCGGCTCGGTAGCCCTTCATCACGTGTTGGACTCGAACGTCCTCGTTGGCGACCGGGTCGACTTCCCGGGTCACCACCAGGTATTCGCGCAGTGCGATGGCGTGCAGGTGCTCCTCTGCGGTCCACCGGCCGAGCCAGCGGCCCCACCAATCCTCGAGTATGAAGTGCTCGACGAGCTCACGGTGATGACCGGCCAGGTTGTCCTTGAGGATCAGCAGGATCTCGCATGCGTCGGTGATCGTTCTGGGCAGCGTCGACTGGGATGGATCCCAATCGCGTCCGCCGAGGAATGCGAAGTTCTCCCCCTGATCGAACGGGACGTAGTCGTGGGCGAACCAGATGTCCTCGGTGTCGAGGTGGCGGGTCATGTTCGCTTCGACCACCGGCTCGAGCTCAAGGGTCAGCGCATCAGCGACAGGTTTCTGTGCCATGCGGTAACTGTAACTCGCATACACAGATTTCGTGAAATCGGGCGCCGCCGTGTCGCGCGGTGATCGGCGCTCTCGCGCTTATGCGCGCCAACGACAGGCCCGCGTCAGCGGCCGACCAGACTCCACTCCTCGAGCCCGTCGTAGAGCGGAAACGCCCTGGCCAGCCGGGTCGCCCGATCCTTAAGCGCCGACACATCAACGGAACTGCCGGTCGCCAGCGCGGTCGCAATAATGTCGGCGACCTCGGTGAACTCGGTGTCGCCGAAGCCGCGGGTCGCCAGCGCGGGCGTGCCTATCCGCAGGCCCGAGGTCACCATCGGCGGTCGGGGATCATTGGGGACGGCGTTGCGGTTGACCGTGATGCCGACCTCGTGCAGCAGGTCCTCGGCGGCCTGGCCATCCAGTGGGGAATCACGCAGATCGACCAGCACCAGGTGGACGTCGGTGCCGCCGCTGACCACCGACACACCGGCCTTGGCGACATCGGGAGCCATCAGTCGATCGGCAATGATCCGGGCCCCGGACAGCGTGCGCCGCTGCCGGTCGGCAAATTCGGGTGTGGCGGCGATCTTCAACGCGACCGCCTTGCCGGCAATGACGTGCATGAGCGGACCGCCCTGCTGCCCGGGAAACACCGCCGAGTTGATCGCCTTGGCGTACTGCTGCTTACCGACGATCAGGCCGGAGCGGCCGCCGCCGAGCGTCTTGTGCACGGTGGTGGACACCACATCCGCGTGCGGCACCGGCGACGGGTGCAACCCCGCGGCGACCAGACCCGCGAAATGCGCCATGTCCACGAGCAACTTGGCCCCGACCTCGTCGGCGATCGACCGGAACGCCGCGAAGTCGAGCACCCGCGGGTAGGCCGACCAGCCGGCGATGATCACCTTCGGGCGGAATTCGAGTGCGGTGGCCCGCACCGCATCCATGTCGATCAGATGTGTCGCCGGGTCGACGCCGTAGAAGCCATTCTCGTAGAGCTTGCCGGAGAAGTTCAGCCGCATGCCATGGGTCAGGTGACCACCGTTGGCCAGGTCCAGACCCAACAGCCGCTCGCCGGGTGACATCAGCGCATGCAGCACCGCGGCGTTGGCCTGAGCGCCCGAATGCGGTTGCACATTGGCGAATTCGGCACCGAACAACGCCTTGGCTCGGTCGCGGGCGAGGTTTTCCACCACGTCGACGTGCTCACAACCGCCGTAGTAGCGCCGCCCGGGCAGTCCCTCGGCGTACTTGTTGGTCAGCACACTGCCCTGGGCCTGCAGCACAGCGCGCGGTACGAAGTTCTCCGAGGCGATCATCTCCAGGGTGTCTCGTTGCCGACCAAGCTCCTTGGCCAGCAACTCGGCGATATCGGGGTCAACCTCAGCGAGCGGGGCAGACATTACCGCGGTAGTGCGAGCGTCAGGTGCAGCAGTCACGGGCGCCAGTGTATCCAGCGAGCCGCTCCCGGGCTGATTACCCTTAATGCAGCACACGCCATCCACCGTTGCACGTCTGCACCGCAAACGGCAGCCACTAGTGCCCCAGCTGCCACGTAGGTCACGAGTAGCGGTGGGCGGTTTGTGCCCGACTCACAGCATCAACCGGCGTCAGCGTGCGAAATTCACAGGGCCACAGCTGAATTCCATCGAAACACCGCGCCCTGGCCCCAGTGCCCAGCTAAGCCCAGGGGGTACCCCCGGCCCTCGGCACCGACACGGAGTCTGCCAGCACCGCACTTCGCCAGCCCAGCCATCAGGCCCCGCACCCGTCCCTGCAAGACTGACACCATGTCGCGGCTTAGCGAGCCGAGCCCATATGTCGAGTTCGACCGAAGGCAGTGGCGCGCGCTCCGTATGTCGACTCCGCTAGCCCTCACCGAAGAAGAACTGGTTGGCCTGCGCGGTCTCGGTGAGCAGATCGACCTGTTGGAGGTCGAAGAGGTCTACCTACCGCTGGCCCGGCTGATTCACCTGCAAGTCGCCGCCCGCCAACGGCTGTTCGCGGCCACCGCGGAATTTCTCGGCGAGCCCCAACAAAACCCGGACCGGCCGGTGCCGTTCATCATCGGTGTGGCCGGCAGTGTGGCGGTCGGCAAGTCCACCACCGCCCGCGTGCTGCAGGCGCTGCTGGCTCGCTGGGATCACCACCCCCGGGTAGATCTGGTGACCACCGACGGCTTTCTCTACCCCAACGCCGAGCTGCAGCGGCGAAACCTCATGCATCGCAAAGGTTTTCCGGAAAGCTATAACCGCCGGGCACTGATGCGGTTTGTCACCTCGGTGAAGTCCGGCTCCGACTACGCATGTGCGCCGGTGTATTCGCATTTGCACTACGACATCATCCCGGGGGCAGAACAAGTGGTCCGCCATCCCGACATCCTGATCCTGGAGGGGCTCAACGTCTTGCAGACCGGCCCCACGCTCATGGTGTCGGATCTGTTCGATTTTTCGTTGTATGTAGACGCCCGGATCGAGGACATCGAGCAGTGGTACGTATCACGGTTTTTGGCCATGCGCACCACGGCGTTCGCCGACCCGGAATCACACTTCCACCACTACGCGGCTTTTTCTGACTCGCAGGCCGTCGTCGCCGCGCGCGAGATCTGGCGGACCATCAACCGGCCCAACCTCGTGGAGAACATTCTGCCGACCCGTCCCCGGGCCACCCTGGTGCTGCGCAAGGACGCCGATCATTCCATTAACCGGCTGCGGCTGCGCAAGCTGTAATTGGCGGTCCAATCGCCGGGTGCAGGCGAGTTAGGCCGCCAGCCGGCGCACTCCCGGATATTGCCATCCCTCGAAAACCGTGGTGTACCCGCCTCGGGCCGGCGTAGCGGCGATACCGGTTGCGGTCATCGGCGCCAATTCAGCGGCAACGATCGACACCAGGGCGTGCGCGAAGTTTGCGACGACGCCAATGCCGCGGAGGCGGCCAGCCTACCGGCTACGGCGACACGCCAGCCGTGCCGGTTTGGCCGAACAGCAGGCCTCCAAGCCCGCCGGACCCGCCGGGTCCGCCGGGCCCCGGGGTGCCCCCGGTGCCGCCCGCGCCTCCGTTGCCCCCATTGCCGCCGTCGCCGATCAGCTGCGCATCGCCACCATCACCGCCTTTGCCGCCGGCACCGCCGGTGGCGCCGGGGCCGCCGATGCCACCGCTTGACCCCTGGCCGCCGGCGCCGCCATTGCCATACAGCACCCCGCCGGGGGCACCGTTACCGCCGTCGCCACCGTCGCCGCCGCTGCCGTTCAGGCCGGGGAGGCCGAATGAACCGCCGCCAAGCCCGCCGCCGGCACCGTTGCCGCCTTTTCCGCCGCCCCCGCCGGCGCCGCCATTGCCGAACAGCCACGCACCGTTGCCGCCAGCCCCGCCGCCGTCACCGCCGCTGCCGGCGCCGCCGCCGGACCCGCCATTACCGCCGTTCCCGTCGGTGCCCCCGCCGTTACCGGCGCCGCCGTTGCCGCCAATATCGGCGGCACCGCCAGACCCGCCGGGGCCACCATTGCCGCCGGCACCGAACAACAGCCCACCGGTGCCGCCGGCCCCGCCGTTGCCGCCATCACCGCCATCACCGCCAGCACCGCCGTCACTGCTTATGAACCCGGTACCGCCAGCGCCGCCCCTATCGCCGGCGCCGCCGGAGGCGCCGTGCCCGCCGGCGCCGCCCACGCCCAACAGCCCGGCGTTGCCACCGGCCCCGCCGGACCCACCGGTCCCGCCGATCCCCCCGTTGCCGCCGGTGCCGCCGCCATTGGTGCTGCTGACGCCGTTAGCGCCGGCTCCGCCGGCTCCGGCGGTGGCGCCCTGGCCGCCGGCCCCGCCGTTGCCGTACAGCCACCCCCCGGTGGCGCCGTTGCCGCCATTGCCGCCATTGCCGCCGTTGCCGCCATTGCCGCCGTTCCCGCCGCCACCGCCGGCTTGGCCGCCGGCGCCGCCGGCGGCCGCGGCCCCGCCGTTCCCGCCAGCCCCGCCATCGCCGAACAGCCACCCGGCGGGGCCGGCGGCCCCGCCCCCGCCGTCACCACCGCTGCCACCGCTGCCGCCCGCGCCGCCACGGCCGCCAGCGCCGGCGATGCCCGTGCCGGCGGCGGCCCCGCCGTCACCGCCCTTGACGGCGGCGCCGCCGGCCCCGCCGTCACCGCCGTGCCCGCCGGTGCCCACCAGCAGCCCGGCGGCGCCGCCCTCGCCGCCGGCGCCGCCCGTGCCGCCACGGCCGCTGTCGCCGCCGGCCCCGCCGTTGGCGTTACCGCTGAGGCCAGAGCCGCCTTTGCCGCCGGCCCCGCCGGCGCCACCGTCCCCGCCGGCCCCGCCGGCGCCACCGACGCCCCACAGCCTGGCGTTGCCTCCGGCCCCGCCGGCGCCACCGTCCCCACCGGCCCCGCCGGTCCCACCGGCACCGCCGCCGCCGCTGCTGCTGACGCCATTACCCGCGGCTAAGCCGTTTCCGGCGGCGGCGCCGTGCCCGCCGGCACCGCCGTTGCCGAAGAGCAACCCACCGGTTCCGCCGCCACCCCCGGCCCCGCCGTTGCCGCCAGCGCCAGCGGTGCTGCCGCCGGCACCCCCCGTGCCGCCGGATCCGCCGTTACCCCCGGCTCCGCCGGCGCCCCACAGCAATGCGTGGCCGCCGGACCCACCGGCACCTCCCGCACCGCCATCGCCTGCGGTGAAGTTAATGCTAAAGGCGGCGCCGCCAGCACCGCCCTTGCCGCCGTTGCCACCGGCCCCGGCGTCACCGAATAACCCGGCGGCGCCACCAGCGCCACCGTTGCCGCCCGCGCTGCCGGCGACGTTGACTGGCCCCGACCGGCCGTTGCCGCCGTCGCCACCGGCCCCGCCGGTACCCCACAGTCCCGCGGACCCGCCAGCCCCGCCATTGCCGCCGGCGACACCGGGTATCACCGATGTCCCACCGGCCCCGCCGGCGCCGCCGTTGCCATACAGCCACCCGCCCGCACCGCCATTGCCGCCGGCCGCGCCGGCCCCGCCGCCGCCCCCGGCCCCGCCGTTGCCGATCAGCCCGGCGGCGCCACCGTTGCCGCCGGCCACCCCGGCGGTGGTACTAGTGCCGCCGTTGCCGCCGTTGCCGTACAGCAACCCCCCGGGCCCGCCGTCTTGCCCCGGCCCGCCGTTGGCGCCATCACCGATCAGTGGACGCCCCAACAACGCCTGGGTGGGCCCATTGATCAGATCGAGCAGCCGCTGGTCGGTGCTCTGCGCCGCCGAGACGTTGGCGGCCTCGGCAGCCGCATACGCCCCGCCGCCGCCAGTCAACGCCTGCACAAACTGGGCATGAAACGCCGACGCCTGGGCGCTAACCGTCTGATACGCCTGCCCGTGCGCGCCAAACAGCGCCGCGATCGCCGCCGACACCTCATCGGCACCCGCGGCCAACAACGCCGTCGTCGGGGCCAACGCCGCGGCGTTGGCCTCCGCCAGCGCCGACCCAATGCCCGCCAGATCCGAAGCGACCGCGACCAACGCCTCCGGCGCAGCAATCACAAACGACATCGTTTACCTCCGATCAATCATGCATCGGCCATGTCGTCAGGGTGCACAGATCGTATCGCTGACGCGCCCACCATCAACCCGGTTTCCCATGGACAGAATGCACACCATCCCGCTGGCGGCATATGCACTTTGCATGACGCAAAGCATGCGCCTCAGCAAATGGCTCTAAGACGAGCCAGCGGTTGCCGTACATGCCGCCAGCATCTCGTCGTCACGATGGCCGACCGCGTCCGCGCAGCTGACCGCCGAGCCGCGCCGACACCCAAAGCCTGGCGTTACCACCGGCTCCACCCGATGTTCAAGCAAGCGTGTGCGATCTGCATGGGCCGCAGCAGCGAACGTTTCGCGCCGCGGTCAAAGCTTCTACGCCGCGACGGCCCATGCCGGGCCGCCGGTTGGGTGTCAACGTGGTCTTTAGTTGACTTTCGCCGAGAACGAATCGACCCCCAGACCCACACCGTCGCTCCAGGGCTCCAAGCCGGCCCGGATGCTCGTGAGGTACCACGAGTCGGTGATCGGCTCCATGGTGGCGGTGTGGTCGACGAAACTCATCACGTCGAAGCTCCAGACCTCGATCGGCTCGGTCGCGACATAGGCCATCGCGTTGTTCATGCCGTTGCTGCCATCCCACACCACGAAGTTCTTGCCCTCGATGGTGGTGTTGCCCACCGGGGAGCCGACCGGCTGAATGGAGCCCTGGTGGTTGAACCAGATCATGATCTCCTGCTGGTTGACCCCGGTCGTCTTGGGTGTGGAATCCAGGCAGATGTCGTAGGAGGCGTCCCATACCCCGGTCGTCGGGTAGTTGTAGTCGATGCTGGTCGGCGCCGACAAAATCTGGCCCACCTCAGTAGGCAGGTTGGTGCCCACCGACGAGGTGGCCCCAGTGCACGCCCTCGCAGATCGAGGGGTAACTCAGCGGGGCGCCGTTGGTTGGGGCAGCACCGTTCATCTCGGTGATGGTGAACCCGGTTTGGCTGACGTTGACGGTCTGCCCGGCGGGGGTTGTTCCACGCGTTGTTCTGCACCACGTAGCCTCCGGTGACCGTAGTCGTCCCGAACTAGGTGGAGATCACCGTTCCACCGGTCGGGATCTCGGGTGGTGTGGTGGGTGGCGGAGTCGTTGGCGACGAGGTGATGGGGGTCTGGTCGATGGTGACGGCTTGACCGTTGATCAGCAGATTTGTCGGTGGCGAGTAGCCGCCGGTTTGCGCTGCTTGGTAGCCGACGGTGATCGAGTCCACGGGGGGTGCCGTTATAGCTCTCGGGCGTCAAGAGTGTACTGCGTGCCCGACTGGGCAAGTTGAGCGCAGCACGCGTTCGAAATAGAGGCATTTTCAGGCAAAGTGAATTGCAACCGCCAATCGGTCATCGAAGTCGCGCCCGAATTGGGTGATCGTGTAATTGGCCACGTAGCCACCATCCCATTGCGAGGCGACCGCATACGTCGCCGCTATTCCGCCATCGACGCCCGTGGAAGACGCGGTCGCGCTTGCCGTGGTCATGATGGCGCTTGTGCCCCTATCGGCGATGCTCGCTGTGTTGTCGGAATTCGGGTTGGCCGCCGCAGCCGAAGTGCCGCTGTTGCCGGAGCCGCCATTGCCCGTCACCTGACCGGCGACGGCGTTGACGGCGCCCCGCACCTGCCGCGCGATGCTCTGCAGCTGTGACGCATTGGCGGCCTCGGCGCCGGCGAAAGACTCCGCACCCCCCAGTCAAGGTGCGCACAAACAGGGTTTGAAACGCCGCCACCTGCGCGCTGAGGGCGTGATATTCCTCGGCGTTTGCGTTGAACAGCCTAGCGATGGCCGCCAACACTTCATCGCCACCGGCGGCCAGCACTCCGGTTGTCGCGGCGACCGCCGCGGCGTTCGCAACGCTAACCGCCGAGCCAATCCCGTCGATATCCGTTGCCGCCGCCGTCAACGCCGCTGGTGTGGCAATCATGTATGACATCCGCAATCCTTTACCCACATATAACGGTTTTATATATAAATCATCATAAGCACTTCAGACCGATGAATCACGTTCCTATCACGTGATTATCATTGTTTGACAACGGACCCTATAACGGTTTTATCACTGTACAACTAATTTCCATAAAGTCTTTAGAGTTCGACGCGCCCAGCCAATGCATCGAAAACCGATTCAACCGCCAGCCGGGAAGCGTGGATCCCGTCGCTTCGATAGGGCGGCGGAACGTAGGGGATCGACGCGTGTGGCGTACTGTAGTCACGCAGCGCGCGCAGAAGTCGACGTCGCGAAACTCCGCCAGTGGGCCCTCGGTGGCCGGACAAGCGTTGTTCCCCCGAGGTGCGGATCACCAGGTCGGGATCGGGTTGCCCCGAGGTATTCAGGTTTTCGCAGATGGCTTCTACGGCCACCGCGTCGACGAATTCGCGACGGTCGCCGTAGCCCACGCACGGCAAGCTCGTCGGGATCGCACACAGGTTTTCTGTGGACAGCAGGCAGACGGTAACCAGTCCGATGCCATCAAGCGGCTACGGCTGCGCAAGCTGTAGTAGACGCACTCAGACCGGACTGGATTCGCCCGCACGGACGCGGACACCGACGCCTCGCCGCGATCACGGCAGCGGCGCCGAACCTACCCGTTCGCCCCCGGCTCGCCGAACAGCAGCCCGCTGAGGCCGCCGGCACCACCTGACCCGTTCGGCACCCCGGTGCCGCCGGCCCCGCCGTGGCCGCCGTTGCCGATCAGCTGGGCGTCGCCGCCGTGACCACCGGCCGCACCGGCACCGGTGCTGCCTGGGGTGGGGCCGCCGTCGCCGAACAGCCAGGGTCCGGTGGCGCCGTTGCCGCCGACACCACCACCACCACCGGCGCCGTTGAGACCGAAGTTGGTCGGCCCAGGGCTAAAACCGGCTTTTCCGCCATTGCCGCCGTTACCACCGGCACCACCGGCACCACCGGTCCCCAACAGCCACCCGCCGGCGCCGCTGGCGCCGCCGCCATTGCCGCCGGCCCCGCCGGCGCCACCGTCCCCAGCGTCACCGCCCTGACCGCCGGGGGTTGCGACTCCGCCGCGGCCTCCGTCGCCGCCGGCCCCGCCGCCGCCGCCGACTCCACCGGCGCCACCAGTGCCCAACAGCCTGGCGTTGCCGCCAACACCACCGGCCCCACCCATGGCGCCCTCACTGCCCGCCGAGGGGGTGGCGGCGCTGATGCCGCCGAAGCCGCCGGCGGCGCCGGCACCACCGGCCCCACCAGCCCCACCGTCGCCGAACAGCCCGGCGGTGCCGCCGGCACCACCGGCACCGCCGATGCCGACCGAGCCGCTGCCGGGGTTACCGGCGGGGGCGTTGATACCCCCGGCCGAGCCCAAGTTGCCGGCACCGCCACGGCCGGCGGCGCCGCCGTCGCCACCGGAGCCGCCGGCACCACCATTGCCGAACAACCACCCACCGTTGCCTCCGGCCCCACCGTTGCCTCCGGCCCCACCGGCGCCGCCGGCTGCGGCGTCGCCGCCGATCCCGCCGACGCCGCCGTTGCCGGGGTTGCCGAACAGCCCGCCGGCGAGCCCCGGCCCGCCGAAGCCGCCTTCGCCGGAGTCACCGGCGTCGCCACCCGCGCCGCCGAGGCCCCCGACGCCGAACAAGCCGGCACGCCCGCCAGCACCGCCGACACCGCCGACGCCGCCGACGCCGCCGTTGCCGCCGGGGCCGCCACCGGATCCGAATAGGCTAAATACACCGGCGCCGCCGGCGCCGCCCTGACCGCCGGTACCACCGTCCCCGCCGGATCCGGCGGCACCACCGCCGCCATACAGCCACCCACCGGTGCCACCGGCGCCACCGGCGCCACCGGCCCCGCCGGCGCCGCCGTCGCCACCGGAAAGGCCACTTAAGCTACTACTGAAGGTGACGCTCTGAGCACCGAGGCCGGCGCCGCCGCCGGTCCCACCCACCCCGCCGGCACCACCGCCGCCCCACAGCCCGGCGGCACCCCCGGCGCCGCCGACACCACCGGCGCCCCCGGCGCCACCGGCGCCGCCACGGTTGCCTAACCCGCCGGTGCCGCCGGCACCGCCGACACCACCATCCCCACCGGCACCGGCGTCGCCGTACAGCCACCCGCCGGCACCGCCGGCACCGCCGACACCGCCGGCACCGCCGACACCGCCGGCACCGCCGGCACCGATCGTCCCCTCGAAGCCGCCGGCGCCAGCCACGCCGGCACCACCCGCCCCGCCGGCACCCCCGTGGCCCCACAACCCGGCGGGTCCGCCGACACCGCCGGCGCCGCCGGCACCGCCGGCGCCGCCGGGCACGCCGGGCGCTACGCCGAGGCCGCCGGCACCGCCGGCGCCGCCGTTGCCGAATAGCCACCCGCCGGCGCCGCCGTTGCCGCCGGCCGCGCCGGGCCCGCCGCCGCCCCCGAACCCACCGTTGCCGATCAGCCCGGCGGCACCACCGTTGCCGCCGGCCATCCCCACGGTCGTGCTGGTGCCGCCGTTGCCACCGTTGCCGTACAGCAACCCGCCGGGCCCGCCGTCTTGTCCCGGCCCGCCGTTGGCGCCATCACCGATCAGCGGGCGCCCAAAAATCCGCTCGAAGCGAGCGTTGATCGCGGCCAACAGGTCTTGTTCCACGCTCTGCGCCGCCGAGACGTTGACCGCCTCCGCAGCCGCATAAGCCCCGCCGGCACCCGTCAACGCCTGCATGAACTGGGCGTGAAACGCCGACATTTGGGCGCTCACCGCCTGATACGCCTGACCATGCGCCCCAAACAGCGACGCGATTGCCGCGGAAACCTCATCAGCACCCGCGGCCAACACCGCGGTGGTCGGCGCCAACGCCGCGGCGTTGGCCTGCGCCAGTGTCGACCCGATGCCCGCTAGATCCGAAGCGGCCGCCGCCAACACCTCCGGCGCCACGACTACAAACGACATCGCCTTACTCCGATCAGTCCAGCATCGGATGTCCCGCATGGATCAGTCGATGGTATCGCTATCCAGGATCCCAAACACCGGGTTTCACCTGGGCAGATTGCACAGCATGACGAGCCGGCTAATGTGCACTCTGCGCAGGCAGCCGAACAGCGCAACATAGGCGTCCTGCGCCGGATTCACCTGCCGTAGCTGCGATGCCTCGCACTGTAGTCACGCAGCGCGCGTAGAAAATCGACGTGGCGAAACGCCGGCCAGTGCGCCTCGGTGAACCACATCTCCGAGTAGGCGCTTTGCCACAGCAAGAACCCGGACAAGCGTTGCTCGCCGGAGGTGCGTATCACCAAATCGGGGTCGGGTTGGCCTGAGGTGTACAGGTTTTCCGAGATACCCTCGACGGTCACCGCGTCGACGAGTTCCTCCGCGGTGGCCCCGTTGGCGAGTTCCTTGCTCAACAACGCGCGCACAGCGTCGACGATCTCGCGGCGCCCGCCGTAGCCAACAGCAACGTTGACATGAAACGAGGCCACCTCCGGGGTGGATTCCACCGCACCGCGCAGCCGCCGGGCCGGTTCCTCGCCGATCAACCCCAGATCCCCGACCGTCCGCACACTCCAGTGGTTGGCCGGTGCGCAGATCTCTTCCACGACATCGGTGATGATCTCGATGAGTGCTGCAAGCTCGTCGGGATCGCGCTGCAGGTTTTCGGTGGACAGCAGATAGACGGTGGCCAGTTCGATGCCGGCTTCGTGGCACCACCGCAGCATTTCGGCGATCTTGGCCGCACCCATCCGGTAGCCGTAGCTGACGTCGTCGTAGCCCGCGCTGCGCGCCCATCGCCGGTTGCCGTCGCACAGCACGGCTATGTGCCGGGGCAGGTCGGATTTCGAGGCGGCCAAGCCCTGCCGCAGGCGCAGCTCGTAGAGCCGGTACAACGGCTCTTTGAGCCGCGGCGGGATGATCTCCACAGATACCCAGACTACTGTGACCCAGACGTCGAGTCAGATGTCCGCTACCTGGCCCGACTACTGTGTTCGACGACACCCACCGGCAAGCACAAGACGAGGCAACAGGCGAAATGAGCGGCCAGGCCGACACCGCCACCACCGCGGAAGCAAGGACGCCGGCCCACGCTGCCCACCACCTCGTCGAAGGTGTCGCCCGTGTCCTGACCAAACCGCGCTTCCGCGGCTGGATCCACGTGTATTCCGCCGGCACCGCGGTGTTGGCCGGTGCGTCGCTGGTCGCGGTGTCGTGGGCGGTGGGTTCCGCCAAGGCGGGCCTGACGACGCTGGCCTACACCGCGGCCACGATCACCATGTTCACCGTCAGCGCCACTTATCACCGGGTCAATTGGAAATCCGCGACGGCCCGCAACTGGATGAAGCGGGCCGACCACTCGATGATCTTCGTGTTCATCGCCGGCAGCTACACGCCGTTCGCGCTGCTGGCCTTGCCGGCCCACGACGGGCGCGTGGTGTTGTCGATTGTTTGGGGCGGTGCGATCGCCGGAATCTTGCTGAAGATGTGTTGGCCGGCGGCGCCGCGCTCGGTCGGGGTTCCGCTGTACCTGTTGCTGGGTTGGGTGGCGGTCTGGTACACCGCGACGATCCTGCACAACGCCGGGGTGACCGCGTTGGTGTTGCTGTTTGTTGGCGGCGCGTTGTACAGCATCGGCGGCATTCTCTACGCGGTACGCTGGCCCGACCCGTGGCCGACGACGTTCGGCTACCACGAGTTCTTCCACGCCTGCACCGCGGTGGCGGCGATCTGCCACTACATCGCGATGTGGTTCGTGGTGTTCTGACCCGGCACGCCCAGGGCGGTCGCGAGCGTGAAAATTGCGACGCGACACGCCGACACCGCGTCGCGGATTTCACGGTGGACGGGTGCCACCCGAGTCCGCTAGCCGGGTACGCCCAAAGCGGTGGCGAGTTCGGCCGCGCTGGTCACCGGCAGATCGCAGACCCGGCCCCGGCATACGTAGGCGGCGTCGGCGCCGGCCACCCGATCCCGGCCGACCAGCAGCGCCGACGAACCCGCCGCGCCGCCCACGACGATCGCCCCGCCCGGGGCCAGCCGGCGCGCGTCGGCCAGCAGGGACGACCGCGGCAGGTCGCACGCGACGGCGATCTGCAGCGGTCCGCGCACCACCGCCTCGGCGACCGCCAGCCAATGCCCGGCCGACCGCGGCGCCCGAGCCAGCAGCACCGCATGCGCCCGCAGCGTGTCGGCCGCCAGCTGCCAATACCGCTCGGCGCGAGCACCGTCGACCACATGGCCCGCCGTCAGCAGCGCCTCGGCGATCGACGAAGCGCCCGACGGTGTCGCCCCGTCCAGCGGATCGGAGGGCCGCAGCATCAGCCGCTCGGCGTCGTCGGCGGTGTCGAACCAGCGACCGGGGCGCTGCGGGTCGCCGAAATGCGCCACCGCGGTGTCCAGCAATCCGGTAGCCGCCGTCAGCCACGCGCCCTCGGAGGTCAGCTGGTAGAGCGCCAGCAGCCCGGTGGCCAGCATCGCGTGGTCCTCCAGGATGGCGGCGCTGTCGCCGACCACCCCGCCCAGGCTGGCCCGGCGCAGGCGGCCGTCGACGACGTGCAGGTCCAGCAGCCTGGTCGCGCAGCGCCGCGCGGCGTGCGCCAACGCGGGGTCGTCCAGGGCCACGCTGGCTTCGGCCAGCGCGGTGATCGCCAACCCGTTCCAGGACGTGACGACCTTGTCGTCGCGGGCGGGCTGGGCCCGGGCCAGGCGGGCCACCAGCAACGCGGCGCGGACCCGGTCCAGACGCGCCGCGTCGTCGGGGTCGGCGGGCAACTGCAGCACAGACGTCCCGTGCTCGAAGGTGCCGGCCTCGGTCACCCCGAAAACCTCTGCCGCCCAACGGCCGTCGTCGCCGCCGAGCACCTCGGTCAGTTGCACCGGCGTCCAAACGTAGGTCGAACCCTCGCGGCCGTCGGCGTCGGCATCCAGCGACGAGGTGAACATGTCGGCCGGTGCTTTGCTGCCCAACTCGTCGAGCAGAAATCGCGCGGTCTGGGCGGCGACCCGGCGGGCCAACGGATCCCCGGTACGGCGGGCCCAGTGCGCGTAGGCGCGCAGCAGCAGCGCGTTGTCGTACAGCATCTTCTCGAAATGCGGTACCACCCAGGCACCGTCGACGCTGTATCGGGCGAAACCGCCGCCGAGTTGGTCATAGATGCCGCCACGGGCCATGGCGTTTCCAGTGCGTGCGACCGCCTCCAGCGCCGCCGGTGATCGGGTGCGCTCGTAGTGCCGCATTAGCGCTTCCAGCAGTGCCGACGGCGGGAATTTCGGCGCACCGCCAAATCCGCCGTGCGCCGTGTCCTGCTCACGCAGCACTCCTGCCACCGCGTCGTCACACAGCTCCGGCGCCACCTCCGGGCCACCCCCGGGCAGCCCCGAAGCCATCGAGCGCAACTCGGCAGCGATATGGTCAGATGCCTGCTCCACCTCAGCGCGGCGTTCCCGCCAGGTTTCGGATATGGCCGAAAGAAGTTGCAGGAAAGCCGCTTTCGGGTAGTAGGTGCCGCAGAAGAACGGCCGGCCGTTGGGGGTGAGAAAGCATGTCATCGGCCAGCCGCCCTGCCCGGTGAGCGCGACGGTGGCGTTCATGTAGACCGCGTCGATGTCGGGCCGCTCCTCCCGGTCGACCTTGATACAGACGAAGCCCGCGTTCATGGCCGCGGCCACCTCGTCGTCGTCGAATGACTCGTGGGCCATGACGTGACACCAGTGGCAGGCGGCGTAGCCGACGGACAGCAGGATCGGCACCGCGCGCGCGGCCGCCTCCGCCAGTGCCTGCGGCGTCCACTGCTGCCAGTGCACCGGGTTATCAGCGTGCTGGCGCAGGTACGGGCTGGTGGCCAGCGCGAGGGTATTCGTCCCGGACGGATTAGCCGGACTCATGCGGGGGTCCCGGTGGTCGGGCCGGTCCGTCGCGGTCGGTGCCCTCGTCGGCTGCCTGGTCGAGCTCGGGGTGATCCCGGTCGAACGACTTGGGAACTTTCTTCAGTTGCTGGTTCATCGAACGCACCAGAAACAACGTGGCGATCACCAATAGCACGATCACCAGCAACCCCACCGGGCTAGCCTTCCCGAAATCGGGTCCGGTGTTACCGGGCCCGCCCTCAGCAATCACGCTGAGCAGAATCTGGTTCACGGCTCGATCCCGGCGAACAATTCGGTCTCCGGTGGGCGCGCGGGGATACGCGAGCGAGCCAACTCGAATTCCTCGGTCGGCCACAGCCGCTCCTGCCAGGCAAGCGGGGCGGCGAAGAATTCGGCGTTCGGGTCGATCTGGGTGGCATGCGCGCGCAACGCATCGTCGCGTTGGCTGAAGTATTTCGAGCACTCGACCCGGGTGGTCACTCGGCTGGTGAGAAAGTCATGGTCGGGGTCCCAGTACGCCAGCCATTGTTCGAATGGGCCGCGTTGGCCGTGCCGGGCGAACTCATCCTGCAACATCTGCATCCGCTCCCGCAGGAAGCCGTGGACGTAGTACAGCTTGGACACCGTCCACGGCTCACCCGCGTCGGGAAACCGGCAAAAGTCACCGGCCGCCTCGTAGGCAGCCACCGAAACCTGATGGCAGCGAATGTGGTCGGGATGTGGGTAGCCGCCGTTCTCGTCGTAGGTGGTCATCACGTGCGGCCGAAACTCGCGAACCACCCGCACCAGCGCCTCGGTGGACACCTCCAGCGGTACCCGCGCGAAGCAGTCATCAGGCAGCGGTGGCGGTAAATCACCCTTAGGTAGCCCGGAGTCGACGAAGCCCAGCCAGGTGTGCTCGACACCGAGGATCTCGGCCGCCTTGGTCATCTCGTCACGCCGGATCTCGGCGATGCGCCCATGCACGTCCGGCAGGTCCATCGCCGGGTTGAGGATCTCGCCGCGCTCACCACCGGTCAACGTCACCACCAGCACGCGATGACCCTCGTCGGCGTAGCGCGCCAGGGTGGCCGCGCCCTTGCTGGACTCGTCATCGGGGTGGGCGTGCACCGCCATCAACCGCAGTTCGCTCACGTGCCCCCTTGTCCGTCCGCCTGGCTGCCCCCTTAAGCCTATAAGTGACCCTATAATTCCGGTTTGTCGAAGCGTTGCATCCCGCCGGCGTGAACCCAGGCATGACCCACACCCCCATTCCGCGACCAGACGCCCGCTACGGACGCCCGCGACTGTCCCGCCGAGCGCGGCGCCGTGTCGCGATCGCCCTGGGGGTGCTGGTCGCCGCGGCCGGCATCGTCATTGCCGTCATCGGCTACCAACGGATCAGCACCAGCGCCGTCACCGGTTCGCTGGTGGGCTATCGACTGGTCGACGACGAGACGGCATCGGTCACCATCAGCGTGACACGTTCGGACCCGTCCCGACCGGTGGCCTGCATCGTGCGAGTTCGGGCAACAAACGGCAGCGAGACCGGCAGACGTGAGCTGCTAGTCCCACCGTCCGAGGCAACCACCGTGCAGGTGACGACGACCGTGAAATCCTCCCAGCCGCCGGTGATGGCGGACGTATACGGTTGTGGCACCGAAGTGCCCAGCTACCTGCGCCTCCCCTGACCGTGGTGGTAGCATGGATCGATGCACGGTCCTGCCGGGGCCGTGTATTGCTGCATTAACGGCCGTACGCAGAACGGAGCGGCGGCAACCCGGGGTGAGACCCCAAATATTCCCGACAGTGCTGCTGGCAGGGATCCGAAACTTGCCCGACTACGCGGGAACGACAACACGAGGAGCGCGACGAGATGACGGATACTCAAGTCACCTGGTTGACCCAAGAGTCACATGACCGACTCAAAGCAGAGCTCGACCAGCTGATTGCGAATCGCCCGGTCATCGCCGCCGAAATCAACGACCGCCGCGAAGAAGGCGACCTGCGCGAGAACGGCGGATACCACGCCGCCCGCGAGGAGCAGGGCCAGCAGGAGGCCCGCATTCGCCAGCTGCAGGACTTGCTCAGCAACGCAAAGGTTGGCGAGGCACCCAAGCAATCCGGCGTCGCATTACCCGGTTCTGTGGTCAAGGTGTACTACAACGGCGACAAGTCGGACAGCGAAACGTTCCTCATCGCCACCCGCCAGGAGGGCGTCAGCGACGGCAAGCTCGAGGTCTACTCGCCGAATTCACCGCTCGGTGGGGCCCTGATCGACGCCAAGGTCGGCGAGACCCGCAGCTACACGGTGCCCAACGGCAGCACCGTGTCGGTGACCCTAGTCAGCGCCGAGCCGTACCACTCCTAGGTACCCGCGAGCAGACGCAGAAGCCCCCAAACCGGCGGTTTTGGGGTGCTTTCGCGTCTGCTCGCGGTAGTTAACCCAGGGCCTGTTCGAGATCGCCGAGCAGGTCGGCAATGTCTTCGATACCGACCGAAAGCCGCACCAGATCGTCGGGCACCTCCAATTGCGAACCGGCCGTCGACGCATGGGTCATGGCGCTGGGATGTTCGATCAGCGACTCCACCCCACCCAGCGACTCGGCCAGGATGAAGACGCGGGTCTTGGCACACAGGTCCTGCGCCGCACGCCGACCGGCCCGCATCCGCACCGAAACCATGCCGCCGAAGCCGCGCATCTGTCGCGCGGCAATCTCATGCCCGGGATGACTGGGCAAACCCGGATACAACACAGAACTCACCGACGGATGATCAGCGAGGAATTCCGCTACCGCACAGGCATTTTCACTGTGCCGCTGCATCCGCAGCACCAAGGTCTTCAGGCCGCGCATGGTCAGGTAGGCGTCGAATGGTCCGGGCACCGCGCCGGCGCCGTTCTGCAAGAAAGCGAACTCCTCGTCCAGCTCTTCGTCGTTGGTGACCAGCGCACCTCCCACCACGTCGGAATGGCCGCCGATGTACTTGGTAGTCGAGTGCAACACCACATCGGCGCCCAGCCGCAACGGCTGCTGCAACGCGGGTGAGGCAAAGGTATTGTCCACCAATACTTTTGCCGATCTGTCTGTGCCCAGCTCGGCAATGGCCGTGATATCGGCGATCGACAGTAGCGGATTGGTGGGCGTCTCCACCCAAATCAGCCGGGTGCGCGGAGTAATCGCGGCACCCACCGCATCCAGATCGGCAAGCCGCACCGGCGTGTACTGGACATCCCACCGGGTGAACACCTTGTCTATCAACCGGAATGTGCCGCCGTAGGCGTCATCGGGAATGACGACGTGGTCTCCGGGCCGTAACATCGCCCGCAGGGCGCAGTCGGTCGCGGCCATCCCGGAACTGAATGCCCGCGCGAAAGCACCCTCCTCGACTGCCGCCAGCGAGGCCTCCAATGCGGCCCGGGTGGGGTTGCCGGTGCGTGCGTATTCGAAACCGCCACGCAGACCGCCGACGCCGTCTTGGGCGAAGGTGCTGCTGGCGTAGATCGGCACGTTCACCGCCCCGGTCGCCGGATCCGGGCGGTAGCCAGCGTGGATGGCGCGGGTGGCCGGTCCGCTGATTCCCTGGTGTCCCGTGCGGTCTTCGCTCATCGGACGGTCGGGTGGGCAGTGCAGTCCCGGATCAGATCGGCACGCACACCGTCGTCATGATCTTGTCCGCCAACGTTTGCCGTTTAGCGTCCCACAGCGGAAACAGGAACCCGACGAAGCAGATGATCGCGTCGATAAAGTGGGCAAGCTGGCGTACCACCGACATCCCGAAGCCGATTGGTTGCCCGGTGGTCTCGCTGACCACCTTGAACTTCAGCACCGACTTGCCGATGCTCGACCCGATGGTGCCCTGGCGATAGCCGTAGTTCCAGACCAGGTAAGCCAATCCGCCCACCGACAACAACCACTGCACCAACTGGCCGATCATCGACGGCTGGGAAACGCAGAACTGGCCGACGTCGTACTCACTAATGCTGGTGACGCACGACGACGTCTGAGTGACCAGCATGATCACCCAACCGATGCCAACCAGCACTACGTATGGGGCCCAGTCGATGAATGCCGCCAGCACCCGGGTAATCCACGGCGTGTAGGACTCGGTCGGCATCGTACGAATCGCCGGTCCGGGCGGCGGCGGCGCGTAACCGCCGGCCGACGGCGGAGGCGGCGGGTAGGCCCCCCCGCCAGGCGGTGGCGGCGGAGGCGGGTAGCCACTGCCGCTCGAGGGCGGAGGGGGCGGAGCGTAACCACTGCCGCCGGGTGGTGCAGCGGGAGGTGGCTCATGCCCACCGGACGGCCCAGGCGGTGGCGGGGGCGGTGGGTACGACCCGCCGGGGGGCGGCTGTTCGGTCATGGGCACACCTTCCACTGAGGTTCAGCTGAACTAGGGTGAACTAGGCGGGACTACAGTACCTGAGGACCGGATTCACCGGAACGCCCGGCGGTGAGATGAGCCACGGGGCCCAATGGGTCAGTGCCCACGACCTGTGCGGCACTGGCCGCCTGCCGTAATTGTTTGTAGCCGAACTAAATTGCGGCGCGCCTGCCTGCGCGACTACCGCCGTCCCGCCCCCTCCGACAAGAAGCCCAACAAGTCGTACCGGGTAATGACCCCAACCGGCTTGCCTTCCTCCACCACCATCAACGCATCCCAATCACGCAACGCCTTGCCGGCCGCACTGACCAATTCACCGGCGCCTATCATCCGCAGCGGCGGGCTCATGTGTGCCGACACGGCGTCGGCCAACTTGGCGCGGCCCTCGAACACGGCCGAGAGCAGCTCGCGTTCCGAGACGCTACCGGCGACCTCGCCGGCCATCACCGGCGGCTCGGCGCCGACCACCGGCATCTGCGACACCCCGTACTCGCGAAGAATCCCGATGGCGTCGCGCACGGTCTCCGACGGATGGGTGTGCACCAGGGCGGGCAGCGCGCCGGACTTGCGGCGCAACACATCACCGACGGTGGATTGCTCGGTCGACCCGTCAAGGCGGCTGCGCAGGAACCCATAGGACGACATCCACGCGTCGTTGAAGATTTTCGACATGTAGCCCCGGCCGCCGTCGGGCAACAGGACGACGATCAACGCGTCGGGCCCGGCTTCCTCGGCGACCTTGAGCGCGGCAACCACCGCCATCCCGCACGACCCGCCGACCAACATCGCCTCTTCGCGGGCCAGCCGCCTGGTCATGTCGAACGAGTCGGAGTCGGACACCGCGATGATCTCGTCGGGCACGCTCGGGTCATAGGCCGCCGGCCAGAAATCCTCGCCGACCCCCTCGACCAGATACGGTCGGCCGGCACCGCCCGAATAGACCGATCCCTCCGGGTCGGCGCCGACGATGCGTACTCGGCCCCCGGACACCTCTTTGAGGTACCGGCCAGCGCCGGTGATGGTACCGCCGGTGCCGATGCCAGCCACGAAATGGGTGACCTTGCCCTCGGTATCGGCCCAGATTTCCGGGCCGGTGGTCACATAATGGCTTGCCGGTCCCTCCGGGTTGGCGTACTGGTCGGGCTTCCAGGCACCGTCGATATCACGGACCAACCGGTCCGACACACTGTAGTAGCTGGCCGGATCGTGCGGCGGGACCGCCGTCGGGCACACCACGACCTCGGCGCCGTAGGCGATCAACACATTGCGTTTATCCTCACTGACCTTGTCCGGGCAGACGAACACGCACTTGTAGCCGCGGCGCTGAGCGACCAACGCCAGACCAACGCCGGTATTGCCGGACGTGGGTTCGACGATGGTGCCACCCGGCTTCAGCTGACCGCTGGCCTCGGCGGCTTCGATCATCTTCACCGCGATCCGATCCTTGGAGCTGCCGCCAGGGTTGAGATACTCGACCTTTGCGGCCACGGTTCCGGCGCCGTCGGGTACCACGGAGTTCAGCCGAACCAGTGGGGTACCACCAATGAGTTCACTGATATGTTGCGCGATCCGCATGCGTTCATCGTCTCAGGCGCCTGCCGGCCAGGCACACGCGCTCCGTCGGCATCCCGCTACCCGGTGGCCTCGCGGATGTACTCCCCGATCTGACGCAACGAGCGGATCGCCTCGGGCAGCATCGACGCCGCAACCTGAAAGTCGTGGACCTGGCCCGGCCATACCCGGACCTCGGCCGGCACCCCGGCCGCCGCCAGTTTGGCCGCCGCCAACTGAGCGTCGTGCAGCAATACCTCGGAGCCCGACACGTGAATCAGTGTCCGCGGCAGCCCCGGTGTGATGTGCTCCAAGGGCTCATAGAGCTCTTCGGGTTCGCCGTCTACCTGGTTCCTCGCTGCTGCGCTAGCAACCAATGCGTCAAGCGCATCGAACGCCCTTGCCGGGAACATCGCATCGGTTTTGATGTTGGGATGCGCCTGCTTGTGTTCCTTTGCTAGCTGCAGCAGTGGCGAGATCGCGACTAGAGCCGCCGGCTCCTCCCCCACTTCCTGTAGCCGCTGCGCGAGAGCGAGCGCAAGATACCCGCCCGCGGAATCGCCCGCTAGCACGATCTGCTCCGGCTCATAGCCCAACAGCCTCAGCCACCGGTAGCCGTCGTGACAGTCGTCGAGCGCCATCCCGATCGAGTGCTTGGGAATCAACCGATAGTCGACCACCAGAACAGGCGAGTCAGCGAACTTAGAGAGCAACTCGACGAGTCGTCCATGCGAGTTTGCTCCACACGTCAGAAACGCGCCGCCGTGCAGGTACAGGACGGCGCGTCGAGTGCCGTCCGCCGGCAACACACCCGACGCCCGAACCAGTTGGGCGGACGCATTAGGCAGGCTCACCGCGGCCCTTACGGTCGTTGACGCTGGGAGCAGAACCCGGGCAGCCTGGTCGATGACACCCCACGGCCAGGGCGCATGCGGAAGATAGCTACCGACCGCTAGCACCGGCCGGACCGCCACTCGTGACGCCAGCGCAGCTAATCGCGCAACAAGACTTGGACCAGACTCGACGACCTCCACCGGGGCGCCGTCGCTGATCGCAAACTTGCGTGCCTCGAGTCTACGTGCCTTCAACACGTCGCGCGGCGAAATGACAACTCTGGGTGAGCCGGATACCTTACTGGGTGCAGTCATGCCCAACACTTCCTACGCCGTTGTAGTCCGATACAGCATGTGACGAAGCGGCTGAGCCTCTGGCTCAGCCAACCCCGCGAACTTAGCTTGACAGTCTTTTTTAGGTGCCACAGCCAAAGAGTCTGATTCGATACCACATTTGGTCCACACCGTGACGGGTTTGTTCGTCAGCTATCCACGAAATCGGCACAACCGTCCTAAACTGATCCCGTGAGCATGCGCGTGCCACGGCGTTCCACGATCGCTTTGGCCACCGCGGGTGCACTCGCCTCGACGGGCACGGCCTATCTGGGCGCACGCAACCTGCTGGTCGGTCAGGCGACCCACGCGCGCACGGTAATTCCCAAATCCTTCGACGCACCGCCCCGCGCCGACGGCGTATACACCCGCGGCGGTGGGCCCGTGCAACGGTGGCGACGCGAAGTGCCCTTCGACGTGCACCTGATGATCTTTGGTGACTCGACGGCGACGGGATACGGCTGCGCTAGCGCTGAGGAAGTACCGGGCGTGTTGATCGCCCGCGGACTCGCCGAGCAGACCGGCAAGCGGATCCGGCTGAGCACCAAAGCCATCGTCGGCGCCACCTCGAAAGGCGTCTGCGGTCAAGTCGATGCGATGTTCGTGGTCGGTCCGCCGCCGGATGCGGCGGTAATCATGATTGGCGCCAACGACATAACGGCACTCAACGGCATTGGCCCCTCTGCGCAACGGCTGGCCGACTGCGTACGCAGGTTGCGCACCCGCGGAGCGGTAGTGGTGGTCGGCACTTGCCCCGACCTCGGCGTCATTACCGCCATCCCGCAGCCGCTGCGCGCGCTAGCGCACACCCGTGGTGTGCGGCTGGCCCGCGCCCAAACGGCAGCCGTCAAGGCGGCCGGTGGGGTGCCGGTGCCGCTAGGACATCTACTGGCTCCCAAATTCCGGGCAATGCCCGAGCTGATGTTCTCCGCCGACCGCTACCACCCGTCGGCGCCCGCGTACGCCCTGGCGGCCGATCTGTTGTTCCTTGCGCTGCGCGATGCGCTGACCGAAAAGCTCGATATCCCAATTCATGAAACGCCGTCCCGGCCTGGAACGGCCACCCTCGAGCCGGGCCACACGCGACACAGCATGATGTCGCGGCTGCGGCGGCCCCGGCCGGCCCGGGCCGTGCCGACCGGTGGGTAGCGACTACATTTGACCTAAACTTCACCACGTCTTGTCCATGCCGGGAGCCGTCATGCCAGAAGCTGTCATCGTCTCGACTGCCCGCTCGCCGATTGGCCGGGCCATGAAAGGATCGCTGGTCGGCATGCGGCCCGACGACCTGGCCGTCCAGATGGTGCGCGCCGCGCTCGACAAGGTTCCGGCACTGAACCCCCATCAGATCGACGACCTCATGATGGGCTGTGGCCTGCCAGGCGGTGAGTCCGGTTTCAACATCGCCCGTGTCGTCGCCGTCGCGCTCGGCTATGACTTCCTGCCGGGCACCACGGTCAACCGGTACTGTTCGTCGTCGCTGCAGACCACCCGGATGGCCTTCCACGCGATCAAGGCCGGTGAGGGCGACGCGTTCATCTCCGCGGGCGTGGAAACCGTCTCCCGGTTCGCCAAGGGAAACTCCGACTCCTGGCCGGACACCAAGAACCCGCTGTTCGACGGGGCTCAGGAACGTTCGGCCGCGGCAGCCGCCGGCGCCGACGAATGGCACGATCCCCGCACCGATCAGAAGCTGCCGGACATCTATATTGCGATGGGCCAGACCGCGGAAAACGTCGCCATCATGACCGGCATCAGCCGCGAAGAACAGGACCGCTGGGGCGTGCGCAGCCAGAACCGGGCCGAAGAGGCGATCAAGAACGGGTTCTTCGAACGAGAAATCACGCCGGTCACCCTTCCGGACGGCACCACGGTCAGCACCGACGACGGCCCGCGACCGGGTACCACCTACGAAAAGGTCAGCGAGCTCAAGCCGGCTTTCCGGCCGAATGGCACCGTGACCGCGGGGAATGCCTGTCCGCTCAACGACGGGGCCGCCGCGGTGGTGATCACCAGCGACACCAAGGCCAAGGAATTAGGCTTGACACCGCTGGCGCGCATTGTGTCCACCGGGGTCAGCGGGCTGTCCCCGGAGATCATGGGCTTAGGGCCGATCGAGGCGTCCAAGAAGGCGCTGGAAAGAGCCGGGATGGCGATCACCGACATCGACCTGGTCGAGATCAACGAGGCCTTCGCGGTGCAGGTCCTGGGCTCGGCGCGCGAGCTGGGCATCGACGAGGACAAGCTCAACATCTCAGGTGGCGCGATCGCCCTAGGTCACCCGTTCGGTATGACGGGCGCGCGCATCACCACCACGCTGTTGAACAACCTGCAGACCTACGACAAGACGTTCGGTCTGGAAACCATGTGTGTCGGTGGCGGCCAGGGCATGGCGATGGTGATCGAGCGCCTCGCGTGAGCGAGGCGCTCGAGTGCGTTGACTCTGCGTCCACCACGCAAAAGTGCGAGTAGGACACGTGGTGGGCGCAGAGTCAACGTCGTGATGTCAACGTGTCCCAAGCCTGCCGAACCCGGCGGACGACGTCGGGTCCCTTGTGGTCTGCCAGCACCCTGATGTGAGTCCAGCCGGCGCGCCGGATGTATTCCAGGCGTTCGACGTCTTTGACGAACTGGTCTCGGCTGAGACGGTGTTGCTCGCCGTCGTACTCGACCGCGAGCATGATGTCCTCCCATCCCATGTCGAGGAAATACTTTGGATGCCCGTAGACGCCGAGCAAGGGGATCTGAGTGGACGGCCGTGGAAAGCCGGCGTTTATCAGCAAGAGCCGCAGCCACGTCTCCTTCGGCGACTGCGCACCTGGGTCGACGAGATCCAGCGCCTTGTCTAGTTGACGCAGCCCGCGAGTATGGGGGTGCTTCCTCGCGAGCTCCCTAACATCGTTGATCTTGAAATCGGTGGCATTGGCAAGCGCATCCAGTCTGGTTATCGCCTGACCTAAGGGTGGACGCCTGCCCAAGTCGAAGGCCGTACGTTCAACGGTAGTCACAGTAAGCCCGCACAAGCGCTGGACTTCGCCGTCGAGCAGTAGCTCATCCTTAGTCCGCACCCCGTTCGGCGCCCTGGCGTTGCGCCAGATCAACTCCACCAATGCGTGGTCATCGACCCATTTCGCGCCGTGCAGCGCTGATGCCGAAGCGCCGGCGATCACCCCTTTGCGGCCCGACCACAGCCAGGCCGCGATAACGCGTTGCCGCAGGGAGGGCTTCAGCCGCTTGTCCAGATAGACGTTGGGCATGATCGCGGTGTAGTACTTGCCCAGCTCATGCCAGCTGATGAGTCCCGCCGCCAACGCCTCGCTGCCGATGAACGGCTGCGCCCCCATCTCCCGCATGCGGGCATGGTGTCAGCACCCACCGACACAGCCGTTGATCCTGCGTCTACCACGCAAAAGTGCGAGTGGTCAGCCTGGTGGACGCAGAATCAACGGCCAACGAGCGCTACTCATTCTGTAGATAACTGAGCAGGCGCAGGATCTCGATGTACAACCAGACCAGCGTTACGGTCAGGCCTAACGCGACGCCCCATGCCGCCTTCTCCGGTGCTCCCGCGCGAATCATCTGATCAGCCGCATCGAAGTCGATCAGGAAGCTGAACGCCGCGATGCCGATGCACACCAGCGAGAAGATGATCCCCAGCGGTCCGGGGCTGCGTAAGCCCAAGCCTTCACCGCCGCCGACATTGAACATCGCCAGCACGAGGTTGCCGAGCATCAAGACCAGCACGCCGAACAGCGCAGCGACCACCATTCGGGTGAACTTGGGGGTGACCCGGATGGCCCCTGTCTTGTAGACGACGAGCATGCCGAAGAACACACCCATCGTCCCTAAGATGGCCTCCCCGATCAGCACCCCAGCATTCGCGGACGCCACCGTGAAGTTAGCCAAGACGAACGAGATGGCACCCAGGAACAGGCCCTCGAGCGCCGCGTAGCTGAGCACGATCGCCGGGTTGTCCTGCTTGCGGCCGAAGGTGGCCACCAGCACCAGCGCCAAACCACCCAAAGCCCCCACCAAGGTCAGCGGCATGGCCAGTGCGACGTTCGACGCAACCAGGAAGTAGGAGACGACGGCGGTGCCCGCCAACATAGCCAGCGTCAGGCCCGTCTTGGTCACGACATCGTCGATGGTCAGCGGGCGGGTGGCCTTTGCTTCCCGATAGGGCGCCAGGTAGGGATCGGCTGGGAATCCCTGCTGGGCGGTGCCAGTTCCGAATTGCGCGTATCCGCCCCGCTGCTTAGGCAACGAACGAAATACCGGGTTGCTTGTCTCCCGCACCGTCGGATCCTCTCTTGATGGCTATGGCTACGAGCTGTGCGAACATCCGCTCAACGATCAGTAGTAGGCCCGGGTTCCCGGCCAGCGTTGTCATCCGGGTACACGATAAACCTTAGCCCCCGCGGGCACCGCTGGGCGAGCCACGATCTAGATTGCTGGTCAAACTCTTCAGGGGAGGCGAGGCCCGTGACCGGCGAATCGCATGAGGTCCTGACAAACGTCGAGGGCGGTGTCGGATTCGTGACGCTCAACCGCCCCAAGGCGATCAACTCACTGAACCAAACCATGGTCGACCTGCTGGCCACAGTGCTCATGAGCTGGGAGCATGAGGACGCGGTGCACGCGGTGGTGCTCTCCGGAGCCGGCGAACGCGGACTTTGCGCCGGCGGGGACGTGGTGGCCGTCTACCACAGTGCCCGCAAGGACGGGGTCGAGGCGCGGCGGTTCTGGCGCCACGAGTATCTGCTCAACGCCCTGATCGGCCGGTTCGCCAAGCCCTACGTGGCGTTGATGGACGGCATCGTAATGGGCGGCGGCGTCGGCGTCAGCGCACACGCGAACACCCGGGTGGTTACCGATACCTCCAAGGTCGCGATGCCCGAAGTGGGCATCGGGTTCATCCCCGACGTCGGCGGGGTGTATTTGCTGTCGCGTGCACCCGGCGCGCTGGGTCTGCACGCCGCCCTGACTGGAGCGCCGTTTTCCGGCGCCGACGCCATCGCGCTGGGATTCGCCGACCACTTCGTGCCACACGGCGACCTCGATGCGTTCACGCAGAAGATCGTCACCGGCGGCGTGGAGAGCGCATTGGCCGCCCACGCCGTCGAACCTCCACCGAGCACGCTTGCCGCCCAACGTGATTGGATCGACGAATGCTATGCCGGCGACAGCGTCGCCGACATCGTTGCGGCGCTGCGGAAACAGGGCGGCGAACCAGCCGTAAATGCTTCCGACCTGATTGCCAGCCGCTCCCCCATCGCGCTGTCGGTGACGTTGCAGGCAGTGCGTCGCGCCGCCAAACTCGACACGCTAGAAGACGTGTTGATCCAGGACTATCGGGTGTCATCGGCGTCGCTGCGCTCGCATGACCTGGTGGAGGGCATCCGCGCGCAGTTGATCGACAAGGATCGCAACCCGAACTGGTCGCCGGCAACCCTGGACGCGATCACGGCGGCCGACATCGAAGCCTATTTCGAACCGGTCGACGATGACTTGAGTTTCTAGAGAGGTAGCGCATGACGTACGAAACCATCCTGGTCGAGCGCGATCAGCGAGTTGGCATTATCACGCTGAACCGTCCCCAGGCACTGAACGCGCTCAACAGCCAGGTGATGAACGAGGTCACCAGCGCTGCAACCGAACTGGACGATGACCCGGACATTGGGGCGATCATCATCACCGGTTCGGCCAAAGCGTTTGCCGCCGGAGCCGACATCAAAGAAATGGCCGACCTGACGTTCGCCGACGCGTTCACCGCCGACTTCTTCGCCACCTGGGGCAAGCTGGCCGCCGTGCGCACCCCGACGATCGCCGCGGTGGCGGGATACGCGCTCGGCGGTGGCTGCGAGCTGGCGATGATGTGCGACGTGCTGATCGCCGCCGACACCGCGAAGTTCGGACAGCCCGAGATAAAGCTGGGCGTGCTGCCAGGCATGGGCGGCTCCCAGCGGCTGACCCGGGCTATCGGCAAGGCTAAGGCGATGGACCTCATCCTGACCGGGCGCACCATGGACGCCGCCGAGGCCGAGCGCAGCGGTCTGGTTTCACGGGTGGTGCCGGCCGACGACTTGCTGACCGAAGCCAGGGCCACTGCCACGACCATTTCGCAGATGTCGGCCTCGGCGGCCCGGATGGCCAAGGAGGCCGTCAACCGGGCTTTCGAATCCAGTTTGTCCGAGGGGCTGCTCTACGAACGCCGGCTTTTCCATTCGGCTTTCGCGACCGAAGACCAATCCGAAGGTATGGCAGCGTTCATCGAGAAACGCGCTCCCCAGTTCACCCACCGATGACGGAACCGGCTGCAGCGACGACCACCAACGCCAGCGACGAACCAGCTACCGGCGCTGAGCAGGCGGTCGACACCGCAGCAACTCCACAAACCCCTGAACCGCAACCGATCCGCAGCACTTGGTGGATTCGCCACTACACATTCACCGGCACCGCGATGGGCCTCGTTTTCGTGTGGTTCTCGATGACGCCGTCGCTGCTGCCGCGTGGTCCGCTGTTTCAGGGACTGGTCAGCGGAATCTGCGGCGCCTTCGGATACGGCTTGGGAGTCTTCGCCGTCTGGCTGGTCCGCTACATGCGCTCGCACAATTCCAGCCCGCCGCCACCACGCTGGGCGTGGCCGCCGCTGATCGCAGTCGGCGCGGTCGGCATGGTGGGTATGGCAGTGCAGTTTCATGTCTGGCAAGACGATGTGCGCGACCTAATGGGTGTCGAGCACCTGCGGTGGTACGACTACCCGCTGGCCGCCGCATTGTCGCTGGTCGTGCTGTTCACGCTGGTCGAAATCGGCCAGTTCATCCGATGGCTGTTCCGTTTTCTGGTGGGACAGGTCGATCGCATTGCGCCATTCCGAGTTTCGGCGGCCATTGTGGTGGTGCTGCTCGTGGTGCTGACCATCACACTGCTCAACGGTGTGGTGCTCAAGTTCGCGATGAATTCCATGAACAGCACGTTCGCTGCGGTCAACAATGAGATGAATCCGGATTCGGCACCGCCGAAAACCCCGCTGCGATCGGGTGGCCCGGGATCGCTGGTGTCGTGGGAGTCGCTGGGCCATCAGGGCCGAATTTTCGTCCACAGCGGTCCCACCATCGCCGACCTCACCGCGTTCAACGGCACCCCGGCCGTCGAGCCGATCCGAACCTATGCGGGGTTGAACTCGGCGGACGGCATCATGGCCACCGCGGAGCTGGCGGCGCGCGAGCTAGCGCGCACCGGTGGCTTGCGCCGCGCCGTTGTGGCAGTGGCCACGAGCACCGGAACCGGTTGGATCAACGAGGCGGAAGCCTCCGCGCTGGAGTACATGTACAACGGCGATACCGCGATCGTGAGCATGCAGTATTCGTTCTTGCCGAGCTGGCTGTCTTTCCTGGTGGACAAGGAGAATGCCCGGCACGCCGGCGAGGCGCTGTTCGAGGCGGTCGACAAGCTGATCCGTCAACTGCCCGAGTCGCAGCGCCCGAAGCTGGTCGTGTTCGGCGAGAGCCTGGGATCGTTCGGCGGTGAAGCGCCGTTCATGAACCTCAACAACATCCTCGCCCGCACCGACGGCGCGTTGTTCAGCGGACCGACGTTCAACAACACCGTTTGGAACTCCTTGACTGCGAACCGCGATGCCGGATCACCGCAGTGGCTGCCCATCTACGACGACGGCCGCAACGTGCGTTTCGTGGCCCGCGCACGCGACCTGCAACGCCCTGATGCGCCGTGGGGCAGACCGCGGGTGGTGTATCTGCAGCATGCCTCTGATCCGATCGCCTGGTGGACTCCCCGCCTGCTGTTTCGGGAGCCGGACTGGCTGCGGGAGCAACGGGGCTACGACGTCCTTCCCCAGACACGCTGGATCCCGGTGGTGACGTTCGTCCAGGTTTCGGCCGATATGGCGGTGGCTACGCATGTGCCGGACGGGCATGGTCACCGCTACGTCGCCACCGTGGCCGACGGCTGGGCCGCGGTGCTCTCGCCGCCCGGCTGGACACAGCAGAAGACGGAGCGGCTGCAGCCATTGCTGCACGCCAACGCCAAGCCCTTCGGCTCGTAGGGCGGGCAGCGGGTCGGCCGGTTTGGCGTGCGCCGTCGGCGTGGCGGCTAGCCCGAGCCCATATCGATGGACGACAAGACGGTGTTTGTCTAGGTGTTAGACATCATCAGCAAATAAAAACGGGAAATGTAAAGCTATTGGACACAGTCGACGTCATGAAACGGTACGAACATTCCCCTGGAAGACAAATCGGTGCTGCCATACCGCTCGACGACGACGCCCATCGTGCGACCAATAAAAATGTCTTGGGGAAAGATTTGTCGAACACTCTGCATTTCCGTTCCGGGCGTGCTTAGACTCGCGCCATCACGTTGACTCCGGTCCCGATATCCGTCGCCCGGCGATGAGGGAGATGCGCGAAATGTCCTACATGATTGCGGTGCCAGACATGCTCAGCTCGGCGGCTGGGGATTTGGCCAGCATCGGATCGTCGATCAATGCCTCAACGAGGGCGGCCGCGGCCGCGACGACGAGGTTGTTGCCGGCCGCCGCCGACGAAGTGTCGGCCCACATTGCGGCACTGTTTAGCGGACATGGCGAGGGCTATCAGGCGATCGCCCGGCAGATGGCAGCGTTTCATGACCAGTTCACGCTGGCCCTGACGTCAAGTGCGGGCGCGTATGCCAGCGCCGAGGCGACCAACGTCGAACAGCAGGTGCTGGGTTTGATCAACGCGCCCACCCAGGCGCTGTTGGGGCGTCCGCTGATCGGCAACGGCGCCGATGGGACCGCGGCCAATCCCAACGGTGGCGCCGGTGGGTTGTTGTACGGCAACGGCGGCAACGGGTTTTCCCAAACCACCGCCGGGCTCACCGGGGGTACCGGCGGGTCGGCCGGGTTGATCGGCAACGGCGGCAACGGAGGGGCCGGCGGAGCCGGCGCCAACGGCGGCGCGGGCGGCAACGGCGGCTGGCTCTACGGCAGCGGCGGCAATGGCGGCGCCGGCGGCGCCGGCCCCGCCGGAGCCATCGGCGCGCCGGGCGTCGCGGGTGGTGCCGGCGGGGCCGGGGGAACGGCCGGATTGTTCGGCAACGGCGGTGCCGGCGGTGCCGGCGGAGCGGGCGGCGCCGGCGGCCGCGGTGGCGACGGCGGGTCGGCCGGCTGGCTGTCCGGCAACGGCGGCGACGCCGGCACCGGCGGCGGCGGCGGCAACGCCGGCAACGGCGGCAACGGCGGGTCAGCCGGCTGGCTGTCGGGCAACGGCGGCACCGGCGGAGGCGGCGGCACCGCCGGCGCCGGCGGCCAAGGCGGCAACGGCAACAGCGGTATTGATCCCGGTAACGGCGGCCAGGGCGCAGACACCGGCAACGCCGGCAACGGCGGCCACGGCGGATCGGCCGCCAAGCTGTTCGGCGACGGCGGCGCCGGCGGCGCCGGTGGGATGGGCAGCACCGGCGGCACCGGCGGTGGCGGCGGCTTCGGCGGCGGCACCGGCGGCAACGGTGGCAACGGCCACGCGGGCGGTGCCGGCGGTAGCGGCGGCACCGCCGGCCTGCTCGGCAGCGGAGGCAGCGGCGGCACCGGCGGCGACGGCGGCAACGGCGGTCTGGGCGCCGGCAGCGGCGCCAAAGGCAACGGCGGCAACGGTGGCGACGGCGGCAAGGGCGGCGACGCCCAGTTGATCGGTAACGGCGGTAACGGCGGCAACGGTGGCAAAGGCGGCACCGGCCTGATGCCCGGAATCAACGGCACTGGAGGCGCCGGCGGTAGTCGCGGGCAGATCTCCGGCAACCCCGGCACGCCCGGGCAATAAACCCGCACGGCCAGATCCGGTGTGACGACGTATCACACAACGACGAGTGGCTTATGTCCAAGTATTTGACGTCGCCGGGTGGCGCGAAAGATCACCCAATGAATGTCAACACATTTGACATTTCAGATCCCCAAATTGATCATCGAAGCACGGGGCATCGCCGCCCACCCAGATCTCACCTCGAAAACGTAGCCGGATCGCACGAGCAATTCCGCTCAAAGAATTCACAAAAATGTATACGTGCGACCAGACAATGGCGGAAAACCGCCCCAGTTGCGGTGTGCGCTAGTTAACATCGCAACTACATATCAGCAAATCAGGGAGAGGAAACCGTGTCGTTTGTGTTGGTGTCTCCGTCGCAGCTGATGGCCGCGGCGGCCGATGTGGCCGGTATCGGTTCGGCAATCAGCGCGGCCAACGCGGCCGCCCTGGCCCCGACGTCGGTGCTGGCCGCGGCCGGTGCCGATGAGGTGTCCGCGGCGGTCGCGGCACTGTTTTCCGCCCACGCCGGCCAGTATCAACAGCTGGGCGCGCGTGCAGCGCTGTTTCACGAGCAGTTCGTGCAGGCATTGACCGGGGCGGCGAGCGCGTATGCCAGCGCCGAGGCGACCAATGTCGAGCAGCAGGTGCTGGGTTTGATCAACGCGCCCACCCAGGCGCTGTTGGGGCGTCCGCTGATCGGCAACGGCGCCGATGGGACCGCGGCCAATCCCAACGGTGGCGCCGGTGGGTTGTTGTACGGCAACGGCGGCAACGGGTTTTCCCAAACCACCGCCGGGCTCACCGGGGGTACCGGCGGGTCGGCCGGGTTGATCGGCAACGGCGGCAACGGAGGGGCCGGCGGAGCCGGCGCCAACGGCGGCGCGGGCGGCAACGGCGGCTGGCTCTACGGCAGCGGCGGCAATGGCGGCGCCGGCGGCGCCGGCCCCGCCGGAGCCATCGGCGCGCCGGGCGTCGCGGGTGGTGCCGGCGGGGCCGGGGGAACGGCCGGATTGTTCGGCAACGGCGGTGTCGGCGGCGTCGGCGGTGACGGCGGACAAGGCGGCAACGGTGCCGGCGCCGGGGCCAGCGGCACCAAGGGCGGTGACGCCGGCGCCGGCGGGGCGGGCGGTGCCGGCGGCTGGATCCACGGCCACGGCGGCGCCGGCGGTGACGGCGGCGCCGGCGGGGCCGGCGGACAAGCCAGTCCCGGCGCCCCCGGCCCACCCAGCCAACCGGGCGGCGCCGGTGGTGCGGGCGGCGCCGGTGGCCGCGGTGGCGACGGCGGGTCGGCCGGCTGGCTGTCCGGCAACGGCGGTGACGCCGGCAACGGCGGCGGCGGCGGCACCGCCGGCGGTGCCGGCAACGGCGGCCAATTCGGTGGAGACGGCGGCACCGGCGGCACCGGCGGCACCGCCGGCGCCGGCGGCAACGGCGGACGAGGCGCCGTGCTGTTCGGTCACGGAGGTAACGCCGGGCACGGCGGCGCCGGCGGCAACGGCGCGGCCGCCGGCGCCGGCGGCGAACATGTCGTGGCCACCGCCGGTAAGGGTGGTACGGGTGGTGTCGGCGGCGACGGCGGCGGCGGCGGCGCCGGTGGTGGCGGTGGGCTGCTGTATGGCAACGGCGGGGCCGGCGGCGCCGGCAACTCCGGGGGCGACGGCGGCACCGGGCTCAACGCCGCACTAGGTGGTAACGGTGGCGGTGGCGGTGTCGGCGGCAACGCCGGGGCCGGCGGCACCGGCGGGTCGGCCGGCTGGCTGTCGGGCAACGGCGGCGCCGGCGGTAGCGGCGGCAGCGCCGGAGCCGGCGGCGCCGGCGGAAAGGGCGGCGACACCCCCAACGGTCTGGCCATCAATCCCGGTATCGGCGGCAACGGCGGGGACACCGGCAACGCCGGCAACGGCGGCAACGGCGGATCGGCCGCCAGGCTGTTCGGTGGCGGCGGCGCCGGCGGCGCCGGCGGAACGGGCAGCACCGCCGGCAGCGGCGGCAGCGGCGGCACCAACCCGCCGACCGGGCTTCAAGCCGCCGGCGGTAACGGCGGCAGCGGTCACGCGGGCGGTCACGGCGGCAACGGCGGCGGCGCCGGCCTGCTCGGCGGCGGCGGCACCGGCGGCAACGGCGGGGGCGGCGGCCAAGGCGGTCTGGGCGCCGCCGCCGGCGGTGTCGACGGCAACGGCGGCAACGGCGGCAACGGCGGCAAGGGCGGCGACGCCCAGTTGGTCGGTGACGGCGGCAACGGCGGCAACGGCGGCAAGGGTGGCGCCGGCCTGATCGCCGGACTCGACGGCGCCGGCGGCGCCGGCGGAACTCGAGGACTCATCTTCGGCAACGCCGGCACGCCGGGGCAGTAACGACCCAGCCAGCAGCGGCGAGCCAAACTACCCGCCCACGGCACCACCAAGCTCGGCCAGCACGCCGCCGGCCGCCAGCGCACGATAGCCACCGACGACATCGGTGGCCCGGTGCAACCCCAAGTCCAGCAGCGACGCTGCCGCCAGGCTCGAGGTGTAGCCCTCCGAGCACAGGATCACCCACTCGACGTCGTCGTCGACGGCCTGGGGCAGCCGGGCGTCGCTGGTGGGATCGCAGCGCCATTCCAAGACGTTGCGCTCGATCACTAGCGCCCCTGGCACCTCGCCCTCCCGGGCCCGCTGGGCTTGGGGCCGGATGTCGACGAGCACCGCGCCGCGCCGCGCCGCCTCGGGCACCTGGTCGGCCGCAAGGCGCCGATACCGGCGGCGAGCGGCCTCCAGCACCCGGTCGATTCGGCTCATCCCGACCCTTCGGGCTGGTCGGTCAATTCGGTGCGCTGGCGGCGCAGCGTGTTGCGTTCGGTGATCTCGTAGTACGACATCGCCGTCAGCGGCGGCGAGTAGGCGTGCACGCTCAGGGTTGGCGCCACAGCCATCCCGGCCGCATCAGGCCCCCCAATCGGCCGGGGCGCCCACACCACGTCGTGCACCCAACCCAACGGGAACCCTGCCTGATCACCGGCATCGAGGCGGCGCCGTCGCAACCGACGGCCGTCCCAACGATATTCGTTGAGCGACCCGCTCAGCACGGTCAACGCTCCCAGGGACCCGCCATGGTCGTGCAGCTCGGTCGGTTGACCGGGAACCCAGCTAATCAGCCAGATATCCAGCTCCTCGTCACCGTGGATGCGGGTGTACCAGCGCTGCGTCTGCGGGACACCACCGTCGGGTAGCAGGTGGTCGCAGCGCCCGCCAAGCACGTCGTCTGCGGCTTGGTCGGTGGCGCGCAGGAGATCGGCTACACGCAGCCGTGTGGGTCCCGGTGATGGAACCGCGGTGGTTGGCGTGACAAGAGGCATAACCACGGGAGAACTCCAAAGAGTCGAACGGACAGGGCGGACGGCAGGTCAGGGCCGACAACACCCACAAAATCCGTAGCGCTCCATCACGCGGTCAGTCTTGCATAGATTGGGACGGTGCGCCCGAGCCGTTATGCCCCCCTGCTGTGCGCAATGGTTTTGGCGCTGGCGTGGTTGTCGGCCGTTGCCGGCTGCTCTCGCGGCGGCAGCAGCAAAGCCGGACGTTCGTCAAGCGTTGCCGGTACGTTGCCGGCGGGCGTCGTCGGCGTCTCCCCGGCCGGCGTGACCACCAGGGTTGACGCTCCCGCGGAATCGACCGAGGAGGAGTATTACCAGGCCTGTCACGCCGCAAGGCTGTGGATGGATGCCCAGCCCGGCTCCGGCGAGTCGTTAATCGAGCCGTATCTGGCGGTGGTCCAAGCATCGCCATCCGGAGTTGCCGGCAGCTGGCACATCCGCTGGGCGGCGCTGACCCCGGCACGGCAGGCGGCCGTGATCGTCGCGGCGCGCGCCGCCGCCAACGCGGAATGCGGATAACGCTCGGCAATTGAGATCAGGGGTGCAAGAAACTAGTGGCCGGATCCCGATAAGGGCACCTCGCCGAGCAGAATGAAAGCATGCCCGCACCAGCTGCCCTCCGGGTGCGAGGGTCGTCTTCGCCGCGCGTCGCACTGGCGCTCGGCAGCGGCGGCGCCCGGGGTTACGCCCACATCGGAGTGATCCAGGCGCTGCGGGAGCGCGGCTATGACATCGTTGGGATCGCCGGCTCGTCGATGGGCGCGGTGGTCGGTGGGGTGCATGCGGCCGGCCGACTCGACGAGTTCGCCCACTGGGCCAAGTCCCTGACGCAGCGCACCATCTTGCGGCTGCTGGATCCGTCTATTAGCGCGGCCGGCATCCTGCGGGCAGAAAAGATTCTCGACGCGGTGCGCGACATCGTCGGCCCGGTCGCCATCGAGCAGCTGCCGATCCCCTATACCGCGGTGGCCACCGACCTACTGGCCGGCAAGTCGGTGTGGTTTCAGCGCGGCCCCCTCGACGCGGCGATCCGGGCGTCCATCGCCATACCCGGGGTGATCGCCCCACACGAAGTCGACGGACGCCTGCTGGCCGACGGCGGAATCCTGGATCCACTGCCGATGGCGCCGATCGCCGGGGTCAACGCCGACCTGACCATCGCGGTCAGCCTTAACGGCAGTGAGGCCGGCCCCGCTCGCGATGCGGAGCCCAACGTCACCGCCGAGTGGTTGAACCGCATGGTGCGCAGCACTTCCGCGCTGTTTGACGTCAGCGCCGCCCGGTCGCTGCTCGACCGGCCTACGGCGCGGGCGGTGCTGAGTCGCTTCGGCGCGGCGGCCGCGGAATCGGATTCCTGGTCGCAAGCTCCGGAGATCGAGCAGCGTCCAGCCGGCCCACCAGCTGACCGCGAGGAAGCCGCTGACACACCCGGGCTACCCAAAATGGGCAGTTTCGAGGTGATGAATCGGACGATCGATATCGCCCAATCCGCACTGGCGCGCCATACGCTGGCGGGCTATCCGGCCGACCTGCTGATCGAGGTACCGCGTTCAACGTGCCGAAGCCTGGAATTTCACCGCGCGGTGGAGGTGATCGCCGTCGGCCGCGCGCTGGCCACCCAAGCCTTGGAAGCATTCGAGATCGACGACGACGAATCTGCCGCTGCGACCATCGAGGGCTGATCAAACGCCGAGCAGCCTGGCAACGGCTTGCGCTTCGCGGCGGCCCTGCTGACGTCCGGCCATCGCCGAGTTCACACGGCAGAGCGGATCCAGCGGGTTGGGCCCGAAAGCCGCCAACGAGTCGTCGTCGGCGAACACGGCAAACACCATGCCGGTGGCTGCCGCGATCTCCGCGGCCGCCCCGCCGCCAAAGGGCGACGGCGCGTCGGCGCCGGCGGGCACCAAAACCACGGCGGCATCACAATCGTCGGCGACACCAAGGTTGACCGAGCTGGCCACCCCGCCATCCATGTAGCGGCGGCCGGCAATTGTCACCGGAGGCCACGCCCCCGGCACCGAGCAACTGGCCGCCACCGCGTCGACCAGCGCCACATTCGACTCGCGATGGAAAACAACCAATTCGCCGGTGGCGATGTCGATCGCGGTGACCCGCAACACCCGGTCCGGCCAGTCGTGCGACGGCAAGCGCTGGGCGATCACCTGACGGCGGACGGACTCCGGAACGGTGTCGACCGCCAACGCCACGGCACCGATCCGTTGTAGCCGCCGGCGCGTCGAAATGTGCGGCTCGGTCACGGCAGTCAGGAAAAGATCAGTGATGGCATCGATGTCGACACCGGGATCGATCTCGGCCGACGTCTCGGCGAGCTGCCGTTCGTACAGCGTGTCGAGCGGGCAGCCACTGCTGATCTGCGCGGCGACCGTTGCACCGGCCGATGTCCCGACCAACACATCCGAATCCAGTAGCAGCCGGGCCGCCGCCGGCGATTCGTCCGCGATGCCGCGCAAAACACCTGTTTCCCAGGCGATTCCGGCCAGTCCTCCGCCGGCCAATACCAGCGCGCGTCTAGTTGTCACGAGTTCACGCCGACGTGTGTTGCGCATGCAGTACCGGCTCGCTGAGATCTTCCCGGCGAATCGGATGTCTGGGTGGATCAGGTAGCACCAGACTCCTGTTGACCCGCAGGGCGGCGTCCACGTGGACCAGCTCCCCCGCGTCCAGCAGGCGCCAACGCGGGTTGTCATCCATCGGTTCAGTCGCGAACACCACCGACGACCGTTCGCGCAAGTGCGTCGAGTGTGCGCGGATTCGCTTGCTTCGCAAGTGGAACTCGGGCGCACCGTCGCCGCGGCGGTCCAAGATATACAGCTCGTGGGACTCCGGATACCGCAGTGCCCATACATCGGTCGCGGTGCTGAGCAACACGTTGACGGCATAGATCGGCACATTCGCCGCGAGCCACCTCAGCGCGTCAATCAGACCGGCTGATTCGTTGCCGTCCCGGGCGCGGATCGAAGCGGTGATCAAAGCGAATACGCGCTCGGAGTCGGTCTGGCCCAACACCAGGTCATCGGCGCCGACCTCGCGCAGCCGTTCGTCGAGGACATCCAGTCCTTCGACCACCCCATTGTGTGCGAAGATCCGCCCGTCTTGCAGGAATGGGTGGGTATTGCGGATGTCGAGCGACCCGGTCGTCGCGTAGCGAACATGGGCGACGAACGTCGTGCCGGTCAGCTCGTGGGCTTCGGTGGCGAAGTCGGCGTCTTGCCAGGCCGCTATTGGTTGCTTGTGTAGCCGCGGCTGGTGGTGTTCGTCGAATACACCAAGGCCGGTGCCGTCGGGGTTTCGTCGGCTTTGCTCGGCCAGGCTATCCGAGGCGTTCAGCAACCAAAACGTCGCGGTGACAGCATCGGTTCCGGAGTGCAAGCCAAAGAGTCGGCACATGACCCCGACGGTAGACGAAGCCGGCAGCGCCGCTCAGCCCACCAACAAAGCGGAAAGCTTCTCGAGCACCCCGCGCGCGTAGCCCCGCCACATCCTGGCGAACACCGGCAACACCGGCGCGGCCAGCGCCGATCTAGGATGGATGGTCCATTGCCAGGTCACCGTGGTTCCGGTATCCGCGGGAGCGAAGCTCCACTTGCCCTCCACCAACGCGACCAGCGGCGCCAACGGGCCCTTGATGTCGGTGAGCGTGTAGCCGAACGACCGCGGCGGGTCGACACTGGTCAGCTCCTCGCGCACGCGCCCGCCGCCGACCATCGTGATGACACGGGCCTGTCCGACAGAATCCCAAGCACCCGTTTGATCCCGGACCTCCTTGATTGGTGGGATCAGGCCGTACCAGTGCGAACAAATCACCGGCAGCGCTGCCGCCAGCGTGCCACCGAACGCATCCTCGGATTGCACCGGAATCGCTCGCGATTGCTCGACGACGACAGACTTTGCCATTGGATTACCCGTCCGATTCTCGACATCCCGGCCGGGGACGCCGCCAGCAACTCTAGCGTGCCAGCCCGGGAGCGGCCCGGCCGGTGATGAGCGGCAGGTCGAAAAAGCTCTGGATCCCCGCCGGGGCGGCGCAGGTTGCCGGGATCGCGTTGACGCAGTGCGCCGCGGTTGCCACGATCCCGGGGTTGCTCTTCAAGCCGGCCGCCACGGTCTGCGGTTGCCAACCCTTGATGGTGACGCAGGTGTCCGGGCTGCCGCGCACTTCGATCTCGTAGCGTTCTCCGGCCGGCCCGAATGACCAAGGGGGATCCAGATTTTCCGATCCCATCAACCAGTTCACGGCGATCTGGACGACCACTGTGTCCTCGACCAGCGCCTCCCAATGGAAGCGGCGTCCGGCCACCTGTCCGGGCTCAATTACTCCGATCGGCGAGTCGATCGGGGCGGTCGCAACCGCCACCTCCTGCGAAGTGCGGATCTGGGGGTCGGCGGCAAAGCCCAACCGGTCGACACACAGCCGTACCGACTGCAGGAAGCCCCCGTCCAGAATTTTCTGCATCGGTCCGGTCAACGCGCTGTCCGGTGTGCCGCCGAAACCCATCACATAGCGCAGCACGTCCGGCGCTCCATAGCTGCGCAGATCCGAAAACTCTTCGGAGCGAACAAAAGTCACACCGGTGGACATCACCGACAGGAGCAACGGGAACAGCTCGGTGACAGCCCCGGGCCCAATTCCGGCGCCGTGCAGCGTCGCATTGCCGGCCTGCGCGGCGACTTCCAGTGGGGCGGCCTCCTTTTCACTCGGATAGAACCACCCAAGCGGAGTGACCACGTTCTTGCCCGAACGCAACAGCGCGGCGACTTCGTCGACGCTGGGCAGCAATGGCGCGTAGATCACCGCGTCGGCGTCCAGCGCCAAAACGTCGTCGATGCTGTTAGTCGCGATCACGCCCAATGGTGGTGAACCGATGATTTCGCCGACGTCTTTGCCGCTCTTGGCCGCCGAATGCACCCAGCAGCCTACGAGTTCGAGTTCGGGATGCTGCAGCACGCCTTTGATCGCCGCCACACCGACCGATCCCGTCGCCCATTGAATGACCCGCAGGCTCATGGTCACCTTTCTACCCGCGAGCAGACGCAAAAGCCCCCATTTCGACACGAAAATGGGCGATTTTGCGTCTGCTCGCGCGGGTCAAGTGTGCACCTCGGTGATCTGGTAGGCACCTTCGGCGTAGCGAGAACGGATGGCCTTCTTGTCGTACTTGCCCACGCTGGTGCGGGGAATCTCGTCGACAAACGCCCACCGCTCCGGCAACCACCAGCGAACGACCTTGTCCGCCAGGAATGCTCGCAGATCACCAGCACTAACGGTGGCCCCTTCCCGAACTACGACAACCGCCAGCGGCCGTTCCTGCCAGCGCTCGTCGGGAACGCCGACGACCGCGGCCTCGAGCACGTCCGGGTGCGCGATAAGGCAGTTCTCCAACTCAACCGAGGAGATCCATTCACCGCCGGACTTGATGACGTCTTTGGCGCGGTCGGTCAGGGTGATGAAGCCTTGCTCGTCGATGCGGCCGACGTCACCGGTGCGCAACCAGCCGGAATCGAACTTGGACTCGTCACGTCCCCCGTAATACGAGCCAGCAATCCAGGGCCCGCGAACCTCCACCTCGCCAACGGCGTTGCCGTCGTTGGGCAGCACCTGGCCATCGTCGTCGACGATCCGGGTCTCCACCCCGCACACCGGTTGGCCCTGAGTGATGCGGAATGCCCAATGCTGGTCGTCCGGGGTGCCAGGTGGCGGCCAGGCCATGGTGGCCAGCGGCGATGTTTCCGTCATGCCCCACAGCTGCCGAATCTGGACATCGTGCTTGTCCTCGAAGGTGCGCATCAGCGATTCCGGAACCGCCGATCCGCCGCAGGCGACCAGACGCAGCGATGACATGTCGTGATCGGGGTCCTTCTCTAGGTAATGCATGACGTCGTTCCAGATGGTTGGCACCGCGCCGGCCAACGTCGGCTTCAGCGTCTCCACCATGTGGATCAGCGAGCGGGCGTCGAGATGCCGATCGGGTAGCACCAAGTCCGCACCCGCCATCAAGGCCGCATACGGTAGCCCCCACCCGTTGGCATGAAACATCGGCACGATCGGCAGCACCTTGTCACTGGACCCGACCCCGATACCGTTTGTGGTGCAGGCCGCCATCGTGTGCAGAAAGCTCGAACGATGGCTGTATACAACGCCTTTGGGATTGCCGGTAGTACCGCTGGTGTAACACATTGCGGCCGCGGAGTTCTCATCGATCTGCGGCCACCCGAAGTCGGGGGATTCGGCGTCAATTAATTCGGCGAAGCGCAGCACGGTCTTGCCAGCTTCCCGCAGCGGCGTCGTGTCGCCCTCTCCTACCGCGATCACGGTATGCACGGTGTCGAGTTTGGGCAGCACCGGCGCGAGCAGTCTGGCCAATGACAAGTCGACCAGAATGACGCGGTCTTCGGCCTCGTTGGTGACATAGGCGATCTGCTCGGGGAAGAGCCGGATGTTGAGGGTATGCAGCACCGCGCCCATCGACGGGACCGCGAAGTAGGTCACCAAGTGTTCGGTGTTGTTCCACATGAACGTGGCAACCCGCTGGTCCCCGGTAACACCGAGGCGGCGCAACGCATTTGCCAGCTGGCCAGCTCGTTGCCCCACATCGCGATAGCTACTGTGCCGATAGCCCTCACCCGTCGCGGTGGTGACCGTGCGTCGCCCGTGGACACCGCAGCCGTGGCGCATGATCGCGGTGATCGTCAACGGAAAGTCCTGCATCGTGCCGTACATCGATGTACCGCCTTACGGGTCTCGGCGCGCCTCATGTCCTCCTCGGGCGAATGCTATCGCCGCGAGAAGTCATGAGAAACGGGTTCCCCCGAGAAGCGCGTTCGAGCTAGGCGAGCGCCGGCGCGTACTGCTGCAGCTCAGGCGAGAACCACTGCATAGACCCGCGGCGCTGTAGCGCCAGCTGCTCGGTCCCGGACACGATGGTCGAGGCAACCGCTGTCCTGGTGATGGTGCCGGAGTAGTCGGCGATGTACAGGTACTTTCCGTCCGGGCTCTCGACCACGCACGACGGCTGGCCGGTCCTGATCGTGCCGATGACATCGTGCGTACGGGTGCACAGCACGGTCACCCGATCCTCGCTGACCAAGTAGGCGCGATCCGCGTCGCCGCTAACGCTCACCCGGGTGACCAACCCGCCGATCTCGCTGATCGCGCGCGAGCTGGTGATCTGGTGGGTGCGAGTGTCGATGACGTCGACCACTGCCCCGAAGTCGGAGCCGCAGCTGGCGACGTAGGCGATGGCACCGTCGGGGCTGAGCGCGACGTCGCGGACCGATGACCCGATGTCGATGGTCGCCACCACGCGCAAGCCCGCCGCCGCCTGGTTACCCCGGGGTTTGGAGCTCTTCTGCCGCGAACGCGAGCGACTCCCGATGCGTCCCCCGTCGGACTGCGCGCGGGTCGTGATCACGACGAGCAGGCCGCCGGATGGCCCATTGGCGCCGACGTACAGGACACTTCCGTCCGGGCTCATCCGCACGCATTGCGTGGTGGTGCCCGGCGCCTGGGAAACGTCTACGACGTCGATCAGTGCGCCCGTCGTCGTGTCCAGCACCGCAACGTCAGCACCGCGAGTGCCATTTCGGCTGACGTACAGGTACTTGTCGTCCGGGCTGAGTGTCAGGTCGCTCACACTGAGCGCCAGCGGATGGGTGCCGAGAACGGTGTTCGTGGCCACGTCGATGACCGCGATCGCGTCGTACGCCGACGACACCGTGCTGACGTACGCGCGGTTGGCTTCCGCATTGCCCATGGCGATCGCGAACGGTTCGTTGACACTGGTGACGGTCTGGGTGACCCGGCAGGTGTCGGTGCCGACGACCGAGACGGTGTCGGTGCCGTTGTTGGTCACTACCAGCAGACTGCCGTCGCGGCTGATGGCGATGCCACCGATCGGACCGCCCTGCACCGGAATCTTGACCACGGCGGAGCCCGGTGCGGTGCCGAACTCGAAGACCTGGGCATCTCTGCTCTCTCGAGCGACCTCCCGGCCGTTCATAACGCTCATGCGCCGCTCCTCCTCATCACTTCGTTCCGCATCGTCGCCGGCGCGGCTCATACGCGCCGCTCCTCGCTTGCTGTGTCTGCGGGCCTCCAGGCTTGCGACAGCACAGCAACCGTGCTGTGCGACGCCGACTGCCCGGGATTCGCCGCATTTCGGCACCAAAAGCGCTGATTCATACTGGGCTGGAATAAGTCTAGCGACCAAATTCTGATCAAAAATTTCACGAATTAGACGCTGTTACCTAGGTCACGTGACCGACTTATGTTCCGCTCAGGATACCGATCATGACGTATCCCGATACGGGGTATGTGGCAAACCAGTGCTATGAGCAGTAACTGCAGTTTTAGCGTACTTCGCTAACAACCAGCACACGCTCCCCATAACTGGGAAATAAGAAATTCTCATAATTCAAATCAAAATGAGGCTAATATCACATTGCACACGAGTAGGCAGGTCTCAGCATATTTCGTCGGCCCTGCGACGTGAACGCCTCATGGTCAATGTCGACGGCAAGTGGCTGTATCGAATATATTTTCGATGAGACTGGTTAGTGGTCACAGGCGGCGGTGATCGCTGAGGTCGGTGCGGCCTTGCGGATCAGCCAGGGGCCAACGGCCAGCCAGCTGCGGTATGCGCGAGTGCCTAGCCATGGTCGGCCAAGTCTTCACCGCCGGCGACATCGACTACCGGATGTTTCAAACGATCGTGTGTCGCAGCGATCTGACCGTCGACGGTGAGGTGTTGGCGCCGTGGCCGCCGAGCTCGCTCTCAGGGCGGCTCGCTGGCCGTCGATGACCCAGCGCCGGCTGGCCGTCCACGTCGATGCAATCGTGGCCCGCGCCGATGCGCTGCGCCGGCAGAAGAAGACTCAGGCCGATCGGAATCTAGATTGGGCACAGCCAAGACGGTGTCCGCGAGATCGCCGGCAGCCTGCTGCGCCCCGACACCCACGCCCTAGATGAGGTTGACCATGCTGGCGGCCGCCAACCGGCGAACAAACCAAGCACTAGCTGAACTGAGTGTGCGGCCGCGGCAGGGCGACGCCGTCGACGGTGAGGTCGACCTTCTCGTTGTAAAACGCCACCAGGCCGGCGATCGGGGCAACGGCGGGCAGTGGATAGTGATACGTCCAGGCCAGGTCGCGGTGCACGGCGTCGCCGACGCGCACAGACCAATAGCCCGACGTCGTCCCCTTGTACGGACACAACGTCTGCGTCGAGGTGGGCTCCAGATGCTCGAAAGCGATGTCGGCCGGATCGATGTAATACCTTGTGGGTATCCCAGTTTCGAATAGCAGAACGGGCGATCGGGTGTCAGCGAGCACAATGCCGTCCAGCTCGACACGGACGTGTCGGTGCGAGCGCAGCGCATCGGCCCGCTGATAGGGATTGCGCGGATGGCCGTAGATCGGCTCGTCCTCCTCGAACCACCGCAGCGGATCCCAGTTGAAACGCACGGTGCCCGCCACCGGGCTGTCGCCGTCGACATCGAATACCCGCGCCGCCGATCGGTGGGTCTGACCGGCGCTTACCAAGGAGTGCAGCCGCGACGGACCCAGCTGCACTCGCTGCGGGTGGTTCTCGTCGCGCAGGAACTCCATGCGGACATCCGCCAGCGGGATGTAGTACTGCGGGTAGTAGGGAACCTCCCAGACATAGCGCGCCGCACTGGTGTCGAAGACGAGCACATGTCCGAGATAGCCGCGAACTCGCCGCGGGGCCGGTTCTATTCTTCCCCGGGTAGCAGCCATTTGGGGGTAATCCACGCTCATCGCGATGCTCCTTGTCCGGCCATAGCAACAGGCGGGGCGTAGGTGGCCCGACGGGAGTCGCCCCGCTCAAACCAACGTATCGCCAGGTTGGGTTGCTGGCTTGAGCGGCGAGCAGCAGCAGTGCCCAACGCCATGACTTGCCAACAACGATTTCCCCGTGCCCCCAGTCGGACTCGAACCGACACTTGACGGATTTTAAGTCCGCTGCCTCTGCCAATTGGGCTATGGGGGCGTTGCAGTTCAGACGCGCTATCTCATGCCCGGAGCCCGACTCTGTTCCGTCTCCGCATACCGCAGTGATACCGCAGTGTTCTCGATGACTTTGCACAGCGCATCGGCCACACCGCTAGATCGTCGTTGAGCAGATGGCCGTGCCGGTCGAGCGTCATCGCCGCTGCTGCGTGTCCAAGGAGCCGTTGCACGACCTTGACGTTAGCGCCTGCGCTGATCGCCAGCGAGGCCGTGGTGTGCCCCAGACCGTGCGGTACCAGCCTTCGATCCCGACCTGGTCGCCGGCGTTGTCGAATGCCCAGCGGTATTCACCGAGAGGCAGGAATCCGCCCTTACGGCCGGGGAACACCAAGGCGTTCGGGTCGGTGGGCAACTCGGCATGGAGCCTGCGCCAAACAGGCTCAGGCACTGGTACGTGACGATCCCGCTTCGTCTTGGTCGTCGACTCAACGATGCCCTTGCCGGTCACCGCCGTAGGGGACGATCGGACGGTCAGCACGCGATCCCCCACATGCTTGCGCCGCAGGGCAACAGCCTCACCGAACCGTAAACCGCCGTAAGCCGCAGTAGCCGAGCACCAAGGTGAGCGTTTCGAACCGGCCCGTGGCCCTGGCGAGCATCAACAGTTCGGCATGGGTCAGGTACCTGCGCGTCAGGTTTGCGCTGGAAGCTCTTGCTGTGCTCCTCTCCGCCGCCGTCAACCCACCTGACGCGCCAGCGCGAAACCCTGCCGCAGACAGCAGACCGCACGGTTCGCCTGTTCCCGTCCGGCCCTTTGACCCGCTTATGCCAGCGGTCGTCAATCCCCGCCCGTTGATGCCTGGTTGCCACCGCGTCGACGGTACCGCAGTGATCCGCGGTACCTCCTCCGCTTGGGTCGCCCGGTCGCCGGCTTCAACAAGACAGCCTGCCTATGTCTCGATGGGCCGCACACCGATGAAGGCGGCGAGCGCCGCAATGTCCCGGTCTCGGTCGTAGCCGCGAAGTAGTTCGACGTAAGCGCAGTTTATCGAGCTCCCAGTCATACTGCAGCTCGGTGGGATTCTGAACCGTCGCGTACACCAAATCAGCGAGAAGCCTTGTGGTGCGCCCATTTCCATCGGTGAACGGATGGATTCGCACAAGGTCTGCATGAACAACAATACCCAGTTGCCGACCGGTCCAATCATCGGTGTGCACCCAGCGGTACGCGATGGTGTCGAGCGCGTTGCGTACCTCGACGGCGACCTGCTCCGGTGCAACACCGATGTTGAGTTCACGTCGTCACCACCGCCCGGCCCAGTCCTATACCGGACCAAACATACGCGCGTGGAGATCGCGGACGAAATGGTCACTGAGAAGCTCATCAAGCGACAACGAGCCTTCAACAGCCGTCGGCATCAATAGATCGAAAACCTGGTCCTGAAGGCCCTGTTCGAGGTCATAAACATCAGCGCGCGTGATCGGCTTGTCCAACACCTCGACAACCTCGGGGAGCAACGCGGCCAGTTCGTCGTGCGGAAGCGGGGTCTCACCGTAGCCGGGCGTCAGCGGCATCTGGACTGCGGTGACCGCTGCTTCTCGATATGCGCTGCAACGGCAGCTGACCGCTTGTGACCAACGGGGACAACCCGGCGTTCCAACTTGGCTGAGGCCCTTGTGGCGCGCGACCCCGCGTTCTTCACAGCAGTCCATGAGACGACCACCTTCTTAGGCGTCTCACCGCCCACGGTTGCTCCTTCACCAAGCATCGACAAATCCCCATGCTACCGGCGCCAACCGACGGTGGCCTCGCAATGTCAGTGCCCCGCCGTACTCCCAATAGCCATGCGCCCGCGGGGCCTGTTCCCGATTTCCTCAGGCATCGATACGAAACGTCTACACATAGAGTTATCTGCCTACGTTCCGTACCAAAGACGAGTGGGATAGGCGCCGTGGAAGCCCTGACACCGAGCACTGCGGGGCGGGCCGGCCTCGCGCAGCGCGCTTTACCGCGGCGCGCAGGCAGGCCGCTGGGACCGCATCGCCCGCGGCATCTACCTACCCGTAGACGCGTCGACCGCCGACTGGGATCGGATCGAGGCCGCCACGCGCCGCCCCGACGCTACGATCTGCCTGGCCTCCGCACTCACGCACCACGACCTGACCGACGCGATCCCCGCCGCGCTGGACATCGCCATCCCCCGCTGGTCGAGGACACCGGCCAGCACAGGCGCGATTGCGTGGCACCACTTCGACCGGGCCACATTTTAGATCGGACGCGACGAGATCACGATCCCGGGATCGGATCAGACAATCGGAATCTAACTCACCCGAGCGCTCGATCGCCGATACATTCCGGCTCCGCTACGAAGTCGGTTACGAACTGGCGCGTGACGCGCTGCGAGAGTGGCTGCGCCGAGGCGGCAAACCCGCCCGGCTGATCGAGATCGCCACCCGCCTACCGCGGGAGAAGTCCCCGGTCTTACAAACATTGGCGATGCTGGCGTGAGCTCCGGCGACACGGTGTCCCGCCGGATCCAATCCTCGCTCGTTCTACTGCCTCGAAGTGCGGGACCGGCGCACCGACGCAGGAGTACCTGACTCGACACACCCTCGAATCGTTCCTGGATCGGCTCACCCGCACCTCGCATGCCGCAGACTTCGTCCTCAAAGGCCGGATCCTGCTGGCCGCCTACGGCGTTCGGCACCCGACGAAGGACACCGACTCCAACGCCATGCGCGCCGACGTCACCGCCGAGCATCTCACCCAGGTGGTTCGCGACATCGCCGTGATCGACATCGACGACGGGGTGGCGTTCAACCTCGACACGAGCAGCGTGCAGGAAATTCGCGAGCGGGCCGACTACCCGGGCCTGCGCGTGCGAGTCGCTATGTCGGTCGGACCGTGGCAGGGCATCGCGGCCTGGGATGTGTCCACCGGCGAACCGATCGCGCCGTGGCCCACACGGGTGACCATCGACCGGATCCTCGGCGAGCCGATCACACTCCTGGGCTACGCGCCCGAGACCATCATCGCCGAGAAGGGAGTGACCATCCTCGAACGCGGCATCACCAGCACCCGCTGGCGGGACTACGTCGACATCGTCCAACTCGACCGCCGGGGCATCGACGACGACGAGCTGCTCCGCTCGGCCAGGGCAGTCGCACAATACCGCGGCGCCACTCTCGAACCCGTCGCGCCTCACCTGGCCGGTTATGGCGCAGTCGCGCAAGCGAAATGGGCGACCGAACACGGACGCTGCCAGCACTGTTGGAGACATTGGAAACCAGCCCATGTCGGGAGGAGAAACATGGATCTGCTGGACGCAAAACAAGTTTCGGAGATGATCGGCGTTCCCGTCGGCACTCTACGGCACTGGCGGCACTCGGACATCGGACCGGCGAGCTTCACCTTGGGACGGCGCGTCGTGTACCGGCGCGACGAGGTGTCGCGCTGGATCTCAAAGCGGGAGAGCGCAACTCGACGTTGAGCTGGCGCCCGACGACGAACTGCGTGATCGGCTTGCCCGGGTGATCGCCAGCACGTCGCGATTCAGCGCCAAGGAGACCATCGACACCGTGCCGACGAGCCGCTACGCGCTGCGCACGCCGCTCGCCTCAGCGACGTGGAGCCTGGCTCCAACCAACCTCACCGGGCCGACGAGTACCCGCGCTCGGGCTGGGCCGCCTGTGCCTTCGCTGATTCGGTCGGCTGATGGCGGTATACCGAACCCCGATAGGAACCGATCAGGCGACCGAATATCTTGCTCTCGAGCAAGCGGACCACCCGGTCGCCGTACCGCGGCGAGAACGCGTCACCCACCATGAGCAGCCGCGGCTGAAATGGAACGACTACGCGGGCGCGCCGCCGCGCCACACCGTCAAGCACCGCTGCCGCGACCCAGTGAACGGGAATGGGCGTGAGGCTGCGAAACGGCGGCGGCATGTCGGCGGGGTCGACGTTGGCCAACAGCGGTGTCTGGGTCAGCGCCGGGTGGATCACCGAGACGGCGATTCCGCTACCCCGCAGCTCTTGGCGCAACGCATCGGAGAAACCGGCGATCGCGTGCATGGCGGAGGAGTAGCCGGCGAATCGCGCAAAGGCCTTGCGACCCACCACCGACGACATGTTCATGATCCGTCCCGATCGTTGCTGCTTCATGATCGGCAAGACCTCCCGCACCACGCGCACCGTGCCGAGGTAGTCGATCTCCAGCATCTCGCGAGTGTCGTCAAGGAAGGTCTCTGCGTCGACCGGGCCTACCAGCGAGACGCCGGCGTTGTTGAACACGACGTCAATGCGACCAAACTCGCCGACCACGTCGGCAACCATGGCGCGCACGCTCTCCGACGACGAGACGTCGAGCGGGGCGACCATCGCCCGCCCACCCGCGGCCTCGATCTCCCGGGCAACCCGGCGCAACGCACCCTCGCGGCGCGCCGCCAAGGCGACCACGGCGCCCTCACGGGCGAATGCCTTCGCGGTCGCCTCCCCGATGCCGCTGGAGGCACCGGTGATCAACACCACCTGGTCACGAAATCTCTGCCTAGCCATCATTTGCTCCTCAGTTGGGTGTAACTACACATATATGCGCAAAAAAGATCACCGACACGCCTCCGCCGCCTGACCCAGATTCGCGATGTCGCGTCGCACCCGTGGCCAGTCACCGACGCTTGCGGTCACCTCCGCCTGCACCCCGCGCCATAGGGGCACCGCCTTTTGCAGTGCCGCGCGGCCCTTCGCGGTCAGCTCGATGCGCTTGCACCGCGCGTCGGCACCCGCCATGACCCGCACCAGTCCGTCGCGCCTCATCACCTCGAGGTTGCGGGTTAGCGTCGTGCGTTCAACGCCGATGCGGGCGGCAAGCTCGCTCATCGTGAGGTCGATCCCGGCGCTGCCTTCCGACAGCGAGATCACGGCCAGCGTGCTGAATTGGGTGTTCGTCAACCCGCTCGGCCGCAGCGCGCGATCATAGGCCTGGCCGAGCTGTCGGGCCGCCCGCCGGGTGGTGTAGCAAGCGCATTCGTCGAACGCCGCCCCTTTGCCCATTACTCCAGACTCGTGTAGCTACACGTATTTGTCAAGACCCGTCAAAGCCCTGCCCCCTAGAGCTAGCCCGAAGTGTGGGTTCCGCCCGCCACCATGCTCCGCGACCTGGTGTTGCTTGACCCCGACGGTGAGCGACTGGTGTTTGGCATGCGCGCCCACCCGGACAGCGCCGCCTTGCTGACCCGTGCCGACGACCTGGAGGAGCTGATCGGGTTCGCGGCCCGCCAGCGAAGTGCAAGCGTCGGATCGCACGTGGCAATCGAACTTCATCCGTAGATGGTACTTCACTGAAACAGTAGAGTATCGTCCCTTAGTGAAGTATGATGCCTCCATGTCTTGGGACGAACGCACCGTGAGTGCGCTGGAAGGCGCGTTTCGCAGCGAAGTGCGCGCACGACGCGTAAACGGCCCTCATCGCGACGTGATTGTGTCGCTCGACGGCGCAGAGTTCCTGGTTCGCTGGCTCACGACTGGTTGGCCCCGTCAGGTAGCCGAGGCACTCCACGCCACATCCCGGCCCGACATTTTGGCTGCACCCACGATGTCTCCTGGTGCCCGGAAGGCGGCACATGACGCCGGTGTTGGGTGGGTGGACGAGTCGGGCGCTGCCGATATCCACTACCGAAACACATCAACTGGAACCACTCTGGTGATCGAGACGAAAGGCGCGCCACCTGCCCCACTCGACGCGCGCATAGGCTGGCGCCGCGCCACACTTGCCGTATGTGAAGCGCTGCTGGCGAACATCGCCGGTCCAACTGTCGCCTCGGTTGTAGAGGCCACCGGTCTCTCGATGGGAAGCAGCGCTCAGGCGTTGAAGTTTCTCGAAAAAAACGGCCATCTGGCCAGTGCCACTGCCCGCGGCCCGAAATCGGCGCGCCTGATCGTTGATCGCGATGCGCTGTTGGATGCATACGCTGAGGCAGCAGACAAGCTTCGGTCGCCGATTTCTATTTCGACTGGTGTGCTGTGGCGCGATCCGACTGCCGGCGTGGTCAAGGCCGGCCAGTTGTGGGATGCCGCAGGCATTGAGTGGGCAGCCACAAGCGCGTTGTCGGCGAGCCTGCTCGCGCCAATGCAGACGGAAATAGCTCCGATGGAAATCTACGTGCCCGGGCGATCATGGAGCGATCTTCGCCGTGCAGCAATGGCTGCGGGATTGCAGGAAATCGCCGGCGGTCGGTTGATATTGCGCTTCTTCCCGACCCCAGCGTGCGCCCGGCTGACCGAACAGAACCTGCAGGGGTTTAGGTCGATGTTATGGCCGAGGGTATACGCCGACCTACGCACGGCCGGCGTCCGCGGCGAAGACGCGGCGGAACATCTACGCGAGGCGATGACCAAATGAACGACGAAGAGCCACCGCGCTCTGCTGCGGCGCGACGGGCGGCCGAATTGGCTCTCGTGCGAGTGGTGCATCACTACGGGAGGGAGACCCTCCACAGTGACAAAGCCATCGCTAACTGGGCCCCCGGTCACTACTGCGACGGCTCGACTTCGGGCAGCTGCTGCGGGCCCACAAGGGCGAAGGTCGATACGTCGAACTCAAGATCGCGCCCTTCGACTGTGACGACGATACGAGCGTGTGCTCCGGCCGCACTCACGTAACTCGCAAGAGTTGACAACAGCAAGTCGTGCTGGCGTTCTACCTTCGGCCAAGGCCAGGGACGTGGTGTACGAGTGAAGGTTCCTCGCGTGATCCTTCGGGTGGCAGTCTAGGTGGTCAGTGCTGGGGTGTTGGTGGTTTGCTGCTTGGCGGGTTCTTCGGTGCTGGTCAGTGCTGCTCGGGCTCGGGTGAGGACCTCGAGGCCCAGGTAGCGCCGTCCTTCGATCCATTCGTCGTGTTGTTCGGCGAGGACGGCTCCGACGAGGCGGATGATCGAGGCGCGGTCGGGGAAGATGCCCACGACGTCGGTTCGGCGTCGTACCTCTCGGTTGAGGCGTTCCTGGGGGTTGTTGGACCAGATTTGGCGCCAGATCTGCTTGGGGAAGGCGGTGAACGCCAGCAGGTCGGTGCGGGCGGTGTCGAGGTGCTCGGCCACCGCGGGGAGTTTGTCGGTCAGAGCGTCGAGTACCCGATCATATTGGGCAACAACTGATTCGGCGTCGGGCTGGTCGTAGATGGAGTGCAGCAGGGTGCGCACCCACGGCCAGGAGGGCTTCGGGGTGGCTGCCATCAGATTGGCTGCGTAGTGGGTTCTGCAGCGCTGCCAGGCCGCTGCGGGCAGGGTGGCGCCGATCGCGGCCACCAGGCCGGCGTGGGCGTCGCTGGTGACCAGCGCGACCCCGGACAGGCCGCGGGCGACCAGGTCGCGGAAGAACGCCAGCCAGCCGGCCCCGTCCTCGGCGGAGGTGACCTGGATGCCCAGGATCTCTCGGTAGCCCTCGGCGTTGACGCCGGTGGCGATCAAGGTGTGCACCCCGACGACGCGGCCTGCCTCGCGCACCTTGAGCACCAGGGCGTCGGCGGCGAGGAAGGTATACGGGCCGGCATCGAGCGGGCGGGTCCGAAACGCCTCTACGGCTTCGTCGAGCTCTTTGGCCATGATCGACACTTGCGACTTGGAAAGCTTTGTCACACCAAGTGTTTCGACCAGGCGCTCCATCCGGCGAGTGGATACTCCCAGCAGGTAGCAGGTCGCCACCACGCTGGTCAGTGCGCGTTCAGCTCGCTTGCGGCGCTGCAGCAGCCAGTCCGGGAAATAGCTGCCCTGGCGCAGCTTGGGGATCGCGACGTCGATGGTTGCGGCACGGGTGTCGAAATCACGGTGGCGGTAGCCGTTGCGCTGATTGGACCGCTCATCGCTGCGTTCGCGGTAGCCCGCCCCGCACAGGGCGTCGGCTTCAGCCCCCATCAAGGCGGCGATGAACGTCGAGAGCAGCCCGCGCAGCAGATCCGGGCTCGCCTGTGCGAGTTGGTCAGCCAGAAGCTGCTCGGCGTCGATAAGATGAGAAGAGGTCATTGCGTCATTTCCTTCGATTGACTTTTGCTGGTCGTTTCGAAGGATCACGCGATGACCGCCCACTACTGGGCTACGACACGCCCACCGGCCTTACCTGCCCGTACACCACACCCCTGGACGTAACTGCTGATATTATCGAGGCTCGGCGCCACGTTCCGGCCAAACACCAGGTTTCCCCATCGGCGCCGGACAGTTTGAAAGTCCAAGCACGGGTGGGATGGAATCGACGACAGTTGAGCGCCGTCGGTGGCCGTGGTCAGCAGCTGTTCGCGAACGCACCAGGTCACATCCCTTCGACATCTCACCGACGTGGCACGGGCGACATCAACAGGAAGATTGACGAATCCCTCGCAGGCGCGGCACGTCCGCAGGCCAACGCCAACTACGGGGCCACCAGCGATCCTCCGCTCACGCACCAGCCCAAGCCAGGCTCACCCACCCAAGTCGGCCCGCGCTCTCCCTCGCCCCCTGGTCTCCGGGGCCTTGTTAAACAACTACCGGAAGTCCACCAATCCTCGCTGCATCTCGACACCGTCGCCTCACTCCCTTCCTCCCGCCCCTCTCCACACCACACACCTCTTGCATTAAGGTCACGGAGCGGTCACTTTTCGCCGGACGAAATTCGCAATCGGCGCTCGCGCAAGAGATCACAGAGCCACATGCCGCCGCGCACACCGCCACGAGGCCGATGTCTGAGAGCCCCGGAAGCGCTCGCCTAGGCCGCAGGAGCGCGGCTCATAGGCACTCGATCGCGAGGAATGCGAGGGCGATTCCATTCGTCGTCTGATCGACACCCGCACCGCTGACGTTGACTATGGAACCGGGGTGGTCCCTGTGTTCTCCCGTGCGCCGCAGGCCGCGCCAGCACTCATCTTTTCGTCGCCCGATCAATCCGCGCAACGAATCGCTGCACTGCCTGGGCCGCCGCGTCGACCGTCCTGGCGAGTTCAAGGTGGTCAAGCCCCTCCAGCGCACCTGCATAGATCAGCGGCCAGTGCGGCAGCGTGGCGACTCTCGGTGGCCAAGGATGCTGGGCGCGCGCTTCGAATATCGCGATGCACGCGCTGCGCGTCGGCATGAGGTCGGCATCGAGCAACAGTCCTTCAAGAAGCTGCAAGTCCACCAGGTCGTGAGCGCGGTCGTTGACCTTCGGTTCTTCGAGCACGGCAGTTACTGCGTGCAGCTTCTGCGCGATTTGCCAGGGAATGGTCATGCAGGGTACGGCGACTGCTGCGGGTACGCCCACGAGGCCGAGCGCGTCTGAGGTGAGGGTGTCGAATTGGTCGGCATTGCCGGCTTCGACGGAGGAGACCTCGATCGGAACAGTTGCGAAAGCCCGGCCTCGGTAGCTCAGCTTGGCGGTGAATCGGCGCGGCTTGACCGGCATACCAGGAACATCGATTTCTTCGGGGGCGGTGAAGATTGCAGTGAATCCTTCCCACCCCGTCTCGCCCGCGTCAGCGAGCTGTTCATGGATTAATTCGATATCGCGACGTGCGACCGTGTCGAAGTCTTTGGAGGTCCGCGAATCGGGAATTCCCCGGCGCAGTTCCAGCGACGATCCGCCTTTGACCAACAGCAGCGGAGCGCCGGTGTCGTCGGTGAGCGTGGCCGCGAACTGTGCGACAACAATCATCGCGACATGCCGCTGCAGTCGACCGAACACGACACCTTGCCGTTCCGCTACTTGGGTGAGCCGATCTCGTAGTGAGCGCAGGTTCGTTGGCGGCGACGAATAGGGCTTGGTCACGCCGATGCTCGCTTCGGCCGAGCGCGTAATCCGGCAGTGGTCTCATCGAGCGCAGCGCGTAGCTCAGCTGCTGACCCACGACGAAGCGTGCCCTCGGCTTCGGCTCGCTCGATCGCGGCCCGAAGCTGATAAGGATCCGTGCCCGTCTTCACGCAGTCTTTGATGGTGCGCGCAACCGTCGTGACGGGTATTCCGTCGACCGAAGTGACGTGGGCTGCCTGGAGGTCGCGGCGGTGAACTCGGTACAGCTCGCCCCCGGCCGCACGCGGATGGTTGTTGCGCGGGACGGTGAGATGGATGCGCGACGGGTTCACGTCAGCGAGGGCATGAAGCGCCAAGGCCGACTCATGCGAGATAACGCCACGCCCCAAAGTCCACGACACTGCGGCTGCGAGATCGTCGTGCTCACCACGCGGCAGCACGGGCACCCGGTACACACCTCGGCCGACACGCTCAAGACGTCCGCGCCCCGCTAGGAGGCGGAGCTGCACAGGGTCGACGCCGATGTCTCGCGCATCGCGAGTCGTGACGTAGCCATGTTGCTCGGCGGCAACCTCGACGAGGCGATCCCAGATAGCCATGTGCGCAATCGTATCAATTAGATACGGTTTTGCACACAATTAGGTGATGGAGGCCAAGGCCTCGGGCGAATGTCGGCCCGGGGACTCGTCCAGGCTAGGCGCGCCTAGTTCGCGTGAAGCGAACACCGACTCTGCATGTCGAGGCATCGACGCTGCCCTTGTCGCAGATACCGTAGATGGACCATGGCAGAGGTGACGGCGGATGGCGCGGAAAGCACCTGACCGCGACAGCTCACGGCGGCCGACCTGAAGCCCGGGACTCCTGCGTGGCGTGTGAACGTGGCGATGTGCGCCCATCAATTCTTCGGGCTGGTCCACAACCCGGTGGTTGCGGCGGCGATCGGCAAACCCGAACCACCACCGGTTGACTCGGATATCGGTCTGCCGACGACGGTGCCCTTCGAACCGTGGTCGGTCGCAGATTTCTCCCGATACCTGAGCACCCTCGGCCTGCCCGCCGCGGGCGACGCGGTGACCCTCCACCGCATCCTCAGCTCGATGGAACGCGCGGGACTTCTGCTGCCGCTCGGTTGGGACCCGCGATTGCCAGTCATGGGGCAGAAGTACATCTCGCAGGGGGCGATATCGAAGGGACAGCGTGGCGGCAACCTCTGGTTGTCCGAGGTGTTCGGTGCCGAGCTCATCATCCCGAGCTACAACGCGGTGACCGTTCAACTCGCCGGTCACGACGACGCTGGCAATCCGGTGGATAGTTGGGGAACCGGCCTCGTCGTCGACCACAATCACGTCATCACCAACAAACATGTCGTGACCGGGCTCGCGGGCACGAGCGCAGGTCTGTCCGTCTATCCGTCAAGCAACCACGCCGAAGCCGAGTTGGTGAACTTCTCGGGCACCGCTCACCCGCACCCCACGCTCGACGTCGCAGTAATCAAATTCGAGATGCCCGAAGGCAAGTACATCCCGCGGCTTGGCGGCATGGCGTTCCGTGATCCCGACTGGGCGGATGAGGTCTACGTGTTCGGTTACCCGCGGGTGCCGATGACTGCGGAGATGGCGATCACGGTGCAGCGTGGCGAGGTGGTCAACCCGGCCGCGACGACTATCCCCGGCCGGCAGAAGATTTTCCTCTACTCGGCAATCGCGCGGCCGGGCAACAGCGGCGGTCCGATCGTTGCGCAAGACGGCCGTGTGATCGGCCTCGTGGTCGAGGACTCTGCGGAAGCACCGTCGACGGGCACCGGACCGAACGCGGCACCCTTCTATCGCGGCATCCCGTCGAGCGAAGTGATCCGAGCACTCGACGAACTCGACTTCGGCGGCATCGTGGAGATGGACACCCTCCCATAGGCACAACCCGGGACGTATCAACACGCACCAAACCCTTCAATCCGGTGGTAGTGGGTCAGTTTGATTTTCGCCGAACTCGACGCGGCGTAGGCTCGCTGTGTCTAGGCAGGGCATGGTGTGGCTAGGCAAGGCTAGGAATGGCTTGGCGTGGCAAGGCAAGGTTTGAGCCAGCGGGCCGCAGCCATAGGAGATGCGCCGAACAGGCCAAAGTACTACCGCTGCAGCCCGCGCCTAGGGCGTGTCTCCCAAATTTTTAGGTACTGGCCAGCGAGGATTGGCCGGTGACGCGAGTGGGTGTGATTTCGGACGAGTTCTGGGCCGTGGTCGAGCCGTTGATGCCGTCGCATGAGGGCAAGCCCGGCAGACGGTTTAGCGATCACCGGCTTATCCTGGAAGGGATCGCGTGGCGGTTCCGTACGGGAAGTCCGTGGCGGGACCTGCCCGCTGAGTTCGGGCCGTGGCAAACGGTGTGGAAGCGCCATCACCGTTGGTCGCTGGATGGTACCTGCGACGAGGTGTTCGCCCACGTTGCCGCGGTGTTCGGGGTGGACGCTGAGGTGGCCGAGGATATCGAGAAGCTGCTGTCGGTGGATTCCACGAACGTGCGGGCACACCAGCATTCGGCGGGCGCCTGCTCGGACACGCTCGCCACAGGGGGCACTGTCGGATTACAAGAAATCCGCCGATGAACCCGACGATCATGCGATCGGCCGCTCGCGCGGCGGGCTGACCACCAAGATCCATGCCCTGACCGATCAGCGCGAAGCCCCGGTGCGGATCCGGTTGACCGCAGGCCAGGCCGGCGACAACCCGCAACTGCTGCCCCTGCTCGACGACTATCGCCATGCCAGCACCGAATACGCCCTGGGCAGCACGGATTTCCGCTTACTCGCCGACAAGGCCTACTCACACCCAAGTACCCGTGCCGCATTACGGTCTAAGAAGATCAAGCACACCATCCCCGAACGCCAAGATCAGATCGACCGGCGCAAGGCCAAGGGGTCTGCCGGCGGGCGGCCACCAGCATTCGACGCCGCGCTCTACGGGCTACGCAACACCGTCGAACGCGGCTTCCATCGACTCAAGCAGTGGCGCGGCATCGCAACCCGCTACGACAAATACGCCCTGACCTACCTCGGCGGCGTCCTGCTGGCCTGCGCCGTCATCCACGCCCGAGTGGGAACTCCGAAATTGGGAGACACGCCCTAGTCGGGATACCTGCGGCACCGGTCCAGCTGGCTGTCCGTGACGGCGTGCGCGGTGCGCTGGTCAAGGACGTGCGGTTGCCGCAAGCATTGATGCCCGAGGTTGTGCTCAACTGCGACCGGGACGATCCCGGGCAACGTGGGCACAACGTCGAGGCGATCCAGCAGGCGCTTGCTCGGTTCGCAGCACCTGCCGACCAAGCGCTCCTACCCACGTTCCGCGCTTTCGACCTACCTCGCGTTCGACGCATTGATCGCCCACGGTGATCGTCACGACCGCAACTGGGCGGTCCATGTGCCGCCGCTGGAGACAAAGTATGTGGAGGCGCTGTGCCCATCGTTCGACCACGCGGCCAGCCTCGGGTTCACGCTGACCGACCAGACCCCCGCTCAGCATTTGCACGACGGGTGAGCTTCCCCTCTTGTTGTGGAGACATCGCGTAGCCGCGCCAACTCGCTGGCGAGCTTTTCTGCCACGTCTTCGCCGAGTAAACGATCGCGCTCCGGTCGCGCCGGCTTGAAGAGCCACGTCCGCTTCTGCGAAGAATGTTTGAGCCAATCGTGCGGGTGTTGCCCCTGGGTCTCCAGGCCGGCAACAGACCAGTCGTCAACGCAAACGACCGGCCAGGAATCGGGCACGAACTCATTGTGCCGGGAGCCGCGCAGACGGCGTATCGATCAGCGCGCCAACGCCCCCATCTGGATGCCGACAGTGCTGGACAGTGGCTTCGACCCGGCATATTGGCAGTTAGAAGCGACTCTTTCGAAGATTACCGGCACTAGCAAACGCCAGCACCCGTGAGCGCGGATTGTCCGCTGCCTCTGCCAATCGGGCTGTGGAGGCTTGACGGCGAATGTAGCGCTTGGACCCGATCCAGTGCACCAACCCTACCGCGACACGCCAGGTGCGAAAGAGCCGTCATTCGCCTAGAATCCGCGCGCCGCGCGTCTCATTTGTGTGCCGAAGTGTGCTAGCCCGGGCACCAGATCACACCGCCATGTCAGCCGCCAAGACCTTGTTAAGGATGCTGACGTAAACGTTAAAAAACCGTAAACGTCGGGCGTCCCATGCCTTTCGGTCGCGACTGTGGAGGCTTGGCCGGTTAGCGTTACGCCAATCCACAGGCAGCCGTACGCAAACACACAGGGTCGGCCCGGGGTGCTAGCGGCCGGCAGGTTTCACACACAAGGAGCAATGGATGTCATTCCTCAAGACAGTGCCTGAAGAGTTGACGGCTGCGGCCGCGCAACTCGGGACCATCGGTGCTGCGATGGCAGCCCAAAACGCTGCCGCCGCGGCGCCCACCACAGCCATCGCTCCGGCGGCCCTCGATGAGGTTTCGGCGCTGCAGGCGGCGCTCTTCACTGCGTACGGCACCTTCTACCAGCAGGTCAGCGCCGAAGCTCAGGCTATGCATGACATGTTTGTCAACACTCTGGGAATCAGCGCCGGTACCTACGGCGTCACCGAGTCGCTCAACTCATCGGCTGCCGCCTCGCCACTCTCGGGGATCACAGGGGAAGCGTCGGCCATCATCCAAGCGACGACGGGGTTGTTCCCGCCCGAACTCTCGGGTGGCATTGGCAACATCCTCAACATCGGGGCCGGGAACTGGGCCTCCGCCACGTCTACGCTGATCGGCCTTGCCGGCGGCGGCCTCCTGCCTGCAGAGGAGGCGGCCGAGGCCGCCTCGGCTCTCGGTGGGGAAGCCGCCTTGGGCGAATTGGGTGCATTGGGCGCGGCCGAAGCCGCCCTCGGCGAGGCCGGAATTGCGGCCGGCCTGGGCAGCGCATCCGCGATCGGCATGTTGTCGGTGCCGCCCGCCTGGGCCGGACAGGCGACCCTGGTATCCACCACCAGCACACTGCCGGGCGCGGGCTGGACCGCCGCCGCGCCGCAGGCCGCCGCGGGGACGTTCATCCCCGGGATGCCAGGGGTGGCCTCGGCCGCACGCAACAGCGCCGGCTTCGGTGCACCGCGCTACGGCGTCAAACCCATCGTCATGCCCAAGCCAGCAACCGTCTAGGCGGCAGACGTACGGGCGGCCACGCTCAACCAACAACGAAATTCAGCCAAATAACTCCACGGAAACGGAATACCCCATGGATTTCGGAGCTTTACCCCCTGAGATCAACTCCGCACGCATGTACGCCGGCGCGGGTGCAGGACCGATGATGGCCGCCGGGGCCGCATGGAACGGCCTGGCCGCCGAGTTGGGTACGACGGCCGCGTCGTATGAGTCGGTGATCACCCGGCTGACCACCGAGTCGTGGATGGGTCCGGCCTCGATGGCGATGGTCGCCGCAGCCCAGCCCTATCTGGCTTGGTTGACCTACACCGCCGAAGCCGCTGCGCATGCCGGCTCGCAGGCCATGGCGTCGGCGGCCGCCTACGAGGCGGCCTATGCGATGACAGTGCCGCCGGAGGTGGTCGCGGCCAACCGGGCGCTGCTGGCGGCCCTGGTCGCGACGAACGTCCTGGGGATCAACACACCGGCAATCATGGCGACCGAAGCCCTCTATGCCGAGATGTGGGCTCAGGACGCTCTGGCTATGTACGGCTACGCGGCCGCTTCGGGAGCCGCCGGGATGCTGCAACCGTTAAGCCCGCCGTCGCAGACCACCAACCCGGGCGGGCTGGCCGCCCAGTCCGCCGCGGTCGGCTCGGCTGCCGCCACCGCCGCCGTCAACCAGGTGAGCGTAGCGGACCTGATCAGTAGCCTGCCCAACGCGGTGAGTGGGCTCGCCTCCCCAGTCACATCGGTTCTCGACTCGACGGGGCTGAGCGGAATCATTGCCGACATCGACGCCCTGCTCGCGACCCCGTTCGTGGCAAACATCATCAACAGCGCAGTCAACACCGCCGCTTGGTATGTCAACGCCGCCATCCCCACCGCGATATTCCTAGCAAATGCCCTGAACAGTGGGGCGCCGGTAGCGATCGCCGAAGGCGCCATCGAGGCTGCCGAGGGTGCCGCCAGTGCGGCCGCCGCGGGGTTGGCGGACTCGGTGACGCCAGCGGGGCTCGGCGCAAGTTTAGGCGAGGCCACCCTGGTCGGCCGGCTGTCAGTGCCGGCGGCCTGGTCTACGGCCGCACCGGCGACAACCGCCGGCGCCACAGCGCTCGAAGGCAGCGGCTGGACCGTCGCCGCCGAAGAAGCCGGCCCAGTTACCGGGATGATGCCGGGAATGGCCTCGGCCGCCAAGGGCACCGGTGCCTATGCCGGGCCGCGGTACGGATTCAAGCCCACTGTCATGCCCAAACAGGTCGTCGTGTGATGCGGACAAAGGGGGACATCTCACTCGTTTGAGGCCAGCAATTAACCGTTGAGTCATAACCTGTCCGCCACGCGGCCACCACCGCGCCGATCACAGCCGCTAGAACTTCAACAACGTGACGACTTCGAGACAAGGAGACAGCAGCATGGCCTCGCGTTTTATGACGGATCCGCACGCGATGCGGGACATGGCGGGCCGTTTTGAGGTGCACGCCCAGACGGTGGAGGACGAGGCTCGCCGGATGTGGGCGTCCGCGCAAAACATCTCGGGCGCGGGCTGGAGTGGCATGGCCGAGGCGACCTCGCTAGACACCATGACCCAGATGAATCAGGCGTTTCGCAACATCGTGAACATGCTGCACGGGGTGCGTGACGGGCTGGTTCGCGACGCCAACAACTACGAACAGCAAGAGCAGGCCTCCCAGCAGATCCTCAGCAGCTGACCCGGCCCGACGACTCAGGAGGACACATGACCATCAACTATCAATTCGGGGACGTCGACGCTCACGGCGCCATGATCCGCGCTCAGGCCGGGTCGCTGGAGGCCGAGCATCAGGCCATCATTTCTGATGTGTTGACCGCGAGTGACTTTTGGGGCGGCGCCGGTTCGGCGGCCTGCCAGGGGTTCATTACCCAGCTGGGCCGTAACTTCCAGGTGATCTACGAGCAGGCCAACGCCCACGGGCAGAAGGTGCAGGCTGCCGGCAACAACATGGCACAAACCGACAGCGCCGTCGGCTCCAGCTGGGCCTAAAGCTGGCTTAAGGCCCGCGCCGTCAATTACAACGTGGCCGCACACCGGTTGGTGTGTGGCCACGTTGTTATCTGAACGACTAACTACTTCGACCTGCTAAAGTCGGCGCGTTGATCCCCGGTCGGATGGTGCTGAACTGGGAAGATGGCCTCAATGCCCTTGTTGCGGAAGGGATTGAGGCCATCGTGTTTCGTACTTTAGGCGATCAGTGCTGGTTGTGGGAGTCGCTGCTGCCCGACGAGGTGCGCCGACTGCCCGAGGAACTGGCCCGGGTGGACGCATTGTTGGACGATCCGGCGTTCTTCGCCCCGTTCGTGCCGTTCTTCGACCCGCGCAGGGGCCGGCCGTCGACGCCGATGGAGGTCTATCTGCAGTTGATGTTTGTGAAGTTCCGCTACCGGCTGGGCTATGAGTCGCTGTGCCGGGAGGTGGCTGATTCGATCACCTGACGGCGGTTTTGCCGCATTGCGCTGGACGGGTCGGTGCCGCATCCGACCACATTGATGAAGCTCACCACGCGTTGCGGATCGGCGGCGATCGACGGGCTCAACGAGGCATTGTTGGCCAAGGCGGCCGAGGCCAAGCTGCTGGGCACCAATCGGATCCGGGCCGATACCACGGTGGCGCGGGCGAACGTGTCTTATCCGACCGACTTGGGTCTGTTGGCCAAGGCAATGCGCCGGATCGCCGCAACCGGCAAACGGATTCAGGCCGCTGGCGGCGCGGTGCGCACCCGGGTTGGCGACCGCTCCCGCGCGGCCGGTCGGCGCGCGCACGCGGTCGCAGCGAAACTGCGCTCGCGTGCGGAGCTGGGGCGTGACGAAGCGCGGGCCGCGGTACTGAGGTTCACCGGCGAGCTGGCCGAGCTGGCCCAAGCCGCTGCTCAGGAGGCCCAGCAGCTGCTGGACAACGCCAAGCAGGCGGTGCTCCGGGCCAAGGCCAAGGCCGCCGCGCTGGCCGCCCGCGGTGAGCGTGATGCGGTCGCGGGTCGCCGCTGTGGTGGGCTGGTGCGCGCGGTCAACGACCTAACCGAGCTGCTCAACGCGACGCGTCAGATTGTGGCGCAGACCCGCCAGCGGGTCGCGGGCATCACTTCGGACGGGGCGAGTCGACGGGTCAGCCTGCACGACGGTGATGCCCGCCCCGATCACCAAGGGTCGGCTCGGTAAGCCGGTCGAGTTTGAGCACAAGGCCCAGGTCGTCGACAACGATGACGGGATTGTGCTGGATCACACTGTGCAGCAGGGCAACCCACCCGATGCGCCGCAGCTGGCGCCAGCGGTGGCGTGGGTGAAAAAGCGCGCCGGACGCACGCCGCGCACCGTCACCGCCGACCGCGGCTATGGCGAAGCCGCCGTCGACCAGCAGCTCACCGAGGTGGGCGTCAAGAATGTGCTGATCCCGCGCAAAGGCAAACCTTCGCAGGATCGACGCGCCGAAGAACACCGAAAAGCGTTCCGCCGCACCATCAAATGGCGGACCGGATGCGAAGGCCGGATCAGCCACCTCAAACGCGGCTACGGCTGGGACCGCGGCCGGATCGGCGGTCTCGAAGGCACCCGGACCTGGGTCGGACACGGCGTGTTCGCCCACAACCTGGTCACGATCAGCGCCCTCCCCGCATAACCGGTCCACCGGGGGCTCCGTATACCCGGAAACCGAGATCCGCTTTCTCACCGCCGAAGCCCGACATCCCGCCCGGTCACCTTTTCAGGCCGAAGTAACTACATAAGCGACATTTGAAAAATTTATGAATCCCGTGACAACTGCATGTGCGCTTGCACAGGACTTGAGAGGATACGGGAGCATGACGACGATGTCGGGGTACACGCGCAGTCAACGTCCGCGGCAAGCCATCCTGGGGCAGCTGCCACGGATTCATCGCGCGGATGGATCACCGATCCGGGTGTTGTTGGTCGATGACGAACCAGCGCTGACCAATCTGGTCAAGATGGCGCTGCACTACGAAGGCTGGGATGTCGAAGTCGCCCACGACGGGCAAGAGGCCATAGCCAAGTTCGACAAGGTCGGCCCCGATGTGCTGGTCCTCGACATCATGCTTCCCGATGTGGACGGGTTGGAAATCCTGCGACGGGTCCGAGAATCCGACGTCTACACACCCACGCTGTTCCTCACCGCGCGCGATTCCGTGATGGACCGGGTCACCGGTCTGACCTCGGGCGCCGACGACTACATGACAAAGCCGTTCAGCCTCGAGGAGCTGGTCGCCCGGTTGCGCGGGTTGCTGCGCCGCTCCAGCCATCTGGAAAGGCCCGCCGATGAGGCACTCCGGGTCGGAGACCTTACGCTCGACGGGGCCAGCCGGGAGGTAACCCGCGACGGTACGCCGATCTCGCTCTCCTCGACCGAGTTCGAACTGCTTCGATTCCTGATGCGCAATCCCCGACGAGCACTGAGCCGTACCGAGATCCTGGATCGGGTTTGGAACTACGACTTCGCAGGCCGCACCAGCATTGTCGACCTGTATATCTCCTATCTGAGGAAGAAGATCGACTCCGACCGGGAGCCAATGATCCATACGGTCCGCGGCATTGGATACATGCTGCGTCCGCCGGAATGAGCCTGGCATGATCCCGGACCGAAACACTCGGTCCAGAAAAGCCCCCTGCTGGCGACCCCGCTCGTTACGCCAGCAATTGCTGCTCGGCGTGTTGGCGGTCGTTACCGTTGTGCTGGTGGCCGTCGGTGTCGTCTCCGTGCTGAGCCTAAGCGGCTATGTCACCGCGATGAACGACGCCGAGCTAGTCGAATCCCTGCACGCGTTGAACCACTCTTACACCAGATACCGCGACAGTGCGCAAACATCCACGCCCACCGGCAACCTCCCGATGTCACAAGCGGTGCTGGAGTTCACCGGCCAGACGCCCGGAAACCTCATTGCCGTGCTGCACGACGGCGTGGTGATCGGATCGGCCGTTTTCTCCGAAGACGGAGCACGACCCGCTCCGCCCGACGTCATCCGCGCGATCGAAGCGCAAGTGTGGGACGGCGGCCCGCCGCGTGTCGAAAGCCTGGGCAGCCTGGGCGCCTACCAGGTTGACAGCAGCGCCGCTGGCGCCGATCGACTGTTCGTCGGCGTATCGCTAAGCCTGGCCAACCAGATCATCGCCCGCAAGAAAGTCACCACCGTCGCGCTTGTTGGGGCCGCACTGGTGGTTACCGCAGCACTGACGGTGTGGGTGGTGGGATATGCGCTACGCCCGCTGCGCCGGGTCGCCGCGACCGCCGCCGAGGTCGCCACCATGCCACTTACCGATGACGACCACCAGATCAGCGTGCGAGTCCGTCCGGGGGATACCGACCCGGATAACGAGGTCGGAATCGTCGGGCACACGCTGAATCGCTTGTTGGACAACGTCGATGGTGCGCTGGCGCATCGCGTCGATTCCGATCTGCGGATGCGGCAGTTCATCACCGACGCCAGCCACGAGCTGCGTACTCCCCTGGCGGCGATCCAGGGCTATGCCGAACTGACACGTCAGGATAGCTCGGACCTACCGCCCACCACCGAATACGCGCTGGCCCGCATCGAATCCGAGGCGCGGCGGATGACGCTGCTGGTCGACGAGCTGCTGCTGCTCTCCCGTCTCAGCGAGGGCGAAGATCTAGAAACCGAGGACCTCGACCTGACCGACCTGGTCATCAACGCGGTGAATGACGCGGCGGTTGCGGCGCCCACCCACCGTTGGGTGAAGAATCTGCCCGACGAGCCGGTCTGGGTCAACGGGGATCATGCCCGCTTGCATCAACTCGTCAGCAATCTACTCACCAATGCCTGGGTGCATACCCAGCCCGGCGTCACAGTGACCATCGGGATCACCTGCCACCGCACTGGTCCCAACGCGCCGTGTGTTGAATTGTCGGTGACCGACGACGGCCCCGACATCGACCCGGAGATCCTGCCCCACCTCTTCGACCGGTTCGTGCGGGCCAGCAAGTCTCGGTCCAATGGGTCCGGCCACGGCTTGGGCCTGGCCATCGTCAGCTCGATCGTCAAGGCGCATCGCGGCTCGGTCACGGCCGAGTCGGGCAACGGCCAGACGGTGTTTCGGGTGCGGCTCCCGATGATCGAGCAGCAGATCGCCACTACCGCCTGAGAGTCAGAGGCGATCCAATGCGAGGTTCAGCCTGAGCACGTTCACCGCGCGCTCGCCCAGGAAGCCGAGACCACGCGCGTCGGTGTGGTCCTCGATCAGACGCTCGACCTGCCTTATCGAGATATTGCGCGCCTGCGCCACCCGCGGTGCCTGCAGCTTGGCATTGACCACCGATATGGCCGGGTCCAGCCCGGAACCCGAGCCGGTAACCGCGTCGACCGGAACCAGCGTATCGGCCGGCAGATTGTTTTCCTTGCGGTAGGCGGTGACCCGTTCAGCGACGGCCGCCAGCAGCTTCTCGTTCGTCGGTCCCAGGTTGGAGCCCGAGCTCGCCGCAGCGTCGTAACCGTCGCCTGCCGACGAGGGGCGCGGGTGGAAGTACTTCGCGGCGGTGAACTGCTGGCCGATGTGGGCGGAGCCGATGACCTGCCCGTCCCGCTCGAGCAGCGCGCCGTTCGCCTGGTCACCGAAGAACAGTTGCCCGACGCCGGTCACGGCAAGCGGGTAGACGATGCCGGTGATGACGGTGAACACCAACAGCATGGTGAGCGCGGGCAGTAATTGACGACGCATCAGGACACCCCGAGGGCGACGATGACGAGATCGACCAGTTTAATGCCGATAAACGGGACGACGAGACCGCCCAGCCCATAGATCAGCAGGTTGCGCCGCAGCATCGCCGACGCGCTTTCCGCCCTAAACCGCACGCCCCGCAACGCCAATGGGATCAAGGCGACGATCACCAGCGCATTGAAGATGACCGCCGACAGAATCGCCGACCTTGGTGAGTGCAGCGCCATGACGTTCAGCTTGTCGAGCACCGGATACAGGCCGACGAACATGGCAGGGATGATGGCGAAGTACTTCGCGACGTCGTTGGCGATCGAAAACGTCGTCAGCGCGCCCCGCGTGATCAGCAGCTGCTTGCCGATCTCCACGACCTCGATGAGCTTGGTGGGGTCGGAGTCGAGATCGACCATGTTGCCGGCTTCCCGGGCCGCCTGGGTGCCGGTATTCATCGCCACCCCGACATCGGCTTGCGCGAGCGCGGGTGCGTCATTGGTCCCGTCACCCGTCATGGCGACCAGCCGACCGCCCTGCTGTTCGCGCTTGATGAGCGCAAGCTTGTCCTCGGGCGTGGCCTCGGCCAAGAAATCGTCGACGCCGGCCTCCTGTGCAATCGCCTTGGCGGTCGCCGGGTTGTCACCGGTGATCATCACGGTGCGGATGCTCATTCGGCGCATTTCGTCGAAGCGTTCCCGTATGCCCACCTTGACGATGTCCTTCAGATGGACGACGCCGATGGCCCGCGCGCTGCTGTTATCGGTCCATTCCGCAACGACTAGGGGTGTCCCCCCGCCGGAGCTGATGCCGTCGACAATGGCACCCACCTCCTCGGTGGGGTGGCCACCGTGATCGCGAACCCACTTCATCACCGCAGCCGCGGCACCCTTGCGGATCCGACGGATGCCGCTAACCTCGGCGAGATCGACCCCGGACATCCGGGTTTCGGCGGTGAACGGCACGAACCTGGCGTGTGACATCACGCCCTCGTCGCGGGCGCGCAGCCCGAACTCGTCCTTCGCCAGCACGACGATCGAGCGGCCCTCCGGAGTTTCGTCGGCCAAGCTCGACAGCTGGGCGGCGTCGGCGACCGCCTCGGCACTCACACCGTTGATCGGCACGAACTCGGTGGCCTGCCGGTTACCGAGGGTGATGGTGCCGGTCTTGTCCAGCAGCAGCGTGTTCACGTCGCCGGCCGCCTCCACCGCCCGCCCAGATGTGGCGAGCACGTTGTGTTGCACCAGCCGGTCCATCCCCGCGATGCCGATCGCGGACAGCAGCGCACCGATCGTGGTCGGAATGAGACACACCAGCAACGCCACCAGCACGACCACCCGCTGTCCCCCGCCGGAATAGATGGCGAACGGCTGCAGCGTCACCACCGCGAGCAAAAAGATGATCGTCAGCCCAGCCAGCAGGATGTTCAGCGCGATCTCGTTCGGTGTCTGCTGCCGTGCGGCGCCCTCCACCAGCGCGATCATCCGGTCGATGAATGTTTGTCCCTGCTTGGCGGTGATCCGCACGACGATCCGATCCGACAGCACCACGGTGCCACCCGTCACCGCGGAACGGTCGCCGCCCGACTCGCGGATCACCGGTGCCGATTCGCCGGTGATCGCAGACTCGTCGACGGAGGCAATGCCTTCGATGATCTCGCCGTCCGACGGGATCGTTTCGCCAGCCGAAACCTCCACCACGTCGTCGAGGTCCAGCCGCGACGAAGGGACCGATTCGATGTTGCCCGCAGCCGTGCGCCGGTTGGCCATCGTTTCGGACCGGACTTTGCGCAGCGCCGCCGCCTGAGCCTTGCCGCGTCCTTCGGCCATGGCCTCGGCAAAGTTGGCAAACAGGACGGTGAACCAGAGGAACGCGGCGACCAGACCGTTGAAGACGTTCTCTTGGGCTGTCGAGGATGCGAGGTCGCGCAGGAACGCCAGTGTGGTGATCACGGCACCGACCAGCACGACCAACATGACCGGGTTACGGGCCTGTACCCGCGGAGCCAGCTTGCGCAGGCTCTGGGGCAGCGCCGAGCGCACAATCATCGGATCGAACAGCGAGCGCTTGGCCAGCCGGAGCCGGGGTGCCGACGTCGCTGCCGCGGCGGTTGCGGAGGTCTCCATGCGTGCGATCATCACTGGGTCGATAACTGCTCGACGATCGGCCCCAGCGCCAGGGCGGGGAAGAACGTCAGGCCGCCGACGATCAGTACGACCCCAATGACCAGGCCAACAAAGAGCGGCTTGTGCGTCGGGAAGGTGGCGGCGGTAACCGGCGTCGTGCCTTTACGTGCCAGGGAGCCGGCGATCGCCAGCACCGGAATGATCAGGAAGAACCTACCGATCAACATCGCCACTCCGATCGTGGTGTCATATGACCAGGTAGACGCGGTCAGACCGGCAAAGGCCGACCCGTTGTTGTTCGCGCCCGACGTGTAGGCGTATAGAATCTCCGAAAGACCATGCGGCCCAGGGTTGTTCCGCGACGCCAGCGCGGAGGAGATCAGCACCGACGCGGCGGCGAAACTCAGCAGGGCGATGGGCATCGCCAGGATGTAGAGCGTCACCAGCTTCATCTCGGTGGCCTGGATCTTCTTGCCGAGATACTCCGGTGTCCGGCCTACCATGAGGCCGGCGATGAAAACCGCCAGGATCGCCATGACCAGTAGGCCGTTCAATCCGACGCCGGTGCCGCCCGGGCTGACTTCGCCGAGCATCATGTGCGCCAGCGGGACCATGCCGCCCAGTGGTGTGTAGCTGTCGTGCATCGAGTTGACCGAGCCGTTGGAGGTGCCGGTCGTCGACGCCGCCCATAACCCAGACGCACCGACGCCAAAGCGCACCTCCTTGCCCTCCAGGTTGCCGCCGGACTGGTCGACCGTCGTCTGCTGTGTCACCCCCAGCGCATCCAGCCGCGGGTTGCCCTTGGCCTCGAATGACATTGCCGCGACTGACATTCCGATCCAAATGATGCCCATGATGGCCAGCACCGCCCAGCCTTGACGACGGTCGTGCACCATCTTGCCGAAGGCGAAGCACAGCGCGAACGGGATGATCAGGATCGCCCAGTTTTCGACGAAATTGCCTATCGGCGTGTAGTTTTCGAACGGATGCGCGGAGTTCACGTTGAAGAACCCGCCGCCGTTGGTGCCGAGCTGCTTGATCGCGACCTGGCTGGCCACCGGCCCGCCTGGAATGAGCTGGGGGGCGCCCTCCAGCGTGTTGGCGACGATGAAACCATGCAGGTTCTGGATCACGCCCTGGCTGACCAACAGGATCGCCACCACGAACGACAGCGGAAACATGATGCGCAACACGGTGCGGGCGAGGTCTACCCAGAAGTTGCCGAGCGTGCTCGCCCGTTTGCGGGCCAGACCTCTGATCAGGGCCGCCAGCACGCACATGCCGGCGGACGCGGAGACGAAGTTCTGCACGGCCAGCCCGGTCATCTGGGTGAAGTGGCTCATCGTGGCTTCGCCGCTGTAGGACTGCCAGTTGGTATTGGTCATGAAGCTGACCGCGGCGTTGAAGGCGACATGGTCGGTCACCGCCGGCTTGTCCGTCGGATTGAACGGCAGCACGCCCTGAAACCGCGCGATCCCATACAGCAGCAGGAAGGACATAACACTGAACGCAAGCACGGACAGGGCATAGGTGCTCCACCGTTGCTCGCTGCCGGGATCGACTCGGCATACCTGGTAGATCACGCGCTCGATCGGCCCAAACACCCGATCGCCGGGCTTTTTGGCCTCGTCGCCGTAGATCTTGGCCAGGTAGCCGCCCAGCGCTGGCGCGGTGAGCAACAGCACCGCGATCAACGCCGCGAACTGCAACCAACTCGTCCCGGACATCAGAACTTCTCCGGAAACAGCAGCGCCGCGAATAGGAACGCCATTAGCGCCACCGCGATCACCAACCCGACGATGTTGTCGACCGTAGTCATCGCCATTCGGCCGGCGCTCGCGTGAGTTCGACTGTTGTTTCCCCGATTTCGTCGCGGCGAATGATCCGTTCACAGCCACGGACGTAGAGCAGGCAAAGCCCGGCAAAGGCCATCACGGTCAGCACCAACACCAAGTCGGCCATGTGAGTCCTCTCGATTCTTGTGCACCGGCATCGCAGCGCATCAGATAGCCCAGCAGGATGGTAGTTGCCGGGCCCCCCAGGAACACGACCGTGACGTTGCTCTTCGCCGATCTTTGCGCGATCTTTACGCCCTACCGGTGGATGATTGAGCATGTGACCACCAAGCGCGGGCAGCTGCGGATCTATCTGGGCGCGGCCCCCGGCGTGGGCAAAACCTACGCCATGCTCGGCGAGGCGCACCGCAGGCTGGAGCGCGGCACCGACGTGGTCGCCGCGGTCGTCGAGACACACGGACGCAACAAGACCGCGAAACTGCTCGAGGGCATCGAGATGATCCCGCCGCGCTACGTCGAATATCGGGGTGCCAGGTTTCCCGAACTCGATGTGGAGGCAGTACTGCGACGTCATCCTCAGGTGGTGCTGGTGGACGAACTCGCCCACACCAACACACCTGGCAGCAAGAACCCCAAGCGCTGGCAGGACGTTCAGGAAATCCTCGACGCCGGCATCACGGTGATCTCGACGGTCAACATCCAGCACTTGGAGGGCCTAAACGATGTCGTGGAGCAAATCACCGGCATCGAGCAGAAGGAGAAGATCCCCGACGAGATCGTCCGCGCGGCCGATCAGGTCGAGCTGGTCGACATCACACCGGAAGCGTTGCGGCGCAGGCTTGCTCACGGCAACGTCTATGCAGCCGAACGGGTCGATGCCGCGCTGTCGAACTACTTCCGCACGGGCAATCTGACCGCGCTGCGCGAGATCGCGTTGCTGTGGCTGGCCGACCAAGTTGATGCGGCCCTGGAGAAGTACCGCGCAGACAAAAAGATCACCGCCACGTGGGAGGCGCGGGAACGCGTCGTCGTCGCCGTGACCGGCGGCCCGGAGTCGGAGACGTTGGTGCGACGGGCATCGCGGATCGCGTCGAAGTCCAGCGCCGAGCTGATGGTGGTTCACGTTATCCGTGGCGACGGCCTGGCGGGGGTGTCCGCGCCGCAGCTGGGCAGGGTCCGCGAGCTGGCGACAAGCCTCGGTGCGACCATGCACACCGTGGTCGGCGACGACGTGCCCACCGCGCTGCTGGACTTCGCCCGCGAGATGAACGCCACGCAGCTCGTCGTCGGCACATCGCGGCGATCGCGATGGGCACGCCTGTTTGACGAGGGGATCGGCGCCCGCACCGTCCAGGAGCCCGGCGGCATCGACGTTCACATGGTCACCCATCCCGCGGCCAGCCGGGCCTCCGGGTGGTCGCGGGTCTCCCCGCGCGAGCGGCATATCGCGTCGTGGCTGGCCGCGCTGGTGGTGCCCTCGGTGATCTGCGCCATCACGGTGGCCTGGCTCGACCGATTCATGGGCATCGGCGGCGAGAGCGCGTTGTTCTTCATCGGCGTGCTGATCGTGGCGTTGCTGGGCGGCGTCGCCCCCGCCGCATTGTCGGCCTTGCTGTCGGGCATGCTGCTGAACTACTTTCTGACCGAGCCCCGCTACACCTGGACCATCGCCGAACCGGACGCCGCAGTAACCGAATTCGTGTTGTTGGCGATGGCCGTTGCGGTGGCGGTGTTGGTGGACGGCGCGGCTAGCCGAACCCGTGAGGCTCGGCGCGCATCCCAGGAGGCTGAGTTGCTGGCCCTGTTTGCCGGTTCGGTGTTGCGCGGCGCAGACCTTGCCACGCTGCTGCAGCGGGTCCGCGAAACGTATTCCCAACGGGCCGTGACCATGCTGCGTGTCCGGCAGGGCGCATCGACAGGCGAAACCGTCGCGTGCGTCGGGACAAACCCGTGTCGGGACGTCGACTCCGCCGACACCGCAATCGAAGTCGGCGACGACGAGTTTTGGATGCTGATGGCAGGCCGCAAGTTGGCCGCCCGCGACCGCCGAGTGCTGACCGCGGTCGCGACACAGGCCGCGGGTCTGGTGAAGCAGCGCGAGCTGGCGGAAGAGGCCGGCCAGGCCGAGGCCATCGCTAGGGCCGATGAGCTGCGCCGGTCGCTGCTGTCGGCGGTCAGCCACGACCTGCGCACCCCGCTGGCGGCGGCCAAGGTTGCGGTGTCCAGCTTGCGCACCGAAGACGTCGCTTTCTCCCCCGAGGATACCGCCGAGCTGTTGGCCACCATCGAGGAGTCCATCGACCAACTCACCGCCCTGGTCGCAAACCTGCTCGATTCGTCGCGGTTGGCTGCCGGCGTGATTCGCCCCCAGCTGCGCCGGGCATACCTGGAGGAAGCGGTGCAACGGGCCTTGGTCAGCATCGGCAAGGGCGCCACCGGTTTTTACCGATCCGGCATCGACCGGGTCAAGGTCGACGTGGGAGACGCCGTGGCGATGGCCGACGCCGGGTTGCTGGAGCGGGTGCTAGCCAACCTGATCGACAACGCGCTGCGATATGCGCCCGACTGCGTGGTCCGGGTCAACGCGGGACGGGTGCGTGAGCGGGTCCTGATTAATGTCATCGACGAGGGCCCAGGGGTCCCGCGCGGGACCGAGGAGCAACTCTTTGCCCCGTTCCAGCGGCCGGGGGATCACGACAACACCACCGGTGTCGGTCTGGGGATGTCGGTGGCACGCGGCTTCGTCGAGGCTATGGGCGGCACGATTTCGGCTACCGATACCCCGGGCGGCGGGCTCACAGTGGTGATCGATCTGGCGGCTCCCGAGGACCGCCCATGACCCTCGTCTTGGTGATTGACGACGAACCCCAGATCCTGCGCGCGCTGCGTATCAACCTGACCGTGCGTGGCTACCAGGTCATCACCGCCTCGACGGGTGCGGGTGCGCTGCGCGCCGCCGCTGAGCATCCGCCCGATGTGGTGATCCTCGACCTCGGCCTGCCGGACATGTCGGGTATCGACGTGCTCGGCGGGCTGCGTGGCTGGTTGACGGCACCGGTGATCGTGTTGTCGGCGCGTACCGATTCGTCGGACAAGGTCCAGGCCCTCGATGCGGGCGCCGACGATTACGTGACGAAACCGTTTGGAATGGACGAGTTTCTGGCTCGGCTGCGCGCAGCGGTACGGCGTAACACCGCGGCCGCCGAGTTGGAGCAGCCGGTGATCGAAACCGATTCATTCACCGTCGATCTGGCCGGCAAGAAGGTCATCAAAGACGGTGCCGAAGTGCATCTCACGCCGACCGAGTGGGGCATGCTGGAAATGCTGGCCCGCAACCGCGGCAAGTTGGTCGGCCGCGGGGAGCTTCTCAAAGAAGTGTGGGGACCGGCATATGCGACTGAAACCCATTACCTGCGGGTGTATCTGGCGCAGCTGCGGCGCAAATTGGAGGATGACCCGTCGCACCCCAAACATCTGCTGACCGAATCAGGGATGGGCTACCGCTTCGAAGCCTAAATCACATCTGCCACAGGCGTTTCCGCTGGGAGCGGATGTACACTTTGCCCGCCTCGCAGCGACACGTTGGCGGATGCCCGCAACGCCAACACGCGTTGGTGAATCCGGTATTCGGTGGAGCGCGGGATGTACCCCGGCCCGTAGCGTCCGCGCCCGAGCCGGTATACTCGGCCCCGTCCGATTTCCCAGCGCAGTGCCTCCGACACCACCTTGGATGCCCTGCCCCGGACTCCAAAGCCGTGCCAGCCCAGGCCTTAGATCATTTCGGTAATGGCCGCCGGTCCATGGACGGCCAGGTGCAGGGTGAGCACGTATCGAAGCTCAATTCCATGCAGTTGTCTGGTCATGGCCGAACATTCCCATGCGGGTCTGACATCGGCCAAGGTTGTCGCTACGAGGCGGGCAGAAGAGTGTCCCCCCGCGCAGATACGCGTGTGGCAGATGTGACTTATCCGGCCAGTGACAACGCGATGCCGTCCAAGATGTCGTGTTCGCTGACGGTCAGCTGGTCGATGCCGGCCCGCTCGCGCAGCTCGCGCGCCAACTCTTCGACCACGATCGCGCCACCGCCGATCACGTCGGCCCGGCCCGGGTGCATCGGCGCCAGCGCGGCCCGCTGCTTGCGAGTCATGCCGATCAGCCGCTGGCAAACCTCGAGCAGATCAGCACCGGGCACCCGCGAAAGATGAATGGCCGCAGCGTCATACGCCGTCATGGACTGCGCCAGCGCGGACAGTGTGGTCATCGTTCCAGCCAGCCCGACCCAGGTCCGGGCCAGCTCCAGCGGCACGGTGCGCAGTGCGGGCTCGAGCCGCTCGCGAACCAGCCGGCGGGCCGTGGACACCTCCTGCAACGTCGGCGGGTCGGAGTGCAAACAGCGTTCGGTCAGCCGGACGCATCCGATGTCCGCCGAGTAGCTGGCAACCACTTCGTGCTCGCCCAGCACGATCTCGGTGGAACCGCCACCGAGGTCCACGACGACGAAAGGCGCACCGGCGCTGCCTAATTCGCCCACCGCTCCACGGAAGGAGAGCTCGGCCTCCTCGGCGCCGGTAATCACCTCCGCGGCCGAGCCGGGCAGCGCGGCGCCCAACACGTCGGCCGTCATCGCAAAGAAAACGTCGCGATTGACCACATCGCGGGCGGCCGACGTGGCGACCATCCGCACCCGCTCGGCATGGTGAAACGTCAGCAGTTCGGCGTAGTCGGTCAGGGCGGTCCGGGTCCGCGCAATCGCCTCCGGCGCGAACCGACCGGTGGCGTCGACTCCCTGGCCCAGGCGCACTATCCGGGTCTCACGATGCACATCGTGCAGCTCTCCGCGCGCCAACCCGGCTCCCACGTCGGCGATCAGCAAGCGAATCGAGTTGGTACCGCAGTCGATCGCGGCGACCCGGGTTAGCGCCACTGCCCAGCCACCAGGGTCGCGGCCGTCCGTGGCTCGGCGGCCAGTAACGCCAGCGCCTCGTCACCGAATGGGTTCAACCCCGGGCCCTTGGCCAGCGAATGCGCGATCAGCACATGCAGGCACTTGACCCGGTCGGGCATGCCCCCCGCGGAGACCGTTGTCCCGAGCGGCTCGAGAGCGTCACGCTCGGACAGATACGACTCGTGTGCCCGTCGATAGGCGGCGGCCAACTCCGCATCCTGGCCCAGCCGCCGGTTCATCTCGCGCATGAGTCCCGTGGTCTCCAACCTGCTGGCCGCCGCCGTGAGCACCGGATGCGTCAGGTAGTACAGGGTCGGAAACGGCGTGCCGTCGGGCAGTCTCGGCGCAGTTTTCACGACGCCGGGTTCACCGTTGGGGCAACGATAGGCGATCGCGAGCACACCCCGGGGTGCACGGCCGAGTTGCCGCGTGACCACCTCCAGATCGGCACGATCAACCACCGGGCTGCTCGGGGTTTGGCGAGGCCGGCGGCAGCGGGCCCGGACGTCCGGGCTCCGGTGCCGGTGGCGCGGCAGGCGGCAGGTGCGGGTCGTCGGCGATCGTGTGCCACAGCGCGGTGTACCAGGGTTCGTTGTTGGTCGCAGTAGCCGCGTCTGACCCCGGTTGCGGCGGCGCCAACGGCGTCGACGGAAGCTGGACCTGAAACGGGATGTCTCCAGGCATCACAAAGCCGAGCCGTTCGCGGGCCTGAGCCGCAATATACGCCGGATCGGCGAGCTTAACCTGCTGTTCCTCCAGGTCAGCGATCTGGCGGCGCAACATGGCCTCGGTCGCAGCCAGTTGTTCCATCTCGGCGCGCTGCGCGAAGTAGGTGCGTACCGGCCTCGCAATGGTCAGCGTCAGCACGCATACAACCGCGGCGAGGATCGCTGCGCGCCGCGCGGTGAACCCCAGCCGCTGTTCGGAGCGCTTCTCGACCGATTCGGTGATCGCCCGTTTGATGGGTTCGACAATGTGCTCATGCGGCGTGCGAGTGGTCTTGCGGCTGGCGTGCGGTGCGGGCGTGGAGGGTTTTGCGGAAGGCTTGGTGGCGCGACCGCCCCGAACCGAGTCGCCGGCCTTCCCCGGGCGCGATGCCGGCGACCGGCGCTTCGATTCGGGCCGTTTCGCTTCGGGCATGTACCTATTTCGTCTCGCACGCGAACCGAGGAAATGCCAGGTCGCCCGCGTAGCGGGCCGCGTCGCCAAGCGCCTCTTCGATCCGCAGCAGCTGGTTGTATTTTGCGACGCGCTCACTGCGAGCAGGCGCGCCCGTCTTGATCTGCCCGCTGCCGATGGCCACCGCGAGGTCGGCGATCATGGTGTCCTCCGTCTCGCCACTGCGGTGACTGATCATCGTGCGGTATCCGCCGTGGTGAGCCAGCGTGACCGCGTCGAGTGTCTCGGTCAACGTCCCGATCTGGTTCACCTTGACCAGCAACGCATTTGCCACGCCCCGTTCGATGCCCTCCTCGAGCCGCTCGGGATTGGTGACAAAGATGTCGTCGCCGACGATTTGCACCCGGTCACCGATCGAGGCCGTCAGCGCGGCCCAGCCGTCCCAATCGTCTTCGGACAGTGGGTCTTCGATCGACACCAGCGGGTAGGCGCCGAGCAGGCCCGCGTAGAACTCGGTCATCTGGTCTGCGGTACGGGTGGTGCCCTCGAAGACGTAGCCGGTGCCGTCGGTGAAGAACTCGGTGGCCGCCGCGTCCAGGGCCAGCGCCACGTCGGCGCCGGGTCGCAAGCCCGCCGACTCGATGGCCCGGCTGATCAGGTCCAACGCCGCGGTGGTGCCGGCCACATCCGGGGCGAAGCCGCCTTCGTCGCCCAGGCCGGTGGACAGCCCCTCCTTTTTCAGGACCGACTTGAGCGCGTGGTACACCTCAGCGCCCCAGCGCAACGCCTCGACGAAGCTGGGCGCGCCAATTGGCGCCACCATGAACTCTTGAATGTCGACAGCGGTATCGGCGTGTGCGCCGCCGTTGAGGATGTTCATCATCGGTACCGGCAGAATGTGCGCGTTTGGCCCCCCGACATAACGGAACAACGGCAGCTCCGCCGAATCCGCCGCCGCCTTGGCAACAGCGAGCGAGACACCCAAGATCGCGTTGCCGCCCAGCCGGGACTTGTCGGGGGTGCCGTCTAGGTCCACCAGCGCCTGGTCGACCAATCGCTGGTCGTCGGCGTTGAGTCCGATGACGGCCGGGCCGATCTCATCAAGAACAGCCTGCACGGCTTTTTGCACGCCTTTGCCGCCGTAGCGATCGCCGCCGTCGCGCAACTCGACGGCCTCGTGCTCCCCGGTCGAGGCGCCCGACGGCACCGCGGCCCGGGCGAATGTCCCGTCGATAAGCGCCACCTCGACCTCCACCGTCGGGTTGCCGCGGGAATCGAGGATCTCTCGGGCCCTAACCTGCTCGATAATCGGCACTGGGTTCTCCTTGCGTCGTAGCTGCTGCACGGACGGTCTTGGGTTGGCTGGCCCCGACCGCTGTTAGCGTAAAGCCTGGGTTAGCGGTTCATCCTGCTACAGCGGATGACCCGCCGCATACGCGGTCGCCCAGTCCCGGACCGCCCGCGCATAGATAACGGAGTTGTTGTAGGCCCTCAGCGCGGTTATCCACCCTCGCGGTGTCGCGAGATCCTTTCCACGCCAGCATAAATAGCCCGCTGCCGAGAGGGCAGCATCATCGATGTTGTCGACGTTGGCGATGCCGTCGTTTCTGGCAGCGACCCCGTACAACCGCCAGGTTTCCGAAATGAACTGCATTGGCCCCATCGCACGCTCCACCGCGGCGTCACCGTCCAGGCCGCCCCCGTCCCTGTCCACGATGCGCAGGGTGCCGCCGGTGCCGTCGAGGCGGACGCCCCGAATCGGGGGGCTTACATCCCCATTGGGCGCAATCGTGGCGCCCCGGTAGGTTCCGTGGTGACTCTCCACCCGCCCGATGCCCGCCAGCGTGGTCCACGCAAGATGACACTTGGGATTCTCGACCTCGGCGACGCGAGCGGCGTAGGCGTAGGCCTCCAGCGCGATGACCGGAATTCCCAATGCCGCAGCACGTTTCTCCGCCCATTCGCGCAACTGATCCGCGGGCCGGCCGCCGGCGTGCGTATCCACCGGCGGCACCGGATCGCCGGGCGGAGGCGGCACGCCGTCGGTGATGAAAAGGCTCAGCTGCCAAGTGCAGCTCGACGCCAACAGCATCGCGGTCGCCCCTATCACGGCGACCGCCCGCAACCAGCGTCTCGGCGACACAACTCTCCCTCGTAGGGCACCTATACCGGCTTCCGTCACGATCATCGTCCCATGGGTTTGTTGACTACCCCGTCGCACTCGGGGCGGTTATCGCATGCCTTTACGTTTCTTGGACCCGCCGCGGGAATCGTTGACAGCAGTTGGCCAATGCGCGAGCCACTCCTGCTCGGTGATCACACCCAGCGGCGTCACATCGAGCTGCTCGGCAACGTTGCTGCCCCGGCGTGCGACGGCAATTGCCCGCTCGGCACAGCGCAGCCTGTCAATAAAGTCCAAAACGGCAGTGCGCAGCGTGTTTTCCGCATCTACGTCAGCTGAAACCGAAACAGAAGTGATCTCATCGGGGATCAGGTGAGCGGGCAGCCCAGCCTTTTGGGCACGCTGAATAACCTTCTGCGCCAGCGCTAATGCCGGCTGGCCCGTATGGACATCGTCGGCTACCGACTTTCGCGCCTTTTCCGAGGCCTTGGCTGCCTCCCATTGCGCCAGTTGATCTTCGAGCGAAATCGATTCGCCCGCAAGTACTCCTGGCGCCCGATTGCCGAGCTTTCGCATCAGTGTGTCGGCGACGTCGTCGATGGTGAACGGCGATTGCGACGCATCCTCAGCGATCCGGGCGTGAAAGAGGACCTGCAGCAAGAGATCACCAAGCTCTTCGCGCAGCTGGTCAACACTGCCGCTGCGGACCGCGTCCAACAGCTCGTAGGTCTCCTCCAGCAGGTATCTGCGCAGCGAGTCGTGAGTCTGCTCACTTTCCCACGGTCCGGCGGTGCGCAGCTTGTCCATCATCGCGACGGCGTCGACGAGTCGTTCGCCACGCTGAGAATCCGGTGCCGAGATCAGCCGGGCACCGGCGGCCAGTCGAGTAATGACAGCAGGATGGTTGGGGTCAGACGACAGCAACACCGGCGCGTCGTTTCCGGCGTGCGCCGAACGAGCCGCTGGTAGCGACCAGGGCACCGCGACCGGCATTTCCTCGGTGTATTGCACCTCGCCGCGCAGGAACTCGATCGCTTCAACAGGCACCAGTGTCGGACGCCGGGGGTCGACCAGGACGACAATCATCACGGTTGTCGCTCCTTAATCGTCGTGTTGCGACCACGGCCGTCTTCGCCTGGCGGGCTAGGGTTCGTTATACCAATATGCTGGCGCGGTTTCCCAGCGAGCGCGGTTATCAAATCGGCCACCATCTGAACCAGCTCGACGTCGCGGATTCGCGGCGCGCCGAGGCCACCGGCTCGCGGAATGGGAACCTGCACGGTGGCCGTCGTGGCACGGTAGTGCGCTCCGGGATACATTCGCTTCAGCCGCACCTGGGCGGAGTCCGGCAGCGTCAACGGGGACAGCCGCACGGTCGCTGCCGACGCCGCCGTCACGTCGGTGATGCCGGAGCCACGGCACAGCAGCCGCAGCCGTGCCACCGCCGCCAGCCGCCGGGCCGGCTCCGGCAGGGCCCCATACCGATCGGTTAGCTCGTCCACAACGGCCGCCACTTCGCGATCAGAGGAGGCGGCCGCCAGCCGCCGGTAGCCCTCCAGCCGCAGCCGATCACTGGCGATGTAGTCCGGTGGCAGGTGCGCGTCAACGGGCAGGTCGATTCGCACATCCTTGGGTTCTTCGGCGGTCCTCACGGTTTGGCCGTCGGCGGCCGCCCGGTACGCGTCCCGGTACGTCTCCAGGGCCTCGCCGACCAACCGCACGTACAGGTCGAATCCGACGCCGGCGACGTGTCCGGACTGCTCGATGCCGAGCACGTTGCCGGCACCGCGGATCTCTAGGTCCTTCAACGCCACGGCCATGCCCGCGCCCAGCTCATTGTTCTGCGCGATCGTCGCCAACCGGTCGTAAGCGGTCTCGGTCAGCGGCACCTGCGGTGGATAGAGGAAATAGGCGTAGCCGCGCTCCCGGCTGCGGCCCACCCGGCCACGCAGCTGGTGCAGCTGGGACAGCCCGAAGGTATCGGCGCGCTCGACGATCAAAGTGTTGGCGTTGGAGATGTCCAGGCCGGTCTCCACGATGGTGGTGCAAACCAGGATGTCATGCTCGCGGTTCCAGAACCGTTGCACGGTGGTCTCCAACAGGTCCTCGGGCATCTGCCCGTGCGCGACCACCACCCGCGCCTCGGGCACCAGCTCACGCACCCGGGCGGCGGCCGCGTCGATCGAGCTGACCCGGTTGTGCACGTAGAACGCCTGCCCGTCGCGCAGCAGCTCCCGGCGCAGCGCCGCGGCGATCTGCTTGTCGTCGTGCGGTCCGACGTAGGTCAGCACCGGGTAGCGCTCCTCGGGCGGCGTCAGGATGGTCGACATCTCGCGAATCCCGGCCAGGCTCATCTCCAACGTGCGCGGGATCGGGGTGGCGCTCATGGTCAGCACGTCGACATGGGTGCGCAGTGACTTGATGTGCTCCTTGTGCTCGACGCCGAACCGCTGCTCCTCGTCGACCACCACCAGGCCCAGATCCTTCCAGCGCACCCCGGTCTGCAGCAGCCGATGGGTGCCGATCACGATGTCCACCGACCCGTCGGCCAGGCCGTCGATCACGGCGCGGGACTCGGCGGCGTCGGTGAACCGCGACAGACCCTTGATGGTCACCGGGAATCCGGACATTCGCTCGCCGAACGTCTGCAGATGCTGGTCGGCCAGCAGCGTGGTGGGCACCAGCACCGCGACCTGTTTACCGTCTTGGACCGCCTTGAACGCCGCCCGCACCGCGATCTCGGTCTTGCCGTAGCCGACATCGCCGCAGATCACCCGGTCCATCGGGATCGGCTTTTCCATGTCCGCCTTGACCTCTTCGATGGCGGTGAGCTGGTCCACGGTCTCGGTGAAGCCGAACGCGTCCTCCAGCTCGGCCTGCCACGGCGTGTCCGGCGAGAACGCATGCCCGGGGCTGGCCTGCCGTTTGGCGTACAGCGAGACCAGCTCGCCCGCGATCTCGCGCACCGCGCGGCGCGCCTTGGTCTTGGTGTTGGCCCAGTCGCTGCCGCCCAGCCGGCTCAGCGCCGGCGCCTGCCCGCCGACATACCGCGACAGCTGGTCCAGCGAATCCATCGGGACATAGAGCTTGTCAGTATTTTTCGCCCCGCCACCCCTCTTGGCCGAGGCATACTCCAGCACCAGATACTCCCGGCGGGCGCCCCCGACCGTGCGCTCGACCATCTCCACGAACCGGCCGATGCCGTGCTGATCGTGCACCACCAGGTCACCGGCCGTCAGCGCCAGCGGGTCGACGATGTTGCGCCGCTTGGCCGCCAGCCGCTTGCCCTCGGCGGCGCTGACCCGGCTGCCGGTCAAATCGGTCTCGGTGATGACGACCAGGTTGGCGCCGGGAATGATGACGCCGTCACGCAGCGGGCCCTGGAGCACCCCGACGACTCCCGGCTTGGGCGCCTGGCCGGGATCGAGCATCCCCGCGGGGGTGTCGGACTCGGACAGCCGTTCCACCACGCGGTGTGCGGTTCCGGTGCCCGGCGCGACCAGCGCGGCGTACCCGCCGGTCGCGATGTGGGCACGTAGCATCGCGAAGATTTCGTCGATGTCACGCTGGTGCCCGCGCGCCGACGGCGCGGCCCGAACGTCCAACTCGATCGCCGACTCGTCGGACAATTGGCTCAACGTCCACCACGGATGACCCGTTCGGGCCGCCGCGGCCCGCACCTGGTCCAGTTCGACGAACCCCGACCCACCCAGTTGTTCGACGTCGACGGGGGCTTGATTTTCTGCAGTTCCCAGCGCCGCGACCGACCACGAGGCTTCCAGGAATTCACGGCCAGTCCTGATCAGATCCGCGGCGCGGGTGCGCACCTTTTCCGGGTCGCACACCAACACCGGCGTGCCGTCGGGCAGCTGATCGGTCAGCAACGCGTGCCCGTCGGACCAGAGCACCGGCAACACCGCCTCCATGCCGTCGACCGCGATGCCCTCGGCGAGCTTCGCCAGCATGTCGGAAGCACTGCCGGTGACGGTGCTCTCGGCCGCGGGATGCCGTGCGGCCAGTTGGGCGGCCCGCGCCCGCACGTCCTCGCTCAGCAGCAGTTCACGGCAGGCGAAGGCAACCAGTGTGTGAATGTCGATCTCCGGAATCGAGCGCTGGTCGGCTACCGAGAACATCCGCATCTCGGTGATCTCGTCGCCCCAGAACTCGACCCGCACCGGATGTTCGGCCGTCGGGGCAAAGATGTCCAGAATCCCGCCGCGCACAGCGAACTCGCCGCGCCGGCCGACCATATCCACCCGGGTATATGCCAGCTCGACCAGCCGCGCCACCACGCCGTCGAAGGGGGATTCGTCGCCAACGGTCAGCGTGAGGGGCTCCATCATGCCCAGCTGCGGCGTCATGGGCTGCAGCAGCGAGCGCACCGAGGTCACCACTACCCCCAGCGGTGGGCCCAGCTGGGCATCGTCGGGGTGGGCCAGCCGGCGCAGCGCCATCAGGCGAGTGCCGACGGTGTCAACACCGGGTGAGAGCCGTTCGTGCGGCAGTGTCTCCCAGGACGGCAACAACGCCACCGCATCCCCGAACACACCACGCAGTTCGGCGGCCAGGTCGTCGGCTTCCCGCCCGGTGGCGGTGACCACCAGCAATGGCCCCTGCCGAGCCAGCGCACTGGCGACCAACAGCCGCGCGCTGGCCGGCGCGATGAGCGTCAATTCGTCGGGTCGACCCCCGGCGCGCTGCATGAGCTGTTGGAATGTCGGCGCGCTCAGCGCCAATTCGACGAGCCCCGCGATCGGGGTATCTGAGCAGGCAGGCCCCGGTGCGGTCATGATGCGGCCATTCTAGGGCGCCGAGGTTAGTCAACATTGGGCCCGGCTTCCCCGCCCGCTACTCGTCCTGTAGCCGCGGATCGGCCTCCAGGTGGGTCAGGCCATTCCAGACCAGGTTGACCAGGTGCGCGGCCACCACTTCCTTCTTCGGTTCGCGCGCATCGAGCCACCATTGCGCCGTCATCGACACCGAACCCACCAATGCTTGCGCATACAGCGGTGCCAGGTCCGGGTCCAGGCCGCGCCGGGCGAAGTCTCCAGCCAGAATCGAGCTGACCTGGCTGACGGCGTCGTTGAGCAGGCTGGAATAGGTGCCCGAGCTGATCGAGGCCGGCGAGTCGCGAATCATGATGCGGAAGCCGTCGGTGCGTTCCTCGACGTAGGTCAGCAACGCCAGCGCGACCCGCTCCACCCGCACCCGGGATCGGTTGTTGGTCAGCGACGAGGTGATTCCGTCCAGCAGCGCCGACATCTCCCGATCGACCACCACCGCGTACAGGCCCTCCTTGCCACCGAAATGTTCGTAGACGACCGGCTTGGATACGTTGGCGCGCTGCGCGATCTCTTCGATCGACGTCCCGTCGTAACCGCGTTCGGCAAACAGCGATCGCGCGATGCCGATGAGCTGGTGACGGCGCTCGGTCCCCGTCATCCTGGCGCGCGTCACCCGCGTCGGGTTTTCCGGCGCCTTATCCGGCCCTTTATCCGGTCCGGCCACATCAACAAGGGTATCGGTTTGCGTGGGGCCGGTGGGTAGACGGCGACAGCGTTGACTGTGCTGACGGCGTTGACACCGTCTAAAGTCACATCGATGTGCAATCCGTCGTGGTGTAATCGGCAGCACCTCTGATTTTGGTTCAGATAGTTCAGGTTCGAGTCCTGGCGACGGAGCTTCAAGGAGGGTTGATGACGTTTCCTGGTGACACCGCGGTCCTGGTCCTAGCGGCCGGGCCCGGGACCCGGATGCGTTCGGACACCCCCAAGGTGCTGCACACACTCGCCGGTCGCAGCATGCTGTCGCATGTACTGCATGCGATCGCCAAGCTGGCGCCGCAGCGTCTAATCGTGGTGCTGGGACACGATCACCAGCGCATCGCGCCGCTAGTCGGTGAACTCGCCGACACCCTAGGCCGAACGATCGACGTCGCCCTGCAGGATCGACCGCTAGGGACCGGGCATGCGGTACTCTGCGGGCTGTCCGCGCTGCCCGATGACTACGCCGGCAACGTCGTGGTCACCTCGGGAGATACCCCGCTGCTGGACGCCGACACGCTGGCCGACTTGATCGCCACCCACCGCGCGGTGTCGGCTGCGGTGACGGTGCTGACCACGACGCTGGATGATCCCTTCGGCTACGGCCGCATCCTGCGCACCCAGGATCACGAAGTCATGGCGATCGTGGAGCAAACCGACGCGACACCATCGCAGCGGGAAATCCGCGAAGTCAACGCCGGCGTCTACGCCTTCGACATCGCCGCGCTGCGGTCCGCACTGAGCCGGCTGAGCTCCAACAACGCCCAACAGGAGCTCTACCTCACCGACGTCATCGCCATCTTGCGCTCCGACGGCCAGACCGTACATGCCAGCCACGTCGACGACAGCGCGTTGGTGGCCGGCGTCAACAATCGCGTCCAGCTGGCCGAGCTGGCCTCCGAACTCAACCGGCGGGTGGTGGCCGCTCACCAGCTGGCCGGCGTCACCGTCGTCGACCCGGCTACCACCTGGATCGACGTCGACGTCACCATCGGCCGCGACACCGTCATTCACCCGGGTACCCAGTTGCTGGGCCGCACCCAGATCGGCGGTCGCTGTGTCGTCGGTCCCGACACCACCCTGACCGACGTCGCCGTCGGCGACGGTGCCTCGGTGGTGCGCACCCACGGTTCGTCGTCGTCGATTGGGGATGGCGCCGCGGTCGGGCCCTTCACCTACCTGCGGCCCGGAACCGCGTTGGGCGCCGACGGCAAGCTGGGCGCGTTCGTCGAGGTCAAGAACTCCACCATCGGCACCGGCACCAAGGTGCCGCACCTGACCTACGTCGGCGACGCCGACATCGGCGAGTACAGCAACATCGGCGCCTCCAGCGTGTTCGTCAACTACGACGGTACGTCCAAACGGCGCACCACCGTCGGTTCGCACGTACGGACCGGGTCCGACACCATGTTCGTGGCCCCAGTAACCATCGGCGACGGCGCGTATACCGGGGCCGGCACAGTGGTGCGGGAGGATGTCCCGCCGGGGGCGCTGGCAGTGTCGGCGGGTCCGCAACGCAACATCGAGAACTGGGTGCAGCGCAAACGCCCCGGCAGCCCAGCGGCTCAGGCCTCAAAAAGAGCCTCAGAAATGGCCTGCCAACAGCCCACACAACCACCCGACGCTGATCAGACACCGTGAAGTCGCATCCCGGCTACCCGGCGACAAATCCGGGCGGTGCGCTACGTACCATGGGTAATCCAATTCGATCCCAAACGGCGAGGGCAGCGCGTTGAGCCACGACTGGACCGATAATCGCAAAAACCTGATGCTCTTTGCCGGCCGCGCCCATCCGGAGCTGGCCGAGCAGGTAGCCAAAGAGCTCGACGTCCACGTCACCTCTCAGGACGCGCGGGAGTTCGCCAACGGCGAGATCTTCGTGCGCTTCCACGAATCGGTACGCGGTTGCGACGCCTTCGTCCTGCAATCCTGCCCGGCACCGGTGAACAGGTGGCTGATGGAACAGCTGATCATGATCGACGCGCTCAAACGGGGCAGCGCCAAACGGATCACCGCCGTCATGCCGTTCTATCCGTATGCCCGGCAAGACAAGAAACACCGTGGCCGCGAACCGATCTCCGCGCGACTGATCGCCGACCTGCTCAAGACCGCGGGCGCCGACCGGATCGTGACGGTCGACCTGCACACCGACCAGATCCAGGGTTTCTTCGACGGGCCGGTCGATCATATGCGCGGTCAGAACCTGCTGACCGGTTACATCAGAGACAACTACCCGGACGGCAACATGGTGGTCGTCTCCCCTGACTCCGGCCGGGTACGCATCGCCGAGAAGTGGGCCGACGCATTAGGTGGTGTTCCCCTCGCCTTCATCCACAAGACCCGTGATCCGCGGGTACCCAACCAAGTGGTGTCCAACCGCGTCGTCGGCGACGTGGCCGGGCGCACCTGTGTCCTGATTGACGACATGATCGACACCGGCGGCACCATCGCCGGCGCGGTGGCATTGCTGCACAACGACGGCGCCGGTGACGTGATCATCGCGGCAACCCACGGCGTGCTCTCCGACCCCGCTGCGCAGCGGCTGGCCTCCTGCGGCGCCCGCGAAGTGATCGTCACGAACACGCTCCCGATCGGCGAAGACAAGCGCTTCCCCCAGCTCACCGTTTTGTCCATCGCGCCGCTGCTGGCCAGCACAATCCGGGCGGTCTTCGAAAACGGCTCAGTAACAGGACTTTTCGACGGGGACGCATAGATGGCAGCCGTCATCCTTGAGGGCATCCGGCGGGCTTGGCCGGTCGACGCTGTCCGCAAGATTCTGTGAGACCCTTGGCGGTCGCGGTCGCGGTAGCCACGCTGGCAATGTCAGCGGTCGCTTGCGGACCGAAATCGCCTGACTTCCAGTCGATTTTGTCCACGAGCCCAACCACCAGCGCCGTCTCGACCACGACGGAAGTGCCGGTCCCGCTGTGGAAGTATCTGGAAAGCGTCGGCGTCACCGGAGAGCCGGTGGCACCGAGCAGCCTGACCGACCTGACCGTGTCGATTCCGACACCACCGGGCTGGGCACCGATGAAAAATCCGAACATCACCCCGAACACGGAGATGATCGCCAAGGGCGAAAGCTATCCAACGGCCATGCTCATGGTGTTCAAGCTGCACCGGGACTTCGATATCGCCGAAGCGCTCAAGCATGGCACTGCCGATGCCCGGCTGTCGACGAACTTCACCGAATTGGACTCCTCGACGGCAGACTTCAACGGGTTTCCGTCCTCGATGATTCAGGGCAGTTATGACCTGCACGGCAGGCGACTGCACACCTGGAACCGGATCGTCTTCCCAACCGGCGCACCGCCGGCCAAGCAGCGCTACCTGGTGCAGCTCACCATCACGAGTCTGGCCAACGAGGCCGTCAAGCACGCTTCCGACATCGAGGCGATCATCGCCGGATTCGTCGTCGCGGCAAAGTAATTGTCCGCACGGTTGGGGCACAGCTATCCGAGCAGCTCACAAGGATCGAATTTCCCCAATGCAGTAGCCATGGGTTAGCCTAGCCGGGCGTCACGGCGAGGGTGGTCGGCGGTCTACAGCAGGCCGGCAGAACACCGTTATCGACGGAGGCCGACAAGCTGTCGCGACCCTGGCCGTGCCCCCAAACGAGGTAACCGAGCCACCCAGGAGCGACATATGGCCAAATCCGCAAGCAACCAGCTGCGCGTCACGGTGCGTACCGAGACCGGCAAGGGCGCGTCCCGGCGGGCCCGGCGCGCCGGCAAGATACCCGCTGTGCTGTATGGCCACGGCGCCGAGCCACAGCACCTGGAGCTGCCCGGACACGACTATGCGGCCGTACTGCGGCATTCCGGCACCAACGCGGTGTTGACCCTCGACATCGCCGGTAAGGAACAGCTGGCACTGACCAAGGCACTTCATATCCATCCGATCCGCCGCACCATCCAGCATGCCGACCTACTGGTCGTGCGCCGTGGCGAGAAGGTCGTCGTCGAAGTCAGCGTGGTCGTCGAGGGCCAGGCCGGACCCGACACCCTGGTCACCCAAGAGACCAACAGCATCGAGATCGAGGCCGAGGCGCTGTCGATTCCCGAGCAGTTGACCGTGTCCATCGAAGGTGCCGAACCAGGCACCCAGCTCACCGCCGGGCAGATCGCGCTGCCGGCCGGTGTCAGCCTGATTTCTGACCCTGATCTGTTGGTGGTCAACGTGGTGAAGGCGCCAACCGCCGAGGAGCTGGAGGGCGAAGTCGCAGGAGCCGAGGAAGCCGAGGAAGCCGCGGTAGAAGCCGGCGAAGCCGAGGCCGCTGGCGAGTCCGAGTAGACGGCTTGCGACATGGCCGAGCCGTTGCTCGTGGTCGGCCTCGGCAACCCTGGAGCCAATTACGCCCGTACCCGGCACAACCTCGGGTTCGTGGTCGCCGATCTGCTCGCCGCGCGACTAGGCGCGAAGTTCAAGGCACACAAGCGTTCCGGCGCCGAAGTCGCCACTGGTAGATCAGCCGGGCGCTCCCTGGTTTTGGCCAAGCCGCGCTGCTACATGAACGAGTCCGGCCGCCAGATAGGGCCGCTGGCGAAGTTCTACTCGGTGGCGCCGGCCAACATCATCGTCATCCACGACGACCTTGACCTCGAGTTCGGCCGCATCCGGCTCAAGATCGGCGGCGGCGAAGGCGGCCACAACGGGTTGCGCTCGGTGGTGGCCGCGCTGGGTACCAAAGACTTTCAGCGGGTGCGTATCGGGATCGGCCGCCCGCCCGGCCGCAAGGACCCGGCGGCGTTTGTGTTGGAGAACTTTACCCCGGCCGAGCGCGCCGAGGTCCCCACGATCTGCGAGCAGGCCGCCGATGCCACCGAGCTGCTTATCGAACAGGGCATGGAGCCCGCACAAAACCGCGTCCACGCCTGGTAACGACCCGCGTGAGCAGACGCAAAATCCCCTCGCAACCGGCGTGTCGAGGGGATTTTGCGTCTGCTCGGCGGCCTTAGGTGACCAGGGTGACGGAGTTGGCCCGACGCAGCTTGCCCGACGGCGTCTTCGGAATGGTCCCGGGTCCAAGAACCACGACGTTGCGAGGCCGCACGTCGACCTCGGCAACCACCTCGTGGGCCACTTGATGCTCGATGCGACGAACCTCGGCGGGATCCTCGAAGGCGTTCGACTCGACCGCGACGGCAAAGGATTCGCGCGAATGTCCGGCATCGAGACGCACGGCCACCGCGCAACCCGGACGAACGCCGTCGACGCGGCCGGCCGCCCGCTCGATGTCGGTCGGGTAAATATTGCGCCCGGCCATGATGATGACATCCTTGACGCGGCCACATACCACCACGTGGCCCTCCTCGGTGAGGTAGCCGAGGTCGCCCGTGTCGTACCAGCCATGCTCGTCTTGGGCCGGGATGAAGCCACCCATAGTCAGGTAGCCGGGAGTTAGCGACTCGCCGCGCAGCTCGATGACACCCACGCCGCGGGCGGGCATGACATCGCCCTGTTCGTCGATGATGCGGGCCTCTAGGTCCTGCAGCAGCGGACCTAGCGTGGCCAGCCTGCGGGTATTGCCTTTGGTGGCGGGAACGGCCCGGCGCAGAGCCGCCAGCAGGTCGGCGTCAACCTCGTCCACGACGAGGCCGGCGTTGCACTCCGAGAAGGACACCGCCAGCGTGGTCTCGGCCATGCCGTAGGCCGGCAGGATCGCTGAGGGCCTCAGGCCGAACGGCTTGCCCGCGTCGAGCAGGTCCTCGACGTCGGCGGGTTCGACGGGCTCGGCGCCGGACAGCGCGAAGCGTAGGGTCGACAGATCGAAGTCGCCGGGCTTGGCCTGGCGCCGCAACCGCTTGGCGAGCAGCGCGTAGGCGAAGTTGGGCGCCGCGGTCATGGTGCCCTGGTACTTGTCGATGAGCTTCGCCCACAGCAGCGTGTCGCGCAGGAAGTCCATTGGCGTGACCTTGACCAGCTCCGCACCGAAGAACATCGGGATAGTCAAGAAGCCCACCATGCCCATGTCATGGAAGCAGGGCAACCAGCTGACCATGACGTCCTTGTCGACGTCATACTGGGCGCCGACGAACATTGCCTCGGCGTTGGAGTAGATGTTGCGGTGGGTGATCTGGACGGCTTTAGGGGAGCCGGTAGATCCGGACGTCAGCTGCATCAACGCCAGGTCGTCCTCGCCGACCTCGATGGGGCCGATCGGATCCGACGCCAAAAGGTCAGCGACGGTAAGGACCTGCATGCCTTTCTGCTCAAGGATGGGAATGGCCACGAGGAAGGGCTCGGAGACGATCACGGCCTTGGCCTCGATCATGCCGATGACGGTCATGGTGTCCTCGGCCCACACGGCCAAGTCGGTGCGCGGTGTGGGCTGGTGCAGCATGGTCAGGCTGGCCCCGCGCATCCACAGGGCCTGCGCCGTGGGGGCGATCTCCACCGGGAAGCCGGCCAGCACCCCAACAACGTCACCAAGACCGACACCCGCGGCGGCCAGGCCGCCCGCGATGCAACGAGCACGCTCATGGACCTCGCCCCAGGTGTGGCGGACGGGCATGTGCGGTTCACCTGTGACCATGCCCGTCGTCGCGGTGCGGGCATTGTGGAACATCTTCTCGGTGAACCTGCTCAAGGCAACCTCCTCGGTTCCGGTGCTGTCCCCAAGGTCCGGGTTTTCATGGTCCGCCTACCGGATGCCACATCGCGACAGGCGCGCGCACACAGTTGGGGAGCGGTTGGGTCTCGGTTCGGTGATGAGCCCACGACCCAACACCGCGGATTATCTTAAGCAACTCTTAAGTAGCTGCCAAACTCTGCCGAGGTTTGAGGGCGATGTCACAGCTTGGTCACAGCCTTTGCCGTACTCCCCGCGGTGAACTGCGAGGATTCCCGTGCCGACGGGTTGTCTCGATGGCCGTTGATGCAGCTATCGCCGTGAGCTGGCCGGTAGCGGAGGCTCTCGCCGAGCGGCTCTGTCGCATCATGGTATGGCTTTTGCGCCTGGCTTTGATGCGCGCCACCGACCTCGCGAGGGCGGATGCCTGCGGCCCTACCGCTGGCATGCTGGTGCGCCAGCCGATCGACCCACCGGCCTCGGCACGCGCGGATACCCCTGGCCGCCCGAGGCATGCTCCCAAGAATTCGGTCACACTTCGGTCGGCGCAGACACCACGCGGGCGCCGGGTACCGGCCCGGTGGCGACTCGAACGGTGCGACAAACTCCCGCCCCCGACAGCTGCGCGCCGACATCGATCGCCGAGCTCGCCGAGGTGCACAGGAAGGCACACGTGGGACCCGAACCGGACACGATGCCTGCGAGCGCGCCGGCCTCCACACCGGCGCGTAACGCACGAGCCAGCGCCGGGTCCAGGCTCACCGCGGCCGCTTGCATTTCATTACCCAGCAACGGCGCCAGCTGATCCGGATCACCCGCAGCTAAGGCAGCCAGAACCGGCCCGGGCTCACCAAGCCGGGGCGGATCCCCCACCTCCCTGAGCCGGTCGAGCTCGTTGTACACCGCGGAGGTGAGCAACCCGCTGTCGGCGAACGCCAGGACCCAGTGGAAGGTGTTGCGGGATAACACGGTGGCCAACTCCTCGCCGCGACCCGTCCCCAGCGCGGTACCACCATGCAGGGCAAACGGCACATCGCTGCCTAGCCGCGCGGCGAGCATGCGCAGGTCGCGGCGGGGCACATTGAGTTCCCACAACGAGTTCATCGCAACCAGGACCGCCGCAGCGTCCGCGCTGCCACCGGCCATGCCGCCGGCGACCGGAATGGATTTGTCGATCATGATCGAGACGTCCGGCGCCCGGCCCACGTGTTCGGCCATCAGCTCGGCCGCCTGCCAGGCGAGATTGCGTTCGTCGGTCGGCAGCTGGTCGGCCCCCTCGCCGACCAACTCGAGCGAGAGCACATCAGCGTTACGAACGGTTACCTCGTCGACCAGCGAGACGGCATGAAATACCGTGGTCAGCTCGTGATAGCCGTCCTCGCGGCGATCGCCGACCGCCAGATAGAGGTTGACCTTTCCGGGCACCCGAACGGTGACCGACCCGGTGGGCACCCACAATTCAGCGGTGTTGCCGTCAGATGCGGACACCGCAGCAGACTATCGCTGTGACGCGCCGACCACACGCGGCGGCGCCCCGTCAGCTCGCCGACGCGTGCCCCGAAATGTCCGGCGCCCTGGCGTCCCGGCCGGTGCTGGTGGCCTCGTCGGAGCCGCCGGACCGTCGCAGCAGCCGCACGAAGTCGTCGATGGACAGCGTCTCACCGCGACGGGCGGGGTCGATGCTGGCCGCCAACAATCGATTCGCCGACTCGCTTCCCGAGCCCGCCCACTGCACAAACGCGTTGCGAGAAGTCTTGCGCCGCTGCGCGAATGCGATGTCCACGAGTTCGAATACCCGCCGTCGAAAAGCGTCGTCGGTGGGCCAGGGCGAGGTCTCATATCGATCGATGCGTACCAGCCCGGAATAGACACGCGGAATGGGCCAGAAAACGGTCGGCGACACCATGCCGCAGCGGCGAACCCGCCCGAAGAAGCGCAGCTTAACGCTGGGCACGCCGTACTCTTTGCTGCCCGGCTCGGCGGCGAGCCGTTCGGCGACCTCGGCCTGCACCATCACCGTCACGACACGGATCGACGGGAACTCGACAAGCAGATGCAACAACGCCGGTACCGCTACGTTGTACGGCAGATTGGCAACCACCGCGGTCGGCGCCGCGGCTAGATCCTCCCGGCGCAGGGCCAGGACGTCGCGATTGACCACCGTTAGTCGGTGAACCTCGCTGTGCGAGTGCTCCGCCACGGTCTGTTGCAGCCGAGAAGCCAGTAGTGGATCGATCTCGACCGCGGTGACGGTCGCGCCGCGGTCGAGCAGTGCCAGGGTCAGCGATCCCAGGCCCGGCCCGACCTCCAAAACCAGGTCGGAACGGCTGACCCCGGAGGCGGCAACCACCCGTCGCACCGTGTTGGCGTCGTGCACGAAGTTCTGTCCGAGAGATTTGCGCGGCCGAAAGTCGAGCTCTTTGGCCAGCCGCCTGATCTCAGTGCGCCCGAGCAGCCGGATGGTCAGCGCGCACCCGCTCGTGCAGCACATACCGGCCAGGCGCCCCAACCTTGACGCAGTCGGGTCACCTCGGCAACGGCGATCTGCTCTTCGCGGGTGGCGAGGTCAGCGCGGGGTGCATACCGCAGCCCGCCGTTGGCCTCCCAGGTGCCCTGGTCAAACTGCACACCACCGTAATACCCGTTGCCGGTGTTGATCGCCCAGTTGCCACCGGCCTCACAGCCGGCGATCGCGTCCCAGATGCTTCCGTCGATCACCGGGGGCACCTCGGTACCGGGCTTGGTGCCCACCCGCACCACGGCTTCGTGGGCCGGGGTCACCACGACGTTGGCGACGGGCAAACGGCCGGTCTCGACGCCGTTGACCTCAGCTACCGCGAACGTCACATCCTGGGTCCCCGGAACCCCCGGGTCTTCGACGACCTCCCGGCTCATGTTCATCTCCGGGTCCTCGACACGACGCGCGTTCGGCGGCAGCGGCAGCCGCTCGGTGACCTTCTTGATCCGATTGCGGGTCACCTGGATCTGCATGCCTTCGACGATCGGGGCCGTCGCGGCGGGCACCACGTGGTCGCTTTGCAACAGCGGCACGCCGGCCGCACTCAGCAGCCCCGCGACATTGGGGGCCGGCAAGTGCACCGTGCGCACCAACCCGCCGTCGTTGAGCTGCACCGTCTTGGCGCTGACGACCGGTAGCGCCATCCCGGACAGCGGGACGCGGCTGGCGCGAGAAGCCGCGGCCGGCGCCGTGTCGGTCATCGCGAGTTGGGCCAGCGCCTCGTCCACCGTCGACGCGGTCGTCCACACCTGCTTAGCGTCGTGACCATCCAGCGAGATCTGCAGCGGACGGCTACGCCGCAGCACGATGGTGTCGGCGTCATGGACCTGCACGCCGGCCGCGGGATACAGGTCGTCGCGGTCGTCGACTGAGAACCCGTTCTCTTCGACGATGTCGATCACCCGCGATTTCATCGTGGTCACCCGCATCGCGGTTCCGTCGACGGTCAACGTCACCGTTTTGCATGCGGCGACCGCATAGCCACCGGCGAACGCCAACACCAGCAGCAGCGCACCGACTACCAGGCGCAACATCGGTGATTGGGTCTGATGAAGTTTGGTAAGTAGAGTCAACGCGCTATATCCCCGACCTCGGCAACACTCAACCACCTACACAGCGAACAAAAAGCAAAATGGGCCCTCCGAAACCTAGAGGCCCCACCCGTTCGATCACAAGACGGTAACGAACCGGCCAATGTTGAGCAACTCCGGCGCGCGGGTGTTATGGGCCGCTCGGCGCGCTCATTGGCGCATCCACCCTAGCCCATAAGCTCGGCGAGCGTTGCTTGTGGTGATGAGCGCCACCTCTTCGGGGCGCCGATTGACCAGTTCAGCCAGCGCCCGCACGGTATAGGGCAGGCAGTACGGTTCGTTCGCCAAGCCCCGGTGGGGATGCGGGGTCAAATACGGTGCATCGGTTTCCACCAAAAGCTGCTCCACCGGCATCAGCGGGACGGCTTCCCGTAGTTCACGGGCGGTACGGAAGCTCACCGTCCCGGACAGGCTGAGCAGCCACCCGGCGTCCACACACGTGCGGGCCATCGCCGCGTCCGACGAGAAGCAGTGCAAGATCACGGTGTCCGGCGCGCCCTCGGCCCGCAGCACGTCCAGCACGTCGCGGTCGGCCTGACGATTGTGGATCATCAGCGGTTTACCGGTCCGCTTGGCCAGATCGATATGCCAGGCAAAGGCCTCCCGCTGGACGTGCGGCTCCGCACACCCGTCCAGGCGACCCGGCCAGTACATGTCGATTCCGGTCTCACCGACGGCCACCACCCTGGGGTGGGCAACCAATCGCTCGAGCTCGGCACGGGCAGCGTCGGTGAGCGCATCGGCGCGGGTCGGGTGCAACGCCACCGCGGCATAGACTCGCCGATCCCATTCGGCCGCGCGGGTGACCCAGCGCGCGGACTCCAGGTCGTCGGCGACGGTGACCACCGCGGTCACGCCGGCCGCGGCGGCTCGCTCGACGAGCGACCGCACCGTATCGGCGTCTCGTGCACCGCACGCGTCGAGATGGGTGTGGGCGTCGACCAACGGCGCCAGGGGTTCCGGAGCGGGCGGTGGATCTCGTCTGGCTGGGCGGTCGGAGCTCACCCGCACACAATAGGGTGGTGTCGAAATGAAGCCCTATTACGTCACCACCGCGATCGCATATCCCAACGCTGCACCCCACGTAGGTCACGCCTACGAATACATCGCCACCGACGCGATCGCCCGGTTCAAACGGCTGGATCGCTATGACGTGCGCTTCCTGACCGGGACCGACGAGCATGGCCTGAAGGTCGCACAAGCCGCCGCGGCAGCGGGCGTGCCCACCGCGGCGCTTGCCCGGCGCAATTCCGACGTGTTTCAGCGCATGCAGGAGGCGCTGAACATCTCCTTCGACCGATTCATCCGCACTACCGATGCCGACCACCACGAGGCGTCCAAGGAACTCTGGCGACGGATGTCGGCGGCCGGCGACATCTATCTGGACAACTATTCCGGGTGGTACTCGGTGCGCGACGAGCGGTTCTTCGTCGAATCGGAGACCCAACTTGTCGACGGCACGCGCCTGACGGTAGAGACCGGCACGCCGGTGACCTGGACCGAGGAGCAGACCTACTTCTTCCGGCTGTCGGCCTATACCGACAAGCTGCTGGCCCACTATCACGCCAACCCCGACTTCATCGCGCCGGAGACGCGGCGCAACGAAGTGATCAGCTTCGTCTCCGGCGGCCTGGACGACCTGTCGATCTCGCGCACCTCGTTTGACTGGGGTGTGCAGGTGCCCGAGCACCCCGACCACGTCATGTACGTCTGGGTCGACGCGCTGACCAATTACCTGACCGGGGCGGGCTTCCCGGATACCGACTCGGAGTTGTTCCGCCGCTACTGGCCCGCCGATTTGCACATGATCGGCAAGGACATCATCAGGTTTCATGCCGTCTATTGGCCGGCGTTTTTGATGTCAGCCGGAATCGAGTTGCCGCGAAGGATCTTCGCGCACGGGTTCTTGCACAACCGCGGCGAGAAGATGAGTAAATCGGTGGGCAACATCGTCGACCCGGTTGCCCTGGCGGAAGCGCTCGGGGTGGACCAGGTCCGCTACTTCCTGTTGCGGGAGGTCCCGTTCGGCCAGGACGGCAGTTACAGCGACGAGGCCATCGTCACTCGGATCAACACCGATCTGGCCAACGAGCTCGGCAACTTGGCCCAACGCTCGTTGTCGATGGTGGCCAAAAACCTTGACGGCAGGGTGCCCAACCCGGGTGAGTTCGCCGACGCCGACGCCGCGCTGCTTGCGACCGCCGATGGCTTGTTGGAGCGAGTGCGCGGTCACTTCGACGCACAGGCGATGCACCTGGCGCTGGAGGCGATCTGGCTGATGCTCGGCGACGCGAACAAGTACTTTTCGGTGCAGCAGCCGTGGGTACTGCGCAAGAGCGAGTCCGAAGCCGATCAGGCCCGGTTCCGCACCACGCTCTACGTCACCTGCGAGGTAGTCCGCATCGCGGCACTGCTGATCCAGCCGGTGATGCCGGAGTCGGCCGGCAAAATTTTGGACCTGCTCGGCCAGGCCCCAAACCAGCGGTCGTTCGCCGCCGTAGGTGTTCGGCTGACCCCCGGCACAGCGCTGCCGCCGCCCACCGGGGTATTTCCCCGCTACCAGCCGCCGCAACCACCCGAAGGCAAGTGAGCGGACCGCAGCGACGGGAAAGCCACCTACGAAGCGTTGACCGCGGTCTGCGCGTCGCGTGGGATGTCGAGCGTGGCGACGGGATAAAACCCGGAATCGTCGCGGCCGTCGCGGGACAACAGCATGGGCGGATAGTTCACCACATGGGAGCCGTTCGGTTTGTGCTGTTGCCAGTCGATCGCGGCCCGCAGCGTGTAGTGGCCCGCGGGCAAGCCGGACAGATCAACGCGAACCGTCTCGGCGACCGACGCCGGTGTCGGCTGGTCGCTGCTGCGATCGCCGCGCTGGTCGGAGACCAGCGTCTTCAGGTCCACCGCTGCCGGCAGCGTCCGAACCACCTGTCCGGTGGAATCCACCAGCCGGTAGCCGGGCACCCACTTTTCGGTGGCGGCAGCAGCGCCGTAGTTGGTCCAGGTGACCGAGATCGTCGCGACCTTGCCCGCTAGCGCTTGCGACCCCGGCTGCGCTTCGACCGAGTACCGATAGCCTGCGGCGGCGTTAGCTTGCGCCCACACCAGGTACAACGCGGGGTCCATCGGCGAGGTCGCCGTCTGGTCGGGGAAGTTAACGCTCGACGTCATCGACACGTGATACCTGATGACGTCGCGCAGGCCCTTCTCGTAGTAAGCCCGCGGCGAACTGCCGGTCGGCAACTCGCACCACTCGGTGATCACCGGCGCCGTTGCCAGCCGCTGCCGCAGCGCGGCGACCACCGGGTCTTTGGTCTGCACATAGTGCGAAGTGCTGGACTCGGCCCAGGCCGGCAACGGCGCGTCGACGCCCAGGCAATCCGAGCGGACACCCACCGGCGCGGCAAGCTTGTTGGTGACCTCGTCGGCGAACAGTTCTCGCACGATTTCCGGATTAGCGGGACTGGTCACCAGTTGGGTATGCGGGAAGGCGCTGACGTTCGCCGCGATTAGCTGTTTGATGGACGCGGTGGTGATGTTCTGATCACGGAACTGGCTGTAATAGCCCAGGGTCGCCACGCTTTCATCCGGGCCCGGACCCGGCGCACCGAGCGTGTCGCGCAGGTATGCGACGTGATTTTCGCTGAAGTCCCCGTACCCGGAGAACTCGAACACGCTGAGGCGCTCGTCACCGTCGTAGCGGCGACCAAGCGCGGCGAGCAACTGCGCAAAATCGTTAAGATAGGTCGAATCGTTGAAATTCGGCACCACCTGCACCACCCCGGTCGAGGGATCGGTCGCCGGCCCTGGATAACTGGTGTTGGTGCTGGCGATAGCGCGCTCCCAGTCGGGAATCGCGATGTTAGTGCCGTCCGGATAGGAAGCCTTGCAGCACGAGCTGTAGGCGTACACCCGCAGCGTCAGCCGCATGCCGCGGTCGGCGAGCCTGGTCAACGCGTTGTCGATCACGCTGAAGTCGTACTTGCGGTCGTCCGGAGCATCCGGGGGCAGAGTGCGCGGATCCGTAGGCTGCAGCTGCCGCCAGGAGACTCGCAAACTCGCGTCGTAGGACGCGGGCCAAGGCGGATAGCGTTGCTGCGCGGGGTTCCCCTGCGGAAACAGCGGTTCCATGAGGTCTTCGTACTGACCGCGCAACGGGTTGGGTATCTCCTGCGCCGTCGACGGTATGGCCGGACTTCCCATTGCGTTCAGTGGACCGCGGTGGCTCGCGCTGCTGCTGCAACCGTTGAGCGGCCCACCGAGCACCAGCGCTAAGCACACGACAACGCCGAGCGTGCTTTTCCTACTTCTTAAAACCATCGCTACTTCAAGATCACACCGAGCGTCAACGTCTCGCGGTCAGCGAGAAACGGCATTGGCATTGGCTGCTCGCACAGCAACACCCCCCGGGACGGAGACCGGAGCCGGTCACGGATTGAACTTAGCGTGGGAGCTTAGCACGCGGACGAAATCCCCACGCAGCCACTTGCGCTGCGAAAATCCACAGTTCTGTCAAGCTAGAACGGTGCGAATCGACCGACTCGGCGATCTTGGCGGAGCGCCTGCGGTGCTGCGGGCGGTCGGCCGCGCCACCAGTCGACTCGACTTGCCACCACCGGCGGCGCTGACCGGCGAATGGTTCGGTGCGCTGGCGGTGATCGCACCGAGTGTGTCTATACAACCGGTCAGCGGCGACGACGTGTTCTCGGGCCCGCCGGGCACCGGCGGGCCCGATGCCACCGGGGCGGTGGGCGGCGGCTGGGTCGGCTACCTGTCCTACCCGGACGCCGGCGCCGACGGGCGACCCCACCGGATCCCCGAGGCCGCCGGCGGCTGGACCGATTGCGTGCTGCGCCGCGACCGCGACGGCCAGTGGTGGTATGAGAGCCTGTCCGGTGCGCCGATAGCGGACTGGCTGGCCAGCGCGTTGGCGACCACTCGGGCATCGGTCGCCAGACCGGCACCGGCATGCCGGATCGACTGGGAACCGGCCGACCGGGCAGCGCACCGCGACGGGGTACTGGCGTGTCTGGAAGCTATCGGCGCGGGCGAGGTCTATCAAGCGTGCGTGTGCACCCAATTCGCCGGGACGGTCACCGGATCCCCGCTGGACTTCTTCATCGACGGGTTCGGTCGTACCGCTCCGTCCCGGTCCGCCTTTGTCGCCGGACCGTGGGGAGCCGTCGCATCGCTATCCCCGGAGCTATTCCTGCGCCGCCGCGGGTCCGTGGTGACATCGAGCCCGATCAAGGGCACGCTGCCGCTGGACGCCCCGCCGTCGGCGCTGCGGGCATCGGCCAAAGAGGTGGCCGAGAACATCATGATCGTGGATCTGGTCCGCAACGACCTCGGCCGGGTAGCGGTTACCGGTACCGTGACGGTGCCCGAGCTGTTGGTGGTGCGACCAGCGCCGGGAGTGTGGCACCTGGTGTCCACGGTGTCGGCGCGGGTTCCGCTCGAGGAACCGATGTCAGCGCTGCTCGACGCCGCCTTCCCGCCGGCCTCGGTCACCGGCACACCTAAACTGCGGGCTCGCCAATTGATTTCACAATGGGAGCGATATCGCCGCGGGATATATTGCGGCACAGTCGGTTTGGCGTCACCGGTCGCCGGATGCGAGCTCAACGTCGCAATCCGCACCGTCGAATTCGATACCGCAGGCAACGCCGTGCTGGGCGTTGGCGGCGGGATCACCGCCGACTCCGATCCGGACGCCGAATGGGCGGAGTGCCTGCACAAAGCCGCTCCCATCGTCGGGCTGCCGGCCGCCACGCGCACCACCCCGGCTCGGTTAGCCAGCAAAGTGCGGTAGCCCAGCGGGCGGCGGAAATTGGCATAACGCCCACATGGTGTGCCGGGTGCGCCTAAGCTCGGGCCATCGACGCGTGTCTATCTCGTGTCGAGTTCGAGAGGGGTTTGTAATGAGACTCGCGATCGTGGGCACCGCGGCTGCTGCCGCGATAGGGGGAACGCTGGCGGTGGCACCGTTGACGTTGTCCACCCCGGAGCGGGTCGCGGGCGGCACCTGCAGCGCCGGCCAGCAGTGCGATCGGCTGGCTGCGGTCCTGATGCCCGACACCGCGACACCATCGGGGCCGGCCGCAGCGGAGCACGCGGTGCCGGCGCCGTTCGAGCCGGTCGCCGACACGATCGCGCCGGGATTGGTTCCGCGGCCGGGTGTACCGGCGGCTGCCGCCGTGCCCAGGGTGGGCCCGCCAGCCGTTCCCGGCCTACCCAACATTCCCGGTGCGGCCGGCCCGGCCCTGCCTCCCCCACCGGCCCTGCCGAACCTGGCCGCGCCGAGCGTACCTGGCGTCGGCATCCCGGGCATCGGCATCCCGGGCATCGGCATCCCGGGCATCGGCATCCCCGGCGTACCCGACCCAATCACCGGGGTGAACACCGCTGCCGCGGTCGTGAACGGTGTCCTGGGTGTGGGAGGCACGGCGGCGGGGGTGGTGACCGCGAGCGCGGTGGCCGTCACCTATCTCGTGCTTGCGGTTAACGCGCTGGAGTCTTCCGGCATCCTGCCGACGGCCCGCGGAACAGCCAGCACGGTGGCCTCCCTGCTGCTGCCCGGGGCGCAATCGGCGGCGGCCGCTCTGCCGGCTGTGGGGCTGCCCGCCCTGCCGGGCGTGACGCCGGCGAGTCTGCTCGCGATGGCGGCGGCCGCCGGCCTGCCAGGCGTGGGTTTTCCGAGTCTGCCAGGTGTGTCGCCGACCGACCTGATGGCGATGGCGGCCGCGGCCGGTCTGCCGACGAGTTTGCCGGGTCTGGCGGGGATGTCGCCGGCGGAGCTGACGGCGCTGGTGGCAGGTGGTCTGCCGATGCTGGCGGCCGCTGGTCTGCCGGCTGGTCTGGCGGGGGTGGATCCGGCGACGCTGGCTGCGGCGCTGCCGGCGCTGGCGGCAGGTGGTCTACCGCCGGGCCTCCCGGCGCTGCCAGGCGTGGATCCTGCGGCGCTGGCTGCGGCGCTGCCGGCGCTGGCGGCCGGCCTGCCGGCACTGCCAGCGGGTCTGCCGCCGTTACCGGCCGTGCCCGCATTGCCGGCACCTCCCCCACTGCCGGGACCGCCTCCGCTGCCGGCGCTCCCGTCGCGTCTGTGCACACCCGGATTCGGTCCCATCGGGGTGTGTATCCCCTAACCTGACCGACTACGGCTGCGCTGGCCCGCCGGTTTCCCGCCGTGATTGCAGCACCGCGTCGTAAAGCTGGCGGGTGCGCACCCCCGGATGTGCCGCCGCTACCTCGCTGCAGGCGTCCTTGACACGAATACCCGCCGCGACGAACTCCTCCACTTGGGCTATCAGCGACGACAGTTCGGCGTGGGGGGCGGCGCCCGCCACCACCACGGTGATCTCGCCGAGCACACCACCGGCCGCCCAGATCGCCAACTCGTCAAGCGATCCGCGCACCACTTCCTCATGCACCTTGGTCAGCTCCCGGCAGATCGCCGCCGGACGGGCACCACCGAGCTGCTCGACGGCATCGTTAAGGCACGCAGCCAACCGGCGCGGGGATTCGAAGAAAACACAGGTGCGCCGCTCCTCGGCCAGTTCGGCCAGCCAGGCCCGGCGCGCCGCACCCTTGCGCGGGGCGAAACCCTCGAAGCAGAACTTCTCCGCCGGCAGACCGGACATCACCAGCGCGGTGGTCACCGCGGACGGCCCGGGTAAACACGTCACCGAAACCCCCGCGTCGATGCACGCCGCGACCAGCCGATAGCCGGGATCGCTGATCACCGGGGTCCCGGCGTCACTGACCACCAGCACCGTCGCACCGTTATTGATCGCGTCGAGAAGGGCCGTCACGCGCAACGCCTCCACCCGGTCGAACAGGCTGACCACCCGTCCACCAATCCGGATGTCAAGAGCCTTGGCCAATTTCCGCACCCGCCGGGTGTCCTCGGCCGCCACCACATCGGCGGTGGCCAACGCGGCCGCCAGGCGTGGTGACGCATCCGACGGCTGGCCCAGCGGGGTGGCGCCGAGCAACAGGCGACCAGAGGACATGACGGACAGCCTACGATCGACACCGATGACCGCCCGGCCCCCAGAATCCTGTGTCCTGGCCAAGGACCGCCCCGAGGAGCCTGTGGTACCCGTCGTCAGCCCCGGCCCGCTGGTGCCGGTCGCGGATTTCGGGCCCCTGGACCGGTTACGCGGCTGGATCGTGACCGGCCTGATCACGCTGCTGGCCACGGTGACCCGGTTCCTGAACCTGGGCTCGCTGACCGATGCCGGCACCCCCATCTTCGACGAGAAGCATTACGCACCCCAGGCCTGGCAGGTGCTGAACAACCATGGGGTGGAAGACAACCCCGGGTACGGCCTGGTGGTTCACCCGCCGGTCGGTAAGCAGCTGATCGCGATCGGGGAGGCCATCTTCGGTTACAACGGATTCGGCTGGCGGTTCACCGGCGCCCTGCTGGGTGTGGTCCTGGTGGCGCTGGTGGTGCGGATCGTGCGGCGGATCAGCCGGTCGACATTGGTCGGCGCCATCGCCGGGGTGCTGCTGATCTGCGACGGGGTCAGCTTCGTCACCGCGCGGACCGCGCTGCTGGACGGCTTCCTGACGTTCTTCGTCGTCGCGGCGTTCGGCGCGCTCATCGTCGACCGCGATCAGGTTCGCGAACGGATGCACATCGCTCTGCTGGCCGGCCGCAGCGCCGCCACCGTGTGGGGACCGCGGGTGGGTGTGCGCTGGTGGCGGTTCGGCGCCGGGGTGCTGCTGGGATTGGCTTGCGCCACCAAGTGGTCCGGCGTGTACTTCGTGCTGTTCTTCGGCGCGATGGCGCTGGCGTTCGACGTGGCGGCGCGACGTCAGTACCAAGTGCAAAGACCGTGGCTGGGGACAGTGCGGCGTGACGTGCTTCCCAGCGGGTATGCGCTGGGGTTGATCCCGTTCGCGGTCTATCTGGCCACCTACGCTCCGTGGTTCGCGTCCGAGACCGCGATCGATCGGCATGCGGTCGGTCAAGCGGTCGGTCGCAACTCGGTTGTTCCGCTGCCCGACGCCGTGCGCTCGCTCTGGCACTACACCGCCAAAGCGTTCCACTTCCACGCGGGCCTGACGAATTCCGCAGGCAACTACCACCCTTGGGAATCCAAACCGTGGACCTGGCCCATGTCGTTGCGGCCGGTGCTGTACGCCATCGACCAGCAAGACGTTGCAGGCTGCGGCGCACAGTCGTGCGTCAAGGCCGAGATGCTGGTCGGCACGCCCGCGATGTGGTGGCTGGCGGTGCCAGTCCTGGCATACGCGGGGTGGCGTATGTTTGTGCGCCGGGACTGGCGTTATGCGGTGGTCCTGGTCGGCTACTGCGCCGGTTGGCTGCCGTGGTTCGCCGACATCGACCGGCAGATGTACTTCTTCTACGCAGCGACCATGGCGCCATTTCTGGTGATGGGCATTTCGCTGGTTCTCGGCGATATCCTCTATCACCCCGGTCAGGGCTCCGAACGACGCACACTGGGGCTGATCGTCGTCTGCTGCTACGTGGCCCTCGTGGTGACGAACTTTGCGTGGCTGTATCCGGTGCTCACCGGTCTGCCAATCTCACAACAGACCTGGAACCTGGAGATCTGGCTGCCCAGCTGGCGGTGATCTGCGGCGCCGCCAGGCGCCGAAATCGCCACTCCTAAAGCGGATCGCGGGCGGCCGGACAGGACATGCAGCGGGGCCCGCCACGGCCGGTACCCAATTCGGAGCCGGCGATGGTAAGCACTTCGATGCCCGCGTCCTGCAGGCGGGCGTTGGTCTGTACGTTGCGCTCGTAGGCGACAACGACACCGGGCGCCAACGCCAACGTGTTGTTGCCGTCGTCCCACTGTTCGCGTTCAGCGACGACGGGGTCCATTCCGGTATGAATTACCCGCAGCTTGTCGATTCCCATCGCCTTGGCAGCCGCCTCCGCGAACGGGGCCGCATCGCCGATGGTCACGCCGTCGGGTGTGCGCTGGATCGTGAACGCCTCGAGCGTGTCGACAACGTTGGCGTACATCACCATCGTATCGGTGTCGACCATCGTGCACACCGTGTCCAGATGCATTTGCGCGCGCTGCTGAGCGATCGGCACGGCGAGCACGGTATGCGCAAGATCATCGTCAAAAAGGCTGCGCGCCAATGCTTCCGCGCCTGCTGGTGTAGTCCGCTCGCCCACTCCGACAGCGACCACACCCGGGGCGAGCAACAACACGTCGCCACCCTCGACCGGAGCGGTGCGCGATTCATAGGCACGCCGCACACCGGTGAACCGCGGGTGATGAGCATAGATGAGGTCGGTCAGCGACGCTTCGCGCACCCGTGCCCGTAATGCCAGCGACGGGATCACCACCCGCGGCCCGATCCATATCGACGAGTCGCGGGTGAACACCAGGTTCGGCAACGGCTCAATGACGAAGTCTCCGCCATGGTGCATACGCAACACCAACGACACGTCGGTCCGCGTGTCCGACGGGAGCTCGTTGAAGGTCATGCCGGCCGTCAGCACATGCGCCAACCTGCCTGGGTCGAGACTACGCAGGTAGGCCGAAAGCTCTTGCGCCAGCGGCAGTCCCAGCCGCGGTGCGTCGACGGCAGCGGCGATCCCCTGCATGCGGGCGGCCCCGCTGTGATGTAGTGCCTCAGTCAACAGGTCCGACAGCAACAGCACTTCCGCACCGCGGGAAGCCAGCAGCTCGGCGAATTCGTCGTGCTCGTCCTGCGCGCGGGATACCCAGGGCAGGCCGTCGAACAGCAGCTGGTCGGTGTTGCGCGGTGTGAGCCGGCGCAGTTCGGCCCCCGGGCGGTGCAGGATGACCACTCTTAGCGCGCCGACCTCGGAATTTGACCCCAATTCGACACCCACAGGTCAAACCGTAGCCGGGGCGGCGCCATCGAACGAATGTGCGATAAGCTTGGCGGCGTGGCGATCGCGGTTCAAGGCGCGCTCTTCGAGCACAACGAGCGAAGACAGCTCGGCGACGGAGCCTTTATCGACATCCGTTCGGGCTGGCTGACCGGCGGCGAAGAACTGCTGGACGCGTTGTTGTCGACGGTGCCGTGGCGAGCCGAGCGCCGTCAGATGTACGACCGGGTGGTCGATGTGCCGCGGCTGGTGAGTTTTCACGACCTGACCATCGAAGATCCGCCGCATCCGCAGCTGGCGCGGATGCGCCGGCGGCTCAACGACATCTACGGCGGCGAACTGGGTGAGCCCTTCACCACCGCCGGGCTGTGCTACTACCGCGACGGCTCTGACAGCGTCGCCTGGCATGGCGACACCATTGGTCGCGGCAGCACTGAGGACACTATGGTGGCGATCGTCAGCCTCGGCGCCACCCGCGTCTTCGCGCTGCGGCCGCGTGGCCGCGGTCCATCGTTGCGACTGCCGTTGGCGCATGGCGATCTATTGGTGATGGGCGGATCGTGTCAACGCACCTTCGAGCATGCGGTGCCCAAGACATCGGCGCCGACGGGTCCGCGCGTGAGCATCCAGTTCCGGCCGCGCGACGTCCGCTAACTCGGTCAACCCCGGACCGCGGCCACCGCCTGTACGAGCAGATCGCGGGCGCGTTGCGTATCGACCCGCGCAACCGGCCGTCCAGGGATTACCAGTGGATTGGCGATGACAATCACCTGGTAGTCCCCGAACCGAGCGGAATAGTCATAGAGCTCGCCGGTGCGCGCTGACCCGCCGACGACCGCCTGCAACACGCGATGCACGCCCAGCGTCTGTGTCCCGTCGATGTGCGGTACATCGACCACCTCGATGCCGCCCCGCAGCTGCGTCCCGGAAAAAGTCACCTTGCTGCAGTCTTTCCCGGGGCTGGGGGCCGGCAGCGGCTGGGACGTCTCCACCGCGATGACGACGAACCGGTTGCCGTTGCCCTCGGCGGAGACGGCGGCCATGTTGCCCTGCAACCCGGTCGGCAGCTGGGGCCCGGCCGCCACTTGCGCACAGTTCGCCGGATCGAAACTCAGCCCGTCGGGCAGTTTGCGGGCGGAAAAGAACCCGGGATCGATGGCCCTGGGAGTGACATCGGTGACGGTGTATTCAGGTCCAAAGCCCGACTTCACTTCGGCCACCTTGGCGATGTCGCCGGTCGAGGCGGTGGTGGAGCTGGCCCCTGATGAGCAGCCGACAAGCCAGCACACCGATCCGACTGCCAGTACCGCCTTGCGCATCGTGGTCAATCTACCCAACGCAGCCCCTGAGCTGCGCAACGTCGACACCGTTTTGACTAGCAGATCAGCGGCGAACTGCGGTGCCAGCGGCGGACGCACCGACCCGGGGTCGGTGATCAGCCGACGGCCTCGATCACTTGCCGGGCTACCCGGTTGATCTGGTCGACCATCTCGCGCCCCAAGCTCAGCTCACCCGGACCCGGCACATCGATCATGGTGGTGATGACTCCGACGTCCTCGCGCTGCCACACCGCCCCGTAGCGGTCCATGATCGTTCGCATCGGCACATTGTCGGAAAGCATGCGCGCGGCAAACCTTTCGACGCCGTCGACCCGGGCGGCCACGGACAACGCACCGATGAGAAAGCTTCCAATCCCCCTGCCCTGATACGCGTCGGCAACCGTGAACGCGATCTCGGCGACCGTCGGATCGGTTTCATCCCGCACAAAACGCGCGTCGGCTACGGGGTCGCTTCCGTCGGTCACCACCCAGACGAAGTGGTCGACGTAGTCGACTTCCGACAGGTAGTGCATCAACGCCGGACTGGGAACACGAGCCGACATGAACCGTCGATACAGCGTCTCGCCGGAGAACTGGATGTGTCCGTGCACGGTCCGCTCGCGGTCACCGGGCAGCACGGGGCGTAGCATCAGTTGAGTCCCGTCGGCAAGCCGTACCGGAATCGGGGAGACGAAGGCGGCGAGACGCTGCCTGGCGGTGCGCAGCAATCGCTCACCGACCCCGGGGATGTGCACCATTGTGGCGAAAGCGCCGCGGCCACCCGTCCAGCCGGTCAGCGGCTCGATGGTGGTGACCGTCGCGCTGCGCGGGCTATCGCGCAGCAGCGCGATTTCGCCGACGATCATGCCCGGCAGCGCCCGAGCGATGATCGCAACACCATCGTCGCCAACATGGCTGACTTCTGCGCTACCCGACGAGATAAGCAGAAACGAAACCGCCGGCTCGCCCTGCCGCAGCAGCACCTGGCCGGCAGCGGCCCGCAACGGCTGAACGCTCGCCGCCAATGACACCAGACCCTCGGCCGGACATCCCTGAAAGACGTCCATCCCCGCAAGATCTTCGACTCGTGCGCCGGTCAATTCGGCTATCCCGTCCAATCCGGCCCGGCGCCAAGCCCAGCTTACGGTTGTACGAACGGTTGTGGCGTCCGGCCTCCTTCCACCTTGCCAGCCGCATCACCACCCGAACCGAGCGGCACCGCGCCGCGGTGTCTCTGCACCTCGGCCGCGCCCACAGAGTGCTCGATATCGGTTGTGGGCCAGGTAATTTCACTGAGCCGCTGTCCGGACATCCACCGGACGGGGGTCTTGCGGTCGGGTTCGACATCTCTGCGCCGACGCTGACCAGCACCGCCCTGGACAACCGTGGGCCACGGACGTGTCATATCCGCGGCCACGCCCGCATGGTGCCATTCGGCGACGAAACATTCGATGCTGTTTGTTGTTTCGGCGCGCTGTAGCTGATGCCGGAACCGTTCCGGATCGCCCGCGAGAAGGTGCGAGTGCTGCGGCCAGCCGGGCGGATCACGATCCACACCAGCTATGCCGGCCAATGCCCGCCGATGCGCTACGCGCCGAACGCCGCCGCCGGCAACATCGGACTCACGATGTTTGACCGGAATGCCTTCGTCAACCTGTCTCGGTCGGCCGGGCTAGTGGACGTCGAGCAGTAGACACAACGCGCGTTGCCGTTTGTAGCCGCCGCCAAGCCCGGTTAGCGAGCACACGCCACCCTACGAAGCGGCCTGGCAAACACCGAGAAGCCGGATTACCGCCGTGCCCGCTTCATATTCCAAGACCCACGGCTGGCCACCATCGACGGACTCCGACATGAGTCTGATCATCACCGGCTGGCCACTTCGCTGGCACATTTGCGTGCAGTCGACCTGGAAAAGGCGATAGTCGCCATCGTGTGGAATGGCCAGCGAAAAGCCCGGCTGGACGGCTTCGACAGGGACCTTCTGCAGGTAGTATTTCGTGCTCATGCACCGACCCTAGGGGCAGGTTGTGACAGGATCGGACGCCGCCACACATGTCTTAGCGAATATTCAGCCGAATATTCGATCTTCATCAGGCTTCGCGCCAGATCGCGGTCGCCACAGCACTTTACCGGTACCACAAGGCCGGCGCCTCGACGTGGACACCGTGGCGGCACCACCGCATTGCGACCTGCCAGGATTGCCCCGAGGGCTGTGCTCGCCGTCTCAACCACGTCCGCGGCGGCACAGCCAACGAGGCTGCCGATGGCTACTGATTAGATGGTGGAGCTAAGGGGATTCGAACCCCTGACCTACTCGATGCGAACGAGTCGCGCTACCAACTGCGCCATAGCCCCTGATCGGTAGCAGGCTACCAGCAGCGGCGCCGATGGCCGAACTGCGCGCCCTACTGACCCACCGCCCGGGGCAGGTCCCTGGGCCAGCCGTAGTTCCGTATCGGGGCCGCGCTCTCCAGGTGCGTGAAGATCGGGTCCTCGTCGTCGATCTCCAGGACCACCGCGCCCGGACGGCGCAGCCGCGACGGCACCACATCGTACTCGCGGTCACGGGTGTTCTCTACACCGAGCCGCGCCCGCGCGATCCGCTGCATCCGCCGCCGACGCACCTTCTCCTCGATGCGGGTTTGCCGACGCAAATATGCCAGGTAGAGCACCGTCACACCGGTGGCGCTACCACAGATCCACCACGCGACCGGGGTCAGCTCGAAGGCCGCGGCGGCAGAGCCAACCAGGATCACCGCCATCACGATCAACGCACGTTTGCGGAAGGTGTACTTGCGGGCGCTGACCGCGGCGGCGGTCTTGGTGTCGAATCGGCGCCGCCGTGACGTGCCGGATGCGACGGTCGGTGGCGCTTCCTGGTCGTCCTCCTCGAGCTCCAAACCGCAGGTGTCCTCGACGTATTCGTATTCGTATTCGTATTCGACCGGGTCGGCCTCCGGGTCGGCGTGGCCCGCAACTCCGTCAGCAGCTTCGGCATCGGCCTCGTCGGCGGACTCGCCGACCGCAGCGCCAGCCCCCACCGGAAGCGCCTCCGAGTCTTCTTCGACCACATCGACGTCTAAGTAGTCCGGCTCGTCGGCACCTGCGGTCTGCGGAGCGGCAACCTTCATGACAACCGCACCCCGACGGCGCGCATCGTCGGCCTCCTGGTCCTCGTCGATGTCATGCTCGACGTCGGCGAACCCGTCCTCGACCGGGTCGTCGCGCCAGTCTTCCTCCGGCTTCCAGTCCGGGTCGTCCCCCTGCCCTTCGGGCGGGAGGTACCCCCAGCGATGTCCCGCGGCGGGACCACCTCGCTTGAGCAGGCGCGCACCAGCGCCACCGTTGAGTACCCGAGTCGCCAAAGCCACATCGCTGGTGCGCCGAACGGCATCACGTTTGCTGATCAGCATGGGAACCAGCACGAACAGCCAGAGCACCACGAGCGATATCCACAACAACGACTGCGGGATGCTTGGCATGATGACCTGCTCTCTTCGGTTCCGATCCCCGCGAGGCCCCATCGTTGGCCAGCGCGGCCGGGTCAAAGCGCCCAGGGCAATTACACACCTGTAATTCATCTCTCACAAGCACCACACGCCACACGTGTCGCGCCAGTCACAGTTTGGTTGCGATTCCGCGTTAGGGCCAGCTGGCATGCCCGGCACGGACCAGCGTCGAGGCCACCGACCCGTAAACCTCTTCGACGGTGATCGCCATCAACAGATGGTCTCGCCATGCCCGGTCAACCTCAAGGTAACGGCGCAACAGCCCCTCCTCGCGGAAGCCAACCTTTGCCAGCACGGCGCGACTGGCCGCATTCTCCGGGCGCACGGTGGCCTCGACTCGATGCAGCATGACCGGACCGAAGCAGTGGTCGAGACCCAACGCCAACGCTCCGGTGGCCACCCCTCCGCCAGTGGCCGCGCTTGGTACCCAATAGCCGATCCAGGCCGACCGCAAGGCCCCGTGGGTGACATTGCCGATGGTCAACTGGCCGCAGAACTGCCCATCCAGCTCGATCACGTACGGCAGCATGCGGCCGTTGCGAGCCTCCGAACGCAGACCCGAACACACCGCCGGCCAGGCAGCAACCGTGTGCCGGACGGTCCACTCGCCGTCCGCGCTGGGCTCCCACGGCTCAAGATGTGCACGGTCGGCCAACCGGATCCGGCTCCAATGCACGCCGTCACGCATCCGCACCGGCCGCAGCCGAATCACGCCTGCCGAGACCCGCAGCGGCCCGACGGCCATCGGCCATCCCGGATGCCGGGGATTCGAGCGCCATAAGTTCACCAGAGTCGCCGTGGTTCGGCTCAGCCGTGCTGAGCCAGGAAGGCGACATCCACGATCTCACCCGTGCGAATCTGCTCGGCCCCGGTGGGAACCACAACCAGACAGTTCGCTTCGGCAAGCGTCGCGAGCAGGTGCGATGACGCCCCCGGAGCGCCGCCCAGCGCCTGCACCAGGTACTCGCCGCTGTCCTGATCACGCATCAACTGGCCACGCAGGTAGCCCTTGCGCCCGGCCACCGACGTGATCGGCGACAGCGTGCGCGCCGACACGATCCGTCGCATCGGATGCCGTTTACCCAGCGACAGCCGGATCAGCGGCCGAACCATCACCTCGAAGACCACCAGGGCGCTGACCGGGTTGGCCGGCAGCAGAAAGGTCGGTACACCATCACGGCCGAGCTGTCCGAAGCCCTGCACGGATCCCGGATGCATGGCGACCCGCACGACCTCCATCTCACCGAGCTCGGAAAGCACCGACCTGACCGCTTCTGCCGCCGCACCGCCCACCCCGCCGGCGATCACCACGACCTCAGCCCGATTGAGCTGGCCCTCGACGATTTCGCCAAGTTCCGTAGGGTCGTTGCTGACGATGCCAACCCGGTTCACCTCCGCACAGGCATCCCGGCCCGCCGCAGCCAAGGCATAGGAGTTGACGTCATAAACCTGCCCGTTGCCCGGGGTCCGCGAGATGTCGACCAACTCGCCCCCGACGGCCATCACCGACAGCCGCGGACGAGGGTGCACCAGCACCCGTTCACGGCCGACCGCCGCCAGCAACCCCACCTGGGCTGCGCCGATGATCGTCCCCGCGCGCACCGCCACATCACCGGGCTGCACGTCGTCGCCCGCACGCCGCACGTAGGCGCCCGACGGCGCCCCGCGCAGCACCCGCACCCGAGACATTCCGCCATCGGTCCACCGCAACGGCAGGACCGCATCGGCCAGGGTGGGAAGCGGCGCGCCGGTCTGCACCCGGACCGCTTGGCGAGGCTGCAACCTGCTCAGGGTGCGCGCTCCGGCTTCGATGGTTCCCATCACCGGTAGGGTCAGCACGTCGCGACCGTCAAGATCGCCGTGGTCGGCAAAGACTTGGACACCACCGGTATCACCGACACCGGCCACATCGACACTGCGCACCGCGTAGCCGTCGATGGCGGCCTGATCAAAACCGGGCATTGGACGTTCGGTGACCACTTCTTCGGCGCACATCAATCCCTGCGCCTCGGCGATCGCAACGCGTATCGGCCTCGGGGCTACCGCAGCGGCCGATATCCGAGCCTGCTGCTCCTCCACAGAACGCACAGCGCCCGCCTTTCCGTCGAGCCATGGGGCCGGGCATCCCCCACCCCGGAACCGTCCGTGCCGTATCGTCGCCAGGCTACTGCTCTGTCAGACCCAGTCGCGCCACCAACCATCGCCGCAAGTCCGGGCCGTAGTCGTCACGATCCAATGCAAAGTCAACCGCAGCCTTGAGGTACCCGCCCGGATTTCCCAGGTCGTGTCGGGACCCTTGGTGGACGACGACATGGACGGGATGGCCCTCGGCAATCAGCAGCGCGATCGCATCGGTGAGCTGCACTTCACCGCCTGCACCCTGGTCGATGCGGCGTAACGCATCGAAGATGGCACGGTCTAGAACGTAGCGGCCGGCCGCCGCATACCTCGACGGCGCCGTTTCGGCCTTGGGCTTTTCGACCATGCCCCTGACCTTCAGCACGTTGGGATCGTCGGTGTAGTCACCATCGGGGACCGGCTCGACATCGAAAACCCCGTAGGCACTGATCTCCTCGCGCGCCACCTCGATAGCACACAGCACGGTGCCGCCCCTGCTGGCTCGCACCTTCGACATCGTCTCCAGGACGCCGGTCGGCAGCACCAGGTCGTCAGGCAGCAGCACCGCGACAGCGTCTTCGTCGGGCGACAGCGTCGGCTCCACACAGCCGATGGCGTGTCCCAGTCCCAGCGGCTCGGCCTGCACCACGGATTCGACCTTGATCAGTGCCGGGGCGCGACGCACCTTGGCCAGCATGGCGATCTTGCCTCGGGCCTCGAGCGTGCCCTCCAGCACCAGGTCTTCCACGAAATGCGCGACCACCCCGTCCTTACCCTCGGAGGTGACGATCACCAGCCGTTCGGCACCGGCCGCGGCCGCCTCGGCGGCCACCAGCTCGATACCGGGAGTGTCGACGACGGGCAGCAGCTCCTTGGGCACCGTCTTGGTGGCCGGCAGAAAGCGCGTACCCAGGCCGGCTGCCGGGACGATTGCCGTGAACGGCGTTAGTACTTCTGGGCGTGACATCGTTCACACGATAACCCGCAGCGTGCTGATTGCCCGCCTCTTCGTTGGCGCTGTCCCGGCGCTCGCGCGGGACGGCCGGGGCTGTGTCATCGTTGAGGACATGGCGATGGCGAGCAAGTCGGCGTTGCGCGACCAGCTCCTGGCGGCCCGACGCCGCGTTGCCGACGACGTGCGCGCCGCCGAGGCCCGGATGTTGCGTGGACACCTGGAGCGCATGGTCACCAGCGACAGCACCGTCTGCGCGTATGTGCCGGTAGGCGGCGAGCCGGGGTCAATCGAGATGTTGGATGTGTTGCTGCGCCGCGCGGGGCGAGTGCTGTTGCCGGTGGCGCGCACCGCCGGCGGTGACCTCCCGTTGCCGTTGCGGTGGGGCGAGTACCGTGCCGGCGGACTCGCGCGCGCACGCTGGGGACTGCTCGAACCACCCGAACCTTGGCTGCCGGAAGCCGCGCTGGCGCAGGCCAGCTTGGTGCTGGTGCCGGCGCTGGCTGTCGACCGCCAGGGCGTGCGACTGGGCCGAGGTCGCGGCTTCTACGATCGCTCGCTGCGGTGCCGCGACCCGCACGCTCGTCTAGTCGCGGTGGTGCGCACTGTCGAACTGGTCGACGTGTTGCCGTCGGAGCCGCACGACGTACCCATGACTCATGCGCTCACACCGGAGCGCGGGCTGATCGCGCTGCCGTGCGGGGAATGACGGAACTCACCTAGCGGTTCTAGCACTTGAGACGGTAGAGTGCTAACGCCGAGTGACATTTCCGGAGGTTCTTGTGCCAACCTACAGCTACGAGTGCACCCAGTGCGCCAACCGCTTCGATGTTGTGCAGGCCTTCACCGACGATGCGCTGACCACGTGCGAGCGGTGTTCTGGCCGGCTGCGCAAGCTGTTCAATGCGGTCGGCGTGGTGTTCAAAGGCACCGGCTTCTACCGCACCGACAGCCGCGAGTCGGGCAAGAAGTCCAAGAGCCAGACCAACGGATCCTCGACCAGCGAGTCGACGAAGAGTTCGGGGAGTTCGGGGAGTTCTGGCTCGAGTGAAAGCAAGGCTTCGGGGTCAACCGAGAAGTCAACCAGCTCCACAACCGCCGCCGCGGCCGTCTGAGTTGAGAGGTTATCCACAAGGGGATTTCTGACCGGCGCTGCCTAGCACGGCGCTGCGCCTACCGTTTGCGGTGTGGCGGAATCCTCCCTGAATCCGAGCCTGGTCAGCCGGATATCGGCGTTTTTGCGCCCGGACTGGACCCGGACCGTGCGGGCCCGGCGCTTCGCCGCGGCCGGGCTGGTCATGCTGGCCGGCGTTGCGGCGCTGCGGTCCAATCCAGAGGATGATCGCTCCGAGGTGGTGGTGGCCGCGCACGATCTGCGCCCCGGTACCGCATTGACTCCCGGTGATGTCAGGCTGGAAAAACGTTCGGCCACCACGCTTCCCGACGGGTCGCAAGCTGACCTGGACGCAGTGGTGGGTTCGACGCTGGCCAGCCCGACACGCCGTGGCGAGGTGCTCACCGACGTGCGTTTACTGGGCAGCCGGTTGGCCGAGTCGACTGCCGGCCCGGACGCCCGCATCGTGCCGCTGCATCTGGCTGACAGCGCTTTGGTCGACCTTGTTCGGGTCGGGGATGTGGTCGACGTGCTGGCCGCGCCGGTAACCGATTCGCCGGCAGCTCTACGGCTCTTGGCCACCGACGCCATCGTGGTCCTGGTCTCGGCCCAGCAGAAGGCCCAGGCGGCTGATAGTGACCGGGTCGTTTTGGTGGCGCTGCCAGCCCGGCTGGCCAATACGGTAGCCGGTGCGGCGCTGGGTCAGACGGTGACGCTGACCCTGCACTGAACACGCCATACCTTATCTTGTACACGTGTCAATGTTGTGCGCATGCCTACGGCCACGAGCATGATCCCGGCAGTCAGCCTGGGTGACCCGCAATTCACCGCCAACGTCCACGACGGGATTGCCCGGATTACAGAGCTGATCAATAGCGAACTCTCCCAGGCCGACGAGGTTATGCGCGACACGGTGGCGCACCTTGTCGACGCCGGCGGCACCCCGTTTAGACCGCTTTTCACGGTGCTTGCGGCGCAACTGGGCTCCGACCCCGACGGATGGGAGGTCACGGTCGCGGGGGCAGCCATCGAGTTGATGCACCTGGGGACGCTTTGTCACGACAGAGTCGTGGATGAGTCCGACATGAGCCGCAAGACACCTAGCGACAACACACGCTGGACCAACAACTTCGCAATCCTCGCCGGTGACTACCGATTCGCGACGGCCTCACAGCTAGCCTCGCGGCTGGACCCCGAGGCCTTCGCGGTCGTCGCCGAGGCGTTCGCCGAGCTGATCACCGGGCAGATGCGCGCGACCCGGGGCCCCGCCTCGCATATCGACACGATCGAGCATTACCTCCGAGTCGTGCACGAGAAGACCGGCTCTCTCATCGCAGCATCCGGACAGCTCGGAGCGGCACTCTCCGGCGCCGCCGAAGAGCAGATCCGCCGCGTAGCGCGCTTGGGGCGCATGATCGGTGCTGCGTTTGAGATCTCGCGCGACATCATCGCCATCTCCGGTGACTCCGCTACGCTATCGGGCGCCGACCTTGGCCAAGCTGTCCACACGCTGCCGATGCTCTACGCGCTGCGTGAGCAGACACCCGACACAAGCCGGCTGCGTGAGTTGCTGGCCGGACCGATCCACGACGACCACGTCGCCGAAGCCCTCACACTGCTGCGTTGCTCACCGGGCATAGGAAAGGCCAAGAATGTGGTAGCCGCCTATGCCGCACAGGCGCGAGAGGAGCTCCCCTATTTGCCTGACCGCCAACCTCGCCGAGCCCTTGCGACATTGATCGACCACGCGATATCTGCGTGCGACTAGCGACACACCCCAGCAACTACCTGTTGACACAACGACGAATAAGTACTCTAGGGTTTGCAGCGATATCACAACTGCCCGACGACCATTCGAGAGCCTCTAAACCAAGAATCACCGGCAATTACCCGACTTCAAGACAGCCGTTGTACATAGCCGGTCATTTCAACGTATCCCCGACCACTGATCGGCATTCCTTGATAACGACCCTCAAGGGCAACCGCCCCTTCCCAGTAAGTCCTCGATAACCGCAGTTCTTGATTAGCCATTAATGCGGCCCCGCGCAGCGTCAAACCTATCCGTTCAATTTCGATTTCCCATGCAATCGGATAGGTGGCGCCACTCTGGTCACTGGTCCAACGATCAGTCGTCTTGATGCGGAAATCGGACGACTCGAGAGGGATCACGCCACCATCCCCGGCAACAAAGGTACCGCTGGAAAATCGGGTCACACTCCCATCCGCCTGTCGAATCTGAAAAAGCATCAAAGCGGTGCCATTGTAAAATTGGAGCCCGAACCAATCCCAACCCACATCTTCAGGGGCCAGCGCACTGGTCATGTACTCATGATCTTTCCAGCTCAAACCACTAACCATGAATGTGTCGCCATTAACACTGACAGTGCCCCGCGATTCTTGACGAACTAACGAGTAGTAGTTGGACGCGTTTCCCGGTTGCGCGCCTTTCACACTTAACCCAGCATTTCCTTGCAAGATAGGCGGCAGCGTTTGCGTCAATGTCAAATCCAACACCGTGTTCTGAGTTCGAGCAAACAATTGCACCGAATTGTTGTTGGATTCACGCGCATACCAATCGTCTAGCCACACCGCATACGGCTCCGAGCTAGCACCAGCCAAACCCAACGCCTGCCGACTGAATTTCTCAGCCGGATAAAAGCCCCTGTTCGAAATATCACTTATCGCGAAGTGGGCCATATAGACCTGGGTCGTGCGCCATGAAGAAGCATCCGCTATGGCGACCCCCTCGCCGGGTGGTGCGAGAGCCCTGCGGAAAAAAGTAAGCTGGTAGCCGAAAAGCCGACCGTCAGCAGTTTCCAGATTACCGGTGTAATACCACCATTCCGTCTGGTAATCGTAATGAGGACCCAAATCCCGGGGAAACCGAACGGCTCCCGGCACTGTGGCCAAGGAATATCCGGCGTTATTCTCATCGACCAAAACGCCAACTAAAGAGTCAGCAGCCACAGCATTCGTTCGCGGACGTTGCCACCACCAGAAAGCCACCAGCGTCAGCGTCAGAACCAGTACAACACCGGTCAATCCTGCTTTTCTCATGTACCGTCATTCCTCACGAATCGCCGTGCGAATCGTCATCCGTCCCAAACGCCAAGCGGGGTACATACCCGCCGCCAGGGCGGCCACCACCGCTACCAACAGGGCTCGAAGAAAATGCGCCGACTCAAAGTGCATCTGCAAGGTCCAGCCGAATGAGCGGACATTGATAATGCGGACAAGAATCCACGCTAGAATACAACCAGTTGGCAAGGCCATCAAGCCGGCCATCCCGCCCATTAGGCCGGTCTCAATGAACATCAGCTTCCATAATTGGCGGGTAGTCATGCCAATGGCGCGAAAAACACCCAACTCATGAGCCCGGTCCAATTCCAAACTCATCAGCGCGCTCAGTACGCCAATAAAAGCCACCACCGTGGCCACCAGTTGCAACGCGATGGTAATGGTAAAACTACGATCAAATATGAACATTGATGCTTCGCGGACACTATGAGTCGATTGAATAACAATGTCTTCCCGACCCGCGAACGCGGCTTGTAGTTGATCTATCAAGGCACCGCTATTCGCACCCGATGCCAAAAAAAGAAACATGGTCGTCACGTCATCATCCTGCCAATGGGCCCGATAACTGGCGCGATCCATCAAAATCACACCTTGATCTGAGGTGTAGTCAGAGAAAACCGCCAGAACGGGGAACGTTTGTGGCCCCGAATCCGTCATTAGCGTGATCGGCCTTGGCGGCATCTGCAAGTGTTGTCGCGATACCATTGGCTCCGATAGCATCACCCCTTTCCCCGCCAAGAAACGTGGCCAGAGCGTGTCTTTATTGCCGTCGATCCACCTATATGGTCGCTTGCCGTCGGAAATATCACCCGACACCGCCATTAGTTCCACCTCACGCCCCCAGTCCGGGGCAAAAACGGAACTATACCGAGCCATAACTGCGTCACGCACTCCTGGCCATTTGCTTATATTCCGGACGGCATCCACAGGCAGATTACCGCTGGGGCGACCGGATGTTAAGGTCGGCGGAGACACATAGACATCCGACTTCAAAGTCACCTCTAGCCAATTGGCCAGCGTCTGTCGAAACGACCCCACCGATATGGAGACGCCTACCATCAAGGACACGGCCATCATCAGGGCGGCGATGGCGATAGAGGTGCGACTCAACGAGCGCACAATATTGCGTGGCGCCATTCGACCTATTGGACCGAGCAGCCGTCCTAAGCCAGGAGCTAAGCGCAACATTACAAACCGGGTCAGCGGCGGGGCAATAAGCGCCAGGGCAATCAGCACACTAAAGAGACCGACAAAGGCCACAACCAGGTTGTTGCCCGGCAACCACAGCATCAATACACCAAAGCTACCCAAACCAAACCACGCCACCCACAACCACGGCATGAGCTTGGTTATCTTGCTTTCCAGGGAGGAGCGCCGCAATGTGCTGGCAGGGACGGTGCGCATCGCTTCTATAGCCGGTGGCAGTGTGGCTAACATGGCGGCAAAGATGCCGATGATCAGCCCCTTCAACAAGCTTTCGGCGGAGACGGACACATTGCGAACATTGATGACAAAATAGAAATCATTGATGGTTTGAGTCACCAGGCCGATCAAGCCTTCGCCGAGCCAAATTCCAATCAAGAGGCCCAAGCCCGTACCAATCAGCCCGGCAACGAGGGATTCCGTCATTATCAGCCAAAATAACTGCTCTCGGGTTACACCCAAACAGCGCAATATGGCGAAAAACGGTCGCCGTTGCACGACATTAAATGTCACGGTATTGTAGATTAAAAAGATACCCACCAACAAGGCAATCAAACTGAGAGCGGTTAAATTGACCGTAAAAGCGTCCGTCATCTGTTTGACGGTGTCCCGTTGGGTATCCGACGTTTCCATACGCACACCGGCCGGCAGTCTTTGTTGGATGCGTGTTGCAGTGGCCTCATCTTTGATGATCAAATCGATGTGGCTCAGTCTTCCGGGCATATGGAACAACTCTTGGGCCGTGGAAATATCAGCAATGATAAGGTCGGACAATTTTTGATTGCTAACTTCATCTGCAGGTGTCAGCAATCCCACCAGGGTTACTGTGGTAGGCGCACCTTTCACTTGCAGAGCAATGCGATCGCCCACAGCCAAGCCATACTTCTGTGCCACTTGTCGGCTTAACACGACACCGTTGGGTCGAGTCAAAAAGCCACCCAACTCGGCGATATTTTGGTTGGACCATAAAGGCGAGCGAAAAGCTGACTCCGCAAATGGGTCGGTGCCCATGAACTGCATAGCTCGGTTTCCCAGTCCGCGGGCCAACACATAGCCTTCGATTACCGGAGCGGAAAAATCGTACCCGTGTCGGCGCAGATCGACATAAAGCTGTTGGTCCACCCCGGCGGGGCCACTGACCAGCCGGTGAGTAGATTTTCCGGTGATGGCCGCGGCAGAGAGATCGAAGGCACGTTGCGCCGAATTACTGGATACATCGATAGCCACGATCATGGCAACGCCTAGCGCAATTCCCAGGACCAGCAGAATATATTGAAACGGCCGCTGACGCAGCCGACGCCACGCCGTGCGCCATAGTGGTGCATAAGCAACGGGAGCTTGGTCATTCATATGACGTGGGCAATAGGATCGTGCTGGCCGGCTGGTCGGTTTGATTTTCTCGGTTCACGGCAGGTATCAACCTGCCGCCCTGTAAGTTGACTACCCGGTCGGCATGCTGCGTCATCGACGGGCTATGCGTAGCCATGATTAAGGTTTTACCTGCTTGGCGGGTGAGATCAAGCAGAACATCCAAGACTTTATCCCCGGTATCGGAGTCCAGGTTGCCGGTCGGCTCATCGGCTAACACCAGCATGGGATTATGCGCCAACGCTCTGGAAATAGCGACCCGTTGTTGTTCTCCGCCGGAGAGTTTATCGGGAAAGGTGCGTTCACGGTCGGCCATGCCCACTTTTTCGAGAAGGTCACGAGCGACCACGGCCGCTTTCCTCTGAGAAACTCCGGCCAGTTCCTGAGGCAGCGTAATATTTTCCAACACGGTAAGAGTGGGAATCAGGTTGAAAAATTGAAAGACGATGCCAATCTGATCGCGCCGGAACAACGTCCGGTCTCGCTCGGTTTTCTGAGTGATAGCGAACCCATTAATTGTGACGTCACCTGTGGTGGGCTTTTCTATGCCACTGATGAGGTTCAGCAAAGTGCTTTTACCACTTCCACTTTGCCCCAGCAGCGCGACAAACTCACCGGGCTCGAAATCGAAGGTGATGTGGTCTAGGACTTGTCGTCGGGTTTCGCCTTCTCGGAATGTCCAGCTCAAGTTACTCAGCTGAACGATAGGTTGCCGGTTCATGTAGGTCCTTTGTTGGATATTTCGGCGGTAGTCTAGCCCGGATCGCTCACAGCTGAAGGCGTTGTTGGCGTGATGTCATCTCGATCACTGTCCTGGCCACCGCGCCATCCGTCGCCGCGTTCCCGACCGGCCGGTTACGCGCACACCACGGTCAGCGAAGTCAAGGGCATCCCGTCAACAAACAACAGCACCGGATCCCGGCAGCGTCAGCTCCCCATGGCAACGGCGATCCCAGCGTCGTGGCCATTGACACCACCTGGTCTAGTTTTTCTAGGTGTTCCACTCGCGGACTGCCGGCCGCCGACTGCAGAAAGGACATCGCATGCTCAAAGGATTCAAGGAGTTTCTCGCGCGGGGTAATATCGTCGACCTGGCTGTCGCGGTGGTAATCGGCACAGCGTTCACGGCGTTGGTCACCAAGTTCACCGACAGCATCATTACGCCGCTGATCAACCGGATCGGCGTCAACGCACAGTCCGACGTCGGCATCTTGCGGATCGGTATCGGCGGTGGTCAGACCATTGACTTGAACGTCTTGTTGTCGGCAGCGATCAACTTTTTCCTGATCGCGTTCGCGGTGTACTTCCTAGTCGTGCTGCCCTACAACACACTACGCAAGAAGGGGGAGGTCGAGCAGCCGGGCGACACCCAAGTCGTGCTGCTCACCGAAATCCGCGATCTGCTCGCGCAAACGAACGGGGACTCGCCGGGGAGGCACGGCGGCCGTGGGACACCATCGCCAACCGACGGGCCTCGCGCGAGCACAGAATCGCAATAGCCCGACACTCGATCCGGATTCAGATCTCCAAGCTCGACAACTGCCCGATGATCTGTGCCGCTAGCGGATTCAGCGTCGCCATTCCATCGCGCACCGCATAACGCGAACCCGCGAGGTTGACCACCAGCGTGCTGCCGGAGACACCCGCCAGGCCGCGCGACAACCCGGCGTCGACGATTCCCGCGGACAGCCCGGACGCGCGGATGGCCTCGGCGATACCGAGGATCTCGCGGTCCAGAATGTCGCGGGTGGCTTCCGGGGTGACATCGCGAGGCGTCACCCCGGTCCCGCCGACCGACACCACCAGGTCCACCCCGCCGATCACCGCTGTGTTCAGCGCATTTCGGATCTCGACCTCGTCGGCCGACACCGCCACCACGCCGTCGACAACAAACCCGGCCTCGGTGAGCAGCTCGGTGACAAGCGGCCCGCTGTGGTCTTCATCGCCGTGCGCCGTGCGATCGTCAACGACGACGACAAGTGCCCGGCCAACCACCAACTCCGCACGCTGTTCCATGGGTGCCACCGTATATCCGAGCTTTGAACACTGCGCGGCGACCTTCATCACTGCTCCGCCTTGCCGAGGGTGACTTGCACTGTGCGGCTACCGCCCGAGGGATCCTGAAAGGTTAGCGCCACCGTGGCGCCCGGCGCTTTGGACCGCACGGCGGCAACCAACGCGTCCGCGCTGTTGATCGGGCGGTCGTCGACCTTGGTGACAACGACGCCCTTCGGCACTCCAGCGTTCGCGGCAGCACCACCGGCCACTACTTCGACGATCTTGGCGCCCAGGGTGTCTTTGTCATTGGTCACCTGCACACCCAGGGAGGCATGTGACGCCTTGCCGGTGCTGATCAACTCGTCGGCGATGCGCTTGGCCTGGTCGACTGGAATCGCAAAACCGAGACCGATCGAGCCGCTCTGCGCATCGGCTGAGTCCGCGCCCAGCGTGGCAATGGCCGAGTTGACTCCGACGAGTTGAGCGTTCATGTTCACCAGCGCGCCCCCGGAGTTACCGGGGTTGATCGCGGCGTCGGTCTGAATGGCGTCCAGCACGGTGTTCTGGTTGCCGGCCTCGCCGGTCGTCGACACTGGACGGTTGAGAGCGCTGACGATCCCCGTGGTCACGGTGCCCTCCAAACCGAGCGGCGACCCGATCGCCAGCACCGGCTGACCGACCCTCAGGTCCGAGGAGGAACCCAGGGAGATCGGGGTGAGCCCGGAGACGCCCTGAACACGGACGACGGCGATATCACTGGTGGGGTCAGCCCCCACCACCGTGAAGGGTGCGGTCCGCCCGTCAGAGAAGGTTACCGTCGTTTTCGGCGGCGGACTGCCCAGGGGAGGCTTGGCGGCCGCCGCGATCACGTGGTTGTTGGTCAAGATCAGCCCCTCGGCAGACAGAATGATGCCGGAGCCCTCCTCCGACTGGCGGCCCAGATCGGTTTCCAACATGACGACACTGGGCACCACCTTGGCCGCCACCTGTTCGACCGACCCCGGCGGCATGTTTGCTGCGGGGATGCTTGGCGCCGCGCTGGCAGCCACTGGGCCGCCGCTGGGGCCGGCGGGTGCCCGGTTGAACCCGACCAGGGATGCGGCCGCGCCGCCGATGCCGGCGGACACCACCGCTATCGTCACCGCGCCGATGGCCAACATGCCTGCACGAGGGCGTTGGCGAACCATCCCAGGAGGGGGCGTCATGGTCGGAATCACGCCAGGTATCAGACCCGGCCGGGTACCACCCAACGCCTCGTAGGGTTGACGGTACTGGGTTGGCTGCGGGGGCGGGGACGGTGGGTAACGCCAGTCGAACTGCTGGCTGTACGTTTGCTGCTGCCCCTGAGCATAACCTGGGGTTCCCGGCTGCTGCGGCGGTGGCGAATACCGTGGGTGATTCGTCATGTCGCTAGGTTGCTCTTCCTGTACTAGGCCCACTACTCGGGCCAACTTGGCCATGCGTGGACTGGCATGGGTGTGGCTTTCAACAGTAACTGCACAACTAGGTTGCGCGCGTGGACTGAGATTCCACTGAGATAACGTTCGCCGAACCCCGAGAGTTCTCGATGTCCGTGCTCCGAGCGCCAGCCGTCGCACCGGGAAGCTGCGGAATCGGCATCCGACGGCCGGGGAGCAGCACGTAAATCGACGTTCCAGGGGGCTGGCCGCCTGGGTCGGTGTCTTCGATGCGCAGCAATCCGCCGTGGTTGAGCACCACCTGTTTGACGATCGCCAACCCGAGGCCCGAACCCGGCAACGCCCGTGCCGATGCCGACCGGTAAAACCGTTCAAACACCAGACGGCGCTCCTGCACGGGAATGCCCGGGCCGCGGTCGGAAACCACCAGCTCAGCGTGCGACGCGTCGAGCTGGCTCAGCCTGACACCCACGTGGCCGCCCGGCGGGCTCCACTTCGCGGCGTTGTCCATCAGGTTAAGCGCCATCCGCGACAATCCAGCGGTATCGCCATAAACCTGCCACCCAATCACCTCGACGTCGAAAAGGATATCGTTGCGCCGCCGCCTGACCCGCTCCAGGCTGCGGTCGACGACGTCAGCCATGTCGACCGGCTCGTGCACCACTTCTCCGGCGTCGCCTCGGGACAGGTCCACCAAATCGCCTACCAGTGTGGACAATTCCTCGATTTGAGCCAGCACATCGGCACGCAGGTCGACCATCTCCTGCTTGGGTAGCCGCGGAGCCCCCGGGGCCATCGAGGCCATCAAGAGTTCGACATTGGTGCGCAGCGACGTTAGCGGGGTACGCAATTCATGTCCGGCGTCGGTAACCAGCCTTGCCTGCCGTTCCCGTGACTCGGCCAGCGCCCGCAGCATTAAATTGAATGCCTCTGTCAGCCTGGCCAATTCGTCGCTGCCGAAGACGGGGATGGGCCGCAGGTCGTCGGTTCGCGCCACCCGCTCGGCCGCTTCGGTGAGGCGGCCCACCGGCCTCAGCCCGGCCCGGGTGACCATCCCCCCGGCCACCGCGGCGACCGCCACCCCGATCCCACCCACGATCAATAGCACCCAACGCAGCTTGTTCATGACTGCTTCGGTGGGCTTGAGACTTTTGGAGATCAGCAGCGAACTACCGTTGGTCAGACGGATGGCAAGCACCCGTTGGTCGGCGGTGGTGCGCCGCGACATGAACAACTCGCCACGGATCACCGCCTTCTCGGCAGCACCGACCGGCAGCGTCTGGCCCGGCTGTTGAGCGGTGTAGATGGACTGGCCGGGGTTGACCAGCATCGCGTTGACATCCGAATAGGCGGTACCCTCGATTGCCTTACCCGGATCAGCTGCCAGCGAGCCACTGGCGATGAGCAGTTGCGCCCGGCTCTGCAGTTGGTTGTCGATGTCGCTGTAGAGCGCGGCCGAGATCACCGCATAGACGGCGAACGACATCAGCACAACCACCATCGCGACCATGGACATCGCCAGCAGCATGACCCGCCACCGCAGGGATAATGAGCTGGTGGCGCGCAGCGGCGCCCGGTCTCGGCGGCGGAACCACCACATCAGGGTGGTGTTTCACGTAGCACGTAACCCACTCCGCGCACAGTGTGGATCAGCCGCGGCTCGCCGTCGGCCTCGGTCTTGCGGCGTAGATACCCGACGTAGACTTCCAGCGCGTTGCCCGAGGTGGGAAAGTCGAATCCCCATACCTCTTCCAGGATACGGCTGCGCGTCAGCACTCGCCGCGGATTGGCGATCAGCATCTCCAGCAATGCAAATTCGGTGCGGGTCAGGCTGATCCGGCGCTGTCCACGGTTGACTTCGCGGGTTACCGGGTCCAGCGTCAGGTCGGAGAACCTCATGGCCATCGACTCGGCGGCATCCTCGGGCTTGGTGCGGCGCAGCAGCGCCCGCATCCGTGCCAGCAGCTCTTCGAGGGCGAACGGCTTTGGTAGGTAGTCGTCGGCACCGGCGTCCAGCCCGGCCACCCGCTCGGACACCGAGTCGCGCGCGGTCAGCACCAGAATCGGCAGGTCGTCGCCGGTGCCGCGGAGCTGACGGCACACCTCGAGGCCGTCCAGCCGCGGCATCATGACATCCAGGACCAACGCGTCGGGGCGATCGCTGGCAATCATGTCGAGCGCCTCAACCCCGTCGTGGGCCAGTTCGACCGAATAGCCATTGAAGGAAAGCGACCGGCGCAGCGACTCGCGCACCGCACGATCGTCGTCAACGACAAGAATTCGCACGGACACCAGTGTCGTCGCAGCGCCTGAGACTGGCCTGAGAGGCGCGCCGTGGTATGCGGGTTTGTTCGACGAGGTTTAGCCACATCAGCCACATTGGCCCCATGGACGGGTTTTGTTTGGTGGTCAAGAGTAGGGCGATTTGTGCTGCTTGGCGGAAGAGTTCTCGTCCGCGCGGGTTTCGCCTGCTGACACACGATGAGGGCAGAACCCCAGGTGCAGTGTGCACCACGTTCCACCAATGTTGGTGCGGTTTGTGCCTGCGCCCAGGCGTGGAACGGCAGGGATCGTCCGAATAAACGGTTACCCACCGCAGGGGTAACAGGCGGTGGGCCGCCCGCATCTCAACATCGTCGCGGTCAGGAGGATTTCGATGTCGTTTGTCAACGTGGCCCCACAGTTAGTGTCCACAGCCGCGGCCGATGCGGCGCGGATCGGCTCGGCGATCAACACCGCCAACACCGCGGCGGCGGCGACCACCCAGGTGTTGGCCGCCGCCCACGACGAGGTGTCAACGGCGATCGCGGCGCTGTTCGGCAGCCACGGCCAGCACTATCAAGCGATCAGCGCGCAGGTCGCGGCCTACCAGGAACGGTTCGTGCTGGCCTTAAGCCAAGCTAGCAGCACCTACGCGGTCGCCGAAGCGGCCAGCGCAACACCGCTGCAGAACGTGCTCGATGCGATCAACGCACCCGTTCAGTCGCTGACCGGGCGCCCATTGATCGGCGACGGCGCGAACGGGATCGACGGGACCGGGCAAGCCGGCGGTAACGGCGGGTGGCTGTGGGGCAACGGCGGCAACGGCGGGTCGGGGGCACCCGGGCAGGCCGGCGGGGCCGGCGGTGCGGCCGGGTTGATCGGCAACGGTGGGGCCGGCGGAGCTGGCGGCCAGGGCCTACCCTTTGAGGCCGGCGCGAACGGCGGAGCCGGCGGCGCCGGTGGATGGCTGTTCGGCAACGGCGGGGCCGGTGGTGTCGGCGGGGCCGGCGGAGCCGGCACAACCTTCGGTGTGGCCGGCGGTGACGGTGGCACCGGCGGGGTTGGTGGTCACGGCGGGTTAATCGGTGTGGGTGGACACGGCGGGGACGGCGGGACCGGCGGCACCGGCGGCGCGGTCAGCCTCGCCCGCGCCGGCACCGCCGGCGGTGCCGGCGGCGGCCCGGCCGGCGGTATCGGCGGTGCGGGTGGGGTCGGCGGTGCCGGTGGGGCCGCCGGCGCCGTCACCACCATCACCCACGCCAGCTTCAACGATCCGCACGGGGTGGCGGTCAACCCGGGCGGCAACATCTACGTCACCAACCAGGGCAGCAACACGGTGTCGGTGATCGACCCGGTCACCAACACCGTCACCGGCTCCATCACCGACGGCAACGGTCCAAGCGGGGTGGCGGTCAGCCCCGTCACCGGCCTGGTCTTCGTGACCAACTTCGACAGCAACACGGTGTCGGTGATCGACCCGAACACCAACACCGTCACCGGCTCCATCCCCGTCGGTACCGGTGCGTATGGGGTGGCGGTCAACCCAGGCGGCAACATCTACGTCACCAACCAGTTCAGCAACACGGTGTCGGTGATCGACCCGGCCACCAACACCGTCACCGGCTCCCCCATCCCCGTCGGACTCGACCCGACAGGGGTGGCGGTCAACCCCGTCACCGGCGTGGTCTACGTCACTAACTCTCTCGACGACACGGTGTCGGTGATCACCGGAGAGCCGGCGCGCTCGGTGTGTTCGGCGGCCATATGATCGTCGGCCGCCGGCGCGTCAGCGCTTATCGAAATCGATGAGGCCGAGCCGGGCGGCCTTGAGCAAGCGCCGAGGCACCTTGTGGGCGTGACCGGCGACGGTCACACCGACCAGCTCGGTCTTGGCGGCCTTCCACTGCGAGCGCCGGCTTCGGGTATTCGAGCGCGACTTTCTGCGCTTGGGCACAGCCATGGTGGGCCTTCCTCTTTTGGTATGGGCTTCCGCACGCAGGTGGGCGCGGCGACAATCGCGTCGACAATGACGTGGAGGATACCGGTTGAAGACGGCCCGGCCCAATTCCGGGCCGGGGTTGGGCCCGGGCGTGACCGTCAGTTCACGGTTGTCGCCCCGATGGTGGTGGGGCTGTGGGACAGGAATCGGCGACCAGGGTGGCAATGGCCGAGTTGACGCCGACGAGTTGAGCGGTCGCCTCACCGGTCGTCGACATGGGGCCGGTTCAGTGCGCTGACCGGTGAGCGTGAGCAGCGATTTGTGCTGCTTAACGCAGGAGTTCTCGTCCGCGCGGGTTTCGCCTGCTGACACACGATGAGGGCAGAACCCCAGGTGCAGTGTGCACCACGTTCCACCAATGTTGGTGCGGTTTGCGCCTGCGCCCAGGCGTGGAACGGCAGGGATCGTCCGAATAAACGGTTACCCACCGCGGCGGTAACAGGCGGTGGGCCGCCCGCATCTCAACATCGTGGCGGTCAGGAGGATTTCGATGTCGTTTGTCAACGTGGCCCCACAGTTAGTGTCCACAGCCGCGGCCGATGCAGCGCGGATCGGCTCGGCGATCAACACCGCCAACACCGCGGCGGCGGCGACCACCCAGGTGTTGGCCGCCGCCCAAGACGAGGTGTCAACGGCGATCGCCGCGCTGTTCGGCAGCCACGGCCAGCACTATCAAGCGATCAGCGCGCAGGTCGCGGCCTATCAGCAACGGTTCGTGCTGGCCTTAAGCCAAGCTGGCAGCACCTACGCGGTCGCCGAAGCGGCCAGCGCAACACCGCTGCAGAACGTGCTCGATGCGATCAACGCACCCGTTCAGTCGCTGACCGGGCGCCCATTGATCGGCGACGGCGCGAACGGGATCGACGGGACCGGGCAAGCCGGCGGTAACGGCGGGTGGCTGTGGGGCAACGGCGGCAACGGCGGGTCGGGGGCACCCGGACAGGCCGGCGGCGCCGGCGGGGCGGCCGGGTTGATCGGCAACGGTGGGGCCGGCGGCACCGGCGGCGCGGTCAGCCTCGCCCGCGCCGGCACGGCCGGCGGTGCCGGCCGCGGCCCGGTCGGCGGTATCGGCGGTGCGGGTGGGGTCGGCGGTGCCGGTGGGGCCGCCGGCGCCGTCACCACCATCACCCACGCCAGCTTCAACGATCCGCACGGGGTGGCGGTCAACCCGGGCGGCAACGTCTACGTCACCAATTTCGGCAGCGGCACGGTGTCGGTGATCAACCCCGCCACCAACACCGTCACCGGCTCCCCCATCACCATCGGCAACGGTCCAAGCGGGGTGGCGGTCAGCCCCGTCACCGGCCTGGTCTTCGTGACCAACTTCGACAGCAACACGGTGTCGGTGATCGACCCGACCACCAACACCGTCACCGGCTCCCCCATCACCGTCGGCACCGCTCCGACCGGGGTGGCGGTCAACCCCGTCACCGGCGAGGTTTATGTCACCAACTTCGCCGGCGACACGGTGTCGGTAATCAGCTGACACCAGCCCGCCCGGTGTGTTCGGCCCGCACCCGTCCGGCCGGGCCCTCCACTGCGAGCGCCGGCTTCGGGTGTTCGCGCGCGACTTTCTGCGCGTGGGCACAGCCATGGTGGGCCTTCCTCTTTGGTATGAGCTTCCGCGCGCAGATGAGCGCGGCGACAATCGAGAACGCCCGCTGCAGACGCCCCTTCCCTATCACGAGCCAGGGAGGGGCCGTCAGTTAAAGGTGGTCGTCCCGATGGCGGTGGGGCTGTAGGAGACGTATATCGGTTGCTGCGCGAAGGGGACGTGCCCGGTGTTCATCACGCCGCCGGAGGTGACAAATGGGGTGTTTGTCGCGGTGGTGGTGTAGGAGTACAACAGCGTCTGGCCGTCGCTGGTGTAGACCGAAATGGTCGTTCCCGCCGGCACGAATCCCCCGGACGGCAGGCTGGCGAGGGCTGACGGGATGGTTCCGTTGATGCCGCCGGAGTCGAACATCACCGGAGCTTGTTGCAGCGGCCCGTTGTCGATCTGAACAGCCACGGTGGAAATCGGTGCTCCAGAAATCGTGATACCGCCGGTTAATGTGTTGGGACCGAACTGCAGGATGCCCGCCGATTCGTCGATGAGCACACCGTTGTTGAGCAGGCCGGGCATCGCGGTAACGATGGAGCTGGTGCCCGGGAACCCGTTGTTGGGCCCGATTCCCAAGACGCCCACCGCACCGGATCTCGACAAGAAGTTGCCCAGGGTTCCCGGTGATGACGAGGTGACGACGTTAACGCTGGTCGGCAGGGTGAGAAGGCCATTGCCGAAATCCACCGTCGTTGAGTAGGTGTTGTAGTTGTAGGTCAGCCCGCCGGCGTAACCGGCGGTGCCCGTCCCGATGACGGGGCCGAAGTTCTGCGTCAGGAATTGGCTGTCCATGACCAGACCGGTGGATCCGGTGTCGAGCAGCACGGGCACCATTTGGCCGCCGTTTAAGGAGATGAATACCACCGGCTCGGTGGTATTCACCAGCTGCAGCGGTACGGTCGCGTTGGTCAACGTGGTGCTGCCGATGCCGCCGGTGGCCCCGTTGAGGCCGATGTTGCCGTTGTGGCCGCCGAGCAGGGTGCCGAGCCCGCCGGTGCCGCCGGCACCGTTGGTGCCGAACGTGCCGTTAATTCCGCCGAAGCCGCCGTTGCCACCGTTGCCGCCATTGCCGCCATCGGCACCGTTGCCGCCGAAACCTCCGGCACCGCCGGAGCCCGCGGTGCCACCGGTGCCGGCGCCACCGGCGTTGCCGCCGGCGCCGCCGCTGCCACCTTCACCGCCGTAGGCGCCGCGACCGGAGAATTGGGCGGCGCCGCCGTGGCCGGCGTTGCCGCCGTCGCCGCCGCGGCCCGAGTCCCCCCCGCGACCCCCGTCGGCCCCGACCCCACCCGTGCCGCCGGTGCCGCCGGCTCCCCCAACACCGCCGGCACCACCGTCGCCGCCGTTGTTGGCTTGGGCATTGAAGGTGCCGCTGCCGTCACCGCCGGCGCCGCCGCCACCGCCCGGGCCGCCGTCGCCACCCCGGCCGCCATCGAAGCCGATGTCGCCCTGCCCGCCGTCTCCACCGGCGCCGCCGGCACCGCCTTCGCCGCCGGTCCCGCCGGTTCCGATGGGCAGCCCTTGGGGCGCGGGCTGTTGGAAGTAGCCGTGGCCCGGCGCGCCGCCCGCCCCGGCCGCCCCGCCGTCACCGCCGGTGCCGCCGGCCCCTCCGGCGCTGCCAACACCGACGCCGCCGTTGCCGCCGCCGCCGCCATTGCCGCCATCACTTCCCGCGGTGGCCATGCCACCGGCGCCGCCGCGGCCGCCGTTACCGCCATTGCCGGCGGCCCCGCCGATGCTGCCGTTACCGCCAGTGCCGCCGATGCCGCCCGCGCCGCCGTCGCCGCCGGCGCCTGCGCCGCCGCCGCCAACGCCGCCACTACCGCCGGCGCCGCCCTGGCCGCCGTCGCCGCCGTGCCCACCCGCACCCTGGCTGCCGCCGATCCCACCCGCCGAACCACCGATCCCGCCGGCGCCGCCGGCTCCCCCGTCGCCGCCCTGGCCGCCTTGCTCACCAATGCCGACCGTGATGCCCTCAGCGGCCCAGCCGTTGCCGCCAGCACCGCCCTGGCCACCCATGCCGCCGGTACCGCCATCGCCGTTGATTCCCCCGTGGCCGAACAACGCCGAGCCGTGGCCGCCGACCCCGCCCGCGCCGCCGATGCCGCCGATGCCCCCGATGCCGCCGGTGCCGCCGGCGGGACCGGCAGCCATGCCCGCGCCGCCCGTCCCGCCGGAGCCCCCAAGTCCGCCGGAGCCACCCTGGCCGCCGGCACCACCGTTGCCGAATAGCAGCCCGCCGTTGCCGCCGGCGCCGCCGGCGCCGCCGATGCCGCCGCTTCCGCCGTTGGCGCCGTTGCCCCCGGGCAGGCCCGCGGTGCCAGCGGCACCGGCGATGCCCGGCCCCCCGACACCGCCATGACCGCCGTGGCCGAACAGGCCGGCATCACCGCCCCGGCCGCCCGGCTGTCCGGGAGCCCCGGACCCGCCGTTACCGCCGTTGCCCCACAAGATTCCGCCCGCCCCACCGTTCTGCCCGGTCCCCGGCGCCCCGTGGGTGCCATCGCCGATCAGCGGACGACCCACCAACGTCTGGGTGGGCGCATTGATCACACCCAGCACCTGCTGCTCGGTCTTCAACAGCACGCCATTGCCGACGTCGACGACCGCATACAGCTGCCCCGCATTGGTCAATGTCTGCGCGAACTGCACGTGGAAGGCCGTCACCTGGACGCTCAGCGTTTGATAGTCCCGCGCGTAGCTGGAAAACAGCGCCGCGATCGCCGCCGAAACCTCGTCGGCGGCGGCGGGCGCCAACGCCGTCGTTCGGACCGCTGCCATCGCGTTGGCCTCGCTGATCATGGACGCGATACCGCCCAGATCCGACGCCGCCGACGCGAGCACCGGCGGTGCTGTGACCACGAAGGACATGGCGCTGACCTCCTGGGGCCGGCAAAGCACCCGGCGTCCCGTAGCGAAACGGACTCTACTCCAATGGACGGCGCAGACCGGGCCGCTTCGACTCAGGAAGCGATCTCCGTCGCGAAACAGGGCAGTGCTAACCTACCGGTTGGTTGGTAGCGTCGCCGATCCCAAGGGAGGAATCGCATGGCCCTGACTGTGGTGCCGTGCGTATCGGAAACTGCTCGGGCTTCTACGGCGACCGCCTCTCCGCCATGCGCGAGATGCTGACCGGCGGCGAGCTGGACTATCTCACCGGCGACTACCTGGCCGAGCTGACCATGTTGATTCTCGGTCGCGACCGCATGAAAAACCCCGATCGCGGCTACGCGAAGACCTTCCTGGCCCAGCTCGAGGACTGCCTGGGCCTGGCCCATGACCGCGGGGTGCGCATCGTCACCAACGCCGGTGGCCTGAACCCCGCCGGGCTGGCCAACGCGGTGCGGGCGCTGGCCGCGCGCCTGGGCATTCCGGCGCAGGTCGCCCACGTGGAAGGCGACGACCTGCAACCACGGGCGGCCGAACTGGGGCTGGGGACGCCACTGACGGCCAACGCCTACCTGGGCGCATGGGGCATCGTCGACTGCTTCGAGCGCGGCGCCGACGTCGTGGTCACCGGCCGGGTCACCGACGCCTCGGTGGTCGTCGGGGCGGCGGCCGCGCACTTCGGCTGGGGCCGCACCGACTACCACCGACTGGCCGGCGCCGTGGTGGCCGGGCACGTGATCGAATGCGGAGTCCAGGCCACCGGCGGCAACTACGCGTTCTTCACCGAGATAGGCGACCTCACTCACGCCGGCTTCCCGCTGGCCGAGATCGCTGCCGACGGCTCGTCGGTGATCACCAAGCACCACGGCACCGGCGGCCTGGTCAGCGTCGACACCATCACCGCGCAGCTGCTCTACGAGATCACGGGCGCTCGGTATGCCAACCCGGATGTGACGGCCCGGATGGACAGCGTCGAACTGTCGCCCGACGGGCCGGATCGAGTGCGCATTAGCGGCGTGATCGGCGAACCGCCGCCGCCGACCTACAAGGTGTCGCTGAACAGCATCGGCGGCTTCCGCAACGCCATGACATTCGTGCTGACCGGCCTGGACATCGATGCCAAGGCCGACTTGGTGCGACGCCAGCTCGAGGCCGCGCTGACCGTCAAACCCGCTGAGCTGCAATGGACGCTGGCCCGCACCGACCACCCCGACGCCGACACCGAAGAAACCGCCAGCGCGCTGCTCACCTGCGTCGCCCGCGATCCCGACCCTGCCAATGTGGGTCGGCAATTCTCCTCGGCCGCGGTCGAATTGGCGCTGGCCAGCTACCCGGGGTTCACCGCCACCGCCCCGCCCGGTGACGGCCAGGTGTATGGCGTGTTCACCCCCGGCTACGTCGACGCCGGCAAGGTGGCGCACATCGCCGTGCACGCCGACGGCACCCGCACCGAGATTCCCTGCGCCACTGAGACGTTGGAGCTGGCGCCGGCACATCCCCCGGCGCTGCCCGACCCGCTGCCGGCTGGCCCGACCCGGCGCGTACCGCTGGGCCTGATCGCTGGCGCCCGCAGCGGCGACAAGGGCGGATCGGCCAACGTCGGCGTGTGGGTACGCACCGACGAGCAGTGGCGCTGGCTGGCGCACACGCTGACCGTCGAGCTACTCAAGGAGCTGCTGCCAGAAACGGCAGGCCTGGTCGTCACCCGTCACGTGCTGCCGAATCTGCGGGCACTGAACTTCGTCATCGAGGCAATCCTCGGCCAGGGCGTCGCCTACCAGGCCCGCTTCGACCCGCAGGCCAAGGGACTGGGTGAGTGGCTGCGCAGCCGCCACGTCGAGATCCCGGAGACCCTGTTGTGAACATCTGGACCACACCGGAGCGCCAACAGCTGCGAAAAACGGTGCGCGCCTTTGCCGAGCGCGAGATCCTGCCGCACGTCGACGAGTGGGAAAGGATCGGCGAGTTGCCCCGCGGCCTGCACCGGCTCGCCGGGGCCGCCGGGCTGCTGGGCGCCGGCTTTCCCGAGGCGGTCGGTGGTGGCGGCGGTGACGGCGCCGACCCCGTCATCATCTGCGAGGAGATGCACCAGGCCGGCGCCCCGGGCGGGGTGTATGCGTCCCTGTTCACCTGCGGTATCGCCGTACCGCACATGGTCGCATCCGGCGACGAACGGCTGATCGCCACGTACGTGCGGCCCACCTTGGCCGGGGAGAAGATCGGCGCGCTGGCCATCACCGAACCCGGCGGCGGCTCCGACGTCGGGCATCTACGGACCAGCGCGGTACGGGACGGCGACCATTACGTGATCAACGGCGCCAAGACCTACATCACCTCCGGCGTGCGGGCCGACTACGTGGTCACCGCGGTGCGAACCGGTGGACCCGGTGCCGCCGGGGTTTCGCTGCTGGTGGTGGAAAAGGACACCCCCGGCTTTGAGGTGACCCGCAAGCTGGACAAGATGGGCTGGCGTTCCTCGGATACCGCCGAGCTGTGCTACACCGACGTGGCCGTGCCGGCGACTAACCTCGTGGGCGCCGAGAACAGCGGCTTCACCCAGATCGCCCGGGCATTTGTTTCCGAGCGCATCGGCCTTGCCGCCCAGGCGTATTCGAGCGCCCAGCGGTGCCTGGACCTCACCGCGCAGTGGTGCCGGGACCGCGAGACGTTCGGTCGGCCGCTGATTTCACGCCAGTCGGTGCAGAACACGCTGGCCGAGATGGCCCGCCGCATCGACGTCGCCCGGGTCTATGCGCACCATGTGGTGGAACGCCAGCTCGCCGGCGAGACCGACCTGATCGCGCAGGTGTGTTTCGCCAAGAACACCGCCGTGCAGGCCGGGGAGTGGGTTGCCAACCAGGCCGTACAGCTGTTCGGCGGCATGGGTTACATGGCCGAATCCGAAGTCGAACGCCAATACCGGGACATGCGAATCCTCGGTATCGGAGGCGGCACCACCGAAATACTGACCGCTTTGGCCGCCAAAACCCTGGGGTATCAATCGTGACCGTGCTGCAATCCACACTGGACCCGAACGCTTCCGCCTACGACGAGGCGGCCGCGACGATGAGCGGCAAGCTCGACGAGATCAACGCCGAACTGGCCAAGGCGCTCGCCGGCGGTGGCCCCAAATACGTCGACCGGCACCACGCCCGCGGCAACCTGACACCACGGGAACGCATCGAGCTGCTCGTCGACCCGGACTCCCCGTTCCTGGAGCTGAGCCCGCTGGCCGCCTACGGCAGCAACTTCCAGATCGGCGCCAGCCTGGTCACCGGCATCGGCGCGGTCTGCGGCGTGGAATGCATGATCGTCGCCAACGACCCGACGGTCAAGGGCGGCACCAGCAATCCGTGGACGCTTCGAAAGATACTGCGGGCCAACCAGATCGCCTTCGAAAACCGGCTTCCCGTCATTTCGCTGGTGGAATCCGGCGGGGCCGATCTGCCCACCCAGAAAGAGATTTTCATCCCCGGCGGACAGATGTTCCGCGACCTGACCCGGCTGTCGGCGGCCGGGATCCCGACCATTGCGCTGGTTTTCGGCAACTCCACCGCGGGCGGTGCCTACGTCCCCGGCATGTCCGATCACGTGGTGATGATCAAGGAACGCTCCAAGGTGTTTTTGGCCGGCCCGCCGCTAGTGAAGATGGCCACCGGCGAAGAGTCCGACGACGAGTCGCTGGGCGGCGCCGAAATGCACGCCCGCATATCGGGTTTGGCCGACTATTTTGCGCTCGACGAGCTCGACGCGATCCGCATCGGACGCCGCATCGTGGCGCGACTGAACTGGATCAAACAGGGACCCGCACCCGCTCCGGTGACCGAGCCGCTGTTCGACGCCGAGGAGCTAATCGGCATCGTGCCCCCGGATCTGCGCATCCCATTCGACCCGCGCGAGGTGATCGCCCGCATCGTCGATGGCTCCGAGTTCGACGAATTCAAGCCGCTGTACGGGTCGTCTCTGGTGACCGGCTGGGCTCGGTTGCACGGCTATCCGCTGGGCATCCTGGCCAACGCCCGCGGCGTGCTGTTCAGCGAGGAATCACAGAAGGCCACCCAGTTCATCCAGCTGGCCAACCGGGCCGACACGCCGCTGTTGTTCTTACACAACACCACCGGCTACATGGTGGGCAAGGACTACGAGGAAGGCGGGATGATCAAGCATGGCTCGATGATGATCAACGCCGTGTCCAACTCGACCGTCCCGCACATCTCGCTGCTGATCGGCGCGTCCTACGGCGCCGGGCACTACGGCATGTGCGGGCGCGCCTACGACCCGCGCTTCCTATTCGCCTGGCCCAGCGCCAAGTCCGCGGTGATGGGCGGCGCCCAGCTGTCGGGCGTGCTGTCCATCGTGGCCCGGGCGGCAGCCGAAGCCCGCGGGCAGCAAGTCGACGAAGCCGCCGACGCGGCGATGCGGGCCGCCGTCGAGGGCCAGATCGAAGCCGAGTCGCTACCGTTGGTGCTGTCCGGGATGCTTTACGACGACGGGGTGATCGACCCGCGCGACACCCGCACCGTGCTGGGAATGTGTTTGTCCGCCATCGCCAATGGCCCGATCAAGGGGACGTCGAACTTCGGCGTCTTCCGGATGTGATGCTGATGGGAATCACTCGAGTATTGGTTGCTAACCGCGGCGAGATCGCCCGGCGGGTGTTCGCCACCTGCCGCCGGCTGGGGCTCGGCACCGTCGCCGTCTACACAGACCCGGATGCCGCGGCACCGCATGTCGCCGAGGCCGACGCCCGGGTCCGGCTGCCGCAGACCACCGACTATCTGAACGCCGAGGCGATCATCGCGGCCGCGCAGGCAGCCGGAGCCGACGCGGTGCATCCCGGCTACGGATTCCTCTCGGAGAACGCCGAATTCGCGGCCGCCGTGCAGGAGGCCGGCCTAACCTGGGTCGGGCCACCGGTGGACGCGGTGCGCGCGATGGGCTCCAAAATCGAGTCCAAGAAGCTGATGGCCGCCGCCGGGGTGCCGGTGCTCGAGGAACTCGACCCCGACGCCGTCACCACCGCGCAGCTGCCGGTGCTGGTGAAGGCGTCGGCGGGCGGTGGCGGTCGCGGCATGCGAGTGGTTCACGAATTATCGGCCCTGCCGGCCGAAGTCGAAGCCGCGCGACGTGAAGCCCAATCCGCGTTCGGCGACCCGACCGTATTCTGCGAGCGCTACCTGCCCACCGGGCACCACGTCGAAGTGCAAGTCATGGCCGACACCCATGGCACCGTGTGGGCGGTCGGGGAACGGGAATGCTCGATTCAGCGCCGCCACCAGAAGATCATCGAAGAGGCACCGTCGCCGCTGGTGGAACGCGTACCGGGGATGCGGGCCAAGCTGTTCGACGCGGCCCGGCTGGCGGCCAGCGCGATCGGCTACACCGGGGCAGGCACGGTGGAGTTCCTCGCCGATGACTCACCTGGCCGGGAAGGTGAGTTCTACTTCCTGGAGATGAACACCCGGCTACAGGTCGAGCACCCGGTCACCGAAGAGACCACCGGGCTGGATCTGGTCGAACTGCAGCTCATGATTGCCGACTGCGGGCGACTCGACACCGAACCTCCCCCCGCCCAGGGATATTCGATCGAGGCCCGCCTCTACGCCGAGGATCCCGCGCATGGCTGGCAGCCACAGGCAGGCGTGATGCACACGATTGAGGTTCCGGGGGTTCGGGCGCAGTTCGACTCGTTGGGACAGCGGACCGGCATCCGGCTGGATTCCGGGATCGTCGACGGTTCCACAGTGTCGATCCACTACGACCCAATGCTGGCCAAGGTCGTCTCCTACGGTGCCACCCGCCGGCAGGCCGCGCTTGTGTTGGCCGATGCGCTGGTACGCGCCCGGCTGCACGGTCTGCGCACCAACCGTGAGCTCTTGGTCAACGTGCTGCGTCATCCGGCGTTCCTCGACGGCGCCACCGACACCGGGTTTTTCGACACGCACGGCATGGCCGAGTTGTCGACACCGCTGGCCGACACCGCGACCCTCCGGTTGTCGGCGATCGCCGCCGCGCTGGCCGACGCCGAGCACAATCGGGCGAGCGCGGGCGTGTTCAGCTCGATTCCCAGCGGCTGGCGCAACCTGGCCTCGGGCTATCAGGTCAAGACCTATCGTGACGACGCGGACACCGAACACCGCGTCGAATACCGGTTCACCAGAACGGGTCTGGCGCTTCCCGGCGATCCGGTGGTACAGCTGGTCTCGGCTGACGTGGACCAGGTGGTGCTCGCCCAGGACGGGGTCGCACACGGCTTCACGGTTGCCCGCCACGGCCCCGACGTCTACGTCGACTCGGCGCGCGGACCCGTTCACCTGGTGGCACTGTCACGCTTCCCCGAGCCGAGCTCGGCCGTCGAGCAAGGCTCGCTGGTGGCCCCCATGCCCGGCAACGTCATCCGGATCGGCGCCGAGGTTGGCGACACGGTCACGGCCGGTCAGCCGTTGATCTGGCTGGAGGCCATGAAGATGGAACACACCATCGCCGCGCCTGCCGACGGCGTGCTCACCCACGTCAGCGTCAACACGGGTCAACAGGTCGAAGTAGGCGCCATTCTCGCACGAGTAGAAGCACCTCAAAATGGCCCAGCAGAAGGAGATTCACCGTGACAGACACCAGCTTTATCGAAAGCGAGGAACGTCAGGCGCTGCGCAAGGCGGTGGCCTCTTGGGTGGCCAACTATGGCCACGAGTACTACCTGGACAAGGCGCGCAAACACGAACACACCAGCGAGTTATGGGCCGAGGCAGGCAAACTCGGTTTTTTGGGGGTGAATCTGCCCGAAGAGTACGGCGGCGGCGGCGCAGGCATGTACGAACTGTCGCTGGTGATGGAGGAGATGGCCGCCGCCGGCTCGGCGCTGCTGCTGATGGTGGTGTCACCGGCCATCAACGGAACCATCATCGCCAAGTTCGGCACCGACGATCAGAAGAAGCGCTGGTTGCCGGGCATCGCCGACGGCTCGTTGACCATGGCGTTCGCCATCACCGAGCCCGACGCCGGCTCCAACTCACACAAGATCACCACCACCGCGCGTCGCGACGGCAGCGACTGGATCATCAAGGGCCAGAAAGTCTTTATTTCTGGCATCGACCAGGCGCAGGCGGTGCTGGTCGTGGGCCGCAGCGAGGAAGCCAAAACCGGCAAGCTACGCCCCGCGTTGTTCGTGGTGCCCACCGACGCTCCCGGGTTCAGCTACACCCCGATCGAGATGGAGCTGGTCAGCCCCGAACGCCAGTTCCAGGTTTTCCTCGACGACGTCCGGCTACCCGCCGATGCGCTGGTTGGAGCCGAAGACGCGGCGATCGCACAGCTTTTCGCGGGCCTGAACCCCGAGCGCATCATGGGTGCGGCTAGCGCGGTGGGCATGGGCCGGTTCGCACTCGGCAGGGCCGTCGACTACGTCAAAACCCGCAAGGTGTGGTCCACCCCGATCGGCGCGCACCAGGGCCTGGCACATCCGTTGGCGCAGTGCCACATTGAGGTCGAACTCGCCAAGCTGATGACCCAGAAAGCCGCCACACTCTACGACCATGGTGACGACTTCGGTGCGGCCGAGGCGGCCAACATGGCCAAATACGCTGCGGCCGAGGCATCCAGCCGCGCGGTCGATCAGGCCGTACAGTCGATGGGCGGCAACGGCCTCACCAAGGAATATGGCGTGGCAGCGATGATGACCTCGGCCCGCTTGGCGCGGATCGCCCCGATCAGCCGCGAGATGGTGCTGAACTTCGTTGCGCAGACATCGCTGGGTCTGCCCCGGTCCTACTGATGGACAGCCCCGTCGACTACGCTGGCCCGGCCGCCTGCGGCGGCCCCTTCGCCAGGCTGACACTGAACTCTCCGCACAACCGCAACGCGCTGTCGAGCACGCTGGTCAGCCAACTACATCAAGGGCTGAGTGCGGCCGAAGCAGATCCGGCGGTGCGGCTGGTCGTGCTGGGGCATACCGGCGGAACGTTCTGCGCCGGCGCGGACCTCAGCGAGGCCGGCGGTGGTGGTGGTGATCCGTACCGGATGGCGGTGGCGCGGGCGCGGGAAATGACGGCGCTGTTGCGCGCCATCGTCGAGTCGCCGCTGCCGGTGGTCGGCGCCATCAACGGGCATGTGCGGGCCGGCGGGTTCGGCCTGGTCGGTGCGTGCGACATGGTGGTCGCCGGACCGGAAAGCACGTTCGCGCTGACCGAGGCACGGATCGGGGTGGCACCGGCGATCATCTCGCTGACGCTGCTGCCCAAGCTTTCGCCGCGCGCCGCGGCCCGCTATTACCTGACCGGCGAGAAGTTCGGCGCCCGCGAAGCCGCCGACATCGGACTGATCACCATGGCGGCCGACGACGTGGACGCCGCGGTGGCCGCGCTGGTCGCCGACGTGGGCCGCGGCTCGCCACAAGGCCTGGCCGCGTCGAAGGCGCTGACCACGGCCGCCGTGCTCGAAGGGTTCGACCGCGACGCCGAACGCCTGACCGAGGAGTCGGCCAGGCTGTTCGTCTCCGACGAAGCGCGCGAAGGGATGCTGGCCTTCCTGCAGAAACGTCCGCCCCGCTGGGTCCAGCCGGCGACGATGCGGGCCGCTGACTAGGCCCGCCGGGCCCCCGCCTACGACGCAGGAGGTTGGGAACAGCCTATTCCGAATTACCTTGCGGTTCGGACACACAGGCGGCGAACTGCCTCAAACCGGAAACAGCATGGCGAAGAACAACATCGCCATACCGGCCGCCATCATCGCTTGGCCTATGCTGCCCGGCAACCTGGACTGGGTCGCCTCCTGCCGCCGCTCCATGACAAACCTGCATGCCCAGAAAACCGCCGCAACCGCGAAGCCGACCGTACCGATCCAGTTCACCGCGCTGAACCAGATGGGTGACCCGCTATTCGGCGGCATGTTCATCGCAGTCATGTCCATAGCCGGCATTGACCCATCCGGCTCGGTGGCGTATTCGGTGCACGAGCGGACAGGGAGCAAACGAGGATTCATGGCGGCATACATCCAGGCTGTGGCCAGCATCATCAAGCCGTGATATCCGTACAGTCCACGCGTAGCGGTCCCGCGGACCGCAACGACGGCCGTCGCCCCAAACCACACGGCCGCCAGCAAGAAAAATACCGCAGGTCCCGTCGTCGGAACCCGCGCGCCCCACGGCCAGGCCATCACCGCCATCGCAACGGCCATTGCGAAATGCAACCCGTGGTTGACGATCAACGTCCACGGTCGGCGTTTGGCGATGATTGCCAGACCACATTCGGCGGCGGTCAGCACGAACAGGCCGGTAACCACCCAACGAAGCATCAGGTCATGGATCATGCGGTTCGGCCGTCGCGGCCGAAGCGGCGTAACCGCAGTGAGTTGGTCACCACGCTGACCGAGGAGAACCCCATCGCCGCGCCCGCCACGACCGGGTTCAGCGCGCCCAGCGCGGCCAGTGGGATCGCGGCGGTGTTGTAGCCGAAGGCCCAGCCGAGATTCTGGTAGATGGTGCGCAGGGTCTGCCTGGAGAGTTCGATCGCGCGCACGACACCATCGAGCCGGCCGGACATTAGCGTGATGTCGGAGGCCTCGATGGCCACGTCGGTACCGGTGCCGATCGCAATGCCCAGATCGGCTTGTACCAAGGCGGGCGCGTCGTTGACGCCGTCACCCACCATCGCGACCACCCGGCCCTGGTCCTGCAGCCGCCGAACCTCAGCTACCTTGTCCTGCGGCAACACCTCGGCCAGCACCTTCTCGATGCCGACCTGCTTGGCGATCGCGGCAGCCGTGCGGGCGTTGTCGCCGGTGATCATGGCTACCTGTAGCCCCATGGCGTGCAGCCGACCGACCACGTCCGCGGCGTCGTCTTTGACCGTGTCCGCTACCGCGAGCACACCCACAACCTGGCCGTCTTGGCCGACGAACACCGCGGTGCGGCCGCGCTCTTCCTGCTCCACGGCCGCCGCAGCGAGGTGGTCGGGCAGAACCAAATGTTGTTCGTCGACGAGCTTGCGCCGTCCGACCACCACCGGCCCGCCGTTGACCTGCGCCCGCACCCCGTGCCCGGCGACGGCGGTGAACGCATTGGCGGCCGGTATCGCCAACCCGCGCTCGTGTGCAGCGGCAACGATCGCCGCACCGATGGGGTGTTCGGAGCCCGATTCGACCGCGGCGGCGAGCCGCAGCACCTGATCAGGCTGGCGCCGCTGGCCGGCAATCACATCGGTCACCCGCATCCGGGCGCGGGTGAGGGTGCCGGTCTTGTCGAACACCACGGTGTCGATCTTCTTCGACGCTTCCAGCACCTCGCCTCCCTTGACCAGGATCCCCAGTTCGGCGCCCCGGCCGGTGCCGACCATGATGGCCGTGGGGGTAGCCAGGCCCAACGCACACGGGCACGCGATGATCAGCACCGCGACCGCGGCGGTCATACCAGCCACCGGGTTGGCGGCGATCAGGGTCCATCCCGCAAAGGTCGCGACGGCAACGCCGATGACGGCCGGGACAAACACCGCCGAAACCCGGTCGGCCAGCCGCTGCACCGGCGCCTTGTCGCCCTGTGCCTGCTCGACCAGTCGCACAATCTGCGCCAGCGCGGTGTCTGCCCCGACGGCGGTGGCGCGCACGGTCAACAGCCCGTCGAGGTTGACCGTTGCGCCGGCAACGCGGTCACCCGCCGTCTTCTCGACCGGGACGGATTCGCCGGTGAGCATCGACTCGTCGACGGCGGCGCGCCCATCGGTGACCTCACCGTCGACCGGGATCTTCTCTCCGGGCCGCACCCGCACCAGGTCTCCGACTTGGACCTGATCGACCGGCACCAGGAGCTCTTGGCCGTCGACAAGCAGCGTGGCTTCCTTGGCGCCCAGCTCCAGCAGCTTGCTGATCGCCTCGGACGCTTTTCCGGTTGCTCTGGCCTCGAGATGGCGGCCCAACACCACGAACGCGATGATCAGCGCCGAGGTGTCGAAGAACAGAGGTCCACCGGCAAACAACTGATACGTGGAGTAGACAAACGCGGTCAGCGTACCCAGCGCGATCAGCGTGTCCATGTTCGAGGTCAACGCCCGCGCCTGTTGCACCGCCCCCCGCAGAATCGGCCACCCGGCCACGAATTGCACCGGCAGCGTCGCGGCGAAGGCCAGCCACCCCGCCCACGGGTAAGCACCGAAGAACATTGACGAACCCAGCGCCAGTAGCCCCAACGGCAAGGCCAACCACACCCGCGGCAACCACGTCCGCCGCTCGCGCCGGTTCTGCTCGCCCGGCCACGAGGCGCTCCCGCGGACCGGCCCGCGCGGGCGGCCGCCGCAACGCGACGCCTTCAGGGGCTTGTCGACGCCCGGCGGGCGACTTAGCATGCGGCGGATCCCGCCGGTGATTTTCCGCACCACGCCCACGCCGCGCACACCCGCTGAGTGCGGGGCACGGGCGGGCACCAATTCTGCCGGGACGTGCTGCGCTTTGGTGATCGCCGACAGCACGGCGGCGGTGTCACCGAGCTCTGGCGAGTACCAGATCACCACCGACGCTGTTCGCGGATAGGCGTGCACGGCGTGCACCCCGGTCACTTGGGAGACCGTCTCCTCAATCGCGACGGCCCGAACCGCATCGACATTGAACCCGGTGACGCACACGCGCATCCGCCCCGACGCGTTGGAGACCACCTTCAGCGAGACGTCGGTGTCAGAAAGAACGTCAGTGGTCATGACCGTCGTCCGAACCCGCCACCGCCAGTGGTGGAACTTCTTCCCCGGCGCGCTCGCTGGCTTCGGCTAGCACGTCGGCGAACATCAGTCGAGCTTGCTCGGCGCTCTCCCCGGCCTTGCGCTCGGCTTCACGTGCTAAGCGTATGCCCCAGGCGGCAACGGACACGGTTGCCGCCCGCAGCGGAGCCTTCACCACCATCTTGCGCAGCGCCTCATACGCCGCGACCCCCACCGCGCCGGTGACCACGGTGGGTACCGCCTTCGCTAGGAATCCATGCCACACCATCGCGGATGCTCCTTTCGTATGTCGTTGTCCCGAGAAACACCGGAGTCCGGCGCTCGTCACATGTTGCTGGCATCCGGCATCGGCTCCTCGGTGGCCGACTCGCCGACCGCGGCACCGCCGAGCCGCGCGTGTGGACCGGTCAGCGCCGGCGTGAATTTGACGGCATCAATGAGCTCTTCGATGGCCGCTTGCCCATGACCATCCAGCACCGCCGTGGAAAAGCACGTCTCCAAGTGGTTGTGCAGCATCACCCGGTTGGCCCGCTCCAGCGAGGACTGAACCGCTGAAATCTGCTTCATCACGTCCACGCAGTAGGCGTCGGACTCCAGCATCCGAACGATTCCGTCAAGATGGCCCCGAACCGTCTTCAGCCGGTTCAGCGCCGCGCGCTTCTTTGCGGTCAATTCCTTGCTCATGGCTTGCCCCTAATCCCTCACCCGTTCATGGTATCCCACCCCACTGGGGGTGGGCTACCCAAGGAGTCGAACCTGGCAACATTTGCAGTTTCGCCAACACCTCTTGAAGCAAATTCTTGACGTCGTAGGCTCGTGGACGATGAGCAACTCGGCGCAGCGTGACGCGAGGAACTCGCGCGACGAGTCCGCGCGTGCGTCGGACACCGACCGGATACAGATTGCGCAGTTGCTGGCCTACGCGGCCGAGCAGGGCCGCCTGCAGCTGACCGATTATGAAGACCGGCTGGCGCGGGCCTATGCGGCAACCACCTACCAGGAGCTGGATCGGCTGCGGGCCGATCTGCCGGGGGCGGCGATAGGCCCGCGCAGGGGTGGCGAATGCAATCCGGCGCCGTCCACGCTGCTGCTGGCGCTACTGGGCGGATTCGAACGACGCGGCCGCTGGAACGTGCCGAAGAAGCTGACCACGTTCACCTTGTGGGGCAGCGGGGTGCTGGATCTGCGCTACGCCGACTTCACCTCGACCGAGGTGGACATCCGTGCGTACTCGATCATGGGGGCGCAGACAATTCTGCTGCCACCCGAAGTCAACGTGGAGATCCACGGTCACCGAGTGATGGGCGGCTTCGACCGCAAGGTGGTCGGGGAGGGCACCCGTGGCGTGCCGACGGTGAGGATCCGCGGCTTCTCGCTGTGGGGTGATGTGGGCATCAAGCGCAAACCCCGCAAGCCACGCAAATAGCCGCAAATAGCAAGGTGCGCCGCCCGGTCAGCTCGATGCGGGTGAATCGCCCGCAATGTGCTCGTGTGCCATACTCCGCCGAAAGTTTGGTTCGTGTGGAAGCGAGTTGGTATGGCAGAACGTTGCGGGCGATTCCTGAAGTCCTGTCCCAGGTCGGTTATCAGCAGGCTGACCACGGCGAGTCTTTGCTGACGTCACACCACTGCTGCCTGGGTGCGGCCGAAGGGGCGCGGCCGGGATGGGTCGGTTCGTCGGCGGGCGCGCTGTCGGGATTGCTGGATAGCTGGGCGGAGGCCAGCACCGCCCACGCGGCCCGCATCGGGGACCATTCTTACGGCATGCATCTGGCCGCGGTCGGGTTCGCCGAGATGGAGGAACACAACGCCGCGGCACTGGCCGCGGTTTATCCAACAGGCGGTGGAAGCGCCCGATGCGACGGCGTTGACGTTAGCTGACATTGAGCGCTGGGATCCCACAGCGATCAGGACGGTGTTCAGGCCGCGATCGACCGCGCGCACGGCACACGCACCGCATCGGCGGCGCTGCGTGACACCATGGGGCTGCTCGGCTTTGGCGGTGCGGCCGCCGAGGCGGCACAGGTAGCAACCCATCACACAACGGTGCTGCTCGATCACCATGCCGGCGCGTGTGAAGCGGTCGCGCGGGCCGCGGAAAAGGCGGCCGAGGAGGTCGCCGCGATCAAGATGCGGCTACAAGTGATCCGCGATGCCGCGCGTGAGCATCACCTGACGATCGCTTACGCGACCGGTACGGCGTTGCCACCACCCGACTTGTCGTCGTATTCCCCGGCCGATCAGCAGGCCATCCTCAACACCGCAATCCGGAGGGCATCAAACGTCTGCTGGCCGACGCCGAGACCGCCGATGAGGATCTGGCCGCGGCGATTCGATGCGCCGCCGGGGCCTTGTCGCGCGAGCAGGTCAATGCCCAACTCAGCCATGCGCCACCCACAATGCCGCAGATGCCGCCGCCGGACAGCGACCCTGAGGAGGTCAAGCGGTGGTGGCATTCGCTGACCCCGGGCCAGCAGGATCGGGTCAAGCAATGGTTCCCCAATACCCTGCGTAATCGCGACGGCATTCCCATCGCCGTTCGCAACGAACTGAATCTTTCAGTGCTGCAACGAGAACTCACCCGGCTGCAGAACGGCTGGTTGAGCAGAGATGGAGTCTGGCACACCGACACCGACAAGCTGGCGGATCTGCGAGCGTTGCGGGATACTCTGGCAGCCCATCCCGGCACCAGCCTCATTCTGTTGGACACCGCCAGTGACCCGCGAAAGGTGTTGGCGGCTGTGGGAGTTGGCGACGTCGACAACGCCGAACGCGTCGGCGTCACGATGGGCGGCCTGAACACGCGGGTGAGTTCGAGCGTTGGGGACATGGTCAAGGAAGCTGGAATTCAGCGCGCAAAGGCAGCCGAACTGAGGGAACGAGCCGGATGGCCAAATTACGATGCGGTGGCATCCATTGCGTGGCTGGGCTATGACGCGCCGGACGGCCTCAAAGACGTGATGCACGACTGGTCGGCTCGCGATGCCGCGGGGCCGTTGAACCGCTTCGACAAAGGCTTGGCCGCTACCACGAATGTCAGCGATCAGCACATCACCGCGTTCGGGCATTCCTACGGATCCCTGGTAACCAGTCTGGCGCTGCAGCAGGGGGCACCGGTCAGCGACGTCGTTTTGTACGGTTCACCGGGCACCGAGCTCACGCACGCGTCGCAGCTGGGCGTTGAGCCAGGGCATGCCTTCTACATGATCGGCGTCAACGACCATGTCGCCAATACCATCCCCGAATTCGGCGCATTCGGCTCCGCACCCCAGGACGTACCCGGCATGACACAACTGTCGGTCAACACCGGTTTGGCGCCCGGCCCGCTCTTGGGCGACGGCCAACTTCACGAGCGAGCATAAGGACACTCTGAGTACGCACGTAACGGAGACAATGATCAGCTTCGGATGAGTGGTTACAACTTGGCCGCCGTGCTGGCGGGATTGCCCGACGACCTCATCAAACCCCCTGTGCTGCCGCCACCGACGATGCCCAGTGGGCCCGGCCCGTTCGGATTGCCAATACCCAACCCGAACTATCACCCATGAAGCGAACATCCCGCAGCCTGACCGCGGCGCTCCTCGGCATCGCCGCACTGCTGGCCGGGTGTATCAAACCCAATACGTTCGACCCTTACGCCAATCCCGGGCGGGGCGAGCTGGACCGCCGGCAGAAAATCGTCAACGGACGACCCGATCTTGAGACAGTCCAGCAGCAGCTCGCCAACCTCGACGCCACCATCAGGGCGATGATCGCGAAATATTCACCGCAGACCCGGTTCTCAACAGGCGTCACAGTGAGCCATCTCACCAACGGCTGCAACGACCCGTTCACCCGCACCATCGGTCGACAAGAGGCAAGCGAGTTATTCTTTGGCCGTCCAGCGCCCACTCCGCAGCAATGGCTGCAAATTGTCACCGAGCTAGCCCCGGTGTTCAAGGCGGCGGGTTTTCGGCCCAACAACTCCGTACCCGGCGACCCGCCACAGCCGCTGGGCGCCCCGAATTACTCTCAAATCCGCGATGACGGCGTCACGATAAACCTCGTCAATGGCGACAACCGCGGCCCACTCGGCTACTCCTACAACACCGGTTGCCATCCCCCGGCCGCCTGGCGCACCGCGCCGCCACCGCTGAACATGCGACCGGCCAACGACCCCGACGTGCACTACCCGTACCTGTACGGATCCCCCGGCGGCCGAACCCGCGACGCCTACTGACGCAGAACCCCACGTCGATCAGTGCAAGACCGCATCGGCAGCCACGTAGACAAGGCCAAGCGCCAACAACCCAACAAAAGGCCATCCGATCACGACGTTGCCTCGCGACGAGTTGCGAACCATGACCACCAAGGTGAGCAGCAAGACCGCGCCAACTCCGATCCACATGGTGACCATGGCCGGGAACACGTGATAGCTTGCGTCGCAAGCTGAGTCGTGACAACCATCGGTGGCCATCGCGAAGAATAAGGAGAACCAAACCGCAAACCCGCCGACAAAAGCCAGGGCCGCATACACGAGGTAGCCGACGATGTTCCAGGCTACCGTTACCCGGGATGAGATCATCCACTGCGAGGGCACGCGCACAGTGTCTCACAAACTGGGATGTGCCGCGCACGGCGTTGTTGTCGCATTTCGACGAGACGAACCGCCGACGGCGCCCCGCGCTTCCCTTGTGTCAACAGGACCTATCGCGTTGTGATATACGGATCCTCGAACATCCGTGCCACGGCTACCTGGGCACAACGGTAATCGGACACTGGGCTTGGCCGGTGTCGCTGAGCCGCAGATCCGCTGTGACGAGCGCACAGTTCAGGGCTTCCGCCAAGGCCACATAGCTGGCGTCGTATGCCGACAGGTTCGCGCGGATTTCCCAGATACGCTCGAAAAGGCCCACCACCGGATAACGCGTCACCGCGAGGCGGCGCCACGTTTGGAGGGCCCGCCGTCCGTCGGCCGCGCCCAGCCGATCCCGCTGCGCTAGCCTGCGGAGCCCGCTCGCGATTTCCGAATCGACCAGATGCGGGACATGCAGGCGCTCGGCAGCGATCAATTGTCGAGCTTGTCCATCGTTGAGCAGCGCGGCCAGCGCGGCCGAGGCGTCAACGACGATCATCGACCGGCGCGCTCGGCGTCGATACCACCGATCAGTTCGGTCGTGTCGATGCCGATATCGGGCAAGTCCCCAAGAAGCGCCGGATTGTCGGCGCGGCGAGAAGCCTCGGTGAGCTCACGCACAGCAACCGCGGACACCGACGTCTTGGCGAGTTCGGCGAGGCGCTCGAGTCGCTCGACCACGTCGTCCGGCACATTGCGCAGATACAGCGTCTTCATCGCACTATGTTAGCATATTGCTAGCACGATGCTAGCACCATGATTGCAACAAACTAGCGCCGCCGGAAGCGCAGGTAGTCGCCCACCACCGCCGCGCCCAGCCCGTCGAGATCGGGCACCACCACGCGGCCCTGCACCCGTCGCGCAACCTGGTCAATGAACCGAGCCAGACCGGGGTCACTGCCCAACCGGAAGATCGTCACCTGCGCACCCAGCCGCGCCATGTCGTCAAACCCGCGCACGGTGTGGGCGATGGTGCGCGGATGGGGCGGGTAATCAAAGAACACCGACGTACCGTCGCCGTCGAAGTCCTCCAGGTGGGCGGTCGGCTCGCCGTCGGTCACCACCAGCACCACGGGCTGGGCGCCTGCGTGCCGGCGCAGGTGCCGGCCGGCCAGCGCGAGCGCATGGTGCAGGTTGGTGCCCTGCTCGTAGACACCCGCCAACCCCGTCAGCTCGGCCGCCGTCACCGTGCGGGCGTAGCGCCCAAACGCGATGATCTGCAAGGCATCCGAGCGGAACCGGGTGCACACCAGGTGGTGCAGCGCCAGCGCCGTGCGCTTCATCGGCAACCAGCGATTCTCCATCACCATCGAAAACGAGGTGTCCACCAACAACGCAACAGCGGCCTGGGTGCGCGTTTCGGTCTCGGCGACCTCGACATCCTCGACGGTGATCCGGATGCGGTCATGCACGGCCGCGGCTTGGCGCAGCACGGCATTGGTCAGCGTGCGGGCGACGTGCCACGGCTCGGTGTCGCCGAACTGCCAGGGCCGCGTCGCACCGGTCAGCTCGCCCGCGGCGCCGGCACGCCGGTGATCACGCTCGCCGTGGCGCCCGGAAAGTTGTTGCGCCACATCGCGTAACGCCGTTTCGCCGAGGCGGCGCATGGCCTTCGGCGAGAGCCGCCACTGGCCGTCGGAACCGCGGTCCAGGAAGCCCTGATTGACCAGCGCGCGTTCCAATTCAGCCAGCGTCCGGGCGTCGACGGCGGCCTGGTCGCCGAGCTGACGGGCCAGCGCGTCCAGGTCGACATCGTCCATGCTGGCGCCCGGATAGCTCTGCGACAGCTGCTCGGCCAGCTGCTCCAGCTCGGCAATGTCGGCCAGCGCCTGGGTGCCTTCCCCCATGCCGAACGGATTATCACCGGAGAACTGCTGCGAGCCGGTCCAGTCTTCGCCGGGACGGGCGGCCTGCAGATGCGCATCCAAACGGTCCAGCGCCCGCATCAACGCCGGAGAGCCAAATGCCTGCTGCGCCAACGCGTCCAGCTCGTCCCGCTGTTCCTGGCTCAGGCTGTTGCGGAACCGCTGCGCGGCGGCGGCTCGCTTGGCCAGCGAGTCCAGCAGCTCCTCGACGTTGCGCGGGTTCTCCGGGAAGAACTCGCCGTGCTTGGTCATGAACTCGTCGAAGTCCCGCTGCGTATCTTCACCGCGGGCGTGCTTATCCAACAGGTCGTTGAGGTCGTCGAGCATCTCGGTGACCCGCCGGCGATCGTCGTCGGTGGCACCGGCAAGCGCCTGCTTCATGCCGGCAAAGCGTTGGTCGAGCAGCTCACGGCCGAGCAAATCCTTGATCTGCTCATACTTTTCGCGGGCCTGCCCGCTGCGCCAGCGGTATTCGGCCAGCTCCTGTACTGCCTTGGCCGGCGAGGCCGGAAGCGCGTCCAGCTGCAGCTCGGCGAAGCGGGCGTCGTCGTCTAGCGCGCGGGCCAGCTCCTTGCGTTCGGCCAGCACGGCCTCGTCGAGCAGCTTCTTGATCTCCTGCAAGGTGCCATCTAAGTTGTTGCGGCGCAACAACTCCCGTCGGCGGCGGTTCACCTCGGCCGCCAGCCGGTCGGCGCCGGTCAGGTTCCTGGTGCCCCGCCGCAGCAGCTCGGACAGCGCCCGGCGCGGCGAGGCGCCCGCCATGACGTCTTGGCCAATCTGTTCCAGCGCATCCCGCAGATCCACCGGCGGGGCCAGCGGGTCGGGCCCGCCGGTGTACGCCGAGTAGCGTAGCGAGTGCCGTCGTGACGATCGCAAGCGCGGCGAAGCCGGGCGCAGCGGGTCGTCACCATCAGACTTAGCCATAGACGGTCTGGCCCTCCCCGCAGACCTTGTCAACGCGCTTGGCCAGGTATAGCGCCTCCAACGCCAGTTCCAGTGCCGCGGCACGCTCCCCCTCGGATTCGGCGCCCAGCTTGCGCGCGATCCTGTCCACCACCGGCAGGCCCGGCACCGCCGCCAGCACATCCTTGGCCGAGACCCGCTCGCCCGTCGTCACCGCCGAACCGCCCTCGACCGCGGTCACCAACGAGCCAACGTCGATACCGCCCAGCACCCGGGACGCGGTATCGGCGGTGGCGCGACGCAACAGATGCTCGAGCACCGCCTGTTCGCGGCCCTCCTCGCCGGACTCGAATTCCAGCTTGCCGCGCAGCACGTCGATCACCGTGCCCAAATCGACCACCCGGGCCACCGGGTCTGTCTCCCCCAGCACCGCCCCGCGGTGCCGGGCGGCAGCCGCCACGGTTTCGGCCGCTGCGATGGCAAACCGCGCCGACACCCCGGAGCGCTGATCGATCGAGCGGGATTCTCGCAGGTAACGGGCAAACCGCGCGAGCACCTGCATCAGGTAGTCGGACACCTGTGCACTCAGGTGCGCCTCCTGGACGATGACGCCCATCTCCGCCTCCAGCTCCAGTGGGTAGTGGGTGCGGATCTCGGCGCCGAACCGGTCCTTGATGGGCGTGATGATGCGGCCACGGTTGGTGTAGTCCTCGGGGTTGGCGCTGGCGACCACCAACACATCCAGCGGCAGCCGCAGCGTGTAGCCGCGGACCTGGATGTCGCGCTCCTCCATGACGTTGAGCATCGACACCTGGATGCGTTCGGCGAGGTCGGGCAGCTCGTTGACCGCGACGATGCCGCGGTGCGCCCGCGGGATGAGCCCGTAGGCGATGGTTTCGGGATCCCCGAGGCTGCGGCCCTCGGCAACCTTGATCGGGTCGACGTCGCCGACCAGGTCGGCGACGCTGGTGTCGGGGGTGGCCAGCTTCTCGGTGTAGCGCTCGCTGCGGTGCTTCCACGCCACCGGTAGGTCGTCGCCGAGCTGCGCGGCCCGCCGGATCGACTCCGGCGTGATCGGCGTGTAGGGGTGCTCGCCCAGTTCGGCGCCGGCGATCACCGGCGTCCACTCGTCCAGCAGACCCGCGAGTGCGCGCAGCAGCCGGGTCTTGCCCTGGCCGCGTTCGCCGAGCAGGACAAAGTCGTGACCGGCGATCAAGGCCCGCTCCACCTGGGGAATCACGGTGTCGTCGAAACCCAGGATGCCCGGCCAGACGTTGTCGCCGTCGGCCAGCGCGGTCAGCAGATTTTCCCGGATTTCCTGCTTGACCCCCCGTTCCCGATGACCGGCGGCACGCAGCTCGCCCACGGTGCGGGGCAGGTTACTGGGTGACATCACCGTTCCACGCTACGACGCCGTCTTTCTTCTGGCCACGAGAGTGAATGTCACGACGCGTTTCCGGCGTGTCACGTCGTGGATTTCACTGTCGCGGCCAGCGGCCTCAGTGCGCGAAGTGCCGCGCCCCGGTGAGATATAGGGTGACACCGGCCTTGGCCGCCGCTTCGGTCACTTCCTCGTCGCGCACCGAGCCACCGGGGTGGACGACCGCGGTGACCCCCGCGGCGGCCAACGTTTCCAGGCCGTCGGGAAAGGGGAAGAACGCATCCGAGGCTGCCACCGCGCCGCGAACCCGCTCGCCGCCGCGTTCGACGGCCAACCGGGCGGCGTCGACACGGTTGACCTGACCCATCCCGACGCCGACGGTGGCGCCGTCGGCAGCTATCACTATCGCGTTCGACTTGACCGCACGGCAGGCTCGCCACGCGAAGACCAGGTCGGTCAGCGTCGCGGGGTCCGCAGGTGACCCGGTCGCCAAGGTCCAGTTCGCCGGGTTGTCACCGTGCGCGTCAAGCTGGTCGCTCTGCTGTATCAGCAGTCCACCGCTGATCGGACGCAACTCGCTGCCACCGGCCAGTGGCTCGGCGGCTACCAGCACCCGGATGTTCTTCTTGCGGGCCAGCACATCGAGGGCCCCGGGGGCGTAGCCAGGCGCGACGATGACTTCGGTGAAGATGGTGCTCACATACTCGGCCATTTCGACACTGACCTCGGTATTGGCGGCGATGACCCCGCCGTAGGCGCTCAGCGGATCGCATTCGTGAGCCTTGCGATGCGCGTCGGCGACCGAAACGGACGAGATTGCGATGCCGCACGGGTTGGCGTGCTTGATGATCGCCACGCACGTTTGTTCGTGGTCGAAGGCGGCCCGCCAGGCTGCGTCCGCATCGGTGAAGTTGTTGTAGGACATGTCTTTTCCGTGCAGTTGCTCGGCCTGGGCCAGCCCCGGCCAGGCGGTGGGGTCGCCGTAGAGAGCGGCCTGTTGGTGCGGGTTCTCGCCGTAGCGCAGCATCGCCACGCGGCGCCAGCTTCGGCCGAACCACTGCGGAAAGGCGGCAACAGGATGTTCGGGCGCTAGGGTCTGTTGCATCCAGCTCGCGACGGCGATGTCGTACTCGGCTATATGCTGAAACGCTAACGACGCCAGCCTTTTGCGCTCGGCGAGGGTGAATCCGCCGGCGCGCAGTGCGGCAAGCACGCCATGGTACCCAAGCGGATCGGTGACCACCGCCGCGCTGGGATGGTTTTTGGCGGCGGCCCGCACCATCGCCGGCCCGCCGATATCAATCTGCTCGACGCAGTCGTCGACACTGGCGCCGGATTCGACGGTCTGGCTGAACGGATACAAGTTGACTACAACGAGTTCGAAAGCCTCGATCCCGAGTTGCTCGAGGGCCGCGGCGTGCTCGGACTTGCGCAGGTCAGCCAGCAGCCCGGCATGCACTCGTGGGTGCAGTGTCTTGACCCGGCCATCGAGCACCTCGGGAAAGCCGGTCAGCTGCTCCACGGGGGTCACCGGAATCCCGGTGTCGGCAATGGTCTTGGCCGTTGACCCAGTCGAGATGATCTCGACGCCGGCCGCGCTCAGGCCCTGTGCCAGGTCTACCAGCCCGGTCTTGTCGTACACGCTGATCAGCGCACGGCGGATCGGCCGTCTTCCGTCGTCGGTGCTCATCCTATGGTTACCTTTCGTCCCATCGTCGCTGTTCGTCCGACCACCGTCACGCCATGGGTGGCCAGTGCGGCCACCGCCGCTACCAACAGCCGTCGTTCGGTGACCTTGATTCGTTCATGCAAAGTCTCTTCGTCGTCACCGTCGAGCACCGGCACAGGTTGCTGCGCCAGTATTGGCCCGGTGTCCGTGCCAGCGTCTACCAGGTGCACCGTAGCGCCGGTGACCTTCACCCCGTAGGCCAGCGCGTCAGCGACACCGTGCGTGCCGGGGAAGGCCGGCAGCAGCGCCGGGTGGGTGTTGAGGGTGCGCCCGTAGAATCGTGAAAGGAACTGCGGTCCAAGGATTCTCATAAAGCCCGCAGAAACGACGAGGTCGGGCTCATGGGCTGCGGTGGCGGCGGTGATGGCGACGTCCCAGGCATCGCGACTGGGGTGGTCGGCGAGCCGAACGGTGAACACCGGCACCGATGCTTCCGCGGCGATTTCGGCGGCCCGGCATTCGCGATCCACACCAACGGCGACTACCCGTGCCGGGTAGTCGCCGACAGCGGCATCGAGTAGAGATCTCAGCAACGAACCGGTGCCAGACGCGAGTACTACCAGCCGCGCAGGTGCACTCGGGGGTACACGAAGCGGTTCCTGCACACGGCGAGCCTAGTCTGGCTCCTCAAAGCGTGTGAGCACCACCAGCCTGCATCCCAGTGCAGACTCAGTACCGTGAGTAAAGGCCTCAGACAGTTGCGGCCTCACCAACCGCAGATTAGTCGGCCCGCGGCGGCGGTTCGTCGGACAAGGGCAGCGCCTCGTCGTCGGCAGTAGGGGCCTTGAGGCCGTTGGCGATGTCGTCGTGGCTAGGCGGGACGTCTTCCGCGACCGAAGCGGGCGGCTGCTCGCTCGCTGCCCCGTCGAACATGTCTACCGGTGGCGAAGATTCATCGGCGTCCAGCTCGACCGGCGGGGCCGGCCGGAGCCGCTTGGGGCGGCGGCTGATCCCGCCGGCAATCACCACCGTGACCCATCCTACGAACGTAAACCAGAAGAGCACGCCCAACACCAAGGCGCCCTCGTCCACGCCGACATCGCCGAAATTGCCCAGCCGGCCGCCACCGCCGTAACCCAGAACCGCCATTACCAATGCCCCGGCAACGGCAGCGACCAGCAGCTTGGCCATAGCCGCAACAAACGGCAGGGCGCGGCGGGCGCACTGCTGACCGACCGCCACACCCGACGAAGCACCCACAATGAGTAAGGCAACCCATGCCGGGCCGAGCGGCGGCGTCGGGGCCGCGGCCAGGATCGGCAGTGCCGGGATATCGCCGCCCAAAACTGCAAACGAACTGAACGTCGCGAAGCCAATGTGAGCACTGGACCCAACCGCGATGGCCGAGGTGCCGACGATGACGTTGGGTGCGTAAAGCACCGAAAGTACAGTGAGGCTGAACTGGCCGAATATCGAATCGGTGATCCCGTAGAGCTCTTGCATCGTCGCCCAATGCACAACCAGCGACCCCGCCGTCACCACGCCGGAAAGCCCGAGCAACGCCAGCACCCCAGCGGCGGCGGCACGCATCGAATCATGCAGCCAATCGGGCAGTGCCGTGGCGGCTAGCGCCCGTCGACCTACCCGGGACCACACCCCGGTCGCGGCCCCAACGGAATGCACAACCAGCACACTAGTGAACGCGCGCAGGGCGCTGGGCGTCTGCAGCTCGGTGACCACTGATGACGCGTCGTGAATGACCGCCAGGGCAATCGCCGCCATCAGCAGCGGTCCGCCCAGGGCCGACGCGACGACCCAGCGAACAACGAGCCCTGACGACTGTGGGGATGTGGCCCGCGCCGTGCTGCGCGCGGTGGCCCACACCATCAACAGGACCGGCAACAGCGGCATGACGCCCAGTGCGCGGCCACCGATCGAGATCGGCACCAGGTGCACGCCCAGCCACATGCTGGCGATGGCGCCCCACGCACCGGTCATGTCGCTATTGGCGATCAGCAATTGGAGCAGCGTCACCGCGGCGATGATGCCCAACGCCACCACACCTGGGCCGAACGCAACCCTGACGAGGTCGCGAGCTGGACGAGCGCCGGCCGCCCGATCGTCCGCGCTTGCTGACACCCTGTTCACTCTTCGCGCACACGCGCGACCGGACGCGGGAACGCCCGGTTAGACCGGCGCCCCCCCGGGGGACGACGACTGCTCGCCCCCGCTGGGGTTTGAATAGTTGACTGGAGCCGAACCAGCCTGCGACCCCGTCCCGGCACTGACCGGTGGCGGCGGGCTGAAGCTCGGAAAGCCGGTAGGTGGCGTGGATGGGCCCTGGTGCGATTGTTGCGACCCGGACTGCGCCGGCGGCTGGGCCGGGGGCTGAGCAGTGTATCCACTGCCCGATTGGCTCGGACTGGACGAATAGCCGCCGTACTGCGACCCATATCCGGGAGGCTGCGGAGACTGCTGCGGGCCGGGCGACTGCAGTCCCGCGGCCTGCTGAGCACCCTGCTGACCGTAGTACCCACCCGGCTGCACCCCGTACTGCCCGTACTGCCCGTACCGCCCGTACTGTCCATACGGGTCGAACTTGGGCCGCGGCGCCGGCGCGGTGATAGCGCCGGTCTCCACCAAGAGCGCCAGGACTGCCGCAACCGCCTGGAACACGATGAAAGCCAACACAACCCACAATGCCCAACCGGTCGAATAGGCGCTGGGCTTGTTAAACGTCGCCGAGACCATCAGAAATACGCCGAGTACCCCGAGCACCGCAACTACCGTCACATGGCTCTTGGCCTTAGGCACCAGAGCCACCCCGGCAAGCAGCGCAGCCAGCAGAGCCACCCCGACCGGCAGCCCAGTGTCACCGGACACTGCGCCATCACCTCCGCCGAGTTCGGTACTGAGGGTGAACATTGGGCCGAAGCTGGCGAAGTACGCAGCCAGGCCGAGCACTGCCACCGCGATGTTCAGGTACATCGGTAGCTTGCTCGCACCCTCATCGGCGTGGGCGAACGAGGGTGTGACGCCTCCGTAGGAGCCTGCGGGCTGCGCTTGCGGGTATCCGGGGTTACCCGGCGAGTAGGTCATGGCTCCTCCACTGGTGCAGTGCGACGCTGTGCTCCCGGCGACGCGATTCGATCAACCACGCTAGCGCACGTTCGGGTGCCGCTGCCGGAGCGACCGGCGCTCGCGACATTAACGACTGGACGGCCGCTTGCCCGGCGCAGGTGGAACACGTTCTAATTCGGTGCATGCACTACGGACTTGTGCTGTTCACCAGCGACCGCGGCATCACCCCGGCCGCGGCCGCCAGACTTGCTGAAAGCCACGGGTTTCGCACGTTTTACGTGCCCGAACACACCCACATCCCGGTCAAGCGCCAGGCGGCCCATCCGACGACGGGTGACGCTTCGCTGCCGGACGACCGCTATATGCGCACGTTGGACCCGTGGGTGAGCCTGGGAGCAGCATCGGCGGTGACGTCGCGGATCCGGCTTGCCACCGCGGTGGCGCTGCCGGTCGAGCATGATCCGATCACGCTGGCGAAAAGCATTGCGACGCTGGATCATTTGTCGCACGGCCGGGTCAGCGTCGGGGTCGGGTTCGGCTGGAACACCGACGAGCTCGTCGATCATGGTGTGCCACCCGGACGCCGCCGCACCATGCTGCGCGAATACCTCGAGGCGATGCGGGCGTTGTGGACCCAAGAGGAGGCCTGCTATGACGGCGAGTTCGTCAAGTTCGGACCTAGCTGGGCCTGGCCCAAGCCGGTGCAGCCGCACATCCCGGTGCTGGTAGGCGCTGCGGGGACGGAGAAGAACTTCAAGTGGATCGCGCGCAGCGCCGACGGCTGGATCACCACTCCACGCGACGTCGACATCGACGAGCCGGTGAAGTTACTGCAAGACATCTGGGCGGCCGCCGGCCGCGACGGGCTTCCACAGATCGTGGCCCTGGACGTCAAACCGGTGCCCGACAAGCTGGCGCGCTGGGCCGAGCTTGGCGTTACGGAGGTGCTGTTCGGTATGCCGGACAGGTCTGCAGACGACGCAGCCGCGTACGTGGAGCGGCTGGCCGCCAAGTTGGCCTGTTGCGTATAGGGCGAGCAGACGCATAAGCCCCCGACACGCCGAGCGTGCGGGGGCTTATGCGTCTGCTCGCCCTAGAGACTGAGCAAGATCTCCCGGGCCAGCGCCGCGGTCGCCGATGGGGTCTTGCCGACCTTCACACCGGCGGCCTCCAGGGCCTCTTGCTTGGCCGCCGCTGTGCCAGACGAGCCGGAGACGATGGCGCCGGCGTGGCCCATCGTCTTGCCTTCGGGTGCGGTAAATCCGGCGACATAGCCGACGACCGGCTTGGACACGTTGGTCTTGATGAAGTCTGCGGCCCGCTCCTCGGCGTCACCACCGATCTCGCCGATCATCACGATGAGCTTGGTGTCCGGATCCCTCTCGAAGGCCTCGATGGCGTCGATGTGGGTAGTGCCAATCACCGGATCACCACCGATGCCGATCGCCGTGGAGAATCCAAGGTCGCGCAGTTCGAACATCATCTGGTAGGTCAACGTCCCCGACTTGGACACCAGACCAATTGGACCGGGTCCGGTGATGTTGGCCGGCGTGATACCGGCCAGCGACTGACCGGGACTGATAATGCCAGGACAGTTGGGGCCAATGATGCGGGTCTTGTGGCCAGCCTCGAGGTTGTAGGCCCAGGCATAGGCGGTGTCCTGCACCGGAATTCCCTCGGTGATCACAACCAACAGCGGAATTTCGGCGTCGATGGCCTCGATGATGGCGTCCTTGGCGAACGTCGGCGGCACGAAGATGATCGACACATCGGCGCCGGTCTTTTCCATCGCCTCCGCGACACTGCCGAACACCGGCAGCTTGATCAGCCGGCCGCCCTTATCCTCATGCGTGACGGTGGTGCCCGCTTTGCGTGCGTTCACACCGCCGACGATTTGCGTGCCCGCCCGCAGCATTCGCGCGGTATGGACGGTGGCCTCACTGCCGGTGATGCCCTGCACAATGACCTTGTTGTCCCTGCTCAGAAATATGGACATGTGAGTCATGGGTCCTTTCGCTCAGGCGCTCGCCAGCTCAGCGGCCTTGTCGGCGGCTTCGTCCATCGTCGCCACCAGTGTCACCAGGGGGTGGTTGGCCTCGGTCAGGATGCGACGGCCTTCCTCGACGTTGTTGCCGTCGAGCCGAACCACCAGCGGCTTGTTGGCTTCGTCACCCAGCATGCCCAGCGCCTTGACGATCCCGGTCGCCACCGCATCGCACGAGGTGATGCCACCGAAGACGTTGACGAACACGCTCTTGACCTGCTGGTCGCCCAGCACCACGTCCAGACCCGCGGCCATCACCTCGGCCGAAGCGCCGCCGCCGATATCCAGGAAGTTGGCCGGCTTGACTCCGCCGTGCTTCTCACCGGCATACGCGACGACGTCGAGAGTCGACATCACCAAGCCCGCGCCATTGCCGATGATCCCCACCTGACCGTCCAGCTTGACGTAGTTGAGGTCGTGCTCCTTGGCCTTCAACTCCAGTGGATCGGTGGCAGCTCGATCCTCGAACTCGGCATGGCCAGGCTGACGGAAATCGGCGTTGCCGTCGAGGGTGATCTTGGCATCCAGCGCGAGGATCTTGTGGTCAGGCGTCCGCACCAACGGGTTGACCTCAACCAGCGTCGCGTCCTCGGCGACGAAGAGCTCCCACAGCTTGGCGATGGTGACCGCTGCGGTGTCGAGCACCTCGGCCGGAAGATGACCCTGTTCGGCGATGGACCGCGCGAAATCTAGGTCAACGCCCTTGACGGCATTCACCGGGACTTTGGCGAGCCGCTCGGGTTTGGTGGCCGCTACCTCTTCGATCTCCATGCCGCCCTCCACCGAGCACATCGCCAGGTAGGTGCGGTTGGCCCGGTCGAGCAGGAAGGATAGGTAGTACTCCTCGGCGATATCGCTAGCCTCAGCGACCAGCAGTTTCTTGACGATGTGTCCTTTGATGTCCAGGCCGAGGATGTTCTTGGCGTGCTCGTACGCGTCTTGTGGGGTCGCGGCGTATTTGACGCCACCGGCCTTGCCCCGGCCGCCGATCTTGACCTGCGCTTTGACCATCACCGGACGCCCGATCTCCGTGGCGATAGCCTTGGCACCCTCGGCTGTGTCGGTCACCCGACCCGGCGTGCTGGGCACGTTGTGCTTGGCGAATAACTCCTTGGCTTGATACTCGAAAAGATCCATGGGCTCACCGTCTTCGCTCGGCTTACTGCTCGACCAATAGGTAGGCGGTGCCGAAATCGGCGACTCGCACGGAGAACTGTATCGAGACCGCCGATTAACTCCGCGGCCGCATCCACCCGGTGTGGCACAGCTCACCGATATGTTTGTCCAGCCGAAACGTGATCCAACTCACAATCACAGCCGAATTCCGCGCTGAAGTTGCCACTACCATCCGGTTGCGGATAACGTCTCAGGGTCCAGATAACGTTATGGTCACGATCCGAGGACATTTCAGATTTGTCCCAGCACCGTATCGCCCGTTCTGCTGCCATGGCAGCGATTCGCACACCTCGCGATCGTTGGCCGCATCATCACCGTAACGAAGTCACCGAAATCATCCCGCTGGACGGATTCCTCGACGGCTTAGCACTCTACGATGAGCTGGATTTCGCAGAGCTCGATGACCTGGACCTAGGGGACGACTGCGTCTTCGACTACGAAGCGCAGTTGCTAGCGGCTCCAGAACTCGACGACCTGGACGACGCCGACGATCTGGCCCCCGAATGGCTGGTAGCCCCCACGGTCGTGCTGACCCCGGAGGTCACCCCGGTGTCCCGGCGCGTCGGGCAGCACCGCAAGCAACCGATCGGTGCGGCCCGGGGGCGCCTGCTGATCTCGGCGATGGCCGCGGGCGCGGCGGCCGCAGCAGCGCATACGGCGATCCAACAGTCGGAAACCCCACGCACCGAGACCGTGCTGACCGCTCATGCATCGGCGCTCAACGAAGGGTCGGGAAGCAACCCACCGCGGGGCGTCCAGGTCATCGCCGCCCAGCCGGCGGCGAGTGCTGCGGTGCACAACGCGGAGTTCGCCAGGGGGGTTGCCTTCGCCGAGGAGCGCGCCGAGCGCGAGGCGCGACTACAGCGCCCGCTGTATGTCATGCCGACGAAGGGCATCTTCACGTCGAGTTTCGGTTATCGATGGGGTGTACTGCACGCCGGTATCGACCTGGCTAACGCGATCGGAACCCCGATTTATGCGGTGTCCGACGGCGTCGTCATCGACGCCGGCCCCACCGCCGGCTACGGAATGTGGGTCAAGCTGCTGCACGCCGACGGCACGGTCACGCTATACGGCCACGTCAATACCACGTTGGTCAGCGTCGGTGAGCGCGTGATGGCAGGCGACCAGATCGCCACCATGGGCAGCCGTGGCTTTTCCACCGGCCCGCACCTGCACTTCGAGGTGCTCCTGGGCGGCACCGAGCGCGTGGACCCAGTGCCGTGGCTCGCCAAGCGGGGACTTAGCGTCGGCAATTACACCGGTTGACCCGGCAACGACGCCGAACGTGTTCTCAGGGCGAGAAATCCGCGAAATAGCCGCCGTGACTTCACGCTCGGCGCGAAATCTCAGAGCTTGGTGACAGGGGCGTGGTTGTGCATCAGCTTCACCCGCCCCGAGCTACCGAAGTCGATCAGCGACATCGCCGATTCGCCGACACCGGAGACCTCCTCGACACGGCCCAGGCCGTATTTGTCATGGGTCACGCGGTCGCCGACCTGAAGCACCAGCAGCGGGCGCCTGCTCGCCCCCGAGCGGGTCGGTGATGGACGCGCGCTACCGAACCGACCGGCGCCACTCACCGGGGCACTGAACGACGGCTTCGGGGCGGTGCGCCGCCAGTCGATGAGCTCCTGCGGGATTTCCCGCAGAAACCGCGACTCCGGGTTGAGCATCGGCTGGCCCCAAGACGAACGCACGATCGCCCGGCTCACGTACAACCGCTGCCGGGCGCGGGTGATGCCGACATAGGCCAGCCGCCGCTCCTCGGACAACTCGGTCGGGTTGTCCAACGCCCGCATGTGCGGGAACATCCCGTCCTCCCAGCCGGTCACAAACACCACCGGGAACTCCAAACCCTTGGCGGTGTGCAAGGTCATCAAGGTAACCACACCCGCGCCATGCTCCGGGATCTCATCGGCGTCGGCGACCAGCGACACCCGTTCCAGAAAATCCGCCAGCACACCGGTGTCGGGGACGTCTTCGTCGTCTGGGCCAAGTGCGGCGGCATTCTCCCGGTCGGTACTGAATTCGTGTGCGACGCTGACTAATTCGTTGAGGTTGTCCAGGCGGGCCAATTCCTGTGGATCGGTGGACGCTTCCAGCTCGCGGCGGTATCCGGTGCGTTCCAGCACCGCCTCGACCAGCTCCCCCAGGTCGTCATCGAGGCGGCCCCGCAGCTCGTCGAACATCTCGACGAAACCCGCGATCGCCTTCTCCGCCCGGGTATTCAGCATCGGTACTTTGCCTTGGGCCGCGGCGACGAGCGCGTCACCGAAGCCGACGCCGGTGTTCTCGGCGTACACCGCCACACACGCCTCGGCACGATCCCCGATACCGCGGCGCGGGGTGTTAAGGATGCGCCGTAGGCTGACCGCGTCGCCCGGGTTGTCCAGCACGCGCAGGTAGGCAACGATGTCGCGAATCTCCTTGCGCTCGTAAAAGCGCACTCCCCCAACGACCTTGTACGGAATACCGGCGCGGATCAGCACCTCTTCCAGTGACCGCGACGAGTTGTTGGTGCGGTAGAAGACGGCGACATCGTTGTAGGTGATCTCGCTACCCTCGGCGAGCGCATCGATCTCCTCGGCCACGAACCGGGCCTCGTCGTGCTCGTTGTCGGCGACATAGCCAACGATCAACTCCCCGGCGCCGGCGTCGGTCCACAACCGCTTCTCCCGGCGCCCCGCGTTACGGGCAATCACCGAGTTGGCCGCCGACAGGATGTTCTGCGTCGAGCGGTAATTCTGTTCCAGCAGAATGGTTCTGGTGTCGGGGTAGTCACGTTCGAAGTCTTCGATGTTGCGGATGGTGGCGCCGCGGAACGCATAGATCGACTGATCGGCATCCCCGACGACGCACAACTCGCCGGGGGGAATACCGTCATTGCTGTCGCGGCCGACCAGCTCGCGCACCAATACGTACTGGGCGTGGTTGGTGTCCTGGTATTCGTCAACCAGGACATGCCGGAACCTCCGACGGTAGTACTGGGCGATCTGCGGGAAGGCCTGCAGCACCGCGACGGTCTCGCCGATCAGGTCGTCGAAGTCCAGCGCGTTGGCCGCCCGCAGCCGCCGCTGGTATTCGTCATAAACCGACGCCACGGCGCGCGCTAGGTCATCGGAGTCCTCCGTTAAGCCGGCCAGCGCCTGATGCGGGTCGATCAACTCGTTCTTCAGGTTGGAGATGGCGTTAGCCAGCAGTCGCGGCGAGTACCGCTTGATGTCTAGGCCCAGGTCGCGGCCCACCATCTGCAGCAACCGCCGCGAATCGTCGGCGTCATAGATCGAAAAGTTGGAGTTGAGGCCCTCGATCAGCGCCGCCTGGTTGCGCAGGATACGCACGCAGGTGGAGTGAAACGTCGACACCCACATGTACCGGGCCTTCTCCCCAACCAGGCCCACCACCCGTTCGCGCATCTCGGCGGCGGCTTTGTTGGTGAAGGTGATGGCCAGAATCTGGCCCACCCCGACGCCGCGGGCCGCCATCAGATAGGCAATGCGGCGGGTCAACACCGCGGTCTTACCCGAACCCGCGCCCGCGACGATCAGCAGCGGCGAACCCTCATGCACGACCGCCTGGCGCTGTTGCGGGTTGAGGCCGTCGAGCAGTTGGTCCGCTGGGGATGGACCGGGAGGCTTGGCGTCGGTCGCGTGCACACTCATGTCGGTCCAAACTTACCGCCGCGCGGCGACGAGTCGGCGGACCGCGGCATAGCCTGGCCAGGCTCATCGCCACGCGGCAGGTCCTTCGGCGCCACCACCCAATTTTGGGTGCACTTTTCCCGCCAAGTTTTTGCGCGGGCGCGTCCGTTGATGGCACACTCGGTTCGTGCTCAACGCGCAGCGCCGATTTTTCTACGGGTACCGGCCAGCGGTGCCCGTGGTCTAGCTGCTTTCGCAGAGCCCCGTGGTCCGCTTCCGGATTCGGGGCTCGTCTCTTGTGTGAGGCCCAGTACCGGATGAGACCAGAACCCCCACATCACGAGAACGCGGAGTTAGCAGCCATGAACCTGGAAATGCTCGAGTCCCAACCTGTCCCCGAGATCGACACGCTGCGCGAAGAGATCGACCGGCTAGACGCCGAAATCCTCGCGTTAGTCAAGCGACGCGCTGAGGTTTCCAAGGCCATCGGCAAGGCCCGGATGGCGTCCGGTGGCACTCGGCTGGTACACAGCCGGGAGATGAAGGTCATCGAACGCTACAGCGAGCTGGGACCCGACGGTAAGGATCTGGCCATCCTGCTTTTGCGATTGGGCAGGGGCCGCCTCGGTCACTAATGGGTCACTTCCGCCGCTGTTTGCCGGGAATTTCTGCATCGCTGCGCTGAATTTCCGCCGAAATGGATGCAGCAAAGGCAGCTGGAGTTTCACAATTGCGCCGGTTGATGGTCATATGGGCGGCAGCTTTGATCGCGCTGCTCGGGCAAGGCGCCAGCTCGACAACCTCGTCAACGTAGTCGCGGCGGGGTCTACCCATCGACTGATGGTCCCGTCGCGGTCGATGCATCGCCTAATCAAGGTGGAGTTTCAAGGTGGCGGCCCTCATGCGTGGTACTTGTCCGACGGCATACTCGCCCGAGACGACTACAACGGCCGGGATATACACCTGCCGGTATTCGGTTGACCAGACCGGTCTGTCGCTCGCCATGCCCACCGGTGGCATGGCGAGTTCTATTCCAACTGGCACCGGCCGGCGGTCGGCAACGGCGGGATATGGCCCAAGAGCTGGCCGACTGGCTGGCGGCGAGTGAGGGGATCATCCCGAGTGGAAATGGCGTGGTTGCCGGATCCGCGTCATTGATCCGGGGGCCCGCCGACCGATCCGGCGTGGGCCCACAGCGAGCCAACGGTCAATGCCGCGAAGCTGGTGGCCAACAGCACCCCGTATCTGGGCGTATTCGGGCAACGGCACGCCCTCGGCGGAGTTGAGCGGCAATAGGCGACAGGCTTTGCAAAGCAAGTACCAAGCGGCGCAACGGCGGTTCAACTTCCCGGATGGCGAAACCCACACCTGGGCGTACTGGCGTGCGCCATTGCAGGCCATGCTGCCTGATCTGCAGCGGGTGCTGGGCGACGGTCAGCGGCCTCGGCGGGGGCCGAGGCCGCGAGAGCGCAGGCCCGCATCGCCGAGCCTGTAGATACCGCGACAAACGGCGAGTGCCGCCGAGCACGATAACTAAAGGCTCGGCGAAGACAGCGGCTCTGATCGACGCCACTCCACGGCATTAGGGTCGAACCATGACCTCCGCGCCAATCCCCGACATCACCGCTACCCCGGCATGGGACGCCCTGCGCAGACATCACGATCAGATCGGAAACACCCATCTTCGCCAGTTCTTCGCCGACGATCCGGGTCGCGGCCGGGAGCTCACCGTCAGCGTCGGCGATCTCTACATCGACTACAGCAAACACCGCGTCACCCGCGAGACGCTGGCGCTGCTGATCGATCTGGCCCGGACGGCCCACCTCGAAGAGCGTCGCGACCAGATGTTCGCCGGTGTGCATATCAACACCTCTGAGGATCGAGCGGTGTTGCACACCGCGCTGCGGCTGCCCCGAGACGCCGAACTCGTCGTCGACGGCCAAGACGTCGTCACCGACGTACATGCCGTGCTCGACGCGATGGGCGCCTTCACCGACCGCCTGCGCAGCGGCGAGTGGACCGGAGCAACTGGAAAGCGGATCAGCACCGTCGTCAACATCGGCATCGGTGGTTCGGATTTGGGTCCGGTGATGGTGTACCAAGCGTTGCGCCACTATGCCGACGCGGGCATTTCCGCGCGCTTCGTGTCCAACGTCGATCCCGCCGACCTGATCGCCACGCTCGCCGATCTAGACCCCGCCACAACGCTTTTCATCGTCGCGTCGAAGACGTTCTCGACGCTGGAGACATTGACCAATGCGACCGCGGCGCGTCGCTGGCTGACCGATGCGCTGGGCGACGCCGCGGTGTCGCGGCATTTTGTCGCGGTGTCCACCAACAAGCGCCTGGTCGACGACTTCGGCATCAACACCGACAACATGTTCGGTTTTTGGGATTGGGTCGGCGGGCGTTATTCGGTGGATTCGGCGATCGGGCTGTCGTTGATGACGGTGATCGGCCGCGACGCCTTCGCCGATTTCTTGGCCGGATTCCACATCATCGACCGCCATTTCGCGACCGCTCCGCTGGAATCCAACGCGCCGGTGCTGCTTGGCCTGATCGGACTGTGGTACTCCAATTTCTTCGGTGCGCAATCACGCACCGTGCTGCCGTATTCCAATGACTTGTCGCGTTTTCCGGCCTACCTTCAGCAGTTGACCATGGAATCCAACGGCAAGTCCACGCGCGCCGACGGCAGCCCGGTCAGCGCCGACACCGGTGAAATCTTTTGGGGTGAACCGGGAACCAACGGCCAGCACGCCTTCTACCAGTTGCTGCACCAGGGCACCCGGCTGGTGCCAGCCGATTTCATCGGCTTTGCTCAACCCCTCGACGACCTGCCGACCGCCGAGGGCACCGGCAGCATGCATGATCTGCTGATGAGCAACTTCTTCGCCCAAACCCAGGTGCTGGCGTTCGGCAAGACCGCCGAGGAGATCGCCGCCGACGGCACCCCCGCCCACGTGGTAGCGCATAAGGTGATGCCCGGCAACCGGCCGTCCACCTCAATTCTGGCCAGTCGGCTCACGCCGTCGGTGCTGGGGCAGTTGATCGCGCTCTACGAGCATCAGGTGTTCACCGAGGGTGTGGTGTGGGGTATCGACTCGTTCGACCAGTGGGGGGTGGAGCTGGGCAAGACGCAGGCCAAGGCGCTGCTTCCGGTAATCACCGGCGCCGGTTCACCGCCACCGCAGTCGGACAGCTCGACCGACGGGCTGGTGCGCCGCTACCGCACCGAACGTGGCCGCGCGGGCTAGGTGGCCGAGCGCCCGCTAGGCGAAGCGTCTGGTCAGCCGCGGCGGCAGCACCCACATCAGCCGCACCAGTGGCGCCCATGGCCACCAGGGGACCGCGGCGCGTCCGGGCTCGCGCTCGATGGCGGCCACCAGCGCCTTGACGCCAGTTGCGTTGTCCACCATCAACATTGTGCTCGCCGATTTGGCCGTCATCTCCGACTCGATATAACCCGGCTCCAGCACCGTGACCCTGATGGGGCGTTGGGCGTACTCGGCGCGCAGCGATTCGCCTAGCGAGCGCACACCGGCTTTGCTTGCCGCATACGCGGCTTTGACGCCCGGCACCCCTTTGACGCCGAGCACTGAGGAGATGAGCACCAAATGCCCCGAACCGCGCTGGTTGAACATGTCCAGTGCCGTTTCGATCTGCACGAGTGCGGCGACCAGGTTGGTTTCGATGGTTGCCTTGTTCGCCCACAGCTTGCCCGAGCCCAGCCGGGCACCCTTGCCGATTCCGGCGTTGACGATCACACGGTCAATGCCGCCAATCTCATCGCTGAGTTCGGCGAATACCTTGGGCACCCGCTCGTGGTCGTTGACGTCCAGCTCCGCGACAGCGATCTTGATGTCGGGATACCGTTGCGACAGTTCGGCTTTCAGTTCGGTCAGCCGATCCGTGCGGCGGGCGCAGAGCGCCAGGTCGCGGCCCTGGGCGGCGAAGGATCGGGCCATCCCGGCGCCCAGGCCGGAACTGGCGCCGGTGATCAGGATCTTCTGGCGAGTCACTCCGGTGAGCATATCGACTACTTGAGCAGCCGCGACATACGCCGGTCGGCCAGCGCCTTGCCACCGGTCTGACACGTTGGACAGTACTGAAAAGACTTGTCCGCGAAGGACACCTCCCGCACGGTGTCACCGCACACTGGGCAGGGTAACCCGGTGCGCGCATGTACTCGAAGCCCAGAACGTTTCTCCCCTTTGAGCATGGCCGCGCCCTGGCCGACGGACCGGCGCACCGCGTCCGACAGCACCGACGCCATCGCCTCATGCAGGCAGGTGAGCTGTGCGCCGGATAACTTGCCGGCCGTGGCGAACGGCGAGATCTTCGCGACGTGCAGGATTTCGTCACTATAGGCGTTGCCGATGCCGGCAATTACCTTCTGGTCGGTGATGACGGTCTTGATCCGGCCGGTGTTGCCGGCCAACAGCCCGGCCAGGTCGTCGGTGCTGACGTCCAGCGCATCGGGCCCGAGCGCGCGCGGCTGCGGCGTCCCGGCCACCAGCACCCCTGCCGACGATGACAATGCGGTGGCCGGCGTCAGCGAGGCCGAGCGTCGCGGTCACAGAAAGTTGGTGCGTTTCCAGGCGCGACGGGCGATCGGGCCCATCAGGCCCACTTCGGCGGCATGGGACCGCGATTTCGACCCGGCCGGCAAACGCATCGCGGTGGTCGGCACCGATGCCGCCGCCGCCCACTACATCAGCCGGTTGTCTGAATCGGCGGCGTCGGTCACGGTCTTCACCCAGGCACCGCGCCGCGTCGTCACCGGAGTACCACTGTGGACGACACGCGCCAAACGCTGGCTACGTCGCCGCACCGGGGCTGAGCATCCAGCGGTCGCCTGGGCGACGGCGGCGATCGACGCGCTGACCTCCTCGGGCATCCGCACCAGCGATGGCGTGGAACACCCCGTCGACGCCATCATCTACGGCACCGGGTTCGCGATCGCCGATCAGGTCGGCGATCAGACCCTGGTCGGTGCCGGCGGTGTGACCATCCGCCAAGCCTGGGACGATGGCATGGAGCCCTACCTCGGCGTCGCCGTTCACGGTTTCCCCAACTACTTCTTCATCACCGGGCCCGATACCGCCGCGCAGGCACGCTGCGTCGTCGAATGCATGAAGCTCATGGAGCGCACGGCCAGCCGCCGCATCGAGGTGCGCCGCAGCAGCCAGCAGGTATTCAACGAGCGCGCCCAACTCAAACCCGCTCAGCCCCATCGGCAGACTGGGGGCCTCGAAGCGTTCGACTTGTCATCCGCGGCGACCGAGGACGATCAGACCTACGACGGTGCGGCGACGCTAACGCTCGCTGGTGCCCGCTTTCGGGTCCGCGTCCGGCTTACCGGTCACCTCGATCCGATCGACGGCAACTACCACTGGCAGGGCACCGTATTCGATTCCTTGCCCGAGACTTCACTCACCCATGCCCGGGCGGCGACGTTAACCATCGGCGGACGTAGCGCACCCGCACGCATCACTGAACAAACACCGTGGGGTACCCACTCGGTCGCCGGAGTGGGCCCACCGCCCTATGCCCGAAGCGGCCCAGCCTCGGCCACCACTTGAACGCATCCCGGCGCCGGCGCGGCGTTCGTTGATCTTTGTTGGCCGGATTCCCGGGCCCTACCTGCTGGCGTTTGCATAGGCTGGGCATAGCCCGGACTGGAGGTTGATCGCGTGTTTTTGTGGGTAACCACCCCCTGGGTGATGGGTGCTGCGCCGGACGGCGCGATCATCAAAAGATAGGGTTTCTGCCGCCAAGGCGGACGGCATCCTCAAGCTATTGGCGGGACAGGAGTTCGAGGAGCTGGCTATGAAACCGGACGACAGGATGGGACCGGAATGCCGGTTCATGGCGTCCCGCCGTTTCGGAACCATGGCTATGGTGGCACTCCGACCCAAGTTGCGATGTGCACCTGACGCCGGGGCAAGGGACGCAAGGAAGTGGTCGCGGTGAGCACGGCAGCCAAGTCACCGACAGCGCTGGCCATTGCGGTACGTACACAGGATTCGGTGGTCATCTTGACCGCCGACGGTGCGCTTGACTCCAGCAGTTCTGCACTGCTCCGGGACAGCCTCACGAGGGCGACGCTCGAGCAGCCGTCCGCCGTTATCGTCAATGTCACCGAGCTGCAAGTCGCCGAGGAATCGGCATGGTCGGTCTTTATCAGCGCCCGCTGGCAGGCCGACTTCCGAGCGGATGTACCGGTCTTGCTGGTCTGCGGCCATCGGGCCGGCCGCGCGGCGGTCACCCGCACCGGGGTCGCCCGCTTCATGCCGGTGTACCCGACCGAAAAAGCGGCGAGCAAGGCCATCGGTCGGCTCGCGCGCCGCAATTTCAAGCGTTCGGACGCACAACTGCCCGCCAACCTGAACAGCCTTCGCGAGTCACGCCAGTTGGTCCGCGAATGGCTCACCCAATGGTCACGTCCCGGGCTTATTCCAGTCGCGTTGGTCGTCGTCAACGTATTCGTGGAGAACGTGCTGAAACACACCGGAAGCGACCCGGTGATGCGGATCGAAAGCGATGGCCCAACGGCAACCATCGCGGTTTCCGACGGCAGCAGCGCTCCGGCGGTTCGGCTGGCGTCCCCACCGAAGGGCATCGACGTTTCCGGCCTGGCGATCGTTGCCGCGTTGTCCCGCGCCTGGGGCAGCAGTCCCACTTCGTCGGGCAAGACGGTCTGGGCAATTATTGGGCCGGAGAACCAACTCTGACCAAGCCGTTGCGCCCCGCTTGCACGTCAAATTAGAACACGTTCTAATCTCGTTGGGGACGGCCACTTCGAGGAAGGCAATCACGTGCGGTTCAGCTACGCGGAGGCAATGACCGACTTCACGTTCTACATCCCGCTGGCCAAGGCAGCCGAAGCGGCGGGATACAGCAGCATGACGATTCCCGACAGCATCGCCTACCCCTTCGAATCCGACTCGAAGTACCCGTACACACCCGACGGCAACCGCGAATTCATGGACGGCAAGCCTTTCATCGAAACCTTTGTCCTGACAGCAGCATTGGGCGCAGTCACGACGAGGCTGCGGTTCAACTTCTTCGTCCTCAAGCTGCCCATCCGCCCGCCGGCTCTGGTGGCAAAGCAGGCCGGTTCCCTAGCCGCCCTGATCGGCAACCGGGTCGGGCTGGGTGTCGGCACTAGCCCGTGGCCGGAGGATTACGAGCTGATGGGCGTCCCGTTCGCTAAGCGCGGCAAGCGGATTGACGAATGCATCGAGATCGTGCGTGGCCTTACCACCGGCGATTACTTCGAGTTCCACGGCGAGTTCTACGACATACCCAAGACCAAGATGACCCCGGCGCCCACCCAGCCGATCCCGATCCTGGTCGGTGGCCACGCCGATGCAGCACTGCGACGGGCGGCGCGCGCCGATGGATGGATGCATGGCGGCGGCGATCCGGACGAACTCGACCGGCTGATCGCCAGGGTCAAGCGGCTTCGCGAGGAAGCGGGGAAAACCAGCCCGTTCGAAATCCACGTGATCTCCCTGGACGGTTTCACCGTGGACGGCGTCAAGCGGCTCGAGGACAAAGGGGTGACGGACGTCATCGTCGGTTTCCGTGTCCCGTACACCATGGGCCCCGACACCGAGCCGCTGCAGACCAAGATCCGCAATCTGGAGATGTTCGCCGAGAACGTCATCGCGAAAGTTTAAGCATCACAACGGATCGATCCCCGATCAGCTTCGTGAGAGCCGTTGGACCCGGTGCCATGCTCGGCGGCGCCTTTCACACCCGCCACATTGGCCGCTGTCTGGACGGGATGTTCTTCGTGCCCGCCTCAGCGCGACAAAGTGATGGCTGCCATCGGGAATCCTTGGCGCGCTGGCTTTGTCGCTCGTGGACAGGCAAACCATGCGCCCGCCGGTCCGCAGATTCCCGTGACAAACGCGCCCGAGTGGCTACGTACAGTGGCGCGCCGCCCATTCGGCCTGCATCACCAGCAACGCCAGCAAGTCCTGGCGCGGGGTGTCGGGATCCAATTCGCGGTAACGCTGGTAGACGTTGACCACTACCCGTTCGGAGTCCAGCCAGCTCGCGTACTCGCCCAGGTCGATGGTCTCGACGGCCTCGGGCAACGATAGCCCCTTGCGGTAGGCCGCCTCGGCCTGTTCGGCGATGTGCGCCAGATAGCCACGGACGGCACGGATCCCGTCCGGGCCGGTGACCGGACCATGCCCAGGCACCACCGTGGGCGCGTCCAGCGCGATCATCGCGTCGCAGGCCGCCACCCAGTTGGCGATCGGGCCCGCCCACACAATCGGGGTGCAACCGATGAACAGCAGATCCCCGGCGAACAGCACACCGGCGTCGGCCACGTGCACGACCGAGTCGGCGGTGGTGTGCGCGGGACCGAGGTTGAGCAGGTCGACTCGCCGGCCGCCGAGCTCGATGGCCAGGTCGCGGTCGAACGTCAGGTCGGCGTTGCGCAGCTTGATGCCGCTGAAGTCAAAGTGACCGAAGCGATCACGCAGATACCGCGTCGCAACGGGGCCCAGGTCGGCGGTTTGGATCCGGGCTAGCATCTCCGGTGCCGGGCCATGCTCGATCTCCTCGGAGGTGCCCTTGGCGGCGATGATGCGCACTGAGCGGTCCAACAGTTGAGTGCCGTGCGTGTGGTCGCCGTTGGAGTGCGTGATCAGGGCGTCGGTGATGGGCGCCCGCTCGGTGACCGGCTTCATCGCGGCCAACATCTCGCGTGTCAGTGCCAGGTCGAACAGGGTATCCACGAGCAGCGACGCGCCGTCCCCGGCGACCAGCCCGGCGTTGCTGAAGCCGTATCCCCCGTCGGGCAGCGTCCACGCCCATACCCGGTCGGCGACTTCGTGCAGCCCGCGGGTAAACGGCACCCGCGTCGGTGCCGGGTTGACCCCGCGCCGGTCGGGTTCGGCGTCCGGATTCGGCCGAAGAGCCAACGGAAAAGGAGTGCCGCTCGTCCGGACGGTCTGCCTCGTCTCGCCCAGCCCTTCGACCTGGAGGGTGACCACGTCGCCGTCGTGCAGCCAGCCCGGGAATGATTCCGGTGGCCTGAGGTGCTCGACGAGCGTGCAGGTGGGCACCGTGCCCGAGCCGAACACGTCACCCGGGGTCAGCGTCACCCCCCGCGAGGCATAGGCGATGACTTCGCCGAAGCTCCAGTCCATCTGTGCGGTCGACCCCGATCCGATCACGGTGCCGTTGACCAAGGCGATCACCCGCAAGCTTAGCTTCCCGCCCCGGCAATAGGGCTCCAGCTCATCCGGTGTGACCAGATAGGGGCCCAGGGTGATACCGCTGTCTTTGCCCTTGGCCTGTCCGATGCGCAGCTGGCCCTCCAGCATCTGCAGGTCCCGTGCGGACCAGTCGTTGAAAATGGTATAGCCGATGATCGACCGTTCGGCCTGCTCGACGGTCAAGTCTTTGCCGCTGGTTCCGATAACCGCCGCGATCTCCAATTCGAAGTCCTGCCACGCACTTCCGGGTGCGGTGGGTGCGTCGTCGTACGGTCCCAAAACCGTTGACGGGCACGCGAAGTAGAACGCCGGGATGCGGTACCAAGTATCCATGAGCACCCGGCCGCCCCCCATCGCTTCCTGGCAGTTACGCATGTGGTCCAGAAAGCACAACGAGTCCCGGATCGACGGCGGGCGCGGAATCGGCGCCGCCAGCGTAACCTCGTCGAGCGCTACCACCGCGGCCGGTGAGCGCACTGCCCGTTCGCCCGCCGTGCGCAGACCGTCGGCGCCGCGCCCGACCAGATCCAGCAACGACACGTCCGGCGGCATCGCGTAGATGGCGTCACCGGAAAGCACTCCCGTTCGTTCGCCGTGGTCACTTCGATACGTCACCCACTTCATTCGCGCACCACCTCACTGGGTTTCTTGTCCGGCCGCAGCCCACGCCAGCTTGATTGACGCAGCCGGCCCTCCGGAGTCCACTCGCTGTAGCGCACCTCTGCAACCAGCGCCGGCTTGACATATGTGATGCCCTTGGCGTCACGCGCGGGCAGTGGTACGTCGAAGGGGGACTCGTCGGTATGCAGCGGCGCCAGCATCTCCTTGAGGTTGGCCAGTTCGCGTTCGCTGAGGCCGGTACCGACCCGCCCGGCGAACTGCAGCCCACCTGGACCGGGGATGCCCATGAGCAGCGACCCGACGCCACTGCTGCGCCCGCCTTCCCCGGCGCGCCAGCCACCAATGACGACTTCCTGGGTGTTCCAGTGCTTGTCCTTGACCCACGACGCGCAGCGCCGGCCCGGCTGATAGCGCGAGTCACGCCTCTTGGCGATCACGCCCTCCCAGCCGTGCTTGCGCGAGCACGCAAACGCTTGGGCGCCGTCACCGGGCAGCAGCTCGGGAACGGTGAGACTGGTTGCGTTAGCTAGGGTTTCGAGCAGCTTACGCCGGTCTTGGTAGCGGGTGCCTAGCAGCGCGCGGCCGTCGAGGTAGAGCAGGTCGAACGCCCAGAACTCGACACGGGTGTCGCGGCCCCGATTCTGCATCTGGCTGAAGCTGGGCACACCAGAGGAGTCAAGTACGACGGCCTCGCCGTCCAGCACCACGTGGTGATCGGCGAGATCCTCCGCCAATGCCCGCAATTGCGGATACTCGGCGGTGACATCGCGCCCGCTGCGGGACCGCAGCCGCACGGCGCCGTGGTCAGCCTCAACCAGCAACCGGTAGCCGTCCCACTTGCCTTCGAACGCCCACTGGCTGGCCTTTAGACCGGCCACCGTGCCGTGCGTGGCAAGCATTGGGGCCAGATTGTCGAACTCGAACACCTTCTGGTCTTTCTGATTCTTTAGGCGGTGCGCCAGCCACCGATCGCCGTTGGTCCGAATCAGCGCATAACGCCCAGAGATCCGGCCGCCGTGCAGATTCACGATGACCTCCCCCGTGTGCGGGTCATCGTGGAACTTCTCGGTGTCGTAAGTGCCGGAGTCCCAGATGATCACCTTGCCGGCGCCGTACTCCCCGCTGGGAATCGCGCCCTCGAACGTGGCGTATTCCAGCGGGTGGTCCTCGGTGTGTATCGCTAGATGGTTAACCGATGTGTTGTCGGGCAGGTTTTTCGGTACCGCCCACGAGACCAGCACGCCGTCGCATTCCAGCCGGAAATCGTAGTGCGGCCGACGCGCGTGATGCTCCTGGATGACGAACGTATTGCCGTCTCCGGTAACGGGTTTCGCCGTGGGAATCGGCTCGGGAGTTTTCGATGCGTCGCGCATGCGGCGGTATCGGGTCAACCGGTCCGCTACCGGAGCGTCGGCATCCAGCCGCTCGAGCAGATCGCCGTCGCGGGCAATCCGGGTCAGCACCTCGTCGTAGGAGAGCTGACGCAGTGCGGGGTCGTCGAGCTCCGCCCAGGTGCGTGGCGCCGCGACGGTCGGATGCGTCCGGCCACGTAGTGAGTACGGCGCGATGGTGGTCTTCGAGCCGCTGTTCTGGCTCCAGTCCACAAACACCTTCCCGGCCCGCAGGCTTTTGGTCATGGTCGAGGTGACCAACGCGGGCATCGCCTGCTCCAATCGCTGCGCGACGCGCTTGGCCAACACCGTGGCTCCCCTGCTGCTCACCGGCTCATCCAGCGGTGTGTACAGATGCAATCCCTTGCTGCCGCTGGTGACCGGGAAGGTGACCAACCCGATATCGGCGAGAAGATCACGAACCGCGCGCGCCACCTCGGCCAGCTGGGCCATCATCACGCCTTCGCCCGGGTCCAGGTCGAACACCAAACGCGTTGCCGGGCCCGGATTTAACTCACCTGATCCGGGCTCGGCGACAAACCGCCACTGCGGCACGTGCACCTCCAGCGCCGCCTGTTGGGCGATCCAGGCCAGCCCGGTTGCGCTATCGATGATCGGATAGGTCGTCGTCCCGGACCGGTGCGCCACCGTTGCACGTGACAGCCAAGGCGGCGCCGACAACGCCAACTGCTTTTCGAAGAACGCGGGTTGGTCGACGCCGTTAGGCCAGCGCTTGCGCGTCGCCGGCCGTCCCGCGATGTGGCCGAGCATGACTTCGGCAACACCGGCGTAGTAGTCGAAGATATCGGACTTTGTGGTCCCGGTGGCGGGATAGAGCACCTTGTCGGCGTTGGTCAGCGTCACCCGTTGCTCCGACGCCGAACCCATGCTTTCAACGTAGCCTGTCGGTCACACAAGTCGCGAGCGTAACGTCACGGTCAAATATCGCGTGGAATTTCGCCGTGACGTTCCGCTCGCGGACAATCAAGGCATACTCACTTACATGCGAGCCATTTGGACGGGTTCGATCGCCTTCGGGCTGGTGAACGTGCCGGTCAAGGTGTACAGCGCTACCGCAGACCACGACATCAGGTTCCACCAGGTGCACGCCAAGGACAACGGACGCATCCGGTACAAGCGCGTCTGCGAGGCGTGTGGCGAGGTGGTCGACTACCGCGATCTTGCCCGGGCCTACGAGTCCGGCGACGGCCAAATGGTGGCGATCACCGACGACGACATCGCCAGCTTGCCTGAAGAACGCAGCCGGGAGATCGAGGTGTTGGAGTTCGTCCCCGCCGCCGACGTGGACCCGATGATGTTCGACCGCAGCTACTTTTTGGAGCCTGATTCGAAGTCGTCGAAATCGTATGTGCTGCTGGCTAAGACACTCGCCGAGACCGACCGGATGGCGATCGTGCATTTCACGCTGCGCAACAAGACCAGGCTGGCGGCGTTGCGCGTCAAGGATTTCGGCAAGCGAGAGGTGATGATGGTGCACACGTTGCTGTGGCCCGATGAGATCCGCGACCCCGACTTCCCGGTGCTGGACCAGAAGGTGGAGATCAAACCCGCGGAACTCAAGATGGCCGGCCAGGTGGTGGACTCGATGGCCGACGACTTCAATCCGGACCGCTACCACGACACCTACCAGGAGCAGTTACAGGAGCTGATCGACACCAAACTCGAAGGTGGGCAGGCATTTACCGCCGAGGACCAACCGAGGTTGCTGGACGAGCCCGAAGACGTCTCCGACCTGCTCGCCAAGCTGGAGGCCAGCGTGAAGGCGCGCTCGAAGGCCAACTCAAACGTCCCAACGCCTCCGTGACAGCCAGTTGATCAACCGGCCAATGAAGATCAATAGCAGCAGGAACACGATCAGCAAGAGAGCCGCGTCATAGGACAGATCCTGAGCCGACTTGGATGGCTGGTTGTAGAACGTCCAAATTGGGTAGGTCAGGTAGCCGACCGGCGAGTCGGTGAGTTGTCCGGTCGGCGGCGAATTCGACCACCCCGCCGTGTACAGCAGCGGCGCCGTCTCGCCGATCGCCAGGGCCAGCGCGACCAACATCCCGGTGACGATTCCGGGCATCGCCGTCTTCAGCACGATCTTGCGCAGCGCCCAGCCGGCTGGTAACCCGAGTGCCTCAGCCGCTTCCCGATACGACGTCGGCACCTGGGCCAGCGCGGACTCGGTGGCCTTGGCGATGTAGGGAATGCTCATCACCGACAGCACCAACACCCCGGCCGCCAGCGAAAACCCCCAATCGAAGTACACCACCAGGGCCAAATAGCCGACGTAGCCGAGCACGATCGACGGAATACCGGACAACACCTCGTAGGCGCCGCGCAGAATGGACCGTGTTTTGCCGGTGGCGAATTCGGACAGATAAATCCCGGTCAACACACTCACCGTGCCACCCACCAGGATCACCCCGATGGCCAACACTGCGGTACCGATGATGGCGTTGCGCAAGCCGCCGCCATTGCCCTGGGAGTCCTGCACCAGCACACTCCAGTGGAAAACCGGTACAGCGCGGCTGACGACTCCGATCAACATCCACAACGTCGGGGTGATCACCACCGCCAGACAACACACGCACGCCGCCCACCACAGGGCATCGACGATCTTGCGCCGATAGGCTACCGATCGCCGCGGCGGGGACATCGCCGGTAGCTGCCGGGACCCGGACTCAGCCGATTCGCCCATGTCAGATGCCGCGTCCCACCGGAAGCGCGGTGCGTGACACCCGACGAACCATCCCGCGCGCGGCCACATTAGTCAGCAACGTGATCACCATCAGCACCAAACCCACCTCGGCGAGCGTCTTCACCGCGAAGTTGGTGGAATCGGTCATCGCCGAATCCAGCTGCGACACGATGGTGGCGGCGATGGTGGTCATGGTCGCGTAGATGTTGGCGGGCATGGCCCCCAGCACCGCGCCGGACACCATGGCTACCGCCATCGTCTCCCCCAGCGCACGGCCAAGCCCTAGCACCACCGCACCGACGATGCCGCTGGACACCCACGGCAGGGTGACCCTGCGGACACACTCCCAATTCGACATCCCCAGCGCGATCGCGCCCTCCCGGGGCAACACCGGCACCTGCCGGAACAGGTCATGAGTGGTGGTGGCGATAATGGGAACGACCATCACCGCCAACACCAGACCGGACACCAACATGCCCTCCCCGTTGCCCGGGTCGCCGCGCAAGTAGTTCAGCACCGGCACATCGGGAGCGTTGTGAGCGATCACCGGAGCGATGTGATGAGCGATGAACGGCCCGAACGTCATTGCCCCCCACAAACCGACGACCACGCTGGGGATTCCGGCGAGCAATTCCAGGACTATTCCCACAGCCTCGGCCAACCGTTTCGGCAGCCGTTCCACGATCACCAGCGCCGCTCCTACAGAGACCGGCACCGCGATGATCAGGGCGATTGCCGAGGTCGCCAGCGTCCCGACGATCAGCGGCAACGCCCCGTAGTAGGCGCCGACCGGATGGGCGACGCCGTCGGTGACAACGGTTTCGCCGTAGGTGTTGCCTGGATTCCATTCGGTGGCGGTGAAGAAATGCAACCCGTTGAGCCTGATCGCACCCATCGCCTCGATGACCAGCACCACCAGCACCAAGACCAGCGCAAGCAGCGGGATCACCGCACCTATCCCACCCAACCACCGGATGGCCGGGCCAGCGCGGCCGACTTCACCGGCACGGGCCAGCATGCTCCGCAAAGCAGCCCGATGGCCCGACGGAGGTTGCTGTCGCGTGGTGGTCAACGAGGCTAGCTGGAAATCGTCGCGATCAACGCGTCAGACAACTTCACCACCGCGGGCGGCAGCGGCTGGAAATGAACCTGGTCGAGGAACGAGGCCTTGTTGCCGTCGGTGATCGCCCAGTGCAGAAATGCCTGCAAGGTCTGCGCGGTGGCGGCGTCCTTTTGCCGGTTGTTGACGATGGCGTACTCGTAGTTGATGATCGGGTAGCCGTCCGGGGCGGGCCCGTCGATCATCGAAATCGCCTGGTTCGCCGGGGTTTTCGATGCGAAGCCAGCCGCCGCGGCCTGAATGCTTTGCGCGTCGGGCAACAAGAAATTGCCAGAGCTATTGCCTAGTTGGGCCTCGCCGAGTCCCCGTTGACTGGCCTGGTCGAGGAAGCTGATGCCGATATAGGCCACGCAGCCCGGTGTCTCGGCGCAACCGGTCACCATGCCGCCGTTGCCGTTCTCACCCAGCGCACCCGGCACCGCCGGGAAGTCGACGGTGGTGCCGAAGCCGGGCGACTTGCCCCAGCCCTCGGGATCTTGCTTGGACAGGTACTGGGTGAACAAGAAGGTGTCACCGGACCCGTCGGAGCGGTGCAGCGGAACTACCGCGGTGCCGGGCAGGTTCACGCCGGGGTTGAGCGCAGCGATCTGCGGGTCGTCCCAGGTTTTGATGGTGCCCTGGTACATGGCCGCCAGGACTTTTCCGTTCAGCTTGAGGTGCTCGCTCACTCCGGGCAGGTTGTAGTTGACCTGCTGAGCGGAGATGGCTAGCGCGATGTTCATCAGCCCCTTGTGCGCGGCCATATCACCTTCCGACAGATAGGCGTCGGAGGCCCCAATGTTGACCGTCCCGGCGGCGGCCTGCGCGATCCCGGCACCAGAACCGGTGCCCTGAGCGGTGATCGTGACGTTCGGATACCTCTCGTGAAAGGCCGGACCCCACAGGTTGAACAGCGGGTAGAGCAGCGTGCTACCGGTCTCCGCCAACGTCACCGGCGACGACGCGGGGGTAGTCGCGACAGTACCGGCGCCGGCGCCCGTTTCAGGCGAACCGCTCGGTGGTTTCGAGCCACAGCCCGCCGCTGCTAGCAGCAGCGGCGCAGCGGTCAACACGGCCAACAGCGTATGCAAACGAATTTTCACGCCATACCTTTCTGTGCTCTTCAATTTCCGCGCTTGGCGTCCTTGACGTCCCCCGACAGTCCGGCGACGTATCGGGCGGTTTCCGCATGCTTCGGCGAGGAGAACAGCTGTTCGGTGGGCCCTTCCTCCACCAGCCTGCCGTCGAAGAACAGGGCCGCCCGGTCGCTGATGCGGGCGGCCTGGGCAAGGTTATGGGTCACGATGATCACCGTGAGGCGATCAGCGAGCGATCGGATGAACTCTTCGATCTTCTCGGTGGTAGTCGGGTCCAGCGCGGAGGTGGGCTCGTCGAGCAGCAACACCTCCGGATTCACCGCAAGCGTACGGGCTAGGCACAACAACTGCTGCTGACCACCAGAGAGTCGAAACGGTGAATCGCTGAGCCGATCCTTGACCGCGTCCCAGAGGCCGACCTCGGTAAGCCGAGCCTGCGCGACGCCACGGAATTCCTTGCGCGGCACCAGTTTGTGGGCACGCACGCCGGCGAGCACGTTGTCCATGATTGACATCGGGAACGGATTCGGGCGCTGGAACAGCATGCCAACCCGGCGGCGAAACTCCAGCACGTCGCGGTAGTTGAAGATGCTGCGTCCGCCCAACAGCACATCACCGCTGTAGCGGTAACCGGAGACCTTGTCATTCATCCGGTTTAGGGTGCGCAAAAAAGTCGTCTTACCTGAACCGGTCGGTCCCATCAACGACGTCACCGCACGAGCGGGAAAGCCCATACTCACCTGGTCGAGCACGGTTTTGCCAGCGAAACCCAGGGTGAGGTTCACCGCCGCCATCGCCGGCGCAGCGGCGTCGACATCAGCAGCACCGCTCTGGCCGCCGAGCCGTTCACACGCCATCGGCGCAGGGTACTACATGCTCCTTGGGATGCTCCTTGGACAAAGCGCGCCGTCGACCCTCAGTATCAGCGGCCCCTCCTGAACGCTAGGATTTCAATGATCAGACCTCTTTCGATGCACAACGGTGACGGCTCGAATACCGACCCCGGGTCGGTGGCTCGGCGACCACCGGTGGCGAGTGGATCCGCCACCACGACCCCCTCGAGAGGAGTTGCGTGAAGTTCGCCCGATCCGGCGCAGCGGTAAGCCTGTTGGCCGCCGGCACACTGGTGTTGACAGCATGCGGCGGTGGCACCAACAGCTCGTCGTCAGGCGCAGGCGGCACGTCTGGGTCGGTGCACTGCGGCGGCAAGAAGGAGCTCCACTCCAGCGGCTCGACCGCACAAGAAAATGCCATGGAGCAGTTCGTCTATGCCTACGTGCGATCGTGCCCGGGCTACACGTTGGACTACAACGCCAACGGGTCCGGTGCCGGGGTGACCCAGTTTCTCAACAACGAAACCGATTTCGCCGGCTCGGATGTCCCGTTGAATCCGTCGACCGGTCAACCTGACCGGTCGGCGGAGCGGTGCGGTTCCCCGGCATGGGACCTGCCGACGGTGTTCGGCCCGATCGCGATCACCTACAATATCAAGGGCGTGAGCACGCTGAATCTTGACGGACCCACTACCGCCAAGATTTTCAACGGCACCATCACCGTGTGGAATGATCCACAGATCCAAGCCCTCAACTCCGGCACCGACCTGCCGCCAACACCGATTAGCGTTATCTTCCGCAGCGACAAGTCCGGTACGTCGGACAACTTCCAGAAATACCTCGACGGCGCATCCAACGGGGCGTGGGGCAAAGGCGCCAGCGAAACGTTCAACGGGGGCGTCGGCGTCGGCGCCAGCGGGAACAACGGCACGTCGGCCCTACTGCAGACGACCGACGGGTCGATCACCTACAACGAGTGGTCGTTTGCGGTGGGTAAGCAGTTGAACATGGCCCAGATCATCACGTCGGCGGGTCCGGATCCAGTGGCGATCACCACCGAGTCGGTCGGCAAGACAATCGCCGGGGCCAAGATCATGGGACAAGGCAACGACCTGGTATTGGACACGTCGTCGTTCTACAGGCCCACCCAGCCTGGCTCTTACCCGATCGTGCTGGCGACCTATGAGATCGTCTGCTCGAAATACCCGGATGCGACGACCGGTACTGCGGTAAGGGCGTTTATGCAAGCCGCGATTGGTCCAGGCCAAGAAGGCCTGGACCAATACGGCTCCATTCCGTTGCCCAAATCGTTCCAAGCAAAATTGGCGGCCGCGGTGAATGCTATTTCTTGACCTAGTGAAGGGAATTCGACGGTGAGCGATGCCGTTCCGCAGGTAGGGTCGCAATTTGGGCCGTATCAGCTATTGCGGCTGCTGGGCCGAGGCGGGATGGGCGAGGTTTATGAGGCCGAGGACACCCGCAAGCACCGGGTGGTGGCGCTGAAGTTGATCTCGCCGCAGTACTCCGACAATGCGGTGTTTCGAGCACGGATGCAACGCGAGGCCGACACCGCGGGACGGCTGACCGAGCCACACATCGTGCCGATCCATGACTACGGCGAGATCAACGGACAGTTCTTTGTCGAAATGCGCATGATCGACGGCACCTCTTTACGCGCCCTATTGAAACAGTATGGTCCGCTGACCCCGGCCCGAGCTGTGGCCATCGTGCGCCAGATCGCCGCCGCTTTGGATGCCGCGCATGCCAACGGCGTAACGCACCGCGACGTAAAACCGGAAAACATTCTGGTCACCGCGAGCGACTTCGCCTATCTGGTCGATTTCGGTATTGCCCGTGCCGCCTCCGACCCGGGGCTGACCCAGACCGGGACCGCCGTGGGAACCTACAACTACATGGCCCCGGAGCGGTTCACCGGCGATGAGGTCACCTATCGCGCAGATATCTATGCGTTGGCGTGCGTGTTGGGTGAGTGTTTGACCGGTGCCCCACCGTATCGGGCCGACAGCGTTGAGCGGTTGATCGCCGCGCATCTAATGGACCCTGCCCCGCAGCCCAGCCAGCTACGGCCCGGGCGCGTGCCGCCGGCCCTGGATCAGGTGATCGCCAAAGGCATGGCCAAAAACCCCGCGGAGCGCTTTATGAGCGCTGGTGATCTGGCCATCGCCGCCCATGACGCACTCACCACATCCGAGCAACACCAGGCCACGACGATTCTGCGGCGCGGTGACAACGCAACCTTGCTGGCCACTCCGGCCGATACGGGCTTGAGCCAGTCCGAGTCCGGCATTGCCGGGGCGGGCACCGGCCCACCGACCCCGGGTGCTGCCCGATGGTCGCCCGGGGACTCCGCGACCGTGGCCGGACCCCTGGCAGCGGACAGCCGCGGCGGGAACTGGCCCAGCCAAACCGGACACTCCCCTGCCGTCCCGAATGCGCTCCAGGCCTCCCTGGGACACGCTGTGCCGCCGGCCGGCAACAAACGGAAGGTGTGGGCCGTCGTCGGCGCTGCCGCGATCGTACTGGTGGCCATCGTCGCCGCCGCCGGCTACCTGGTCTTACGACCTTCGTGGTCGCCGACGCAGGCATCCGGACAGACCGTGTTGCCGTTCACCGGCATCGACTTCCGCCTCTCGCCGAGTGGGGTGGCAGTGGACAGCGCCGGCAACGTGTACGTCACCAGTGAGGGCATGTACGGCCGAGTGGTCAAGTTGGCCACCGGGTCAACCGGCACGACGGTGTTACCGTTCAACGGGCTGTACCAGCCGCAGGGGTTGGCGGTGGACGGCGCTGGCACCGTATACGTCACCGATTTCAACAACCGGGTGGTGACGTTAGCGGCCGGGTCCAACAACCAGACCGTGCTACCGTTCGACGGCCTCAACTACCCCGAAGGTCTCGCGGTGGATACCCAGGGTGCGGTATACGTCGCCGACCGGGGCAACAACAGGGTGGTGAAGTTGGCGGCCGGATCCAAGACCCAGACCGTGCTGCCGTTCACCGGCCTCAACGACCCCGACGGGGTGGCCGTCGACAACTCCGGCAACGTCTATGTCACCGACACCGACAACAACAGGGTTGTCAAGCTAGAGGCCGAGTCGAATAACCAGGTCGTGCTGCCATTCACGGATATCACCGCACCGTGGGGCATCGCGGTGGACGAAGCCGGAACCGTCTACGTCACCGAGCACAACACAAACCAGGTGGTCAAACTCCTGGCCGGGTCGACCACCTCGACAGTGCTACCGTTCACCGGCCTCAACACCCCCCTCGCGGTGGCAGTGGACAGCGACCGGACCGTCTACGTCGCCGACCGCGGCAACGACCGAGTGGTGAAACTCACGTCATAACGGGAGTCGCCGCCGTCGGGTTGCGACGAACCGGATCATCGCCGCGGCCAGGTTGATCGTGGCGACCACGATGATCAGGGTCAGCGCCGCGCCCCAGACGCGCAGGAAGCCGGCGTGCTCGGGATTGGTGAGTTCGGTGTAGATCAGCAACGGCAGCGAGGCCATGTTGCCGTGGAAGACGTCGAGGTTGATGGAGTGGCTGTACCCGACCAGCACCAGAACCGGTGCGGTTTCACCGACGACGCGCGCGATGGACAACAAGATGCCTGACACGATGCCCGGCATCGCGATCGGGGCGACGATCCGCACGATCGTCTTCCATTTCGGAACGCCTAACGCGTAGCTGGCTTCTCGCAGTTCATCGGGCACCAACCTGAGCATCTCCTCGCCTGCCCGAACCACCACCGGCAACATCAGCAGGACCAACGCCAACGCCACGGCAAAGGCGCTCTGCTGAAATCCTAGGGTGGCGATCCACAGGCTGAAGACGAATAACGCCGCCACGATAGAGGGCACGCCGGCAAGCACGTCGACGGTGAAGGTAGTCACCCGCGACATTCGACCAGTCCCGTATTCCACTAGGTAAACCGCGGTCATCAAGCCCAGCGGCACGGCCAGCACGGCGGCCACCCCGGCCTGCACCAGCGTGCCGTACAGGGCGTGATACACCCCACCGGCGAATTGCTCTGGCAGCACGCCGCGCAGCGAGTGGGTCCACCAGCCCGATCGGGTGACGGCAAACCAACCCCGGGCAATCACCACCCAAAGCAGCCAGACCAACGGTATCAACGCGACCACGAACGAGGTGAAGAAAAACGTTGTCGCGACGCTGTTTTTGATCCGCCGTCGCAGCGTAAGCGGACGAAACACCACCGGCTTTACCGGCTGGTCGAGCGCCTCGATGCTCATTGAGGGACTCACCCGTTGACCTTCCCGCCGGCGATTGCGCGAGCGGCCGCATTGACCAGGAACGTCAGCACGAATAACGCAAATCCCGCCGAAATATAGGCTCCGGTCGGCAGCGGTTCGCTGAATTCTGAAGCAGCGGAGGCGATCTTGGAAGCGAACGTATAACCGCCGTCGAACAGCGACCAGGTCCCCGGCCGCGCGGCCGAGCGCAGGATGACCAGCACGGCCACGGTTTCGCCCAGAGCCCGCCCCAAACCCAGCATGGAGGCCGCGACCACCCCGCTTCGCCCGTATGGCAGCACGGTCATCCGCACTACCTCCCATTTCGTCGCGCCTAGCGCCAGCGCTGCTTCGATTTGGATCAGCGGAGTCTGCCGGAACACTTCGCGTGATATCGATGTGACGATAGGCAGGATCATCACCGACAGCACGATGCCCGCGGTGAAAATCGTGCCGCCGCCGGCCAACGACACGTTGCCCTGCTTAAACAGGAACAACCAGCCCAAGTTGCGATTGAGAAACCTCGCGATCGGCTCGAGCTTGGGCGCCAGCACAAAGATCCCCCACAACCCGAAGATGATCGACGGCACTGCGGCCAGTAGATCCACCATCGCGCCGAATGGACGCGACAGTCTCCTCGGCGCGTAGTGGGTGAGGAACACCGCGATCCCGACAGCCACCGGCACCGCCAACACCAGAGCCGTTATCGAACTCAACGCCGTGACCATGAACAAGTCCCGGACACCAAACGCCAGCTGCTCATCGTCCGACGTGTCGAATTGGGTACTGGTGAAGAAATTGGCGTGATTCGCCCGCAACGACGGCACGGCGCGGACCAACAGGAATATCGCGATCAGCAGGATTGCGATGACGATCGTCGAACCGGCGGCCGACGCGGCCAGCTTGAACAGCCGCTCGCCGCGCCGCGCGGGGCGCATGTCGACCGCCACTAGCGCCGGCTTTGTGAGCGGCTCGGTGACCACGTCAACCTCAGATCAGGCGATCGCGTTGACCGCAGTCGACAGCCTCGATTTGAACTCGTCCGGAATTGGGATGTATCCGTTGTCCCCCAGGCCGCTTTGACCGGCGCCGATAGTGCTCTGCAGGAACGCCTTCACAGCCGTGCCAACCTGCGAGTCGGGATACTTCGAGCAAACGATTTCGTATGTCGCTAACACGATCGGATAGGAGCCGGGACGCTTCGGCCGGTAGAACGAGTCCGTGTCGAGCACCAGGTCGTTGCCCACCCCGGAGATGGTGGCCCCGGCGATCGTCTGGCCGACCGAGTCGATAGTAATCGCCACCGGGTCCCCACCAGCCGAAGTGACGATGTTGGCCATGGTCAGGTGCTGCGCCTGGGCGAACGACCACTCGTTGTAGGTGATCGACCCCGGGGTGTTCTTCGCGGCCGCTGACGTGCCATCGTTACCCCGCGCGCCCTCACCGACGCCGCCTTGGAACGACTTTCCAGCGCCCTTACCCCACGCACCGTTGGACGCGGCCTGCAGGTACCTCTGGAAGTTGTCCGTGGTCCCCGACTCATCGCTGCGGAACACCACGTGAATCCGCTCACCTGGCAGCGTGAAGTCGCGGTTCAGCGCCTGGATCGCGGGATTGTTCCACTGCGTAATGGAGCCGTTGAAGATCTTCGCCAACGTGGGGCCGTCCAAATTTAGCGAGGAAACGCTGTTGAGGTTGTAGGTAACCGCGATCGGGCCGAACACCACCGGCAGATTCCACGCCGGCGAGCCGCAACGCCGCTGCGCCGCTGCGGCCTCGTCCTTGCTCAGGGGTACATCTGAGCCACCGAAATCGGTTTGGTTGCCATTAAATTCGCTGATTCCAGCGCCCGAACCATTGGCCGTGTAGTTCAGGGTTTGGCCGGGGCAGGCCTGCTCGAACACGTTGACAAAGCGGGTCATCGCGTTGGCCTGCGCCGTCGACCCACTGGCTTTGAGTGTCTTCTTCCCCCCGCAATCGACCTTCGCCGACGCCTGGCCAGTGGTTGCACCTCCCCCGGTCACATTGTCGTCGTTACCACACGCGGACAACACCAGCGCACCCGCAGCCAGGACACCTACGGCGGCACCAAATCGGTTGAGTTTCAATTCAGTTCCTAACGGCCGACCAGCTGTTTTGCTCGCAGCAAATGAAGCTAACAGCACTAGGTTAACGGTCGGCGAACTTGGCGTGCCGTCGCCCTTGGCCGGGGTTGACCCCTGATGATGGACACGTGGCTGGTTCGACCGCGGGTCTCAGGGGAAGGATGTCCGTATGCCGTGCATACACAGCAGGCACACCCCCAGGTTTCGGGAGCAGTCACAGGAAGCTGCAGCAAGCTTGTTACCGTTTCGGCCGACAGCCGGAAAAGAGGGCGCCATGATCCTGGATATGTTCCGTCTTGACGACAAGGTTGCCGTCATCACCGGCGGCGGCCGCGGCCTGGGAGCAGCCATCGCATTGGCTTTCGCCCAGGCCGGCGCGGATGTCCTCATCGCTTCACGAACATCATCCGAGCTTGACGCTGTCGCCGAACAGATCCGCGCTGCCGGCCGCCGCGCCCACACCGTTGCCGCCGATCTGGCCCATCCCGAGGTGACCGCGCAGCTGGCTGGTCAGGCCGTCGGAGCTTTCGGGAAGCTCGACATCGTCGTCAACAACGTTGGCGGCACCATGCCCAACACGCTGCTAAGCACCTCGACCAAGGACCTCGCGGACGCCTTCGCCTTCAACGTGGGCACCGCCCACGCGCTGACCGTCGCGGCGGTGCCGTTGATGCTGGAACACTCCGGCGGCGGCAGCGTGATCAACATCAGCTCCACCATGGGCCGGCTGGCGGCGCGGGGTTTCGCCGCCTACGGCACCGCCAAGGCCGCACTGGCCCACTACACCCGGCTGGCGGCGCTGGACCTGTGCCCACGCGTCCGGGTCAATGCGATCGCGCCGGGTTCCATCCTGACCTCGGCGCTGGAGGTGGTAGCCGCCAACGACGAGCTGCGTGCGCCGATGGAGCAGGCGACACCACTGCGCCGGCTCGGTGACCCCGTCGACATTGCAGCTGCGGCAGTGTATTTGGCCTCTCCGGCGGGCAGCTTCCTGACCGGCAAGACGTTGGAGGTCGACGGCGGACTCACCTTCCCCAATCTCGACCTTCCCATTCCGGACCTGTGAACCGATGATGCGCGAGCAGTCGCAGTCTGACCCCTACCGCTAAGGAGCCCGCCATGGCCATACCCGTCGTTCAATTGGGCACCGGCAACGTTGGCGTGCACTCGTTGCGTGCGCTCATCGCCGACCCGGAGTTCGAGCTCACCGGTGTCTGGGTGTCATCGGACGCCAAAGCCGGCAAGGATGCGGCAGAGCTTGCCGGGCTGGCGGATTCGACGGGTGTGCGGGCCAGCACCGATCTGAACGCCGTGCTCGCCACCGGGCCGCGGTGCGCCGTCTACAACGCGATGGCCGACAATCGGCTGCCCGAGGCGCTGGAAGACTACCGCCGAATCTTGGCGGCAGGGATCAATATCGTCGGCAGCGGCCCGGTGTTCTTGCAATATCCGTGGCAGGTGATCCCCGACGAGATCATCAAGCCTTTGCAAGACGCTGCGCGCGCAGGAAATTCAAGTCTGTACGTGAACGGCATCGATCCGGGTTTCGCCAACGACCTGTTGCCGATGGCGTTGGCCGGCACCTGTGAAAGCATCGAGCAGATACGCTGCATGGAGATCGTCGACTACGCCACCTATGACAGCGCCGTAGTCATGTTCGACGTGATGGGCTTCGGTAAGCCGATGGACCAGATCCCGATGCTGCTGCAGCCAGGTGTGCTCAGCCTGGCCTGGGGATCAGTGGTCCGACAACTTGCTGCGGGCCTTGGCATTTCACTTGACGGGGTCGAGGAAATGTATGTCCGGGAGCCGGCGCCGGAGGCCTTCAACATTGCATCGGGCCATATTCCTAAGGGCAGCGCCGCCGCCCTGCGCTTCGAGGTGCTCGGCCTGGTCGACGGCGTGCCAGCGGTAGTCCTGGAACACGTGACCCGGTTGCGCGCGGACCTATGTCCCGAGTGGCCGCAGCCCGCCCAGCCGGGCGGCTCGTACCGCATCGAAATCTCCGGCGAGCCCTGCTACGCCATGGACATCTGCCTGAGCAGCCGCCACGGGGACCACAACCACGCCGGACTGGTCGCCACCGCGATGCGCATCGTCAACGCGATCCCTGCAGTGGTGGCCGCCGAACCGGGTATCCGGACAACCCTCGACCTACCCCTGATCACCGGTGAAGGGCGGTACGCTGCTGCCTGATCGGTCATTTCTTGGCACCAGCACCGCCGCCCAGCGGCAACCCGGCACGACGATGACAGGCAGGTGGGTATGACGTATGACCACAACCTCTGACCAGAACGCCGCGGCCCCACCCCGATTCGACGGGCTGCGTGCGCTGTTCATCAACGCGACACTGAAGCGCTCGCCAGAGCTCAGCCATACCGACGGGCTCATTGAGCGCAGCTCGGGGATCATGCGTGAGCATGGCGTCCAGGTCGACACTCTGCGCGCAGTTGACCATGACATAGCGACCGGCGTATGGCCGGACATGACCGAACACGGTTGGGCGACCGACGAATGGCCCGCCCTGTATCGGCGTGTCCTCGATGCGCACATCCTGGTGCTGTGCGGGCCGATCTGGCTGGGCGACAACAGCTCGGTGATGAAACGGGTTATCGAGCGCCTGTACGCATGCTCGAGCCTGCTCAACGAGGATGGACAGTACGCCTACTACGGCCGCGCCGGTGGTTGCCTCATTACCGGAAACGAGGACGGCGTCAAGCATTGCGCGATGAATGTGCTCTATAGCCTGCAACACCTGGGATACACCATCCCGCCGCAAGCGGATGCCGGCTGGATCGGTGAAGCGGGGCCGGGACCGTCGTATCTCGACCCCGGATCCGGCGGTCCAGAGAACGACTTCACCAACCGCAACACCACATTCATGACGTTCAATCTGATGCACATCGCGCAGATGTTGCGGGTCGCCGGCGGCATCCCGGCCTACGGCAATCAACGCACCAAGTGGGACGCCGGCTGCCGGCCGGACTTCGCCAACCCCGACTACCGATAGCCAGCGGAGGTCCCGAGTAGCCCGGTGGTTGGTGGCGGGCGAATTTCGGTTACTCTCGCATCTTTGTTCGCGTGGATCGAAAGTCGGTGAGTTGGCCCAGGACACCCGGACTTCCCTGAAGACGAGCTGGTATCTGCTCGGGCCAGCCTTTGTCGCGGCCATCGCCTACGTCGACCCCGGGAACGTGGCAGCCAACGTCAGCTCCGGCGCCCAGTTCGGCTACCTGTTGTTATGGGTGATCGTCGCCGCCAACGTGATGGCCGCCCTGGTGCAGTACCTGTCGGCAAAGCTCGGGCTGGTGACCGGACGCTCACTGCCGGAAGCGATCGGCAAGCGAATGGGACGCCCGGCCCGGCTGGCCTACTGGGCACAGGCCGAGATCGTCGCGATGGCAACCGATGTGGCCGAAGTGATCGGCGGAGCTATCGCATTGCGGATCATGTTCAACCTGCCGCTGCCGATCGGCGGGATCATCACCGGGGTGGTCTCGCTGCTGCTGCTGACGATCCAGGATCGGCGCGGTCAACGTTTGTTCGAGCGCGTCATCACCGCCTTGCTGCTGGTGATTGCCATCGGCTTCACCGCCAGTTTCTTCGTCGTGACACCACCCCCCAATGCGGTCCTCGGCGGTTTGGCACCGCGCTTTCAGGGAACCGAGAGCGTTCTTTTGGCCGCGGCGATCATGGGGGCGACCGTCATGCCGCACGCCGTCTACCTGCATTCAGGTCTCGCGCGCGACCGGCACGGGCATCCCGATCCGGGCCCTCAGCGGCGCCGGCTGCTGCGCGTCACCCGCTGGGATGTCGGCCTGGCGATGCTGATAGCCGGCGGGGTAAACGCCGCGATGCTGCTGGTTGCCGCGCTGAACATGCGGGGCCGTGGGGACACCGCCTCGATCGAAGGCGCCTACCACGCCGTCCACGACACCTTGGGGGCGACGATCGCGGTGCTCTTCGCGGTCGGGTTGCTGGCGTCCGGCTTGGCGTCGTCGTCGGTGGGTGCTTACGCCGGCGCGATGATCATGCAGGGGCTGCTGCACTGGAGCGTTCCCATGCTGGTGCGCCGCCTAATCACGCTGGGCCCCGCGTTGGCGATACTTACGCTGGGCTTCGACCCCACCCGCACATTGGTGCTCTCACAGGTGGTGCTGTCGTTCGGTATTCCGTTTGCGGTACTTCCACTGGTCAAACTCACCGGCAGCCCCGCGGTGATGGGCGGCGACACCAACCATCGCGCCACGACTTGGGTTGGCTGGGTGGTCGCGGTGATGGTTAGTCTGCTCAACGTGATGCTGATCTATCTCACGGTGACCGGCTGAATGCCGGACCGCCGGCATCCCTACTTCGCCTACGGGTCCAACCTGTGCGCCCACCAGATGGCGTCGCGCTGTCCCGACGCCGGTGCTCCGCGGCCGGCAGTGCTCAGCGATCACAACTGGCTGATCAACCAGCGCGGCGTGGCCACCGTCGAACCCTTCGCCGGAAACAAGGTGCATGGCGTGCTATGGCAGCTCTCCGAGCGCGACCTGGTCAGGTTGGACAGCGCCGAAGGCGTGCCGGTGCGCTACCGGCGCGAACGGTTGACCGTGCACACCGACGACACAGCGTTGCCGGCCTGGGTCTACATTGACCACCGGGTGATGCCGGGCCGGCCGCGGCCGGGCTATCTACCGCGCGTCATCGACGGCGCTCGACACCACGGGCTGCCGCAACGCTGGATCGACTATCTGCACCGCTGGGACCCCGCGCGGTGGCCCCTGCCAGTGTTACCGTCATCGAGATCTGGGCCTGCGCCACAATCACTTTCGGAGTTGCTAAGCCAGCCCGGCGTCATCGAGACGAGCCAGCTGCGGTCCCGCTTCGGCTTCCTCGCCATCCACGGGGGCGGCCTGGAGCAGGTGACCGACCTGATCGCCGAACGCTCCGCCGAGGCTGCGGGCGCTTCGGTGTACCTGCTGCGTCATCCGGACAACTACCCGCACCACCTGCCGTCGGCCCGGTTCGACCCTGCGGAATCGGCGCGCCTCGCCGAATTCCTTGACCACGTTGACGTCGCCGTGTCGCTGCACGGCTACGACCGCATCGGGCGCAGCACCCAGCTGTTGGCCGGGGGCCGCAACCGCGCGCTTGCCGCCCATCTCGCGCGGCACATCCAGCTGCCCGGCTATCGGGTAGTCACCGATCTGGCCGCCATCCCGGAGGAGCTCCGCGGCCTGCATCCAGACAATCCGGTCAACCGGGTCCGCGACGGCGGGACCCAGCTGGAACTATCGATTCGGGTAAGGGGTCTGGGCCCACGCAGTACCCTCCCCGGCGTCGGCGGCATGTCACCGGTCACCGCTACCCTGGTACAGGGCCTGGTAACTGCGGCCCGTTCCTGGTAGCTGTCTGGCGATTTTGGACCGGAAGCGGCCGCACGCAGCTCGTCAACCATCTGCATGATGCCGCGGCCGCCAATGAGCGGCCGATCACCTGATCGATCTCGATCAAGTGAAGATGCGTGGGCGGCGCTGGCATCCCGACGACACCGTTGCCGTTGAGTGTGTTTTAGTTGCACTCTCATGCGGCGTCCCCTTGCGGGGTTTGGGTTTTGGCCTCGCCGCGTCCGGCCCTGCGTGGGCGGGGTCTTACGGATGCTCCGCCGGCGCCGGATGATCCGGTGTCCGCGCCATGGCCTGTACCAACCGTGGTGGTTGGCCCGGGTGCCGATGGGGCCGTGGTCCCGACTGGACCACGACTGGCGTTATCCGGCCAGTCACGGAGATTCAAAGCAGCGTTTCTGTCGCGGTCGACTACCTCGCCCGTTACAGGGCAGAGCAGGTGTTTGTCGATGCGGCCCTTGCCTTGCAGCCGGCACGGTGTGCCGTCGGGGCTGGTGCAGCCGTGGTGGATTTGGCTGGAGGCAAACCAGCGGTCCGCCACCGTCAGCACGCCGCTGCACTTGGCCGTTTTGTAAGCCAGCTGCGGCGCGACCAAACCCATTGCGGCATCGGAGACCGATCGGCGAAACGCCCGCCGGCGCATGCTGCGTTTCATCGCGGCCACGTCGAGGTCTTCGATCACGACCTGGCCATAGGTGCCCGCCAACTCGGTGGTGAGCTGGTGGGCTGCTTCCCGCCGTAGGTGCACGCACCGGCGATCCAGGCGGGCCAGCTTGGCTTTCACTGCCCGATGCCCATGGGAGCCGGGGATGCGGCGGGAAAGTTCTCGGCCGGCCCTGCGACGGGCGACGAGTGTCGCCTTGAGCGGGGCCGGGTTTGGGTATTCGATGATGGTCTGCTCGCCGGTGGCGGTGTCGAGGGTGGCGACCGTGGCCAGGGTCCGGACTCCCAGGTCCATTCCGGCGCGCACAGTCGGCTGGGTGAGCGGTGATCTGGTGGTCGGGGTGCGCAGCGCGTAGCAGACCGCCACGAATAACCGGCCCCACCGCTGCGACAAGGTCATGTTCAGGATCTGCGCGCGCCCGCTCACGAGGTGGCGTTGCACCCGGCGGGTGTTCTCCTTGGCCCGCAGCGGCCCGATCACCGGGACCGTGATCGTGCGCCGGTCATCCTCTATGCGCATGGTGCCGGTGGTGAACCGCACCCTGCCAGGATCACGCCGCCCGGATTTGAATCGCGGGAAGCCCACCCGCCGGCCTTTGCGGGTCCCGTTCTTGCCAGCTTTCCAATTAGCCAGGCCCTGGGCCAGATCGGCCAACCCCGACGAGTAGCACTCCTTGGAATTCTCGGCCCACCACGGCGCCACGTCATCTTTGGCTCGGTTCCACGCCCATCGCAGCGACTTCAAGTCCCAGTCCACCGACTCATGTGCCGGATCAGCGGCTTTGGCGTCGAGGTCGGCCTTCACCTGGGCCAGGCCCCAGTTGAAAGCTTTGCGGCGGGCGCCGAAATGTGAACGCACCAAACCCGCCCGCTGCGGGTCGGCGGGCCACTCGACCTCGAATTTCGCCGCCGTGACCATCCAGCCCGACGGCAGTTGGGCACCCGGCCCCCCGGTCGCGGCATAACTGTTGGCGTCGCCGTCATAAAGCTCGAACAGCACCGAAACCGACTCCACCACCGGCCGGTGCGCCTCAAAATCCACGCCGATCTCCACATACCGGGAGAACGTCGGTGTCCCATCGGGTTTCGGCTTGCCCGCCAGCTGCACACCACCGGTGGCCTCGGCCACCTTCGCGGCCTGAGCGCAGCTACGCATCCTGACGATCATCACCCCGCCCCCGGCTCACGCTTGGCCTCCGTGACCGCACGCATCGCCCGGTTGCGCGCACCGCGACGCCCGTACAGCCGCGCGCACATACCGGTCAAGACCTCGATCATGTCACACACCAGATCATCGGTCGTCTCACCAGGATCGGCGACCACAATCCGCCGGCCCTGAGCAGACAGCGCCGCCTCGAGGTGCTCCACCCCGAAACGCGCCAGCCGATCCCGATGCTCCACAACGATCACTCTCGCATCGGGGTCCGACAAGATGCGCCGCAGCTTGGGTCGCTTGCCGTTCAGGCCGGAACCGACCTCGCACACCACTTGCCCCACCCCCAAGTCACGCTCGGTGGCCCACGCGGTTAGACGCGCGACCTGCCGATCCAGATCCGAACGCCTATCATGGCTTGACACCCGCGCATACAGCACCACTCCCGCCGCTGCGGCCGACGCCGAGGCGGCCGTCTTGACCAGGATCAACCGGCCAACCCGCTCCGCGGGCACCGGCAACGTCCCCTCCCGAAACCAGCGATAAGCGGTATGTCGATTCACCCCCACCGACTCCGCCCAATCCGCCAGATTCACGCCGCCAATTAGAACACACTAACGCACACTAAAACACACTCAACACGCAACAGCTCTGAACCCCAGAGCGTTGGCCGACAAGCGCCCACCACACACGCCCGAGCGTCAGGTGGCCCTCGTTGCGCCCGCTACACTCACACCCGCCGCACCCCGACGACCGGACGCCACAAACACCGCCAACCCCCCCGCCGCCGGAGGGGTCTATCGCTGATTCGGTGTAAGTGGTTCTGACCGCCCCCGGCGTGGGGCAGAAGGAATCACTGCTATGACCAAACACACTCAAGGGCATGGATGCTGCTCAGGTGATAGAGCCGGCTCACGCCGGCCAGGACGTGGATGAGGCGGCCGTTGCGGCCCGTGAGCTCTCCGGTGCCGAGCGGGCGCTGGTGGGTGATCTGGTACGCCAGGCACGCGCTGAGGGGGTCGCATTGACCGGCCCTGACGGGTTGCTCAAGGCGCTGACCAAGACGGTGCTCGAAGCCGCCCTGCAAGAGGAGATGACCGAACACCTCGGCTACGACAGGCACGCCGCAGCCGGGCGTGGAAGTGGAAACTCACGCAACGGATCTCGTAACAAGAAGGTGATAACCGATGCGTGCGGACAGGTCGAGATTGCGGTGCCCCGTGACCGCAACGGCACCTTCGAGCCGGTGATCGTGGGCAAACGTAAGCGCCGGGTCACCGATGTGGACCGGGTGGTGTTGTCGCTGTACGCCAAAGGCCTGACCACCGGCGAGATCGCGGCTCACTTCGCCGACGTTTACGGGGTGTCGGTGTCCAAGGACACCATCTCGCGGATCACCGACCGGGTCATCGAGGAGATGCAGGCGTGGTGGTCCAGGCCGCTGGAGAAGGTCTACGCCGCGGTGTTCATCGACGCGATCATGGTCAAGATCCGCGACGGGCAGGTCCGCAACCGGCCGGTCTACGCCGCGATCGGCGTCGACCTCGACGGCCACAAGGACATCCTGGGGATGTGGGCCGGCGAAGGCGACGGTGAGTCAGCCAAATTTTGGCTGGCAGTGCTCACCGACCTGCGCAATCGTGGGGTCAAAGACATCTTCTTCCTGGTCTGCGACGGCCTCAAAGGGTTGCCCGACAGCGTGTCCGCGGCGTTCCCGTTGGCCACGGTGCAGACCTGCATCATCCATCTGATCCGCAACACTTTCCGGTATGCCTCCCGCAAGTACTGGGACAAGATCAGCGTCGACCTCAAGCCGATCTACACCGCAGCCAGTGCCGCTGAGGCCAGGTTGCGCTACGAGGAGTTCGCCGAGAAATGGGGTAAGCCTTACCCGGCGATCACACGGCTGTGGGACAGCGCGTGGGAAGAGTTCATTCCGTTCCTGGACTATGATGTCGAAATACGGCGAGTCCCGTGTTCTACCAACGCAATTGAAAGTCTCAATGCGCGCTACCGGCGGGCGGTGCGGGCACGTGGACACTTCCCGAACGAACAGTCAGCACTCAAGACGCTCTACCTGGTCACCCGCTCCCTGGATCCCAAGGGCACCGGGCAAACCAAGTGGGCCGTACGCTGGAAGCCAGCGCTCAACGCCCTGGCGATCACGTTCGCCGATCGCATGCCAGCCGCCGAAGAACGCTGACCGAAAGAAAAATCCCGAGAAACGCCACTTACACCGAATATCGGACAGTCCCGGCCGGCGCGGCGAACGGCTAGGTTTTAGTCAGGTATTCAAAGGCGTCCCCGCCCTCGTAGCTCAGGGGATAGAGCACGGCTCTCCTAAAGCCGGTGTCGCAGGTTCGAATCCTGCCGGGGGCACTCTGTGTTTGCGCAGTTCAGCCATGGTTTTCAGGTGTCAGCCGAGTGGTCGTGGCTTGTTCTGGTCGGTGCTGTGGTCGGTGATTGGTTGGTATCAGATGACGTAGCCTGGCTCTCGATAGTCAATCGCGTAGCATCAGTCGCCAATTAGCGCGCGAGCGTCTTTCATCAACAGCATTAGGTGCAGCGGATCGGTCGGCGAGATCTCGAAGTCAAAGTGGACGTAGAACGCGCGGGCCTCATCGTGCAACGCATGAACAAGAATCGCCCGCAGCCCGATCGAGTCCGCAGCCTGGACACAGCGACCGATCGCATCACGCAGCAGATGACTGCCCAGGCCCCTGCCCTGTTCTTTGCGATCAACCGCCAACCGCGACAGCAGGATCACCGGCACGGGGTCAGGCATATTGCGGCGCACCCGTCCCGGAGCATCAGCGTGTGCGACCGACCCTGACGCTAGCGCATAGAAGCCGACTACCCGACCGTCACGGCACGTCACGAAACAGCGCGACCCTCCCTGCACATGGTTGGCCAACGCCCGCTTGCGCAAGTAATCGTCCAGACTGGGCTCGCCGCTGCTGAAGCTCGTGACGTCATCGGCGTCGCTGATACGTCGCGGCGCGCTGTAGCCGCTCACCCCTCGGTGTCGAAAATGGACCGCGCGGCGAACAGCTTCTCCAACCGAGGCTTGTGTGAGACGGGCCGGTCCAGCGCGGCGAGGAACTCAGTCCACGCGGCATCGGTGAGTACGAAGAGCCGGCGGTCGGCCAGCACGTCGCGCGCGTGCGCCAACGCCGCTGTAACCGTGAAATTGGTGAGGTCAGTCCCCTCGGCCTCGGCAGCACGACGAATCAGCGCGTCCTGCTCAGGGGTCAGGCGCGCTGCAAGACGCTCGGTCTTCCGCTCAGGCTTGGTAGCCATGACATCAATTGTGTGCCTGATAGGCGTACAATTCAACGCTGGCAAGCCGCTACTACCCAGGCTCTGGCGATCCGCCTGCCGCCGCAGGCGCTGCTGCGTAGCCACCGGGATGACCGGCCGTGGCGCCATCCGAATGCCGCCCGCACGACACCACACGTTGGCCGTCACCGCCGCTCCCGCTCGGTGCAACTTGGGGCCGATTTGAGGATTTGCCGACCGAGCCTGCCGCGGACCAACGCGAGGGGCCAAGCTCCTCCGATAAGGACTTGATGTCGGGTCACGCCGTCGCGCGCCGCGCGACCTGTGCTATGGACGCGACCGTGGCGTGGTCGCCGGCCGCGGAGATCGACCCGGTCAGTGGCACACCAAAGGCCATCGGCTGACCAGCACCCTGGAGCATGACATCGTGCGCGACGATCCCGGCACCACCGTCGAGCTTCTCATGCCGCGGCGATTCATCCAGCGGTGCGCGTTTACCGGAAGTAGCCGGCTCCGGTCCAGGCAGCGGCGACCCGGCAGGTCGATAACACATCATCTCGATGATGTTGTGTTTCTTCGCGTTACGTGCCGATCAGACTCAAAAACATGATCGTCCAACGGATCTGGTGGTGCAGTGACGGTGAGAGCGCCGGTGTCGGGGTGGACTATATATGTGCCGCTATCGACATCACGGACGGCAATGAGCCCCGACAGCGTCGCCGAGATATCGTGGCGTCGCCGGTTTCCTGCCGCAACCACGTCAGGCACGGTGACGTGCAGCAGCCTAGGTGTGGCGGCCAGGTCGAAGTGGAACGCTTTGGTCATCGCATAGCACGCCACCACCATGACGATTGAGAACGGCAGGGCCGTGGCAATAGCGGCCGTCCGCAACGCGGTCAGTGACCCAGCACCTCCGATCAGGAGCAAAACGGCCGCGGCTACCCCCTCCAACACCGCCCAGTAGACCCTGGTCAGCTTGGGCGGGTCCAGCTCACCACCCGCTGACAAGATGTCGATGACCAACGAACCGGAGTCCGACGACGTAACGAAGAAGAACACGATCACCAGCACAGCAAGAACGCTGGTAATAGCCCCGATAGGCAAACCGTCCAGCAATCGGAAAAGCGATGTGTTGGTGTCTACCGCCCCGTTGACGAGCATGTCGCCGTTGTTGCGTTGCCGCAACAACGCCGAGTCACCGAAGATCGTAAACCATAGCGAGGCGATCACGGTGGGAACGAGCAGCACCGCCCCGATGAACTCCCGGATCGTCCGTCCCCGCGAAATCCGCGCGATGAACATCCCGACAAACGGAGCCCAGCTGATCCACCAACCCCAGTAGAAGATAGTCCAGTCGCCGAGCCAGCCGTCGTGCGAGAACGGCGCGGTGCGCAGCATGAATTGCGGAAGCGACTGGACGTAGCCTCCCAAATTTTGCACCCACGACTGCAGCAAGAAAAGTGTCGGCCCGAGCAACAACACGAACAGGGCCAATGCGGCGGCCAGCGCCATATTGATGTTCGACAGCCACTTCAAACCCTTGCTGACCCCACTGACCACCGACGCCGTCGCAGTGGCGGTGATGGCGGCGATCATGCCGACCATCCACCAGTTGTCCACCCGGATCCAGCCGAGATATTCCAGGCCGGAGGCGATCTGAGTGATACCGAAGCCCAGTGACGTGGCGACACCAAAGAGTGTTCCGACAATGGCGATGACGTCCACCGCGTGCCCCAAGGCGCCCTCTACACGGCCCCGACCCACGACCGGCTCCAGCAGCCAGCGCACCGACAAGGGGCGACCCCGCCGATAGGTCATGTACGCCATACCGAGGCCAACCACGACATAAATTGCCCAGGCGTGCAGGCCCCAGTGGAACACTGTCAGCGCCATCGCCTGGTTAGCCGCCGCATCAGTAAGCGCGGGCACGCCGCGTGACCGCGGTGGCCGCAGGTAGTGGCTGAGCGGCTCGGCCACCCCGTAGAAGACCAGGCCGATACCCATACCGGCACTAAACAGCATTGCCAGCCATGCCCAGAAGCTGAACTCGGGGAGCTCATCGTCGCGGCCCAGCCGGATAGTGCCAATCCGGGAAATGCCGCAGTACAGCGCGAATACCACAAACCCGGTGGCAACCAGGATGTACCACCACCCGACGCCGCCGGTGATCGCGGAGTTCAGCCGAACGAACGCATTCTCGGCGACGCTCGAGTACACCACGGAAACGACGATCATGGCGACGATGACCACTGAAGCCGGAATGAAGACTGCGGGCTGAATACTCCGCAGGGCGTCGACGACGGCGTTCTGGTCACCGCGTTCTTTCGCTGACATATCTTCAAGCTCCGTTTCTCACCGCGTCCTCATCACGGCCACCGCAACGCCAAATCACCATCAACCAGACAAGCACAGACCTGTGCACCATGCTGAGTAACTACCGTCTCGGACAGCAAATGGCCAGGTGGAGCCGCGTTTGCCTGATCCAGGCTCACGCGTGGCGAGCGTAACGCCACTGCGAACAATCGAGCCAAATCTCGCCACGGCGTTACGCTAGGCGACAAAGTTCGCAGGTCGTTCGGGAATGGCGAATCATGGTTGTCAGCACGGTTTTTCAGCTACCGCCGACACCCGCATCTCAGACGTTTACCCATGCCGTCGGTGCAGAGCAACGCCAGACAACACAAAGTAGTCTAATTCCGTTATAAAGCAGACATTTCCGTGGTTATGTAGAAGATGTCGACCGATCAGATGAAGCGATCCGCGTCAGGTGGTATCCGATGTCTTTTGTGACCATCCAGCCGGTGGTCTTGGCAGCCGCGACGGGGGACTTGCCGACGATCGGTACCGCCGTGAGTGCTCGGAACACAGCCGTCTGTGCCCCGACGACGGGGGTGTTACCCCCTGCTGCCAATGACGTGTCGGTCCTGACGGCGGCCCGGTTCACCGCGCACACCAAGCACTACCGAGTGGTGAGTAAGCCGGCCGCGCTGGTCCATGGCATGTTCGTGGCCCTCCCGGCGGCCACCGCCGATGCGTATGCGACCACCGAGGCCGTCAATGTGGTCGCGACCGGTTAAGGAGGTTGCTGGCAATGGATTTCGGGCTTTTACCTCCGGAAGTGAATTCAAGCCGAATGTATTCCGGTCCGGGGCCGGAGTCGATGCTAGCCGCCGCGGCCGCCTGGGACGGTGTGGCCGCGGAGTTGACTTCCGCCGCGGTCTCGTATGGATCGGTGGTGTCGACGCTGATCGTTGAGCCGTGGATGGGGCCGGCGGCGGCCGCGATGGCGGCCGCGGCAACGCCGTATGTGGGGTGGCTGGCCGCCACGGCGGCGCTGGCGAAGGAGACGGCCACACAGGCGAGGGCAGCGGCGGAAGCGTTTGGGACGGCGTTCGCGATGACGGTGCCACCATCCCTCGTCGCGGCCAACCGCAGCCGGTTGATGTCGCTGGTCGCGGCGAACATTCTGGGGCAAAACAGTGCGGCGATCGCGGCTACCCAGGCCGAGTATGCCGAAATGTGGGCCCAAGACGCTGCCGTGATGTACAGCTATGAGGGGGCATCTGCGGCCGCGTCGGCGTTGCCGCCGTTCACTCCACCCGTGCAAGGCACCGGCCCGGCCGGGCCCGCGGCCGCAGCCGCGGCGACCCAAGCCGCCGGTGCGGGCGCCGTTGCGGATGCACAGGCGACACTGGCCCAGCTGCCCCCGGGGATCCTGAGCGACATTCTGTCCGCATTGGCCGCCAACGCTGATCCGCTGACATCGGGACTGTTGGGGATCGCGTCGACCCTCAACCCGCAAGTCGGATCCGCTCAGCCGATAGTGATCCCCACCCCGATAGGGGAATTGGACGTGATCGCGCTCTACATTGCATCCATCGCGACCGGCAGCATTGCGCTCGCGATCACGAACACGGCCAGACCCTGGCACATCGGCCTATACGGGAACGCCGGCGGGCTGGGACCGACGCAGGGCCATCCACTGAGTTCGGCGACCGACGAGCCGGAGCCGCACTGGGGCCCCTTCGGGGGCGCGGCGCCGGTGTCCGCGGGCGTCGGCCACGCAGCATTAGTCGGAGCGTTGTCGGTGCCGCACAGCTGGACCACGGCCGCCCCGGAGATCCAGCTCGCCGTTCAGGCAACACCCACCTTCAGCTCCAGCGCCGGCGCCGACCCGACGGCCCTAAACGGGATGCCGGCAGGCCTGCTCAGCGGGATGGCTTTGGCGAGCCTGGCCGCACGCGGCACGACGGGCGGTGGCGGCACCCGTAGCGGCACCAGCACTGACGGCCAAGAGGACGGCCGCAAACCCCCGGTAGTTGTGATTAGAGAGCAGCCGCCGCCCGGAAACCCCCCGCGGTAAAAGTCCGGCAACCGTTCGTCGCCGCGCGGAAAATGCCTGGTGAGCGTGGCTATCCGACGGGCCGTTCACACCGCTTGTAGTAGCGTACGGCTATGGACGACGGTGTCTGGATTCTCGGCGGCTATCAGAGCGATTTTGCTCGCAACCTCAGCAAAGAGAACCGCGACTTCGCCGACCTGACTAGGGAGGTCGTCGACGGCACGCTCACCGCGGCCAAGGTGGACGCCGCCGACCTAGCCGCTGCGGGAGTCGTCCACGTCGCGAACGCCTTCGGCGAGATGTTCGCCCGTCAAGGCCACCTCGGCGCGATGCCGGCCACTGTCTGCGACGATCTCTGGGACACGCCGGCCACCCGGCACGAGGCCGCGTGCGCATCCGGCAGCGTGGCGACGCTCGCGGCGATGGCCGACCTGCGATCAGGCGCGTACCGTGTCGCGCTCGTCGTGGGCCTAGAGCTGGAGAAGACCGTGCCCGGCGACACCGCGGCCGAGCATCTGAGTGCCGCGGCCTGGACCGGGCACGAAGGAGCCGAGGCCCGCTACTTATGGCCGTCGATGTTCGCTCAGGTCGCCGACGAATACGACCGGCGATACGGTTTGGATGACACTCACCTGCGGGCCATCGCTCAACTCAACTTCGCCAACGCGCGCCGCAACCCCAACGCGCAGACCCGCGGCTGGACGATCCCCGACCCGATCACCGACGACGACGCGACCAACCCTCTTACCGAAGGCCGGCTGCGACGGTTTGATTGCAGCCAGATGACCGACGGCGGCGCGGGATTGGTCCTGGTCAGCGATGCCTATCTGCGCGACCATCGCGACGCGCGCCCGATCGGCCGCATCGACGGCTGGGGACATCGCACCGTCGGGTTGGGTCTGCGGCAGAAACTGGACCGCGTCGCCCAGGGCGACTCGGCCCCCTACCTACTGCCGCACGTGCGGGCCACAGTGCTGGACGCCCTGCGCCGCGCCCGGGTGACCCTCGACGATCTGGACGGGATCGAGGTGCACGACTGCTTCACCCCCAGCGAATACCTGGCCATCGATCACATCGGGTTGACCGGCCCCGGGGAATCTTGGAAGGCCATCGAGAACGGAGAGATCGAGATCGGCGGGCGGCTACCCATCAACCCCAGCGGAGGACTGATCGGTGGCGGACATCCGGTCGGGGCTTCCGGTGTGCGGATGCTGCTCGACGCGGCCAAACAGGTGAGCGGCATTGCCGGTGACTATCAGGTCGAGAACGCCGAAGCGTTCGGCACGCTGAATTTCGGTGGCAGCACGGCCACCACGGTCAGTTTCGTTGTCAGCACCACACGAGGATCGTGAAATGGACATCACGATTGTCGGCAAGTACTTGTCGACCCTTCCCGAAGACGACGACCACCCCTATCGCACCGGTCCGTGGCGACCACAGACCACCGAATGGGATGCCGACGACCTGACCACCGTGACAGGCGAAGTCCCCGCCGACCTGGACGGCATCTACCTGCGCAACACCGAGAACCCGCTACACCCGGCATTCGCGACCTACCACCCCTTCGATGGCGACGGCATGATCCATGTCGTCGGCTTCCGTGATGGAAAAGCCTTCTACCGCAACCGATTTATTCGCACCGATGGATTCTTGGCCGAGAACGAGGCCGGCGGGCCGCTGTGGCCGGGTCTGGCAGAACCGGTGCAACTGGCCAAGCGGGAACACGGCTGGGGCGCTCGTGGCCTCATGAAGGACGCGTCGAGCACCGACGTCATCGTCCACCGAGGTATCGCGCTGACTAGCTTCTACCAGTGCGGCGATCTGTATCGGATCGACCCGTACTCGGCCAATACGCTCGGCAAGGAGAGCTGGCACGGAAGGTTTCCGTTCGACTGGGGCGTGTCGGCACATCCGAAGGTAGACAACAAGACCGGCGAACTGTTGTTCTTCAACTACAGCAAGCAAGAGCCGTATATGCGCTACGGCGTTGTCGACCAGAACAATGAGCTTGTGCACTATGTCGATGTTCCGCTGCCCGGGCCGCGGCTACCGCATGACATGGCGTTCACCGAAAATTACGTAATCCTCAACGATTTTCCACTGTTCTGGGATCCCAGGCTGCTCGAGCGCGACGTGCACCTACCACGCTTCTATCCGGAGATTCCATCTCGGTTTGCGGTTGTTGCTCGCCGAGGCAACGACATTCGCTGGTTCGAAGCCGATCCAACGTTCGTGTTGCACTTCACCAACGCCTACGAGCAGGGCGACGAGATCGTGCTCGACGGCTTCTACGAAGGCGATCCGCAGCCACTTGACACCGGAGGAACGAAGTGGGAGAAGCTGTTTCGGTTCCTGGCTCTGGATCGGCTGCAGTCCCGGCTACATCGGTGGCGGCTCAATATGGTGACCGGGGCAGTCCACGAGGAGCAACTGTCCGAGTCCATCACCGAGTTCGGAACCATCAACGCCGATTACGCGGCCAGCAGCTACCGTTACACCTATGCCGCTACCGGCAAACCGAGTTGGTTCCTGTTCGACGGACTGGTTAAGCACGATCTGCTCACCGGCAACCACGAGTGTTACTCGTTCGGTGACGGCGTCTACGGAAGTGAGACCGCGATGGCTCCACGGGTGGGCAGCAGCGCCGAGGACGACGGCTATCTGGTCACCCTCACCACCGACATGAACGACGACGCATCGTATTGCCTGGTTTTCGACGCGGCGCGCCCCGGCGATGGCCCGATATGCAAGCTTGCACTGCCGGAACGTATTTCCAGCGGCACGCATTCGGCGTGGGTGCCGGGCGCCGAGTTGCGTCGCTGGGATCACGCAGAGTCGCCGGCGGCTGCCGTTGGGCTATGAATTGCACCGAGCCGGAAAATCCGCAGCAAAACTGCGAGTAGCGGCCTGCAGAAGTGCAGCCTCGGCGAAACGGAGTAGCGGTGGACAACGAAAAGCGCCGCCGAACAACGCACTGGCCCGAGGGATTGGCGTCAATCGGCCCCGCCCGTCGAACTTGGAAGAGACAGTGCGGTTCTACCGTGATCTGGTGGGAATGCTCGACCAGACCTTCGCCGAAAGCTACGGAAGCAACGGCGCGATATTCGGCCTTCCCAGCTCGAGCCTGACGCTGGAAATCGTCGAAACAGACCATCACGAACAGCTGTGCCGGTATTGCTCGGACAAGCGGGGGCAGCAAGCCGCACTTACTGGCCTGCAAGAGGTGGCGACCCAGCCGGTGGAACAACGCCCCCTTTGAGAAGCTACCGGAGCCGTCATCTATCGCGACCCGGATGGCCGCGAGGTTGTGTTTGCGCCTTTCGTGTACGGGGCTACCCAATCGGGAGCCAGCCCCGCACGGGGAAAACACGAGTTCCGCCGGGCTGAAATGTTCTACCGCACCACTTCACGATGGCGACGACGCCCAGGCGAAGCGGCCGACACCGCAGCCCACAACGAGCAACCCACCGCGCACACCCCGCCGGCGGCACCGAAGTACAGCCCGTATTCGGCTGACACGGGTGGGTTGACGTTGAGCTTGTAGTACCACACCGTGAGTGCCACGATGAGCAGCGAGACGACCAGCGCGGCAATCGAGGAAAGCTTCACCGACAGGCCGCGTCCCGCCATCGCGCCAACCACCAGCAGCGTCGAGGAAAGCAAGACGATGAGCTGACCCGGGCCGAACCCGTGCGGGAGCTCCAGGCTGCCGTGTGTGCCCCCAATGGCGTTGACCCAGCCTCCACCGCCGACGGTCGTCGTCAGCCAAGGCATCCAGGTGCTGGCCGCGATGACCGCGGCGGAAAGTGCCACGAGCCAACCAGGGCGCAGGCGGCGCGTCATGGTTGTGACACTAATACTGCGCATGGGCGGGTCGCCGCGCGCCACGCGGCAGCCCGATTCGCCATTACGCCTGCAGAGACGACAAATTGAAGACAACGCCCATCGGGTCGGCTGCCGCGGCCAATCGGCCATACGGGGTGTTCTCGGCGGCCCGCACCACACTTCCGCCGTTGTCGCAGATCACCCGCAACGTCTCGTCAACGTCCTCGGCACCAAAGAATATGGTCCAATTCGACGGAACGCCTTCGGGGAGACAGGAGCTGCCGTCCATCACACCGAGCAATTGCTGATCGTCGAACCATGCTGTGGTGTAGCAGAATTCGTCAGTGTCGGAAATCTGTTCGGTGCGCCACCCGAAGACCTGGCGGTAGAAGTCTATGACGGAACGGTAGTCGCGCGTCGTCAGCTGATGCCAGACGGGCGAGCCGGCTTCACCGATCACCTCGAAGCCGTGGTGCTGCAGCGGCTGCCACAGGCCGAAGGCCGCACCCGACGGATCGACCGCCAGGCTCATGAAGCCCTTGCCGGGTACTTCCATCGGGTCCAGGCACGACGAACCGCCCGCGGCAGCCAACTTGGCCACGGTCGCACCGATGTCGACGGTATGAAAGTAGGTGGCCCAGCCGTCGGGAGACTGAAACTCGGGCCGATTGGCCATCAGGCCGGCGACCGGGTGACCGCCCTTGGCGGCATTGATGTATCCGCCGTAGTCGGGTCCCGCGGACTCGAACGCCCAGCCGAACACCGTGCCGTAGAAATCTTGGGCACGGTCGACGTCCGAAGTCGTCAAGTCGATCCAGCAGGGTGCGCCCAGCGGCGCGCTACTACGAGTAGGCACGGATGACCTCCTAGTCTGTGTCGGGCCCTGGATCAGGGTTCACAGGTACCGACCGCCCCGGAGTCTGAAACTCATCGACACCGATCACGTTCGCCGGTCAGCCGGCAAACACCGTGACGAAGTTCTGCAGCGATTCGCGGATGTCGGCTCGCAATGCAGCGGCGACGATCATGCCGATCGGCCCGAGCAGGGCCGGGCCGCCGAGGTGCACATCGAAGCTGACGACGGAGCCGTGCTCTTTCGGCGCTACCTTAGCGATCAGCTTGACTTTGACACCACCCACACCGTCGCCGTTGAGCGTCATGCCCTCCGGGGGTTTGTACCGCACGATCGTCCACTTGATCCGGTTGGGCATGCCCTTGACCTCGACATACGACTCGACGACCGTGCCCTTCTCGAGCACTTCGGGCAACTTGCTGCGCCATACCTTGTGGATGGTCAGCCACTCTCGGTAACGAGTCAGATCGGAGGCGTGCATCCAGGCTTCCTCCGGTGGCAGCGGTACGTCGATGGATCCGGACAGTTTCGCCATGCGTGCTAGCTCTGCTGGTCGCTCATGCCGACGACGTTGCTGGCCGCGTCATGCAGCTTGTGGATGGCGTCAGAATAATTGCCTTGCGTCTGCTCGTCGACGAATTCGCCCGCTTTGTTGATCACCGTCTCGACCTTGTCGGCGTTCTGCGACAGCAGGTTCTTTACCTTGTCCAGGATTCCCATGCGTACCGTTTCTTGCCACGAGCTTGGCCCCAGTATCCTCTGGTGAACCCTACTTGTCGCGGTGCGGTTGACTGCAACCAGCCCTTAGAGCCGGTCGGGAAAAGCCCGAAAGCTGGCTGCCGGTGTTACCCACCCGCGAGAGCGGCGTCGAGCAGTGTGGTGTCGCTGCCCAGCCTGAGGCCTAGGGGGATCTCACCGATGTTGATTTCCCGGACCATGATGGGAGTAATCGCGGAGTCGGTCGGTGCTGTGGTCTCGATCGACAGACCGACGATATGCACCACCAACCATCCAACAGCTCACGGGCGGTCACCGGGGCCGCGCGGAGATCCGCTCTACCGAGTACGACACACCCCGCGCACGCGCTACCCACCGCTCAACACACGGCAAAATGTGCTGGGGCTTCTCCCAGCGCCTGATCGCCGCCTACGCCCACCCCGACCGGCGCCGCGGCAAGACCAGCCCTACCGAAGCCATCAATGGCCGCCTGGATGCACTACGCCGCAACGCCCTCGGATTGCCCGAACTGCGGGCGCTAATGCGCGGCGATTCGCGGTTATCGCCACACTCTCGGTTTCACACCGAGCATCCTGCTTCGGATCCACCACATCGCCTCAATGGTCGCCGCACCCACCACGCCAACCGCCAGCGCGATTGACGTCGTCGCCAGGTTCGAGGCATCCAGCAGGAACTTCTCCCGCGCCAGCGGAAGGCTGAAGATCACCACATAGGCCAGTCCGGAGGCAAGCACCAGCGCCAGTCGCCACCACTGATAGGGGCGTGCGATCACCGCCAGCACCCATAACGCGGTCATCAACAACGTGATCAGCGCAGCGGTCGACGCCTGTTCCTGCTCCTGCCACGAGGCGTAGCGACCCTGGTAAGCGGCCAGATAGGTGACGAAAGTCGCGACACCGATGACTAGTCCGAACGGCACCGCAGACGTCATAACTCGCCGAACGAAGCCCGGATAGGCCCGCTCGTTGTTGGGCGCCAAGGACAGGATGAACGCTGGGATCCCGATAGTGAACCAGGCCGCGATGGTGACGTGGATCGGCTGGAACGGGAACAACAGCGGATCACGCCGCAGCGGTATGGCAATTAAGCACTCAATACCCACCAGCAGCGCCAGCAACACGGAATACACCGTCTTAGTCAGGAATAGATTGGCGACCCGTTCGATATTGCCGATGACCCGACGCCCCTCGCCGACCACATGGGGCAGCGTGGCAAACCGGTTGTTCAGCAACACGATCTGTGCCACCGCACGCGAGGCCGGGCTGCCCGAGCCCATCGCCACACCGATATCAGCGTCCTTGAGGGCAAGCACGTCGTTGACGCCGTCGCCGGTCATCGCCACGGTATGCCCGTGTGATTGCAGAGCATGCACGATCGCACGCTTCTGGTCCGGCCGCACACGGCCAAAACTGGTGTAAGAGTCCAGTGTGTCGGCCAGTTCTTCGCGGCCCGTCGGCAGCGCACGCGCATCCATCGCCTCGCCATGCAGCCCGAGCCGGTCGGCGACCGCACCAACCGACACCGCGTTGTCACCGGAGATCACCTTGACCGAAACATTCTGAACAGCAAAATAATCCAGCGTTTCACGGGCGTCGGGCCGCACCTTCTGCTCCAGCACAACCAGCGCTACCGGGGTGACCTGACCCGGCGCTTGGGCATGGTCGACGGCCACACTGCCAGCAGCCAGCAGCAGCACCCGCAATCCCTGCGCTCCGATCCGCTCGGCCTGTCTGGCCGCCACCGAAGCCGGATCGAGCAGCACGTCGGGCGCGCCGATCACCCAGTTACCGTGATCGCGAAAGGAGACGCCGCTCCACTTGGTGGCCGACTTGAAAGGCGCGTTCGCGGCCACGACCCAGCCCGGCGGCGAGTGAAAGGCCTCGGCGATTGCCTGCATGCTCGCGTTGGGACGGGCGTCGGCGGCGGCCAGGGCGGCCAGCACATCGGCGACACTTTCCTGTCGACCAGCCCCGTCGAGCTCTTCGACCTCGCAGACCCGCATGCCACTTTCGGTCAGTGTGCCGGTCTTGTCGGCGCAGACCACGTCCACCCGCGCCAACCCCTCGATGGCGGGCAACTCTTGCACCAGGCATTGACGCTGGCCGAGCCTGACCACCCCGACGGCGAAGGCGATCGAGGTCATCAGCACCAGGCCTTCGGGAACCATCGGCACCAGCGCGCCCACCATCCGCAACACGGATTCCCGCCATCCCACGTGTGTGGTGAACAACTGGGTGTAGATGGTCAGCAGGCCGGCCGGCACCAACAAGTAAGTGATGAACTGCAGAATCCTGTTGATGCCGTTGCGCAATTCGGATTTCACCAGGGTGAACTTGCTGGCCTCGGCGGCCAGTTTGGCTGCATATGCTTCGCTGCCGACCTTGGTGGCGCGGTAGGCGCCGGCACCGGAGACGACGAAACTGCCCGACATCACGGTATCGCCAGCGTCTTTGGCAATCGGGTCGGCCTCGCCGGTCAGCAATGATTCGTCGATCTCCAAGTTTTCCTCCTCGACGACCTCGCCGTCGACGACAACCTGGTCCCCGGGCCCAAGTTCGATGATGTCGTCCAGCACCACCTCGTTGGTCGACCGCGTGCGCGTTCCGGATTGCCTGCGCACCAACGGTTTCGCCTGTCCGATGATCGCGAGTTTGTCCAGCGTCTGCTTGGCACGGATCTCCTGGACCATGCCGATGACGCTGTTGGCGATGATGAGCAGGCCGAACATCCCGTTGATCAACGAGCCCGTCGCCAAGACGATGAGCAGCAAAACGCCCAGAATCGCGTTGATCCGCGTGAATACGTTGGCCCGGACGATCTGCCCGACGGTGCGGGTGACCCGTTCCGGGATATCGTTGCTCTTGCCTTCGGCGACCCGTTGCGCCACTTCGGCATCGGTCAAACCGGCTGTCGCCGAAGCCGAACGGGTCATCGGGTAAACGTTCCCAGCTTGTCGGCGTCGTAGTATTCCAGGTTTAACGTGTCGCCGGCGAAGGTGGCCTTGGAAATCGATCCGGGCAATGCGTTTTCGGTCGACAACGTGAACGTGAAAGTGTCGCCGTCCCAGTGCGTCAAATCGAACGTCTGGTTCTTCGGCCCCAGCGACAGGCGCAGTTGGCCGTCGTGGTAGGTCACGGTGGCGGGCCCCCAGTAGTCGTTGGCGTACACGCCGACGTAGTCGTTCAGCGGTCTGCTCGGCGCTGGGTTGGCCGGGGATTGCTTGCCGACCAGCGAGCCCGCGAGCTCGTTCAGCGGGGCAAATGCCTTCTTGTACAGGGCCGCCCAGTCCTCGCGTACCTGGCCGTACTGCACCAAGTCCATGAATTCGGCGGTCAGCGTCTCCGGCACGCCGATGGGCCCGGCGTTGGTCAGCGCGATGATGGCCAGGTCTTCGGAGGGCAGCACCACGAAATTCGCCGCGGCACCCAGCCCGAAGGCGCCGGAATGGCTGTACTCGGTGCGTCCCGAAGAGGTTACCCCCACGTTGAATCCGTAGCCATAGAAGCTGGCCCGCGCTCTCGGTGACACCGGGTGTCGAGAGATCACCTGCGGCGTGTAGACGGGGAGCAGGGCCTCCGGCGACGTGATCCGACGGCCGTTGTACACGCCGTCGGCCAGCACCATGGCCAGCCAGTGCGTCATGTCGTTAAGAGACGAACTCACCCCGCCCGCAGGTGATTGGGCGTCGGGATCGCGCTGGTAGCGCGCCTCCCATCGGTCTGCGACCTTGACGTGGTTGACCGCATGGTTGGGCCTGGCCAGAAAGTCGGTGAACCGGGAACTCGTAGACCCCATCCCCAACGGGCGGTAGAGCACCTCGTCGGACAGGTCCTCCCAGGACTGGCCGGCCGCGGCCGCGACCGCTTCGGCCGCCGCGGTCACACCAAAGTTGGTGTAGGCATAGCTGATTCGAAACGGTGCCAGCGGCAGGTATTTCAGCCGCTGCAGTACCTGTCGACGGTCATAACCCAAATCCTCCAACAGATCGCCCGCATGGTCGGGCAGGCCGGAGCGATGCGAGTAGAGGTCAGCAATGGTTACCTGGCCGGTGACGTAGGGATCGCGAAGGGCAAACCACGGCAGCTTCGATACGACGGGCGTATCCCAGGTCACGACGTTGTCGGTTACCGCATGCGCCACCACCGTGGCGCCGACCGATTTGGACACCGACGCCAACTGAAAGACGGTGTCGGCGTCCACCTTGTTGTCCGGACCACCACCTTTGCCCACGTCTCTGACACCGAACCCTTTGGCATACAACGTCTTTCCGCCATGGACTATCGCCACTGCCATTCCGGGTATGCCGGTATTCTGCATCAGCTCGCCGACCAGGCCGTCGACCTTTGCCACGGCATCGTCGATGCGGCCAGCGGGGATCTGTATCGCTGACCTCTCATTGGGAGAGGCATCGGGCAACCCGGACGGCGGGCCAAGTGCCTGGTGCGTGGATCCGCAACCGTTAACGTCAGCAACATCACCATGGCGGCCGTTGCCGCTCGTTTGGTCATGGCCGCAGATAGTAGCCAACGCGGCCGGAACACTCGGTGGTTTGATCGCCTCGGCTCGCCCCCTAGCACCATTAGCCGGGCGCTGCGGGGAATTACAGCCGCCACCATGGGTGCAATCTCATGGGCCCGGTCGGGTCGACCCGCTGACCGGGTAGCGGCACGGCTACCGTGACGTGCTCGGGTTCAGCCGCCGCGAGCAGCCGCTCGACCGGCTCGCCCCACGGATGGGGGGCCAGCCGGAAGGTGCCCCAGTGCACCGGCACCAGCATTCCCGAGCCCGAATCGGTGACGTCCAGGTGCGCCCGGACCGCCTCCTCGGGGTTCATGTGGATGTCCGGCCACGCCGTGTTGTAGGCCCCGATGGGCAGCAGGGTCAGGTCGAACGGTCCGTGGTCCGCGCCGATCTGGGTGAAGCTCTTGGTGTATCCGGTATCACCGCCGAAGTAGGCGCGATGGTTCGGCCCAACAAACGCCCACGAGGCCCACAGTGTGGTGTTGCGGCTCAGGAACCGTCCCGAGAAGTGCCGTGCCGGCACGCAGACCACGGTGAGCTCATCGACCTGAGCGCTCTGGTTCCAGTCGAGCTCAACAATGCGATCCTGCGGAACACCCCACGACCGAAGGTGGGCGCCGACCCCGAGCGGCACAAGGAACGGGGCCCGTTGCATGCCGACCAGCGCAACCACGGTGTCGATATCGAGATGGTCGTAGTGGTCGTGGCTGATGACCACGGCGTCGACGGCCGGGAGAGCTGCCAGTTGCACCGGCGGCGGATGCAGGCGCTGGGGGCCGACGACGTCGGACGGTGAGCACCGATCGCTCCACACCGGATCGGTAAGCACCCGGTAGCCGTCGATTTCCAGCAGCGCCGTCGAGTGACCGAACCAGCTGACGGCGAGCCGGCTGGCGTCACCCCGGTAGATATTCGGCGAGGCCAACGGGATCGGCGCCGCCGGCCGGCTCGCACTGTGTCTGGCCACTAACTCCCACACGATGAGCCGAAGCTCCTCGCGATCCAGGGTGAACATCGACGCGGGATCCAGGTTGACGAAGGCGCCGTCACGATAGTTCGGCGATTGCTCCGACACAGCCCTGATCGACGCCGCGTCGGCACCGAGCGCGGCCGGCGTGCCGTGCAGCGCACGCAACAGCCACGTGCCGGCGGCCAGCGAGGCGGTGCCGGCCGCCAGTCGTAGCGCTCGGCGCACCATGACGGTTAAGCCCCTTGGAACTTCGGCGGCCGCTTTTCCATCCGGGCAACCTGCGCTTCGATGACATCCTGGCTGCCCCAGGCTTTGTCGAAGAGTTCCTTATGGGCCGGCCACGCTTCCTCGATAGCGCCGTCGTCGTTGAGCACCCGCTTGGCGTGCTGGATAGCCAGTGGTGCCAGCCTGGCGATCTCGGCGGCCCAGGCCTGGGCGTCGGCCAAAGTGCCAATGCGATTCGCCATTCCGGTGTGCAGTGCGATCTCGGCGGTCAGCTTTTCCGCGCTGAGCAGCATCGCGCGGGCACGTCCGTGCCCAACCAACGACGACAGCCGGCGGATGCTCCAGTTATCCAGGGCCAGACCGTATTTCGACGTCGGAAACTGGAAGAAGGCATCGGGCGCGACAACCCGCAGGTCGCATTGCATGGCAAGCTGCAAGCCGGCGCCGATGGCGGGACCGTTGATCGCGCCGACCACTGGCATCGGGGAGGCGTCCATCGCCTTGTGCAGCTCGATGAGCCGGTCGGGATAATCGGCGGCGAATGCGTCTCCGCTCAGGTCCGCGCCAGCGCAGAACGCGGTGCCTTGGCCGGTCAGCACGATCGCCCGAGCCGATCCATCCCCGGCTTTCCGGATGGCCTGCGTAAGCTCCTCGACCAGCTGGGAATTTAAGGCGTTGCGGCGCTCCGGGCGTTGCAGCTCAATGGTCAGCACGGCTTCTGCCTGGGTGATACCGATCATTGGGTCAGCCTATATAGCCTCATCGCGTGAGTCGTATCACGACCGACCAACTGCGGCACGCGGTGCTAGACCGGGGATCTTTCGTCAGCTGGGATAGCGAGCCGCTGGCGGTGCCGGTAGCCGACTCCTATGCGCGGGAGCTGGCCGCCGCTCGGGCGGCCACCGGCGCGGACGAATCGGTGCAGACCGGTGAGGGACGCGTATTCGGGCGGCGGGTGGCCGTGGTGGCCTGTGAGTTCGACTTCCTGGGCGGCTCGATTGGGGTGGCAGCGGCCGAACGGATCACCGCCGCCGTCGAGCGGGCGACCGCCGAGCGGCTGCCGCTACTGGCGTCACCAAGCTCGGGAGGCACCCGCATGCAAGAAGGCACGGTCGCGTTTCTGCAGATGGTGAAGATCGCTGCGGCCATCCAGCTGCACAACCAGGCGCGCCTGCCCTACCTGGTCTATTTGCGCCATCCGACCACGGGTGGAGTTTTCGCGTCGTGGGGCTCGCTGGGGCATCTCACCGTCGCCGAGCCGGGCGCCCTGATCGGCTTTCTGGGACCACGGGTCTATGAGTTGCTCTATGGCGACCCCTTCCCATCCGGCGTCCAAACCGCCGAGAATCTACGGCGGCATGGGATCATCGACGGCGTCGTTGCACTGGACCGGCTACGACCGATGCTGGATCGTGCGTTGACGGTGCTCATCGACGCTCCCGAACCGCTTCCGGCACCGCAGACGCCCGCGCCCGTACCCGATGTGCCCACGTGGGACTCGGTGGTGGCATCGCGCCGGCCGGACCGGCCGGGCGTCAGGCAGCTACTGCGACACGGCGCCACCGACCGGGTGTTGTTGTCAGGAACCGATCAAGGCGAAGCGGCGACCACGCTGCTGGCGCTGGCCCGCTTTGGCGGCCAACCCACGGTGGTCCTCGGCCAGCAAAGGGCAGTAGGCGGCGGGGGAAGCACTGTCGGGCCCGCTGCGTTACGCGAAGCCCGACGCGGGATGGCGCTCGCCGCCGAGCTGTGCCTGCCGCTGGTGCTGGTCATTGACGCGGCCGGACCCGCGTTGTCGGCCGCAGCCGAACAGGGCGGGCTGGCCGGCCAGATCGCGCATTGCCTGGCCGAGCTCGTCACGCTGGATACCCCGACCGTGTCGATCCTGCTGGGCCAGGGCAGCGGCGGGCCGGCGCTGGCGATGTTGCCCGCCGACCGGGTGCTGGCCGCACTCCACGGCTGGCTGGCGCCCTTGCCTCCCGAAGGAGCCAGCGCGATCGTGTTCCGAGACACTGCTCATGCCGCCGAACTCGCTGCCGCCCAAGGCATCCGGTCGGCCGACCTACTGAAGTCGGGGATTGTCGACACCATCGTGCCGGAGTACCCCGACGCCGCAGACGAGCCGATCGAGTTCGCCCTACGACTGTCGAACGCCATCGCCGCCGAAGTGCACGCGTTACGGAAGATACCGGCCCCGGAACGCCTCGCGACTCGGTTGCAACGCTACCGCCGGATCGGGTTGCCCCGCGACTAACCCGCGCGCACCCCGCGAGCAGACACAGAGTCGCACAAAATCGGCGGTTTTGATGCGACTCTGTGTCTGCTCGCCCAGCACGCGACCCGGCGGCTCACCCTCCCACCCTGCTGGACGGTAATCAGGCAAAATGGGCGGCATGGACACTGGTGTGACCTCACCTCGGGTGTTGGTCGTCGACGACGACTCCGATGTGCTCGCCTCGCTGGAACGCGGCTTACGGCTGTCCGGATTCGAGGTAGCGACCGCGGTGGACGGCGCCGAGGCCTTGCGCAGCGCCACCGAGAACCGGCCGGACGCGATCGTGCTCGACATCAACATGCCAGTGCTCGATGGAGTCAGCGTCGTGACGGCACTACGCGCGATGGACAACGACGTCCCGGTCTGTGTGCTATCCGCACGCAGCTCTGTCGATGACCGAGTGGCCGGATTGGAGGCCGGCGCCGACGATTACCTGGTGAAACCGTTCGTGCTGGCCGAGCTGGTGGCACGGGTGAAGGCGCTGCTGCGCCGCCGCGGCTCCACTGCAACGTCGTCCTCGGAAACCATCACGGTGGGCCCGCTGGAGGTGGACATCCCCGGCCGGCGGGCCCGGGTCAACGGCGTCGACGTCGACCTGACCAAGCGCGAATTCGACCTGCTCGCGGTGCTGGCCGAGCACAAGACCGCGGTGCTCTCCCGAGCGCAACTCCTGGAATTGGTGTGGGGCTACGACTTCGCCGCCGACACCAACGTGGTGGACGTCTTCATCGGGTACCTGCGGCGCAAACTGGAGGCCGGCGGTGGCCCTAGGCTGCTGCATACCGTCCGCGGAGTCGGATTCGTGCTGCGTATGCAGTGACGGGGCATGCATGAATATTCTGTCGCGGATCTTCGCCCGTACGCCCTCGCTGCGAACCCGGGTGGTGGTCGCGACGGCGATCGGCGCCGCGATCCCGGTACTCATTGTCGGCACCGTCGTCTGGGTCGGGATCACCAACGACCGCAAGGAGCGGCTGGACCGCCGGCTCGACGAGGCCGCGGGTTTCGCGATCCCGTTCGTGCCGCGTGGCCTCGACGAGATCCCGCGCTCACCGAACGACCAGGACGCCCTCATCACGGTCCGCCGTGGCAACGTGATCAAGTCGAATTCCGACATCACGCTGCCCAAACTGCAAGACGACTACGCCGACACCTACGTCCGCGGGGTGCGCTACCGCGTGCGCACGGTGGAGATCCCCGGGCCCGAGCCGACGTCGGTGGCGGTGGGCGCGACGTATGACGCCACCGTAGCCGAGACCAACAACCTGCACCGCCGGGTGCTGCTGATCTGTACCTTCGCCATCGGCGCGGCGGCGGTGTTCGCCTGGCTGTTGGCCGCGTTCGCGGTACGCCCGTTCAAGCAGCTCGCCGAGCAGACCCGGTCCATCGACGCGGGCGACGAGGCGCCACGCGTGGAAGTACACGGCGCCAGCGAAGCCATCGAGATCGCCGAGGCGATGCGCGGCATGCTGCAGCGCATCTGGAACGAGCAGAACCGAACCAAGGAGGCGCTTGCGTCGGCGCGTGACTTCGCGGCGGTGTCCTCCCACGAGCTGCGCACTCCGCTGACCGCGATGCGCACCAACCTGGAGGTGCTGTCCACCCTGGATCTGCCCGACGACCAGCGCAAAGAAGTGCTCAACGACGTCATCCGCACCCAGTCGCGCATTGAGGCCACCCTGAGCGCGCTGGAGCGGTTGGCCCAGGGCGAACTGTCGACCTCGGACGATCACGTGCCGGTCGATATCACCGACCTGCTCGACCGCGCCGCCCACGACGCGGCCCGGATCTACCCCGATCTCGATGTATCGCTGGTGCCGTCGCCGACCTGCATCATCGTGGGTTTGCCGGCCGGGTTGCGCCTGGCCGTCGACAACGCCATCGCCAACGCGGTCAAGCACGGCGGCGCCACCCTGGTTCAACTCTCCGCGGTCAGCTCGCGGGCCGGCGTGGAGATCGCCATCGACGACAACGGCAGCGGAGTGCCCGAAGGTGAGCGCCAAGTGGTGTTCGAGCGGTTCTCCCGCGGGTCCACGGCATCTCATTCGGGGTCGGGTCTCGGGCTGGCGTTGGTGGCCCAACAGGCCCAGTTGCACGGCGGCACCGCGTCGCTGGAGAACAGCCCGCTGGGTGGCGCGCGCCTCGTGTTGCGCCTTCCCGGGCCCAGTTAGCCCTGCGGCCCTGACCTCATGTCCGCCGTGTGCTCTTGCGCCACGGCGTGAAAAACGCCCGCGCTGCCGACTCCTCGTCCTGGAACCAAACCTGGGCGACAGTAGGGTCGTACGTCGGATCTTCGGGAGTGTAGTAGAGCCTGGTGTCCGAGCGGCCCTTCACCAGCCACCCCTGCGGTCCGCTGCCATCGGCACCAGCGCGCGCCGAGCCCGGGCCGTACGGCGCGTACGGAACCACCGGAATACGCGCCGCCGGCTCGCCGGCGACCGGGATCGGCTCCGCCGCGGGCTCCCCGGCAACCGGGATCTGCTCCGCAGCAGACTCCGTTGCCACCTTGGTCTTCGCCGTCGGCGACTCCTCTCTCTTGGTGCCCGACTTGACGGCGGGTTTTCTCGCCGTTGGCGGCTTGGACTTAGCGCTTGACCCGCGGACCGATTTCTTTACCAGCACTTGATGTTCGACGGGCCGGACCATCAGCGTCGACGTCAGCACCATCCCGAGCGTGAACGCCAGGCCCGCCAGCCACCAGTGCACGTGTTCCATCACTGTGCGCCTGTCTCGGCTGCACTGGGCGCCTCCGCAGCACCCTCATCACGGCTGGCGCGCTTGATCGACAGAGTGACGACTACCCAGGCAACAGCCGAGCCCCCCAGGAACGCCAGCAGGTAGCACGACCACTGGATCACAAAATCCATGCTGGGTTCTCCTTAGTTGACCACGATCTCGACGCGACGATTCTTGGCGCGCCCCTCGGGTGTGGCGTTGCTGGCGATCGGATTCACCGAACCGAGACCCACGGTGGCAATGTGATCGCCGGCAACTCCGCGGGCAACCAGGTAGTCGGCGACTATCTTGGCTCGCTGAGCGCTCAACGGGATATTGATACCTTCGCTGCCGGTGTTGTCGGTGTAGCCGTTGATCGTCACCCGAGCGTCCGGACATGCCTTGAGCTTGTCGGCTACCCGGTTCAGGATTTCATAGTCGGCTGGGATCAGACTAGCCCCGTCGTTGCCAAACGCGATGGGTCCACCCGTCACGGCATTGATGGCTGATTGCAGGTCGGCACATGGGCCGGAGGCCGGGGGTCCTGGCGGTGCCTGCCCCGTAACCTCAATATTGTTAACGATTTTCATGTCAGGCCAGGTGCTGGTCGCCGCGCGCTTCACTGCGTCCTTGTGCTCGGATGAAGGGGCAGTTCCGGTCAAGGTGACGGTGTCCCTTTCGACTTTGAGGCCAAAATCAGGAATCGGCACGCTGGCGGTGAAAACTGGTTCCGCACTTGAGAAATCAAGTGATCGCACAACGGGATCGACGTGAATCTGGTCGATGACGTTCACGCCCGGAGCAAGCAAGCCGTTGAGCGCCGTCATCAAGGCCGCCTTGGCGGCCTCATCGGGGAAGTCACCGATCAGAGTAACGGTGTTGCCGCTGCGGCTAATTGACAGCAAAGACAAGGACAACGCAGAAGCGCCCCGGGTGCTGGTCGGTGTCAGTGTCGGCAACACACCGGTCGGTCCGGTAACGGACTGGGGCCGCTCGAATGCACCGTAACCGATTGCCGCTATCAGCAACGGAATAACCACCGCGCCAATCAGCCACGGACGGCCCGGCGAGCCCCGGTAGAATTTCTGAGTTCGTCGCGCGTCGGTGGTCGCGGGTGTTTGGCCCAAACCCGCCTTAGAAGCCACTACGCCACTCCCTCAGGTCGTCGAACGCGTCTCGTCCGTGCTGCAGGCGATATGCAGCCTACCGAGTCGGTGCCGGGACACCGCGTCAAATCGGGCACACTGGAGCCATGGGCAAGGGACGCAAACCGACAGACAGCGAGACCCTGGCACACATCCGTGACCTGGTGGCCGAGGAGAAGGCGTTGCGAGCGCAGCTGCGGCACGGTGGCATCAGCGAGTCCGAGGAGCAGCAGCAACTGCGCCGCATCGAGATCGAACTCGACCAGTGCTGGGACCTGCTCCGACAGCGACGGGCATTGCGCCAAACCGGTGGTGACCCGCGCGAAGCAGTCGTGCGTCCCGCCGACCAAGTCGAGGGGTACACCGGCTAGATCCGTCTCGATAGCCGCCGTCACTATGAGCGATCACGACAGGGACTTCGACGTTGTCGTGGTTGGCGGCGGTCACAACGGCTTGGTCGCGGCCGCCTACCTGGCCCGGGCCGGGCTTCGAGTGCGACTGCTCGAGCGGCTGGCACAGACTGGGGGGGCCGCGGTGTCGATACAGGCCTTCGACGGTGTCGAGGTCGCGCTGTCACGCTACTCGTACCTGGTCAGCTTGCTGCCGTCGCGCATCGTCGCCGACCTCGGCGCTCCGGTGCGGTTGGCGCGGCGGCCATTTTCCTCATACACCCCTGCCCCAGCCACGGCCGGGCGCTCTGGCCTGCTCATCGGGCCCACCGGCGAACCACGCGCAGCGCACCTCGCGGCGATCGGCGCCGCGCCGGATGCGCACGGCTTCGCCGCGTTCTACCGGCGCTGCCGGCTGGTGACCGCACGGCTGTGGCCCACCCTGATCGAGCCGCTGCGCACCCGCGAGCAGGCCCGCCGCGACATTGTGGAATACGGCGGCCACGAGGCGGCCGCTGCCTGGCAAGCCATGGTCGACGAGCCGATCGGGCATGCCATCGCCGGCGCGGTGGCCAATGACCTGCTACGCGGGGTGATCGCCACCGACGCGCTGATCGGCACCTTCGCCCGCATGCACGAACCGTCGCTGATGCAGAACATCTGCTTCCTGTATCACCTGGTCGGTGGGGGCACCGGAGTCTGGCACGTCCCAATCGGCGGCATGGGGTCGGTGACCTCGGCCCTGGCCACGGCAGCTGCCCGCCACGGCGCCGAAATAGTCACCGGTGCAGACGTTTTCGCCCTTGATCCAGACGGTACGGTGCGCTACCACAGCGACGGTAGCGACGGTGCCGAGCATTTGGTCCGGGGCCGGTTCGTTCTGGTCGGGGTCACACCGGCGGTGCTGGCCAGCCTGCTCGGTGAACCGGTTGCGGCACTGGCCCCGGGCGCACAGGTCAAGGTCAACATGGTGGTGCGCCGACTCCCCCGGTTGCGCGACGACAGTGTCACACCGCAGCAAGCATTTGCCGGGACGTTCCACGTCAACGAGACATGGAGCCAATTGGATGCCGCGTACTCGCAAGCAGCCAGCGGGCGGTTGCCGGATCCCCTACCCTGCGAAGCCTACTGCCATTCGCTGACCGACCCGAGCATCCTGTCCGCCCGGTTGCGCGATGCCGGCGCTCAGACGCTGACGGTGTTCGGCTTGCACACACCGCACTCGGTGTTCGGCGACACCGAAGGCTTAGCCGAACGGCTGACGGCAGCCGTCCTAGCGTCGCTGAATTCCGTTCTGGCCGAACCGATTCAGGACGTGCTTTGGACCGATGCGCAGAGCAAGCCATGCATCGAGACGACGACCACCCTGGACCTGCAGCGGACGCTTGGGATGACCGGCGGCAACATCTTCCACGGTGCGTTGTCCTGGCCGTTCGCTGACAACGACGATCCGCTGGACACACCGGCACGGCAGTGGGGCGTAGCCACCGACCACGAGCGGATCATGCTGTGCGGCTCGGGTGCCCGTCGCGGCGGGGCGGTGTCGGGCATCGGCGGTCACAACGCCGCGATGGCAGTGCTGGCTTGCCTGGCGAGCAGACGCAAAAGCCCCTAATACCTGCCGGTTTAGGGGGCTTTTGCGTCTGCTCGCCGGCCTACCGCGCGTCTATGGTGACGTAGTCGCGCTCCGTGTAGCCGGTGTAGATCTGGCGGGGCCGGCCGATCTTGCTGTCGCCCTCGTCGTGCATCTCACGCCAGTGCGCGATCCAGCCGGGAAGCCTGCCCAGGGCAAACAACACGGTGAACATCCTGGTCGGGAAGCCGAGGGCCCGGTAGATCAGGCCGGTGTAGAAGTCGACGTTGGGGTAAAGCTTGCGTTCGATGAAGTAGTCGTCGGTCAGCGCCGCCTCTTCGAGCTCCTTGGCGATGCCCAGCAAGGAGTCATCGCCGCCGAGCTTGGCCAGGATCTTGTCGGCCTGTTCCTTGACGATGCGGGCCCGCGGATCGTAGTTCTTGTAGACACGATGACCGAAACCCATCAATTTGACCCCGGCCTCGCGGTTCTTGACCTTGCGTACAAACTCGCTGACGTCGTCGCCGCTGTCGCGAATGCCCTCGAGCATCTCCAGGACAGCCTGATTGGCGCCGCCATGAAGCGGACCCCATAGTGCGTTGATGCCACCCGAGATCGAGGTGAACAGGTTGGCTCGCGACGAGCCAACCAGCCGAACCGTCGACGTCGAGCAGTTCTGCTCGTGGTCGGCGTGCAAGATGAACAACATGTCCAGCGCCCGCACCACCTCGGGGTCGGCCTGGTAGGGCTCGGCGGGAAATCCGAACGTCAACCGTAGGAAGTTCTCCACCAGCGTCAGTGAGTTATCTGGGTAGAGGAAGGGCTGGCCGACCGATTTCTTGTAGGCGTACGCGGCGATGGTGGGCAGCTTGGCCAGCAGCCGAATGGTCGACAGCTCGACTTGACCGTTGTCCATGGGGTCCAGAGCATCCTGGTAGTACGCCGACAGCGCATTGACCACGCTGGACAACACCGGCATCGGGTGGGCATTGCGCGGAAAGCCGTCGAAGAACCGCTTGAGATCCTCGTGCAGCATGGTGTGGCGCTGGATCCGGCCGGTGAACTGGGCAAGCTGGTCGGTATCGGGCAGCTCGCCGTAAATCAACAGGTAGCAGACCTCGATGAAGGTTGACTTCTCCGCCAGTTGGTCGATCGGGTAGCCGCGATAACGCAGAATGCCGGCATCTCCGTCGATGTAGGTGATGGAGCTTTTAGCGGCGGCCGTGTTGGCGAAGCCGACGTCGAACGTGGTGTGCCCGGTTTTTGCCAGCAGCGGCCCGAGCGCAATGCCGTCGGCGCCTTCGGTGGCGTGCACGATCTGCAGGTCGATCTCGCCTCCCGGGTAACGGAGGGTTGCGGTGTCGTCGGTGTCGGCCACGAGAACCCCTTCGCGCTTTGGCTGATATGGCTGCCCCACTAAGTGCTTATAGCTGAAGGTAGTCGCTATCGGGATGACCCGCCTGCCCGGGGTGGGGTCTCTGGCACCATGGGCGGCCGCGCGTAAGGTAAGCCGCTGCGCGCTCGGCCGGGTGATGACTCGCGGCGTCCGTTTAACGGCGCCCTGCGATCCTTCGAAGTCTGGTCCCTGGGCCGGCTTCACTGACGCCAACGAGTAGCTCGAGTTCGTGGGCGAGCTGGTCGGTCAGGATGCTCAGCGCGGGGACGGCACGACGGCAGCCCGTCAAACCGAAAGTGATCTGCTCATTGGTGCCGCTACAGGTGATGTTCAACGCCGCGCCATCGACAGGTGCCGAGAGCAGGTAGAGCGCGTCCAGGCGAGCGCCGTTCCAGTACAGCGCGCCCTGCGGGCCCGGCACGTTGGAGATCGTCACATTTGGTGGGCGCAGCGGCGCGGGCACGCGCCCCAGGGCCATCGCAAGGGCGAGCGGGGCGGCGCCCAATGCGCTCATAGCCAGCGCCTGGTTTCGGCTTCGGCCGGCGATCGCGGCTTTGCCGTCGCGCATACTTGCCCGTATCGCCGACAGCCGTTCGACCGGACTGGCCAGGTGCGTCGCCAGCGAACACATCAACGTACCGATCTTGTTGCCTGGACCCTGGCCGAACACGTCGATAACTGCGGTATCGCGCAGCGAAACCGGCACCATCGCTATCAGCGGCGCACCCGGTAACGCTCCCCGGCTGATCAGGTACGCACGTAACGCCCCGCCGCACATGGCCAGCACGACATCGTTGATGGTGGCATCGGCGTGTTCGGCGACCTGTCGCAGCCGCTCGATCGGAAAGGAACAACCTGCCACGGACCGGGCCCCGGCGATCGGCTCGTTCAGCGGGGTGTGTGGTGCGGCCAGTGTCAGCGGCCCGCTGCGACATTGCGCTGCCCGCCACGTGGTATCGGCCACTACGCGCACCATGCCCGGGACGCCCCTGGCTTGACCCAGCACCCCCTTGGCCAACGTCAGTGGTCTCGACGAACCGCGCGGTGCCGTGTGTTTGGCCACCGACGCCTGCGCTGGCACCTCCCACAAGGTGGGCATCTGACGCTGATGCGGGTCCGCGGTGACGATCCGTTGTAAAAGCCGCATCACCGAGACTCCGTCCGCCAGCGCATGGTGGACCTTGACGTAGACCGCGCACCGCCCGCCAGGTAGACCCTCGATCAGGTCCACCTGCCATAGCGGGCGGGAGCGGTCCAGCATGCCGGCGTGTAGTTCAGAAACCAACGCCCACAGCTCGGCGGTACCGGCCCGTGGCGGCAATGCGCTAAGCCGCACGTGGTAATCCAGGTCCACCTCGGTCTCGGTGCGCCAAGACCACTGCCCGAGCGAGGTGAGCGACCGGTGCGGGCGTCGGCGCCACCACGGCGCCACCTGCTGACGGGCCACCGCGGCGGAGAACACCTTGCGCAGGTAACGCCCGGTCCCGTTGTCGGGCTGACTCAGCACGGCCAACGCGCCGACATGCAGCGGCCGCGTCGGCGTCTCGGCCCATAGGAATAAGGCATCGGCGGCTGCCATCGGAAGATCCATTGCACGGAACCTTTCCGGCACACATAGCAGCCCTGGCTTTCGACCCAGGGCAACGACGTCAGCCTCCTGTTGTTGGCGCACTTTGCTGCGGGTGTTCCTCTCGACTGCTATGGGTGGCGCGGTCAATTCCCACCGACGGTTAAGCTACGTTCACGCATCAGTACCGAACCCCGCCTGACCCAGCACGCACTACCTGGTTGGGTTGTTTGAGGTGCTTGCGGTAACGCGCAAGCACGGCGTCGGCCTCTCCCGACTCACTGAGCTTCTCCAACGCGTACTGACGCACCGAATACAGCAACCGGTATCCCGCTCGGCCCCTGTTGTTTTCGACGACGACAAATGCCTTGTCCACCAACTCGGCAAACCGGCCGAGTGTCTGGTAGCCCTCGAAGTCCTCGTCATTGGCACCGACCGCCTGGGCGCCGTCAAGGTCGAACCCGCCGGCGAAGACTGCCAACCGGTGCAACAACGCACGCTCAGGTCCACTCAACAGAGCATGCGACCATTGCACCGTGGCACACAGCGTCTGTTCGGGGCGCACCGCGTTGCCCGCAGCACCGGCCACCAGCCGGAATCGGTCATTTAGACCAGCAAGGATCTCCACCGGCGACAAGGTGTCCGTTCGCGCCGCGGCCAGCTCGATCGCCAGTGGCACACCGTCCAAGCGTCGGCAGATTTCCCCGACCGTCACCGCGGTATCGGCATTAATCGCAAAATCCGACCGCACTCGGCGTGCCCGGTCGACAAACAGCTCGATGGCATCGTTGGTCAGCGACAACGGGGGCACCCGCCAGGTCAGCTCGCCCGCCAACCCGATCGCTTCGGTACTTGTCGTCAGGATCGTCAATCTCGGACAGGAACGTAACAGCGAATCAATTATTGCGGCACACGCGTCCAGCAAATGCTCACAATGGTCCAACACCAGCAGCACCCGAGCATCATTGATGACACCGACGAGCGTGTCGATCGCAGACAAACCCGGCTGGACAGGCAAGCCCAAGGCATTCAGCATCGAGATGGACACGCAGTCTCGGTCAGTGACCGTAGCCAAGTCGCAATCCCAACGGCCATAAGTGAATTCGTGTGCAATCTGGGCGCCGATCTGCAGCGCGAGACGGGATTTCCCCATCCCATCCGGACCGGTAAGCGTCACCAGTCGTTTGTCGGACAGGAGCCGCCGCACGTCGTTCAGCTCAGCCTTGCGACCGACAAAGCTCGTCAAGTGGCGGCGAGTGGAATGTTGGACGGAGACGATCTTTGGCATCATGATCGGCCGGAATCCATTGTGGCAGAACGGATAACTGTCTGAGAATTCCTGGACCGTCGCCCTACTGGGCATCCACCGCCGGCATAAGCGAGCCCTCTCACGTCACGACCCCTCGCTTCGCGACGTTGTTATTGAAGACCGATCCTGGCACATAAATGGCACCATAGACCCGCCGCGGATCGCAAAACATCGGCGAATGCGCGTAGAAGTACCAAGTCCACCGCGCAGATATGTGTGCACGGCCGACTGCGCTGGGATACCGACAGCGGTGGGCGGACTGGAGCAACTAGAGTTCGATGAATGCGGACCGAGGACGATAGCTGGGATGTCACCACGAGTGTTGGTTCGACAGGACTATTGGTAGCCGCCGCAAGAGCATTGGAGACGCAGAAGGCCGATCCGCTGGCCATCGATCCCTATGCCGAGGTTTTCTGCCGTGCCGCAGGTGGTGAATGGGCCGACGTATTGGACGGCAAGCTGCCCGATCACTATCTGACAACCGGGGACTTCGGTGAGCATTTCGTCAACTTCCAAGGTGCCCGCACCAGGTATTTCGACGAGTATTTCTCCCGGGCAACGGCCGCCGGCATGAAGCAGGTGGTCATCTTGGCTGCAGGATTGGATTCCCGTGCATTCCGATTGCAATGGCCAATCGGGACAACAATCTTCGAGTTGGATCGACCTCAGGTCCTCGACTTCAAGAACGCGGTGCTCGCCGACTATCACATACGGCCGCGAGCCCAACGTCGGTCGGTTGCTGTCGATCTGCGCGATGAGTGGCAGATAGCCTTGTGTAACAACGGATTTGATGCCAACCGGCCGTCGGCTTGGATCGCCGAGGGCCTGCTGGTCTATCTCTCGGCCGAGGCCCAGCAGCGCCTGTTTATCGGCATCGACACCTTGGCTAGCCCCGGTAGCCACGTTGCTGTCGAGGAAGCAACTCCACTGGACCCTTGCGAATTCGCAGCGAAGCTCGAACGAGAACGCGCCGCGAACGCCCAAGGCGACCCGCGCAGGTTCTTTCAAATGGTCTACAACGAGCGGTGGGCGCGGGCCACGGAATGGTTCGATGAGCGAGGCTGGCGCGCGACCGCTACTCCATTGGCCGAGTATCTGCGCCGCGTCGGCCGAGCGGTGCCCGAAGCCGATACCGAAGCTGCGCCAATGGTCACCGCTATAACCTTTGTCAGCGCCGTCAGAACGGGATTAGTGGCCGATCCCGCGCGAACGTCACCGTCCAGCACCTCGATAGGCTTCAAGCGCTTTGAGGCCGACTAGTTGCGCGCACCGCAGCATAGCGTCGCAGGTCGTATTCTTCGGGATGTAGGTTAGCGAGCATGGCGCGGTGTTTGGCCGGTGCAAATGGCCAAACCTCAGGAATACCGTCTTTGTTCAGGTACCAGCTGTCGCAGCCGGTGGTCCAGACGGTGTTCGGCATCGCGGCCCGCAACACCGTGTTATATGCTTCGGTAGCAGCTGACTTCGGTTCCATGGTGTCGAATTCACCATGGCGCCATCGCTTTATCCACTGCACTATGTGTTCAGCCTGAGATTCGGCGACCGCTGTCAGCGGGAAGTTTCCCACTGGGCTGTGTGGCCCCAACATCATAAAGAAGTTCGGAAATCCAGGTATTGCGACGGTTTGATGAGCATGCGGACCGTCTTGCCACACATCGTCGATCCTGATGCCGTCGCGACCGGTCAGCTGCATCGGCCGGAAAAATGCATGAGAGTCAAACCCCGTGGCAAGCACGATGACGTCCACCTCGTGCAACACACCATCATCGGTGACGATGCCCCGATGTTCGACGTGATCGATACCGGCGGTGACTAATTCGACGTCGTCACGCTGAATCGCCCGATAGAATCCGCCGGACATCACTAGCCGTTTGCACATCGGCTCGTAATCAGGCGTCAGTGCCCGACGCAGTCGGGGGTCACGCACCCGACGTAAGCTGGCGCGACACACGGCCCCTACCAGCTTTCGGTGCAAACCTGGATTGCTGAGCGCAACCGCGAACGTTTCGAAGGAAAGGCTATATGCCTTATAGGCCAGCGAACCCAGACACGGAAAAGCGCGGTGGAAAACACGCGCCAGCTTCGAGTATCGAGGGTTAGGCCACGGCAGCACCCATTGTGCGGTGCGCTGGAACATGGTGACTTTACCCGCGACCCCAGCCAGGCCGCAGACGAGTTGTACGCCCGTGGACCCGGTACCGATCACCGCGATTCGGCGTCCCAGCAGCGGAACCGTGTGATCCCAGCGAGCCGAGTGAAACACCGTCCCCCTGAAGTCGTCCAAACCAGCGATCGGCGGTATTCGGGGATGATGTAAAACGCCGGTGGCCGAAATCAAGAAGTCTACTGTCGACTCCGTTCCGGAATCGGTGCGCAACACCCACCGGCCGTCGTCGAATCGGGCGCTGACAACCGTGGCGCCAAACCGAATCCGGTGCCTCAGCCCGTAGCGCTCGGCGATCCCACGCAAGTAATCTTGGATTTCGCCTCCGCGTGAAAACATCTGGGTCCAGTTCGGATTCTTGGCAAAGCTGTACTGATAGAGCCGGGACGGCACATCACATGTCAGACCTGGATAGGTGTTATCGCGCCACGTTCCGCCAACATCGTCGGCCTTTTCATAGATGCAGACATCAGTAATCCCTGCGCTCAGCAACGTAATTGCGACGCACATTCCGGACATACCCGCTCCGACCACGGCAACCGTCGGACATCGCCCGGTCATCGCTCCGACCCCCCAGAACAGCCCAAAATCACCCTCCCACATGCGGTTAAGCAACGCATACTATACAGAGCAGCTACCGAGACAAACACGCGACGCTGTTCTATAGTCGACGCATCTCGCGTTCTAGGCAGGAGTGCTCCAGGAATCGGTAGCGCTTCGGGTAGCGCTGACGCTGCGGTGGGCTGTCGGTCGTGGGCCGCGGTAGCATCCCGCGGGCCGCCGCGAGCGCCCACCGTGCAGCGCCGAAGACAATCTCTTTGGGCGGTAATGAACATCGCTGCGAGAGGCCTGTTTCGAGGATGGGCCAGGTGTCTTCCCCGAACTGTAGTGTGCTTATTGGCTTCGCGGCGCCGCGAAGGTGTTGCGATGACGTGATAGCAGTGGTCAGACACGTATCGTGCTCTTCAACGCAGTTCATAACAGCCTTCCTCCCAACATCGACATCGACCATGCGATCCTGCGGGGCGAAGATCATCCGCCAACATGCGCAAAGTGCGTCGCCAGGGTTCGTATATCTGCGCTAGGATCGCTGGATCTCCGGTACCATTCGCTCCGCTGCTATGCGGCTCCACCAGATGTTGGCCGATGTGAGTTCGTTCCCCCACGCAGACGCGTCCTTATAGCCAACCAGGGATTAGACGTGAGCAGATTGCCGCCGACGGGCACGGTGACATTGCTCTTAGCCGACGTCGAGGAATCGACCCACCTATGGCAAATGTGCCCAGAGGACATGGCGACCGCCATCGCGCACTTGGATCACACTGTGTCGGAAGCTATCACGAATCACGGTGGGGTGCAGCCGGTCAAACGGTACGAGGGTGATAGCTTCGTTGCGGCTTTCACTCGCGCTAGCGATGCCGCTGCATGCGCGCTGGATCTGCAGCGGACCTCGCTCGCGCCGATCCGACTACGTATAGGTCTTCATACAGGCGAGGTACAGTTGCGCGACGAACTCTATGTCGGCCCCACTATCAACCGGACGGCGCGTCTCCGCGATTTGGCACACGGGGGTCAGGTTGTCCTGTCAGCTGCGACAGGTGATTTAGTGACTGGCCGGCTCCCAGCCGATGCATGGCTTGTCGATCTCGGCCGCCACCCGCTGCGCGGTCTACCTCGTCCCGAATGGGTCATGCAGTTGTGCCACCCCGACATTCGCGAAAAGTTTCCCCCACTGCGCACGGCCAAATCCAGCCCGACATCGATTCTCCCGGCGCAGTTCACCACATTTGTGGGCCGCCGTGCGCAAATAAGCTGAGGTGCGGGCACTGTTGGCGCAGAACCGGCTCGTGACGCTATGCGGAACCGGCGGTGTCGGCAAGACCCGTCTGGCAATCCAGATCGCGAGTGCATCCGAACTTCGCGACGGTTTGTGCTTTGTCGATCTGGCCCCGATCACTGAATCCGGGATCGTCGCAGCCACGGCTGCGCGCGCCGTGGGTCTGCCCGATCAGCCGGGCCGTTCAACCATGGATAGTCTTCGCCGATTCATCGGCAATCGCCGCATGCTCATGGTGTTGGACAACTGTGAACATCTTCTCGATGCGTGCGCAGCGTTGGTCGTTGAGCTATTGGGGGCCTGTCCGGAGCTGACGATCTTAGCGACTAGCCGGGAGCCGATCGGGATGGCCGGCGAGATCACCTGGCGCGTACCGTCGATGTCGATAACCGACGAAGCAGTCGAATTGTTTGCTGACCGAGCCAGCCGAGTTCAGCCCGGGTTCACCATCGCCAATCACAACGCCGCGGCCGTCGGCGAGATCTGCCGGCGGCTAGACGGCATACCGCTGGCGATCGAGTTCGCTGCCGCACGGGTGCGGTCGATGTCACCGCTCGAGATTGCCGACGGTCTGGACGACTGTTTCCGGCTGTTGGCCGGCGGTGTGCGGGGCGCGGTGCAGCGCCAGCAGACACTTCGCGCCTCGATCGATTGGTCGCATGCACTGCTGACCGAGACCGAGCAAATCTTGTTTCGGCGACTGGCGCCATTTGTCGGCGGGTTCGACCTCGCCGCGGTGCGGGCGGTCGCCGCCGGTAGCGACCTGGATCCGTTTTCGGTGCTTGATCAGCTGACCCTGCTGGTAGACAAGTCGCTGGTGGTGGCCGACGACTGCCAGGGCCGCACGCGGTACCGGCTGCTGGAAACGGTGCGTCGGTACGCGCTGGAAAAACTGGGCGACTCCGGCGAGGCCGATGTGCACGCACGTCACCGTGACTACTACACGGCGCTGGCCGCCTCACTCAACACTCCTGCGGACAACGATCACCAACGGCTTGTCGCCCGGGCTGAGACCGAGATCGACAACCTGCGCGCCGCGTTCGCCTGGAGCCGGGAAAATGGCCATATCACCGAAGCGTTACAGCTCGCATCTTCGCTGCAACCAATCTGGTTCGGGCGGGCGCACCTGCGCGAGGGGTTGTCCTGGTTCAACTCGATCCTGGAAGACCAAAGGTTCCACCGGCTCGCTGTGTCAACAGCAGTACGGGCGCGAGCGCTCGCTGACAAGGCAATGCTCAGTACCTGGCTGGCCACCAGTCCGGTAGGCGCCACCGACATCATCGCTCCCGCACAACAAGCGCTGGCGATGGCACGTGAGGTGGGCGACCCCGCCGCGTTGGTGCGGGCGCTCACCGCCTGCGGCTGTAGCAGTGGCTACAACGCGGAGGCCGCTGCGCCCTATTTCGCCGAAGCGACCGACCTGGCACGCGCTATTGACGACAAATGGACGCTGTGTCAAATCCTCTACTGGCGGGGGGTGGGGACCTGCATATCAGGTGACCCGAATGCTTTGCGAGCCGCGGCAGAAGAATGCCGCGACCTGGCCGACACCATCGGCGACCGGTTCGTCTCACGTCACTGCAGCTTGTGGCTTAGTTTGGCGCAGATGTGGGCTGGCAATCTGACCGAAGCCCTCGAGCTATCCAGGGAAATCACTGCCGAGGCCGAGGCATCCAACGATGTGCCGACAAAGGTTCTCGGCCTATATACCCAAGCCCAGGTGCTGGCGTATTGCGGCGCCAGCGCGGCCCACGCCATAGCCGGGGCGTGCATTGCAGCCGCGACGGAGTTAGGCGGTGTGTACCAAGGCATTGGTTATGCGGCGATGACGTACGCCGCGCTGGCCGCCGGTGATGTCACGGCAGCGCTCGAGGCCAGCGACGCGGCGCGGCCGATTCTTAGGGCCCAGCCCGACCAGGTGACCATGCACCAGGTCCTGATGGCGCAGTTAGCCCTGGCAGGAGGTGATGCGATCGCCGCACGACAGTTCGCCAACGACGCCGTCGATGCGACCAATGGGTGGCACCGAATGGTGGCGTTGACAATACGCGCGCGCGTAGCCACCGCACGGGGCGAACCAGAACTGGCGCGCGATGATGCTCATGCTGCGCTGGCGTGCGGCGCCGAGCTGCACATCTACCAGGGCATGCCAGATGCCATGGAACTCCTCGCCGGCCTGGCCGGCGAGGTCGGCAGTCACTCCGAAGGTGTCCGCCTTCTCGGTGCCGCAGCCGCCCTTCGGCAACAGACACGTCAGGTCCGCTTCAAGATTTGGGATGCCGGCTACCAGGCCTCGGTGACGGCGCTTCGTGAGGCGATGGGTGATGAGGATTTCGACCGCGCCTGGGCCGAGGGGGCCGCCTTGTCCACCGACGAGGCGATCGCATATGCACAACGCGGTCGCGGTGAACGCAAGCGACCGGCCCGCGGGTGGGGCTCGTTGACCCCGACCGAACGCGACGTCGTGCGGTTGGTCAGCGAGGGGTTATCCAACAAGGACATTGCAAAACGGCTTTTCGTCTCGCCGCGCACTGTGCAAACCCACCTCACCCACGTCTACGCCAAACTTGGCTTGCCCTCCCGAGTACAACTGGTAGACGAGGCGGCACGCCGCGGCTCACCCTCGTGACGATTCTCGCGGCACGCTCATCGCCGGCACCGTGATTGGCACCAGCCGGTAGCGTCGTTGCCGGGGCCAGGTGTGAGAATTCTCGTATGACAGTGGTCCCGGAGAATTTCGTCCCCGGCCTCGACGGCGTGGTGGCCTTTACGACCGAGATCGCCGAGCCGGACAAAGACGGCGGGGCCCTGCGCTACCGTGGCGTCGACATCGAAGACCTGGTAAGTCAGCGGGTCACCTTCGGCGATGTGTGGGCGCTGCTGGTGGACGGCAACTTCGGCAGCGGGCTGCCGCCGGCTGAACCGTTCCCGCTGCCGATTCACTCCGGCGATGTGCGCGTCGACGTCCAGGCCGGCCTGGCGATGCTGGCGCCCATCTGGGGATATGCGCCGCTGCTCGACATCGACGACGCCACCGCCCGCCAACAGCTGGCCCGGGCATCGGTGATGGCGCTGTCCTATGTCGCGCAATCCGCACGGGGCATCTACCAGCCGGCGGTCCCGCAGCGAATCATCGATGAATGCTCGACGGTCACAGCACGTTTCATGACGCGCTGGCAGGGCGAGCCAGACCCCAGACACATCGAGGCCATTGACGCCTACTGGGTGTCGGCCGCCGAGCACGGCATGAACGCTTCGACATTCACCGCGCGTGTGATCGCCTCAACTGGGGCGGATGTGGCAGCAGCGCTGTCGGGCGCAATCGGGGCGATGAGCGGACCGCTGCATGGTGGCGCGCCGGCGCGCGTCCTGCCGATGCTCGACGAGGTCGAACGCGCCGGCGATGCCCGCAGCGTGGTCAAGGGAATCCTGGACCGCGGCGAGAAACTGATGGGGTTCGGGCACCGGGTCTACCGCGCCGAGGACCCGCGGGCGCGGGTGCTGCGGGCGGCCGCCGAGCGGCTGGGCGCCCCCCGCTACGAGGTCGCGGTCGCGGTGGAGCAGGCTGCGCTGTCAGAACTGCGAGAGCGCCGTCCGGATCGGGCGATCGAGACCAATGTCGAATTCTGGGCCGCAGTGGTCCTGGACTTTGCCCGGGTACCGGCCAACATGATGCCAGCAATGTTCACCTGTGGGCGCACTGCCGGCTGGTGTGCCCACATTCTCGAGCAGAAGCGACTCGGCAAGCTGGTCCGCCCGTCGGCCATTTACGTGGGACCGGGCCCGCGCAGCCCGGAATCGGTCGACGGCTGGGAGCGGGTACTCACCACCGCCTGAGGCCGACGGCAAACCAGTTGGCGATCAACCGCTGTCACCGTACGGCCACGTTGTCCGCGACGTAGTGGAAGCCGACCACCGCCGGGCTGTGATCCGACAGTGGCTCACCCTTGGAATTGAAGAATTTCGGCGCCTCGTTGCCGTAGCTGACGGCCTGCAACGTCACTCCCTGGCCGCTTCGATAGAAGATCTTGTCGAGCAGCTCGCACTCGTTGCCGACCATGCAAGTGGGCGCGAACGGCGGTGTGGTGGGGCCGTGTTCTACCTGCACCCAGGCATCGGTGAGCCCGTTGACCTGCGCAAATTGCAACAGAGCGCTTTGGTCGTCGGAGTACCGCGCGTTGAAGTCGCCGGTGACGATGACCGCGCGGCCCGCCGAGTTCTGCTGGATGTAGTTGGCGACCTGCGCGAGGTTGGCGTTGGTGGTCGGCCCTCCACCGGTGTTGGTATGTAAGTTGTAGACGTCGACCGTGTCACCGCCGGGAAGCCGCATCTGGCTGTAGGTGAAGCCCTTCAAGGTGAGGCAGTTGTCGGATGTGCACTCATACCATGTCTGCCGGTCCAGCCGCTGCACCTTGAACTCCGAGAGGGTATTGAGCCCGTCGGAGAAGGGCACACCGATAGGCCACAGCAAGGTAGGCGGCTCCGGCGGGGTCTGGCTGGGCATCTTGGATTTCTTGATGAGGAATTGGTGGTAGGCGAAATCCTCCTGGACGTTCGCGACGTAGTAGGCGTTGAGCCGCTTCCCAATCTCTTTGGTGTAGAAGAACCGGGGCAGAATTGCGCTGGATAGCGGGAAGGGCAGCCCCGCGATGTTGTAGGTGAGCATGCTGAAGTCGCCGCTGATGGTGTCGGTCGGGGTGTTGCCGACGAACACGGTCACGGTGGCGACGTCGTCGTGCCCATGGAACGGACCCAGGTATCCCGCCAGACCGTGCACGTGCAGGCTGGTGTCATCGCTGACGTTCACACTGAAGGTATCGGTGCCAACGAAACCCGGATCGGCTGTGTAGATGAAGCTGGCCGTTCGTTGGTCGACGGTCACGATGCCATGCTGGGGTCCACCGGGTGCACCGCGCTCGCGCACCGCGAAGGTCATCCGGTTGCCATCGGGGTCGCAGGCGTCAAACCGGACCGGGCCGACGGTGCCCCCCTCAGGGACGCTGACTTGTTGCGGATTCGCTACCGGAGTGCGGTTTTCGATGATGGGCACCAACCCGTTGCGTACCGCGGCCAGAAAGTCGATCAGGGCATTGAGCAAGTCATCGGGGATGCTTCCGGGGTCTACCTGTCGCACGCCGACCTGTGGCACACTGGCGCCCGGTATCGCAGCCAACGAACTGGCGGACCCACCCAACGGCGAGCACGCGTCGACCGGCGAATCGGTGCTCGAGGAGCTCGGATCCGTCGGCGCGGCAGAGCCGATCGCGTGGGTAGTCACCGCCGCCCCCACCCCCAGGACAACGGCTAACGCCCCAACCTGGCCGATGCGTTTGGCGTAATCCATCGATTCTCCTTGTGCGCCCAGCAGGTTCACCGCGTGAACGGTTCGTAGCACTGATACGTATGCTTGTCAGCGAGCAGATCAAGTCCAGTCCGACCAATGCCAGGAGATCATCGGCTAGGCTCACGGTTTCGCCTGGGACGAGACGGTATTGAGTTCTGGCGTTGGACGGTCCGTGGCGTGGTGGGAAGTCTGACGCGGCATCAGAACGGTTGTCAATACCAGTCTTTGGGGGATATGGCCTATTTGGTGTCGTCGGGCCGCTCCACCGGATCCCTTTTCGAACGTTGCGCAAGCGCGGTCCAGTTACGGCCTGTTCACTGCGCGCTGGCGTAGCTGCGCGGCCTCGATCGGTTTGAACGTCATCGCAATTCCCGCAGTGGGTGAGTACCTGACGCTCCTGTGGTTTTCCTCAGGTGAGGGCATCAAAGTTAGCGGGACGGTGGTGTGTCTCGACGCTCTGCACGACCTCGGCGTTGTTCGTCCGGGAATATTGGGTTAGGCCGCGCAACGTGCAATCAATGGGAATCGGGATGTTGCCAACGTTGCCGGCGAGCCGCACGCGAACCTATTGTGCACATGGGTGAGTAATGAGCGAACGCGCCATTGAATTCACCTACTAGCCAGGTAGAGCCGGTACAGCTGTCCGCGCGAGCGATCCAACATGTCGGCGGCAGAGCCTTCCTGGATATACATCGGCTCATGTAGCTGGCTGATATTGTAGCGATCCTGGTGAGCGCATTGAGATGACAGATGTTGTTGTCGTCTCGTCCGGTTCGGTCGCGGCCTGAAGTCGACTGCTCGCTTGTCGACAGTCTTTTGCTAGTGCGAATGGGAGGCAGGTTTCGCAGCGCGACCCGTACCGACAATCGCGCTTCGCTGGGCGTGTGCAGCTGGCGTTGCCGGGGGCGGTTGGCCTAGCCGCCAAGGCGCCACATACCGGCGCTTGAGCGGGTGGCGCGGACATGGTCGGCATGGGTTGCGTGCAGAAAGTTTCAACTTGCGCTGTAACGGAAGAGCATTCGTGTCGAGACCGAAAAGTGCGCTTGTCGACACAAAGCAGCAATCACGTTGTGACGGAAAAGTATTCATTGAACACACCTGCGGTTGAGATTCGGCTTGCTGGCCACACCGCTGGGCGGTGGCCACGTGTCCGGCGATTGAATGACGGCACCGCGATGATTTTCCATCGCGCCGGGAGTCAATATCCGTGAGCCTGTCCGGGCCCCGGATTGGCCGAGCACACCAACAACAAGGAGACACCATGGCGATCAACGTCGAACCCGCTCTGTCACCACACCTTGTCGTCGACGACGCTGCCTCGGCGATCGACTTCTACGTCAAGGCCTTTGACGCCGTCGAACTGGGGCGCGTCCCCGGTCCCGATGGCAAACTGATCCACGCCGCACTACGCATCAACGGCTTTACGGTGATGCTCAACGACGACGTCCCGCAGATGTGCGGCGGCAAGTCGATGACGCCCACCTCGCTGGGCGGAACACCGGTCACCATTCATTTGACCGTCACCGATGTCGACGCCAAGTTCCAGCGTGCCCTGAACGCGGGCGCCACGGTGGTGACCGCCTTGGAGGACCAGCTCTGGGGAGACCGCTACGGGGTGGTCGCCGACCCGTTCGGCCACCACTGGTCGCTGGGCCAGCCGGTGCGCGAGGTCAACATGGATGAGATCCAAGCCGCCATGTCATCACAAGGGGACGGTTAGCACGATCGGCTGCCCCAGGTCACGCAGCCGGGCCAGCACGCGCCGCCGAAGCGGTTCCTTAGGCGCGCTGGTTGCTGCCGCGAGCATCTCGGCGACGTCGGTGAACTTGTTGCGGACCCGGCCGTCGGCGCTGCCGCGCGCAATCTCGGCCGCGTCGATGGCCCGCCATCCCGCACAGCCGATGGCTTGGGGCTGGCGGGCCTGCACCAGCTGATCCAGCGCCGTCGGTGTAGCCACCGGATCGGTCAGCCGGCCGTCGTTGAAGTCGGCCACCAACGCCTGAACGGTCTGCATAGAGCAGGACTTGTTCGTGCCGATGAACCCGGTGGGCCCGCGCTTGATCCAACCCGCGACGTATGCGCCGGGCACCGGCTCGCCGGTGCCCGGGTCGATGACCCGTCCACCATCGTTGGGCACGAGCGCGGCCTGCTCGTCGAACGGCAGGTCGGGAATCGGCTTGCCGCGGTAGCCAATCGACGTCAGCACCAGGCCAGCATCCAGTTGGCGCAGCTCGTCGGTTCCGGTGACCGAGAACTGAACTCCGCCGGCCCGCCGCTGGCCGAGGACGCGCCGCGGCGTGAGCCGATAGGCCAGCCGGATCCGCGGGCGCCCGACTCGTCGCGCAGGCGCCGACCCGTCCCCCAGCGTGCTCAAGATCTCCAGCTTGTTCCTGGTCAACGGATCGGCAACGATTGCCAGATCATCGAGTACTCGCTGATGATCTCCCGGGTCAAGCACGACGTCGGCTCCGGCCGTGAGCCCGATCAGCTCGGGCAGGGTGAACGCCGAATGGGCAGGACCGCGGCGGGCGGCGACCACCACCTCACGGACCGCCGAGTTGCGTAACGCGGACAACGCGTGGTCGGCGATGTCGGTGGCGGCCAGCTCGTGCGGATCGGCCGCAAGCACGCGCGCCACGTCGAGCGCGACATTCCCGTTGCCGATGATCACCACGCGTTCGTGACTGAGATCGACTGGCAGATCGTTGAAGTCGGGATGTCCGTTGAGCCACGCGACCAGCTCCGTGGCGGTACCGGTGCCCGGCAGTCCCATCCCGTCAATCGTCAGCCGGCGGTCGTCGGGCGCTCCGACCGCGTACAGCACGGCGTGATGGTGGGCCAATAGCTCGGCATGGCCTAGATGCTTGCCGATCTCGACGTTGAGATAGAACCGGAAGCGGCGATGACCGGCGATCCGGTCAAATAGTCGCGTGACCCGCTTGGTGTTCTGGTGATCCGGCGCCACCCCGGAGCGCACCAGCCCGTAGGGTGTCGGCAGCTTCTCAAAGACGTTGACCTGCACTCCCTGCTGGACCAGCAGCTCATCGGCGGCATACATCGCCGCGGGCCCGGACCCGACGACGGCTACCGTCAGCGGCTGCCGGCGCACACGCACCTCGGCGGCCGGAGTCACCGGAGCCAGCTTCGACGTCGGCGCTAGCTTCACGCCGGCGGGCCGCTTCGGGTAATACGACGCATTGATTTCGACGAACGGCAGCTGCTCGAAGTCCAACCGGGTGTTCGGCGCGATCGCGCTGACCGGGCAGGCGGTTACGCAGGCACCACAGTCCACGCAGGCCACCGGATCGATATAGAGCATTTCCGAGGTCGCGAAGCCCGGCTCGTCCGGCGTCGGGTGGATGCAGTTCACCGGACATGCGAAGACGCAGGACGCGTCGTTGCAGCACGACTGAGTAATTACGTGCGGCATGCGTGCACTCGTAGCAAGCTATGCGGCCGGCGCGGCAGCCAAGTGCTGACGCTGCGGCTCGCTGCGGTAGCGCGACGGCTTGCCGTCGATCTTGCAGAGTCGCCACACTAGCCGAGCGATCGGGTTCATCAATCCGGTATCGTGGGCCAGCATGCGGGCGTCGGCAAACATGTCGCACAACCACTTTCGCGACTCCGGCGAGCCGAAGAACAACTCCTTCTTGACCTCGCGCGGGATGTCGAATTCCTCCCAGAATGCCTTGGGCGGCACCACGATCGCGTTGCACAACGACCGCATCGTCAGGGGGAAGTAGAGCGAGATCCAGAACCGCTGCATCCGGGTCAGGCGCGGCAGCCGCTTACGCAAGTACTCGTGGGCGAACGAGATGTGCCGCGCTTCCTCGGCCACGTGAATGGACATCACTCGTTCCATGATCGGATGCAGCGACTTGCCTTCGCGCAACACGTTCTTTTGCGTGTGGTCGATGGGCTCCTCCCCAGCGAGCACGCCGATGAAGAAGGCCACCGGCAATGGTCCGGCCACCAGCGGAACCAGCGGTGAAACCCACCGCAGCCGCCGTGGCAGCCCCGGAACGTCCGCGCCGACACGGTTGACCATCTCCTGGAACATCATGGTGTGGTTGCACTCTTCGACCGATTCGTGCAGGCAATACCGGTATTCCGGTGAGCCGTTGGGCATCCAGAACGTGTAGTTCATCAGGCCGCGAATCAGGATGGATTCGAAGTGCAGCCCGACCTTGGCCACGTTGGCCTGGCGCCACATCCCGATCTCGATCTGGCGTTCCCGCGACTGCGCCTGGTACCAGGGGTGGCGGCCCAACGGATCGGTCGCCGGGAGGATCCACCGGGGATCGTTGTCCGTGACGGCGAACTCCGGCGACTCCCAGTCGATATCGGTGTACGGGTTGAAATTCCGCCGCACAGACCCCTCGGACAGTGTGGCCAGCATTTCCACGTACTCGGCGTCGTCGGCCACGTCCATGTTGCGGCGCCACCGCCGAACTATGCGCGTCCTGTCCATTCGAAGCCTCCCCACCGAGGTGTGCGTCCGCACGGGTATCGAACACGGTACCGCTGGTACCGGGAATTATCCAGACCCTTGGCGACACTATGACCCAGCCACCAGCCAGGGCTTGCATGTGAGCTTGTTCACACTACGCGCCTGTGCCGGCAGGCTTTCGTTCCGCTCGAGTCGCCGCGGTTCGGTACCCCTCACTACCCTGATGGCATGGCCGACCAGCTCACCCCCCACCTGGAAATTCCCACCGCCATCAAACCCCGCGACGGCCGCTTTGGGTCGGGCCCGTCGAAGGTCCGGCTTGAGCAACTGCAAACGCTGACCACCACCGCAGCGGCATTGTTCGGCACGTCGCACCGACAGGCGCCGGTCAAGAATCTGGTGGGCAGGGTTCGGTCAGGCCTGGCCGAGCTGTTCTCGTTGCCGGACGGCTATGAGGTGATACTGGGCAATGGTGGTGCCACGGCGTTCTGGGATGCGGCCGCCTTCGGGCTGATTGACAAACGCTCACTGCACTTGACTTACGGCGAGTTCAGCGCGAAGTTCGCTTCCGCCGTTTCCAAGAACCCGTTCGTCGGCGAGCCGATCATCATCACGTCGGATCCCGGCAGTGCTCCGGAGCCGCAAACCGACCCGTCAGTCGATGTGATCGCCTGGGCCCACAACGAGACCTCGACCGGGGTCGCGGTTGCGGTGCGCCGTCCGGAGGGCTCCGATGACGCCTTGGTCGTCATCGACGCCACCTCCGGTGCTGGCGGCCTACCGGTCGACATCGCCGAGACCGACGCCTACTACTTCGCACCGCAGAAGAACTTCGCCAGCGACGGCGGCCTGTGGCTGGCCATCATGAGCCCGGCCGCCCTGAGCCGGATCGAGGCCATCGCCGCGACCGGTCGCTGGGTTCCTGATTTCCTGTCCCTGCCGATCGCGGTCGAGAACAGCTTGAAGAACCAGACATACAACACACCGGCCATCGCCACGCTGGCGCTGCTGGCCGAACAGATCGACTGGCTGGTGGGTAACGGTGGCTTGGACTGGGCGGTCAAACGCACCGCGGACTCGTCGCAGCGGTTGTACTCGTGGGCGCAAGAGCGGCCCTACACCACGCCATTTGTCACCGACCCCGGGTTGCGGTCGCAGGTGGTGGGCACGATCGACTTCGTCGACGACGTCGACGCCGGGACCGTCGCGAAGATCCTGCGGGCTAACGGCATCGTCGACACCGAGCCGTATCGCAAACTGGGCCGAAACCAGCTGCGGGTCGCGATGTTCCCCGCGGTCGAGCCGGACGACGTCAGCGCCCTCACCGAGTGCGTCGACTGGGTGGTCGAGCGGCTTTAGCGCTGCCTTAGTGCGGCTGTGACCGGGCATTCCGGTCACCAGCGCCATGCCGGCAAGACACCTCCGCGTGTCAACGAGGCTAACGGCGTTTACCGCACTAGAGTGCGCACGTAACAGGTCCGGCGTTGTCCTGCCCGGAGCCTGCGAGGAGAAGCCATGCGGGAACTCAAAGTCGTTGGGCTCGATGCCGACGGCAAAAACATCATCTGCCAGGGTGCCATCCCGTCCGAACAGTTCAAGCTGCCGGTCGACGACCGACTGCGGGCGGCGCTACGGGACGACTCCGTCCAGCCGGAGCAAGCCCAGCTGGACATCGAGGTCACCAACGTGCTGAGCCCCAAGGAGATTCAGGCCCGAATTCGGGCCGGCGCGTCTGTCGAACAGGTCGCTGCGGCATCGGGCTCCGACATCGCCCGTATCCGCCGGTTTGCCCACCCGGTACTGTTGGAACGCTCGCGCGCGGCCGAGCTGGCAACCGCGGCGCACCCGGTCCTGGCCGACGGCCCGGCGGTGCTGACCATGCAGGAGACCGTCGCCGCGGCCCTGGTGGCACGCGGCCTTAACCCCGACAGCCTCACCTGGGACGCGTGGCGCAACGAGGACAGTCGCTGGACGGTGCAGCTTGCCTGGAAGGCTGGCCGCTCCGACAACCTGGCGCATTTCCGCTTCACCCCCGGCGCCCACGGCGGAACCGCCACCGCGATCGACGACACGGCCCATGAGCTGATCAACCCCACCTTCAATCGCCCGCTACGGCCGTTGGCGCCGGTCGCCCATCTCGACTTCGATGAGCCCGAGCCCGCACAGCCGACGCTCACGGTGCCGTCCGCACAGCCGGTCAGCAACCGACGAGGCAAACCCGCCATACCTGCCTGGGAAGATGTGCTGCTCGGGGTGCGCTCAGGCGGGCGTCGCTAGCCGTCCCCCAACGTCAAGGCGAGCAGCGCCAACCACGCGCCCGCCACGCCCACTGCCGCGCCAAGCACGAACCAGCGCAGCACTGGGGTGCGGCGCCAGCCCCACAGCGTAGGGGCCAACCCGCTGACCGCCACAATGTTGAGACCGACGGCCAACAGCGGATGCACGCGGATCAGGCCGAGGCTCAGCACCACGACCGCAACCGCGATGACTGCGGCGACGAAGCCGGCGACCGCCAAACCCGTTGCCCAGGGCACGGCTTGGTCGCGCTGATCGTTCACGTGCCGGGCCCAATGTGATGGCCCGACCTAGTCCGCTCGTAGAAAGCCAATGCGGCCGCCGTCGCGACGTTGAGGGAGTCGGTCCCTCGGGACATCGGAATGCGCACCCGCACATCGCTAATCCGCAGTGCGGCCGCCGTTAGGCCCGGGCCCTCCGCGCCCACCAGTAGCGCAATCCGTTCGTGCGACACCGCGGCGATGGCCTCCGGTAGTTTGCACGCGTTGCCGTGTGGGGTCATCGCCAACAGTCGAAAGCCGCTCTCTTTCAACGTCATAAGTTCGGTGGGCCAGTCGGCCGCGCGTGCATATGGCACCAATAACGCGTGTCCCATGGATACCCGGACCGCACGACGGTAGAGCGGATCAGCGCAGCCGGTGCCGAACACTACCGCGTCCACGCTCAGCCCTGCCGCGTTGCGGAAGATCGAGCCCAGGTTCTCATGGTCGTTAACGCCTTCCAACACTGCGACGGTGCGCGCCCCGGCGACCACCTGAGCAACGCTCGGCTCCGGCACCCGGCCCGCGGCTGCCAACACCCCACGATTGAGATGGAAGCCGATCACCCGTGCCATGACATCAGCCGACGCTCGATAGTACGGCGCGCCGACACCGGCCAGATCATCCTTGAGCTCGGCCAGCCGGCGGTCGGTGCCGAACAGCGCCAGCGGCGTGAACCGTGAGGCCAGCATGCGCTGCACCACCAGCACACCCTCGGCGATCACCAACGCCTTGCCGGTCGGCAGATCGGGACGACGGTCGATGCTGTTCAGGTCACGGAAATCGTCGAGCCGTGGGTCGTCGGGATCGCAGACGTCCTGAACATCGAGGCCGTCGGGGTGCTGGGCACAACGGCCTTCGGTCACGGGCTTTCGTCGACCAGAGCCAGCATCAGATCGGCGGCGCTGCGCAGGATGTCACGCTCGCTGCGGTTCAGCGTCGCGAGCCGCTCAGCCAGCCACTCCTGCCGGGCCCGCCGTGCCGCCTTGACCAATTCGGCGCCCGATTCCGACACCGAGACCAGCACCTGCCGACCGTCGATGGGGTGTGGGGCGCGGTCTACAAAACCCATGTCGGCCAATGAGGCGATCACCCTGGTCATCGACGGTGGCCGGACCCGTTCACGAATCGCCAACGCACCCGGGGTCATCGCGCCCTCATTGGCCAGCGTCGTCAACGCTGAGAGCTGGGACAGCGAGACCGGCGATGACGGGTTCCGAAACCGCAGTTGGCGGGAGAGCCGCATGACCGCCAATGACAAGTCGCTGGCCAGCCGCGCATCGCTGTCAAGCACAGCTGAGGTTACAACGGAAGTTCAGACTAGGGCATCTGAAACGGCGAACGACGATTTCGGTTCCACCCATTGCCGGCCGACGACCCACCAGCAGGTGGTGGTACCTCCCGCTGGTGCGGAAGCCACCCACCCCGGGCCGTTCGCCGACGCATCATCGCCGCGCTATGTTGACTCGGGATGAGCGTCGAAAATAGTCAGATTCGCGAGCCGCCACCGCTACCACCCGTGCTGCTCGAGGTGTGGCCGGTGATCGCGGTCGGCGCGCTCGCCTGGCTGGTCGCCGCGGTGGCCGCATTCGTCGTGCCTGGCCTCGCAAGTTGGCGTCCGGTGACAGTGGCCGGGCTGGCAACAGGGTTGCTCGGCACGACCATCTTCGTCTGGCAGCTCGCCGCTGCCCGCCGTGGCGCACGCGGCGCACAAGCCGGACTCGAAACCTATCTCGACCCGAAATAGCCACGGCCGGTTGCCTGCCCGGGTGTTCAACGTCGACACCTAAACCACTGCGACACCCGGCTTCCCGGAACCCGGCTGTCGGGGTTGGCGACAGGATTTCGATGAAAACCCCGACAATGTGCCGCGATTGGACATACCGTCGTTTGCCAAGGTGCTCAAGTTGTCGAGCGATCGCGCCACTGTAGTCGACCGAGGCCCGCCGGCGCGGATCGCGGCAGCCGGGTCCCGCCGTCGTGGTGGCTAGGCCGGGGGTGGCCAGCTGAGAAGGGATGGCGTGATGAATTTCATGGTGCTGCCGCCGGAGGTTAATTCGGCGCGGATCTACGCCGGTGCGGGGCCGGCCCCGATGCTGGCGGCGGCGGTGGCCTGGGATGGGCTGGCCGCCGAGCTGGGGATGGCAGCGGCCTCGTTTTCGTTGCTGATCTCAGGCCTAACGGCTGGGCCGGGTTCGGCGTGGCAGGGTCCGGCGGCGGCCGCGATGGCGGCCGCGGCCGCACCGTATCTGAGTTGGCTGAACGCGGCGACGGCACGCGCTGAGGGGGCGGCTGCCGGGGCCAAGGCTGCGGCCGCAGTATATGAGGCCGCGCGGGCAGCGACCGCACATCCAGCATTGGTGGCGGCCAATCGCAACCAGTTGCTGTCGTTGGTGCTCTCGAATCTGTTTGGGCAGAATTTGCCAGCGATCGCAGCGACCGAGGCGTCCTATGAGCAGTTGTGGGCACAGGATGTGGCGGCGATGGTGGGTTATCACGGTGGAGCCTCGACGGTGGCTTCGCAGTTGACCCCGTGGCAGCAGCTGCTGAGTGTCTTGCCGCCCGTGGTGACCGCCGCGCCGGCCGGTGCGGTGGGGGTCCCAGCAGCGCTCGCGATCCCGGCCCTGGGCGTCGAGAACATCGGCGTGGGGAACTTCTTGGGCATCGGCAACATCGGCAACAACAACGTGGGCAGCGGCAACACCGGCGACTACAACTTCGGCATCGGGAATATCGGCAACGCCAACCTCGGCAACGGCAACATCGGCAATGCAAACCTGGGCAGCGGAAACGCCGGCTTCTTCAACTTCGGCAACGGAAACGACGGCAACACCAACTTCGGCAGCGGAAATGCCGGCTTCCTCAACATCGGCAGTGGAAACGAAGGTTCTGGAAACCTCGGCTTCGGAAACGCCGGCGACGACAACACGGGATGGGGTAATTCGGGCGACACCAACACGGGCGGCTTCAACTCGGGGGACCTGAACACCGGCATCGGCAGCCCGGTCACTCAAGGCGTCGCGAACTCGGGCTTCGGCAACACGGGCACCGGTCACTCGGGCTTCTTTAACTCCGGCAATAGTGGCTCCGGCTTCCAGAACTTGGGCAACGGCAGCTCCGGCTTCGGAAACGCGAGCGACACTAGCTCCGGCTTCCAGAATGCAGGCACCGCGTTAACTCGGGCTTCTTCAACGTGGGCAGATTCACCTCGGGCTTGGCCAATACGGGCACCCTCCAGACTTCAGGTGTGGCGAACTCGGGCGACAACAGCTCGGGAGTGTTCAATACGGGTGATAATCAGTCGGGTTTCTTCGACTGGTGCCCCCCCCCAAAAAAAAGTAGGGAACAGCGGGTGAGAGAAAACCTATGATTCAGCCGGCTTCTCGATGATGTCGAGCACACCGTCGTCGTACGGCTCATAAATGGGTGTGCTGCCACCGGCCGGCGCAGTGGTGTCGGAATGGGCGCCACAGCCGTATTGCCTATCGACAACATGCCCGTCAGCGGACAGTTCGTTACCACATACCCCGAACATTGCGCCCAGCGACCCGGCCAGCGGCAGGAAGAAACCGCAGTCGCGGCAGACGCGTTTCGTCGACCGCGCCATAGCAGAGCCGGGACCATAGTCGCCGTCGTGCCACCGTTGGGCCGACTGGGCGCGACCCCAGGCGCTCATCACCCAGCGCCGACCCAACCCGATCTCTGCGGCGGTCTCGTCAACCTGCGCATCACCACTGGCGGTGTAACCCGGAACCAGCCGCGGATCATCCTTCGCCGGCGCCAGCAGATCTCCGGGGCTCAAGTCTCCCGGCCGCACCCGTTGCTCCCACGGCACCCAATCCGGCGCCAGCAGTGCGGTAGGCCCCGGGACCAGCACCACCTCGCTGATCGTGGCATGGTCCGCACCGGAATAGCTCGCCACCACGACGGCCCATTGCCATCCCTGGTAGCCAGGCAGATGCGCGATGAACCGGTGGGTGGCGGCGTTGCCATCCTCGTAGCTGACGCCCAGGTAGTCTCCCACCGCCTCCGGGCCGCTGAACTCCACAACGGCGGCCCTGGCTTGGTCGGCCGCACCCCTGAGCACCGCCGCTAACCCCTCGGGCCAGTCGGCCACAGTCGCCACGGCAGACTCCTCGGTGGGCCCGGTCACGCTGTCCCCTCTCTGTAACGCGCTTCCAATACTGCCGGAAGACACGGCCGGCAAGCCACACCCGGTTGGCTACGCCAGGAGTCCGGATAGGACAGAATTGATTTGTGTCCGGACGGCGAGGTGATCATCCGGGCCGGATGGCCCCAACCCCGGGCCGCCGGACCCGAAACGGATCGGTCAACGGGCACCCTGGCATGGCCAACTACCCTCCCGACGACGCCAACTATCGCCGATCGCGTCGACCTCCGCCGATGCCCAGTGCCAACCGCTATCTCCCGCCGCTGGGCGAGCAGCCCGAACCTGAACGCAGCCGCGTACCGCCACGGACTACAAGGGCGGGCGAGCGGATCACCGTCACCCGCGCCGCGGCCATGCGCAGCCGCGAAATGGGTTCTCGGATGTACTTGCTGGTGCACCGGGCCGCTACCGCAGACGGCGCCGACAAGTCTGGACTGACGGCATTGACCTGGCCGGTAATGGCGAACTTCGCGGTCGACTCGGCAATGGCGGTAGCACTGGCAAACACACTATTCTTTGCGGCCGCCAGCGGGGAGAGCAAGTCCAGGGTCGCCTTGTACCTGTTGATCACCATCGCGCCGTTCGCCGTGATCGCTCCACTCATCGGTCCGGCACTCGACCGGCTGCAGCATGGCCGTCGCGTCGCCTTGGCGCTGTCATTCGGACTTCGGACCGCGTTGGCGGTGGTGCTGATCATGAACTACGACGGCGCCACCGGCAGCTTCCCGTCATGGGTGCTCTATCCCTGTGCGCTGGCCATGATGGTGTTCTCGAAGTCGTTCAGCGTGCTGCGCAGCGCAGTGACACCGAGGGTGATGCCGCCAACCATCGACTTGGTCCGGGTCAACTCACGGCTGACCGTGTTCGGCCTGCTCGGCGGCACCATCGCTGGTGGCGCGATTGCGGCCGGAGTCGAATTCGTCTGCACCCACCTGTTCCAGCTGCCGGGCGCGTTGTTCGTCGTCGTCGCGATCACCATCGCTGGCGCTTCGCTGTCGATGCGCATTCCGCGCTGGGTCGAGGTGACCAGCGGTGAGGTCCCGGCCACATTGAGCTACCACCGGGATAGGGGCAGACTACGGCGACGCTGGCCGGAGGAAGTCAAGAACCTCGGCGGAACACTCCGACAACCGTTGGGCCGCAACATCATTACCTCCCTGTGGGGTAACTGCACCATCAAGGTGATGGTCGGCTTTCTGTTCTTGTATCCGGCGTTTGTCGCCAAGGCGCACGAAGCCAACGGGTGGGTGCAATTGGGCATGCTGGGCCTGATCGGCGCGGCGGCCGCGGTCGGCAACTTCGCCGGCAATTTCACCAGCGCACGCCTGCAGCTAGGCAGGCCAGCTGTGCTGGTGGTGCGCTGCACCGTGCTAGTTACCGTGTTAGCCATCGCGGCCGCGGTGGCCGGCAGCCTGGCAGCGACAGCGATTGCCACCCTGATCACGGCAGGGTCCAGTGCCATTGCTAAAGCCTCGCTGGACGCCTCGTTGCAGCACGACCTGCCCGAGGAGTCGCGGGCATCGGGGTTTGGGCGTTCCGAGTCGACTCTTCAGCTGGCCTGGGTGCTGGGCGGCGCGGTGGGCGTGTTGGTGTACACCGAGCTGTGGGTGGGCTTCACTGCGGTGAGCGCGCTGCTGATCCTGGGTCTGGCTCAGACCATCGTCAGCTTCCGCGGCGATTCGCTGATCCCTGGCCTGGGCGGTAATCGGCCCGTGATGGCCGAGCAAGAAACCACCCGTCGTGGTGCGGCGGTGGCGCCGCAGTGAAGCGCGGTGTCGCAACGCTGCCGGTGATCCTGGTGATTCTGCTCTCGGTGGCGGCCGGGGCCGGTGCATGGCTGCTAGTACGCGGACACGGTCCGCAGCAACCCGAGATCAGCGCTTACTCGCACGGGCACCTGACCCGCGTGGGGCCCTATTTGTACTGCAACGTGGTCGACCTCGACGACTGTCAGACCCCGCAGGCGCAGGGCGAATTGCCGGTAAGCGAACGCTATCCCGTGCAGCTCTCGGTACCCGAAGTCATTTCCCGGGCGCCGTGGCGTTTGCTGCAGGTATACCAGGACCCCGCCAACACCACCAGCACCTTGTTTCGGCCGGACACCCGGTTGGCGGTCACCATCCCCACTGTCGACCCGCAGCGCGGGCGGCTGACCGGGATTGTCGTGCAGTTGCTGACGTTGGTGGTCGACCACTCGGGTGAACTACGCGACGTTCCGCACGCGGAATGGTCGGTGCGCCTTATCTTTTGACGAGGCCGCGGCTCGACGGCCGACCGCGCTTAAGCGCGGTCGGCGCCAACGGTCCGAAGAGCCGCCGACACCCGGGGCACATCGGCGCATCATGGAACTGTGCGGATCGGAGTCGGGGTTTGCACCACGCCCGACGCGCGGCAGGCCGCGGTGGAGGCTGCGGGCCAGGCGCGCGACGAGCTGGCGGGTGAGGCGCCGTCGCTGGCGGTGTTGCTTGGATCGCGTGCACACACCGACCGGGCTGCCGACGTCCTGAGCGCGGTGCTGCAGATGATCGATCCGCCCGCGCTTGTCGGTTGCATCGCCCAGGCCATCGTCGCCGGCCGCCACGAGATCGAGGACGAGCCCGCGGTGGTGGTGTGGCTGGCGTCCGGCTTGGCCGCCGAGACATTCCAGCTGGACTTTGTCCGTACCGGCTCGGGTGCCCTGATCACCGGTTATCGGTTCGACCGCACCGCCCGGGATCTGCATCTGCTGCTGCCGGACCCGTACACATTCCCGTCGAACCTGCTCATCGAGCACCCCAACACCGACCTGCCGGGCACCGCCGTCGTGGGCGGCGTGGTGAGCGGCGGGCGCCGGCGGGGCGACACCCGGCTGTTCCGCGATCACGACGTGCTCACCTCCGGCGTCGTCGGCGTGCGCCTGCCCGGGATGCGCGGTGTCCCGGTCGTGTCGCAGGGTTGCCGGCCGATCGGCTACCCATACATCGTCACCGGCGCGGACGGCATACTGATCACCGAGCTCGGCGGCCGTCCGCCGTTGCAGCGACTGCGTGAGATCGTCGAGGGGCTGTCGCCCGACGAAAGGGCACTCGTCAGCCACGGCCTACAGATCGGGATCGTCGTCGACGAGCACCTGGCGGCTCCGGGTCAGGGCGATTTCGTGATCCGCGGGCTGCTCGGCGCCGACCCGTCGACCGGGTCGATCGAGATCGACGAGGTTGTCCAGGTCGGCGCCACCATGCAGTTCCAGGTCCGTGACGCGGCCGGGGCCGACAAGGACCTACGCCTGACCGTGGAGCGGGCCGCGGCGCGGCTGCCCGGACGCGCGGCTGGAGCGCTGTTGTTCACCTGCAACGGGCGGGGGCGGCGGATGTTCGGGGTCGCCGACCACGACGCGTCGACGATCGAGGAACTCCTAGGCGGAATTCCGCTTGCCGGCTTCTTCGCCGCCGGAGAGATCGGCCCGATCGCGGGCCGCAATGCCCTGCACGGATTCACCGCATCGATGGCGCTGTTTGTCGACGACATGGAATAGAACCTGCACCCAGACGCGATACGCGCCAGCGTGGTACCCGACGAGACTCGGGCGGTCCCCCGCGGACGTGACCGGCCACGCGGGCGCCCTAAAGTTTCGCTTCGCTCGATGGCGACACCGTCAAGAACCGCCGAGCCAGATTGGCCTCGGTGGATGGACCCGGTTCCCAGGACGCGATCCACGGTCCGGTGCCTTCGGACTGATCGAGTATCCCTTGCTCCAGCCAGGTGTAGCGGCCCTCCAGCACATCGTTTGCCAGCCGAACGTCGATGCTGTCGGTGTTGGACCACAACGCGTCGAACAGCGCCTCCACCCGCAACGTGGCCTGCTGGCAGAACGCCTCGGCCAGTTCGTATGCCTGCTCACCCTCGACCGGATCGGCCGTTCGCTGCGCCTCGGCGCGCACACACGCCGCGGAGATGGCGAATAGCTCGGCGCCGATATCCACGATGCGGCCGAGGAACCCTTGCTTTTTCTCCAGGCTGGCCTGCCAGCGCGCCATCCCGTAGAAGGTGTTGCGGGCCAATTTGCGTGACGAGCGTTCGACAAAACGCAGATGTGTCGCCAGGGCGCCGAACTCGCGGTACGTCGTGGGTAGTTGGCCTTCGCCGAAAACCAGCTTCGGCAACCACTTCGCGTAGAACCCGCTGGCGCCGGCCGCCGCCGCGGCCTTCTGCCGCAGATCGGCCTTAGGGTTCGCCAGATCACCCGCGGCAGTGAGGTGCGCGTCGACCGCTTCACGCGCGATGAGCAGCCGCATGATCTCACTGGACCCTTCGAAGATCCGGTTGATCCGCAGGTCCCGCACCATCTGCTCCACTGGTACCGCCCGCTCACCGCGCGCGGCGAGGGATTCGGCGGTCTCGTATCCGCGGCCACCGCGGATCTGTAGCAACTCATCGCCAACCAGGCAGGCCATCTCACTGGACCACAATTTAGCCAGCGCAGCCTCGATCCGGATGTCGTTGCGGCCTTCGTCGGCCATCTGACTGGACAGCTCGACCACCGCATCGAGCGCGTAATTGGTGGCGGCAATGAACGAGATCTTGCTGGCTACCGCTTCATGTTGGCCAACCGGCTTGCCCCATTGCACTCGCTCGACGGACCATTCCCGCGCTATCTTCAGCGCCTGTTTCGCAACTCCGGTTGCGATCGCCGGTAGGGACAGCCGTCCGGCGTTGAGTGTGGTCAGCGCGATCTTCAGACCGTCGCCTTCCCTGCCGATCAAGTTGTCTTTGGGCACCCTGACGCGATGAAGCCGGGTCACGCCGTTTTCGATGCCACGCAGTCCCATGAACTTGTTGCGCCGCTCCACGGTGATCCCGGGCGAATCAGCCTCGACGACAAAGGCGCTGATTCCCCCTCGGTGCCCTTCACTGCGCGGTACCCGCGCCATAACCACTAGCAGGTCCGCTACCACACCGTTGGTGGTCCACAACTTCACACCCTCAAGCTCGTAAGCCTGGCCGTCATCGATCGGCGTCGCCGTCGATGCCATGCGCGCCGGATCGGAGCCCACATCGGGTTCGGTTAGTAAAAAGGCCGATATCGCGCCGGCCGCACACCGCGGTAGGAACCGCCGCTTCTGTTCCGCAGTCCCGGCAAGCTTGAGCGGTTCAGGTACCCCGATCGACTGATGCGCCGACAACAACGCGCCAAGACTGGAATGAACCGTCGTGACCATCATCAGCACGCGGTTGTAGGCGACTTGCGACATGTTCAACCCGCCGTACTCGGACGGAATCTTCAAGCCGAAACAGCCCAGCTCGGCCAGGCCTTTCACGTACTCGTCGGGGATCTGGGCAGCACGCTCGATGACGCTGCCGTCCACGGTGTCGAGGAATTCCCGCAGTTTGACCAGAAACGCCTCGGTTCGGGCCTCCTCGGCGTCCGACGGCTTGGGAAATGGGTGTATGAGCCCTAAGGGAAAGCGGCCCAGAAAGAGTTCTTTGGCGAAGGACGGTTTATCCCAACCACTTTCGCGAGATTCCTCGGCAAGGGCCCGCGCTTGCTCCTCGGTGACCTGAGTTTGCTGTGCCATCGCCGCCTCCTCGCTGACGAATCACGAAGGTTGCCTACCACTACCTATCTGTCCGAATACTACGTGGCACCCACTGCGGACGGGCCGCTACCAAAGTCACGGTCACCGGTGCTCGCCGCCAACGACGGCTGCGACGCTGAGGCAGGGTCGGGGCCGCCGTTTTTCCATGTCAAGAAATAGAAACTGGAGACGCCGACCCGCGTTCGCGCTAACGTTAGTAACAGCCGATCGGTCAACGAAGACCCTGCGGGAGGACAGCGATGTCGTATGTATTGGCGACGCCGGAGATGGTGGCAGCGGCAGCAAACAATTTGGCGCAGATCGGCTCGACGTTGAGCGCGGCCAATGCCGCGGCGCTGGCCCCGACCACCGGAGTGCTGGCCGCGGGCGCCGACGAGGTGTCGGCAGCGGTGGCGTCGCTGTTTTCCGGGCACGCCCAGGCCTATCAGACACTCGGCACGCAGGCGGCCGCGTTTCATGAACGGTTTATCCAGGCCTTGAGCACGGCTGCGGGCGCATATGGTAGCGCCGAGGCCGCAAATGCCTCCCCGCTGCAGCAAGCGTTGAATGTGATCAACGCGCCCACGCAGACGCTGCTCGGGCGCCCCCTGATCGGCAACGGCACCAATGGTGCGCCGGGTACCGGGCAGGCCGGCGGGCCGGGTGGCTTGTTGTATGGCAACGGCGGCAATGGCGGGTCCGGCGGGGTCGGCCAAGCCGGCGGAGCCGGCGGCAGCGCCGGGTTGATCGGCATCGGCGGGACCGGGGGGGCCGGAGGGGCCGGCGCGGTCGGCGGCGTCGGCGGCAACGGGGGGTGGTTATACGGCAATGGCGGGGCCGGCGGGCTCGGGGGGACCGGGGTGGCCGGCGTCAATGGCGGTATGGGCGCAGCAGGAGGTGCCGGCGGCAACGCCTACCTGTTCGGTTCTGGCGGCGCGGGCGGGCAGGGCGGTATGGGGGCAGCCGGGGCAGACGGCGTCAACCCCACACCCACCGGCACCGCTGATGCCGGCAGTACCGGCACCGACCAGACGCTGGGCGGCAACGCCATAGGCGGTAACGGTGGCCCCGGCGATGCCGGCGACGCGATGACGTCCGGCGGCGCTGGCGGGTCTGGCGGGAACGCCGTCTCAACCGTCAACGGCGACGCCGTGGGCGGTGAGGGAGGCAAAGGGGGTGAGGGCGCCTATGGCGGCGCTGGCGGCGCCGGCGGCAGCGCCGCTTCCATCGGCAATGCAGCCATAGGAGGTAACGGCGGTGCCGGCGGGAACGCCCAGGCCCCCGGCGGTGTGGGGGGCGCCGGCGGCGAAGGCGGGGATGCCCAGGTGGGCACCAATTCTCCCAGCAACGCGGAAGCCGGTAACGGCGGCAGCGGCGGCAACGGCTTCGACAGCTTCGCTTCCGGCGGTACCGGCGGAGCGGGCGGAACCGGGGGCGCCGGTGGCCGCGGCGGGCTGCTGATCGGCGACGGCGGCGCCGGCGGCGCGGGCGGAGTCGGTGGTACCGGTGGTAGCGGTGCCCCCGGCGGCGGCGGCGGCGCCGGGGGCGACGGCGGTGCCGCCAACACCGACAGCGCCGGCAGTTCACGCAAGGCGTTCGGGGGCGATGGCGGTGTGGGCGGTGACGGCGCGAGCGCCCTCGGCACCGGTGGCGAAGGCGGTATCGGCGGCCAGGGCGGTAACGGGGGTGCTGGCGGGCTGCTCATCGGCAACGGCGGCGCCGGTGGTGTCGGCGGCACGGCCGGTGCCGGTGGTACTGGTGGTTCCGGTGGTGCTGGAGGTGCCGGAGGCGCCGGTGGTGGCGGCACCAACAGTGGTCCGGGCGCAGCGTTTGGCGGTAACGGCAACACCGGCGGCAACGGCGGCAACGGCGGCGCCCCCGGCGCCCTCGGCGGCAAGGGCGGGTCCGGCGGGCTGATTGGCCGCGCGGGCAGCGACGGTGGCGTTGGTGCCGGAGGAGCGGGCGGCGCGGGTGGCGCCGGCGGCACAGGCGGTGAGGGCGGCACGGGCGGCGACGGGAAAACCACCGACGGCAATCCCGGCATGGGCGGCAGCCCGGGCAGCGCCGGCCAACCCGGCTAACTGCTAGCCGGTCGTCGTCTCGTCAAACCGAGTGCGGCGGAATCGATCCGACCGTGACCCTGGAACGGCGCGGCGTTGCCAGCTCGGCGCAATTGGGCCAGCGCACCACCCGACCCCGTTAGGACTCGAACTCCCGCGCCACCGCCCGGACAACCTCGGCGACCCGGCGAGCAGTCTTGCGATCCGGGTAGCGCCCCTTACGCAGCTCCGGCTGCACGGTGCTTTCCAGCAACGTGATCATGTCCTCGACCATGCCGTGCAGCTCATCGGGGCTGTGCTTGTGCTCGGCCGCCGGCTCACGGCGCGGCCGGGAGAGGCTGGGCGGCGGTTCGATCAATCTGAGACTCAATGCCTGCGGTCCGCGCCGCCCGGAGGCGATGCCAAATTCCACCCGCTGCCCGGCTTTGAGTGCCTCGACACCCGTGGGCAACGCCGAGGAGCGGACGTAGACATCCTCGCCACCCTCCTGTGACAGGAAGCCGAACCCCTTGTCGGGGTCGTACCACTTCACCTTGCCGGTCGGCACTGGTCTCACCTGCTTGTCTGACGGATCGCTCGGATTGGCAACAGAAGACGCGTCCCGCCTGCGCGGGACGCGATGACGATCTGAAGATCCTACTCGGATCGTCGGCCGCCGAGCACCCCTGCTTACCCCTCACGCGGTAGGCTTGCGCTACCGCTGGAGGCGATATGCGACTAATCCTGAACGTTATCTGGTTGGTGTTCGGTGGCCTCTGGCTGGCCCTCGGGTACCTGCTGGCGTCGCTTGTCTGCTTCCTGCTCATCATCACCATTCCGTTTGGCTTCGCGGCGCTGCGCATCGCGTCGTACGCGTTGTGGCCGTTCGGCCGGACGATCGTCGAAAAGCCAACCGCCGGGACCGGGGCCTTGATCGGCAACGTCATCTGGGTGCTGCTGTTCGGGATCTGGCTGGCCCTCGGGCATTTGGTGAGTGCCGCGGCAATGGCAGTCACGATCATCGGCATTCCGCTAGCACTGGCCAACTTGAAACTGATCCCGGTGTCGCTGGTGCCGCTGGGCAAGGACATCGTCGGGGTCAACTCACAGGTGCCCACATGACACTGACCGCGCTGGGCATGCCGGCGCTGCGCAGCCGCACCAACGGCATTGCCGACCCGCGGGTCGTACCCACCACTGGCCCTTTGGTGGACACGTTCGGCCGGGTCGCCAACGATCTGCGGGTGTCGCTAACCGACCGCTGCAACCTGCGGTGCAGCTACTGCATGCCTGAGCGAGGGCTGAGGTGGCTGCCCGGCGAGCAACTGCTGCGGCCCGACGAACTGGCCAGGCTGATACACATCGCGGTAACTCGGCTCGGCGTCACCAGCGTGCGGTTCACCGGCGGCGAGCCGCTATTGGCCCACCACCTCGACGAGGTGGTCGCAGCGACAGCTAGGCTGCGGCCGCGCCCGGAGATCTCGCTGACCACCAACGGGGTGGGACTGGCGCGGCGGGCGGGCGCCCTGGCCGAAGCGGGCCTGGACCGGGTCAACGTCTCGCTGGATAGCATCGACCGCGCCCACTTCGCTGCTATCACCCGTCGGGACCGGCTTGCGCATGTGCTGGCCGGCTTGGCCGCCGCCAAGGCAGCCGGGTTGACACCCGTCAAGGTGAACGCCGTCCTCGACCCCACGACCGGCCGCGAGGATGTCGTCGACCTGCTGAGGTTCTGCCTAGAGCGCGGTTATCAATTGCGAGTCATCGAGCAGATGCCGCTGGACGCGGGGCATAGCTGGCGGCGGAACATCGCACTGAGCGCCGACGACGTGCTGGCGGCGCTGCGGCCCCACTTCCGGCTACGGCCCGACCCGGCACCGCGCGGTTCGGCCCCGGCCGAACTCTGGCTGGTCGACGCCGGACCGAACACGCCACGCGGACGGTTCGGTGTCATCGCCTCGGTGTCGCACGCCTTCTGTTCGACGTGCGACCGCACCCGGCTGACCGCCGATGGCCAGATCCGCAGCTGTCTGTTCTCCACCGAGGAGACCGACCTGCGCCGCCTACTGCGCGGCGGTGCTGACGACGACGCGATCGAGGCGGCATGGCGTGCCGCGATGTGGAGCAAACCCGCCGGCCACGGCATCAACGCCCCCGATTTCATTCAGCCCGACCGCCCGATGAGCGCGATCGGTGGCTAACCGGTGACGCAGGTGTCCGACGAATCCGCCGGAATTCAGGTGACTGTCCGCTACTTCGCGGCCGCCCGAGCGGCCGCTGGTGCCGGGTCGGAGAAAGTCACCCTGCGATCTGGCGCCACAGTCGCCGAGCTGATAGACGGCCTGTCGGTCCGCGATGTTCGCCTCGCGACGGTGTTGAGTCGATGCTCCTACCTGCGCGACGGGATTGTCGTCCGAGATGACGCCGTCGCGTTATCCGCCGGCGACACGATTGACGTACTACCCCCTTTCGCCGGCGGCTAAGGCCATGTGACATTACCCACATAACGGAACGATAACGGGGCGGACACGCTCCGATTGCGAGGGCTTACTACCTGCGCAAATGCCTATATTTCTTGGCGTTCTTGCCGGCGATTGTGACGGAAACGCCGACTTTTCTTAAACGTGACGGAATCGCCTGAAACCGCTACCGTCTCGGGAGGCTCGTCAACCTAACCCAAAATGACGTGCCCTCCCTCGCCGATAGCACGCCGAACTCCATCCAGTGGGCGAGGGATTCCGACCGCGGATGGAGGCGGGGGACCCACCAGGTCCGCCGAGATCGGACCGGAGCCGCATACGGCTCCTTGGGGTGAAGCCAACGTCGTTCGCCGATGTACGACCGCGGCCGGGTGATCCTCTCCACGGCGAATCCAACCCGAACCCGACAGCTGACCTCGTAGGCGTGTACCGAGAGGAATTACCTAACGTATGAGTGGACGCCACCGTAAGCCCACCACATCCAACGTCAGCGTCGCCAAGATCGCCTTTACCGGCGCAGTACTCGGTGGCGGCGGCATCGCCATGGCCGCTCAGGCGACCGCGGCCACCGACGGGGAATGGGATCAGGTGGCCCGCTGCGAGTCGGGCGGCAACTGGTCGATCAACACCGGCAACGGTTACCTCGGTGGCTTGCAGTTCACTCAAAGCACCTGGGCCGCACATGGTGGCGGCGAGTTCGCCCCGTCGGCTCAGCTGGCCAGCCGGGAGCAGCAGATTGCCGTCGGTGAGCGGGTGCTGGCCACCCAGGGTCGCGGCGCCTGGCCGGTGTGCGGCCGCGGGTTATCGAACGCAACACCCCGCGAAGTGCTTCCCGCTTCGGCAGCGATGGACGCTCCGTTGGACGCGGCCGCGGTCAACGGCGAACCAGCACCGCTGGCCCCGCCGCCCGCCGACCCGGCGCCACCCGTGGAACTTGCCGCTAACGACCTGCCCGCACCGCTGGGTGAACCCCTCCCGGCAGCTCCCGCCGACCCGGCACCACCCGCCGACCTGGCACCACCCGCGCCCGCCGACGTCGCGCCACCCGTGGAACTTGCCGTAAACGACCTGCCCGCACCGCTGGGTGAACCCCTCCCGGCAGCTCCCGCCGACCCGGCACCACCCGCCGACCTGGCACCACCCGCGCCCGCCGACCTGGCGCCACCCGCGCCCGCCGACCTGGCGCCACCCGCGCCCGCCGACCTGGCACCACCCGTGGAACTTGCCGTAAACGACCTGCCCGCGCCGCTGGGTGAACCCCTCCCGGCAGCTCCCGCCGAACTGGCGCCACCCGCCGATCTGGCACCCGCGTCCGCCGACCTGGCGCCACCCGCGCCCGCCGACCTGGCGCCACCCGCGCCCGCCGAACTGGCGCCACCCGCGCCCGCCGACCTGGCACCACCCGCTGCGGTGAACGAGCAAACCGCGCCGGGCGATCAGCCCGCCACAGCTCCAGGCGGCCCGGTTGGCCTTGCCACCGATTTGGAACTCCCCGAGCCCGACCCCCAACCAGCTGACGCACCGCCGCCCGGCGACGTCACCGAGGCGCCCGCCGAAACGCCCCAAGTCTCGAACATCGCCTATACGAAGAAGCTGTGGCAGGCGATTCGGGCCCAGGACGTCTGCGGCAACGATGCGCTGGACTCGCTCGCACAGCCGTACGTCATCGGCTGACGGGCTGAGGCCGGACTTTAAACCGAACCCACCCATTCGTCGGTACCGTCCTCGAAGAACTGGTGCTTCCACACGGGAAGCCGCGCCTTGATGGTCTCCACCAGGTGCGCACAGGTGCCAAACGCCGCCCGCCGGTGATCGGCGGCAACCGCCGCCACCAGGGCGGCCTCCCCGACCTGCAAGACGCCGATCCGGTGGCTGGCCGCCACCGCACGCACGCCACTGGACTCTTCAGCTACCTCCGCCACCAAATCCGCAAGGACCTGTGCGGCCGACGGGTGCGCGGAGTACTCCAGCCGCAACACCCCCCGTCCACCGTCACGGTCGCGGATCATTCCGACGAACCCGACAATGGCGCCAGCCGACCGATGGCTCACCAGCTCCTCGTGCTCGGCCAGAAAGATCGGTTGATCTGTCAGCGCGGCGCGCAGGACCTGCGTCATCGCGGGTGATCTCCACCGGCGATCTGCTCGAGAGCATGGTCCAGCACATCGGCGAGCACCCCGAGGCCGTCACGTACACCTCCAGGCGATCCCGGCAGATTGATGATCAGGGTCCGCCCAGCCACGCCGCACACCCCGCGCGACAGCACCGATGTCGGCACCTTGGGCAGGCCGGAGCGGCGGATCGCGTCGGCCAGCCCGGGAATGACGTAGTCCAGCACGGCGACCGTGTGTTCGGGCGTGGTATCGGTGGGCGAGATACCGGTGCCGCCGGAAGTGATGATCACGTCGACTCCGGCGTTGACCGCGTCGTGTAGCGCCTCGCCGACTGGGTTCCCGTCGGCAACCACCTGCGGCTGGACGGACGAAAACCCATGCTGTTCAAGCCATCCAGCGATAATCGGCCCGCAATCATCGGTATACACACCGGCCGCCGCGCGGCTCGACACAACGACAATTCGAGCGGACCGGGTGCTCATCGCCTCGTCCAGGTCCCGCGACGACCGCCTTCTTTGTGGAGCACCCGGATGTCATCGATAAGCGCGCCCGGATCGACCGCCTTGATCATGTCGTAGAGCGTGAGGGCGGCCACGCTGACAGCGGTCAGCGCTTCCATCTCGACGCCCGTTCGGTCGGTACTGCGTACCGTCGCTGTGATCTCGATATCCAACTGGCCGACGGTGAAATCGACGTCGACTCCGGTAAGCGCGAGTTGATGGCACAGCGGGATCAGGTCGCTGGTGCGCTTGGCCGCCATAATGCCCGCCACCCGCGCGGTGGCCAGCGCATCCCCTTTGGGCAGCCCGCCAGTCGAGATCAGCGCCACCACCTGCGCCGAGGTACGTAAGATGCCCGCGGCAACGGCTGTTCGCTTCGTGGTTGCCTTCTCGGTGATATCGACCATGTGCGCTGCCCCCCGCTCATCCTGGTGCGACAGCTCGCCCGAGCGGTAGTCGGATGCCCCAGAAGCCCTGGCCATCCTGGCGGCTTACCGATTGATGACGGTCACCGGGTGGATGTAGGGCAGGTCGTCGGACGGTACCGGGAACGTCAATTCACCGAAGGGTGATAGCGCACCCGTGCGGTCGGTCACGAGTTCGCTCACCGCATGGTCGTCTGGATCGGTGGTCGGCCAACCATGGTCCACGTACCTGGTCTTGCGTGCCTTACCTTCAGCAATGTCAGCCACGAAACCATTCTGACAGGTCTTGCACCCGCCCACGCCACAAGGCTGGTCCGGCCTACGCTGATCAGCAATGACCGAACACACCCCGGATATCCCGCTGGGGTCCTGGCTGGCCGCCTTGCCCGATGAACGGCTGACCCAGCTGTTGGAGCTGCGGCCCGACCTTGCCCAGCCACCACCCGGCAGCATCGCCGCGCTGGCCGCCCGTGCCCAGGCCCGCCAGTCGGTCAAGGCGGCCACCGACGAGCTCGACTTCCTGCGGCTGGCGGTGTTCGACGCACTGCTGGTGCTGCAGGCAGATACCGCACCGGTGCCGATCGTCCGGCTGCTGGCAGTGATCGGCGACCGCGCCGCCCAAGCCGACGTGCTTGGCGCGCTGGCTGACCTTAAACAACGTGCCCTGGCCTGGGGCGAGACCGCAGTCCGGGTGGCGACAGACGCAGGTACGGCGTTGCCGTGGCATCCCGGCCAGGTCACCCTCGAGGGAAGTTCGCGTTCCGGGGATCAGCTCGCCGACCTGATCGCCGGCCTCGACCCCGCGCAGCGTGACGTTCTGGACAAATTGCTCCAAGGGTCACCCGTGGGGCGCACTCGCGACGCCGCACCCGGCGCGCCATCTGATCGACCCGTGCCGCGGTTGCTGGCGATGGGCTTGCTGCGACGAATCGATGCCGAAACGGTGATCTTGCCCCGCCACGTCGGGCAGGTGCTGCGCGGCGAACAACCCGGTCCGATGGAGTTGACCGCGCCGGACCCGGTAGTTTCCACCACCACACCCGACGACGCCGACGCTGCGGCGGCCGGAGCCGTCATCGACCTACTGCGTGAAGTCGACGTACTGCTCGAAAACCTCGGCGCCACACCGGTTGCCGAACTACGCAGCGGCGGACTGGGGGTTCGTGAATTCAAGCGGCTGGCCAAGGCAACGGGAATCGACGAGCCGCGGCTGGGCCTAATCCTCGAGATTGCGGCCGCGGCTGGACTGATCGCCAGCGGCATGCCCGATCCCGAACCGCCCCACAGTGACGGACCTTTTTGGGCGCCAACGGTGGCCGCCGATCGATTCGCCACGATGTCACCCGCCGAGCGTTGGCACTTGCTGGCCAGCGCCTGGCTTGACCTTCCGGGCCGGCCGGCGTTAATCGGTACCCGCGGACCCGACGCCAAACCCTATGGCGCCCTGTCGGATTCGCTGTTCTCCACGGCGGCCCCACTGGATCGCCGGCTATTGCTAGGCATGCTCGCCGAGCTGCCCGCCGGCGCCGGCGTCGATGCGTCCCGGGCGTCGGCGACACTGATCTGGCGCCGCCCACGTTGGGCCAGGCGATTGCAACCTGCGCCTATCGCGGATCTGCTGACAGAGGGCCATGCGCTGGGTCTGGTGGGGCGCGGGGCGATCAGCACGCCTGCTCGCGCACTGTTGGACGAGGCCTTAGAGCCAGCTACTGCCCCTGCCGCCGCGGTCGGCGTGATGGCTCGGGCGCTGCCCAAGCCCATCGATCACTTCCTGGTGCAGGCCGACCTGACCGTCGTGGTGCCAGGGCCGCTGCAGCGCGAACTGGCCGACGACCTGACCACCGTCGCCACCGTGGAATCGGCCGGCACGGCGATGGTGTACCGCGTCAGCGAGCAGTCGATCCGGCATGCCCTCGATGTCGGCAAGTCCCGCGACTGGTTGCAGGAATTCTTCGCAAATCGTTCTAAAACTCCTGTACCACAAGGGCTTACATATCTCATCGACGATGTCGCGCGCCGGCACGGCCAGCTTCGGATCGGCATGGCCGCATCGTTCGTGCGGTGCGAGGACCCAACGCTACTGGCCCAGGTCGTGGCGGCGCCCGAAGCCGACGGGCTGGCACTGCGGGCCCTGGCCCCAACGGTGGCGGTGTCCCCCGCTCCGATATCCGAAGTCCTCGTCACGTTGCGCGGCGCGGGCTTTGCCCCGGCCGCCGAAGATTCCACCGGAGCCGTTGTCGACGTGCGAACCCGCGGCGCCCGGGTGCCCACACCGCAACGGCGCCGGCCATACCGACCGCCGCCGAGACCCAATAGCGAGGCGTTGAAAGCCGTGGTTGCCGTGCTGCGTGAGGTGACCGCAGCGCCGTTCGCTAATGTCCGCGTCGACCCGGCGGTCACCATGTCGCTGTTGCAGCGCGCGGCCAAGGACCAGGCCACCTTGGTGATCAGCTACCTCGATGCCGCCGGCGTTGCCACTCAGCGGGTGGTCGCACCGATCACGCTACGGGGCGGCCAGCTGGTGGCGTTCGACTCGTCATCCGGGCGACTGCGTGACTTCGCCATCCACCGCATCACGTTGGTGGTGTCGGCCCACGACCGATAATGGAGCCCATGACCCCCGCGCCGGCGACGATGCAGAGCGCAGCGATGAGGAGGAGCGGCGCCATTGACTACCGCCGGCGACGATGCAGAGCGCAGCGATGAGGAGGAGCGGCGCCATTGACTACCGCCGGCGACGATGCAGAGCGCAGCGATGAGGAGGAGCGGCGCCATTGACTGACGGACCATTGATAGTGCAGTCCGATAAGACGGTGCTGTTGGAAGTCGACCATGAACTGGCCGGCGCTGCACGCGCCGCCATCGCGCCGTTCGCCGAGCTGGAACGTGCACCCGAACATGTCCACACCTACCGCATCACACCGCTGGCACTGTGGAATGCTCGCGCCGCCGGCCATGATGCCGAGCAAGTCGTCGACGCGCTGGTCAGTTACTCCCGCTACGCGGTGCCGCAACCCTTGCTCGTCGACATCGTCGACACCATGGCCCGCTACGGACGACTGCAGTTGGTCAAGAACCCGGCCCATGGCCTGACGCTGGTGAGCCTGGACCGCGCGGTGCTTGAGGAAGTGCTGCGCAACAAGAAGATCGCGCCGATGCTTGGCGCCCGCATCGATGACGACACCGTCGTCGTCCACCCCAGCGAACGCGGCCGGGTCAAGCAGCTGCTGCTCAAGATCGGTTGGCCCGCAGAGGATCTCGCCGGCTACGTCGATGGTGAAGCGCACCCGATCAGCCTGCACCAGGAGGGCTGGCAGCTGCGCGATTACCAGCGGCTGGCCGCGGACTCGTTCTGGGCGGGCGGCTCCGGGGTGGTGGTGCTGCCATGTGGGGCCGGCAAGACGCTGGTCGGTGCGGCCGCAATGGCCAAAGCCGGCGCGACGACGTTGATCCTGGTCACCAATATCGTCGCGGCCCGGCAATGGAAACGAGAGCTGGTCGCGCGCACCTCGCTCACCGAGAATGAGATCGGCGAATTCTCGGGAGAACGCAAGGAAATCCGACCTGTCACCATCTCGACATACCAGATGATCACCCGCCGCACTAAGGGCGAGTACCGCCATCTGGAACTGTTCGACAGCCGCGACTGGGGGCTCATCATCTATGACGAGGTGCACCTGTTGCCGGCACCGGTCTTCCGGATGACCGCTGACCTGCAGTCCAAACGGCGGCTGGGGCTGACCGCCACGTTGATCCGTGAAGACGGACGCGAGGGCGACGTGTTTTCCCTTATCGGACCAAAGCGCTATGACGCGCCGTGGAAGGACATTGAGGCGCAGGGCTGGATCGCGCCAGCTGAGTGCGTGGAAGTCCGGGTCACGATGACCGACAGCGAGCGGATGATGTACGCCACCGCCGAACCCGAAGAACGCTACCGGATCTGCTCGACGGTGCACACCAAAATTGCTGTGGTCAAGTCGATTCTGGCGAAGCACCCGGATGAGCAGACCCTGGTCATCGGAGCGTACTTGGATCAGCTCGACGAGCTGGGCGCCGAGCTCGGCGCTCCGGTGATTCAGGGGTCGACAAGGACCAGCGAACGCGAGGCACTGTTCGACGCCTTCCGCCGCGGCGAGGTCGCTACGCTCGTGGTGTCCAAGGTGGCTAACTTCTCCATCGACTTGCCGGAAGCCGCCGTGGCGGTACAGGTTTCGGGAACATTCGGCTCACGCCAGGAAGAGGCGCAACGGCTCGGCCGGATATTGCGACCCAAGGCCGACGGGGGCGGTGCCATCTTCTACTCGGTGGTGGCCCGCGACAGCCTGGATGCCGAGTACGCCGCACACCGGCAGCGGTTTTTAGCTGAGCAGGGCTACGGTTACATCATCCGCGACGCCGACGACCTGCTGGGCCCGGCAATTTAGGTTGCGCGAGCAGACGTAAAAGCCCCCGACACGCCGAGCGTGCGGGGGCTTTTACGTCTGCTCGCGCTCAGCTTAGCAGCGACTCCGGCGGCAGGAAGCGGTCGCCGTAGGCGGCCGCCAGCTCGCGGGCCCGGGCCACGAAAGCCGCCTTACCGGTACCGGCCGGGCCGGAGTAGCCGACGATGAACTGGGCACTGCCACCTGTCCACGGCGGGAAGCCGATGCCCATGATCGAGCCGATGTTGGCGTCGGCCGTCGACGTCAGCACCCCCTCGTCGAGGCACTTCTGGGTTTCCAGCGCCTCGGCGAACAGCATGCGGTCGATCATGTCCTGCAGCGGCGGCTGCGACGAGCCCGACTTGAACGTCTCGCGCAAGCCGGGCCACAACCCGGATCGCTTGCCGTCGGCGTACTCGTAGAAGCCCGCGCCCTTCAGCCGGCCGGACCGGCCGAGCTCGATCATCTTCTCCACCACGGCCTCCGCCGGATGCGGCTGGTACGTGCCGCCGGCGTCCTCAACACCCTTACGGGTGGCGACGGCGATCTTGTGCATCAGCTCCAAGTTGAGCTCGTCGGACAGCTGCAGCGGCGGCGCCGGATACCCGGCCTGCGACCCCGCCTGCTCGATAGAAGCCGGCTCGACACCCTCACCGAGCATCGCCAGCGCCTCGTTGACGAACGTGCCGATGACCCGCGAGGTGAAAAAGCCGCGGCTGTCGTTGACCACGATCGGGGTCTTGCCGATGGCCAAGGTGTAGTCGAACACCCGGGCCAGGGCCTCGTCAGAAGTCTTCTCGCCCTTGATGATCTCCACCAGCGGCATCTTGTCGACCGGCGAGAAGAAGTGGATCCCGATAAAGTCTTCCTGCCGCTTGACGCCGGTCGCCAGACCGGTGATCGGCAGCGTCGAGGTGTTGGATCCCAGGATCGCGTTGGGCTCGACGATGTCTTCGATCTCGCCGAACACCTTGTGCTTGAGCTCCTGGTTTTCAAAAACCGCCTCGATCACGAAATCAACGCCCTTGAAATCGGCGGCGTCGGCGGTCGGGGTGATGCGCGCCAGCAGGGCGTCGCTGCGCTCCTGTGTGGTGCGGCCCCGCTCCAGCGCCTTGGCCTCCAGCTTTTCGGAGTAGCCCTTGCCTTTAGCGGCGGCCTCAAGGCTGACATCTTTGAGTACCACCTCATAGCCGGCCTTGGCAGAGACGTAGGCGATGCCGGCGCCCATCATGCCCGCACCCAGCACACCGATCCTCTTGATCGGGGTCTTGCCGATGCCTTCGGGCCGAGACCCGCCGGCATTGATGGCCTGCAGGTCGAAGAAGAACGCCTGCATCATGTTCTTGGCGACCTGGCCGGTGACCAACGACGCGAAGTAGCGGCTCTCGATGCGGCTGGCGGTGTCGAAATCGACCTGTGCCCCCTCGACCGCGGCGGCCAGGATGGCCCGCGGCGCCGGCATCGGGGCACCCTTGAGCTGCTTGCGCAGGTTCGACGGGAACGACGGCAAAATCGCCGCCAGACCCGGCGACGACGGGGTGCCGCCGGGCATCTTGTAGCCCTTCTTGTCCCACGGCTGCACCCCGGCACCGTCGGGGTTGGCCTTGAGCTCCTCCTTTATCCAAGCCTTGGCGGCGGGCACCAGCTCCTCGACCGTTGCCACCAGCTCGTCGACCAGACCGATCTCCTTGGCCTTGGCCGGCTTGAACCGGGTACCTTGCGCCAGCACGCTCACGAACGCGTTCTGGATGCCGAACATCCGTACCGTGCGGGTCACCCCACCGCCACCCGGCAGCAGACCCAGCGTCACCTCCGGCAGACCGAGCTGGCTGCCCTTGACGTCGGCGGCGATCCGGTGATGACACGCCAGCGCGATCTCCAGGCCGCCGCCCAACGCCGCCCCGTTGATGGCCGCGACGACCGGCTTACCCAATGTCTCCAAGGTGCGCAGCTGCCGCTTGATGGTCTCGACGGTGTTGAATACATCGCCGGCGTCCTCGGGCCTGGCCTGGATCATCGTCTTGACGTCGCCGCCGGCGAAGAAGGTTTTCTTCGCGCTGGCGACTACCACTCCGGTGATCGAATCCTTTTCGGCGACAAGGCGATCGACGGCCTTGCCCATCGACTCGATGTAGGCCTCGTTCATCACGTTGGTTGACCCGGAGGGATCGTCCATGGTCAGCGTGACGATGCCGTCGGCATCCTTGTCCCACTGGATTGTGTTGTCTGGCATGCTGTTAAACCCTCTCGATGATCGTCGCGACACCCATGCCGCCCCCGATGCACAGCGTGATGAGTGCACGTCGGGCGTTGCGGCGCTCCAGTTCGTCGACCATGGTGCCCAGGATCATCGCGCCGGTGGCACCCAGCGGGTGGCCCATCGCGATGGCGCCACCGTTGACGTTGAGCTTCTCGTCGGGAATGTTGAGGTCCTTCTGGAACTTCAGCACCACCGACGCGAACGCCTCGTTGAGCTCGAACAGGTCGATGTCGTCGACGGTCAGCCCGGCGCGGTCGAGCACCTTGCGGGTGGCCGGGGTGGGGCCGGTGAGCATGATCACCGGGTCGGCGCCGCTGGTGGCGGTGGCGACGATGCGCGCCCGCGGAGTCAGGCCCTGCAACTTGCCGGCGGCCGCGGAACCGATCATCACCAGCGCGGCACCGTCGACGATCCCCGAGCTGTTGCCGCCGGTGTGTACGTGGTTGATCTTTTCCACCCAGTGGTACTTCTGCAGCGCCACGTCGTCGAAACCGCCCAGCGCGGCCAGGCCTTCGAAGGCCGGCTTCAGCTTGGCCAGACCCTCCTTGGTGGTGTCCGGCCGCATGTGTTCGTCATGATCGAGGATCAGCAGGCCGTTCTGGTCGCGCACCGGCACCACCGACTTGGCGAAGTAGCCGCCCGACCACGCCTCGGCGGCCTTTTGCTGGCTGCGTAGCGCGTAGGCGTCGACGTCTTCGCGGGAGAAGCCCTCGATGGTGGCGATCAGGTCGGCGCCGATGCTCTGCGGGACGAACATGACGTCGTAGTTGGTCGCCGGGTCCAGGCCCATAGCGCCGCCGTCGGAGCCCATCGGCACCCGGCTCATCGACTCCACGCCGCCGGCCAGCACCAGGTCATCCCAGCCCGAACGCACCTTCTGCGCGGCGGTGTTGACGGCCTCCAGGCCGGACGCGCAGAACCGGTTGAGCTGCACACCGCCGGAGGTGACCGGCATGCCCGATGCCAGCACTGCGGCGCGGGCGATGTCGCCGCCCTGGTCGCCCACCGGTGAGACGCAGCCCAAGATGACGTCGCTGATCAGGTTCTCGTCGAGGTCGGGATGGCGCTTGCGCAGCTCGTCGATCAGGCCGACGACCAGGCTCAATGGCTTGACTTCGTGCAACGATCCGTTCTTTTGTTTGCCGCGCGGGGTGCGGATGGCCTCGTAGATGAAGGCTTCTTCGGACATGTCGATTTCCTGTTCCACAAATTCCACAAAAGGGGGTTTGGATCCTTCTTCAAGACTAGGTCCCGTACCGGCACCCTAACAGGGCCCCCGGCCAACCTGTTGGTTGGGCAAGGTATCGCTGCGGCGCGCATCGTCGCCCGGATAGGCTCGACCGCCATGACGGTGTCGCGGCTGCGGCCGTATGCGACCACGGTGTTCGCCGAAATGTCCGCGCTGGCCACCCGTATCGGCGCGGTCAACCTGGGACAGGGCTTTCCCGACGAGGACGGCCCGCCGAAGATGCTGCAGGCCGCCCAAGACGCCATCGCCGGCGGCGTCAACCAGTACCCGCCCGGCCCTGGAAGCGCTCCGCTACGGCGGGCCATCGCCGCCCAGCGGCGGCGCCATTTCGGCGTCGACTACGACCCCGAGACCGAGGTGCTGGTCACGGTCGGAGCCACCGAGGCCATCGCCGCAGCGGTGCTCGGACTGGTCGAACCGGGCTCGGAGGTGTTGCTGATCGAGCCGTTCTACGACTCCTACTCGCCGGTGGTGGCGATGGCCGGCGCCCACCGCGTGACCGTACCGCTGGTGCCCGATGGCCGCGGCTTCGCCCTAGACGCCGACGCGCTGCGACGCGCGGTGACCCCGCGAACTCGGGCGCTGATCATTAACTCGCCGCACAATCCGACCGGTGCGGTGCTGAGCGCGACGGAACTCGCAGCCATCGCCGAGATCGCGGTGGCGGCGAACCTTGTGGTGATCACCGACGAGGTGTACGAGCACCTAGTGTTTGACCACGCCAGACACCTGCCGCTGGCGGGTTTCGACGGCATGGCCGAGCGCACGATCACCATTTCCAGTGCGGCCAAGATGTTCAACTGCACCGGCTGGAAAATCGGATGGGCTTGCGGCCCAGCCGAACTCATCGCCGGGGTGCGCGCCGCAAAACAGTACCTGAGCTATGTGGGCGGCGCACCGTTTCAGCCTGCGGTCGCCCTCGCGCTAGACACCGAAGACGCCTGGGTGGCGGCCCTTCGGAACTCGTTGCGGGCCCGGCGCGACCGGCTGGCAGCGGGCCTGACGGAGATCGGCTTCGCAGTGCACGACAGCTACGGCACGTACTTCCTATGCGCCGACCCGCGCCCGTTGGGTTATGACGACAGCACCGAATTCTGTGCGGCGCTACCGGAGAAAGTCGGGGTGGCCGCCATCCCGATGTCGGCGTTCTGCGACCCCGCCGCAGGACAGGCCTCACAACAAGCCGATGTGTGGAACCACCTGGTGCGCTTCACCTTCTGCAAACGAGACGACACCCTCGACGAGGCAATCAGGCGACTGAGCGTGCTCGCCGAGCGACCCGCTACCTAGCCCGACGTGAACCGTCGGCGCCCCACCACCTGCTTTCGCAGTCCTTCCGTCGCCGCATGGAGGATCTTCTTGCGGGCAATGTTGACCCAAAACGCCGGCAGGGGCGCCGAGGGTTCGACCGTGAGGGTGAATCGCACTCGGGTCTTGTCGTTATCCTCACGGCGCAGGTTGTACTCGCCGTGCTGGCCGTGTTGCTGCGCGGTCTTGGCGGCATCCCACACCACCCAGTCGGGTCCCCAGTGATACTCCAGTAACTCCGTGTCGACGATGCCCGCCACCTTGATGGTGACCTTCACGTGATGTGGTCGACCGTCGGAGTAAGTGTCGACGACTTCGACCCGTTTGTGCACTGAAGACCAAGACGGCACAGCGTCCATGTCGGCGAGCGCCTCCACGATCACTTCCGGAGGCGCTTCGATGACGACTTCGCGCGATGCTCGGATAGCCACTGCTACCAAATTAGCAATCACGATCCGCTACGCGGACCCGTCACATCGTCACGATTTCGCGTTTCCTTGATCGCCGGCACCCGCGATCAACTTCTGCAGCCCTTTCGCCGCGGCATCCAACACATGCTCACTTGCCCGCTTGACGATGAAGCCGGGGATCGGTCCCGCCGGCTCGACGGTGATGTCGAAGCGCACCCGGGCCCTATCGACACCCTCAGGTTTCACGGTGTACTCGATGTGCTGTCCATGTTGCTGGAAGGTCTGATCGGCATCCCAGCACACCCAGTCCGGGCCCCAGTGATATTCGAGGACCTCTTTGTCGACGAGCCCCAGAATCTTGACGGTTGCCCTCACATGGTGCGGCCGGCCATCCGGGTAGTAGTCGATCACTTCCACCTGTTTGTGCAGCGGTGACCACGAAGCCAGGACGCCGACATCTGCCAGCGCCTCCATCACCACTTCTGGAAGGCGCGTCGATGACAAATTCCCGCGATGCTTTTACGGCCACTGACGTTCACGCTAGCAACGCCGCGCCGTTGGTGGGCGGTGTTCGGCAGCCACCGTGGTTACCAGTTGATTTCGTCGATCGGTGTGGCTGCGGCCGGCGGCGGCCTGACCGGCCCGGCCGGTGTCCGGGAAAATCGGGGAGCGGGCGCGGCCTGCTGGACACCATGGGCGGTGATCACCGTCGATCGTGCCTTCAAATGATCGTTGTTGGCGGCTTCGCTCCACGCCAGCACCGGCGTAACACATGCGTCAGTGCCGGCGAAAACCCGCGTCCACTCGTCGCGGGTTCGGCTGGCAAATCGCTCGGCGAAGATGTCATACATCTGCGGGTAGCCGGCCACATCGAGCTGAGTCGGCACGTCAGCGGCCGACAAGCCGAGCCCGCTCAGCAACGCCGCGAAGAACTGCGGCTCGATTGCCCCAACGGCCATGTACTTGCCGTCGGACGTTTCGTAGCAGCGGTAGAACGGGGCGCCGCCGTCGAGCAGGAAAGATTCGCGCTGGTCGCGCAGGCTGCCAATCCCCTTCATGGTCCACATCATCTGCGCCAACACGCTAACCCCGTCGACCATCGCAGCATCGACGACCTGACCCACACCCGAACGTTCCCGTTCGTAGAGGGCCACCACAATGCCCAGCAGCACCAGCATCGAGCCGCCGCCGAAGTCGGCAACCAGGTTTAGCGGCGGCATCGGAGGCCGGTCGGCGTAGCCAAACGCCGCCAGCGCACCGGTCTGCGACAGGTAGTTGATGTCGTGACCCGCCGTCGAGGCCAACGGGCCATCCTGTCCCCAACCGGTAATGCGGGCGAAGATCAGTCGCGGATTGACCGACGCACAGTCGTCGGGTCCGATGCCGAGGCGCTCGCAAGTGCCGGGCCGGAAACAGTCCAGCAGCACATCGGCCTTGGCGGCCAGCTCCAGCATCGCCTGCGGTTGCGTTTTGACGTCCAGGTCGACGATCCGCTTCCCACGGTGCAGCAGGTCGCGGTCTTCGGACGGCATCGTCAGGCCACCCGGGCGGCGCACCCGCACCACGTCAGCACCCAGGTCGGCGAGCACCATCCCGGCGTGCGGCCCCGGTCCGATACCACCGAGTTCGATGACCTTCACCCCGGCCAGGGGCCCCCCGGTCGTCACCGCGACTATTGACCCTTCTTCACTTTCAACACCTGGCTGCGCAACGCCTCGGTGGCCGTGTCGATCGTCCCTTTGATCGCACGTTTCAGCACGAAGCCGGGCAGTGGCACCTGCGGGTCGACGGTGATCTCAAACTGGACCAGGGTGTTGTCGCCCTTGGGTGTCAACTCGTACTTTCCATCCTGCGAGCGCTGCTGGGTGGAGCTGACCAGCGTCCACCGCACTGATCTGTCGGTCCAGCTATAGGCCACCACCTGCTCGTCGGTGATGCCGGCGGTCTTGACTTTCATCTTCACCTTGCTGGGCCGCCCGTCGTCTCCGGTCTCGAGTATTTCGACGCTCTGATGGGCTGGCGACCATTCGGTCATCGCTTCGAAGTCGGCAATGACATCCAGGATCTCCTCGGGACTTGCTTCGATAACTATGTCGCGCGACTCCTTGATGGCCATGGCCGCACGATAGCGAATCGGCGTCCAGTCGGGAATAGCCGCAATCCGGCGTACGGTCGTCTTCGTGACACCCCAGAAGAGCGATGCCTGCAGCGATCCCGTCTACACCGTCGGCGACTACCTACTCGACCGGCTCGCCGAACTCGGCGTCTCTGAGATCTTCGGCGTTCCCGGCGACTACAACCTGCAATTCCTCGACCACATCGTGGCCCACCCGACCATCCGGTGGGTGGGCAGCGCCAACGAACTGAATGCCGGGTATGCCGCCGACGGGTACGGGCGGCTGCGTGGGATGTCAGCGGTGGTAACGACATTCGGGGTCGGCGAGCTCTCGGTGACCAATGCGATCGCGGGCAGTTACGCCGAGCATGTGCCAGTGGTGCACATTGTTGGCGGCCCGACCAAAGACGCCCAGGGCACTCGCCGGGCATTGCATCATTCCCTCGGCGACGGCGACTTCGAGCACTTTCTCCGGATCAGCCGTGAAATCACCTGTGCCCAAGCCAATCTCATGCCGGCAACGGCCGGTAGAGAAATAGATCGGGTGCTGTCCGAGGTACGGGAGCAGAAGCGTCCAGGATATATATTGCTGTCCAGCGACGTAGCACGCTTCCCCACTGAACCGCCCGCTGCGCCGTTGCCCCGCTACCCCGGCGGCACCAGCCCGCGCGCGCTGTCGCTGTTCACCAAGGCCGCCATCGAACTCATTGCCGACCACCAGTTGACGGTGCTCGCCGATCTGTTGGTTCATCGCCTGCAGGCCGTCAAAGAACTCGAGGCGCTGTTGGCCGCCGACGTGGTGCCGCACGCCACGTTGATGTGGGGGAAGAGCCTGCTCGACGAGAGCTCGCCGAACTTCCTGGGAATCTACGCCGGCGCGGCCAGCGCCGAACGGGTGCGCGCCGCGATCGAAGGGGCGCCGGTGCTGGTGACCGCCGGAGTGGTGTTCACCGACATGGTCAGCGGCTTCTTCAGCCAGCGGATCGACCCGGCCCGGACCATCGACATCGGGCAATACCAGAGCAGCGTGGCCGACCAGGTGTTCGCACCACTGGAAATGAGTGCCGCGCTGCAGGCGCTGGCCACCATCCTGACCGGGCGCGGAATCAGTTCGCCGCCGGTGGTACCGCCGCCCGCCGAACCGCCGCCGGCGATGCCGGCGCGCGATGAGCCGCTCACCCAGCAGATGGTGTGGGACCGGGTTTGCTCAGCGCTCACACCCGGAAACGTGGTGCTCGCCGACCAGGGGACGTCGTTCTACGGCATGGCGGACCACCGGTTGCCGCAAGGAGTGACCTTTATCGGCCAACCCTTGTGGGGCTCAATCGGTTACACGCTGCCCGCGGCAGTCGGGGCCGCGGTTGCGCATCCGGACCGCCGTACGGTGCTGTTGATCGGCGACGGGGCCGCACAATTGACCGTGCAGGAACTCGGCACGTTCTCCCGCGAAGGGCTGTCCCCGGTCATCGTGGTGGTCAACAACGATGGTTACACGGTCGAACGGGCCATCCACGGCGAGACGGCCCCGTACAACGACATCGTGAGCTGGAATTGGACCGAGCTTCCCAGCGCGCTGGGTGTGACCAATCACCTCGCGTTCCGTGCCCAAACCTATGGCCAACTCGACGACGCCCTCACCGTCGCCGCAGCACGGCGGGACCGGATGGTGCTCGTCGAGGTGGTGTTGCCGCGGCTCGAGATCCCCCGCCTGCTTGGCCAACTCGTGGGATCCATGGCGCCGCAGTGAGGTCGCTGACCCGGGCCGGGCCGAGTGCCCAGCGATGCGCTCACTGCAGCGCCTCGATCCGCATCATGTCGAAGAACCGGCCGACGAACAGCGGTGGGTAGGCTCCCACTCCCGCCCCGCTCATCCATTCGGCGGCGGCGTCGGGATGCTCGATCCACTGCCGCGCGCCCGCCTCATCGGCAAACTCCTGCAGGATCAAAACCTCGTGCGCATCGTCGAAAGCCTGGAAAACCCAGGTCTTTCGAATCCCCGCGGCGGTAAACCTGGCTATCGCAGAACGGACCTCGGCGGTCAGGTTGGACACGTTGTTCACCGACGCGAACGCGGCCACCACAACGCCAGGAACCCGTGGAGTGGACTGAGTCGTAGTAGGCGCCGCGACAAATCGGTCGACGATCTCGCCGGCGAAGACCGCCGGGATATCGTCGACGCCCATGGCGTCGAACCAGTCGAAGAAGACCCGTGAGCGGAGCAATTCCACGATCGGCTCACGACTGCGTACTCCGATCATTACCAGCACACGGCCAGAGTCGTGCGTTGACGCGTAGATCAGAACGTGGTGTGCGCCGATGTCGGCCAGAGCCGATTTGTTGCGCTGCAGCAGCGGCCACACTCTACCGGGATCAGGGACCCGATAGTCCGAAGCGATCACCAACGAATGAATGTCGCCGGTACTCACCGAAGCTGGTCTTTCACCATATTTGCCGGAGGCCGCCGAATTCGGGCTGCAAGGATCGCCGGTGTGCGGCCATCCGTCGTCATCGATTGCCTCCACAGTGGCACCTGGATCGTCGAGACAACCTTGCACGACACTGCACCTGCGGATCAACCATGAATCTGCGCCGCGACTAGCGCAGCTGTAACCGATTGTGAACACCGCGACGCAACATGCCGCTGTGGCGTCGCCAGAATCACGCTCGCCCGGCGCAGTCGACGCGGGTGACTGCCTGAAATAGGGTTGCGTGCTGTGGACGGGTTTCCCGGGCGCGGTGCGGTCATCACTGGCGGTGCCAGTGGCATCGGGTTGGCTACCGGCACCGAGTTCGCCCGCCGCGGAGCCAGAGTCGTGCTAGGGGACGTTGACAAGCCGGGACTTCGGCAGGCGGTGAACCACCTGCGTGCCGAGGGGTTCGATGTGCACAGCGTGATGTGCGACGTCCGGCATCGAGAAGAGGTCACTCACCTCGCGGACGAGGCTTTCCGCCTGCTCGGCCACGTCGATGTCGTATTCAGCAACGCCGGCATCGTTGTCGGCGGTCCGATCGTGGAGATGACGCACGACGACTGGCGTTGGGTGATCGACGTCGACCTGTGGGGCTCGATCCATACGGTCGAAGCGTTCCTGCCGAGGTTGCTTGAGCAGGGCACGGGCGGGCATGTGGTGTTCACCGCGTCCTTTGCCGGGCTGGTGCCCAATGCCGGACTCGGCGCATACGGCGTTGCCAAGTACGGGGTTGTCGGTCTGGCGGAGACGCTGGCCCGCGAGGTCACCGCCGACGGCATTGGGGTGTCGGTGCTCTGCCCGATGGTCGTCGAAACCAATCTGGTTGCCAACTCTGAACGAATCCGAGGCGCGGCTTGCGCGCAGTCCTCAACGACGGGATCGCCCGGTCCACTCCCCCTGCAGGACGACAACCTGGGCGTCGACGATATCGCCCAGCTAACAGCCGATGCGATTCTGGCCAACCGCCTCTACGTCCTTCCGCATGCGGCCTCGCGCGCTTCGATCCGCCGCAGGTTCGAGCGCATTGACCGCACCTTCGACGAACAGGCCGCCGAGGGGTGGCGGCATTAGCTTTGATTTTCCTTAAGGCTCGATGTCAGATGGTGCGTCATGTCGGCATGTCGTCGCGCATCCCATCTCTTGTCAGCATCGGGTATGAGGGAAGAACCGTCGATGAGTTGGTGCGCCAGTTGATTGACAACGAGGTACTGGTCGACGTTAGCGAGATCCTGATTGAATACCGCACGCCCGCACTGCGGCGTTGTGCACCGGTAGCGGGGCGACGCGACCCGCGGCACCAACGGATAGCCGGCCACCGGTAGGTCGGTCAACGGGCGGGTGATGGTGTCGCGGTAGCTGCCCTCGCGCCCGCAGTCCGGGCTGTGTGGATCGCGGGTCACCGGGGTGCAGCCCACCGACCGGTCATGTTCTGGGAACCCGAGGTGAATGTGTCCAACCGACGGAGCCCGGCCACCGCAACGATGCCCACCAGAATCAATCCGCCCCAAACAATTTCATCGGTATTTAAGCGGCGCGCGGCGCTCATGAGCGATCCGATCGCCAGATTTCCGACGAGGACTCCGACGCCCACGATGGTGCTGTAGAACCCGTAGTGGGTCGCCACCAGCCGGTCGCCCGACAGTGCGACCACGGCACGCATTTCGAAAGGAAACAACGCTGCCGAGGCAACCGCCAGCAGACTCGCCGACAGCACCAATGCCATGACCGCAACGGCGACGCCGAACCGCTGGCCGTTTGGGATGACTGCAACCGGGATGAACGAGGCCGCCAAAATCGTCGCGCCGACTACCAGGCTGCGCTCGGCCCCCCATCTGACGGCGAACCAGCGGGTGATGCGCAGCTGCCCGCCGACGGCGACCAGACCCGATACCGCGAACATCGCCGCAATCAAGAGATATTGGTTGCGTGGCATGAGGATCGACGCCTGCATGGGCAGAGCCAGATAGATCTGGAACGACAGCGCATAGCATCCGGTCATGGCGGCGGCTAACGTCAGAAACGGACGGTTGCGAACGACGACCCGCCAGTCCTGCAGGATCGATGTTTTTTCGCGCTCCGAGTCGGCCCGGTGTTGGGGCAGTGCGACCAGCTGCGCGACGGTGAGTAGGCCGAACACACCGGCGGCGGCCAGCACCGTGATCCGGAAATCCAGCGCCAGCAATACTAATCCAACCAGCGGGCCGAGCAGGATCCCCGACTGGTAGAAGACGTTGAACATCGCGAACGCTTCGATCTTGCGTTCCCCGGCTTCGGCCGCGAGATAGCCGCGCACCGCGGGATTGAACAGCGCGCCGGCAAAGCCCGTGGCAGCCGCGGCGATCAGCACACTGGGCAGCGACTGGGCGACCACCAGCAAGGCAAACCCGCCGGTGCGGATCAGACATCCGGCGATGATCAGTGGCTTGTAGCCGAACCGATCGGCCAGCGTGCCACCCACGAAGAACATGCCCTGCTGGGAGAAATTGCGCACGCCCATCACCAGACCCACCGCCCACGCGGCTAGCCCCAGTGGCCCGGCTAGGTAGTCGGCCAGGTACGGCATCAGCATGTAGAAGCCGATGTTGATGCCGAACTGGTTGATCATCAACACCCGGCTCGGGCGGTTGAACCCGCGGAATATAGCGCGCGCTCCCATTACGACACCACCTGGGTTGGATCGATCACCGTGGTGCTGCGTGTCCATCGGGTGACGACGGCGTCTAGCGGCGAGGCAATCTCGTCGGGCTCGGTGGGAGGTTGTCCGCCTAGCAGTTCGTGTTCGTTGCAGTACGCGTCGTTGTAGATGGTGTCGAAGTAGCGTTGTGGGCCGTCGGGAAAGACCGCGGCAATCGTGGTGTCCGCCGGCAAGTTGCGTGCTGCCCAGCCGGCTACCAGGGCGACCGCCCCGACGCTCCAGCCGCCGCTGGCGTAGTGGGTTGCGGCCAGGGAGCGGCACGCCCAGACGGCTTCGGGGGGAGCAACCCAGTGCACTTCGTCGAATGCACGGTAATCGACATTGCGCGGATAAATACTCGAGCCCAGCCCGCGCATCAGCCTGTTCGACGCGGGCTGCCCAAAGATCGTGGACCCGATGGTGTCCACGCCGATCAACCGCATGTCCGGGTTGAACTCCCGTAGCACTCGGGCGACACCTGCTGAATGTCCACCCGTCCCCACCGAGCACACCAGGACATCGATCCGGCCAAGCTGAGCGACCAGCTCCAGCGCCAACGACCGGTAGGCGCCGACGTTGTCGGGGTTGCCGTACTGGTTCGGATTCCACGCGCCGGGGTATTCGGCCATCAGCTGCGCAACCCGGTCCTTGCGCGCCTGTTGCCATCCGCCGACCGGGTGCGGCTGCGTCACCATATCGACGCCGGCGCCGTAGGCGGTCAGCATGCGCGCGATGATGGGTTCCAGCCCCGGGTCGGTGACCAGGGTGACCGGGTGCCGGTACACCTTACCAGCGAGGGCTAGGCCCAATCCCAGAGTGCCACCGGTTGATTCGACTATCGCGGCACCGGGCGCGATATCGCCCCGGGCGCGCGCGCATTCGACCATGTACAGCGCGGGGCGGTCTTTCATACCCCCGGGATTGAATCCTTCTAGCTTGGCCCAAAATCCACGGTCAGGGTCTGAGGTCCCCGACAGCTCAGGTATCCAAAGCACCGGGGTATTGCCAACCATGGTGCCCGGGTGGCGATTCCGGCCAGGAGTGACTTGATATCCCTCCGGGAGGAGGCGGTACCGGTCGCGGGTCTGCCGCGACCTCACCAAGGTGCGGTGCGCCCGGTTGGCCAGGAGTATCTGCGGGTTGGAGGTGATGCTTGTTGGGTTTACCGGATTTGCCAGCGGCAGGTTGTTGTTCATAGTGATCGTCGCTTCTGCATCGGGGCCGGAAGTCACACGCGGCACTGGATGGGGGTCAGCGGTCACCGGCGATGGCGAATGGCCACCACCGCCTGGCGCTGACCCCTCAGCGACGAGCCAGGCAGAACCGGGTCAACAGGTCTTGACCGGTGCGAACGGATCCCTGCGCCGCCGGCGGACCGCGCGCGGCCGGCGCGACGGGGTCGGTAAGCGCGGCTGTCATGCCGGGCGCAGCCGCCACGACGTCTGGTAGTAACACCGGAGTGGCGGAGCGCGGCAGCACCGCCGTCGCGAGCCGTTCCGGGCACGGTGGCATCGAGTTGTCCACCAGGTGCCCGTGGTCGGTGTTGATGACGAATTCGCTACCTACGGACGTCGTCAACGGGTGGTTTGGGTGAGCCACATGACGGTGGAGCTGGGGGAGCCAGCATGCAGCGGCGACGGCGGCTACCGTCACCCCCAGCGCGACCGCGACAATCGCCGATCGCATCCACACCACGTGCCCGCTTTCCACGTGGCCCACTATATACCCTATAGGGGTAGGGTGTAAGGGCGGATGATGGCGTGGTGATCATCAACCGTTGCGTACTGCCCGATGTCTGGGCAGGGTACGAAGAGCGAGACCAAATCCAGACGAGGAGCGATCGATGCCCGAGCTGGCCACGAGCGGTAACGCCTTCGACAAGAGGCGGTTCAGCCGGCGCGGCTTCCTCGGCGCCGGCATCGCCAGCGGCTTTGCGCTAGCCGCTTGCGCCTCGAAGCCCACGGCATCCGGCGCCGCCGGGATGACCGCTGCAATCGACGCGGCCGAGGCGGCCCGGCCGCACAGTGGGCGAACGGTTACCGCCACGCTGACCCCCCAGCCGGCGAGGATCGACCTGGGTGGGCCGATCGTCAGCACGCTGACCTACGGCAACACCATCCCCGGACCACTGATCCGGGCCACCGTCGGGGATGAGATTGTCGTCTCGGTGACCAACCGTCTGGGTGATCCGACGTCGGTGCATTGGCACGGCATCGCGCTGCGCAACGATATGGATGGCACCGAGCCCGCGACTGCGAACATCGGCCCCGGCGGTGACTTTACGTACCGGTTCTCCGTGCCGGATCCGGGCACCTACTGGGCCCATCCGCACGTCGGTCTTCAAGGCGACCACGGCCTATATCTGCCTGTCGTCGTCGACGATCCGACTGAGCCAGGCCACTACGACGCCGAATGGATCATCATCCTCGACGATTGGACGGACGGCATCGGGAAGTCCCCGCAACAGCTCTACGGCGAGCTGACCGACCCGAACAAACCCACCATGCAAAACACAACAGGTATGCCCGAAGGCGAAGGCGTTGACAGCAACCTGCTCGGCGGCGACGGAGGGGACATCGCCTACCCGTACTATCTGATCAACGGGCGAATCCCCGTGGCGGCCACGTCTTTTAAGGCCAAGCCTGGCCAGCGAATCCGGATCCGCATCATCAACAGCGCCGCCGACACCGCGTTCCGCATCGCGCTGGCCGGGCATTCGATGACGGTCACCCACACCGACGGTTACCCAGTGATTCCCACCGAAGTCGACGCTCTGCTGATCGGCATGGCCGAACGCTACGACGTCATGGTGACCGCCGCTGGCGGCGTCTTTCCCCTGGTCGCACTCGCGGAAGGCAAGAACGCGCTGGCGCGTGCGCTGCTGTCTACCGGCGCCGGCAGCCCACCCGACCCGCAGTTTCGGCCGGATGAACTCAACTGGCGAGTGGGTACCGTGGAAATGTTCACCGCCGCAACGACTGCCAACCTGGGCCGGCCCGAACCCACCCACGACCTCCCGGTCACCTTGGGCGGCACCATGGCCAAGTACGACTGGACAATCAACGGGGAACCCTACAGCACGACCAATCCACTGCACGTGCGGCTAGGCCAACGGCCAACCCTGATGTTCGATAACACCACCATGATGTATCACCCAATCCACCTACACGGCCATACCTTTCAGATGATCAAGGCCGACGGCAGCCCCGGCGCCCGCAAGGACACCGTGATAGTGCTGCCCAAGCAGAAGATGCGCGCCGTCCTGGTCGCCGACAATCCTGGCGTGTGGGTGATGCACTGCCACAACAACTATCACCAGGTCGCCGGAATGGCGACCCGCCTGGACTACATTCTGTGACAGGCGGCTTGTGGGCTGAACCGGGCCGCTGCCAGCGCCTCCCAGGACGTTGCCCGTGAGATGGCCCTGGACAGCCGGTTGCGGACTGGCCGGCGTGACCGGCCGGGCCCATGGCGGGCACCGGCGGAACCATCGATCCAGCAAGGCTTTCGACCTGCGCGGGGGTCACGTCGCTGCCACCGGCACATCGGTTGACCGGCAACAACGGCCATTCACCGTTTCAGTGGTAGTTCCACGCAGACATGGGTCCCCCTGGGGGTGGCCAGGAAAACCAAAACTCCGCCGGCGGCATCCACCCGAGCCCGATGCGAAGCCAGACCGATGTGTCCCTCACCCAGGCGGCGCGCCATAGTGTCACCGGTGACCCCCACGCCATCGTCGGCCACATCCAAAACGCATTTTTCGTCGGTGATTCCGAGCCTGACCGAGGCGGTGGTAGCTCCGGAATGCCGCACGACGTTGGACAGCAGTTCGCGAACCACACCGAAAACGATGGGGTCGATCCCACTACGTATTGGGTAATCAATATCGGTGGAGATCTTGATACCCGAACGCTGAGCGGTAGAGGCCGCCAACTGTTTTACCGCCGGCCCCAACCCAACTTGCTCAAGCACTGCCGGATGCAGCTCGAAGGTGGCCTGCCGCAGCCGCTCCGACGCGCTCTGCAGTCCGGCCAACGCGCGTCCGACGCGCTCGTCGCCGGGGGTTACGGCATCCAACTCGATGAGCTCCTGACGCGCGGCCAGCACGTCTTGCAGCGGTCCATCGTGAATGGCTTCCGCAATCCGCCGCTGCAGCACCTCCGAGGCCGTCATCGTCTGGGCAAGCAGTTCCGCCCGCAACGCACTCAGGCCGGCAACCGAACGGGTATGCCGCTCCTCGATGCGAACCACCATCAAGGCCGTGGCGCACAGGAACGCATAGAGCGCGAACCGAAATATTGTCTCGGGCCATCCAATCGCGCGCAGCATCACGGGGTCTCCCAGCACCGCGACTGCGAATCCGACTAGCGTACAGGCCAGCACCACCGCCGCCCGTCGCGTCGACACGTCAAGGCCCACCAGGACCGGCAGCAGGATCATGATCAGCAGCGGATAGATCCCGTCGGTGGACAGCAGCTGAAAGCCCGTCAATATCAAAACGTCGACGGCGGTGAAAGCAAATGGCTCCAACCGGCCCATACTGCGAAAGCGTCGCAAAGCGAAGAATCGCCGGGACGCCGAATACGCTAACAGCAGAGCCCACAATGCAGCGACCGCGTAGACGCCGATCAACACGATTTGCTGTGGCCATTCGGACCGGCTGGTTCCAACGACCATCGCGGCGACCATGAGCCCCACGACACCGATCCGCAATACCGAAGCAATTCGGTAGGAGCGCAACTGGTGCGCCCAACGAACCCGGTCCAGTTCCGCCGAGCTGGTCATTGCCACTAGGACACCGTACTCATGGCGACCGCCCAAACGTCCGAGGTTGCCGTAGCTGGGCACGTCGGAGTGCAAATCAATGTCCAGCGACTGCCAGCGGCTGGTTGCCGACGAGCAGCTAAACTCATCGCCATGGTCGGCGCGCCATGAGCAATCCGCAGCCGGAGAAAGTGCGCGTGGTGGTCGGCGACGACCACCCGTTATTTCGCGAGGGCGTTGTGCGAGCGCTTTCGTTGAGTGGCTCGGTGAACGTGGTCGGCGAGGCCGACGACGGCGCCGCGGCCCTGGAGTTGATCAAGGCCCATTTGCCCGACGTCGCATTGCTGGACTACCGCATGCCCGGCATGGACGGCGCGCAGGTTGCGGCGGCGGTGCGCAGCTACGAGTTGCCAACCCGGGTGCTGCTTATTTCCGCGCACGACGAGCCGGCGATCGTCTACCAGGCACTCCAACAGGGCGCCGCCGGATTCCTGCTCAAGGATTCGACTCGCACCGAGATCGTCAAGGCGGTGCTCGATTGCGCGAAGGGCCGCGACGTGGTGGCGCCCTCGCTGGTCGGGGGCCTCGCCGGGGAGATTCGCCAGCGCGCGGCACCCGTGGCCCCGGTGCTCAGCGCGCGCGAGCGCGAGGTGCTCAATCGCATTGCGTGCGGTCAAAGCATCCCCGCGATCGCAGCCGAGCTATATGTGGCGCCGTCGACGGTAAAGACCCACGTGCAACGGTTGTACGAGAAGCTCGGCGTCAGCGACCGAGCTGCCGCGGTCGCCGAGGCGATGCGGCAGAGGCTGCTCGACTAGCTGGGGCCGCGGCGCGACGGCATGTACCGACCGCGTTGTCCGCGGCCAACGTACATCTAGGCCTCAGAACCGGGTCTTTGGTTGTTGGTGCCAGCCGGATGTTGGTCGGCTGATTGGCCCACCGCCGTTGGGCCGCGCCCTGGCCTTGGCGAACGCCACGGCATCGGCCACCTGTTGGCATGCCGCCCGCTCCTGCTCGTCGAGCCGACCGCGGGTCGTGCCAGCAGCAATCAGCCGCCTTCTCGCGAAGATCAGCGGATCCAGAAACTGCTCGGATCCGGCCAGGTCGCGATAGCCGCCGCGGTCAGATCCAGAGAAATCGGTGGTGCGGTAGGTGATGGCTTGGACCAGCGTGGGGCCGCCACCAGCGCGAGCCCGAACCACCGCGTTGGCCACACAGTCACGGACCGCTTCGACGTCGTTGCCGTCCACCGATACCCCCGGCATTCCGTAGGCCACAGCCCGGCGATAAACCCGAGGCTCGTGCGTGTACCTGTCCAGGTGCACACTTAGGGCACCACGAATGTTTTCGACGAGAATCACCACCGGAAGTTGCCACACGGCCGCTAGGTCCGCGGCCTCGTTGAAGGCATCGGCATCAACATCACAGTCTTGGGTCACGCAGAGTGTGACCCGTCCGGTGTCGCGCAGCCACAGGGCGTAGGCGTGTCCGATAGCCAACAGCGGCGATTGCTTGACCACGCGTATTGCAGCCGGTAGCCCGGCCCGAGGATCGGCAATGTGCGCATCCTCGTCAGCGCCTTCTAGATCGCCTGCGGTCGCACCCAGCATGTCGGCGATCACCGGGCCCAGCGGAGCGTCAGTACCAACGTGTTGGGCATGCGGACGATGGGTGGTGATGATGACATCGCCTTCGCCCAGCGCCGCCGCGGCACCGACACTTACTGCTTCCTGGCCGAAGCCACCCTGCAGCGGCCCGTTGATCAGGCCTTCGATGCGCAACTGCTCCAACGCCATATCGAGCAGTCGCAACACCCACATCCGGCGATACAGCTCCTCCAGCTGATCGACCACGAACGCAGCCAACCCTTCACTGGTACGAGTCACGCGACGGCTCCTTGCTGCTCAACGGACCGCAACTGGCAGCTGCCAGAACACGAGCCAGCGGCAAGCACAAAGCGGCCCCGAAGAAACCAACCGTCACCGTGGTGGCCGCCAGCACTAGGCGCCCACCATTAGCCAGGTTGAAAGCAGCCAGGATAGGCGCGGCCACCGACGACGCCGCGACGGCCATCGACCAGATCCCGTGGTAGCGCCCACCGTGCGCGGGAGGGGCGATCCGGTGCACGATGCCGGCGGCAACCACGAACCAGGCAATCTCGCCCGGCGAGCAGGCAGCCGCGGCCACACTGAAACCGACCGTGGTGCGGGCGAGCCCGGCAGCCGCCATACAAAGAGTCACCCACACTCCCGCGCCGGCCAGAATGTCTGGCCGTGGACCAAGTGCGAGCTGCTTGCTCAGCCACGGCGTCAACAGCGGGGTCACCGCGACAACCGCTAGGGCGTTGATCAACTGCACCCAGCCGTACGCCCCGACACCCAGTCCACTCGCGCTCATCAGCATCGGTACCGCCGCGAAGAAACCCATCAGCGTCGTGAGCGTTGCCAGACCCGAGACGGCCAACAGGACCAGGCGCTTGTCCGAGAGTGCCTGCCGATAGCCAACTTTCGACATGGCGGTGCAAGCTCGAAGGCCGGACTCGGTCCTACGGCACACATCGGCAGGTATACAGCGGCCTGCCAACCCCGCGAAGATCGCACACCCGATGCCATTGATCCAGTACAACACCGGGGTGTCCAACCAGCCCGCGACCACACCGCCGACCCCGCCGGTGATCGCAGCACCGATATTGAGCACCCAACCGTATCGCCAGCCGTCGAGTTGTGCCCGCCGCTGTGGGTCGGCAACCAACTCCGCGATCACCGCACCCAACACCGGACGCGGGGCATCGCAAACCAGGCCGGCGATCATGGCCCCAACCAGCAATCCCGGCACGGTGTGTAGCCCGGCCATCAGCACCAGCACGGCGGCGGCCACCAGCATGGTGGATACCAGCGTCACCCGCGCCCCGACACGGTCCACCAACCACCCACACAGCAGCTGCCCCACCGCCCAACCCAGGCCGTAGGCCGCCACGACCGCGCCGACCGCTCCCGCACCATGTCCTCGTCCAGCCACGTGGTAGGCTAGGAACGGATAGCCGAATCCGGCCGAGCGCACCAGCAAGTTGCCGCCCAGCAGCCAGATCACCGTCGAATAGCGATCCCCGGCCGCTCGAACTTGTCCGTCCCCCGAGCAGCGCTCCGGACCGGTGTAACGCAACCGGTCCTCGCGGGCGATGGCCGCCGCTGTGGTCACTAACTCAAGTTAGGATCGTTGACCTGTGCCGGCGTCCTCCGATCGGCCTGAAACGATGACGAAAGCCCCTTCCCCCGATCGGAGGACACCCGGGGGTGTGGTTGCTGCAGTAACCCCTCCAGCACATTACTTCTGCGGCTCGGGTTCTGCGCCCAGTGCCCATTCTGGGCTCCGATTGTGCTGCTTGCGTGCAACTTTCACCACATTGGTGCCCTCAGCACATCCCCGGGCTCCGCACCGTCAATCCGTCGTCATTGCACTGGGGGTCGGTCGGCGCAGGGCCCGCGCCAACGGCAGGCACAGCGCGGCACCGGCCGACCCCACGACCACCGCGGCCAAGAGATGAGCACCATGAATCGGGCCGTAGGAAGCCATGATTGGCACAACCACCGAAGCAACTACAGGGGTCATCGACCAGATTCCGTGGTAGCGACCGCGGTTGGCCGGCGCAGCGCTGTGGTGCACGATGCTGGCCGCAACCACGAACCGGGCGTCTCACCCGGTGTGCACACGGCCACAGCCACGGTGAAGCCGAGAGCGGTATGCACGGGCACACCCGACCGGCCGGCCAGCAGAAGCCGAGTCCGCCGGTAACTGCGCGACCGATACTGTCGATCCACCCAAACCGCCTCGGGCCGTCTGGTCTCGACCGCGCCATCGCTGACCGACATGCCCGGCGAGGCGACGCAAACTCGCACTCCCCCGAAGGGGCGAATGTGCGATTCTGCGTCTGTTGGTCAACCGAAATCGGAGGTCAAGTGGAGGGGACAATCGCGGTCCCGGGTGGACGCGTCTGGTTCCAGCGGATTGGTGGCGGTCCTGGTCGTCCGCTGCTTGTAGTGCACGGTGGGCCGGGCTTGCCGCACAACTACTTGGCCCCACTGCGACGGTTGTCTGATGAGCGGGAGGTCATCTTCTGGGACCAGCTCGGTTGCGGAAATTCCGCATGTCCGTCAGACGTAGACCTTTGGACGATGAACCGCTCAGTGGCCGAGATGGCAACCGTGGCGGAAGCCCTTGCCCTTACCCGCTTTCACATCTTCAGCCATTCGTGGGGTGGGATGCTGGCACAGCAGTACGTGCTCGACAAGGCGCCTGACGCCGTCAGTCTGACCATCGCGAACAGCACGGCTTCGATACCCGAATTTTCGGCCAGTCTGGTCAGCTTGAAGTCGTGCTTGGACGTGGCAACTCGCTCGGCAATTGACCGTCACGAGGCGGCCGGCACCACCCATTCCGCCGAATACCAGGCCGCGATCAGAACCTGGAACGAGACTTATCTGTGCCGCACCCGCCCCTGGCCCCGGGAACTCACGGAAGCATTCGCCAACATGGGAACCGAGATCTTCGAGACGATGTTTGGGCCCAGCGACTTTCGCATCGTTGGGAATGTTCGAGACTGGGACGTCGTCGACCGGTTGGCCGACATCGCGGTGCCGACCTTGCTGGTGGTGGGCCGTTTCGACGAATGTTCGCCTGAGCACATGCGAGAAATGCAGGGCCGGATTGCGGGCTCGCGATTGGAATTCTTCGAGTCCAGTTCCCACATGCCGTTCATCGAAGAGCCGGCGCGATTCGACCGGGTGATGCGTGAATTCCTTCGGCTGCACGATATTTGATCTCGCCGGGCCACGTCCTGCCCGTCGTCGGCAACCAACCGCGCGAGCCTCGCGCGTGTGCCTGAGTTTATGCCCGGCAAAGGATTTCACCGTGGGGTATCGCCAGCCAACCGTCCGGGGCCGCGGCCCACTCTCGCCACGCCGTGGAGATCTCCTCGAGTTGCGCGGCAGTGGCCAGACCCGAATCCACCAGCTGGTGAGCCAGATCGGATTGCAGAATCCGGTCGGCCCACACTAGGCCCCACCATTCGCGGGCCGAGGCCGTCGCGAAACACCAGACACTGGCCGTCGGCGTGACGTCGTCGAATCCTGCCGCACGGGCCCAGGACAGCAGCCGCCGGCCGGCATCCGGTTCGCCGCCGTTGGCTCGAGCCGCCCGTTCATAAAGGTCCAACCACCGGTCCAGCGCCGGAAGCTTCGGGAACCAGATGAACCCCGAATAGTCGGCATCGCGAGCTGCGACGATGCCGCCTGGTGTACACACCCGCCTCATCTCCTGTAGTGCCCGTACCGGATCGGCGACGTGCTGCAGCACCTGGTGTGCGTGGACGACATCGAACGCGTCGTCAGGGAAGTCGAGCTTATGCACGTCGGAAGTGGTGAACGAAATGTTTGACAGGCGGTGCAGCTGGGCCTCGGCGCGGGCCAGGCTTAAGGCGTCATCGGTTGGCTCGACGCCGGTCACGGATCCCGGCACGACCCGAGCGGCGAGGTCGACGGTGATCGTCCCGGGGCCGCAACCGACGTCGAGCACCGACAACCCCGGCACCAAGTAGGGCAGCAGGTAGCCGGCGGAGTTTTCCGCAGTGCGTCGCCGGTGACTGCGCAGCACCGACTCGTGATATCCGTGCGTATAAATCGCCCGACGTTTGTCGTTCACCGTGCGGTCCCATGGTCGAGGTGTTCGGCTCAAAGCCTACCGCCACTGCGCCCAAATAGTGGACATTTATTTCACTATATGAGACGTCAGTCAACTGGCACTTCGAGAATCGGGCGATCGACGCCGGCGCCGGGGCCGTCGAAATGCCACCACTCACCGGAGTACACCGTCAACCCCCCGGCCTGCATGGCGGCTCGCAGGTGGGCACGGTTGGCCTGGGCCTCAGCACTGACGCCCTGCGTTGCAAACGCTGTCGCCCGCGAAGAAAAGTCGTCGAAGTCGGTGCCCATGTCGGCCAGGCACAATTCGCCGGATCGCCGCACTGATGGGCACTGCCGCTGAGCGCTGGCAAACGTCACATCGACCGAACGCCCCGCCTCATGGCTATGCGCGTACTTGCCCGGCCGCGCCACCCAGGCCGGGTTGGGGACCACATCGAACATCCTGACCTGAACGTCGTGGGGCCGATAGCAGTCCCAGAAGACCAGCACCTGCCCGTGTGGGCGCAGCACCGCCGCGGCGGCCGCGAGACCCTCGGCCATGGACTCGTGCACCAGGCATCTTGCCCCGGGCGGGTACAGCTGTGTGCCGGTGAAATTGTTCGCCGTCGCGTAGCGCAGGTCGATGGCGGCATCGGGAACAACACCGCGAACATCGACCAACCCGGCTGCCCGCGCCGCCTCGCTGACTGGCGGCACAGGACCGGATGGCGTTGTGGTGTTTACCGGCCGGACGGGCCACGAGGTCGCACTCGGCGACTCGGACCAACGGCCGGCCGACACGCGGTCACATGCGCAAGCCCCGCAGATGACGACCAGCCCCACCATGAGCAGACGGAGCCGCCCGATCAGACGCACCCGATCATTGTCGCGGATTGTTGCGCCGCGGGCACATCGACGCGAGTTTGCCGACGCTGATCGCCCTGGCGTTCCCGAAATGAGCACACCCAACCATCGCCCGACCCACCACGGCTGGCACCGCGACTGCTTGGCCCGACGGCGCCTGGACTCGTCACTGCTGGTGCCCTGGCCGCGGCGGCACCGAGACCTCGTCGAGTGGGTCGCCGCTGCACGCTGATGCGACGGAAACGTCGACATGATCGGCATCAGCTACTTCGTTATGACCCAACTCGAGGCGGCGGTCGAGCGACGCTCAAGGCGATCTTCCCGTTGTGGCGACCGCCGACCTCTCGACGGCGCCAACCACCATGGCTTGTTGGGTTCGTCGTTCCTCGCGCCTGCTCGGCCTGACCTCCAAGCGCAGCGACAAGCTTTGGCGCAGTAGACCAGTCCGTCTGGCCCGGCGCGTGCTGACCACCCCTCGACTGCAGACGAGGTTTCAGACAGGCAACGAGGAGGCCGCGGCAACGATGCTGCGGCAACTCATCAGACTGCCGCACAACCTGCACCCTTGGGGTGAGTCATGGCAGGAGGCAGTGAGTGCGACTCGGATACCGCTACACCTTCCAAGTCGACCAGCTCCGACCTGATATGTTCAATAAATCATTATGTTCAATAAAACTGAACGTACGGATATACTGAACGCATGGATCAGATCGGGGCTGACCTCGCTGAGGCCGTCGAGCGTCACCTCACCGAATACGGAGTGCGGGTGCTCGGTGGCCTATCAGCATTGAACTCCGCGCATCCCGAATCACTAGACCTTGAGATCGACGCTCACCCCCTCACGATCACTGCCCTCTACCTTCCTCACCTGTCGGCAACGGCAGCACTGCAGGCCTGGGATACCGCCGGCGCTGGTTCGCCGCTGCTTGTGGTGGGCCCGCGTCTGCATCCGTCGAGCGCTGAAACGCTGCGGGCTCGCGGACTCTGGTACATCGACGGAGCTGGGAACGCTTATTTGCGGCACCAGGGTGGCCTGCTCATCGACGTGCGCGGCCGACGGTCAGCTGTGTCCGCACAACCGGGCACCCTCGGTGACGGACTGCACAGCGATGGACCGCGTAACCCGTTTACCCCCAAGCGCGCGCAGGTTGTCTGCGTACTGCTTGACGCACCGCAACTGGTCGACGCGCCGCTGCGTGCGATCGCCGCGAGCGCCGGCGTCTCGGTCGGTATGGCCAAGGAGACGATGGATACGTTGCGCACTACCGGCTTCTTCGAACACCTCGGCTCCCGCCGCAGGCTGGTGCGCACCGATGAGCTGCTGGACCTGTGGGCGGCTGCCTATCCGGGGGGTCTGGGCCGGGCCAACAAACTCCTGGTCGCCAGTGGTGATATCCACACGTGGTCCGCACCCGACGGACTCGCAGTGGCGGTCAGCGGGGAACAGGCCCTGCCCGACGAAATCCGCAATCCCGAATCACTGATGCTCTACGTCGACACCCCAGCGCCCGGGCTACCCGCCGACCTGCTTATACACAACCGCTGGCACCGCGACCCACACGGCAGCATCGTGATCCGAAAGCTATTCTGGCGCAACCTACCTGACGAGCAACCGGGGTTGGCTCCCACGGCCTTGATCTATGCCGACCTCCTTGCCTCGCGCGAGCCGCGCCAGGTCGAAGTCGCCCACCTCATGAGAAGGCAGGATGAGCGACTCGCCCGATTATGACCCGGTCCTCCTGGCCTGGGTGACACCGATCGTCACAGCACTTGCCGACGTCGTGCCGGCTGAACAGCTGATGCTCGTCGGGGCACAGTGCCGCGATCTACTGCACTGGCGCTTCTGCCGCGGGGTGCCGCCGCGGGCCACCAACGACACCGATATCGCAGGGACCCTGAACAATTGGGACCACTTCGAGGCAATTCGGGCCACCTTCCGCGCCCTGGGCAGCACCGGGCACCGATTCCTGATCGCCGACCGCGCCGTCGATGCCCTCCCGTTCGGCGAGGTGGAGTCGCCCACCGGCACAACCCGCCATCCCCCAGGCAACCAGCTCATGAACGTCCACGGATGCACCGACGCCTACCTGCGTGCCGATGTTCTGCCTCTCCCTGGCGGCCTGACAGTCCACCTTCCCCAACCGCCGAACTATGCGGTCCTCAAACTGCACGCATGGCTCGATCGGTCCGCGGACCACGACTACAAAGACGGCCCAGATCTGGCCTTGGTGGTGCACTGGTACGCCGGCGACCTCGACCGGCTTTACGCCAAACCAGACCAGTGGGCGCTACGCCGTCACGACTTCGACCTACGCACCGCCGCTGCCGCGCTGCTCGGCCACGACATGCGCGCCAGTGTCAGCGCACCGGAGGCCGCCGTGCTGGCGACGCGCGCCACACAGGCCGACCACGACCTGCTGGCCCAGCACTTCGCCGTGGGTCGACCGGGCTAGCCCACCACCACAGCTTCGCGGCGCCCGCTGGTCGAGGCGTTACTCGACCAGCTCACGCCGGGCTCCTAAATGCGAACCGCAATCACAAATGTACGTTCTCAAACGGCGCGTCATACAGAATTGGTTAGGCAGGGTGGTAGTCGGGATCAATGAAGGCCGCCACGAGTTGGATGCAGCAGCAAGTCTTAGCGACTGCGACTGTCGTACGGTGGCGGCTCGCCTGGTTAAGTAAGCCCGAGACTTGGCGCCGGCGAAAGCGGCGGCAGTCTCAGAAGATTCGACGTTCAGTGCAAAAACAACGTCGCTCGACAGTCTGGGATAACCAACGAAAGACATTCGGCGTCGTGATATCCCCGGCACGCCTGACGGCCTGGATAGCGGCCAGTGCGCTGATCCTTCTGACAGGCACCGAGTTGTTCGGGACAGCGCTCTCGTGGGTCAAGCTTTCCCCCATATGGCATGTCTTCTCCTTTGCGGTGGACACCAGACCCATCGCCACGCTGCTTGATTACGCCTCGCATCCAATAGATCCCCGTAGTTACAGCTCGGTTGCGGTGACAGCAGTCGGTGCCGAAGCGACGCTTCTCGCCTTCTTCTTCGCAACGGTGGGCGTCGTGGCGTCAACAGCCCTCAACACGCTGCGCTCGTCGCCGCCGCTGCTGCTTTCCAGTCCTCGGCTAACTACTGGATGCGATCGCTGATCGTCTGCAAGATGACGTTGGCGATCGGCTCTGCCGGTTCAATACCCAACACGCCAACGGATATGAATACCGACGATTTCAGGCGATACACATGACTCCAACCCGCAGCGCCGATCCTCACGGTGGAGGCGTCCGGCCTGTCGAGGATGAAATCGAAGTAGGGGTCATGCAAGCCAGCACATTCTGCCAGCGACGACTCGAGCCGATGGAACACACCGCGCGCCGTACTCGGGTCCGGGTACAGCGCTATCGCCTGGCTAACCGTCTCGACCATGACCGGCCCGCCCGGTCTGAGGTCGTCGGTAACGCCGTGGTAACCCGCGCTACGGAACTCTGACCAGTCGGTTCCGAAGGTGCGATCACTGCTGCCCACCACACGACAGGGGCCCGGAACGTTCGTGTCCGCCTCCGGCGGTTCACGCAAGTCGGTCTGAAAATGTGCGGCGAGCTCCTCATAGTTGGCGATGCGCCGTACGTCTTCGATGCTGACGATCAACGAATCGACCCGCGATGTCGGGGGTGCGGTGCTCGGCTGGGTCGATGTGGCTTGAAACGAGCATGCCGTGGTCGCGATGGCCGCACAGCAGACGATGACGGCCGACTTGGCAGCAGTGGAGCAACACACGACTGATCGCCACACTGGCCAGCGCGCGCCACATGTCCGCTGACGGGTTGAGCTCTTTGGCCTCATTGTCGATAAGCCGGCTTCTGCGGACTGGCGTCCGCGATCGGTCATGCTGGGACTTCGGCGTTGGCCAAGCGGGAAACCGCTCCGCCGACGCCGTTGCCGCCATCGTACGGGCGACTGGCGTTTGCTGCGGCTAATTGACAAGAGTGACGGAAGTGCTAACGCACGCCGCCCTTGACCTTAGGCGGCGTCGCCGGTTGTCTCGTTGCGCGAGGCGCACGAACTTGTCGAATCTGTCGAACGTGCGGGGCCAACGCCCGCCCAAACGACCGCCGAGCCGTGCCGGATCTCCGGCGGCCATCGGATGTTGACGAGTGTCAACTTCGTCTCCCGGTAGGCGCTATATGCGCGTATCGTAACGATGGGCGACAGTCAGATCACACCGGCCAGCTGGGAGGTGTCGGATGTCTTTCGTGATTGCAGCGCCGGACTTGGTGGCGATGGCCACGGAGGATCTTGCAGGCATCGGCGCGTCCCTGACCGCTGCCAATGCGGCGGCCGCCGTCCCGACAAGCGGGCTGTTGGCCGCTGCTGGCGATGAGGTGTCGGCGGCCATCGCGGCGTTGTTTTCCAGCCACGGTCAGCAGTATCAGGCGATGAGCGCGCAGGCGGCGGCGTTTCATGCCCGGTTTGTGCAGGCACTGGCCGGGGCTATGGGCGCCTATGCGGCCGCCGAAGCGGCCAACGCGTCGCCGTTGCAGACCCTCGAGCAGGGCTTGCTAGGCGCCATCAATGCACCCGCCGCCGCGTTGTCGGGCCGACCTTTTATCGGCAACGGCACCAACGGCGCCCCGGGGACCGGGGAGGCCGGTGGGCCTGGAGGCTGGTTGTTGGGCAACGGCGGCAACGGCGGTTCGGGTGCTCCGGGGCAGACCGGGGGTGCCGGGGGTGCCGCCGGGCTGCTGGGCCATGGCGGGACCGGTGGGGCCGGAGGCACCGGCGCCTCGGGTGGCAAAGGCGGCACCGGCGGGTGGCTGTGGGGTAGCGGCGGAGCTGGCGGGGCCGGCGGGTCCGGCGGCGGGTCCGGTGGGGCGGGTGGCAACGCGCTGATGTTCGGCATTGGCGGCAACGGCGGAGCTGGCGGGGCCGCCAGCGGAGTCGGGAACGGCGGGGTCGGCGGCGCCGGTGGAGCCGGCGGCGCGCTGGTAGCCATCGGTGGCGCCGGTGGCGCCGGCGGGGCCGCTACCACTGGAACCGGCGGTGCCGGCGGCGCCGGCAGCAACGCATTGGGGCTGTTCCTTGGCCTGGGCGGGTCCGGCGGTCAGGGCGGCGACTCGGCCATGGGAAGCGGCGGTGCCGGCGGTGCCGGTGGCTCTGGTGGCGCCGCCAGCCCCTTCGGGATCGACATCGGCATCGGCGGTGCCGGCGGGCACGGCGGCGCAGGTACTAACGGCGGTGCCGGCGGCGCCGGCGGTGCCGGCGGTTCCTCGGGCACCGTTTTCGCGCTCGACTTGAGCTGGGGCGGTGCTGGCGGCAATGGTGGCGCAGCTACCACTGGGACCGGCGGGGCCGGCGGCACTGGCGGCTTCGCTGTTGCCCCCGACTTCATCGGGTTCGGCGCGGCCTACGGCGGGGCCGGCGGGCTTGGTGGGGCTGCGACCGGTGCCGGCGGCACCGGCGGGACCGGTGGCGTTGGTGCCGGCGGCTTCGCGGCTCTGGGCGTGGGCGTCGGCGGCGCCGGCGGGGCTGGCGGGGCCGCCACCGAGACCGGCGGCATCGGCGGCGCCGGCGGATTGGGCGTCGGGCTGCTGGGCGGCGCCGGCGGCGCCGGCGGTCCCGGCGGCGCCGCTTCGGCTGGTAGCGGCGGCCATGGCGGGACCGGCGGCGATGCCCTCGGATTGATCGGCGCCGGCATCGGCGGCGTCGGGGGGGTTGGCGGAGCCGCCACCGACACCGGCGGCAACGGCGGCGCCGGAGGCAGCGGGACCGGGCTGCTGGGCGGCGTGGGCGGCGCCGGTGGGCACGGCGGCGGGGCTTCGGTTGGTACCGGCGGCAGCGGCGGTGCCGGCGGTGACGGCTTCGGATTCGTCGGCGCAGGTGGCAACGGCGGCAACGCCGGCACCGGAGTCGGGGTTAACGGCGCCAACGGCGGCAACGGCGGCAGCGCTACCGGCGCACTCGCGGCCGTCGGCGGGGCCGGCGCGGCCGGCGGGGACGCCACCAGCGGAACCGGCGGGTTCGGCGGTGCTGGCGGCAGCGCCCGCGGCCTGATCTTTGCCCTGGGCGGCGCTGGAGCCGCCGGCGGCGACGCTTCCACGGGAGTCGGCGGACCCGGCGGTCCGGGTGGCACGGGCACCGCCAGCAGCCCCTTCGGGATCGCCATCGCCATCGGCGGTGCGGGCGCGCAGGGCGGCGCCGGCACTAGCGGCGCCACCGGCGGAGCCGGCGGTGACGGCGTCTTCGAGGGCATTGCTGTCCTCGGCCTAGGCTTTGGCGGCGCCGCCGGGGCTGGTGGTGCCGCCACCGGGGACGGCGCCACCGGCGGAGCCGGCGGCTTCGGCGGCGCCGGCGCTGGCATCGCAAACTTCCTAGGGTTCTCCGTGCTGCACGGCGGCGCCGGCGGAGCTGGCGGCACCGCCACCGGGACCGGCGGCAACGGGGGGGCCGGTGGCGGTGGCGGGTTGAGCTCACCCGTGATCCTGGGCATCGGCATCGGCGGCGCCGGCGGCGACGGTGGTGGCGCCCTGGGGGTGCTGGGCGGCATGGGCGGCGACGGCGGCGACGGCGGCGAGGCCGTAGCGGTTGGGATCGCCGTGGGCGGTGCCGGCGGTGCCGGCGGCGCCGCCCCCACCGGTAACGGTGGCGCTGGCGGCAACGGCGGCGACGCCCTCGGACTAGTCGGCGTGGGTGGGAACGGCGGCAACGCCGGCACCGGCTTCGGGGCTAACACCGGCGGCAACGGCGGCGACACGACGATAGTTGTCAACGGCATGCTCGCCCCGTCTACCCTCGGCTACGGTGGCAACGGCGGCAACGGCGTCAACGGCGGAGCCGGCGGTACCGGTGGCAAGGCCGGGGTGTTTGGCGCGCCGGGACAGAACGGCTTGCCATAACCGGATGAGCGCAACCAGCAATGCCGACTCAGGTCGGTGCGGTCATCGCGTCCATGCGGGTAAACCAGGTGGCCAGGCCGTAGTGGCCGGCTTCTGGATGAGTAGTTGCTAAACTCCGTGCCGAGCGTGCGCTGGTGGCGGCGACACGCCAGGTGATGCCGCCGTGGTTGCACGTTCGGCGTGTCGACTTGTGACGGTCGTCGATCACGTGGTCCAACCGGGCCGGCTAGGGCAGCAGCCCGGGCAGCCCCTCCGCGCCGATCAGCGAACCACCGGCGCCGCCGGCACCGGGGCTGCCCGCGGACGTGCCGGTCCCCCCGTTGCCGCCGTTGCCGCCGTTACCGAGCCCGAAGGCGGCTCCACCGGGCCCGCCGTCCCCGCCGCCGTTCCCGCCGGCCCCGCCGGCCCCGCCGTTACCGCCGTTGCCGATCAGCCCGGCCTTGCCGCCGGCTCCGCCAGCGCCGCCGAGGTCGGTTCGGCCGGAGCCGCCGGCCCCGCCAGCGCCGCCGGAGCCGAACAGCAGGCCGGCGTCGCCGCCGGCCGCCCCAGGCCCACCCGTAGTGAGGCCGAATCCGCCGGCACCTCCGACCCCGCCGGAGCCGACCAGCAGGCCGGCGTCGCCGCCGGGCCCGCCGGCCCCGCCGGTGTCAAAACCCTGCCCGCCGCCACCGCCGGCACCGCCGGCGAGACCGGGGGCGAGCAAGCCCGCGTTGCCGCCGGCCCCACTGTCGCCAGCAACGCTACCGCCGCCGCCGGATCCGCCGGCCCCGCCGGCCCCGAACAGCCCACCGACCCCACCGGCCCCGCCGGCCCCCCCGACGTTGTTGCCCGATCCGCCGGCCCCGCCGGCCCCGCCACCGGCGAACAGGCCACCGGCCCCGCCGGCCCCGCCCTCCCCGCCAGCCCCGCCGCTGACGCCGGACCCGCCGGCCCCGCCGGCCCCGCCGCCGTTGAACAGCCCACCGGCCCCTCCGGGCCCACCGGCCCCGCCCGCGGCGAACCCGCCAATCCCGCTGGACCCGCCGGCTCCACCGGCCCCACCGGCCCCAAACAGCAAGGCTCCACCGCCGGCCCCACCGGACCCGCCGGTGGCGCCGGTTCCCGTGACGGCCCCGCCCGCGCCGCCGGCCCCGCCGGCGCCGAACAAGATCCCGCCGGCCCCGCCATCTCCGCCCGCCCCGCCGCTGACGCCGGACCCGCCGGTCCCTCCGCCGCCGAACAACCACCCGCCGTGCCCGCCGGGGGCCCCGCTGCCCGGGGCGCCGTTGGCGCCGTTGCCGATCAGCGGGCGCCCGGTCACGGCCTGGATGGGCGCGTTGACTGCGGCCAACGCCTGCTGCTGCGCGGTGTGCAGCGGGTTGGTGCTGGCCGGGGCGTTGGCGCCGTCCAAACCCAACAACAGCCCACCGATGCCGCCGACGCCGGTGCCGCCCGGGGCATCGCCCATTCCGCCACTGCCGCCGTTGCCGCCGTTGCCGATCAGCCCGGCCCCGCCGCCGGCGCCGCCGGCACCGCCGTTCCCGGCCCCCCCGGTGGCAACCGACGTGCCGCCGCTGCCACCGTTGCCGCCGTTGCCGATCAGCCCGGCCCCGCCGCCGGCCCCGCCGGCACCGCCGGTAGAGCCGTTGGCGAAGCCCCCAGCGCCGCCGGACCCACCGGCCCCACCGGAGCCGAACAGCAGGCCGGCCTTGCCACCCGCCCCACCGGCCCCGCCGGAGTTACCGGTGTCACCGAAGGTGCCGGCAGCCCCACCGGACCCACCGGCCCCACCGGAGCCGAACAGCAGGCCGGCCTTGCCACCCGCCCCGCCGGCCCCGCCGGTTCCGGTGGTAGCGGCCCCGCCGGCCCCGCCAGCGCCGCCGTCGCCAAGGGCGAGCAGGCCGGCGCTGCCACCGGCCCCACCGTGCCCGCCGGTGTGGTTGCCTTGCCCGCCGAGCCCGCCAGCGCCACCGGCTCCGAACAGCCCGCCGGCCCCACCCGTCCCACCAGCCCCACCGGTACCGCCGGACCCGCCGGCCCCGCCAGCGCCGCCGCTAGCGAACAGCCCTCCGGCCCCACCCGTCCCACCAACCCCACCGGTACCGCCGGACCCGGCTCCCCCGCCAGTACCGCCGACCCCGCCGCTGGCGAACAACCCACCAGCCCCACCGGTGCCGCCGGCCCCACCGGTGCCCGTCGATGCGAACCCGCCGAACCCGCCGCTGCCGCCGCTGGCGAACAGCCCGCCGGCCCCACCGGCGCCACCGGCCCCACCAGCTGCGCCGGAACCGCCGGAACCCCCGGCCCCGCCGGCCCCACCGGCACCGAACAGCAGGGCAGCCCCGCCTGCCCCACCGGCCCCTCCGATGACACCCGCGACCGCGGAGTCTCCACCGGCCCCGCCGGCACCTCCGACACCGATCAACCCCGCGGGCCCGCCGGCCCCACCGATGGCGCCGGGCGCCCCGGACCCGCCGGCCCCGCCGTTGCCGATCAACCACCCGCCGGGCCCCCCGGGGCCCCGGTGCCCGGCTGGCCGTTGGCGCCGTTGCCGATCAGCGGGCGCCCGGTGGCGGCCTGGATGGGCGCGTTGAACACGTCGATCAGGCTCTGCAACGGCGATGCGGCGGCAATCTCGGCGACCGCATAGGACCCCGCACCCGCGGCCAGGGCCTGCACAAACTCGTGATGAAACGCTGCCGCCCGCGCGCTGAGCGCCTGAAAATCCCGCCCGTGGGCGGAAAACAGCGCAGCGATCGCCGCCGACACCTCATCCGCGGCCGCGGCCTGCACCGCGCTGGTCTGGGCCGCCGCGACCGCGCTAGCCAAACTGAGCGCCGAGCCGATGCGGGCCACCTCTGTTGCCGCTGTGGCCAGCGTAGCGGGCAACACGCTCACATAAGACACGCGACATCTCCTCCCACAGCGACATGACCTCGATGCCAACCGATCCTGCGATCGACCGATCGCAGGGAGGAATCAGCAGGAAGCAGTGTAATCCCGTCGGGCCGCCAACATCCGGGAATACGAGGGTTGCCCTAGCCGGCGGCCCTTCGCCACGCCAAGGCCTTCGAGGCTTGCGCGCGTCTGGTTTTCCGGCGCATCGCCCATGGATGGTCCGGTGACTCGATCGGCGTGCGAACCGCGACAAGTCTTCTGGGCCTTCTGGCCTGGGACAACACCAGCGCTCACGTCGCATTTCTCTACAGTCCAAGACCACACTTTTGACCCATTCACTGCATGCGTTCACCACCGAGCCGGCGGTGGTTGACGAGCGGAATTTGATGTCGGCCAATGGGTTTGGCGCCTGTGATGCTGGAAATGGCTGAACAATCAGGTCTTTCACGAGCGATCGAGGAGCAGATGGACCCGCCGTTCGACCCGGGTGGAATCCGCAGCGATCAACCCGGCCGGCAATCTCGATCATCGCCGCGATGGCCTACCGGGGCGGGACGGCATCGGTGATCCGGGCGTGTGCTCACGACCATCGCAGCCCGGGACCAATCACCCAGACCCAGGGAGGTCGGCTACGTAGCAGTGCCGCCACAGTGCCTATCCAGGTAGACCATGGTGGCCAGGGGCGGGATCGAACCGCCGACCTTCCGCTTTTCAGGCGGACGCTCATACCGACTGAGCTACCTGGCCGGAAGGCAGCATGTGCCTCACCGTCCTGGCGACCCTGACGGGACTCGAACCCGCGACCTCCGCCGTGACAGGGCGGCGCGCTAACCAACTGCGCCACAGGGCCTTGCTGTGTTGTGTGCTCCGCGATACCGCGTCGCAGGTACCCCCTACGGGATTCGAACCCGCGTTACCGCCTTGAAAGGGCGGCGTCCTAGGCCGTCTAGACGAAGGGGGCAGAACCGAATCTCTCCGGGGCACTCGCAACGTGGTGACCGTTGGGAGCCACGCCAGCTTAGGTCACCCCCAGCCTATTCCTCAAACGAGCGGCCGACGCCAACGCAGTATCCTGAGTCTTCGCGCCCCTATAGCTCAGTTGGTAGAGCTACGGACTTTTAATCCGCAGGTCCCAGGTTCGAGTCCTGGTGGGGGCACAAACAGGGGCACGAAGCCGTGCGCATCGCCGATTCCCTCCCGATGCACGGTCCGGCGATCTGAGCAAAGCAACCTGGCTATGCTTGCTGTCTATGCTCCCCGAGACAAATCAGGATGAGGTCCAGCCCAACGCACCCGTTGCCCTGGTGACGGTGGAAATCCGTCACCCGACAACGGATTCGCTCACCGAATCAGCGAACCGGGAGCTCAAACACCTGCTTATCAATGATCTACCGATCGAACGCCAGGCGCAGGACGTCAGCTGGGGGATGACGGCGCCCGGTGGAGCCCCCACCCCGGTCGCGGATCGTTTCGTTCGTTATGTCAATCGCGATAACACCACCGCCGCTTCACTGAAGAACCAGGCGATAGTCGTGGAGACCACCGCCTACCGCAGCTTTGAGGCCTTTACCGACGTTGTGATGCGGGTCGTGGATGCTCGCGCGCAGGTCTCGTCAATCGTTGGGTTGGAGCGTATCGGTCTTCGCTTTGTTCTGGAGATCCGCGTCCCCGCGGGTGTCGACGGCCGGATCACGTGGAGCAACTGGATCGACGAGCAGCTGCTCGGGCCGCAGCGTTTCACTCCCGGCGGCCTGGTCCTGACCGAGTGGCAGGGTGCCGCAGTCTACCGTGAGCTACAACCAGGCAAATCGCTCATCGTGCGCTACGGCCCGGGTATGGGCCAAGCGCTTGATCCCAATTACCATCTGCGCCGAATAACACCCGCCCAAACCGGACCATTCTTCCTGCTGGACATCGATAGCTTTTGGACTCCCAGTGGCGGCTCCATTCCCGAGTACAACAGGGACGCCTTAGTGTCGACATTCCAGGACCTGTACGGTCCGGCCCAGGTCGTGTTTCAGGAGATGATCACCAGTCGCCTGAAAGATGAGCTGCTTCGCCAGTAAGCGGTCAGATCGCTTGCTTTAGCGCATGAGCGTCGCGCTGCTGTAGGTGAGGTCGGCAAACGCCGTCGCGAGCTCGTCGTCGGGATAGGCAAAGCCGTTTGCCTCGTACAACTGCGTGACCGTAAGCGCCGAGGTCTGCCAGCCATCGCGGGTTAAATAGTCGAGAACGTGACCACGCTGACCGTGGTACACCAGCTCGTTGAGGTCGATGTCGAATCCGAGCTCGCTCATCCGATTGTGATAGTTGCGCCATCGCTCATCGGCAAAAATCGCGGTATCCGGCACGAATTCGAACGCCAGCCGACTACCGGGAGCACTCAACGCGGTGATGTTGTCGAACAGCGCATCCTGAGCTTCGACCGGCAGGTATACCAGCAACCCTTCAGCACTCCAGGCCGCTGGCACCTTCGGATCAAAACCCGCCGTCTGAAGTGCGGTGGCCCAGTCGTCGCGCAAGTCGACCGCGACAGTCCGGCGTTCGGTGGCCGGCTCGGCGCCCAGATCGCTCAGCGTGGCGGTCTTGAACTCGATCACCTCCGGCATGTCCACTTCGTAGACGATGCTGCCCACCGGCCAGGCAAGGCGGTAAGCCCGGGCGTCCAGCCCGGACGCCAGGATGACGAACTGGCCGATGCCACTGTGGGTGGCATCAAGGAAGAACTGATCGAAGAACCTGGTGCGGCAGGCCATCCCCGTGGCCATTCGCTGCGGATCGAACTCGGAATCCCCCTCGACGGGGATCTGCCAATCCACCAGCCGCGTGTAGACGTCCATACCAACGGCACGCACCAACGGCGCCGCATATGGATCATCGATCAGCGCATATCGCGGGTCGGCAGCCAGCGCGCGCTGGGCGGCGACCATGGTAGCCGTCGCCCCGACACTCGTCGCGAGATCCCAGCGATCACGATCGGCGCGTACCATCGTTGCCCCCTCAAGCAAAACGGATATGCGATAAATGTAGATAGTCTAGCTACTACCGTGGTCTCCACTGCGAACTACCGTTGCAAGTGAGTGATCTTTAGTGGTCACGCGACTAGCACCCCGTCTCGGGGTTGTTCGCCAGCCGGGTGGCCGGTTGCCTTCCGCGCTTCACGGCCACCCGCCGGGCCAGGCCCGGTCTTACGGTCGGCTCCACGCTTGACGGCGGCCCCAACTGGGCCGACGACGCTAGGTGGTTCCTCGTAGCGTGCGAGGTTGATCGCGGCGTTGTCGTCACGTTGGTGCGTGATCGAACAGCCGTCGCATTGCCATTTTTCGTCCCAGCCGATGTCTTGCACATGCCGGCAGGCATGGCAGGTTTTCGACGATGGGCCCAAACCAATGATCCGACCGCCCACGCCGAGAGCCTTGCCATCCGTGCCGCGTGCACCAAGCTGGGCACTGAGCACCTGGTCGGTACCACTCTCAACGTGCTGGCCCATCCGTGTCCGATGTGCTATGGATCGCTGTACTACTGCTCACCCGATGAGGTTGTCTTCCTGACGTCGCGTGACGCCTATGAACCGCATTACGTCGATGACCGCAGGTACTTCGAGCCCGCCACCTTCTACGACGAGTTCGCCAAGGAATGGCAGGACCGGCGCCTGCCGATGCGCCAAGAGCACCGGCCCGATATCAGGGCTGGCGCGGTGGATGTCTACCGGTTCCGGCAGGAACCCAACGGCGGTGAGCGCAGCGCGATCGCCGCTCCGACGGGCTGAGCGGGCGCCGACCCGCGACCTTGACAGCCCACCACGCCCGCGTTCTATTGTTTGCGTATGTACGCAGATAGTGGACCTGACCCGTTGCCTGACGATCAGGTCTGCTTGGTGGTCGAGGTGTTCCGAATGCTCGCCGACGCGACCCGCGTGCAGGTGCTGTGGTCGCTGGCAGACCGCGAAATGTCGGTCAATGAACTCGCCGAGCAGGTGGGCAAGCCCGCGCCGTCGGTCTCCCAGCACCTGGCAAAGCTACGAATGGCGCGGCTGGTGCGCACCCGCCGCGATGGAACCACGATCTTTTACCGTCTGGAGAACGAGCACGTGCGCCAGCTCGTCATCGACGCCGTTTTCAACGCCGAGCACGCCGGTCCCGGGATTCCCCGCCACCACCGTGCTGCCGGCGGACTGCAGTCGGTCGCTAAGGCATCGGCTACCAAGGATGTCGGGTAAGCCAATTAACGGTGAGCACAACCACGCCCCGGTTGCGCCGCAGGTCCGGGGTCAGACCTTAGGGCAGTAGTGCGTCGGGTTGTCACGCTCGTCGGGCGGCGGCAGGTTGCGCGCGGGCGTCTGTACTAGCGGCGCATCGGCGGGGATGCGGCCGGTGGCACGGTCCCAGCCGGCGCGAGCCCGCGGGTGCTTGCGAAACCGGAATGGCACCAAGGCAAAGACGAGCCGGACGATGTCGCCAAAGCGGCGGTGCAACCATTCGTCGCGGCGCAACCACCGGTAGCCCATCAGCTCGCGCACGGGCGGATCGTAGAGTCCGACGGTCAGCCAGACGAAGAACCGGGCCAGCAACTTGCGCGGCGCGGCCCACAGCCAATCCGGAACTCGTTGGGCGAATGGCGGTTTGGGTAGTTCGGTCAGGTCGAGCACGGCACGCGCCGCGAAGTTGTTCTCCAGCACGTTGCGGCACATGTGGTCCCAGTAGTCCTGAAACTCCTCCCAGGTCGCCGGCACCGGCCGCATGCTCATGCCGTACATGCGGTACCACTGGACGTGCTCGTCAAATAGCTGGCGCCGCTGCGCCTCGGTCAGGCCACCGCAGAACCGCTCGGCCACATGCAACGTGCCGACAAAGAAGGTGGCGTGCGCCCAGTAGAAGACGTCGGGATTCAACGCGTGGTAGCGACGGCCCGCACCGTCGACACCCTTGATGGTGATGTGGTAGTCACGCACCTGCACACCGGTGACTGGGGCTCGATCGCCGTCGAAGACAACTCCGCCGATCGGGTACAACGACCGCAGCAGCCGTGGCCAGCGTTCCCGGAAGAACGTCGAATGATCTTCGACCGCCGCGCCCAGCTGCGGATGCATATTCTGCATGGATCCCGCCCACGGTCCCTGCAGCATCCCGCGCCAGTCACCGAAGTATCGCCACGTCAGCGAATCCGGCCCCAGCGGCAGCGGCGGCGATTCGTAACCCAGCGGTGACACGGGGCAACCGCCGGCCAGTCCGCGGAACCCTATAGGCCTGCCAAGCTGGCCCGCAACCGGCGAGGAATCCTGCACGGTGCTGGTCAGCGGACAGGTAGCAGACGTATCTTGGGTCACTGGTGGTTTTGCCTGCTGAATCTTCATTGGCCACACGAATTCTGACTACGCACGTTGTCACTATGGAGTTTAGGAGAGCTGTGCAGACCGGTCAAAACCGGGGCCGCTGGTCCGGTGTCCCCTTGGAAAGTCGGCACGCCCTACGTCGAGACAACCTCGTCGCCGCCGGCGTGCAGTTGCTCGGCGGCGCAGGCGGACCCGCACTCACCGTCCGCGCAGTGTGCCGCCACGCCGGCCTGACAGAACGCTACTTTTACGAAAGCTTCGCCGACCGTGAACATTTCGTTCGCGCGGTCTACGACGACGTCTGCACACGAGCGATGGCAACCCTCACGTCCGCGCAAACCCCGCGCGAGGCCGTAGAGCAATTCGTCGAGCTGATGGTCGACGATCCGGTGCGCGGGCGCGTGCTGTTGCTGGCGCCGGCGGTAGAACCGGCCCTGACCCGGTCGGGCGCGGAGTGGATGCCCAACTTCATCGAGTTGCTGCAACGCAAGTTGTCCCGCATCGTTGATCCAGTTCTGCAGAAACTGGTCGCCACCAGCTTGATCGGCGCTCTTACCGGTCTGTTCACCGCATATCTGAACGGACGGCTGGGAGCCACCCGCAAGCAATTCATCGACTACTGCGTCAACATGTTGCTCAGCACCGCCGCCACCTACGCACCGCACCGCGAGCGGGGAGAATCCGAACACTCCATCCCAGCCGGGCCGCACAACTGAGGACGACTGGGGTTCACCCCACGCGGCCACCGGGGCCCGCCGATGCCAGCATCCTGCCCGCTGCTGGCAGCTCAACATGCCGCGCGAAGCCCAAACTTGATGCTACCGAGAGACACAGATATATTGACTGCAACCATTAGACACAGATAACTGGAGGCGCCATGTCAGCCAAGCTGACCGACCTGCAGCTGCTGCACGAACTTGAACCGGTCGTCGAGAAGTACCTGAACCGGCACCTGAGCATGCACAAGCCCTGGAACCCGCACGACTACATCCCGTGGTCGGACGGGAAGAACTACTACGCGCTCGGCGGGCAGGATTGGGACCCCGACCAGAGCAAGCTTTCTGATGTCGCCCAGGTGGCGATGGTGCAGAACCTGGTCACCGAGGACAACCTGCCGTCGTATCACCGCGAGATCGCGATGAACATGGGCATGGACGGCGCGTGGGGGCAGTGGGTCAACCGTTGGACCGCCGAGGAGAATCGGCACGGCATCGCGCTGCGCGACTACCTGGTGGTGACCCGATCGGTCGACCCTGTCGAGTTGGAGAAACTTCGCCTCGAGGTAGTCAACCGGGGCTTCAGCCCAGGCCAAAACCACCAGGGCCACTATTTCGCGGAGAGCCTCACCGACTCCGTCCTCTATGTCAGTTTCCAGGAACTGGCAACCCGGATTTCGCACCGCAATACCGGCAAGGCATGTAACGACCCCGTCGCCGACCAGCTCATGGCCAAGATCTCGGCAGACGAGAATCTGCACATGATCTTCTACCGCGACGTCAGCGAGGCCGCGTTCGACCTCGTGCCCAACCAGGCCATGAAGTCGCTGCACCTGATTTTGAGCCACTTCCAGATGCCCGGCTTCCAAGTACCCGAGTTCCGGCGCAAAGCCGTGGTCATCGCCGTCGGGGGTGTCTACGACCCGCGCATCCACCTCGACGAAGTCGTCATGCCGGTACTGAAGAAATGGCGTATCTTCGAGCGCGAGGACTTCACCGGCGAGGGGGCTAAGCTGCGCGACGAGCTGGCCCTGGTGATCAAGGACCTCGAGCTGGCCTGCGACAAGTTCGAGGTGTCCAAGCAACGCCAACTCGACCGGGAAGCCCGTACGGGCAAGAAGGTCAGCGCACACGAGCTGCATAAAACCGCTGGCAAACTGGCGATGAGCCGTCGTTAGCCCGGCGACGATGCAGAGCGCGCAGCGCGATGAGCAGGAGGCGGGCAATCCAACCCAGCCCGGCGACGATGCAGAGCGCGCAGCGCGATGAGCAGGAGGCGGGCAATCCAACCCAGCCCGGCGTTGCGCATCGGCCCGATCGAGCTCGCCAGCCCGGTTGTGCTGGCTCCGATGGCCGGTGTGACGAACGTCGCATTCCGGGCGCTGTGTCGTCAGCTGGAACAGTCGAAGGTCGGCACGGTCAGCGGACTGTATGTCTGCGAGATGGTGACCGCACGTGCGCTCATCGAGCGGCACCCGGTCACCATGCACATGACAACGTTCTCCGCGGACGAATCACCACGCTCGCTGCAGCTGTACACCGTCGATCCGGACACCACGTATGCGGCCGCTCGGATGATCGCTGGCGAAGGGTTAGCCGATCACATCGACATGAATTTCGGCTGCCCAGTGCCCAAAGTCACCAAGCGCGGCGGCGGGGCGGCGCTACCGTTCAAACGGCGGCTATTCGGTCAGATCGTGGCCGCGGCTGTGCGCGCCACCGAAGGCACCGATATACCGGTGACGGTCAAGTTTCGCATTGGCATCGATGACGCCCACCACACACATCTGGATGCCGGCCGCATCGCTGAGGCCGAAGGAGCCGCTGCGGTCGCGCTGCACGCCCGTACCGCGGCACAACGCTATTCCGGCACCGCCGACTGGGAACAGATCGCCCGGCTCAAGCAGCATGTCCGGACGATTCCGGTGCTCGGCAACGGCGACATCTACGATGCCGGCGACGCACTGGCCATGATGTCCACCACCGGCTGTGACGGCGTGGTCATCGGCCGTGGCTGCCTGGGCCGTCCCTGGCTATTTGCCGAGTTGTCCGCGGCTTTCACCGGCAGCCCGGCCCCCACCCCACCCACGCTCGGCGAAGTCGCCGACATCATCCGCCGTCACGGCACCTTGCTGGCCGCACACTTCGGCGAGGACAAGGGCATGCGCGATATCCGCAAGCACATCGCCTGGTATCTCCATGGCTTCCCGGCGGGCTCCGCGCTCCGGCGGGCGTTAGCAATGGTCAAGACGTTCGACGAGCTCGACTGCCTGCTGGACCGGTTGGACGGCACGGTACCGTTCCCGGACTCCGCGACTGGCGCCCGGGGCCGGCAGGGTTCCCCCGCCCGGGTGGCCCTTCCCGACGGCTGGCTAACCGACCCCGACGACTGCCGAGTGCCGGAAGGGGCGGACGCCATGGGGTCGGGTGGCTGAATCGAGACCCTGTCGAAATCGCGTCTGGACCGATAAATCAGTACGATGTGGGCCTTGCTGCATTGTGCGGCGCCGACTCGTGGCGGTGCTGCGCGAAGGTGCGCGTAGGACACGCAGCCAACACCGCGGGCGTCCGCCACCTAGACTCTCGGAGGCCGGTAGGACATGAGTGACGGCGAGAGCGCCGCGCCGTGGGCACGGCTCTCCGAGTCAGCATTCCCCGATGGTGTTGACCGATGGATCACGGTACCGCCCGCCACATGGGTGGCAGCCCAGGGTCCGCGGGACACCCAGAATGTCGGCTGTCATGCCACCGGCGCCGTTAGTGTGGCCGATCTGATCGCCAGGCTCGGCCCCGCTTTTCCTGACCTCCCCACGCACCGCCATGTCGCCCCCGAACCCGAGCCATCCGGCCGCGGCCCGAAGGTCCACGACGACGCCGACGACCAGCAGGACACCGAGGCTATCGCCATCCCGGCCCACTCGCTCGAGTTCCTCTCGGAGCTTCCCGACCTCCGGGCAGCCAACTATCCGCGCGCCGACCACGCCCGCCGTGAACCCGAGCTACCCGGCAAGCAGCTAACCGGATCGGCTCGAGTGCGGCCATTGCGGATCCGCCGAACGTCGCCCGCGCCCGCCAAGCCAGCGCCGAACTCCGGCCGGCGCCCGATGGTGCTGGCCGCGCGCTCGCTGGCGGCTCTGTTTGCCGCTCTGGCGTTGGCGCTGACCGGCGGGGCATGGCAGTGGAGCGCGTCGAAGAACAGCCGGCTGAACATGGTAAGCGCGCTCGACCCGCATTCGGGCGACATCGTCAACCCCAGCGGGCAGCATGGCGACGAGAACTTCTTGCTCGTCGGTATGGACTCTCGTGCCGGGGCGAACGCCAATATCGGCGCCGGCGACGCCGAGGACGCCGGCGGCGCACGTTCGGACACCGTCATGCTGGTCAACATTCCGGCCAGCCGCGAGCGGGTCGTCGCGGTGTCGTTCCCCCGCGACCTGGCGATCACTCCAATCCAATGCGAGGCGTGGAACCCCGAGACCGGTAAGTACGGACCCATCTACGACGAGAAGACGGGAACGATGGGTCCCAGACTGGTGTACACGGAGACCAAGCTGAACTCGGCATTCTCCTTCGGCGGGCCTAAGTGTCTAGTGAAGGTCATTCAGAAACTGTCGGGCTTGAGCATCAACCGGTTCATCGCGATTGACTTCGTCGGTTTCGCGCGGATGGTCGAGGCCCTCGGCGGCGTCGAGGTATGCAGCACCACCCCGTTGCGGGACTACGAACTGGGCACGGTGCTGGAGCACGCCGGACGCCAGGTCATTGACGGGCCGACCGCGCTGAACTATGTGCGCGCTCGCCAGGTCACCACCGAGAGCAATGGCGACTACGGGCGCATCAAACGCCAGCAGTTGTTTTTGTCGTCGCTGCTGCGTTCGATGATCTCGACGGACACCTTGTTCAACCTCAGCAGGCTCAACAACGTCGTCAACATGTTCATCGGTAACAGCTACGTGGACAACGTCAAGACCAAAGACCTGGTCGAACTCGGTCGATCGTTGCAGCATATGGCGGCCGGGCACGTCACGTTCGTGACCGTTCCGACCGGTATAACCGACCAGAACGGCGACGAGCCCCCGCGTACCTCCGACATGAAGGCGCTTTTCACCGCCATCATCGACGACGATCCGCTGCCCCTGGAAAACGATCACAACGCCCAGCGTCTGGGCAACACGCCGTCGACCCCGCCGACCACCACCAAGAAGGCGCCGCAGGCGGGTCTGACCAACGAGATTCAGCACCAGCAGGTTACGACGACCTCGCCAAAAGAGGTCACAGTGCAGGTCTCTAACTCGACCGGCCAGGCCGGTTTGGCCACCACCGCCACCGATCAGCTCAAGCGGAACGGCTTCAACGTGATGGCTCCGGACGACTACCCGAGTTCGCTGCTGGCCACCACAGTGTTTTTTTCGCCCGGCAACGAACAGGCTGCCGCCACCGTGGCCGCCGTGTTCGGCCAGTCAAAGATCGAGCGGGTGACCGGGATCGGCCAACTGGTCCAGGTGGTGCTGGGCCAAGACTTCAGCGCGGTGCGCGCTCCCCTGCCGAGTGGCTCCACCGTCAGCGTGCAGATAAGCCGCAACTCCTCCAGCCCACCGACCAAGCTGCCCGAGGACCTGACGGTCACCAACGCCGCCGACACCACCTGCGAGTAGCCGCATTGACACGACGCTTACGGCATTTTCCAAGGTCGGGAACGTAGGCTTTAGCACATGCGGACCGCCTACCATGAGCAACTCTCGGAATTATCCGAGCGTCTCGGGGAAATGTGCGGGCTAGCAGGCATCGCCATGGAGCGGGCCACCCAAGCCTTGCTGCAGGCCGATCTCGTGCTGGCCGAGCAAGTGATCTCCGACCACGAAAAGATCGCGACGCTAAGCGCCCGGGCCGAGGAGAGTGCATTCGTTCTTCTGGCGTTGCAGGCACCGGTCGCCGGTGACCTCAGAGCCATTGTGAGCGCCATCCAGATGGTGGCTGACATCGACCGGATGGGGGCGTTGGCGCTGCATGTCGCCAAGATCGCCCGCCGTCGGCATCCACAGCACGCGCTGCCCGAAGAGGTCAACGGTTATTTTGCCGAAATGGGAAGAGTTGCAGTCGAATTGGGCAACAGTGCCCAAGAGGTCGTGTTGTCGCACGACCCGGAAAAGGCCGCCCAGATCCGCGAAGAAGACGACGCGATGGACGACCTGCACCGGCATTTGTTCACCGTGCTGATGGACCGCGAATGGAAGCACGGAGTGGCGGCCGCCGTCGACGTGACGTTGCTGAGCCGATTCTACGAGCGCTTTGCCGACCACGCCGTGGAAGTGGCACGACGCGTGATCTTCCAGGCGACCGGCGCCTTTCCCTAGGCCGAGCAAACATCCACCCGCGGTGACGCCAGCCTGGCCATCGAGGGCATCGGGCCTAGCCGAAGCGCCCGGAGATGTAGTCCTCGGTGGCCTTCTGGTTCGGGTTGGAGAAGATTTTCTCGGTGCTGGCGATCTCTACCAGCCGCCCCGGCTTTCCCACCGCTTCCAGGTTGAAGAATGCCGTCTGATCACTCACCCGGGCAGCCTGCTGCATGTTATGGGTGACGATGACGATGGTGTACTGCTGCTTGAGCTCGCTGATCAGGTCTTCGATGGCCATGGTGGAGATTGGGTCCAGCGAGGAGCAGGGCTCGTCCATCAGCAACACGTCGGGTTGCACGGCGATTGCCCGTGCGATGCACAACCGCTGCTGCTGCCCCCCAGACAATCCGCCGCCGGGTTTATCCAGTCGATCCTTGACCTCGTCCCACAGGTTTGCGCCGCGCAGCGAGGATTCGGCCGTATCGTCGAGCACCTTGCGATTGCGCACACCCTGCAGCTTCAGGCCGGCAACCACATTGTTGCGAATCGACATGGCGGGGAATGGATTCGGCCGCTGAAACACCATCCCGATTGCCCGGCGGACACCGACCGGGTCGATACCGGGGGCGTAGATATCTTGATCATCGAGCAGTACGGCACCCTCGACTCGAGCTCCGGGGATGACCTCATGCATCCGGTTCAAGGTGCGCAGCACCGTCGTCTTGCCGCAGCCCGAGGGACCGATGAACGCCGTGACGCTGCGGGGCAGAATCGCCAGCGACACATCAGCGACCGCATGAAATGACCCGTAGTAGATGTTGACGTCCGTGAGGTCCAACCGCTTGGCCACTTAAGCTCCTGCTTACGACTTCTTGGGGGGGAACATCTTCGGTCAGTTATCCGTGCCAGCCAGCGCGTAGGCGGTATCGACGCTGTAGGTGGTGAAGCCCAGGCTCTGGTAGGTTCGCACGGCCGCCACATTGTCCGACTCCACGTAGAGCAGCACGGCGGGTTCGACCGCAGGGTCGAGGGTCTTCCGACCGCCCAGCCGACGGGCCAGCGAGACGATACCGATCGACGTCAACATCTGGCCGAGACCGCGGCGCTGCGCCGCCGGATCGACGCCCAGCACGTACACCTCGCCCAATCCCGGGTGATCGGGATGCACTTTGGTCCAATGGAAACCCAGCAACCGGCCAGGCCGTTCACGTGGCGAATCACCGAAGGCCAAGATCAGGCCGTCTGGATCGAACCACGCCTCGCCACGCCGCTCGGCAAGCTGGACCGCGGTCCACCCACCCTGTTCCGGGTGTCCGGCGAACGCGGCGTTGTTGACCCGGAGTAGCTCAGCGTCGTCGGACGTGCCCGCGTAGGTGCGGATCACCACCCCGTCGGGGATCGTCGGTTCGGGGATATCACGCAGCGGGCGTCGCATCTGGATCAGTTCGCGGACGCCGACCAGACCCAGCGCGGACGCGGTCGCCCGAGCGGGATCCAGCGTGCCGTGCGCCCAGAACTGGTTGCGGCCGGCGGTCTTGGCCAATGCCGCGCGGGCCATGGCGGTGCCGATACCGCGCCGTCGAGACTGCGGATGCACCACCAACTCCGCCATCGCACCACCCGCGCCCCGGGGTGGGCTGAGGTTGAGGTAGCCGATGATCGGGCCGCCCGGTCGCGAACCGGCCACCAGCAGATGCTCGGTGCGTTGCTGGCCCAGTTCCCGCAGCACCTGTTCACCCACGGGTGCTACCCCATCGACTGCTGTTGTCGCCGTGACCAGTGCACGCACGCTGCGCTGCTCGTCGGCGGTCAGAGCGGAGCGCCAGTCAAGCGCCGTCACTGACTGCGCAACGGGTCGACCAGTGGTTCTTGCATACCATCCCGGCCGGGATCGGCGTCTTCGTCGTCGGGGTCCGCGGCCGGCGGTCGGCCGCGCGCCGGCCGAACAGCTTTGTATCCGACGTTGCGCACCGTGCCGATCAGCGCTTCATGCTCGGGGCCGAGTTTGGCCCGCAACCGCCGCACGTGCACATCAACAGTCCGGGTGCCCCCGAAGAAGTCATACCCCCATACTTCGTGCAGCAGCTGCGCCCGAGTGAACACCCGGCCGGCATGCTGCGCCAGGTATTTCAGCAGCTCGAACTCTTTGTAGGTGAGATCCAGCGGGCGGCCACGCAGCCGGGCGGTGTAGGTGCCTTCGTCGATCACCAGCTCGCCCAGGCTCACCTTGCCCAGACTCTCCTGGTCAGCCAGATCTCCGCGCCGGCCAACCACCAGCCGCAGTCTGGCGTCGATCTCAGCGGGCCCGGTGCTGAGCAGCAGGATCTCGTCCAGCCCCCAGTCAGCGCTGACCGCCACCAGCCCGCCTTCGCTCACCACCGCCAGTACCGGGATCGACCGGCCGGTCGAGCTCAACAGGCGGCACAGGCCTCGCCCGGACGACAGGTCGTTGCGCGCGTCGACGAGCACAGCGTCTGCGTTTCCCGCCTCCAGCAACGAAGACGCCTCGGCCGGCGCCGTCCGCACGGTGTGGGGCAGCAGCGACAGCGCCGGCAGGACCGGATCCGGATACAGCTCCGAGGTCAGCAGTAATAACTCCAACAAGCCCCTCCAGCGTCGTGGGAAAGGCGTCTCCCAGTTCATCGCGCCATGTGACGGTAGCGGCAGCTCATCTAACGATAACGTGCCGCCTGACGAGGCGCTCCGGGACGGGCTCGAGCGCTGGGCGACAATATGCCGATGCGCAAGGTGCTGGTCGGGGTGACCGGGGCGGCGATCGTCGTGGCCGTTCTCATCGTGGGCGCCGTCGGCGCCGATTTCGGGGCCAGCATCTATGCCGAGTACCGGCTGTCGACCACTGTGCGCAAAGCGGCAAACCTGAGGTCAGACCCGTTCGTCGCCATCCTGCGGTTCCCATTCATCCCGCAGGCGATGCGGGAACACTACGCGGAGCTAGAAATCAAGGCATTTGCCGTGGAGCACGCCGGAAGTGGCACGGCCACTCTGGAGGCCACTATGCATTCGATCGACTTGTCCTACGCGTCCTGGCTGATCAGGCCCGATGCCAAGCTCCCGGTCGGCGAGCTGGAGAGTCGCATCATCATCGACTCCATGCACCTGGGCCGCTACCTGGGCATTAGCGACCTTATGGTCGCCGCGCCCCGTCAGGAGAGCAACGACGCCACCGGCGGCACTACCGAGTCCGGGATATCTGGCAGCCGCGGGCTGGTGTTCAGCGGCACGCCCATATCGGCCAACTTCGCTCACCGGGTCAGCGTCTTGGTGGACCTGTCCGTTGCCTCGGACGACCGCGCGACCTTGGTTATCACCCCCACCGCCGTCGTGACCGGACCCGACACCGCGGACCAACCGGTTCCGGATGACAAGCGGGATGCGGTGCTGCACGCCTTCGCCAGCAAGCTGCCCAACCAGAAGCTGCCGTTCGGGGTGGTGCCAAACACCGTGGGGGCGCGCGGATCGGACGTCATCATCGAAGGCATTACCCGGGGAGTAACGATCTCGCTCGACGAGTTCAAACAGTCATGACGACCATGATCGTCGCTTCCGTTGCTACAGGTGCGCTGGCGACCATTGCCCGGTGGTTGCTGACCCGGCGGTCAGTGATCCTGCGGGAGGTTGGTCCGGAAACGACACCGGCGGCTCCGGCGCGCACCGCGGAACTGGGCCTGTCCGGGGCCGGGCCGACCGTCGTGCATTTCAGGGCCCCAGGGTGTGCGCCCTGCGACCGGGTACGCCGAGGGGTCGGCGACGTCTGCGCCGATCTGGGAGATGTTGCTCACATCGAGGTCGACCTGGACTCCAACCCGCAGGCAGCGCGGCGATTTTCGGTGCTTTCGCTGCCCACCACGTTGATCTTCGATGTCGACGGGCGACAGCGCTACCGGACCTCCGGGGTCCCCAAGGCCGCCGACCTGCGCTCTGCCCTGAAACCACTGTTGGCTTGAGCACTATGCGATTGGGTAAGCTGTCCGACGTGTCAGCCCGCATCGAGCCCATGCTCACCAAGCGTCGCGCAGTTGATCTGTGCCGCCTAGCGGGTTGTTGCTGTTGCTGTAGCTGCTGAGTAGCCGCGCACGTCCGCGCAGCACTTAGAGCAGCCTAGGAGCCCCACCGTAGCGTGTCGCCCGCCGTTTCTGTGCAACAGACGTCCCAAGGAGCAGTCAAGCAGTAACACTCCCCGTCCCGCCTAACCAGTTGACCACGCTGGTCACCGAACTATGCGAAAGGATTCCCGCCATGGCACGCTGCGATGTCCTGGTCTCCGCCGACTGGGCTGAGAGCAATCTGCACGCGCCGAAGGTCGTTTTCGTCGAAGTGGACGAGGACACCAGTGCATATGACCGTGACCATATTGCCGGCGCGATCAAGTTGGACTGGCGCACCGACCTGCAGGATCCGGTCAAACGTGACTTCGTCGACGCCCAGCAATTCTCCAAGCTGCTGTCCGAGCGTGGCATCGCCAACGAGGACACGGTGATCCTGTACGGCGGCAACAACAATTGGTTCGCCGCCTACGCGTACTGGTATTTCAAGCTCTACGGCCATGAGAAGGTCAAGTTGCTCGACGGCGGCCGCAAGAAGTGGGAGCTCGACGGACGCCCGCTGTCCAGCGACCCGGTCAGCCGGCCGGTGACCTCCTACACCGCCTCCCCGCCGGATAACACGATTCGGGCATTCCGCGACGAGGTCCTGGCGGCCATCAACGTCAAGAACCTCATCGACGTGCGCTCTCCCGACGAGTTCTCCGGCAAGATCCTGGCCCCCGCGCACCTGCCGCAGGAACAAAGCCAGCGGCCCGGACACATTCCTGGTGCCATCAACGTGCCGTGGAGCAGGGCCGCCAACGAGGACGGCACCTTCAAGTCCGATGAGGAGTTGGCCAAGCTTTACGCCGACGCCGGCCTAGACAACAGCAAGGAAACGATTGCCTACTGCCGAATCGGGGAACGGTCCTCGCACACCTGGTTCGTGTTGCGGGAATTACTCGGACACCAAAACGTCAAGAACTACGACGGCAGTTGGACAGAATACGGCTCCCTGGTGGGCGCCCCGATCGAGTTGGGAAGCTGATATGTGCTCTGGACCCAAGCAAGGACTGACATTGCCGGCCAGCGTCGACCTGGAAAAAGAAACGGTGATCACCGGCCGCGTAGTGGACGGTGACGGCCAGGCCGTGGGCGGCGCGTTCGTGCGGCTGCTGGACTCCTCCGACGAGTTCACCGCGGAGGTCGTCGCGTCGGCCACCGGCGATTTCCGGTTCTTCGCCGCGCCCGGATCCTGGACGCTGCGCGCGCTGTCGGCGGCCGGCAACGGCGACGCGGTGGTGCAGCCCTCGGGCGCGGGCATCCACGAGGTAGACGTCAAGATCACCTGACCGGCCCCAATCAGGCCCAGACGAGCCAGGGCCACGGAAGCGGCCGCGGCCGCATACACTCGTCCCCGTGGTGCTGTTCTTCGAGATCATGCTGGTCTTGGCGACCGTGGTTATCTCCTGGTTCGCGCTGTACACGCTGTACCGGCTCGTTACCGACGAGTCGTGAGTTCCGGCGCGGGCTCGGATGCGACCGGGGCCGGCGGCGTCCATGCTGCGGGCTCCGGCGACCGTGCGGTCGCCGCTGCCGTCGAGCGGGCCAAGGCGACCGCCGCGCGCAATATCCCTGCCTTCGACGATTTGCCGGTTCCCGCAGATACCGCAAACCTGCGCGAAGGTGCCGACCTGAACAATGCACTGCTGGCGCTGCTGCCACTGGTCGGCGTGTGGCGCGGCGAAGGCGAGGGCCGCGGACCCGACGGCGACTACCGGTTCGGCCAGCAGATCGTTGTGTCACACGACGGCGGCGACTATCTGAATTGGGAATCCCGGTCCTGGCGGCTCACCGCCACGGGCGACTACCAGGAACCAGGCTTACGAGAAGCGGGATTCTGGCGGTTCGTCGCCGACCCGTACGATCCGAGCGAGTCTCAGGCGATCGAGTTGCTATTGGCGCATTCGGCCGGTTATGTCGAACTGTTCTACGGGCGGCCGCGCACCCAGTCCTCGTGGGAGTTGGTGACCGATGCGCTGGCCCGCAGTCGGTCTGGCGTTCTGGTCGGCGGCGCCAAACGACTCTACGGCATCGTCGAAGGTGGCGACCTGGCCTACGTCGAGGAACGCGTCGATGCCGACGGCGGGCTGGTACCACATCTGTCGGCGCGGTTGTCCCGGTTCGTCGGATAACGGCGAGCGGTATGGCCGGCGCTGACCACAACAGAGGTTGCCGTATCACCGGTCGCTGACAATAGCGGCGTCCACCAATTCGGCAAACACCTCAGCGATCGGGGTGCGGGGTAATCGCCGCCCGTCCAGGGTGTGTACGCGGGCGGCCAGAGTCATGCTCGATACCAACCAAATACCTTGGGAATCGAAGAGATCGGCGACGCGTAGGGCACGGTAGTCGCAGTCGTAGCCTTTCGCGCGGGCCACTTCGAAGAGCGCTTGTTGCGTGGTTCCCCGCAGGATTGGATACCACGGAGGCGGCGTCAGCAAGCAGGGGTTCCCGCCCCCTTGGTCACCGTCGGTGGCGATCACCACCGTCGAGCGAGGGCCTTCCAGGACGTAGCCGTCCGTGCTGACGAAGATGACGTCGCCGGCGCCCTGCCGGGCGGCATGACGCAGGACGGCCATGTTCACCGCATAGGACAGTGTTTTGGCGCTGGCTATCAGCCACGGCATGGCGTCGCCACCGTCAGCCGGCAAACCGCGGTCCAGCGTGATCGCCGACACACCATCGCGGCGGGCCCCGATAACTCGCGCCGGGACCGGACTGACCATGACATAGGCCGTCGGCGCCGAGCCGCCCTCCCGACCGCGACTGTAGATCAAGCGCAGCGCGCCCTCGTCAGCGGTGCTAGCCACCCACCGCTGCGTTGCCACCTCGACCGCGCGGCGCCACCTGGGGAGATCCGGTTCGGGAAGGTCCATCAACCTGGCTGATTGGGTCAGCCGCTGCAGGTGCGCTTCAACCAGACAGGCTCGGCCGTCGCGCACCAGCAGTGTCTCGAAAACGCCATCCCCCCGCACAGCGGCAAGATCATCGGCGTGCAGCAGCGGCATACCCGGCTGCAGGATCTCACCGTCAAGCGTGACCACCACGCCCGTCTGCCTCAACATGTCCCTGCAGCCTAGCTGCACGCTGGTCAACGAGGCCGAGCGCGGCTTTTCGTAGAGTTGTTGTGTGGCCGCAGTCCCTGCCCCAGACCCCGGACCCGACGCGGGTGCGATCTGGCATTACGGCGACCCGCTGGGCGAGCAACGCGCGGGGCAAGCCGATGCCGTGCTGGTGGATCGCTCGCACCGCGCCGTGCTCACCCTCGACGGTGGCGATCGGCAAACCTGGCTGCACAGCATCTCCACACAACACGTCAGCGACCTGCCTGAGGGCGCCAGCACCCAAAATCTCAGCCTGGACGGACAAGGCCGAGTTGAGGATCACTGGATACAGACCGAGCTGGGTGGCACGACCTATCTCGATACCGAGCCGTGGCGGGGTGAACCGCTGCTGGCCTATTTGCGCAAGATGGTTTTTTGGTCGATGGTCACTCCTCGTGCCGCTGATATGGCGGTGTTGTCGCTATTGGGGCCGCGGCTGGCTGAGGAACGAGTGCTCGACGCGCTGGGTCTAGATGTCTTGCCCGCTGAGTGGCTGGCCGTGCCGCTTGCCGGCGGCGGGATTGTCCGCCGGATGCCCGACGGCCTAGCGGGCCAAATCGAACTGGACGTGGTGGTGAAGCGCGGCGATCGTGCCGACTGGCAGCGTCGCCTGACTCAGGCGGGTGTGCGCCCGGCCGGCATCTGGGCCTATGAAGCCCATCGAGTGGCTCACCGGGTGCCGGCTAGGCGCCCGCGGCTGGGCGTTGACACCGATGAACGCACCATCCCTCACGAAGTGGGTTGGATCGGTGGCCCCGGCGCCGGAGCCGTCCACCTGAACAAGGGCTGTTACCGAGGGCAAGAGACCGTCGCACGGGTGCACAACCTGGGTAGACCACCCCGGATGCTGGTGTTGTTGCATCTGGACGAGTCAGTGCAGCGGCCGTCGACGGGCGATGCGGTGCTGGCCGGCGGTCGCACGGTGGGACGACTGGGAACGGTGGTCGAGCACGTAGAGCTAGGGCCGGTGGCACTGGCCCTGCTCAAACGGGGTCTGCCGGGCGACACCGCCCTGGTAACCGGTCCGGAAGCCGAGGTTGCCGCGGTGATCGACGTCGACTCGCTGCCGCCCGCCGACGATGTGGGCGCCGGACGGCGGGCCGTCGAGCGGCTGCGCGGCGGTATTCGGTGATTACCCGTGCCCTCCGTAACGGCGGGCAGGCCGCCCCGCGCCCGACCGGGCGGCACGGTAAACTGTCGGCAGGACAATAAACGACACCAGAGATCGGAGCCGCCTACTCGTTAGGCCGCTCCGTTATTTCGCGAGGGGGTTCCCCCATGGGCCGCGGCCGGGCTAAGGCAAAGCAGACCAAGGTTGCTCGAGAATTGAAATACAGCTCCCCGCAGACCGACTTCCAGCGGCTTCAGCGTGAGCTGTCAGGTACCGGTACCGACCGACTGGACGGCGACGGCCCGTCGGACGACGACTCGTGGAACGATGAGGACGACTGGCGGCGCTAGCACCACGGAGCTGCCCCCCGCACGGTGCCGATTCGGTTCCCATCGGCGTGGCGTTGACCTCATTAGACCCGGTTAGGTCTGGTTCTTAGAATCTCGGGTGCTGCCCAACCAGTTTTGCCCGCGGGCCTTGTTTTCCGCCTTTGCAGACGGTTCCCAATACCCAGCAGTCCAGGTGCCGCGCGGTCAGGACGGCCAGGGCGCGCGTCGTGTCTTCGGGGGCAACGACGGCGATCATGCCGACACCCATGTTGAACGTCTTCTCCATCTCTGTGCGCCTGACCCGGCCGCGCTGGGCAATCATGGTGAATACCGGCGCGGGTGTCCAGGTGCCGCGGTCGACCTCGGCGATGAGGCCATGCGGGATGACCCGTTGCAGGTTGCCGGCGAGCCCGCCGCCGGTGACGTGGCAAAACGTCCGGACACGGGTTTCGGCGGCCAAGGCCAAACAGTCTTTGGCGTAGATGCGAGTCGGCTCCAATAACTCTTCGCCCAAGGTGCGACCGAACTCCTCCACATGACCGGCCAGATTCATCCGGTCGATCTCCAGCAACACCTTGCGGACCAGCGAGTACCCATTGGAATGCAGACCCGACGAGCCCATCGCGATGATGACGTCGCCGGGTTTGACCCGGTCGGGACCCAGCACATTGTCCGCCTCGACGACGCCGACGCCGGTGGCAGAGATATCGTAGTGATCGGGCTCGATCAGGCCCGGATGTTCTGCGGTCTCGCCGCCAAGCAGCGCACAGCCGGCACGCATGCACCCATCGGCGATACCGGCGACGATCGCGCTGAGTCGCTCCGGCACGATCCGACCGACGGCGATGTAATCCAACAGGAACAGCGGCTCGGCGCCGCAAACCACCAAGTCATCGACCACCATCGCCACCAGGTCCAGGCCCACCGTGTCGTGCTTATCCATCGCCTGAGCGATCGCGAGTTTGGTGCCGACGCCGTCGCTGGAGGCCGCCAGCACCGGTTCGCGGTAGTCACCGCGGAGAGTGAACAGTCCGGCGAATCCCCCCAGCCCGCCGCGCACTTCGGGTCTGGTGGCCTTCGAAGCGAGCGGCTTGAACAGGTCGATGGCGCGGTCACCGGCTTCGATGTCGACCCCGGCCGACGCGTAGGTGATACCCCGACTACCCGGGTCTTTTCCGGGGCCTTTTGCGAGATCCGTCATCGCGATAAAGGCTACCGCGCGTGCGTTTTGTCAGCGCCCAACGGGGACTTCGTCGTCGGCGGCGAGTTCGCCCAGCGCGGCTCCGCGGGCCGCATTGGCGAGCATGTGCTCGATGACATTTTTGCCTAGCGCGGTCTCGCGGGGCAGCTCTATTGGATACTTGCCGTCGAAGCAAGCGGTGCACAGCCGCGACGTGGGCTGCTCGGACGCCGCGACCATGCCCCGCAGCGAGATGTATCCCAGCGTGTCGGCCCCGATGGCATGCCGTACCGCCTCCAGCATCTCGTCCTCGTTTTCCACGGCGTTGGCGATCAACTCGGCCGGCGAGGGGAAGTCGATACCGTAGAAGCACGGCCACTTCACCGGTGGCGAGGCGATGCGCACATGCAATTCGACCGCACCGGCCTCGCGCAGCATGCGTACCAGCGCACGCTGGGTGTTGCCCCGCACGATCGAGTCGTCGACGACGATGAGCCGCTTGCCGCGGATCACCTCTTTGAGCGGGTTGAGCTTCAGCCGGATGCCGAGCTGACGGATGGTCTGTGACGGCTGGATGAAGGTGCGCCCGACATAGGCGTTCTTCATCAGACCCTGCCCATATGGAACGCCGGACTCCTGCGCGTAGCCGACCGCGGCGGGTGTGCCGGATTCCGGCACACCAATCACCAAGTCGGCCTCGACCGGGCATTCCCGAGCCAGTCGGCGACCGATCTCCACCCGCGCGGCGTGTACCGACCGGCCGGCGATCGTACTGTCCGGCCGCGCCAGGTAGACGTATTCGAATACGCAGCCCTTGGGCGTGGGGTTGGCAAAGCGGGTGGACCGCACCCCGTCGGCGTCGATAGCCAGCAATTCGCCCGGTTCGATATCACGGACGAACGAGGCGCCGACGATGTCGAGTGCGGCCGTTTCGGAGGCCACCACCCAGCCACGGTCCAAACGCCCGAGCGATAGCGGGCGCACCCCGTACGGGTCGCGGCACGCATAAAGCGTGTTTTCGTCCATGAACGTCAGACAGAACGCTCCCCGCACTGTGGGCAGCAGGTCCAGCGCCGCCTGTTCGAGGGTGGAATCGGCAGCACCGTGGGCCAGCAGCGCCCCCAGAATGTCGGAGTCCGTCGTCGCCGGGGCTGGGCAGCGGGTGGCGATCAACCCCGCGTCGCGGGCGCGGGCGGCAAGGGCAGCGGCATTGACCAGATTTCCGTTGTGGCCCAACGCAACACCGGTGCCAGCGGCGGTGTTGCGGAACACGGGCTGGGCGTTCTCCCACGTCGTGTCCCCGGTGGTGGAGTAACGACAGTGCCCGATGGCGACATGGCCCTGCATGGCCGCCAACGTCTGCTCGTCGAACACCTGGCTGACCAGGCCGAGGTCTTTGAAGACCAGCACCTGGGAGCCGTCGGCGACGGCGATCCCGGCGGCTTCCTGGCCGCGATGCTGCAACGCGTACAGGCCGTAGTAGGTGAGTTTGGCGACGTCTTCACCCGGGGCCCAGACCCCGAAGACACCGCACTCTTCCCGGGGCGAGTTCAGGTCTTGCTCGGGTTGCTGGCCGGTCACGGTTTGGCGGCTCCCTGCGGCGCGGTCGGTGACGTAATCCGAGTCTACGGCCACGACGTCTGCACCGCCGAATTCGGCTTACGTGTCGGGCACCCCGGCGCCACCCTCACACACCATAGCCGCAGCTCAGCACGCCGGAATCAGCCGAGATCCACCAGTGGCAACCAGGCCTCGATCTCACCGGCCCGCGAGCCGGAGAGCTGCAGCGCGCCACTGCCCCGGGCCTGCGCCACCCCCGACAGCCCGGTAGCCACCAGGAGCCAGGTCCGTGGGTCGGTCTGCACGACGTTGGGGGGTGTGCCGCGAGTGTGCCGGGGCCCAGAAATGCACTGCACCGCAGCAAACGGTGGGATCCGGACTTCGACGCTGGCGCCAGGGGCCAGCGCAGCGAGCGTGCGCGCCGTAAGCCGAACCGCCGCCGCCAACACGTCGGTGTCGGGTGCTGGCAACGTTTCGTCGCGCAACCAGTCCGCGAGGGCCAACACGACCTGCCGAGTCTTCGCCGGATCGACTCGATCACGAGCGCTCATACCTTAGGGTCTCAAGAATCGGTGGATCCATCCAGATGGCGGCCAAGCGCCGCTGCTGAGACTGGGATCGGGTTGTATGCGAGCCCAGTTCCGAACTGAACTTGACATGGCGCGGCCGCAACAACCAGGTTTCCGGCCGATGTTCTTAGATCGCTAGATCTGGTGTCTTGCAAGAGTTATCGCCTTGACCGCACAATTCTGTATGGACCCCGCGCCAGCGCGGTCAACCTGCGCCGACCCGCGATCTGTGAGATTCTTTCGGTGACCTAATCATTTCTCCCTGAGTTCCCAAGGCGGTGACCCGATGCCCAAAATCTCTTCGCGCGACGGCGGTCGGCCCGCTCAGCGCACCGTGAATCCCATCATCGTTACCCGGCGCGGCAAGATCGCCCGCCTGGAATCCGGCCTGACCCCCCAGGAGGCCCAGATCGAAGATCTGGTCTTTCTGCGAAAGGTGTTAAACAGGGCTGATATTCCCTATCTACTGATCCGAAACCACAAGAACCGGCCGGTGCTTGCCATCAACATCGAACTACGTGCCGGCCTCGAGCGCGCTCTTGCGGCCGCATGTGCAACCGAACCGATGTACGCCAAAACTATTGATGAGCCTGGCCTTTCTCCTGTTTTGGTCGCCACCGACGGGCTGTCGCAGCTGGTTGACCCGCGTGTCGTGCGGTTGTATCGACGCCGGATCGCGCCGGGCGGATTTCGCTACGGCCCGGCGTTCGGTGTGGAACTGCAATTCTGGGTATACGAGGAGACGGTGATCCGCTGCCCTGTCGAAAACTCGCTTAGCCGCAAAGTGCTGCCCCGAAACGAAATAACGCCGACAAATGTCAAACTCTACGGGTACAAATGGCCGACCCTTGACGGGATGTTTGCCCCGCACGCCAGCGACGTCGTGTTCGACATAGACATGGTGTTCTCCTGGGTGGACGGTAGTGACCCCGAGTTCCGGGCGCGCCGCATGGCTCAAATGTCGCAGTACGTGGTGGGCGAGGGCGACGACGCCGAAGCGCGGATCCGCCAAATCGACGAGTTGAAATACGCGCTGCGGTCGGTGAACATGTTTGCTCCGTGGATACGTCGCATCTTCATCGCGACGGATTCAACCCCGCCGCCATGGTTGGCCGAACATCCTAAAATCACCATCGTTCGCGCCGAGGACCACTTTTCCGACCGTTCCGCGTTGCCGACCTATAACTCGCATGCGGTGGAGAGCCAGCTGCACCACATCCCGGGGCTCAGCGAGCACTTCTTGTACTCCAACGACGACATGTTCTTCGGCCGGCCGCTCAAGGCCAGTATGTTCTTCTCTCCCGGTGGAGTCACCAGGTTCATCGAAGCCAAGACCCGGATCGGGCTCGGCGCCAACAACCCAGCGCGTAGTGGCTTTGAAAACGCGGCCCGGGTAAACCGGCAGCTGCTCTTCGACCGGTTCGGGCAGGTGATTACCCGTCATCTCGAGCACACCGCGGTACCGTTGCGCAAGAGTGTGCTGATCGAGATGGAGCGGGAATTCCCGGAGGAATTCGCCCGCACCGCGGCCAGCCCGTTCCGCTCCGACACCGACATCTCGGTGACCAACTCGTTCTACCACTATTACGCGCTGATGACCGGACGCGCCGTCCCGCAGGAAAAGGCTAAAGTCCTCTATGTCGACACCACCAGCTATGCGGGTCTTCGGCTACTTCCTAAGTTGCGGAAGCACCGCGGATACGATTTCTTCTGCCTCAACGACGGTAGCTTTCCTGAAGTCCCCGCAGCGCAGCGCGCAGAACGAGTCGTCAGTTTCCTGGAGCGCTATTTCCCGATACCGGCTCCCTGGGAGAAGATCGCCGCGGACGTCAGTCGACGGGACTTCGCGGTGCCGAGGACGTCAGCACCATCGGAGGGTGCTTGAATAGCGAATCGCGACGCGACGGTTCGATGAAAATGCCGCTCTCGGCGATTTTGCGTCGCGCCTGCCCGGGTGAGACAAAGGTGCCGACCGTTTCTCCGCCGCCCAGCGGAATCACCGAATGCACGACGGTGTCCGGATAGACGTGCACCAGGTTGCAACCTTGGGCGCCGTCTCTGCCACGCGTTCCTCCAGCAGCGACGGTCAGGTCCTGGGTGTAGCAAGTCGCCGAGGCAACCGACACTGGGATCCCGACGAAGGTGGCATTCGTCGAGTAGTGCAGGTGCCCGGCCAAAATGGCGCGAACGTCAGTGCCCCGCAGCACTCGCCCAAGCGCAGCCTGGTCGCGCAGCTCCACCGTGACGGCCATATCCAAAACACTCGGAATCGGCGGATGATGCAACGCCAAAATGGTGCCGTCCGGCGCTGGCGTGGCCAACTCTTCAGCAAGCCAACCCAATTGGGACGCGCGGATTTCGCCGTGATGATGTCCGGGTACCGAGGTATCCAACACGATGATGCGCAGACCGTCGATCATGCACACCCGGTCTAGCGGCGCCATCGATGGCGCTTCGTCCAGCAAGAATTTGCGTAGTTCGGCCCGGTCGTCGTGGTTACCCATCACCCAGACGAGCTCGGCGCCCAACTGCGCCGCGAACGGCTCGACCAGGCCTCGGAGCTTGCGGTATGCCGCCGGTTCGCCCTTATCGGCCAAATCGCCGGTGAAGACGATCGCATCGGGACGAAGGCCGGATTGGTTCAACTGTTCGAGCAGTTCGCCCAGCCGGTCGTCGGCGTCCACCGCCCCGTAGAGCCGACGATCCCCCCCGATGAGATGAGTGTCGCTGATATGTAAGAGAACGTAATCCGGCCGCGGATGCTCCGCGGCCCTAAGTCTATGCACCTGAGGTGCCAACCCTCTCCATTGATTGGTTAGACAGTGACCAATCAGTATAGCGGCGCCGCCGACCAGGTCCGCGCTGTTGTGAGCCGTTCCACGATCACCAGGGGCCCGACCCCGCGATCACAGTCGAGTCGAGATACCAGAACGCCGCTGGACCAGCACCGCGGCGACCGCACCGGCCTCGTTGATGGCCAAGTGCGTCAGCAGCGGTGCTGCCAGACTGCCGGACCGGTCGGCCAGCCAACCGAACATCCAGCCGGCGATACCGGTGGCCAACACCGTGAGCACCAGCGGCTCGCCCGTCGCGCGCGCGTCGGCGATGTGAGACAAACCAAAGGCGCCGGCCTGCAGTATCCGTCCACCCGACCGACCGAAGGCCCGGGCACCGATAGTGGCCAGCGCCCCGCGAAACGCGGCCTCCTCGGCCCACACCGTGCCGCCAGGTATGTGCCATACCAGCCAGACCGGCACCGACGCCGGCAACTCACGAGCCGACATCGACAACCGCACCATCGGCACCGGCGTCGTTGCCGCGATCGCGGTCGCCGCCGCCGCCCCCGCGGCCCAGCCCAGCCGCAGCCCGGCCCACAGCCGCGGCGGCCAAAGGCCCATCGTCGCACGAGTAACCAGCACCAACACGCTCCCCAGCCCCGCCTGCAACGGAATCCGCCACGGCGCCGGCAGCCGCGGGCTGACCAGACTCCAGCCGACCAGGCCGGCGGCCAAAGACAGGGCGCGAAGCCGACTCATCCGAAGTATCGCGGCAACACCGCCTCGGATGTCGCACGCAGTTCGGCCAACGACACCGCGAACAAGCCCTGCACCTCAACCGCGTCCGAACCTTGATCGACGACGCCGATGCGGACCGCGGGAAGTCCCCGCGCCTCACACATCCCGCGAAACCGGCTCTCCTCGGTGCGTGGCACCGCGACCAGCACCCGACCCGCCGACTCGGAGAACAGCAGCACAAACGGGTCAGCCCCTTCGGGAAGCACTATGCGGCAACCGGTTTCACCCGCTAACGCCGATTCCACGATGGCTTGGGCCAGCCCACCCTCGGACAGATCGTGCGCCGCGGACACTAGCCCGTCCCGCGACGCCGAGCTCAGCACCGCGGCCAGCAGCTTCTCCCGCGCCAGATCGACTACCGGCGGCAATCCACCCAGGTGGTCTGCGGTCACCTGCGCCCACACGGAACCGTCGAACTCGTCGCGGGTGTCGCCCAACAGCATCAACGTTTCCCCGGGCTCGGCGCCCAGGCCGGTAGGGATGCGCCGACGCACATCGTCGATGACGCCGAGCACCCCGACCACCGGCGTGGGCAGGATTGCCGCCGAACCGGTTTGGTTGTAGAAACTCACGTTGCCACCGGTCACCGGAATCCCGAGGTCCGCACAGCCATCGGCCAGACCGCGGACCGCCTGCGTGAACTGCCACATCACGCCGGGGTCCTCGGGGGAACCGAAGTTCAGGCAGTTGGTCACCGCGACCGGGGTGGCGCCGGTGACGGCGACGTTGCGGTACGCCTCGGCCAACGCGAGTTGCGCGCCAGCGTAGGGATCCAGCAGCGTGTAGCGTCCCGACGCGTCGGTCGATACCGCGATGCCCCGGCCGGTCGACTCGTCGATGCGCAGCATGCCGCCGTCGGCGTGCTCGGCGAGCACCGTGTTGCCGCGCACATAGCGGTCGTACTGCTCGGTGATGAACGCGCGGCTGCACAGGTGCGGGCTGCCAAGTAACGCAAGCAAAGTCGCGCGCAGCTCGTCGCCGGTGACCGGCCGTGACAGCTTGGCCGAGCGGTCGGCGTTCAGCGCGTCCTGCGTATCGGGGCGGGCGACCGGGCGCTGATATACCGGACCTTCGTGAGCTACGGTGCGCGGCGGCACGTCGACCACCGTCTCGCCGTGCCAGGTGATCTGCAGCCGGTCGCCGTCGGTGACCTCGCCGATCACCGTCGCCAGCACCTCCCACTTGCGGCACACCGCCAGGAATGCGTCGACGTTCTTCGGGGAGACCACCGCGCACATCCGCTCCTGCGATTCGCTGCAGAGCACCTCGGCGGGCGTCATCTCCTTGGCCCGCAGCGGGACGCTGTCCAGCTGGATCGTCATTCCGCCATCACCGGCGGATGCTAACTCCGATGTGGCACAAGATAATCCGGCTCCGCCCAGGTCTTGGATGCCGATCACCAGGCCGCCCGCGTAGAGCTCGAGACAGCATTCGATGAGCACCTTCTCCATGAACGGGTCGCCGACCTGCACCGAGGGCAGCTTCTTGCGGGATCCCTCGGCATCGAAGGTGTCCGACGCCAGCACCGACACCCCGCCGATACCGTCGAGCCCGGTGCGCGCGCCAAACAGGATGATCTTGTTGCCGGCGCCGGAGGCGAACGCCAAATGCAGGTCCTCCTGCCGTAATACGCCGACACACAACGCGTTCACTAAGGGGTTGCCGGCGTAGCACGGGTCGAAGACGGTCTCTCCGCCAATGTTGGGCAGGCCCAGGGAGTTGCCGTATCCGCCGATGCCGCGGACCACGCCGTCGAGCACGCGGCGGGTATCGGGGGCGTCGGCGGCGCCGAACCGAAGCTGGTCCATCACGGCGACCGGTCGGGCGCCCATGGCCATGATGTCGCGGACGATGCCGCCCACCCCGGTGGCCGCGCCCTGGTAGGGCTCGACGTAGGACGGGTGGTTGTGTGACTCCACCTTGAAGGTGACCGCCCAGCCGTCGCCGATGTCGACGACGCCGGCGTTCTCGCCGATGCCGGCCAGCATGGCCGCGCGCATCTCGTCGGAGGTGGTCTCACCGAAGTAGCGCAGGTGCACCTTGGAGGACTTGTACGAACAGTGTTCGCTCCACATCACCGAGTACATGGCCAGCTCGGTGTCGGTGGGCCGGCGGCCCAGGATCTGGCGAATCCGCCGGTACTCGTCGTCTTTGAGGCCCAGCTCACCATACGGTTGTGGTTGGTCGGGTGTGGTCGCGGCGTGTTCGACGGTGTCCAGCACCGACGTTTTGCGCGGGGTCCGGGCGAGCGGAGACATCACGGAGGCAGTCTAGCTAGGCCCCATCGCGCTGCGGCCGCGTTGACACGGACAAGCCGACGGATAGGTATGCCCGCGGCAAGAACCCCGGTGGCATCAGCCGTCGGGCTGACATCGGGGCGGGCGCTCAGGATGGTGGTGCGCAAAATGGAACCATGTCTCGTCACTGGCCGTTGTTCGACCTGCGCATCACCACGCCGCGGCTCCAGTTGCAACTGCCCACCGAGGAGTTGTGCGACCAGCTGATCGACACCATCCTGGAGGGAGTCCACGACCCCGACCGAATGCCGTTTTCGGTTCCGTGGACGCGAGCATCGCGCGAGGACCTGCCGTTCAACACGCTGTCGCACCTATGGCAGCAACTGGCCGGGTTCAAGCGGGATGACTGGTCGCTGCCGCTGGCCGTCCTCGTCGACGGTAGGGCCGTAGGCGTACAGGCCCTGAGCTCCAAGGATTTCCCAATCACCCGTCAGGTGGATTCTGGATCATGGCTCGGGTTGCGTTACCAAGGTCACGGCTACGGCACCGAGATGCGGGCGGCTGTACTGTATTTCGCGTTTGCCGAGCTGGAGGCGCAGGTCGCGACGTCGAGGTCGTTCGTGGATAACCCGGCCTCGATCGCGGTATCCCGCCGTAACGGATACCGCGACAACGGCCTAGATCGCGTGGCACGCGAAGGGGCTATGGCAGAGGCGCTGTTATTCCGGCTGACCCGCGACGATTGGCAGCGCCATCGCACTGTTGAGGTTCGGGTGGACGGGTTCGACCGCTGCCGGCCGCTTTTCGGCCCCTTGGAACCGCCTCGTTATTGACCCGCCACGCAAAAAGCGTTGCCTTCGGGGTCAGCCAGCACCACCCAGCGAAAGCTCTCGCCGACCTGATGCCGCCCGACCTCACTGGCTCCGGCGGCGACCAGGCGCAACACCTCGGCATCCAGGTCCTTGGTCGTGAAGTCGAGGTGCACGCGGTTTTTCCCAGGGGCGGGATCGGGCACCTTCTGGAATCCCAACCGCGGTCCATCGGTCCGGGCGACCACGACGAATTCGCCGGGCAGCAGTTCACGCGTCGTGCCATCGAACTGCTCGGCCCACCAGCCGGCAAGCTTCGCAGGGTCGCTGCAGTCGAAAGTGACCATCTCTACCTTGAGTGCCATACCGCCCGACCCTATGCCTCGGATAGCTCGGCGGAAAGAAACGCTTGCAGTGCCGCCGAATAGGCGGCTACGTCGTGAGCGCCCATCAACTCTCGCGCGGAGTGCATCGCCAGCTGGGCGGCGCCGACGTCGACCGTGGGGATTCCGGTGCGCGCCGCGGCCAACGGCCCGATCGTCGACCCGCACGGCAGATCGGCGCGATGTTCGTAACGCTGCATAGGCACTCCCGCGCGCTGGCAGGCCAGTGCGAACGCCGCCGCGGTGCGTCCGTCGGTGGCGTAGCGCAGATTTGGGTGCACCTTGAGCACCGGACCCGCGTTGACTTCGATCGGGTGGCTCGGCTCGTGACGGTCCGGGTAGTTGGGGTGCGTCGCATGCGCCATGTCGGCCGAGGCGAGCATCGAGGTGGTCAGTCGGCGCAGGAAGTCCTCCCGGGTGCCGCCCGCCGCGAGCACGATGCGTTCGAGCACGCTGGATAGCAGATCGGACTGTGCGCCGTGGCCCGAGGCCGATCCCACCTCCTCGTGGTCGAAAATCGCCAGCACGGGCACGAATCCGCTCGACGCCGAGTCCACGTCCACGGCCAGCAGTGCCTCCATCCCGGCATAGCAACTGGCCTGGTTGTCCAGCCGCGGCGCGCTGAGCAGGCTGGCAGTGCCGTTGACCGAAGCGCCGATCAGCGCCGACGGGGTCAAGTCATGGGTCATCAGGTCCGCGGCCAGCACGTCGGCCGCCGCCACCCCGGCGCGCTGAGCGACGTACCCCACAAAGGACTCCACCCGCTCTCCCACGCCCCATACAGCGTTGATGTGTCGTTGCGGATCGAGCGTGAGCGACTTGCGGTCCTCGGCCAGGTGAATCGCCAGCTGCGGCACCCGCAGGATCGGGTCGTCGATCAGGACCAGCCGGTGGCTGACCCCGGTACCGTCACGCACCGATAGCCGCCCGCTGATGCCCAGATCGCGATCCAGCCAGGAGTGCAGCCAAACTCCCCCATACGGTTGCAGCGCCACCACGTGCCAGCCGGCGACGAGCCTGTCCGGATGCTGCTTGACCCGCAGATTGGGGCTGTCGGTGTGCGCGCCGACGATCCGGAATGGGACCTGCGTGTGCCCGCTCTGCTCGGCGTTCCACGCCACCAGCGAGCCAGCCCGGACGGTGAAGTACCGGCCCGGTTTGTCCGGCCAGCGATCCGCTTCGCGCAGCTCGCGGTATCCGGCGCCGAGCAGCCGTCCCGCCACCGTCGCGCAGACGTGAAACGGCGACGGGGACGCGTCGATGAATTCGCACAGGCCGTGTGCCGTGGCCGCCATGTAGCCATGTCTAGCATCACCGGTATTGCAGGGACGTTAGGGTCGTGGCTGTGCCTGCTGTCTCTCCGCAGCCGATTCTGGCGCCGTTGACTCCGGCCGCGATCTTCCTGGTCGCCACCATCGGCGCCGACGGCGAGGCGACGGTGCACGACGCACTGTCGAAGATCTCCGGCCTGGTGCGTGCGATCGGCTTCCGTGACCCGACCAAACACTTGTCCGTGGTCGTCTCGATCGGGTCCGACGCCTGGGACCGCTTGTTCGCCGGACCTCGACCCACCGAGCTGCATCCGTTCGTCGAGCTGACCGGACCACGGCATACCGCCCCGGCAACTCCCGGCGATCTGTTGTTCCACATCCGGGCCGAGACCATGGACGTGTGCTTCGAGTTGGCTGGCCGCATTCTCAAGTCGATGGGCGATGCGGTGACCGTTGTCGACGAAGTGCACGGCTTCCGGTTTTTCGACAACCGTGATCTGCTGGGCTTTGTCGATGGCACCGAAAACCCAAGTGGCCCAATCGCCATCAAGGCCACCACGATCGGTGACGAGGATCGAAATTTCGCCGGCTCGTGTTATGTGCACGTGCAGAAGTATGTGCACGATATGGCCTCGTGGGAATCCCTCTCGGTCACCGAGCAGGAGCGTGTGATCGGCCGGACCAAGCTCGACGACATCGAACTCGACGACAACGCGAAGCCAGCCAATTCACACGTAGCGCTCAACGTCATCACCGACGACGACGGCACCGAGCGCAAGATCGTGCGACACAACATGCCGTTCGGCGAAGTCGGCAAGGGCGAGTACGGCACTTACTTCATCGGATATTCGCGCACGCCAACGGTGACCGAGCAGATGCTGCGCAACATGTTTCTCGGCGATCCGGCAGGCAACACCGATCGAGTGCTTGACTTTTCCACCGCGGTGACCGGCGGACTGTTCTTCTCACCCACCATCGACTTTCTCGACCATCCACCGCCCCTACCGCAGGCGGCGACGCCAACTCTGGCAGCCGGGTCGCTATCGATCGGCAGCTTGAAAGGAAGCCCCCGATGAACAATCTCTACCGCGATTTGGCACCGGTCACCGAAGCCGCTTGGGCGGAAATCGAATTGGAGGCGGCGCGGACGTTCAAGCGACACATCGCCGGGCGCCGGGTGGTCGATGTCAGTGATCCCGGGGGGCCCGTCACCGCGGCGGTCAGCACCGGCCGGCTGATCGATGTTAAGGCACCAACCAACGGCGTGATCGCCCACCTGCGGGCCAGCAAACCCCTTGTCCGGCTACGGGTTCCGTTTACCCTGTCGCGCAACGAGATCGACGACGTGGAACGTGGCTCTAAGGACTCCGATTGGGAACCGGTAAAGGAGGCGGCCAAGAAGCTGGCCTTCGTCGAGGACCGCACAATATTCGAAGGCTACAGCGCCGCATCAATCGAAGGGATCCGCAGCGCGAGTTCGAACCCGGCGCTGACGTTGCCCGAGGATCCCCGTGAAATCCCTGATGTCATCTCCCAGGCATTGTCCGAACTGCGGTTGGCCGGTGTGGACGGACCGTATTCGGTGTTGCTCTCTGCTGACGTCTACACCAAGGTTAGCGAGACTTCCGATCACGGCTATCCCATCCGTGAGCATCTGAACCGGCTGGTGGACGGGGACATCATTTGGGCCCCGGCCATCGACGGCGCGTTCGTGCTGACCACTCGAGGCGGCGACTTCGACCTACAGCTGGGCACCGACGTTGCAATCGGGTACGCCAGCCACGACACGGACACCGTGCGCCTCTACCTGCAGGAGACGCTGACGTTCCTTTGCTACACCGCCGAGGCGTCGGTCGCGCTCAGCCACTAAGGCACGAGCGCGAGCAATAGCTCCTATGGCAAGCGGCCGCGGGTTGGGTGTGTTCGGAGCTGGGCTGGTGGACGGTGCGCAGGGCCTGGAAGACGGTGCGGGCTAGGCGGCGTTTGAGGCAGCGTAGTGCTGCGCGTTTGGTTTTCCCGGCGTCTTGCAGCCTTTGGTAGTAGGCCTGGCCCCGGCTGTCGGTCATCCGGATTTGGGTCAGTGCGATGCGGTGTAGGGCGGCGTTGAGCTGGCGGTTGCCCGAGCGGCTGAGCCGCATCTGGCCGGCGGTGTTGCCCGACCACACCGGGATGGGAGCCACTGCGGCATGGCAGGCGAAGGCGGCTTCGCTTTTGAACCGGGTCACTCCGGCGGCTTCGCCGACGATTTTGGCTGCAGTCAGCTCCGCGCAGCCAGGGATTTCCAGCAGTGCGGGGGCGACCTGGTGGACTCGGGCGCTGATGCGCTGGGCTAGGGTGTTGATCTCGCCGGTGAGCCGGATGATGTCGGTCAGCTCGGCGCGCGCGAGTTCGGCGACCAATCCTGGCTGGGTGTCCAGCCAGGTCCGCAGGGCCTGCTGGTGCTTGGCGGCATCGAGCGAGCGTGCTGCCGGTGCCCGCTCGGGATCGAGTTCATGGACGAGCCAGCGCAACCGGTTGATCGCCGACGTGCGTTGGGCCACAAGGACATCTCGACGGTCAGTCAACAACTTCAACTCCCGCGACGTCTCGTCGTGGGTGGCCAGGGGTAGGTCGGTTTCACGCATCACCGCCCGCGCCACCGCCAGCGCATCGATCGGATCCGACTTGCCCCGACTGCGCGCCGACTTGCGGGTCTGGGCCATCAGCTTGGTGGGTACCCGCACCACCTGCTGGCCGGCCGCCAGTAGGTCACGCTCCAGACGCGCCGACATGTTGCGGCAGTCCTCGATGCCCCAGATCAGCTCGAGGCCGAACTGTTCACGGGCCCACATGATGGCTGTGGCGTGCCCGGCCGTGGTGGCCTTGACGGTCTTCTCACCGAGTTGGCGACCCACTTCGTCGGTGGCCACAAAGGTGTGGCTGTACTTGTGCGCATCGGTTCCAACAACAACCATGGTGGTTGCCTCTGAACCGCCCCGGTGAGTCCGGAGACTCTCTGATCTGAGACCTCAGCCGGCGGCTGGTCTCTGGCGTTGAGCGTAGTAGGCAGCCTCGAGTTCGACCGGCGGGACGTCGCCGCAGTACTGGTAGAGGCGGCGATGGTTGAACCAGTCGACCCAGCGCGCGGTGGCCAACTCGACATCCTCGATGGACCGCCAGGGCTTGCCGGGTTTGATCAGCTCGGTCTTGTATAGGCCGTTGATCGTCTCGGCTAGTGCATTGTCATAGGAGCTTCCGACCGCTCCGACCGACGGTTGGATGCCTGCCTCGGCGAGCCGCTCGCTGAACCGGATCGATGTGTACTGAGATCCCCTATCCGTATGGTGGATAACGTCTTTCAGGTCGAGTACGCCTTCTTGTTGGCGGGTCCAGATGGCTTGCTCGATCGCGTCGAGGACCATGGAGGTGGCCATCGTGGAAGCGACCCGCCAGCCCAGGATCCTGCGAGCGTAGGCGTCGGTGACAAAGGCCACGTAGGCGAACCCTGCCCAGGTCGACACATAGGTGAGGTCTGCTACCCACAGCCGGTTAGGTGCTGGTGGTCCGAAGCGGCGCTGGACGAGATCGGCGGGACGGGCTGTGGCCGGATCAGCGATCGTGGTCCTGCGGGCTTTGCCGCGGGTGGTCCCGGACAGGCCGAGTTTGGTCATCAGCCGTTCGACGGTGCATCTGGCCACCTCGATGCCCTCACGGTTCAGGGTTAGCCACACTTTGCGGGCACCGTAAACACCGTAGTTGGCGGCGTGGACGCGGCTGATGTGCTCCTTGAGTTCGCCATCGCGCAGCTCGCGGCGGCTGGGCTCCCGGTTGATGTGGTCGTAGTAGGTCGATGGGGCGATCGGCACACCCAGCTCGGTCAGCTGTGTGCAGATCGACTCGACACCCCACCGCAAACCATCGGGGCCCTCGCGGTGGCCCTGATGATCGGCGATGAACCGGGTAATTAGCGTGCTGGCCGGTCGAGCTCGGCCGCGAAGAAAGCCGACGCGGTCTTTAAAATCGCGTTCGCCCTTCGCAATTCGGCGTTGTCCCGCCGCAAGCGCTTCAGCTCAGCGGATTCTTCGGTCGTGGTCCCGGGCCGTGCGCCGGCATCGACCTGCGCCTGGCGCACCCACTTACGCACCGTCTCCGCGCAGCCAACACCAAGTAGACGGGCGACCTCACTGATCGCTGCCCACTCCGAATCGTGCTGACCGCGGATCTCTGCGACCATCCGCACCGCCCGCTCACGCAGCTCCGGCGGGTACCTCCTCGATGAACCACCTGACATGACCCCATCCTTTCCAAGAACTGGAGTCTCCGGACATGCCGGGGCGGTTCACCTCCTTCACTTGAGGGGGTGTTGAGGTTGGGCCGGTCGGCGGACACATCTCAGTCGGGGCGAAAGCCACGCTCCTATCAAGTCACGCCGGCCGGTCCTTCTCACCTAGTGCCGGCAATACTGCTCAACGCCAACCCCAAGAGGACGGCAGACGCAAAGTGAGCCAGACACCAGGTGATCCGGAACAAACCACCGCGACACGGCGTCTGTCACACCGACACACCCACCTCGCGGCACACACAACACCGACACTGAGACATAAAGGTCCCTTTTCGCACGGCGTGTCGAGAGCTTTTGCGTCTGGTGGGCGATAGGCCGGCACGGCTCACCGGCGCTAGGCGCGCGTAGCGTCGCTGGCAGAGTCCGACGAAAGGATCTTTGATTATGACCGCGGCCCAACAGGACCAGGCGCCAATGGCAACACCCGGCTGCCGTGAGGGTGAAACGTATGACGTCGTCGTGCTCGGCGCGGGACCCGTTGGACAGAACGTCGCCGATCGTGCCCGCGCGGGGGGCCTGCGTGTCGCGGTGGTGGAGCGCGAACTCGTCGGGGGTGAATGCTCCTATTGGGCCTGTGTGCCCAGCAAAGCCTTGCTGCGTCCGGTCATCGCGATCTCTGACGCCCGACGGGTCGACGGCGCGCGCGAAGCAGTCGACGGCTCGATCAACACAGCCGGCGTCTTTGGCCGCCGCAACCGCTATGTGGCCCACTGGGACGACACCGGCCAGGCCGACTGGGTGAGTGGAATCGGCGCGACGCTGATACGCGGTGACGGGCGATTGGACGGTCCGCGCCGCGTCGTCGTCACCAAGTCGAGCGGCGAAAGCGTGGCGCTGACCGCCCGGCATGCCGTTGTCATCTGCACCGGAAGCCGGCCAGCACTCCCCGACCTTCCTGGCATCACCGAAGCCCGGCCATGGACCAATCGCCAAGCCACCGACAACAGTACGGTCCCCGACCGGCTTGCGATCGTCGGCGCCGGCGGCGTCGGTGTGGAGATGGCGACCGCCTGGCAGGGACTGGGCGCCTCGGTGACCCTGCTGGCTCGGGGATCTGGCCTGCTGCCCCGAATGGAACCGTTTGTGGGGGAACTCATCGGTCGCGGACTGGCCGACGCCGGCGTTGACGTGCGCGTGGGAGTATCGGTACGCGCGCTGGGCCGCCCCAACCCAACTGGCCCAGTGGTCCTCGAGCTGGACGACGGTACCGAGCTGCGGGTCGACGAGGTACTCTTCGCCACCGGCCGAGCACCGCGAACCGACGACATCGGCTTGGAGACAATAGGACTGACGCCGGGCAGCTGGCTGGACGTCGATGACACCTGCCGAGTGCGGGCTGTTGACGACGGCTGGCTCTATGCCGCCGGCGACGTCAACCATCGCGCGTTGCTGACCCACCAAGGCAAATACCAGGCGCGGATCGCCGGCACCGCGATCGGCGCCCGTGCCGCCGGACGACCGCTAGACACCACGTCGTGGGGCATGCACGCGACCACCGCCGACCATCACGCGGTGCCGCAGGCATTCTTTACCGACCCCGAAGCCGCAGCGGTCGGCCTGACAGCTGATCAGGCCGCACAGGCTGGTCACCGGATCAAAGCGATCGATGTCGAAATCGGCGATGTCGTTATGGGAGCCAAGCTCTTTGCCGACGGATACACCGGCAGGGCGCGCATGGTGGTCGACGTCGATCGGGGCCATCTGCTGGGCGTGACCATGGTTGGCCCGGGCGCCGCCGAGCTGTTGCATTCGGCCACCGTCGCCGTCGCCGGCCAGGTGCCAATCGATCGGTTGTGGCACGCCGTTCCGTGCTTCCCGACCATCAGCGAACTGTGGCTGAGACTTCTTGAATCCTACCGAGATTCGTTTTACCTGCTGGTATAGCCAACCCGCCGCCGCGCCGCTGAACCCACGGGGGGACTGCGGTGGTCTGCGGCGGTTCCCGAGCGCTCGGCCGGTGCCGGGCGTGGATCAAGCTGCCTGGGTGCTACCCGCTCTAAGCAGAAGCCTCGTCGAGCGGCGCGAGCACAGTCACCGCGACGGGCCGGGTCAGCAATTCACCGACCTGTGCCCGGTAGTTCAGATAGTGCGGCGAACCGCGGTGCTCGTCGAGCGCGATGCGGCTGCGGTACCGTTCGAAAAGCACCAGCTCGCCGCCGTCGGCGCTCTCGTAGAGGTCGTAGCTACGGCATCCGTCCTCGGCCCGTGTCGGGGTAATCATTGCGTCCAAGAGAGCGCGCAGGGCCGACCTAGCGTCAGGCCGTGGCATGAACCGGGCGATGACCGCGACGGGTGACGTCATGGCTGACCTTCTTCCGCTGCTACCGCGCACGCACGCTTGACGTGGTGAGTATAAGACGTTTTAATACGTCTTATGACATCTGTCAAGCTGGACCTGGACGCTGCCGATCTGCGGATATCGCGTGGCAGCGTGCCGGCGAGTACCCAGCTTGCCGAGGCGCTAAAGGCCCAGATCATCCAGCAGCGGCTGCCGCGCGGCGGGCGCTTGCCCAGCGAACGAGAATTGATCGACCGTTCCGGTTTGAGCCGCGTGACCGTGCGCGCGGCGGTCGGCATGCTGCAACGTCAGGGATGGCTAGTGCGCCGGCAAGGCTTGGGTACCTTCGTCGCCGATCCGGTGGAACAGGAGCTCAGTTGCGGCGTGCGCACCATCACAGAGGTGTTGTTGAGCTGTGGTGTTACCCCGCAGGTCGACGTGCTGTCACACCAGACCGGACCGGCGCCGCAACGGATTTCCGAGACGCTGGGTTTGGTTGAGGTCCTCTGTATTCGCCGGCGCATCCGCACTGGCGATCAACCCTTGGCCCTGGTCACGGCCTATCTTCCGCCCGGCGTGGGCCCAGCCGTCGAGCCGTTGCTATCGGGCAGCGCGGACACCGAAACCACATATGCGATGTGGGAGCGGCGACTGGGTGTACGCATTGCACAGGCTACCCACGAAATCCATGCCGCCGGGGCCTCCCCCGACGTAGCCGACGCGTTGGGTCTGGCGGTGGGTTCGCCGGTACTGGTCGTCGACCGCACCAGCTACACCAATGACGGCAAGCCCCTTGAAGTGGTCGTGTTCCACCATCGCCCCGAGCGGTACCAGTTCTCCGTCACGTTACCCCGAACGTTGCCCGGATCAGGTGCCGGAATTATCGAGAAACGAGATTTCGCATGAACGCCAAAGACGACCCGCACTTCGGACTCATGTTGGCTGCGACGGTTAATGGCCTGGCGGTCGGCAGTTACCGCGAAATGGTTGTCGTCTCGCAGACGGCGGAAGAATACGGATTCGATTCAGTGTGGTTATGCGACCACTTCCTGACGATAAGCCCCGGCGAGTATGCGAAGGTCGCCGGCATCGCCGCCGACACCGGCTCCGCGACCGGCACCGAAACCGGCGGGGCGGGCCAGTGCGCCCCTTCGAGGTCGCTGCCCCTGCTCGAGTGCTGGACCGCACTTGCGGCATTGTCCCGCGACACCACGAAGCTGCGGTTGGGCACCAGCGTGCTGTGCAATTCCTACCGTCATCCTTCCGTGCTGGCCAAGATGGCTGCGACGCTGGACGTCATTTCCCAGGGACGTCTCGATCTGGGATTGGGCGCCGGCTGGTTTCGGCGCGAGTCGCAAGCCTACGGCATCCCGTTCCCGCCGGTTGGCGACCGAGTCTCCGCGCTTGCCGAGTCGCTGCAGGTCATCAAGGCCGTGTGGACCGAGCCAAACCCCACCTACGCCGGCCGGTTTTACACCTTGGACGGCGCCACCTGCGATCCGCCGCCGGTGCAACGGCCACATCCTCCGTTGTGGATCGGCGGGGAAGGCGACCGGGTCCAGCGCATCGCCGCTAAGCATGCCCAGGGCCTGAACGTGCGCTGGTGGTCGCCGCAGCAAGTCACCCAACGCCGCGGATTTCTCACCCAGGCGTCGGAGGCGGCCGGGCGTGACCCCGACACGCTGCGACTGTCGGTCACGCTGCTGCTGGCACCCACCCAGTCCGGCGAGGAAGAAGTCCGGATCCGCGAAGAATTCGCGTCCATCCCCGAGCCGGGGCTCATCGTCGGGACACCCGACAGGTGTGTCGAGCGCATTCGTGAATACCAGGACCGCGGTGTCGGCCATTTTCTCTTCACGATTCCACACGTCGTGAAGTCCGATTATCTGCACATCATCGGCAGTGACATCATTCCGCGGGTCAAAACTGAGGTCACGATTCCATGACGCTAGCCAACAATGGAACCGGCATGGACCACTTTCTGACGCCCACGGAGTACCTCGACGCGGGCCATCCGCTCGTTCGTACGACGGCAGCAACCCTCATCCGGGACGCGGTGTCGGATACCGAGCGGGTCAGGCGGATCTACTACTACGTGCGCGACGTGCCATACGACGTCCTCGCGTCCTTTCGCTACCTCGCGCAGGGACATCACCGCGCCAGCGACGTGATCGGCCACGGGGTCGCCTTCTGCATGGGCAAGGCAAGTTCCTTCGTCGCCCTGTGCCGAGCCGCCGGTGTCCCGGCCCGTATCGCGTTCCAGACGATCGACGCCCCCGATAAGGAGTTTCTGTCCCCGCAGGTACGTGCCCTATGGGGAGGCCGAACTGGCCGGCCCTTCCCGTGGCACTCGCTGGGTGAGGCATATCTTGGTCGGCGATGGGTCAAGCTGGACGCCACCATCGACGCACCCACCGCCGCCCGCCTCGGCAAGCCCTACCGGCAAGAATTCGACGGAGCTACCCCGATCCCGACGGTGGAAGGAACCATCCTGCGGGAAAACGGCAGCTACGCCGACTATCCCAGCGCGGTCGCGCAATGGTACGAACGAATCGCTCAGTCGGTCCTGAAGGCGTTGCAGTCCACCGAAGTACACGCCTTGGTAGCCGCTGACGAGGAACTGTGGACCGGCCCCCCGGTTGAATTGGCCGACGCAACCCACCGACTGTGAATCTCACGACGCCTCCGCCGCGTGTCGCGTCGTGCCATTCACAGTGGCCGGGCTGCCCCGCGTCGCTCAGGGAATTCTCATCTTGTTCTTCGCAACCGGGTTCCCAGCTCAAAGGATTCACCAAGGCGCCGGCCGCATCATGAGTTCATGACTGAGTCGATAGGCGAGCCGCTGAGCACCAACCTGATCGAGCGCTACCTGCGCGCCCGCGGCCGGCGATACTTCCGTGGCCACCACGACGCCGAGTTCTTCTTCGTCGCCAACGCCCACCTGCGGCTGCACGTCCACCTAGAAATCTCTCCCGCCTACCGCGACGTGTTCACGATCAGGGTCAGTCCCGCATACTTCTTCCCCGCCACCGACCACACCCGGTTGGCGGAGATCGTCAACGCGTGGAACCTGCAGAACCACGAGGTCACCGCGATCGTGCACGGGTCCTCTGATCCGCACCGCATCGGCGTGGCCGCAGAGCGGTCCTTGATCAGGGACCGCATCCGGTTCGACGATTTCGCCACCTTCGTCGACAACGCCGTCTCGGCCGCGACGGAGCTCTTCGGTCAGCTGACGGCAGCCGGATTACCTCCAACCGCGACGCCGCCGTTGCTGCGAGACGCCGGGTGAGCGTGAGCGGGTGACCTCAGCCCGTCAGAACGGCATCCAGCGCTGAATAGAACAGACCCAGTCCGTCGTCGGACGGCCCGGTCAACGCTTCAATCGCATGTTCGGGGTGCGGCATCAGGCCGACGACACGGCCGTTGGCTGAGCAGATGCCGGCGATGTCGCGCAGCGAGCCGTTGACGTTGTCATGGTAGCGGAACACCACCCGGCCTTCGCCTTCTAGTTCGTCAAGCACCTTCTCCGGCGCCACGTAACGGCCCTCGCCGGACTTCAGCGGAACCAACAGGTCGGCGTCAGGCTCGAAACGCGATGTCCACGCCGTCGACGTCGACGCTACCCGCAGCCACACATCCCGGCAGATGAAGTGCAATCCCACGTTGCGGGTCAGGGCACCAGGTAGTAGCCCGGCCTCACACAGCACCTGAAAGCCGTTGCAAATCCCCAACACCGGCATGCCGCGGTCCGCGGCAGCTACCACTTCGTCCATCACCGGAGCGAATCTGGCGATCGCTCCGGCCCGGAGGTAGTCACCGTAGGAAAATCCGCCGGGCACCACTACGGCGTCGACACCCTTAAGGTCGGCGTCGGCATGCCACAGGCTGACCACCTCGGCGCCCACCTGCCGCGCCGCGCGCGCGGCGTCGACGTCGTCGAGCGTGCCGGGAAACGTGACGACACCGATGCGCGCCGTCACTGCGGGTCCCGGCTGATCGTCCAGTCCTCGATCACGGTGTTGGCCAACAGTGATTCTGCGATCTCGGCAAGCGTGGTGTCATCAACCGTATCGTCGACCTCCAGCTCAAACCTCTTGCCCTGACGCACATCTGATATTCCGAGATGCCCAAGCCGCCCCAGCGCACCGACAATCGCCTGGCCCTGCGGGTCAAGAATCTCCGCCTTGGGCATCACATGCACGACCACCCTGGCCACCGGCGCTCCTCCTCAGATCTGCCCGCCGCGCCCGGCGACAGCGGCCGCCAGGAGCCGGGCAATGATTCCCGCGCCAACTCTACCGGCGGCAGGTGCCCCGCCTGGTCACGGGCACGAGCCGATGTAGGCTTCGCATAACGGCGCGGTCAGGGCGTCCAGAACCGCGGAGTCCGCAACCGTAGGCCACGGAACTTGTGGCGGCCCGGACGACCACAAGGTGAGTTCGCTGATCGTGCTGCTTGATACGTGCGCGACCAGGTAGGTGTACATGATGACCGGCCCGCTGATCACCGCGGCCATCCGGGTCGGTTCGTCGTCGGTGACCGACGGCGACTGCAGCGGTGCGCCCAGCTGGCAGGCGCGTAACGCGGCGACGGCGGTGCCAAACACCGACGCCGCGATCTGGCCACCGCGGGCGGTGTCCCCGCGCCAGTGCAGCACCTGAGCCTGCAACTGCCACTGGCCGTCGGGGTGGACCACCGTGACCCGGCCCGCGACCGCCCAATCGCGGCTGTCGTGCGGGAACGCCGGCGTGGCGCACACCTGCTCGAACCCGAAACGTGGTGTCGCCCTGGTCACCGCCACTGCCGCGCCGGCCATTGCCGGCCAACGGTATTGCGAGTTCAACGGCACGGCGTGGGTGCTGATCCACGCGGTAGCAGGAATCTGGTCGCATATCGGCGGGCAGGTTTCCGGCTCAGCCTGGGCGCTAGGCGCGGCCATGAGCGTCGCCAACAAGCGACCGGCGACCAGCATCGTCGCCAGGATCAACCGCATCGGAAACGCCCCCATAAGGGCACAATCGTAAACATGCAACTCACGCATTTCGGCCATTCCTGCCTCCTCGCTGAGTTCGGTCAAACCCGCCTGCTCTTCGATCCCGGTACTTTCTCGCACGGCTTCGAGGGAATCACCGGTTTGTCCGCGATCTTGATCACCCACCAGCACCCCGATCACATAGACGTCACGCGGCTGCCGACCCTGCTCGAGGACAACCCGGCTGCCGAGCTGTACGCCGATCCGCAGACGGCGGCGCAGCTGGGCGAGCCATGGCGGGCGGTGCACGTTGGCGACGAGCTGCCGTTAGCGGAGCTGACCGTCCGTGCGGTCGGCGGTTGCCACGCGGTGATCCACCCGGAAATCCCTGTGATAGAGAACATTTCGTATCTGGTGGGCGACAGTAAACATCGGGCAAGACTGATGCATCCCGGTGACGCGTTGTTCGTTCCCGGCGAGCAGGTGGACGTACTGGCCACTCCCGCCGCGGCCCCATGGATGAAGATCTCCGAGGCGGTCGACTACCTGCGGGCCGTAGCTCCGGCACGAGCGGTACCCATCCACCAAGCCATCGTCGCTCCGGACGCCAGGGGTATCTACTACGGCCGGCTCACCGAGATGACCACCACCGACTTTCAGGTGTTGCCCGAGGAAAGCGCGGTCACCTTCTAGCGCGAGCAATAGCTCCTATGTCAAGCGGCCACAACTAGCGGATATCCTCGGCGGCCCCGCGGCCGGCAGCGCGGCCGGAAAATATGCATCCACCCAGGAAGGTGCCCTCCAAGGCCCGGTAGCCATGGACACCGCCCCCGCCGAACCCGGCGACCTCGCCGGCTGCATACAACCCGGCCAGTGGCGTACCGTCGGCCTTGAGCACCCGAGCATCTAAGTCAGTTTCGATGCCACCCAACGTCTTTCGAGTCAGGATGTGCAGCTTGACCGCGATCAGCGGCCCGGCCTTCGGATCGGTCAACCGATGTGGCGCCACCACCCGGCCAAATCGGTCGCCTCGGTAGCGGCGAGCGGCACGAATCGCGGTGATCTGTCCATCCTTGCTGTACTTATTGACCACCTCACGATCGCGCGCAGTGACCGCGGCTGCCACCGTCTCGTAGTCCAGCGGCACCACATCGGGCAACTCGTTCATCGCGGCCACCAACTCGCGCAACGAGTTCGCGTGGACGCAGTCCACACCACGATCGATGAATGCCTGCACCGGTCCGGGCGGGCCGGCGTGAGCCCGAGAGCGCAACAGCTGGCCCAGGCGCCGACCGGTCAAGTCAGGGTTCTGCTCCTGACCGGACAGCGCGAATTCCTTCTCGATTATCTTGGCATTCAACACGAACCAGGTGTAGTCATGTCCAGACTTGGTGATGTACTCCAATGTGCCGAGGGTGTCGAACCCGGGAAACAACGGTACCGGCAACCGCTTGCCCGCGGCATCCAGCCATAGCGACGACGGCCCCGGAATAATCCGGATACCGTGCCGCGGCCAGATCGGGTCGTAGTTGGTAATGCCTTCGGTGTAATGCCACATCCGGTCCGGATTGATCACCGCAGCCCCGGCCTTTTGAGCGATGCCGATCATCCTGCCATCAACGTGCGCGGGCACCCCGCTCAACAGTTGCTTGGGAATGCGGCCCATCCGTCTCGGCCAGTTTTTGCGCACCAGCTCATGATTGCCACCGATACCACCACTGGCGACGATCACCGCTGACGCGCGAAACTCGAATTTCCCCACAGACTTTCGCGACGAAGGCGCGCCGCGCGGCTCATCCGAGGGCTCCAGCACGGTACCCCGAACGCCTGTCACCGCGTTACCCTCGACGATCAGTTTGTCGACCTGGTGGCGGTGCGCAAAGCGCACCGTGGGGCGATCACGCAGCTGACGCACGAATATGTCGACCAGAGCCGGCCCAGTACCCCAGGTGATGTGGAAACGGGGCACCGAGTTGCCGTGCCCCTGCGCGTCGTAACCACCACGCTCGGCCCAGCCCACCAGCGGAAAGATCTTCAGCCCGCGGGCCCGCAGCCAGCTGCGCTTCTCCCCCGCCGCGAAATCGACGTAAGCATGCGCCCATTGTTCGGGCCAGTAGTCCTCGGGCCGGTCGAACGCCGCCGTCCCCAGCCAATCCTGCAGAGCAAGCTCATGGCTATCACGGATGCCCAAGCGGCGCTGCTCGGGACTGTTGACCAAGAACAAACCGCCGAACGACCAGAAGGCCTGCCCGCCCACGTTGGCCCGATTCTCCTGGTCGAGGATCAGCACCCGTAGGCCGCGGTCGGCCAACTCACAAGCGGCTACCAGGCCCGCTAATCCGGCTCCCACGACAATGGCATCAGCGGTGAGCCCCTCGGCATCTGAACCGGCTACAGCATCGCTCATGTCGGTACAGGTTAACGCCACCGATCAGGCGCTCGGTCAGGCCGCGTCGAGTACCGCCGCATCGGCTCGCCACCGGTACACCATCGGTGTGCACCCCTGCAGCATCGCCAGGTCGACGGCATCGAGCATCGCCTGCAGCGGACCGGACTTGCGCAAATGACGGGCGGCCACCGCAATCCGGACGACGCCCCCACGCCGGGCGATCCGCTCGGCCGACATCACCACCATCCGGCACCACCAGGGCTCCGCCAGGAAACCCTCGCCGATGCCCAGCACGCGGGCACGCACGGTGGTGAGCCGAACCAGATCCGTGATTCCATGGAGATCCGCAAGCAGCCGAAATCCATTGGCCGGCAACGCTGTACGGACACCTGGTGATACCAGCCAGCCCGGTGCCGCAAACAGTCGGGTTCGCAGCCCAAGGTGTTCGAGCACCCGGTCGGCGGCCATCAGCCGCAGGTTGGCCTCGTGTGCGCGCAGCATTGCGAATTCGCCGCGCCGCCTCTTGGTGGCCGCTTCGTCGTAGCCATGCAGTACCAGAGCGTCGCCGGCGGCCCGGCGACCGGTCAGCCAGTCGACGGTGCGTGGGTCGCGGTCGAGCCGGTAGTCATCGCGCATACGCGGAGCCACCAGCAACGATACCGGCACCGAGCGGGCGTCCATTTCCGCGCAGAACGCGTCGACATCGGCCAGGGTGCTCTCACCTATCCCCGAGACCGACACGAGCAGTTTTCCAGACACGCTTGCAGTCTGCCGATTCCAGGTTTCCGGACGGTGAAGGACACGCGGACAGCAGGCGTATATCTGGACCCTGACCAGCGCAGAACGAGCGCACGTCGGCTCGGCGCCAGGGCCATGACCCGACGCCGGAACCAAGCACCGCCCGACATCCTCGCGCGGTACCCGTGACCGGTATCGATATGCTCGGCAACGCCATGGTTGAAGCGTGTCCCGCGGAAGGCGATGCCCCGGTGCCCATCACCCCCGCGGGGCGGCCCCGCTCTGGCCAACGCAGCTATCCCGATAGGCTCGATGTGGGGTTGCTTCGGACCGCCGGAGTGTGTGTCCTGGCCTCGGTGATGGCACATGTGGACGTCACCGTGGTCAGCGTCGCGCAACGCACCTTCGTTGCCGATTTCGGGTCCACCCAGGCCGTCGTGGCCTGGACCATGACCGGCTACATGCTCGCGTTGGCCACTGTGATCCCGACAGCCGGTTGGGCGGCCGACCGGTTCGGCACCAGGCGGCTTTTCATGGGTTCGGTATTGGCGTTCACCCTCGGCTCACTGCTGTGCGCAGTAGCACCAAACATCTTGCTGCTCATCATATTTCGTGTTGTCCAGGGTTTCGGTGGGGGCATGCTGACGCCGGTGTCCTTTGCCATCTTGGCCCGTGAGGCGGGCCCGAAGCGGCTGGGGCGCGTGATGGCGGTGGTGGGCATTCCGATGCTGCTCGGCCCGGTCGGTGGGCCGATCCTGGGTGGTTGGCTCATCGGGGCCTACGGCTGGCGTTGGATTTTCTTGGTCAACCTGCCGGTCGGGCTGTCCGCGCTCGTCTTGGCGGCGATCGTGTTCCCAAGAGATCGCCCGGCAGCGTCGGAAAACTTCGACTACATGGGCCTCTTGTTGCTGTCGCCGGGCCTGGCGACCTTCCTGTTCGGGGTGTCATCTAGCCCCGCCCGTGGAACGATGGCCGATCGGCACGTGTTGATACCGGCGATCACCGGCCTGGCGTTGATCGCGGCATTCGTCGCACATTCGTGGTACCGCACAGAACATCCGCTCATAGACATGCGCTTGTTCCAGAACCGAGCGGTCGCGCAGGCCAACATGACGATGACGGTGCTCTCCCTCGGGCTGTTTGGCTCCTTCTTGCTGCTCCCGAGCTACCTCCAGCAAGTGTTGCACCAATCACCGATGCAATCGGGGGTGCATATCATCCCACAGGGCCTCGGTGCCATGCTGGCGATGCCGATCGCCGGAGCGATGATGGACCGACGGGGACCGGCCAAGATCGTGCTGGTTGGGATCATGCTGATCGCTGCGGGGTTGGGCACCTTCGCCTTTGGTGTCGCGCGGCAAGCGGACTACTTACCCATTCTGCCGACCGGGCTGGCAATCATGGGCATGGGCATGGGCTGCTCCATGATGCCACTGTCCGGGGCGGCAGTGCAGACCCTGGCCCCACATCAGATCGCTCGCGGTTCGACGCTGATCAGCGTCAACCAGCAGGTGGGCGGTTCGATAGGGACCGCACTGATGTCGGTGCTGCTCACCTACCAGTTCAATCACAGCGAAATCATCGCTACTGCAAAGAAAGTCGCACTGACCCCAGAGAGTGGCGCCGGGCGGGGGGCGGCGGTTGACCCTTCCTCGCTACCGCGCCAAACCAACTTCGCGGCCCAACTGCTGCATGACCTTTCGCACGCCTACGCGGTGGTATTCGTGATAGCGACCGCGCTAGTGGTCTCGACGCTGATCCCCGCGGCATTCCTGCCGAAACAGCAGGCTAGTCATCGAAGAGCACCGTTGCTATCCGCATGACGTCTGCTTCACGTCAGCGTTGACCGCATCGTCGAGCCACAGCGTCGAAAAGCCGTGCACCAGCGACCAGGTCGCCAGCTCGGCACCCGCCGGATTCGCCCGGGCGTTGGGATCGCGCAGCGCCGCCACCCCGCGCGCCAGCTCGGCGGCAGCGGCGGTCTCGGCGTCGACCAGTTCGGAATCGGAGCCGTCGAGCAGCCGAGCTCACTTCACGCCGCCCCTGCGCGGCCACCTCATCGCCATCGTTTCACCCGGGCTGCTTGCGCCCGGCCTGCTGGTCACCATCACCGGTGCGCTGGAGGCTCCTGGTCGCCGTGGGCCTGTTGCTGCCCGACACCCGCATGGCAGCGGCGGTATGCTCGCTGGCGCTGATGCTGGCCATGTTCGGAGCCAATGTCTACGCATCCCGAATGGCCGATCCCACCGGCTATGCTGGCGCAGCGCCATCGAGGTCGTTTCCCTGGCCGCCGCCGTAACGGTCGCTGTCGGCAGTAGCTAGCAACCACCCGTATTGAAACGCGGTCTCCTTCCAGCGCTCGTAGCGGCCACTGATCCCACCATGACCGGCGTGCATCTGGGTCTTCAACAGCACGGAATTGCCGTCGGTCTTGGCGTGCCGCAACGCGGCCACCCACTTGGCCGGCTCCACGTAATAGACCCTGGTGTCGTTCAGCGACGTCATTGCCAGGATGGCCGGGTACTTTTGGGCCGTGACGTTCTCGTACGGCGAATACGATTTCACATAGGCATAGACATCGCTGTCGTTCAACGGATTTCCCCATTCGTCCCACTCGGTGACGGTCAGCGGCAACGATGGATCCAAGATGGTGGTCAGCGGGTCCACGAACGGCACCTGCGCAAGGATTCCGGCGAAGAGATCCGGTGCCATGTTGGCCACCGCGCCCATCAGCAGACCGCCCGCGCTACCCCCCAATGCCACCAGCTGCTGCTGGGAAGTAAGTCCCGTGTCCACCAGATGTCTTGCCACCGCGATGAAGTCGGTGAACGTGTTCTTCTTGTCCAGTAGCTTGCCGTTTTCATACCACAGCCTGCCCATCTCACCGCCGCCGCGAACGTGGGCGACGACGAACACCATCCCGCGATCCAGCAGCGACAACCGAGCGATGGAAAACCGCGGATCCTCACAGATCTCGTAGGCGCCGTAGCCATAGATCAACGCAGGTGCCGGGAATTCGATATCGGCTCGGTGCACTATCGAGACCGGGATCCGGGTGCCGTCGTCTCCGTACGCCCAGTCACGCCGCTCCACATAGTCTTCGCGGCGGTAGCCGCCCAGTACGGGCTGTTCTTTCAGCAAGGTACGCTCGCCAGTGACCAGGTCGATGTCGTAGATCCGCACCGGGGTGACGAAAGATCCGGCACCGACCCGCAGTTTGGGCGAATCCCAGTTGGGGTTGGGCCCCAGTCCGGCCGACATCAGCTCGGAGTCGAACGAGATCTCTTCGGGCTCACCATAGTTTCCGTCAGGCCCGATCGGCCACAGTTGAACCCGCGGCAGCGCCTCGCGCCGATAGCTGACTACCAGATGGCCGGCCAAGGCATCCACCGCGTCGAGTCGGACGTCGTCGCGGTGGGCGATGAGGGTGCGTTGCCGCGCAGGATCCTCGACCGGGGCCTCTACCAGTGTGAAGTTCACCGCGCCGTCGTTGTGCAGGATCAGAAACCGGTCCTGGCCAGCTATGACCGCATGCTCCACCGAGTACTCGACGCCGTCGCGGCGCGGCAGCACCACGCTGAACTGCGCTGTCGGATCTGCCGCGTGCGCGTAACGGACCTCCGAAGTGATGGACGACCCCGCCGCAATCAGCAGATAGGCGTTGCTGCGAGTACGCCCCACCGCGAGCCAGAACCGATCATCGGCTTCGTGGTAAACCCGCTCCGACGATTCGCCGGACCCTAGTCGGTATCGCCACACTGTGTCCGGACGCCAGGCCGCGTCCACGGTGGTGTAGTAGACAGTGGTTGTCAGCTGCCCAGGTGACTCCCGCTCCGATCCCGGCGATCTCGTCCGGGTACTGTTCTCCGGTGCGTAAATCCTTGAACCGCAAGGTATATCGTTCGTCACCTACGACATCAACGGAATACGCTAAGAGGTTATCGTCCAGGCTGACGCTGGCCGCGCCCAGTGCGAAGAAGTCGTGGCCGTCAGCTTCCACGTTCTCGTCGAGCAGAAGCTGTTCACCGGGTATTTCGGTGCGCTCGTCGAACTCTGGTGGGTTCCAGTCGTCGGGATCGGTTACCGGGCAACGACAGTGTACGCCATACTGCTTTCCCTCAAAGGTCCGCGCGTAGTACCACCAGTTGCCACGTCGCGTCGGCACCGATAAGTCGGTTTCCTTGGTACGCGCTTTGATTTCGTGGAAGATCTTTTGCCGCAATGGCTCAAGGTGCGCGGTGGTCCGTTCGGTGTAGTCGTTTTCAGCTTCGAGGTAGGCGATTACTTCAGGGCTGTCCTTGTCGCGCAACCATTCATATGGGTCGACAAAGACGTCGCCGTGGTGCTCCCGGCGGGTCTGCACCCGCTTGGCCACGGGCGGTGAGGGTAGTGCGGTTCGGTGCATCATGCGCCAGGGCCGATCCAGTCGTCGAATTTTAGTTCGGAAATCCGTTCGTATGCATTAATATAACGGGCACGCGTGGCCTCGACGATATGCTCGGGGAGCGGAGGCGGCGGCCGATCGCTGCCTCTATCCCAGCCGGACTCGGAGCCGGTGAGCCAGCTGCGGACAAACTGTTTGTCGAAGCTGGTCTGGACCACGCCGGCCCGGTAGTCGTCGGCAGGCCAGTACCGCGACGAGTCCGGTGTGAAGATTTCGTCGGCCAGCAGCAGGTTGCCGTGGCGGTCGATGCCAAATTCAAACTTGGTGTCGGCGATAATGATTCCGCGGGTGAGAGCGTGATCGGCGGCCTGCACATACGTCTGCAGAGTACGATCACGCAGCTGGTTGGCACGCAACGCGCCTACCATCTCCACCACCCGGTCAAACGAGATGTTCTCGTCGTGGTCCCCCAACGCGGCTTTAGTCGCCGGGGTGAACAGCGGTGTGGCGAACCGACTGGCCTCGACCAGGCCCGGCGGCAGCGCGATACCGCATACCTTCCCGGTTGCCTGGTAATCCAGTAACCCCGAACCGGTCAGGTAGCCACGGGCCACACATTCCACCGGCAGCATCTCCAGCCGACGCACCACCAGCGCGCGGCCCAGCACCTCGTCGGGGATACGCGGGTCGTCCGGCGGCCCGGCCAGATGGTTAGGGGCATCGACGAGCCCGAAGAAGAATGCGCTCATGGCGGTCAGGACGCGGCCCTTGTCCGGGATGGTGCTGTCCAGGACGTAGTCGTACGCCGAGATCCGGTCGCTGGCAACCAGCAGCAGGTGCTCGTCATCGACACGGTAGATCTCGCGGACCTTACCGCTGGCCACATGCTGGTAGTCGGACAATGCGGGGCGCATCGCGCCAGCCTATCCGCCGCACGACGGCGCCCTGTGCTGGTATCTCTGGTATGAGATCGCGCTTCTTGCCGTATGCCACCACGCCCGGCCGACTGCTGGCCCAACTGATCAGCGATATCACTGTCGCGGTGTGGACGACGCTATGGATGCTCGTCGGCCTCGCCGTGCACGACGCCATCTCGATAATCGGCGAGGCCGGCCGCCAAATCGAAATCGGCTCGCACGGGATTGCCGGCAACCTGGCGGCCGCGGGCCAGGACGCCCAGCGTATCCCGGTGGTGGGCGACGCGCTCAGCAACCCCATCACCGCCGCAAGCCAGGCCGCCCTTGACATCGCCGGCGCCGGCCACAACCTGGACACCACGGCCGGCTGGCTTGCGGTAGTGCTCGCGCTGGCGGTCGCCGCGACGCCGATTCTTGCCGTGGCCATGCCCTGGCTGTTCCTGCGGCTGCGGTTCTGCCGGCGCAAGTGGACCGTTACCACCCTGGCGGCGACCCCAGCCGGTCGCCAGCTGCTGGCGCTGCGCGCATTGGCGAACCGGCCGCCGGGCAAACTGGCCGCCGTCAGCACCGATCCGGTCGGCGCCTGGCGACGAGAGGATCCCGCCACCATGCGTGCGCTGGCCGCGCTCGAGTTGCGGGCCGCCGGAATCCCGCTGCGCGGGGACTAGCCTCCGCGCAATTCAACGACTAGGTGCCGGATGCCGGTATGCCGGTTGCTACGTGTCCATTCCGCGGGTTCCACCACCCGCACTGAGCCAAAGCGGGACAAGAGTTCCTCGAACAGCACCCGCAGTTCCAGCCGAGCCAGATTGGCGCCCAGGCAATAGTGCACCCCCTGACCGAAACCCAGGTGCGGATTGGGTTTTCGGGTGATATCGAACTCGTCCGCGCGGTCGAACACGCTGGGATCACGGTTGGCCGAGCCCTCCCACACCACAACCTTCTGACCCGCCTCGATCGGCTGGCCGCCCAGGCTGACCGCACGGGACGCCGTGCGCCGCTTCGATGGTGACGGCGACGTCCACCTCACGATCTCTTCGATCGCAGTCGGCAACAACTCAAAATCGCTTCGCAGCGTTTGCAGTTGGTCAGGGTTCTCGGCCAGCGCCAGCAGCCCGCCGGCAATGGAGTTACGGGTGGTTTCCGCGCCGGCGCTGAACAGTAGATGGAAGAACAGGTACAGTTCGGCGTCGGACAGCGCCGGCGCGTCCGGATCGTCGATGGTAGCGTTGGCGACGACGGACAGCATGTCGTCGGCAGGTTCGGCGCGTTTACCGGCGATCAGCTCCAATGCGTAGGTGTATAACCGCGATCCGGCATCCTCGACGTTCAGCCTCGGCATCGTCGCCCTGCGGGAGCCGCGGAAATCGAATCCCGGCTCAACCGCCTCGAACAACCAATGTCGATCCGTCTCCGGCACACCCAGCAGAATGCAGATCATCTGCATGGGCAATTCGGCAGCGATCTCGACCACGAAGTCGAAAGGCGCTCCGGGTTCTACGCCATCGAGCAATCCACGCGCCCGGCGGCGCAGATCGTCTTCGACCCGCCGGATCATCCGTGGTGTCAAGCCCGAGCTGACCAACCGCCGGATACGGGTGTGCCGGGGATCATCCATCATGTTGAGCACCTGGCCGGCGACCGGCAGATCCTGCAGCACCGTGCCCCCAAACCGACGTTGGCCCCCGGTGACCGACGAATAGGTCACCGGATCACGTAACACCTCAAGGGTTTCGGCGTAGGTAGCCACCGACCAGAAGCCCTCCCCGTCCGGGGTGTGCTCGGTCGGCCGATGCCAATACACCGGCGCTTCACGACGGTGGATGGCGAAGAGGTGATGGGGGAAGCCGTCGGCGAAGTTGTCCAGATCGGTCAGATCGATGCCCGAAAGCCCGGCGGCGGTAGTCATGACACTAAAGAATTGCACCCGGCGTGTATTTAGCCGCGTCCGGGTAACGGCTCACCAGCGCGTCCACCATCGCGACCACATCATCGACCTGGTCACCCGCGGCACCGGCAAATGCCTTCTTGTCGGCCAGCGCGGCCTCCAAAGCGTCTCGTCCCAGCGTCAGCCGCGGATCGGCGGCCAACCGGTCCAGCAGGTCGGGCTCCGCGCCGTGTTCTCGCATGGCCAGCGCCGTCGCCACCGCGTGCTCGGAGATCAACCGGTGCGCGGACTCGCGACCCATCCCCGCGCGCACGGCCGCCATTAGCACCTTAGTGGTGGCCAGGAACGGCAGATAACGATCCAACTCGCGGCCGATCACCGCCGGGTAGGCGCCGAACTCGTCCAGCACCGTCAAAAACGTCTCGATCTGCCCGTCGACGGCAAAGAAGCTGTCCGGCAACGCAACCCGGCGCACCACGGAGCAAAACACATCACCCTCGTTCCACTGTGCACCGGCTAACTCGGCCACCATGGATGCATAGCCGCGTAGCACAACCTGCAGCCCGTTGACCCGTTCGCAGCTGCGGGTGTTCATCTTGTGCGGCATCGCCGACGAACCGACCTGACCCGGCGCGAAACCCTCGGTGGCGAGCTCGTGGCCGGCCATCAATCGAATCGTGTGTGCCAGTGATGACGGCCCCGCGCCGAGCTGCACCAGAGCCGAAACCACGTCGTGGTCCAATGAACGCGGATACACCTGCCCCACGCTGTTGAAAACAGTTGCAAAGCCCAAGAAGTCGGCGACGCGCCGCTCGAGATCGGCCAGCGCCGCACGGTCACCGCCCAGCAGATCGAGCATGTCCTGACCGGTGCCCATCGGGCCCTTGATGCCACGCAGGGGGTAGCGGTCGATCAACTCCCTCAACCGCCTCAACGCGATCATCATCTCTTGGGCCGCCGAGGCGAACCGCTTGCCCAAGGTGGTGGCCTGAGCGGCCACGTTGTGGCTGCGCCCGGCCATGATCAGGTCACGGTAGCTCACCGCCCGCTCGGCCAGCCGCGCCACCGCCGCCACCCCATGGGCGAAAATCACTTCCAGCGACCGCCGAATCTGCAGTTGCTCCACGTTCTCGGTCAGGTCGCGGCTGGTCATCCCCTTGTGCACGTGCTCATGACCGGCCAATGCGTTGAATTCCTCGATGCGGGCCTTGACATCGTGGCGCAGCACCCGCTCCCGGGCTGAGATCGAGGCCAAGTCCACATCGTCGACCACACGTTCGTAGTCGGCGAGCACCGAATCGGCAACCGCTACCCCCAGCTCTGCCTGTGCCCGCAATACGGCCAGCCATAACCGCCGCTCCGAGACCACCTTGGCCTCCGGCGACCAGATCGCGACCATCTCGGCGCTGGCGTATCGGGTGGCCAGCACGTTGGGAATGCTCACTTGGCCCTCACAAAGACACAGCTTACGGTCGCGGGCCTAGTAGTCGCAGTTGTCACACGAGTCCCGGCGCCAGGGAGCACCCGATGTGCCCGACTCATCGCGACAACTCGGCAACGCCCGGTCCCGGTGCCGCCCGGGCGATGTCGCTATGAGACGGGCACAACGCGCATCCCTCTGACAGAGGCGCAAGTGACGGATGTGACACCACAGCACATACGCCGCGGCCCCGCCATACCCTGGGCAGATGTACTTCGTCGGCGTGGACCTCGCCTGGGCCGGCCGCAATCCGACCGGTGTCGCGGCTGTCGACGCGGACGGGTGTCTGGTGGGGGTCGGTGCCGCTCGCGACGATGCCTCCGTGCTGGCGGCGCTGCGGCCCTACGTTGTGGGCGATTGCCTGGTCGCCTTCGACGCGCCGCTGGTGGTGGCCAACCGCACCGGCCAGCGGCCGGCGGAGGCCGCACTGAATCGAGACTTCCGACAATTCGAGGCCGGCGCGTATCCGGCCAACACCGAAAAGCCCGAGTTTGCCGACGTTCCACGCGCCGCCCGGCTGGCCCGCCAACTGGCGCTGGATATGGATCCTCTTTCGTCCGCCACGCGGCGGGCCATCGAGGTCTATCCGCACCCGGCTACGGTGGCGCTGTTTCGGCTACCCCGCGCGCTGAAGTACAAGGCCAAGCCGGGACGCAGCGTTGACCTGCTCAAATCGGAGCTATTGCGACTGATGGACGGCGTCGAGGGGCTCGCCCAGGCCGGGGTTCGGATGCAGGTAGCCGGTCAGCCGGATTGGGTCTCGTTGCGCCGGCAGGTGACGGTCGCGCAGCGAAAAAGCGACCTGCGGGCCGCCGAGGATCCGATCGACGCCGTCGTATGCGCCTACGTGGCGTTGTACGCCCAACGCCGGCCCGCCGATGTCACGATCTATGGGGACTTCACCACCGGGTACATTGTCACGCCGTCGCTGCCCACCGACTTCAGAACGGCACCGGACGCTGGTCGACGGGCGCGAGCACGTCGATGAGGTCGACCACCGTCGCCAGCGCAGCGGCACGCGGGTCCCGCCCTTCGACCAGCGCCGAGACCACCGATCCGTCGACCGCACAGATCAACGTACACACCAGTTCGATCTGTGCGGAGCGGCCGGAGCGCTCGATGGCCTCGGCCACGGCCTCAGCGCGCTGACGCAGGCTGCGGCGCATGCTTTCGCGCAGGTCAGGCAGGCGGGTACAGGCGATATGGCGCTCGTATCGTGAGATCAGCTGCTCGGCAAGCCCCGGACTGGACATTTCCCCCACCAGCAGGTCAACCAGCACAACGGCGGTGGTCTCGGGCCCCCGACGTCGCCGGGACAGCGCACTGACCCGGGCTCGCAGCTGAGCCACCTCGATCATTCCGATGTGTTCGACCGCGCGAGCGATCAAATCGTCGAGCGACGAGAAGTAGTAGGTGGTAGACGCCAACGGCAAACCGGCCCGCCGCGCCACCGCCCGGTGGCGTACCGCCTCGAACCCGCCCTCGCCGAGCAGCTCCGCGGCGGCGCTGACCAACGCATACCGCCGACGTTCTCCTTTTGGAGTGACCGCTGCTGTCACGCCCATCCATGCTGCCAGTCAAAGTGGTACTGCATTGCCAATTCGGCCAAACGTCCATGGCATGATGGCCCGCATGCCAGAGTTGAGCCGCCGCGCCGTGCTCGGTCTCGGCGCCGGCACGGTCCTTGGCGCTACCTCAGCATATGCGATCGACATGCTGTTGCAGCCCCGAACTTCACATGCCGCACCGGCGGCGGCGATTGGCACAAACGTTCCATTGGCGCCGACACCAGCACTCGATCCGGCCCCCCCGGCTCAGGCGGCGCCGACGATGTCCACCGGCTCGTTCGTGTCGGCAGCGCGCGCCGGGAAGATGACCAACTGGGCCATCGCCCGCCCACCCGGCCAGACCCAGGCGTTGCGGCCCGTGATCGCACTGCACGGCTTGGGCGGTAGCGCATCGGCCGTGATGGACGGCGGCGTCGAGCAGGGCCTGGCCCAGGCCGTCAACGCCGGGTTGCCACCGTTCGCGGTGGTCTCCGTGGACGGAGGCAGCAGCTACTGGCACCAGCGGGCTTCTGGCGAGGACGCGGGGGCAATGGTGCTCAACGAGCTCATTCCGCTATTGGACACCCAGCGGCTGGACACCTCCCGGGTAGCGTTTCTGGGCTGGTCGATGGGCGGCTACGGCGCTTTGCTGCTCGGCAGCCGCCTTGGACCGGCACGCACCGCAGCGATCTGCGCGGTCAGCCCGGCACTGTGGCTATCCGCCGGTTCCGTCGCACCCGGCTCCTTCGACGGACCCGACGACTGGTCGGCGAACTCGGTTTTCGGACTCCCCGCATTGGGGTCCATCCCGATCCGGGTCGATTGCGGCAACAGCGATCCGTTTTATGCCGCAACCAAGCAGTTCGTGGCGCAGCTGCCCCACCCGCCGGCGGGCGGCTTCTCCCCTGGCGGGCACAACGGTGGGTTCTGGAGCGCACAGCTACCCGCCGAGCTGACCTGGTTCGCGCCGCTGCTCACAGGTTAAGCGGCGTGAGCACGCCGTTTGGTTGGACCTTCCCCTACGCTTGGCCGCGCATGCCCATCCTGGCGACAAACGTCGTGTGCACGTCACAACCGCTGGCCGCGCAAGCGGGTCTTCGGATGCTGGCCGACGGCGGCAACGCGGTCGACGCCGCCGTCGCCACAGCCATCACCCTCACCGTGGTGGAACCGGTGTCCAATGGCATCGGCTCGGACGCCTTCAGCATCGTCTGGGACGGGCAAAAACTGCACGGCCTGAACGCGTCCGGCCGCTCACCCTCGGCGTGGACGCCAGAGTACTTCGGCGGCAACGCCGTTCCCGTGCTCGGCTGGAACTCCGTGACGGTGCCCGGTGCGGTGTCGGCCTGGGTGGAACTGCACGCCAGGTTCGGCAGGCTACCATTCGAAACACTCTTCGAGCCCGCCATCTCGTACGGCCGCAACGGCTTTCTGGTCTCACCGACCGTCGCGGCACAATGGGCGGCACAGGTGCCGTTGTTCGCATCCCAGCCCGGATTCGCCGATGCGTTCATGCCCGGCGGACGAGCGCCGAAACCCGGTGAGCTGTTTACCTTTCCTGACCACGCGGCGACGCTAGAGAAGATCGCGGCGACCAACGGTGAGGAGTTCTACCGGGGAGAGCTGGCCGCCAAACTCGAGGCGCACTCGGCGGCAAACGGCGGGGTGATGCGTGCCGACGACCTCGCCGCCCATCGCGTGGACTGGGTCGACACGATCACGGGAACCTACCGCGGGTACACCATCCACCAGATACCGCCCAACGGCCAGGGCATCGTGGCCTTGATCGCCCTCGGAATCCTCGAGCATTTCGATATGTCATCGTGGTCAGTGGATTCCGCTGAAAGTGTGCACGTGCAGATCGAAGCACTGAAGCTTGCCTTCGCCGACGCGCAAGCGTGTGTCGCCGACATCGACTACATGCCGGTGCACCCGAAGCGCCTGCTCGACAAGGAGTATCTGCGGCAGCGCGCCACGCTGATCGATCCAAAGAGGGCAATGCCGGCGGCCACCGGCATCCCGCGAGGCGGCACCGTCTATCTGGCCGCCGCCGATGCTGCGGGAATGATGGTGTCCATGATTCAGTCGAACTACCTTGGGTTCGGCTCCGGTGTGGTGGTGCCCGGCACCGGCATTTCGCTGCACAATCGCGGCTCGGATTTCACTGTGGTGCCGAGACATCCGAACCGGGTTGGGCCACGGAAGCGCCCCTATCACACGATCATCCCAGGTTTTGTGACCCGCGACGGTGCGCCGGTGATGAGCTTCGGGGTGATGGGCGGCATGATGCAACCCCAGGGTCACGTGCAGGTGCTGGTGCGCATCGCCGACTACGGCCAGAACCCCCAGGCGGCCTGTGACGGCCCTCGGTTCCGCTGGGTGAACGGTATGCGGGTCAGTTTCGAAAACGGCTTCCCGGATTCAACTCTCGATGAACTGCGGCAGCGTGGGCATGACTTGGTCGCAGTAGCGGACTACAGCCAGTTCGGGAGTTGTCAGGCAATCTGGCGGCTCGACGATGGGTACCTCGCGGCCAGCGATCCCCGCCGTGATGGCCAAGCCGCAGCCTGCTAGACGCTGATCTTCCCCTCGGCCGCCCGTAAACCGATATCGCTGCGGAAATGACCTCCTGGCAACCGAATTGAACTGAGGATTTCATACGCGTGTGCGCGTGCTGCGGACAAGTCGGCACCGGTGCCCACCACCGACAGCACCCGGCCACCGGACGAAACGATCGCGCCATCGTCGCGCCGCGTGGTTCCGGCGTGCAGCACCCCCTCGGCTTCGGAGCCGACAACGACGTCGCCGACCCGGGGGCGCCCGGGATAGTTTTCGGCCGCCAGTACCACTGTTACGGCCACACCGTCACGCCACCGCAACTCGCCGAAATCGGCCAGCTTCCCGGTAGCGGCGGCATGAAGCAGTTGGCCGAGCGGAGACTCCAGCAAGGCCAGCACGGCTTGGGTCTCCGGATCGCCGAATCGGCAGTTGAACTCGACCACCGCCGGCCCGCGGGCGGTAATCGCGAGACCAACATACAGCAATCCGCAAAACGAGCTTCCACGCCGGACTAGTTCGGCCGCAACGGGTTCGACGATCCGGCTGACCACCTCCCGATAGATGTTGTCGGGCAACCACGGCAGCGGCGCGTAGGCGCCCATACCGCCGGTGTTAAGTCCGGTGTCGTCCTCACCGACTCGCTTGAAGTCCTGTGCCGGCAGCAGCGGCACCACGACGGTGCGGTCGACGACACAGAACAGCGATACCTCCGGGCCGTCCAGGTAGGACTCCAGCAACACCGGGTGCCCGGCCTCGAGCAGGGCAGCTCCGTGTGCGCGCGCGACATCGCGGTCCGCTGTCACCACCACACCCTTGCCGGCGGCTAGCCGGTCGTCTTTGACCACCCAGGCCGGGTCACCGGCAGGCGGCCCGAACCGGTCCAGGGCCGCGTCCAAGTGCGCTGGGCTGTCTACGATTTCGCTGTTCGCGGTGCGCACACCGGCCGCCGCCATGACGTCCTTGGCGAATGCTTTGGAGCCTTCGATGCGAGCCGCGTCCTTACCGGGCCCGAAACACACGATGCCGGCCGCGCGCACGGCGTCGGCCACCCCGAGCACTAACGGTACCTCGGGGCCAATCACCACCATGTCAGCGCCGACTTCGCGAGCCAGGGCGACCACCGCCTCGGCGGAGGTGATGTCGACGTCGTGCTGCTCGGCGATCCGAGCGGTGCCTGCATTGCCGGGAGCAACGATTAGCCCCGAAACCTGCGGGTCTTTGCCGAGCGCCAGCAATAGCGCATGTTCGCGGGCACCCGAACCGATTACCAGGACGCGCACGACACGTCAGACTAGCTCGATTTACCAGATTCCTTAGCAAGAACTTCGGCGACGTTGGCTTTCGTGTCGGGCAGCGAGCCGTTCTCGGCCGCCTGCTTACGCTTGGCCGCTACCCGCTCGATCGCACTGTTCAGCCGCGAGCCCAGCGGGAAGCCGACATAGTGGGTAATGAACACAGCGAGTTCACGCAGCTCGTCTATGGTGAGTTCGTCGTTATGCAGGACGGCGTTGACTTGGACCTCGAGCAGATCCGACTGGCCTTGAGCGGTCAGCACCGCGATCACGGCCATCCGCCGGTCCCGCATGGACAGGCCGGGACGGGTCCAGATCCTGCCGAATAGGTGATCGACGGTCAGGGCAAAAAACTCACCTGGCATGTCGGGCATGTCCCAGGCGTAAACCTCGTTCATTTTGTCCAGGCCGGTGCGGCGCAGCTCGTCCATCATGTCTCCTTTGCTGGCTCGGTGTCCGGGTGCGGTACCCCGAGGCCGGCGGCCAGCCGTTGCAGCGCCAGCTGGGCCAGCGGCAGGTCGACCGATACCACCTCGCCCAGGGCCAACGCCAGACTCAGGTCTTTCTCACCCAGGCCGCGGGTGTGCTCCAACAACGGCCGCAGCGGGTCAGCCGGCTCCATCGGCGCAGTGGTGTTGCGGAACATGATCGCTCCCGCGCCGCCGGTGAATGAGTCGCTGTGCCGCACCACCTTCCCGAGCGCCACGAGGTCTAAGCCACAGGCTTCGGCCAGCCGCTGCGCCTCGGCGGCGGCGGCATAAGAGACGAAAGTCAACATGTTGCGCGCCAGTTTCATCCGGGTGCCAGCGCCCGGTTCCCCGGCATGAATCAACAGCGAAGCCCACCTCGAAAATGGCTCTTTAATCCGCTGGAACGCCTCGTCGTCAGCGCCGACCATCACGGCCAACTCACCCTTGGCGGCCGCCGCCGCGCCGCCGCTGACCGGTGCATCCACGATGTGGATCCCCTGCGGCTTGAGCTTTTCGGCCAGATCGACTGCTGTCGTGTCGGCGATGGTGGAGTGAATCGCGACAATAGTGCCGGGCTTGGCGTGCGTCGCCAGTCCGTTGTCGGCGGTGATCACCGAACTCACCTGCGCGTCGTCGAACACGGTGATGCTGATGATGTCGGCTTCGGCGACGTCGGAGACGCTTGCCGCTGCGGTGGCGCCGCCCTCGACGAACGGTGCCATGGCCTCGACCCGCACATCGAAAACGGTCAGTCCGCCAGGCCAATCGAGCAGACGCTTAGCCATCGGCGCGCCTTGATTACCCAAGCCGATATATCCCAGGCGTGGTGTCTCCGGGTGAGCGGTCATGAGCGCCGCTCTCCCCCGCCAGCGGATGGGGGTACCTCCCACTTGTGGGGGCGTGCCCCCACCTCATCGCCCCGCTCTGCATCGGCGCCGGCGCCGGTCATGACCGGATGATCTGTCCGCCATCGACATTGAAGATCTGCCCGGTGATCCACGATGCCGAATCCGACAGCAGGAACAGGCACATGCCCACCAGATCCTCCGGTGTACCCATCCGCGACAGCGGGATGGTCTGCACCATGTTCTTGACCAGCTCTGCGGGGGTGACGGTGCGGGTAGCTTCGGTGTCGATCGGTCCGGGTGCGATCGCATTGATCCTTATCTTCATTCCGCCCAGCTCGCGGGCCAGCTGCTGCGTCAGCCCGTTGACACCGACCTTGGCCAGGCCGTAGAAGTTGGAATACAGCCAGGCCGCGGTCGAGGACTGGTTGACAATCGCGCCGCCGCCCCGTTTGGCCATGTGCTTGTACACCGCGCGGGTACACACCAGCACGCCGTCGTGGTTGACGCTCATGAATTTCTTGTAGTAGTCCAACGGCACGGTCAACAACAGATCGAGCTTCATGCCACCGTAGATCGCCGCATTGTTCACCAGATAGTCGATGCCGCCGAAAGCACCGACGGCGCGGTCGACCATGGCTTTAGCGGAATCCTCGTCGGACACGTCAACGGGCACATGAATCGCAGTACCGCCGTCGGCGACAATCTGCTTGGCTACCGCCGCGGCACCGTCGGCGTTGATGTCAGCGACGACCACCGAGGCACCTTCGCGGGCCAACGCCTGAGCGTAGGCCTGCCCGATACCCTGGGCAGCCCCGGTGACGATAGCCACCTTGCTGTCGAACATGGCTTCCTTTCTGCGCTGTCAACCCGCTAGCTAATTTGCAGCGGTAGCAATGAGTTTGGCTTCTAAGTACTCCTCGAAGCCGAGGAGACCCATCTCGCGTCCGATACCGGATTGCTTGTAGCCGCCGAACGGCGCGTCGGCGCAGTACCAGACACCCCCATTGACGTTGACGGTGCCTACCCGCAGCCGCGAGGCAATCCTCGCGGCGCGCTGCGGGTCGGCGCCATACACGGTGCCCGACAAGCCGTATGGCGAGTCGTTGGCGATGCGCACCGCATCATCGTCACCGTCGTGGGCAATCACCGTGAGCACCGGTCCGAAGATCTCCTCTCGGGCGACTCTGGCGTCATTGGTCAACCCTGCGATGACCGTGGGCTCGATGTAGAAACCGACCTCTCTATCCGCCGGCCGCGCGCCACCGCATGCGAACCTTCCGCCTTCGGCGACCGCCAGGTCGAGGTAGCCCTGCACACGATCCCGTTGTCGGGCCGAAATCAACGGCCCGCAAACGGTTCCGGGGTCGTTGGGATCGCCGGGCCTGATCGACGACATGGTGGCTGCCGCGATGGCAACCGCCTCTTCATAACGGGCCCGTGGCACCACCAGCCGGGTCGTGATTGCGCACCCCTGCCCGGCGTGCATGCAAGCCGAGAACGCCGATACCGCGCTGGCAGCGGCTAGGTCAGCGTCGTCGAGCACGACGAACGCCGACTTGCCACCCAGTTCCAGAAAAACCTTTTTGATGGTGGCCGCGGCATCGGCCATTACGGCACGGCCGGTCGCAGTAGAACCGGTGAACGAAATCATGTCCACCCGAGGGTCTTTGGCCAACAGCGCCCCCAAAGCGTGACTGCTGGAGGTGACGATGTTGACAACGCCCGGTGGGAAGTCGGTGTGCTCGACGATGATTTCCCCGAGCGCTGCTGCGCACCACGGTGTGTCAGGCGCCGGCTTTAAAACGACGGTGTTACCCGCGGCTAGCGCCGGACCTAGCTTGGCGAGATTGATCTGGTGCGGGAAGTTCCACGGGGTGATGGCGCCGACGACACCGACGGCCTCCCGTGCGAGGGTGCGCCGGGTGGCGATGCCCAACGGCGATGCCTCGCCGAGGTCCTGCTTCCACGGGTAGGACTCGGCCGTGTCCGCCGCAAACGATAGATCCCCGACCGGGCCTTCCAGCTGGGCGCTGGCGGTGAGCATCCGCGGCGCGCCCACCTCGGAGATCGTCAGTTCGCGTAGTTCTTCGACGTGCTGTTGCATTGCGTCGCGCAGTTGCCGAACACACCGCACCCGAAGTTCGGTATTGCGGGACCAGTCGGTCGAGTCGAACGCCCGCCGCGCGGCCTCGATGGCGCGGCCCATGTCCTCGGCATCGGCGTCGGCGGCGACTCCCAGCACTTCCTCGGTGGCCGGATTGACCGTCGGGAAGGTGCCCGCACGGCCGTCCGATAGTTTGCCGTCGATGAGCAGCGCACTAATTCCGTCGCCCCACAGGGCCATCTACCGCTCCCAACTTCTCCGACTCTCATCATCGATTGGACACTTGTCCGATATTGCCTCATCGAGACCGTATCCGCAAGGCCGCTACACCGTCCTGACCGATGCACCAGGGGCCACGTCGCGTCGCGGACAGTCCCATGTTAGCTGCATGTTTAGCAGACTGGCTTGCCTCCTGCCGCGACCATCCGATAGCTTGGACATGTGTCCAGCGATGTACTGGTTACCACCCCGGCCCAGCGCCAAACCGAACCCCACGCCGAAGCGGTGTCACGCAACCGCCGCCAGCAGGCAACCTTCCGCAAGGTGCTAGCTGCCGCCATGGCGACCCTGCGGGAGAAGTCATACGCCGACCTGACGGTGCGCCTGGTGGCGGCCCGCGCCAAGGTAGCCCCGGCGACGGCCTACACATACTTCTCGTCGAAGAACCATCTGATCGCCGAGGTCTACCTCGACCTGGTCCGCCAGGTCCCCTGCGTCACCGACGTCAACGTCCCGATGCCTATCCGGGTGACGAGCTCGTTGCGACACCTGGCGCTGGTGGTTGCCGACGAACCCGAAATCGGCGCGGCGTGCACGGCGGCGCTGCTCGACGGCGGCGCCGACCCCGCGGTGCGTGCGGTGCGCGACCGAATCGGCGCCGAGATCCACCGCCGCATCACATCGGCGATCGGACCTGGCGCCGATCCCGGTACCGTGTTCGCACTCGAGATGGCGTTCTTCGGAGCGCTCGTACAGGCCGGCAGCGGCACCTTCACCTACCACGAGATCGCCGATCGACTCGGGTACGTGGTGGGCCTGATCTTGGCCGGAGCTAACGAGCCGAGCACTGGTGGCAGCGAATGACCGTCCGCGTCGGTGACCCCGAACTGGTCCTGGACCCCTACGACTACGACTTTCACGAAGACCCGTACCCGTATTATCGTCGGCTGCGGGACGAGGCCCCGCTGTACCGTAACGAGGAACGCAATTTCTGGGCGGTGTCGCGGCACCACGACGTGCTGCAAGGCTTCCGGGACAGCACGGCGTTGTCGAATGCCTATGGGGTATCCCTGGATCCGTCCTCACGCACTTCTGAGGCGTACCGGGTAATGTCGATGCTGGCCATGGACGACCCCGCACATCTGCGGATGCGTACCTTGGTGTCCAAGGGCTTCACCCCACGGCGGATCCGTGAACTCGAGCCGCAGGTGCTCGAACTTGCCCGCATTCACCTGGATTCGGCCCTGCAAACCGAAAGTTTCGATTTCGTAGCAGAATTCGCTGGCAAGCTGCCGATGGATGTGATTTCAGAGCTGATAGGCGTGCCCGACACCGACCGGGCCCGCATCCGCGCGCTGGCCGATGCGGTGCTGCACCGCGAGGACGGCGTGGCCGATGTGCCCCCGCCGGCGATGGCGGCGTCGATCGAGCTGATGAGATATTACGCTGACCTGATCGCGGAATTCCGGCGGCGGCCCGCGAACAATCTGACGTCGGCACTGCTGGCAGCCGAGCTCGACGGCGACCGGCTTTCCGACCAGGAAATCATGGCGTTCCTGTTTCTCATGGTGATCGCCGGCAACGAGACCACCACCAAGCTACTGGCCAATGCCGTCTACTGGGCCGCCCACCACCCTGGCCAGCTGGCCCGCGTATTCGCCGACCACTCCCGGATTCCGATGTGGGTGGAGGAAACCCTGCGCTACGACACGTCCAGCCAGATTCTGGCCCGCACCGTCGCGCACGATCTCACGTTGTACGACACCACGATCCCCGAGGGTGAGGTGTTGCTGCTGCTACCGGGATCGGCCAACCGTGACGACCGGGTGTTCGACGACCCGGACGACTATCGCATCGGCCGCGAAATCGGCTGCAAACTAGTCAGTTTCGGCAGCGGTGCCCACTTCTGTCTGGGGGCTCACCTGGCCCGGATGGAAGCCCGGGTGGCCCTGGGCGCGCTGCTGCGTCGGATCCGCAACTACGAAGTCGACGACGACAACGTCGTGCGCGTCCATTCCAGCAACGTGCGCGGATTTGCCCATCTGCCGATCAGCGTGCAGGCCAGGTAATGCCACGCTTCGAACCTCACCCCGCCCGGCGGACCACCGTCGTCGCCGGCGCATCGTCGGGCATCGGCGCGGCCACCGCAACCGAACTCGCCGGCCGCGGGTTTCCGGTCGCCTTGGGGGCCCGCCGCATGGACAAGTTGGCCGAGCTGGTCGACAAAATCCGCGCCGACGGTGGCGAGGCGGTAGCCTTCCCCCTCGACGTGACCGATCCCGAGTCGGTGAAATCGTTTGTGGCGCAAACGGTCGAGGCACTCGGCGAGGTCGAACTGCTGGTGTCCAGTGCAGGCGACATGCTCCCGGGACAGCTGCACGAGGTCAGCACCGAGGCCTTTGCAGAGCAGGTTCAGATACACCTGGTCGGTGCCAACCGGCTGGCCACGGCCGTGCTACCGGCCATGGTGGCACGCCGGCGAGGTGACCTCATCTTCGTCGGATCCGATGTGGGCCTGCGCCAACGCCCGCATATGGGTGCCTACGGCGCCGCCAAGGCCGGTCTGGCCGCTATGGTCACCAACCTGCAGATGGAGTTGGAAGGCACCGGTGTTCGCGCATCGATCGTGCATCCGGGACCCACGCTGACCGGTATGGGCTGGCAGCTGTCGGCCGAACAAGTCGGCCCAATGCTGGCGGACTGGGCAAAGTGGGGGCAGGCCCGGCACAACTACTTCTTGCGACCCAGCGACCTGGCACGCGCTATCGCGTTCGTCGCAGAAACGCCGCGCGGGTGTGTCGTGGTGAACATGGAGATTCAACCGGAGGCCCCGCTGAGGGATGCGCCCGCGCACCGTCAGAAGCTAGTACTGGGCGAAGAGGGGATGCCGGGCTAATGAGCGCTGTTGCACTACCCCGGGTTTCGGGTGGCCACGACGAACACGGCCACCTCGAGGAGTTCCGCACCGATCCGATCGGGCTGATGCAACGGGTCCGCGACGAATGCGGAGACGTCGGTACCTTCCAGCTGGCCGGGAAGCAGGTCGTGCTGCTGTCCGGCTCGCACGCCAACGAATTCTTCTTCCGGGCGGGCGACGACGACCTGGACCAGGCCAAGGCATACCCGTTCATGACGCCGATCTTCGGCGAGGGCGTGGTGTTCGACGCCAGCCCGGAACGGCGTAAAGAGATGCTGCACAATGCCGCGCTACGCGGCGAGCAGATGAAGGGCCACGCTGCCACCATCGAAGATCAAGTCCGACGGATGATCGCCGACTGGGGTGAGGCCGGCGAGATCGATCTGCTGGACTTCTTCGCCGAGCTGACCATCTACACCTCCTCGGCCTGCCTGATCGGCAAGAAGTTCCGCGACCAGCTCGACGGGCGATTCGCCAAGCTCTATCACGAGTTGGAGCGCGGCACCGACCCACTAGCCTACGTCGACCCGTATCTGCCGATCGAGAGCTTCCGTCGCCGCGACGAAGCCCGCAATGGTCTGGTGGCACTGGTTGCGGACATCATGAACGGCCGGATCGCCAACCCACCCACCGACAAGAGCGACCGTGACATGCTCGACGTGCTCATCGCCGTCAAGGCTGAGACCGGCACTCCCCGGTTCTCGGCCGACGAGATCACCGGCATGTTCATCTCGATGATGTTCGCCGGCCATCACACCAGCTCGGGTACGGCTTCGTGGACGCTGATCGAGTTGATGCGCCATCGCGACGCCTACGCGGCCGTGATCGACGAACTCGACGAGCTGTACGGCGACGGCCGATCGGTGAGTTTCCATGCGCTGCGCCAGATTCCGCAGCTGGAAAACGTGCTGAAAGAGACGCTGCGCCTGCACCCTCCGCTGATCATCCTCATGCGAGTGGCCAAGGGCGAGTTCGAGGTGCAAGGCCACCGGATTCATGAGGGCGATCTGGTGGCGGCCTCCCCGGCGATCTCCAACCGGATCCCCGAAGACTTCCCCGATCCCCACGACTTCGTGCCAGCACGATACGAGCAGCCGCGCCAGGAAGATCTGCTCAACCGCTGGACGTGGATTCCGTTCGGCGCCGGCCGGCATCGTTGCGTGGGGGCGGCGTTCGCCATCATGCAGATCAAAGCGATCTTCTCGGTGTTGTTGCGCGAGTATGAGTTTGAGATGGCGCAACCGCCAGAAAGCTATCGTAACGACCATTCGAAGATGGTGGTGCAGTTGGCCCAGCCCGCTTGCGTGCGCTACCGCCGGCGAACGGGAGTTTAACGATGGGCTATCGAGTCGAAGCCGACCGGGATCTGTGCCAAGGACACGCGATGTGCGAGCTGGAGGCACCCGAGTATTTCCGGGTGCCCAAGCGCGGCCAGGTCGAAATCCTCGACCCCGAGCCGCCCGAGGAAGCCCGCGGCGTGATCAAGCATGCCGTGTGGGCCTGTCCCACCCAGGCACTGTCCATCCGAGAAACGGGAGAGTAACCGTGGCCGGCTATCCTCGCGACGAACTCGAAGATGTGGTTCACCGCTGGTTACAGGCCAACCGTACGGCGGAGCGGCGCGGCGACTGGACGTTGCTGGCCGACTTCTACACCGACGACGCCACCTACGGCTGGAACGTCGGTCCCAACGAGGACGTGATGTGCGTCGGCATCGACGAGATCCGCGACATTGCGCTGGGCCAGGAAATGGACGGCCTGCAGGGCTGGCGCTACCCCTATCAACGGGTCGTCATCGACGAGAAACAGGGCGAGGTGGTTGGGTTCTGGAAACAGGTTGCCACCGACGCCAATGGCGCCGAGCAGGAGGTGTACGGCATTGGCGGCAGCTGGTTCCGGTATGCCGGCGGCGGGAAATGGAACTGGCAACGCGATTTCTTCGACTTCGGTCATGTTTCCGCGCTCTACCTGGAATTGATCAAGGCCGGCAAGCTATCGCCAGGCATGCAGAAGCGCATCGAACGCGCCGTGTCGGGCAACAAAGTGCCGGGCTATTACCCGCTCGGCAAGACGCCGGTGCCACTGTGGTAAACGCCCTAGCGCCGTTGACCTACACTCAGCCAGTCGGCGTTCCGGCCGAGGCTAGGGACCACTCGTAGCCGAAGTTCAACGATGAAAGCAGGTTTGCGGTGAAGACCAAGGGCGCACTGATCTGGGAGTTCAACCAGCCATGGTCCGTCGAAGAGATCGAAATCGGCGACCCGCGCAAGGACGAAGTCAAGATCCAGATGGAAGCGGCTGGGATGTGCCGCTCCGACCATCACCTGGTGACGGGCGACATCCCGATGGCGGGCTTTCCCGTTCTGGGCGGACACGAGGGCGCGGGCATCGTCACCGAGGTCGGCCCGGGAGTCGACGACTTCGCCCCGGGCGATCACGTGGTGTTGGCATTCATCCCGTCCTGCGGCAAGTGTCCGTCCTGCCAGGCTGGAATGCGGAATCTGTGCGACCTGGGGGCGGGGCTGCTCGCCGGGGAATCTGTGACGGACGGCTCCTTCCGGATTCAGGCTCGCGGCCAGAACGTCTACCCGATGACCCTGCTCGGAACGTTTTCACCGTACATGGTGGTGCACCGCAGCTCGGTGGTGAAGATCGACCCGTCGGTGCCCTTCGAAGTCGCCTGCCTGGTTGGTTGCGGCGTCACCACCGGCTATGGTTCGGCGGTCCGCACGGCCGACGTCCGGCCGGGCGACGACGTGGCCATCGTCGGCTTGGGTGGGGTCGGCATGGCGGCGTTGCAGGGCGCGGTCAGCGCGGGCGCCCGCTACGTCTTCGCGGTGGAGCCGGTGGAATGGAAACGTGATCAGGCTCTGAAATTCGGTGCCACCCACGTCTACCCGGACATCAACGCCGCGCTGATGGGCATTGCCGAGGTCACCTACGGCCTGATGGCGCAGAAGGTGATCATCACCGTCGGCAAGCTCGATGGCGCCGACGTCGACAGCTATCTGACCATCACGGCCAAGGGCGGCACCTGCGTGCTGACGGCCATCGGCAGCCTGGTCGACACCCAGGTGACGCTGAACCTCGCGATGTTGACCCTGCTGCAAAAGAACATCCAGGGCACCATCTTCGGCGGCGGCAACCCGCACTACGACATTCCGAAGCTGTTGTCGATGTATAAGGCCGGCAAACTCAACCTCGACGACATGGTGACCACTGCGTACAAGCTGGAGCAGATCAACGACGGATACCAGGACATGCTGAACGGCAAGAACATTCGCGGCGTGATCCGGTACACGGACGACGACCGCTAGCCGGAGATAGCCATGACCCAAACGACCCAATCCCCGGCCCTGATCGCGTCGCAGTCGTCGTGGCGGTGCGTCCAAGCCCACGACCGGGAGGGCTGGCTGGCGCTGATGGCCGACGACGTCGTCATCGAGGATCCGATCGGCAAGTCCGTCACCAATCCCGATGGCAGCGGCATCAAAGGTAAGGAGGCCGTCGGCGCCTTCTTCGACACACACATTGCGGCCAATCGGTTGACGGTCACCTGCGAGGAGACGTTCCCGTCCAGCTCACCGGACGAGATCGCCCACATTCTGGTGTTGCACAGCGAGTTTGACGGCGGCTTTACCAGTGAGGTCCGCGGCGTGTTCACCTACCGGGTGAATAAGGCCGGTTTGATCACCAACATGCGTGGGTACTGGAACCTCGACATGATGACCTTCGGTAACCAGGAATGAAACCTGGGGGGGGGCCGTTGCGACGTCATATGCTCAACGGGTGTCGATCTTCACCAAGATCATCAACCGTGAACTGCCCGGCCGTTTCGTCTACGAGGACGACGACGTCGTGGCGTTCTTGACGATTGAGCCGATGACGCAAGGCCACACCTTGGTGGTGCCACGCGCCGAAATCGACCACTGGCAAAACGTGGATCCCGCGTTATTTGGCCGCGTCATGTCGGTGAGCCAGCTGATCGGCAAGGCCGTGTGCCGGGCGTTTTCAACCCAACGCGCCGGGATGATCATTGCCGGGCTGGAAGTGCCCCACCTACACATCCACGTGTTTCCCACCCGCAGCCTCAGTGATTTCGGCTTTGCCAACGTCGACCGCAACCCCTCACCGGGATCGCTGGACGAAGCGCAGGCCAAGATCAGGGCGGCCCTGGCACAACTGGCGTGAGGCTCAGCTGGTCCACGTCACTGACGCGCGGCAGCGAGACACGAAAGCAGCAACCCTCCCCGAGCGCGGTCGTCACGGTGACCGCTCCGCCATGGGCCGCCACCAAAGAGTCGACGATCGACAACCCCAGTCCGGTCCCGCCGCTGGCGCGCGCCCGCGACGAGTCGGCGCGATAGAACCGCTCGAACACCCGCAGCGCATCCTCCTGACTCATGCCCGGACCGTCATCGGCGACCTCGAGGATGGCGTCGTCGCCCTCGGTGCCGACTCGCACGGTGACGTCGGCGCTTTCCGGGGTGTGCTGTATGGCATTTGCAACGAGATTGCGCAGCACCTGCCGAAGCCGCGATTCGTCGCCGAGGACCTCCGGGGTGCCGGGGCCGTCAAGGACCTCCAGGGTGATCCTGCGTTTGGGGTCCATCGCCCGCGCGTCGTGCGCGGCATCACTGGCCAGCGCCAGCAGGTCCACCCGGCACAGTTCCAACGGCCGGTGCGCATCTAGCCGGGCAAGCAGCAGCAAATCGTCCACCAGCAGCCCCATCCGGCTCGCTTCGCTCTCAATCCGCGACAGCAGCATGCCCACGTCGCGGGCGGCTCCTTGTCGGTACAGCTCCGCGAAGCCGCGGATAGTGGTCAACGGGGTACGCAGTTCATGGCTGGCGTCGGTGATGAACTGTCGCATCCGGTCCTCTGAATCCCGGGCCTTTTCGGCGGAAGATTCCGCGGACGCCACCGCCCGCTGAATTTGTGCCAGCATTCCGTTGAGCGCCAACGAAAGCCGGCCGACCTCAGTTCGCGGATGCCACTGCGGGACCCGGCGATCCAGCTGCCCCGCGCCGATCGCCGCGGCCGTCTGCTCGAATTCTGCCAGCGGCCGCAGGCTGCGGCGAACCACAGCGTAGCCCGCCACCCCGGGGACAACCAGCACCGCACTGCCTATGCCGACCTGCAACAGCACCAGTGACCGCACGGTGCTCCGGACGTCGGCCAGATCAATGGCGACGGTGGTCAAGTAGCCATCCGACGCGCGCACCGAGACCGCGCGCCATAAAGTCTTGGATCCGCCGATCGATGGCAGCGTCGTCGGGTGCCGGCCGACATCATTGTTGGCGGGCACCGCCGGTATGGCAGTGTTGTCGTTGAGTGCCGTATAGCTCTGGCCGTCGGGGCTGATCACCCGAACGTAGAACCTCGACGGCGGCCGATCGGGGTTATGACCAGGGTAGGGGTCCGGCGCCAAGGGCAGCGTGATCTGCGCCCAGATTTGGGCTTCCTCGAGCAACACCCGATCGATCCGGCTGGTCAGCCGGTGCTGCAACATCGAGGTGACCGCGATCCCCGAGGCCACAAGTCCAGTGGCCACCAGGATCAGCGTGGCTGCGACCAGGCGTACCCGTAGGGGCAGCCTTCCTCGAAGGTGTCTGGCCATTGCCGCGTTCTCCTCGGGCTGCCGATCCGATTAACTACCAAGACTCATCGAGGCTCCCGCAGTACGTAGCCCACCCCGCGCAGCGTGTGCAGCAGCCGCTTCTCCCCAGTGTCGATCTTGCGGCGCAGATACGACACGTAGGACTCGACGACGTTGACATCACCACCGAAGTCGTAGCGCCAAACGTGGTCGAGAATCTTAGGCTTGCTCAGCACGGTGCCCGCGTTGATCACGAAATAGCGCAGCAGGGTGAATTCGGTGGGCGACAGCGACACCGGTTGGCCCGCCTTCCACACTTCGTGGGTCTCCTCGTCGAGCTCGATATCGGCGAACGTCAGTCGAACATTACGTGGTTCCTTGTTGCCCTTGCCCGCGCGTCGCAGGATGACCCGCAGCCTGGCCACGACCTCCTCCAAACTGAAGGGCTTTGTCACATAGTCGTCACCACCCAGGGTCAGACCCGCGATCTTGTCCTGTAGCGAGTCACGGGCCGTCAGGAACAACGCCGGGGCATCGATGCCGTCGGCGCGCAGCCGGCGCAGCACCCCAAAGCCGTCCATCCCGGGCATCATCACATCGAGGATCACCGCGTCCGGCCGGGTTTCCCGGGCCCGATCCAGCGCCTGTGCCCCGTTGGTCGCGGTGTAGACTTCAAAGCCCTGGAACTTGAGGCTCACCGACAGCAGTTCAACGATGTTGGCCTCATCATCGACCACGAGGACACGAGCCTCCGGTGTGGTGTTTTCGCCTGGGGTTCCCGCCGTCACGAGATCAACCCCTTTCCGCATTGGTTGAACGTTACCTTCACAGTCATTGTGTAATTCCTGAAAGCTCGTTGCCAGTAGTCTGCTAACAGTCTGCCAGGAATCGCCAAATCAGCTTGGACCGTTGCCGCTCAATCCACGGCGCGCCGTGAATACACTCGCAGAATGAACCTCGGCCAAACCCTCGTGGGTATTGCGACCTGGCCCGCACGAGCGGGGCTCGCCGCCGCCGACACCGGTTTGAACATGGCCGGCGCGGCGGTTGACATGGCCAAACAAGCGTTGGGTGATGCCGGCGGCGCAAGCGGGTCGACCTCAATGGCCAACATGCTGGGAATCGATGACACGATTGCCCGCGCCAACCGGCTGGCCAGGCTATTGGACGACGATATGCCGCTGGGACGCGCCATCGCGCCCAACGGGCCGATGGACCGGATGCTGCGGCCCGGCGGGGTGGTCGACCTGCTGACCCAGCCCGGCGGCTTACTCGACCGCCTGACCGCTGAAGGCGGCGCCATGCAGCGCGCGCTGCAACCGGGCGGACTGGCCGACCAGCTGCTCGCCGAGGACGGACTTATCGAGCGGGTGCTCTCCGAAGACGGGCTGGCCGACCGGCTGCTGGCCGAAGGCGGACTGATCGACAAGATAACGGCCAAGGACGGACCGCTCGAACAGCTCGCCGACGTCGCCGACACGTTGGCGCGGCTGACACCCGGGATGGAGGCGCTCGAGCCGGCCATCGCGACGCTGCAAGACGCTGTGATCGCACTTACCATGGTGGTCAACCCGCTGAGCAGCATCGCCGAGCGCATTCCACTGCCCGGGCGCCGTCCCGCGCGCCGCTCGTCGTCGCGGTCGGTGCGTTCGCAACGCGTCGTCGACAGCGAGTGAGCGGCTAGACTCACAGCGATTTCATCGGCCTCCTTAGCTCAGTGGTAGAGCACTCGCCTTGTAAGCGAGCGGTCGTCAGTTCAATCCTGACAGGGGGCTCAAGCGTTCGTGTAGTACCTCGGCTGATGCTTGACGTTTTGGGTTCGGGTGATGCCTGACGATGTTTCGGCTGATGCTTGACAGTTGGTTCGGCTGATCCTTGACACTCCTTCGATGAAGGAGTTGAGTGTGGCAGAACAGCGGTATCAAGCCGTGTTGGCGGTGATCAGCGACGGGTTGTCGATCTCGCAGGTTGCCGAGAAAGTTGGGGTGTCGCGGCAGACGCTGCATACCTGGTTGGCCCGCTATGAGGCCGAGGGCCTCGATGGCTTAAGGATCGGTACCGGAACAGCCTTATAAGCGAGCGGTCGTCCGTTCAATCCTGACCGGGGGCTCCACGAAGGCGCAGCTCAGGGCGCAATCTCGCGCTTCCGATGCGATCAAGATCGCCCGTTTTAGTTTTGACAACTCCCGACGGGACTCTGCACAAATGCGAACTCGCAGGTGGCAGACCACGGCAAGCGGCATGAAACACCGAGGCTGGCGGGGAAAGGCCGGCGGCCAGTGCACGCGGCGCAATTCCGATAGAAGTCCCAATCCCTTCGCGTTGTGTAGTTAGGCTCGAGGCGTCCTGGTTTGTCAATGGTGTGAGGGGGCCGTGATGGTCGGTTTCGCGTGGTTGCCTCCGGAGACCAATTCGCTACGGATGTATCTGGGTGCGGGGTCACGGCCACTATTGGCGGCGGCGGGGGCCTGGGACGGGTTGGCCGAGGAGTTGCACGCGGCGGCGTCGTCGTTCGGGTCGGTGACGTCGGAGTTGGCCGGCGGCGCTTGGCAGGGACCGGCGTCGGCCGCGATGGCGAATGCCGCGGGGCCGTATGCGAGCTGGTTGACCGCGGCTGGAGCCCAGGCCGAGCTGGCAGCGCGGCAGGCTCGGGCGGCGGCGGGTGCATTTGAGGAGGCGCTGGCCGGCGTGGTGCATCCGGCGGTGGTGCAGGCCAATCGTGTTCGGACGTGGTTGTTGGCGGTGTCGAATGTGTTCGGGCAAAACGCGCCGGCCATAGCGGCCATGGAATCCACCTACGAGCAGATGTGGGCACAAGACGTGGCGGTGATGGCCGGCTACCATGCCGCATCCTCGGCGGCAGCGGCACAGCTGGCGTCGTGGCAGCCGGCGTTGCCAAACATCAATTTGGGTGTCGGCAATATCGGCAACCTCAATGTCGGCAATGGTAATACCGGCGATTACAACCTGGGTAATGGAAACCTCGGTAACGCCAACTTTGGCGGCGGAAACGGAAGCGCCTTCCACGGCCAGATTTCCAGCTTCAACGTGGGTAGCGGCAACATCGGCAACTTCAACCTGGGTAGCGGAAACGGAAACGTTGGCATCGGACCGTCCAGCTTTAACGTGGGTAGCGGCAACATCGGTAATGCGAACGTCGGGGGTGGCAACTCTGGCGACAACAACTTCGGCTTCGGGAACTTTGGCAATGCCAACATTGGTATCGGAAATGCAGGTCCAAACATGAGTTCCCCCGCCGTGCCCACCCCCGGCAATGGGAATGTCGGGATTGGCAACGGTGGCAATGGAAACTTCGGCGGTGGTAACACGGGCAACGCAAATATCGGTCTGGGAAACGTAGGCGACGGCAACGTTGGCTTCGGGAACAGCGGCAGCTACAACTTCGGCTTCGGGAACACCGGCAACAATAATATCGGCATTGGGTTAACCGGCAGCAATCAGATCGGCTTTGGCGGACTGAATTCCGGTAGCGGTAATATAGGATTTGGTAACTCGGGCACCGGGAACATCGGCTTCTTCAACTCGGGCAGCGGCAACTTCGGCGTGGGCAACTCGGGCGTCACCAACACGGGCGTAGCCAACTCAGGCAACATCAACACCGGCTTCGGAAACTCCGGCTTTATCAACACCGGCTTCGGGAACGCGTTAAGCGTCAACACTGGCTTTGGCAACTCAGGTCAGGCCAATACCGGCATAGGGAACGCGGGCGATTTCAACACCGGCAACTTCAACGGCGGCATCATTAACACCGGTAGCTTCAACTCGGGTGCATTCAACTCAGGCAGCTTCAACGGAGGAGACGCTAATTCTGGTTTCTTGAACTCTGGCCTGACGAACACCGGCTTCGCAAATTCTGGCAATATCAACACGGGCGGCTTTAACGCGGGCAACCTGAACACCGGTTTCGGCAATACTACCGATGGGCTGGGCGAAAACTCGGGATTCGGAAACGCCGGCAGTGGAAATTCGGGTTTCAATAATTCTGGTAGGGGAAACTCCGGCGCCCAAAACGTTGGTAATTTACAAATCTCGGGCTTCGCCAACTCGGGCCAATCGGTAACGGGTTACAACAATTCGGTTAGTGTAACATCGGGTTTCGGGAACAAGGGAACCGGCCTGTTCAGTGGATTCATGTCGGGCTTTGGCAATACGGGTTTTCTACAGTCGGGCTTCGGTAATCTTGAAGCCAATCCCGACAACAACAGCGCCACATCGGGTTTCGGGAACTCTGGAAAGCAGGATTCTGGTGGCTTTAATTCGATCGATTTCGTGTCGGGCTTTTTCCACCGCTAGCTAACACTAGCCCGGTATCGTCCCGGCGACCGGGTCCGGCGTACGCCGTACCCGGAGGCAATCCGATCTGGATGTCCCATGCACGGCCGAGCAGGTTCCGCACGATCAGGGAAGCCTGCGGGCCGGCATCGTCGGGTCAATGCTGGCAGCGGCCTCCGGGCCATGTGGGGACCTATTGGTCGCTCGCGGTCATGGGATCAGGCTGGGCAGACCGATCGGCAGGCCGCTTAGATAGGGGTGGCCCGTAGCGTCGATCACGTCGTCAGCCACCGCATGTGGGAACTGGACCACAGCCGCGCCGACCTCATCGGCACCGTCTCGCACCGCGTTGATGACCGCCGCCGGATCGCCGGTGAACAGGGACTCCCAAATGTCGTAGGCCGCATATTGCGGCGCCGTGATCAGCTCGCGCACGTCGACGAATAACGCGGTCGGCAGCGACGCCGGCCCGACGGGTATCCCGTCCCAGCTGACCAGCGTCCAGCCGCCCTCGGGATTGCCCTGTACCACGACGGCGCCGGTGTTGGGCACCGGGTGGGTGAGCAGCAGTAGCGGATGGGGATTGTCGACGTTCATCATCGTCCCGACCCCGATGGTGAATGCGCTGGAGTAAGCGACCGACGTGATGTTGCCGTCTGCGGCCACGACCGGATTGGCCAAGGAAGCGTCGTAGATCGTTTGAACCGCACCGGTAAAGGCTCGGTTGAAGACGATCCCGTTGACGTCGGTGGAGCCCGGGGCCAGCATCGGCACGATGGGAAATCCGAGCGTCCAGGCGATCGGGCCGACGAGATACAGCAGGCCCGCGGGGCTGATCTGCGGCAGGTCCTCGAAGATGCCGGCATGGATCTCGTTGAGCCCGGGCAATACCTGCGGGGCCATCCCCAGCAAGTTCGCCAACGGCGCGGCGGTCTGCTGCGTTCTGATCAACTGCGAGTCGAAGATCCCGGCATAGGGGCCCTTGGCCGCGAGCGCGTTGGCGATGGCCTGCGCCTGTTGCTGGCCCAGCGCGGTGAGTCCGGGTCCGGGCACCGCCGTGTCGATCAACATTGCGGCGTTGCCCGGCGTCTGGCCGTGCCGCACGAAGTCGATGACGATCGACTGCCCGTTGCCGCCACCACCGATCGTGGCCATGCCGCCGGTACCGATGAACCACCCGCCACGACCGATAGCCCCATCGACCCCGCCAGCCCCGCCGGCTCCGCCCAGGCCGCCGTTGCCGAACAACAGCGCCTGGCCCCCGGCGCCGCCGTTACCGCCGACACCGCCCGCGCCACCCATGCCGCCGTTGCCCATCAACCAGCCGCCGGTGCCGCCCATGCCGCCCACTCCGCCGGCAAAGCCGGCGCCACCGGTACCCCCGTTGCCGATTAACCCGGCACTCCCACCGTTACCGCCGGTATAGCCGGCCCCACCGTCACCGAATAGCAAACCGCCGGGGCCACCGTTGGGAGCTGCCGCCGTCCCGGTGACGCCGTTGCCGATCAGATCGCGGCCGAGCAGCACGTTTGTCGGCGCATTGACAATCGGGGCGAGCGCCTCGCCGACCGGGCTGTTGATCCATTGCTGGCCGGTCGCGTGAATCGGACCATAGACGAACGCTTGGAACCCGTCGGAAACGGACGCGGGCGCCGAGCCCAGCGCCCCCCGGAGCGACGTCGCGATGGTCACCTCGGTAACCGCATACGATGTCGCTGCCGCGCTCAATCGGTGCACAAACTGCTCGTGATACGCCGCTGCCTGCGCCGCCGCCGCCTGATACTCCCGGGCATGCGCGCCGAACAGCGCCGCGAGTGCCGCCGATACCTCGTCGGCGGCCGCCGCCGCCACAGCGGTCGTCGGATTGGCTGCGGCCAGATTGCCCGCATTCACTGCCGAACCGATCTGCGCTAGATCCGCCGCGGCCGCCGCCAACGCGTCCCGCGCCACGATCACAAATGACATCGCTTACCCCCGGGTGTTGTCGCGTACTAGCCATGATGGAGCGCAGCGCCGGAACAGATGCGGGTATCGGCCAAAATGCAACGAGCATCCAAGCGTCTCCCGCTAGGACGCTGTCGGCTCGGTCGCCTTGCGAGCCATCCGCCACAGTTACTAGGATATCCAAGTATCGGGATTCCCCGCCGCCACCGGCTTGCACAGGACAACCATGACCACACAGATTTCACATTTCATCGACGGACAACGCACCGCCGGCCAGTCCACGCGCTCGGCCGACGTCTTCGACCCCAACACCGGCCAGATCCAGGCGAAGGTACCGATGGCCGGCAAGTCAGACATCGACGCGGCCGTGGCCTCCGCGGTCGAGGCCCAAAAGGGCTGGGCCGCATGGAATCCCCAGCGCCGTGCCCGGGTGTTGATGCGGTTTATCGAACTGGTCAACGACACCATCGACGAGTTGGCCGAGCTGTTGTCGCGTGAGCACGGCAAAACGCTGGCCGACGCCCGCGGCGACGTCCAGCGCGGCATCGAGGTAATCGAGTTCTGCCTGGGCATTCCCCACCTGCTCAAGGGCGAGTACACCGAGGGTGCCGGCCCCGGCATCGACGTCTATTCGCTGCGGCAGCCCCTGGGTGTGGTCGCGGGGATCACCCCGTTCAACTTCCCGGCGATGATTCCGCTGTGGAAGGCCGGCCCGGCCCTAGCGTGCGGCAACGCCTTCGTGCTCAAGCCAAGTGAGCGCGACCCGTCGGTTCCGGTGAGGCTGGCCGAGCTGTTCATCGAGGCGGGCCTGCCGGCGGGCGTGTTCCAGGTGGTGCACGGCGACAAGGAGGCCGTCGACGCCATCCTGCACCACCCCGACATCAAGGCCGTCGGCTTCGTCGGCAGCTCGGATATCGCTCAGTACATCTACGCTGGTGCCGCCGCCACCGGCAAGCGGGCGCAGTGTTTCGGCGGTGCCAAGAACCACATGATCGTGATGCCCGACGCGGACCTGGATCAGGCCGTGGACGCACTGATCGGCGCCGGATACGGCAGCGCCGGCGAACGCTGCATGGCGATCAGCGTCGCCGTGCCGGTGGGCGATCAGACCGCGGAGCGGTTGCGCGCCAGGCTGATCGAGCGGATCAATAACTTGCGGGTGGGACACAGCCTGGACCCCAAGGCGGACTACGGCCCGCTGGTCACCGGGGCGGCGCTGGCGCGGGTGCGCGACTACATCGGCCAGGGTGTGGCCGCCGGTGCCGAGCTGGTCGTTGACGGCCGCGACCGCGCCAGCGACGACCTGACCTTTGGGCTGCCTGAAGGCGATGCGAACCTGGAGGGCGGCTTCTTCATCGGGCCGACCCTGTTCGACCATGTCGCTGCCCACATGTCGATCTACACCGACGAAATCTTCGGGCCGGTGTTGTGCATGGTTCGCGCCCGCGACTACGAAGAGGCGTTGCGGCTGCCGTCGGAGCACGAATACGGCAACGGGGTGGCGATCTTCACCCGCGACGGCGACGCGGCCCGCGACTTCGTCTCCCGGGTGCAGGTGGGCATGGTCGGCGTCAACGTGCCGATCCCGGTGCCGGTGGCCTACCACACTTTCGGCGGCTGGAAGCGCTCCGGCTTCGGCGACCTCAACCAGCACGGCCCGGCGGCAATCCAGTTCTACACCAAGGTCAAGACCGTCACGTCGCGATGGCCGTCAGGCATCAAGGACGGTGCCGAATTCGTCATCCCCACAATGAGTTAGCGTGTCATGTTTGTCCTTAACGACGACGAACGGGTGATCGTCGAGACGGCGGCCGCCTTCGCCGGCAAACGCCTGGCTCCGCACGCCCTGGAATGGGATGCCGCCAAACACTTTCCGGTGGACGTGTTGCGGGAAGCGGCCGAACTCGGCATGGCCGCGATCTATTGCCGCGACGACGTCGGCGGCAGTGGGCTGCGCCGGCTCGACGGCGTGCGCATCTTCGAGCAGTTGGCGATCGCCGACCCGGTGACCGCCGCGTTTTTGTCCATCCACAACATGTGCGCGTGGATGATTGACAGCTTCGGCACCGACGAGCAACGCAAGGACTGGATTCCGCGACTGGCCACCATGGGCGTCATCGCCAGCTACTGCCTGACCGAACCGGGCGCCGGATCCGATGCCGGCGCACTGAGCACCCGCGCCGTCAGGCACGGCTCAGGAAAAGGCGGCGACTACGTGCTCGATGGCGTCAAACAATTCATTTCCGGGGCCGCAGCATCGGACGTGTATGTGGTGATGGCGCGCACGGGCGCCGAGGGTCCGCGCGGCGTGTCGGCGTTCATCGTCGAAAAGGGCACACCGGGGCTGAGTTTCGGCGCGCCCGAAGCGAAGATGGGTTGGCATGCCCAACCCACCGCGCAGGTGGTGCTGGACGGGGTGCGGGTACCCGCCGAGGCCATGCTGGGCGGCGCCGACGGCGAAGGCGCCGGCTTCGGTATCGCGATGAGCGGCCTCAACGGCGGCCGGCTCAATATCGCAGCATGCTCGCTGGGTGGCGCGCAGGCCGCCTTTGACAAAGCGGGCGCCTACGTTCGCGACCGACAGGCCTTCGGCGGATCGCTGCTCGACGAGCCCACCGTGCGGTTTACCCTGGCCGACATGGCTACCGGGCTGCAGACGTCGCGAATGTTGTTGTGGCGGGCCGCAAGTGCGCTCGATGACGACGACGCCGACAAGGTCGAGCTGTGTGCGATGGCCAAGCGCTACGTCACCGACACCTGCTTTGAGGTCGCCGACCAGGCCCTGCAGCTGCACGGCGGCTATGGCTATCTGCGCGAGTATGGTCTGGAGAAGATCGTCCGCGACCTGCGGGTGCATCGCATCCTGGAAGGGACCAACGAGATCATGCGGCTGGTCATCGGTCGGGCCGAGGCCGCGCGGTTCCGCGCCACCGTTTAGAGAGGCTCAGATGACGACCATCGCCTTCCTAGGTTTGGGCAACATGGGTGCGCCGATGTCGGCGAATCTGGTTGGTGCGGGCCACGTCGTGCGTGGATTCGACCCGGCACCCACGGCGGCGTCCGGCGCCGCCGCGCACGGTGTCGCGGTGTTTCGTAGCGCGCCCGAAGCGGTGGCCGAGGCCGACGTGGTCATCACCATGCTGCCCACCGGCGAGGTGGTCCGGCGCTGCTACACCGACGTGCTGGCCGCCGCGCGTCCGGCAACGCTGTTCATCGACAGCTCCACGATCTCGGTCACCGATGCCCGTGAGGTGCACGCGCTGGCCGAATCGCACGGCATGCTCCAACTGGATGCGCCGGTCTCCGGCGGGGTGAAGGGCGCCGCCGCCGCGACGCTGGCATTCATGGTCGGCGGCGACGAGTCCACGCTACGGCGGGCACGCCCGGTACTAGAGCCCATGGCGGGCAAGATCATTCACTGCGGCGCCGCCGGTGCCGGACAGGCCGCCAAGGTGTGCAACAACATGGTGCTGGCGGTGCAGCAGATCGCGATCGCCGAGGCGTTCGTGCTGGCCGAGAAGCTCGGGCTGTCCGCACAATCGTTGTTCGACGTCATCACCGGCGCGACCGGCAATTGCTGGGCGGTGCACACCAATTGCCCGGTGCCGGGCCCGGTGCCCACCTCACCGGCCAACAACGACTTCAAGCCCGGGTTTTCGACCGCGTTGATGAACAAGGACCTGGGCCTGGCGATGGATGCGGTGGCCGCCACCGGTGCGACGGCCCCGCTGGGCAGCCACGCCGCCGACATCTACGCCAAATTCGCCGCCGACCACGCCGACCTGGACTTCAGCGCGGTGATCCACACGTTGCGCGCGCGAGCAGACGCATAAGCGCCCATTTCGACACGAAATTGGGCGCTTATGCGTCTGCTCGCCCTCAGAGGTCGCCGGCACACCCATCAGCCCTCGGCGGCGTCTTTCGGGTCCGACAGCCCCGGCAGGTAGGGGGCAAGGCCTTGCGTGTACCAGCCCAGCGGCTGGTTGCGCCACTGCGTTGGAATGTCCGGCAGCGTGAAGTCGTTCTCGTAGGCCGAGCATCCGACACTGCGGCCGATATCCAATGCCAGATCGGCCAACTTGCTCAGCTCGACCCCGGTGCCCATCGGCATGATGTGGATGACGCAGTCGCCCACTATGGCCCGCACTTGCCCTAGATAGTTTAGTCCCACACCTTCGGCTGGTAGGGCGGAAACGGCACCGGATCCGGAGGCGGCTCCTGAGGTTTGGGGCCGAATCCGATAGCCCGGTAGCCTGGTGTACCAGACGAACGACCAGGCGCACGTGGAGTCGAAAGAACAACCGTGTGGTGCGCAAACACGCGTTCCACTGGCGCTACGACAGCACCGAGGAACTGGAGTTGCTCAACCAGCTGTGGCAGCTGGTGTCGCTGCGTCTGAACTTTTTCACCCCGACCAAGAAGGCCCTTGGCTTTCGGCCGTAGCTGCTCGAATTGACGCGAGGACGGTGAATCGTCTGGCGCAGCGGTTTGTCCGGTCGCCGACTGTACTTGAGGACCGCTCGCTAGAGCGGCGGGCGAATGTGGCGCACCGAGGCAAACCGGGCGAAATCCCTGTCCAGGCTCACCACGGCGCAGTGATGCCCCACTGCTATGGCCGCGAGTACCGCGTCAGGTATCAAGTCGCCCGATGCGTCGGCCTCGTCGCAGAGTTTTCGCAGCAGCATGAGGTGTCTGGGACCGGGGTTCGTCGGAAGGTGATGGGGCTGGGCGGTGACGGCTTCGACGAATGCGAATGCCTCTGCTCGCGGTGACGGAATCTCGAAGATGCGTCGATTCGTTGCCAGCCGGAGGAACGACGCCCATACCAGGTTCGGCACTGTGAAGGGGTCGTCAGCCGCGAGCAGTCGATCGAACCAGGGGCGGACGGTTCGGTGATTCGGGTGGTCACCGCGGTGTGCAGCCAGCAGCACGTTGGCGTCGAGAAGGAACATTGCCGTTCTGCGCCTATTGGGGGTTACTTCCGGGAGTTCAGTTCCAGGCCCTCGTCGAGCACTTCGGACAACGCTCTATTCGAGGTCAGGTCGATGCCTCGCCGCGGACCGGTGCCGCCGTCGAAAACCGGGACGGTCGGGCGGGCGCCGCCGACGTGGGCGGCGGCGAACTCCCGCCGAAGGGCGTCCTCGATCACAGCGCCCAGCGATTGACCACGCTCGCGGGCCCGGCGTTTGGCGGCAGCGAGTATTTCATCGGAGATTGACACCGTGGTGCGCATGATGCACACGGTAACGCATCAACAGCATCATCTGCGGTCGAGCGGCCGAAGCGATGCTGTCAACGCCGCGCGCGGTCGCAGGCCCGCCGGCTACATCAAGCCGTTCAGCCCGTTCTCACCGAGCAGCAGCCCGCCGGCGCCGCCGGCGCCGCTGGGGCCGGGTGCACCCCCGGATTTCCCGGCGTTACCGCTGTTACCGCCGTTGCCGCCGTTGCCGCCGTTGCCGATCAGCACGGCGCTGCCGCCGACGCCGCCCTTGCCGCCGATGTGGAAAGCACCGGACAAACCGGTGGCGCCGCCGGCGCCGCCGTCACCTCCGAGACCGAACGCTCCGGACTTGCCGCCGGCCCCGCCGTCCCCGCCGGTGGCGGCGCCGGTGGCGGAGGCGCCGGCCCCGCCGGCCCCGCCGGAGCCGACGAGCAAACCCGCGTCGCCGCCGGCCCCGCCGGCGCCGCCGTTGCCAGAGTTGCTGAACCCGCCGCTCCCGCCGGCGCCGCCGGAGCCGAAGAGCAAGCCTCCGGCGCCGCCGATGCCGCCGACCACGCCGGCGGCGGTCAGGCTGGAACCGCCGCTGCCGCCGGCCCCGCCGGAGGCGCCGAGGGAGAGCAAGCCGGCGTCGCCGCCGGCCCCGCCGGCCCCTCCGGAAACTCCGGCGGCGGTGCTATGGCTGCCGGCGCCGCCGGTGCCGCCGGCGCCGAACAGCCCGCCGTTGCCGCCCGCCCCGCCGGCGCCGCCGGCGAGGGTGCTTCCCCCGCCGGCCCCGCCGGTCCCGCCGGCGCCGAACAGCCCGCCGTTCCCACCTGCCCCGCCGATCCCGCCAGCCCCAGCGGGGCTGCCAAACCCACCGGGCCCGCCGGCTCCCCCGTTGGCGAACAGCCCGCCGTTACCGCCGGCCCCGCCATTGCCACCGACCGCGCCGGCACCACCGGCCCCGCCGGCCCCGGCGGCGCCCAAGAGCGCACCGGCGTTGCCGCCGGCCCCGCCATTGCCACCGACCGCGCCGGCACCACCGCTTCCGCCGGCCCCGCCGGAGCCGAAGAGCAAGGCGGCTCCGCCGGCCCCGCCAATCCCGCCGAGGCCGGTGGCGCCGGGCCCGCCGCTGCCCCCGGTGCCGCCGGTGCCGAACAAGATCCCGCCGGCCCCGCCGGCCCCGCCGGCCCCGCCGTTGACGCCGCCGATCGTTCCCTGCCCGCCGTTTCCGCCGTTGCCGAACAACCAGCCGCCGGCTCCGCCGTCAGCCCCGGTCCCCGGAGTGCCGTTGGCGCCGTTGCCGATCAGCGGACGCCCGGTGAGCGTCTGGAAGGGGTCGTTCACCATATTGATCACGTCCTGCTGCAGGGTGTGCAGGGGCGAGGTGCTGGCGGGGGCCGTAAAGCCGTCCAGGCCCAACAGCACCCCCCCGGTACCGCCGATGCCGGCCTTGCCCAGGGTCGCGCCGGTCCCGCCGCTGCCGCCGTTGCCGCCGTTGCCGATCAACACGCCGGTGCCGCCGGCCCCGCCGGGCCCACCGTCCCCGCCGCCGGTGCTCGCGCCGCCGTTGCCGCCGTTGCCGCCGTTGCCGATCAGCCCGGGGGCCCCGCCGGCCCCGCCGGCGGCGCTGTCCCCGACGCTTTTACTAATGCCGCCGGCGCCGCCGGAGCCGCCGGAGCCGAAGAACATGCCGGCGTCGCCGCCGGCTCCGCCGGCCCCGCCGAATCCGCCGCTGCGACTAGCGCCGCCGGTCCCGCCGGCCCCGCCATCACCAGTGGCGAGTGTCCCGGCGTTGCCGCCGGCCCCGCCGGCCCCGCCAGTGAGGTTGCCCGACCCGCCGCTGCCGCGTTCCCTTCCGGCGCCAAACAGCCCGCCCGCCCCGCCGGCCCCGCCTGCCCCGCCGGTGGCACCGCCGTTCGAGAATCCGCCGACGCCGCCGACCCCGGCGGCGCCGAACAGCATGCCGGCGTTTCCGCCGGCCCCGCCGGCCCCACCGGCCCCGCCGGCGACGTCGGTGGAGGCCCCGCCGGCCCCGCCGCTGCCGAACAGCCCGCCGGCCCCGCCGTTACCGCCGGCCCCAGCGCCGGGGGCGCCAGACCCGCCGGCGCCGCCGTTGCCGATCAACCACCCGCCGGGCCCGCCGTTGGCTCCGGTCCCGGGGGCGCCGTTGGCGCCGTTGCCGATCAGCGGGCGCCCGGTGGCCGCCACGAATTGCGCGTTGATCGGGGCCAGCAGCGGCGACACGGCGGCGGCCTCGGCGGCCGCATACGCGCCTCCGCCGGCGCTCAGGGCCTGCACGAACTGGGCGTAAAACGCCGCCGCCTGTGCGCTCGCCGCCTGGTAGGCCTGGCCTTGGGCACCGAACAACGCCGCAATCGCTGTCGACACCTCATCGGCACCCGCGGTCAACAATCCCGTCGTGTTGACGGCCGCCGCCGCATTAGCCGAGCTAATCGCCGACCCGATCCCCGCCAAATCCGCTGCCGCCGCCACCACCAGCTCCGGCGAAACCATCACCCATGACATCGCATGCCTCCCAACCCCTCACGGCCTGGTGCCCGACTACCAGCGACACACCCGTACGGGTAGGAATTAATTGCAGAAATCAACGATATCGCGATCCGGCACCGCATGCAGCGCTTCCACACGTTTCGCAGGCGCCAGCTGCTGGACGGCTCACGGGTCGCGGCGGCGTTGCCGACAAACGGGCGGCGGTGCCGGGCACAGGGCGCGCCGCGAAACCCGCACCGCCCGGATAGCCGTCGTCACGACGACCCGCGACGGGCCTCTGACAAAGCGCTCGAGCGCCGGGGATCTTCGCCGAGATACCTGGCGCGGCGGCCCCCATTTTGGCGGCCCGCTCCGCAGCCGATCTGCATCACCGGCGAGTGGTTGACGCCCGGAAGCCATGCCGTGCCGCCCGGCTACGGCAACCCGTTGAGCCCGTTTTGGCCCAGCAGCAACCCGCCGGCGCCGCCGGTTCCGGGGCTGCCGGCGTTGGCGCCGGTGCCGCCGTTGCCGCCGTTGCCGCCGGTGCCGATCAGCCCGGCGCTGCCGCCGACGCCACCGGCCCCGCCGAAGCCCAGCCAGCCGGCATTGCCGCCGGCCCCACCGACCCCACCGGCGGTGCCGAACCCGCCGAACCCGCCGGCCCCGCCGCTGGACAACAGCAGCCCGGCGTTGCCACCGGCCCCGCCGTCCCCACCGAGGAAACCAAATCCGCCGGCGCCGCCGGCGCCGCCGCTGCCGAACAGCAGCCCTGCGCTACCGCCGGCCCCGCCGTCCCCACCGGTGTCCAGGTTTTCGCCGTCACCGCCGGCTCCGCCGGCGCCGCCCGGCCCGGCGAGCATTCCGGCATTCCCGCCGGCCCCGCCAACCCCGCCGTCGCCATTAGTGCTGAGCCCGCCGGTCCCGCCGTGACCTCCGCCGGCACCGATCAGCCCGGCCAGCAGTCCGCCGGTCCCGCCGGCCCCACCGGCCCCGCCGTCGCCACCAACAAGGCCGGTTCCACCGGCCCCGCCGGCCCCACCGGCGCCCCACAGCCCACCGACCCCGCCTCCCCCGCCGGTGCCGCCGAGTACGGTGCTGGCTCCGCCGATCCCGCCGGCCCCGCCGTCGCCGAGCAGCCAGCCGCCGGCCCCGCCGGCCCCACCGGCCCCGCCGCCACCCGCCGAGCTGCCTCCGGCCCCGCCGGCCCCGCCGGTACCCCACAGCCCGGCAGCCCCGCCCGCCCCGCCGGGCGCGCCCGAGCCCGCCGCGCCGGACCCGCCGGCCCCGCCGTCGCCGAGCAGCCACCCACCGGGGGCCCCGGTGGCCCCGCTGCCGACCGCCCCGGGGGTGCCGTTGCCGATCAGCGGTCGCCCGGTCAGTGTCTGGGTCGGCGCGTTGATCGCGGCCAGCGCCTGTTGTTTCAGGGTGTGCAGCGGAGAGGCGCTGGCCGGGGTGTTGAAGCCGTCGGCGCCCAGCAGCAGCCCACTGATCCCACCCGCGCCGGTATCACCCGCGGTCGGTCCGGTTCCGCCGATGCCGGCGTTGCCGCCGTTGCCGATCAGCACCCCGTCGCCGCCGGCCCCGCCGGTACCGCCGGTCACGGCGCCTTGCCCACCGGCGCCGCCGGCCCCGCCGTTACCGATCAGCAACCCGGCCTTGCCGCCGGCCCCGCCGACACCCCCGTCACCGGTTTCGCCGAACCCGCCGGCCCCGCCGACCCCACCGGAGCCCAACCAGCCGGCGTCACCGCCGGCACCGCCGGCTCCCCCGTCGGTATCGCCGAACCCGCCGGTCCCCCCGGATCCGGCGTTGCCGAACAGCACACCGGTGTTGCCGCCGGCCCCACCGGCCCCACCGTCACCACCTAGGCCGGCTCCGCCGGATCCACCGGTGCCGCCGGCACCGAACAGCAGCCCGGCGTTGCCGCCAGCCCCACCGACCCCACCGTTGTTGAGAAAGCCACGTCCGCCGGTCCCGCCGGCCCCGCCCGGCCCGGCCAGCAGCCCGGCCAGCAGCCCACCGGCTCCGCCAGTTCCCCCGACCCCACCGGTGACGGCGCCTAGCCCGCCGGCGCCGCCGTGCCCGCCAGCACCCAACAGCCCGCCGGCCCCACCAACCCCGCCGGCCCCACCGGCGCCGGCCCCGAGCCCGCCGACCCCGCCGACCCCACCGGTGCCCAACAACCAGCCACCTGATCCACCGGCACCCCCGGCCTCGCCATCACCTACCGTGGAACTCCCGCCGGCCCCACCAGCCCCGCCGGTGCCGAACAACCCGGCGGCCCCGCCGGCCCCGCCGGGCAGGCCCGAGCCAGCGGCGGCGGACCCGCCGGCCCCACCATTACCGAGCAACCACCCGCCCGGCGCACCATTGGCCCCCGTGCCCGGGGCCCCGTTGGCGCCGTTGCCGATCAACGGGCGCCCCGTGAGCGCGACACTTTGCGCATTGACGGCGGCCAGCAGGTCCTGCTGCACGCTCTGCGCCGGGTTGGCCAGCACCGCCGCGCCGGCGGCCTCCGCGCTGGCGTAGGCCCCCGCACCCGCGCTCAACGCCTCCACGAACTGGGCGTGAACCGCCGCCGCCTGCGCACTGGCCACCTGATAGGCCCGGCCGTGGGCGGAAAACAACGCCGCGATCGCCGCCGACACCTCATCCTGGGCCGCGGCCACGATGCCCGTCGTCGTAGCCGCCGCGGCCGCATCGGCCGCGCCCAGCACCGAGCCCAGAGCGGCCAGATCCGTTGCCGCCGACCCCAACACCTCCGGCATCGCCAGCACGAACGACATGTGCCACCTCCCACCCGAGTCAGCGGGCCAGCGCCCACGACACCCCCGATGACCATAGACACTGATTCTGATGACAAGTACACCGCATCGTCGAAGACGACGACCCCGTTTTTGCCGAACACCGGCGGGGTCTGTGCCGCCGCGCGCGGCGCCGCGGCACATCGGGTTGCAAGGCCTGGTGCGCGTAATCGCGCTGCGGTGAGCGTGACTGGTCACCCACCTGCGCCGCGGGGCCGGTGCAAACCGCGTTCGACGAAACCGGCTCCACCCGGATAGCCGTCATACACAAAGACACTTGGGCAGCCCGTCCGGCCCGAGCACCGCGGACAGGCCGCCGATGTCGGCGGTCGCAGCCGGCCACCAACGGCAGCAGCCCGATCGCCGCATGCGCGGCGACGTCCAACGATCCAGGAATCCGCGGCGCATCAATACCGATGCGGCCCAATGCTTCCGCCGTGACCGTGTGGATCACCGCCGTAGTCGGCAGCACCTGGCATGTTGGGCCTGGCGATGGAAGCGGTGGCCTCGACCGGTGCGGCGGCCCCACTGGGCAGCCACGCCGCCCAGATCTACGCCAAGTTCGCCGCCGATCACGCCGACTTGGACTTCAGCGCAGTGATCGAGACGCTGCGCGGCAGCTAGCTCACTGCCACCTGTCGGCCGCGGAACTGGGGCCCTCGCTCTAGCGTCAGCCGGTGCGATCACGCTCCGCAACGATGTTGTGTTTTTTGGGTTTACTAGCCAGCATTGGGACATGGAGACTCTGCTGAAGACGAGTGAGGCCGCGCAGATACTCGGGGTATCGCGGCAGCATGTCGTCAACATGTGTGACCGCGGCGAGATGGTGTGCGTGCACGTCGGCAGCCATCGGCGGGTGCCCAGTAGCGAAGTCGAGCGCGTCACGAGCCGCCGGTTGACCCGCGAGGAGGAAAGGTCGCTGTGGCTGCATCGCGCCCTGCTGAGCCCGCTGTTGACCGAACCGGATACGGTCGTCTCCGCCGCACGAGAGAACTTGCGTCGCTGGTCGGGTATGCATCGTCGGGACGGCATGGCGGGGTGGTATTTCACGAAGTGGCAGCGTGTCCTTAACGACGGCCTCGACGCGGTCATGCACGTATTGACCAGCCCTTCGGAGGACGCTCGGGAGATGCGGCAGAACTCCCCGTTCGCGGGCATACTGCCGGAGGCGACGAGGGTCGCGGTGCTGCGGTCGTTCAAGGATCACTGGGATCGCGAGCACGAGCGGGCCATGACGGAATGACGCGTCAGCAACTTGCACATCTCCTCCGCCGCGCCTGTGCTGTTGTGGGCGATGTGGACGTGCTGGTACTCGGGTCGCAGTCGATCCTGGGGTCATTTGATGAAAACGAACTACCGCCGCAGGCCACCGCCTCCCAGGAGGCCGACATCGCGTTTGTCAACGACCCGGCGCGGGACAAAGCGGATCATGTCGACGTGGCAATCGGCGAGATGTCCGATTTTCACCGCAGCAATGGCGTTTATGCCGAGGGCGTACATATCGACACCGCGATCCTGCCTAACGGGTGGCGGGACCGGCTGGTCAGTTGGACCGTCGAATCCTCGCGCCCGGCGAAACCACGCTTTCTGGAACCGCACGACCTCGCGGTGGCGAAACTTGCCGCCGGACGCGAGAAGGACAAAGCTTTCGTGGCCGCCCTCATCCGAAGCGGCCTGCTCGACGTGGGTGTGATCCAGGCTCGGGTTTTGCTGCTGCCGGAGGAAACCGACCCGCGTATCGGTCAACGCATTGCGGCCTGGCTGAACTACTACGGTGCGGGCAACCACTCCTCCTAGCACCTGTCGCGCCGCCAGCATTGCATGCCGCGGATGTCGCGGCTGCTCGACGTGTTGGTCGCCCGGAAGTGGATGCGATGTGCAGCAGGCTGCCACCGGTATTCGGCATGGGTCAACTGCCCGCCTTCCAGTCGTCCTGTCCCAGGTATCCGTTCGTTGATGTTGGGCCAGCAGGGCCCTGGAGGGCTCGGTGGCGCGTGGGCTCGTAGGGAGCGTTGGTCTGCCAGCAGCGCCAGATGACGTGGAGCCCGGCGGGCTGCGGGCCGCCGCCTACGTCAACCCATCCAGGCCGAGCAGCAGCCCCCCGGCGCCGCCGGTACCACCGACACCCGGCGGGACCCCAAGCCCGCCCTTACCGCCGTTACCGCCGTTGCCGATCAGCCCAGCGCGCCGCCGGACGCGCCGGGGCCGCCGGCGCCGCCGTTGCCGAACAACAATCCGCCGGCCCCGCCGGGCGCGCCGGACCCGCCCGCGCCGCCGTTGCCGAACAACAATCCGCCGGCCCCGCCGGCGGCCCCGGTCCCCGGCGCCCCGTCGGCGCCGTTACCGATCAGCGGGCGCCCCAACGCCGCCAGGAAGGGCGCGTTGATCGCGTCGAGCAGCGGACTGGTTATGGACGCGGCGCTGGCGGCCTCGGCGGCCGCATACGAGCCCGCGCCCGCGGTCAAGGCCTGCACAAACTGGATATGAAACGTCGCCGCCTGCGCGCTGAGCGCCTGATAGGCCTGGCCGTGCGCCCCAAAAGCCGCCGCGATGGCCACCGACACCTGATCGGCGCCCGCGGCCAGCACCGCCGTCGTGTTGGCCGCGGCCGCGGCGTTGGCCGCCCCGATCGTCGAACCGATGCTTGCCAAATCCGTGGCCGCTGCCGCGATGGCCTCCGGCGCCGCGATCACAAACGATATGTGACACCTCCCAAGAGGTCATGGCCCAATAAGCCAGGACAACCCGGGCGAGATGCCCAGGTCTTCCAGCGACTCATGGACAGAAGCGCATTGCACCGTCCAACGGGCAGCGAAATCCCAGGTTTTCCGGCTCTACTGACTGATCCGTGGGTGTTTGGTTCTGCCCGGTAGGGCGGGGCGGCGGCCGCCGAGGGCGAGCATGGCCAAGGCGATGAGTGCTTCGGGGGAGCGGAATCCGAACGCGATCCGGGTTAGGAGTCGGATCTTGGTGTTGGTGGATTCGATCAGTCCTTGCCATAGGCCGTGGTCAAGGGCGGCGTCGATGGCTTGGCGGTGTCGCACGATGCCGCCGGCCAGCTCCACGAAGACGGGGATGCGGCAGCGCCGCGCCCAGGAGATCCACCGATCCAGTGCCTGCTTGCCTTCTTCGCCTTTGACCGAAAACACCTGGCGTAGGCCACCGTCCGCTTATCAACACCCAGCAGTTCACGCCACAACCTCGCATTGCGCACGTCGTTGCTCGCTCCCCTTGGTTTCGGACCTTTGACAAACCAGCAACCTTAAGCTACAACGACGTGCGCCTACTCAGACCAAGGTTCCACCCACGGAAGGGTCAGAAGAGCCCGAAATTGGGCGCTTATGCGTCTGCTCGCCCTCAGAGGTCGCCGGCACACCCATCAGCCCTCGGCGGCGTCTTTCGGGTCCGACAGCCCCGGCAGGTAGGGGGCAAGGCCTTGCGTGTACCAGCCCAGCGGCTGGTTGCGCCACTGCGTTGGAATGTCCGGCAGCGTGAAGTCGTTCTCGTAGGCCGAGCATCCGACACTGCGGCCGATATCCAATGCCACATCGGCCAACTTGCTCAGCTCGACCCTGGTGCCCATCGGCATGATCTCGATGTAACAGTTGCCCACGATGGCCCGCACATGCCCCAGATAGCCGAGCACGAACACGAATTCTCCGGGCCGCTGACCGGTAATCTCGTATGCCTCCGGGTTGGGTGTCCGTAGATCCAGCCCAGCCGGACACTCCAGCCGCATCATGTCCCGAACCCCTTCGGCCTCACGTTCGCCGTCCGCCACCTGGCAGATCGAAACCGTGACGGTGCGGGTGTATCCCGTTTCTCGGTCGCCCCAGCTGCACCACAGCGAGTTGTCCCAGAACTCTTCGGCGGTTTCCGAGGTGGGTCTGGTGTTCTTCGGCAGCATGGCGCTGATCTGAAAGTACGGCTCCAGCTTCTCCGCGATGAGATCCCGGCGCCCTGTATAGCTTCGCGGTGGCCCGGTCACGCCATCACCTTCCCTTAGTTCCCAACCGACGCATCACGTCGTCTGCGGGAAGGCCGTAATGATCTTCCCGTCGCGTGCCGAAATAATGACGCGGGTTGTGAAAACGTATCTGCCGTCTGGCAACGACATTCTCCGGTATACGGCGAACGTGTCGTTGTCTTGGTTGTACTCCACTCGCTCCGGGTAGGCCAGTGTGGCACCGATTGCGTAATCGGCGAGATAGCGCCAATTGCCTGCACTCGGCCATCGTGCATCCGCAATATCGTGCCATTGGCGTCCATGCTTGGCCTGAATGTGCAGCAGCCCGTACTTGTCATTGCCGCAGTACAACACGGAGTCTCCGGCCGGTAGCGAGCGGAATCTCGCGCTCATCGGCGCGTGATGGAACGTCCTGACGACCTTGTCCGGGTCTTGGCCACGCGCCCGGCACGCCGCCCACACCTTCGGCTGGTAGGGCGGAAATGGCACTGGATCCGGAGGCGGCTCCTGGGGTTTGGGGCCAAATCCCACAGCCTGATAGGACGAAGCCAGGGATCGCAACCGCGCCGCGCCGGCCTGGGATTCCGCGGCGGTTGCTGCCAGCACTCGCGTGATGTCGTGTGCTTTGGTGGCGAGAAACCGGGAGAAGTTACGGGCACCGGCCGGGGTGTCAAGGCCCAGCGCGCGCTGATGGGCCACCGCGTTCTCGATCTCGGCTCCAATGGCGCCAAGCCGGCGGCGACCGCACACCAGGCTGTCATAGGCCTGGCGCAGCTTGGGGACGACGGCCCGATCGGTCTCCGCGGATACCCCAATGTGCTGTGTCAGCGCCACTTCACGCGCGCGCCGCGTCAGCACCAAGGCCTGTCTCGTCGGGCACGCCGAGACTGTAATCCGACATCACGGCCAACAGCACTTCACACCGGGCGTGGCCACCACGCCGATCAAGATGTGGGCCTGGCCATGGAAGCGGTGGCCTCGACCGGTGCGGCGGCGCCGCTAGGTGGCCACCCCGCCGAAATCTACGCCAGATTCGCCGCCGACCACGGCGCCCTGGACCGCAGCGCGGTGATCCACACGTTGCGCGGCAGCCGAATTCGCGGGTTCACCGCACCGTGCGGCCCAAAAATGCCGCCAGCTGATCGGCGGGCGGGCGCTCACGCGGGCAAGGCTTCTCGTCCGCGAAGGGCTTTCCCGGCCCGCGGAACTGCGGCCCCACCAAGGCACGCGCGGCGGCGAGCCGCTCGACGGCCAACTCGGGATCAAGATCGGTGGATTGGCCGGTGGCGGCGGCAAGATCCCACGCGTGGGTCAGCACATCGGTGGTGCGTAACCCGATGAACACCTGCCCGGGAACCTCGCCCAACGGCAGCTTGAATGTGGCGGACATCCCGCCCGGCGCCGCGAAGATCTCGTGGGCGACCGCGGCCGCGGCTTGGTGGGCGGCAACGAGGCCATCGGGCCGGGCGGGTGGCTCGATGGGGCTGGCCGCCCATCGCCCGACCTGCTCGTTGCCGCCGACGACGTGCTCGATCAGATCGTTGATCGTCCACTCCGAGCAGGGCGTGGGGCCGCCGAGCTGGTCAGCGCGGACGTTGGCCAGGAGCGCGGCGAACGCGTCCTGAGCGCGCTGGTGAGCCATCAGTGGGTCCACTGTCCTGCCTTTCGCGGTTGAATTGGTGTCCGCCGCATTTCACCATCATGCGTGCCCATGACGTTTTTGGATAGCGCAGCGCGGGCACGTCCTGCTAACAGCTTGTCCTGAAATCGTTGACCACGCAGTGGGTTTCGGGGCAGTCCGGTTAGCTGCCCGCCGCCGGATACCGCCGAGCCCCGCCATTGCCCAGCAGCAAGCCGGCCGGCCTCGGCGGTCGCATACGAGCCCGCGCCCGCGTCAAGGCCCGCACAAACTGGTCATGGAATGTCGCCGGCTGCGCGCCAAGCCGGGCGCGAGCAGACGCATAAGCGCCCATTTCGGCACGACATTGGGCGCTTACGCGTCTGCCCGCCCTCAAAAGTCGCCGGCGTTGCGCCGCAACGTTTCGACGGCCGACACCAGCGCCTGCGATTCCTCGGCGCCCATCCCAACGTTGGCGAACACCTGCTCGTTGAGGGTGACGGTGGCGTCCTCGACCGTGGAGCGACCCAGCTCGGTGATCTGCACCAGTGTGGTCCGCCCGTCGGTGGGGTGCGGAACCCGCCGCACCAATCCATCGGCCTCCAGCCGGCGGATCGCGTGGGTGACGCTGGTCACGTGAACCTGCAATCGGTCCGACGCTTTGGTGATCGGTAGCGCTCCGATACGGCTGAACGCCAGCAGCCGCAGCAGCTCGAAGCGGGAGAAACTCAGGTCATAGGGGCGCAGCGCCGTCTCGACGCGGGCCAGCAGAATCTGATGCGCACGCATCACCGACGTCACCGCCACCATGCCTAGCGACACATCACCCCACCCGGAACGCTCCCAGTTGGCCCGTGCTGCGGCGATGGGGTCGCGATTATCTGAGGCCACGCCCCTTCTTATCGCACATGCGTCGACGCGGGCCAACCTTACGGAATTCAGCTTGCCGTTGCTGCGGCGCATTTCTGACCGAGGAAAGTGCCGCCACCGGAGGCCGCCGCCGCGACCCCGAACCCGGCCCCGCTGCGGCTGTACCCGTCGGCCACCGTGGCAGCGGAGAACTCGTGTTTGGCCAGCACCACGGTGATCGACGACTGAAGATGCGCGGCATCATGCAGCCCACTCCGAGCAGGTGGTCGACGCCCGACCACCTGGTGCTTGTAGGGCGTGCCAATAGCAGGGCGCCAGGTGCCTAAAGCTCAGTCTTAGAGCGAACGCTGCAGCAGAACCTGGCCGGTATCGGCGGCAACCACTTGCACGGCGGCGATCTGGTCAACCGGTGTCGAAATGCTGCCGGCGGGTGTCGCGGTGTGACCGGGTTCGGCCAACCAAGTCGCCAGCCGTGTCTGGCTGCCGTCACGACCCACCACAACCATGGCCAGCGTGTCGTGGGAAGCATACGGCGGCGCCAGGCAGACGCACCGCAGGTTGATGAACGTCCCCCAAGGCTCGCCGCTGATCGACACCGTGGACGCCAACAGCTGCGTGCCGACCTGGGCCATCGGCAGCGCCGACACGGCCGCCCGCTGCGGTGCCGCGGAGTGGCCCTGCACACCGACTAGCACACCGATCGCCAGCACCGCGGCAGCGGCGGACGAGGCCACCCAGGTGATCAGCCGGGTACGGCGCCGACGCCTGTGCACCGCCGCCAGCAACGACGGCAACAACTCCGGCGACAGCCCCGAAGCCACCACAGTCGGGGCGGATTCGCTAATCGCGGCCACTTCGTCACGATCGAGCTGGGACAGCAGGGCGGGCACCCCGCAGAGTTCGGTGACGGCCCCCCGGCATTCGGGGCAACCGGCCAGGTGCGCTTCGAATTCGCGGCGGTCGGCCGCAGACAATGCTCCCAACACGTAAGCTGCATCCCACATCGCGTAGTGGTGATCATCACCCGTCGACACCTCGCGCACACCGGTGTCATCGGGCGGGCCAAGTCCTCGTAGCGGCATCGTCATGTCATCTCTCTCCTGTCACCCTCACGTATCCGGAGCCGGCAGCCATGCGAATGGGCTCTGCCGTCATCGAGTAACTCCCAGTTCCTGCAGAGTGAGCCGCAACGCGCGCACGGCGTAGTGCAATCGCGACTTCACCGTTCCTTCGGCAATTCCGAGGTCGGTGGCAATCTGTGCGGTCGACCATCCGCGGTAGTAGGACCGCTGGATCACGGCCCTATGCTCGGCGGACAGTTGGGCCAGCGCATCGGCGATCAGCAGCCGATCCAGTGCGGCGTTCACCTCGTCCGGCGTCGACTGCTCGGGTGTGCCCGATTGGTCGGTCGAACCGACCACATTGCGGAACCGGGCGCTGCGCCGCTCGTCGATGATCATGTTGCGCGCGACGGTGAACAACCACGCCCTTGCCGGCCGCGCGGTGTCGCCGATCACCTCCGGATGCTGCCACGCCCGCAACAGCGTCTCTTGGACGACGTCTTCGGCTTGGGCCGCATCCCCGGTCAAGCGCAGCGCGTAACGCCACAACACGGCGGCATGCTCGTCGTAGAGCGCCCTCATCAACGCGGCTTCAGCGGCCGCGGCGCCCGACACACGAGCCACGCGATCACCTCCCGCTTACTGACACGAGTCGAGTAAGAGTTTGGTTCACCACTGCCCGCGCCGGCAGCCGCGCTAACCGAGCGTCAGAATTCGGGGCCCGTCGTCGGTTACCGCCACGGTGTGTTCCCAGTGTGCCGCACGTGACCCATCGGCGGTCGTGACCGTCCATTTGTCGTCGAGCACCACCGTTTTGGTGGTACCGAGGGTCAGCATCGGTTCGATGGCCAGCACCGAGCCGGCAGCCAGCAGCGGACCGCGCCCCGGCGCACCCTCGTTCGGCAAGAACGGATCCATATGCATCTGGCGGCCGATGCCGTGGCCCCCGTAACCGGCGACGATCCCGAACGAGCGTCCATAACGGAGCTCGGCGGCACGGGTACCCGTTTCGATGGCATGCGCGACGTCGGTCAACCGATTGCCGACCACCATCGCGGCGATGCCGGCCTGAAGCGATTCCCTTGTCGCCTCCGACAGCGCTTCGTCGGCGTCGCTCAGGGCGCCAACCCCGAAAGTGATCGCCGCATCGCCATGCCAACCGTCCAGCACCGCACCGCAGTCGATGGATACCAGATCACCGGGCGCGAGCACCTCGGCGGTCGACGGGATGCCATGAACCACCCGGTCGTTGATCGACGCGCAGATCGAGGCCGGGTAGCCGTGATAGCCCAGAAACGACGGGGTGGCGCCGGATTCGCGGATCACCGACTCGGCGATCTCGTCGAGACTCAGGCTGGATGTGCCGGGAGCCGCTGCCGCACGGATCGCCCGCAGCGCGGCGGCAACGACGGCGCCCGCCGCGGCCATCGCGTCGAGTTCGCCGGCACTGCGCTGCGGCACGACCCTGCGACCCCGCAGCCGTGCCAGTGGGCGCATGACTACTTTCCCAGAGCCCGCAACGCACGGGCGAACACCTCGTCCATGGTGCCGACGGCGTCGACGGTCTTCAATTGGTCGCGGTAGTACTCCAGCAGCGGCGCGGTCTCGTCGCGGTAGACCTTCATCCGGTTGAGGATGACGTCGTCGGTGTCGTCGGCGCGGCCACGCCCCTTGAGTCGCTCCAACAACACCTCCTCGGACACACGAAACTCCAGCACCGCGTCGATGTCGGTCCCCCGGCGTTCGAGCATCTCGTGAAGCGCCTTGGCCTGCTCGACCGAGCGTGGATAGCCATCCAAGATGAATCCGTTGGCCGCGTCCGGATTGTTCAGCCGGTCGTCGACGAGTTCATTGGTCAAGTCGGACGGCACCAAGTCACCGGCATCCAAGTAGCGTTTGGCTTCCACGCCGAGCTTGGTGCCCTCTTCGATGTTGCGCCGGAAGAGTTCGCCGGTGGAGATCTGCGGGATCCCGAGCTTCTCGGCCAGCTTCACCGCCTGCGTCCCCTTGCCCGCCCCGGGCGGTCCCAGCAACAAAACTCTCACTTGAGGAACCCTTCGTAGTTGCGCTGCATGAGCTGACTCTCGATCTGCTTGACCGTATCCAAACCGACACCGATCATGATCAGCACCGCGGTACCCCCAAAGGGCAGGTTCTGCACGGTTCCACCGGCGCCGATCTGGAGGAACAGGTTGGGCAGCACGGCGATCACGCCGAGGTAAATCGAGCCCGGCAAGGTAATCCGGCTCAGCACATAGCGCAGATAGTCTGCGGTCGGACGGCCCGGCCGAATTCCCGGAATGAAGCCGCCGAACTTCTTCATCTCGTCGGCACGTTCGTCGGGGTTGAAGGTGATCGACACGTAGAAGTAGGTGAAGAAGATGATGAGGCCGAAGTAGATGCCGATGTAGACCAGGTTGCTCGGGTCGGACAGGTACGTGCCGACGAATTTGTCCCACCAGCTGTTTCCCACGACACCGCTGCCGCTGCGAATCAGCTGGGTGATCAGGTGCGGAATGTAGATCAGCGACGACGCGAAGATAACCGGGATAACGCCGGCCTGGTTGACCTTGAGCGGCAGATAAGTCGAAGTCCCGCCATACATCCGCCGGCCCACCATGCGCTTGGCGTATTGCACTGGAATCCGGCGCTGACCCTGTTCGACGAACACCACACCGACGATGATGATCAACGCGGCCGCGCAGACCGCGGTGAAGACGACTCCACCGCGGCTTTCCAGGATGCTTTGACCTTCGGCCGGGATGCGGGCAGCGATGCCAACGAAGATCAGCAGCGACATGCCGTTGCCGATGCCGCGTTCGGTGATCAACTCGCCCATCCACATCACCAACGCGGCGCCGCCCGTCATCACGAGCACGATGACGACCAGTGTGAAAATGCTCTGGTCGGCGATGATGTCCAGCGAGCAACCTTGTAGCAACCCGCCGTTGGCAGCCAACGCCACGATGCTGGTGGCTTGAAGGATAGCCAACGCGATCGCTAGGTAACGGGTGTACTGGGTCATCTTCGACTGACCCGCCTGGCCTTCCTTCCGGAGTTCCTCGAACCTCGGGATGACCACGGTGAGCAGCTGCACGATGATGCTGGCGGTGATGTAGGGCATCACCCCCACCGCGAACACCGTGAGCTTTAATAACGCACCGCCGGAGAACAGGTTGATCAGGGAATAGATCTGTCCGGCTTCGCCCGCGCTGGCTTCTTTGATGCACTGCTGCACGTTCGGAAAATTGACACCGGGGGACGGCAGCGCGGCACCGACACGGTAGAGAATGACGATGCCCAGCGTGAAGAGGATCTTTCGTCTCAAGTCGACTGTTCGCAGCGACGAGATGAAAGCCGAAAGCACTCTATCCTCCTGCGCAGCCCGGGGTCATCTTGCATCACGCGCCCAACACCCGCAGGCCAGGACGTACGGCGTCGCGCGCCAAATCGTGTAAGAGACTAACAGCTGGTATGGACTGGCCCGTTCCGGGCCGCCACGGTGCGAGCTATCGAAGGGGTTACAGATGACGCAAACGGGCAGTGCCCGCTTTGAGGGCGATTCGTGGGACTTGGCGTCCAGTGTGGGTTTGACGGCCACCATGGTGGCGGCGGCCCGAGCGGTAGCCGGCCGGGCTCCCGGCGCGCTGGTCAACGACCAGTTCGCGGAACCGCTGGTCCGCGCGGTCGGCGTCGACTTCTTCGTACGCATGGCCAGTGGCGAACTGGATCCCGACGAGCTAGCCGAAGACGAGGCCAACGGCCTGCGGCGGTTCGCCGACGCGATGGCCATTCGCACTCACTACTTCGACAACTTCTTTCTGGATGCCACCCGAGCCGGGATTCGGCAGGCCGTCATCTTGGCTTCCGGCCTGGATTCCCGCGCCTACCGGCTGCGCTGGCCAGCCGGCACCATCGTCTTCGAAGTCGATCAGCCGCAGGTGATCGACTTCAAGACCACGACGCTGGCCGGCCTGGGTGCGGCACCCACGACCGACCGGCGCACCGTGGCGGTCGATTTGCGCGACGACTGGCCCACCGCCCTGCAAAAAGCCGGCTTTGACAACGCGCAGCGGACCGCCTGGATCGCCGAGGGGCTGCTGGGCTATCTGTCCGCCGAGGCGCAGGACCGGCTGCTTGACCAGATCACCGCCCAGAGCGTACCGGGCAGCCAGTTCGCCACCGAAGTCCTGCGCGACATCAATCGGCTCAACGAAGAAGAACTGCGGGGACGCATGCGGCGCCTGGCGGAGCGGTTCAGGCGCCATGGCCTCGACCTCGACATGTCGGGCCTGGTGTATTTCGGCGACCGCACGGACGCGCGGACCTATCTGGCCGACCACGGCTGGCGAACCGCCAGCGCGAGCACCACCGACTTGCTGGCTGAACACGGACTGCCGCCGATCGACGGCGACGACGCCCCGTTCGGCGAGGTGATCTATGTCTCCGCCGAACTGAAGCAGAAACACCAAGACACACGCTGATTAAGCCAGTTGGGATCCGGCGGCAGCGTTGGCGCCGCGGATTCGCCGCCGATCGGCCTGGCGACCGCCTGCCAGACCGAACCGGATGCTACCGGCCGGCACTTCCCGGCTGGGCGGGTTGGGCCGCGGGCGCGCGGGCGACCATCGGCACGGCCGGGAACGCCCAGGCCATCTCCGAGCGCGACTTGCGCAATGCCGCGGTTCCGTAACCCTTTTTTCGATGATCGGGGTGAATCCAGATCCGGACGTCCACCTCGCCGTGGACAAGCTCGCCGAACACCATCCCGACCTTGACGCCGGAATCAACAGCCACGAACCAAGCCGCCTCCTCGTCGTCGACGCGCTTCTGTGCGGCTCGGATCTCGTCGTCGACGCTGCCGGCGGGTCCCCCGGATCCATCGCCGGCGGCGCCCATTTCTTCGGTTCGTCGAGCGAAGATGTCGCGGTCCTCATCTGGGGAGAACGGCCGCAGCTCCAGGCCCTCACCAGAGCTGGCTGGACGCTCCTTGACGGTGAAGCTCAGCTGTTTGTTCAGGTCGTCGAGCTCGGCGATGATCTTTGTGCGCGCATCCTGGGTGAGCTGATCGAAAGACATGCTCATCACCGCTTCGGCGGCCAAGTGCGAGGTGCCCAGCAAGTTCACGATCGCCTCGACGGCGGCGGCCTTGTTGGCGGCCTCCACGATGGCGTCTGCGACCTCATGCCGACGTTCCAGCGCGGCGAGCAGGGCATCGGCGATCTCTCGACGGGCCGCGGTCTGGTCGTGATCTGTCATTGCATAAGCGTAGAACGACACACCAGTTCTTGCGCCATGCATCTTGGTCCACCGTCAGGCCAACTTCGAGCCGCTGAGCGCCAGGAACCGGCGATAGCGTTCCTTGGTCGGCCCCGCCCAGTCGGCACTGGGTTCGACAATGCGGTCGGTTGAGGCCCACCGGGCAGCGTCGGCGATCGACGATTCCAATCCGGCCGCCAAGCGGCCGAGGAAAGCCGCTCCCAGTGCCGCCCCTTCGGCCACCCTGGACACCTCCACCGGCCGGCCGGTCGCGTCGGCGATAGCCTGCATCCAAGGCTGTATCCGGGTGCCGCCGCCTGCCGCCACGATGCGCGCCACCGGCGCCCCGCTTAGCTCGATGAGCTGGCGCACGACGAAGCCCGACGCCTCGTAGGCGGCCCGCCGCACCGATGCGGCGTCCTGGGAGAGATCCACACCGTCGAGCACGGCCCGGCGATCGGGCTCATGGAACGGGGTGCGCTCGCCGCGTATATAGGGCAGCCACACCGGCACCCGCCGCGGATCGGCTAGCGCTGGATCGCCCGGTCCAATAACACGATCCACCCAGTTGAGGAACAACCCACCAGCGTTGCTGGCCCCTCCGATCTGGCTCTTGCCCGGTGCCGTATGCGGGATGGTCCACAAACCCGGCACTTGACGAGCCGCGGAGATGGTGGTCCACACGATCAAGGTGGCGCCGCATAGCACCAACACGTCGCCGTCGCGGTCGGCGCCGGCCACGATCTGTTCGCACAGGGCATCGACGGCACCGACCGCCAGCACCGCGCCGGTGCCGCGCACCTGCCCCACTCCCACTCCGAACGTCTCCACCCGCGGCATCCGGTCAACGGTCACACCGCAGTCGGCGCAAGCGGTCGCGTTCCATCCCGTCCCGTCGAACAACGGGAGAGTCGTGACGGCCGTGGCATAGTCGATGACCGCTTCGCCCGACAAGGCGTAATTGGCCACCGCCGGCGCCGGCCAGTACCCGGACGCATCCAGCGCTTGGCCGGCCGTCCAGCGCAGAAACTCGGCGGTCTCACCCACCGACGGCACCGACTGCGCCCGTGCCACCGAGGCGTTCGGTACCCGACCCCTGGCGTCGCCGTACAGCAGCCCGGGTGTGATCGGCCGGCCAGCGGGATCGACAGCGGTCAGCGATGGCACCATCGCGGCAACGGCCAGTGCCCGGGTGTCGGGTCCGACCAGCCGGTCCAGTGCTGCCAATGGTCCCCGCCGCCACGCTTCGTCGGCGTCGTGCTCCAGCCGGTCGGGGGCCGGCACCGCCAGCTGGTGGCCAATCCGTACCCGCGCCGTCACCCGACCGTTGTCGTCGGCGGCCACCGCTTTGACGGCGGTGGTGCCGATATCGATGCCGATTGTGACGTCGTCGCGTGACACGGGCGCCACCGTACGCCAGCATTGGCAAACGTGACGCCTCGACCGCGTGCTCTGGTGACGGCTCCATTGCGTGGACCGGGGTTCGCCCAGCTCCGGCGGCTAGCCGACGTGGTATACGACCCGTGGATCGATCAGCGACCGCTGCGAATCTACAGCGCCGAGCAGCTAGCTGACCGGATCACCGCCGTCGCCGCCGATGTTCTTGTGGTGGAAAGTGACTCGGTCGGTGGCCCGGTGTTCGAGCGGGGGTTGCGGGTGGTCGCCGCCACCCGCGGGGATCCCAGCAACGTCGACATCCCCGGCGCCACCGCGGCCGGCATACCGGTGCTGCACACCCCGGCTCGCAACGCCGACGCTGTCGCCGAGATGACGGTGGCCCTGTTGCTGGCCGTCGCCCGGCACCTGATTCCCGCGGACGCAGATGTGCGGTCCGGCAACATCTTTCGCGACGGCACCATCCCCTATCAGCGGTTCCGCGGTGCCGAAATCGCCGGGCTGACTGCCGGGCTGGTGGGCCTGGGTGCCGTCGGTCGCGCGGTGCGCTGGAGGCTGTCCGGGCTGGGCCTGCGGGTCATCGCGCACGATCCTTACCGCGACGACGCCGGCCACAGCCTTGACGAGCTGCTGGCCGAGGCTGACATCGTCTCCATGCACGCGGCGGTCACCGACGACACGATCGGGATGATCGGTGCCCAGCAGTTCGCGGCCATGCGCGACGGTGCGGTGTTTCTCAACACCGCCCGGTCCCAGCTGCGCGACACCGATGCGCTCGTCGACGCCCTGCGTGGCGGCAAGCTGGCCGCCGCCGGCCTGGACCACTTCACCGGTGAATGGCTGCCGACCGATCACCCTTTGGTGAGCATGCCCAATGTCGTCCTCACCCCCCACATCGGCGGGGCCACCTGGAACACCGAGGCCCGGCAGGCGCGGATGGTCGCCGACGACCTGGGCGCACTGCTGTCCGGCAACAGGCCCGCCCATGTCGTCAACCCGGAGGTATTGGGCTCATGAACTTCGTTGACGCCCCGGAATCCGCGGTGCTGGCGGCCGCCAAGGACATGTTGCGTCGGGGCCTGGTCGAGGGGACCGCCGGAAATATCTCAGCCAGGCGCTCGGACGGCAACGTGGTCATCACGCCGTCCTCGGTCGACTACGCCGAGATGCTGCTCCACGATCTGGTGCTAGTCGACGCCGGCGGTGCGGTGCTGCACGCCAAGGACGGCCGGTCGCCGTCGACCGAACTAAACCTACACCTGGCGTGCTATCGCGCATTCGACGACATTGGCAGCGTGATCCACAGCCACCCGGTGTGGGCGACCATGTTCGCCGTCGCCCATGAGCCGATTCCCGCCTGCATCGACGAGTTCGCGATCTACTGCGGCGGGGACGTTCGCTGCACCGAGTACGCCGCGTCCGGTACACCCGAGGTCGGCCGCAACGCGGTGCGCGCGCTTGAGGGCCGCGCCGCCGCCCTGATCGCCAACCACGGCCTGGTGGCCGTGGGGCCCCGCCCCGACCAGGTGCTGCGCGTCACCGCCCTTGTTGAGCGCACCGCACAAATCGTTTGGGGTGCCCGCGCTCTCGGTGGACCGGTGCCAATTCCTGAGGACGTGTGCCGTAACTTCACGGGCGTCTACGGCTATCTGCGCGCGAATCCGCTCTAGCCGCACCGAGAGTGAATCGCACCACGCGACACGCCGAAAACCCATCGCGGTATTCACGCTCAACAGCCAGGACCCCCACGTGCGCCCCCTATGGCGGCACCCCGACGCCGCCGATCGCGCCAGCCTTTCCAAGTCGCGGAATTTGTCGCCTGTTGTTAACTTTACTAAGGAATTATCCCCGCTTTTTGAAGAGAGGCCGTGCATGACATACACCGGTTCCATCAGGTGCGAAGGGGACACCTGGGATCTGGCATCCAGCGTCGGGGCGACCGCCACGATGGTTGCGGCGGCTCGCGCGATGGCGACCCGCGCCGCCAACCCACTGATCAACGATCAGTTCGCTGAGCCGCTGGTCCGGGCGGTGGGGGTGGACGTTCTGACCCGGCTCGCGAGCGGGGAATTGACGGCCTCAGACATCGACGATCCGGAACGCCCGAATGCGTCCATGGTCCGTATGGCCGAACACCATGCCGTCCGCACCAAGTTCTTCGACGAGTTCTTCATGGATGCGACACGCGCGGGCATCAGGCAGGTCGTGATCCTGGCCTCAGGATTGGATTCCCGGGCATACCGGCTGGCCTGGCCCGCCCAGACCGTGGTGTATGAGATCGACCAACCGCAAGTCATGGAGTTCAAAACTCGCACACTCGCCGAACTGGGCGCCACGCCCACCGCCGACCGGCGCGTGGTCACCGCCGATTTGCGTGCGGATTGGCCCACCGCGTTGGGCGCGGCGGGATTCGACCCGACCCAGCCCACCGCGTGGAGCGCTGAAGGGTTGCTCCGCTACCTCCCGCCGGAAGCGCAGGACCGCTTGTTGGACAATGTCACCGCGCTCAGTGTGCCGGACAGCAGGTTTGCAACCGAGAGCATACGCAACTTCAAGCCGCATCATGAGGAACGGATGAGGGAGCGCATGACGATCCTCGCCAATCGTTGGCGCGCATACGGTTTCGATCTAGACATGAATGAGCTGGTGTACTTCGGCGACCGCAACGAGCCCGCCTCGTACCTATCCGACAATGGTTGGCTGCTGACCGAGATCAAATCCCAGGACCTGCTGACCGCCAACGGATTTCAACCGTTCGAGGACGAAGAAGTGCCGTTGCCTGATTTCTTCTATGTCAGCGCCAGGTTGCAACGGAAACACAGACAGTACCCAGCACACCGCAAGCCAGCACCTTCGTGGCGCCATACCGCTTGCCCCGTCAATGAACTGTCGAAATCGGCCGCCTACACGATGACTCGCAGTGATGCTCACCAGGCTTCGACGACTGCTCCACCGCCGCCAGGGCTTACCGGCTGAGTTGGCGGTCGCGTACACTGGCCGACCTCAGCGCTGCAGCGGCCGTCCCGGCACAATGAACTACGTCGCTGCGACCCGGACATAGGGCGCAGATGCCGCGCGCTCACGACGACAACTGGGATCTAGCCTCCAGCGTCGGGGCTACCGCGACCATGGTTGCTGCCGGACGCGCGTTGGCGACCAAGGATCCACGAGGTTTGATCAACGACCCGTTCGCCGAACCGCTGGTGCGCGCGGTCGGGCTGGATTTCTTCACCAAGTTGATCGACGGCGAGCTCGATATCGCGACGACCGGGAACCTTTCGCCGGGGCGGGCACAGGCGATGATCGACGGGATAGCGGTGCGCACCAAGTACTTCGACGACTACTTCCGCACTGCCACGGACGGCGGAGTGCGACAAGTGGTGATCCTGGCAGCCGGGTTGGACGCGCGCGCCTATCGGTTGCCGTGGCCGGCCGGCACCGTGGTCTACGAGATCGACCAACCACAGGTGATCGACTTCAAGACAACCACCTTGGCCGGCATCGGCGCCAAGCCCACCGCCATTCGGCGCACGGTGTACATCGACTTGCGCGCGGACTGGCCGGCGGCACTGCAAGCTGCCGGCCTGGACTCGACGGCACCGACAGCATGGTTGGCCGAAGGCATGCTGATCTACCTGCCGCCGGATCCCAGGACCGGTTGTTCGACAACAGCACCGAACTCAGTGTTGCGGGCAGCACGATCGCTACCGAACTTGTCCCGGGCATTGTGGATTTCGACGCAGGCCGGGTACGAGAAATGGCGGATTCGTTTCGCAAGCACGGCGTGGACATCGACATGGCGTCGCTGGTGTATTCCGGCGAACGCAGCCACGTCGTCGACTACCTGCGCGCCAAGGGCTGGGACGTTGAGGGCACAGTGCGGACCGACCTATTCAGGCGCAATGGTTTGCCCGTTCCCGCCCCACACGACGACGATCCGCTCGGCGAAATCATCTTCATCAGCGGTCGTTTGAACGGCTAGAGGCGCGACTCCCCCAGCCACAACACGCTGGCACCACTGAGAGTCTGTTCCACCTGCTCGACGATGCCGACGATCGAACGGGCAAGCAGCGCACCCATAGCATCCGGCAGCGATGCCGCTGCCGGTCGTGACGACGGACGCGGTCGCACCATGTCCCAGAGTGACGACCCCGGATAACTGACTATGCGAACCTCGGTGTCCTCATCTAGTCCGGCTAGCACCTTCGCGCGACGCACCGCGGTTCGAAGGCCGCCGAGTTCGTCGACCAGGCCGCGATCGAGAGCGTCGGCACCGGTCCAGACCCGGCCTCGCGCAACGACGTCCACGGCGTCGGTAGTCATCTTGCGGCCCTCGGCGACGCGTTCCACGAAGTCGCTGTAGAACAAGTCCGCCTCCGCCTCGCGATGGGCCTGCTGGTCCGGGGTGAAGGGTGCGTCGATCGACCAGGCATCGGCATTAGCGTTGGTGCGCACCGCATCCGACCCGACACCCAACCGGTCCTTGAGATCCCGAACCACCAGCTTTCCGGTGATCACACCGATCGACCCGGTGATGGTGCCCGGGTTGGCCACGATGGCGTCGGCACCCATCGACACGTAATAGCCACCGGAGGCGGCGACCGCACCCATCGACGCCACCACCGGTTTGCCACGGTCGCGGGCCCTGGCCACCTCACGCCAGATAGTCTCCGATGCGGTGACCGAGCCCCCCGGACTGTCGACCCGCAGCACTATCGCCGACACCGAATCGTCGGCGGCCACCTCCCGCAGCGCTGCCGCGATGGTGTCACCGCCGGCGCTCGACGGACCGAGCGGCAGAAACTGGGGCCCACCACGACCGTTGACGATCGGGCCTTCCAGGGTCACCACCGCGATCGTCGGCTTGGACCGGCGACCAGGAATCGATGGGACGGGGGGCGTCAGCCGTGGCCGGGCCGAACTGGCGTAGCGCGCCAGGTACATCCGCGGCGGCTTTTCGTCTGGGCTTGTTTGCGAGCCACTGGATTCCGGTGAACCTTTTTCCACACCAACCAATTCCGCCATACGGGCGTAGGCTTGGTCGCGAAATCCGATCCGGTCGATCAGACCGCAAGTCACGGCGTCGTCCCGCAATAGCGGAGCCCGGTCAGCCAGCTCATCAAGCGCATCGACGCCGATATTGCGCGACTTGGCGACCGCCTGCCACACCTGGTCCTGCAGACTGTCCAGCATCCGCGTGACCGCTTCGCGGTGGGCGTCTGTGAAGCCATCCTCGGTGAAAAGGTTTGCCGCCGACTTGTATTCGCCCCGGGCGACGAACTGGGCCTCGATGCCCGCCTTGTGCAGGGCGTCGCGCAGGAATGTGGCGTTGGTGGCGAAGCCGACCAGCCCCACACTCCCCGAGGGTTGCATCCAGACCTCACCGAACGCCGAAGCCAGATAGTAGGACAGGGTGCCCGGATAAGTTTCGGCCCAGGCCAGCGACGGCTTGACCGCACTGAAGGCCGCGATGGCCTCCCGCAGCTCCTGAACCGCCCCCGCCGGCGAGGGCGGAAGCTGCACGCGGGCTATCAGCCCGGCTACCCGGGGGTCCTCGGCGGCACGGTGGATCGCGGCGACCGCATCGCGCAGCGCCATCGGCCGCCCACCCCCGGTGAGCACCGTAAGAGGGTCGAAGCCCGTCGTCTCCGGCGGCACCGATCGCAGGTTGAATTCGAGCACGCAGCCGTTGGGTACACCGTGGTGGCGGGCGGTATCAACCCGGCCGACCAGGGCGCGTAGGTCCTCGACAACGGGAATGGAAGGCAGAAAGGCAACCATATTCACCCAGCGTACCCACCGGCCGCCAAGGGCCCGCGAGCAGACGCAAAAGCCCCCGAAAATGGGCATTTCGGGGGCATTTTGCGTCTGCTCGCCCGAAACTAGAGCTCGGTGGCTGAACCGCCCGCTGCGGTGATCTTCGCGCGCGCGCTGCCGCTGAACTTGTGCGCGGACACGTCGACCTTGGCGGTCAGCTTGCCGTCACCCAACACCTTGACCAGAGCGTTCTTGCGGACGGCCCCCTTGGCCACCAGGTCGTCCACGCCGACGGCACCACCCTGCGGAAACAGCCGGTTGATGTCGCCGACGTTGACAATTTCGTATTCGGTGCGAAACCGGTTACGGAAGCCCTTGAGCTTGGGCAGCCGCATGTGGATCGGCATCTGCCCGCCCTCGAAGGTCACCGGCACCTGCTTGCGGGCCCTGGTGCCCTTGGTGCCACGGCCGGCCGTCTTGCCCTTGGAGCCGTCACCTCGACCGACTCGGGTGCGGGCGATCTTGGACCCCCGCGCGGGGCGCAGGTCATGCAGCTTGAGCGTCACTATGTCTTCCCTCCGGTCTGCGCGGGCTCAACCTCCACGAGGTGACGCACCACCGCGATCAGTCCGCGAGTCGCTGCGTTGTCTTCGCGGATCACCGAATGACGAATCCTTCGTAAGCCCAGAGTGCGCAGGCTCTCGCGCTGCTTCCAGCGTGCTCCGATGGTGCTGCGCACCTGGGTGATCTTCAGCTGTGACATGGCTATATCGTTCTATCCGGCAAAACGCTGGCGGCCAGCGCTTCACTTTTCCGACGCGCCTTCAGCATCCCGGCCGGGGCGACGTCCTCTATCGGCAAACCGCGGCGCGCCGCCACCTCCTCCGGACGCTGCAGCAGCTTGAGCGCGGCCACGGTGGCGTGCACCACATTGATCGCGTTGTCACTGCCCAGCGACTTGGCCAAGATGTCGTGCACCCCCGCACATTCCAGCACCGCGCGGGCCGCACCACCGGCGATCACACCGGTACCCGGGCTGGCCGGCCGTAGCAACACCACACCGGCGGCCGCCTCGCCCTGCACCGGGTGCGTGATGGTGCCGCCGATCAGCGGTACCCGGAAGAAGCTTTTGCGCGCCTCTTCGACGCCCTTGGCGATCGCGGCCGGTACTTCCTTGGCCTTGCCGTAGCCGACACCGACCATCCCGTTACCGTCGCCCACGATGACCAAAGCGGTGAAGCTGAAGCGCCGACCACCCTTGACCACCTTGGAGACGCGGTTGATGGCGACGACCCGCTCTAGATAGTTGCTCTTCTCGCCATCCCGTTCACGACTGCCGCGGCCGCTGTCGCGGCGCCGGCCCTCCCGATCACCCCGTGCGTCACGGTTGTCGGTAGTGCCTGCCTGTCCGGCCGGCTGCTCCGCCATTATGCGGTCCTCCCGTTCATCAGAAACTCAATCCGTTCTCGCGTGCGGCGTCGGCCAGCGCGGCGATTCGTCCGCCGTAGGTATACCCGCCGCGGTCGAATACCACGGTGTCGATGCCGGCGGCTTTGGCCCGCTCGGCGATCAACTGGCCGACCCGCACACTGCGGGCCTTTTTGTCACCCGGCACGCCGCGCACATCGGCCTCGATCGACGAAGCGGCGGCCACGGTGGTGCCGTTGAGGTCGTTCACCAGTTGCACGTGGATGTGCCGCGCGGACCGATGCACCACCAGCCGCGGGCGCTCCGCGGTGCCCGAGAGCTTCTTCCGCAGCCGCGTGTGCCGGCGCAGGCGGGAGATTCGTCGAGTCGCGGAAACTGATTGCGCCATGGCTACTTACCTGTCTTTCCGACCTTGCGGCGGATCTGCTCGCCCTCGTAGCGCACGCCCTTGCCCTTGTACGGATCGGGACGGCGAAGACGGCGGATATTGGCGGCGATCTGGCCGACTTTTTGTTTGTCGATCCCGGAAACGGTGAACTTCGTCGGTGCCTGGACGGCGAACGTGATTCCTTCGGGAGCCTCGATCACCACCGGGTGGCTGTACCCCAGCGCAAACTCCAGATTGGAGCCCTTGAGCTGCACCCGATAGCCAACCCCGAAGATCTCCATCTTGGTGGTGTACCCCTGCGTCACGCCAGTGACCAGGTTGGACACCAGGGTACGGGACAGCCCGTGTAAGGAGCGATTACGCCGCTCATCGTCGGGACGGGTGACCACGATAGCGCCGTCGTCATTGCGTGCCACTTTGATTGGCTCGGCGACCGTCAGTCCTAGGGTGCCCTTGGGCCCCTTAACCGAGATGCTCTGTCCCTCGATCGTGACGTCGACCCCGGCGGGCACCGGAATCGGCTGCTTACCAATACGCGACATGGTTGCTTCCTCTCACCACACTCTCACCAGACATATGCGAGGACTTCGCCGCCCACGCCCTGTCTAGCTGCCTGCCGGTCAGTCAGCAGGCCCGAGGAGGTCGAGATGATCGCCACGCCCAGGCCGCCGAGCACCCGCGGCAGATTGGTGGATTTCGCGTACACCCGCAGGCCGGGCTTGGACACCCGCCGCAACCCGGCGATGCTGCGCTCCCGGCTAGGGCCGTACTTGAGCTGGATAACCAGCGATTTACCGACCCGAGCGTCCTCGGTTCGGAAGTCGCTGATGTACCCCTCGTTCTTGAGAATCTGCGCGATGTTGGCCTTGAGCTTGGAGTGCGGCAAGCTGACCTCGTCGTGATACGCCGAGTTGGCGTTACGCAGACGGGTCAAAAAGTCTGCGATCGGGTCCGTCATCGTCATCGAGCGCTACTCCTCCTCATCGCTTGCGCTCTGCATCGTCGTCAGCGCGGTCATCGAGCGCTACTCCTCCTCATCGCTTGCGGCCCCCTCGCCGCTGCGCGTCTGGGGGTACCCCCACTGCATCGTCGTCAGCGCGGTCATATGTTCTAGTCCCCGTGTCCCGTTACCAGCTGCTCTTCTGCACGCCGGGCAACTCACCCGCGTGCGCCATCTCGCGCAGGCAAATCCTGCACAGCCCGAACTTGCGGTAGACCGCACGCGGGCGGCCGCACTTGCTGCAACGGGTGTAGGCGCGCACGGCAAACCTCGGTTTGCCTGCGGCCTTGTTGACCAGTGCCTTCTTCGCCATCTGCTCAGTTCTCCTTGAAGGGAAAGCCGAGGGCCCGCAACAGCGCTCGGCCTTCGTCGTCGGTCGCCGCGGAAGTGACGACGTTGATGTCCATGCCACGGACCCGGTCAATCTTGTCCACGTCGACCTCGTGGAATACCGCCTGCTCGGCCAGCCCGAAGGTGTAGTTGCCCACACCGTCGAACTGTTTGGGCGAAAGCCCACGGAAGTCACGGATGCGTGGCAGTGCGATCGACGTGAGCCGGTCAAGGAACTCCCACATCCGGTCACCGCGCAGCGTGACTCGGACGCCCACCGGCATGCCCTCACGCAATTTGAACTGCGCGATGGACTTGCGCGCCCGGCGGACTTCCGGCTTCTGCCCGGTGATCAGCGCCAAATCGTTGACCGCCCCGTTGATCAACTTGGCGTCCCGGGCGGCCTCGCCGACACCCATGTTGACGACGACTTTCGTCACCGTCGGGATCTGCATGACATTGCCGTAGCCGAACTGCTTGCGCAGCGCATCCCGAATCTCACTGCGGTAGCGCTCCTTGAGGCGCGGCTGAACCTTCTGTGCAGTGGTCATCAAATGTCCTTGCCGTTGCGCTTGGAGATACGGACGCGCTTGCCGGTCTCCTCGTCGACCCGATAGCCGATTCGGGTGGGCTTGCCGTCGGAGTCAACCACCATCACGTTGGAGACATGGATCGGCGCTTCCTGGGTGACGATCCCACCCGAACGCGCGCCCCGCTGGGTGGTCGAGATCGCGGTGTGCTTCTTGATCCGGTTGACACCCTCGACCAATACCCGGTTGCGGTCCGGATACGCCTGCAAGACTTTGCCCTTGGCCCCTTTATCTTTGCCCGAAATCACCAGCACGGTGTCGCCTTTGTGGACCTTCATCTACAACACCTCCGGGGCCAGCGAAATGATCTTCATAAACCGCTTCTCCCGCAGCTCGCGACCGACCGGTCCAAAAATGCGGGTGCCGCGCGGGTCGTTGTCGGGCTTGATGATCACCGCGGCGTTCTCGTCGAACTTGATGTAGCTGCCGTCGGGACGTCGGCGTTCCTTGACTGTGCGCACCACGACGGCCTTGACGACATCCCCCCGCTTAACGTTGCCGCCCGGAATGGCGTCCTTCACGGTGGCGACGATGACGTCACCGATGCCGGCGTAGCGTCGCGACGAACCGCCCAGCACCCGGATGCACAAGATCTCCTTGGCGCCGGTGTTGTCGGCGACCTTCAGCCGCGATTCCTGCTGAATCACTAGATCTCCTGACCTGGTTGACGTGTGCACGGTAGGAGGAGCCAGCCAGGACCATCCCTGACGTGCGCGGTCTTTGTCGCCGACGGGCACGCGGGGCCGACCAAGCAAAGCTTATGCGCGCCGGCCGAGGTCTGCTCACGGCAACCCCTGAAGTTTAGGGGACGACCTACTCAGCGCAAAATTTCGCTAATGTGAGTCCGCCCCACCAGGGCAGATCAACCCATGTCGATCATGATCTACCCGGATACCGGATTGGCGGTAGCGCCCACGATCGTCGAGATCTCCGCCTGAATCATCGGATAGCTGATCCGGCGTCAACGCGTTTTGAGTTCACCGCGCAACAGCCGCCAGGCCGGCCCGCAGCGAGCCGATCTCGTCGGGCCGCATGGGCCCCAATCGTATCGTTGGACACCGCGCTAGCGCCTGTTTATGAAATCCAGCGGAAACCCTCCGGACGCGTCGACAGAAGCCATCTGACGCCCGCCTTAGTCCGATTCTCGGTACCAGGCGACGATGTACACCACCATCGCCGCCGCCAGCGCTATGAGCACCCAGATCACAACGGCCCGGTCAATCCACGCACCCGCCGGCGGCGAGCCCGGGAGAATAGTGCGCAGCGGCACGACAGCGAACAACATCGCGGCGTACCAAGTGCCGAACGGTGGTTGGAATTTTCTGCGGCCGGTAATCATCTGGATGGCCACGAACAAGGCCAACGTCGGCAATGTGATCAGCACCAGGCAGATGCCCAGGTCGAAAACCAGCGGACCCTTGGCCCTCTTCAGGGTGATGATGACATTGTCCGGGCGATCAGAGGTTTGGCTGCTTTCCCCGACGCGGACGGCGCTGATGTCCCAGCCTTCCAGCGATCCGGTCACTTCGACCCGGGCGGGTACGTATTGACGGTTGTCGCCAGCGCCGACGAGCACATCGGCCTGGACCGTATCGGTGGTGTATGTATCGAATGGCCAGGCGCCCGGGTTGCCGTGCGCCTCGATCGTGGTCGCTACTTGCGCGGGCAGCTTTCCTACCGGGTACTGCAGATCTCCGAGTTCGTTCTCCGGATACAACCGCACCGAGGTGTCGGTAGTCAACACTTGGAGGCGATGGTCGATCATCGAATCGTCGGGCAGCACCAGCACTTTCACATCGAGGCGATTTGCCACAGTGTGCAGCTCCTCGAAGCGGATCAAAACCACGGTGTCGTCAGTCGTGCCCACGTCCGGCTGCGGAAGCGGACCCGGTGTGTGGGCCAACCAGTCGTAGCCGAGCAGCGAAAAGACGTAGGCAATGAGAACACCCAGGATGATGCAGACATCGAGCACGAGGTGCTTTCGCCGCGACATGTGTTTGTGTTCTGGCGAGGCTCCCGCGTCTGAACCCGCCTGCGACGCCGGCCCACCTGTTGGTGGGTCGCTACCGGCCATCGGTCATCACCGGATAACCCACTGCCCCAGTCCTGCCCCGGGAAGCGACACGGAGTCAGATGGTAGCAACCGGCGTCATTGCTGGCGAGCAACTGGTTTGGGGGGCTTGGCTTTTTGGGGCAACCGGACCAGCGAGGGCGTGTGTTTGTACAGCGACACGCCGTTGGGGCCGTACAACTGCGCGCGCCCACGCCCAGCCAGGCCCGCTCCGGTAGTCGAATTCATGCGTAGCCCCCGGGAGTGACTCGTCGCGCCGACTGACGCCCTGCTGGGTGTGCAGTTCCTCATGCGAAGTTGGCACTACCCGGACACCGGGTCGGCCACGCACCGGAACCCGATATGGGTGGTCGCGGTGTCCTGCGACTGCGGCGAGCGCGCCGCCGGGCGGTAGCGGTGGCAGTACTCCGGCGCGCACAGGTGCGAGCCGCCCTTGAGGGTCTGGCTGATCGTCGGGTCGGCGGCTGTAGCGAGCTTGACCGGTGCGCAGCAGGCCGTCGAGGGTGGATCGATGCGATGGTGTGGATAGAACTCGGTGGTGGTCCACTCCCAAACGTTTCCGATCATGTCGAGCAAGCCAAACCCGTTGGCCGGAAACCTGCCCACCGGGGAGGTTCCCACCCAGCCCAATGCACCGTCGTTGCGGTAAGGAAACCGGCCCTGCCAGGTGTTCGCCATGAGCATGCCCCCCGGCTTCTCCTGGTCGCCCCACGCATAGGTTGCCGTGGTTCCGCCACGGGCCGCGTACTCCCACTCGGCCTCGGTCGGTAGGCGTCGACCAGCCCATCGTGCGTAGGCCACGGCGTCCGGATAGGCCACCTGTACGACCGGGTGGCCGGCTCGGTCGGCGATATCGCTGTCCCGGCCAAACGGATGGCGCCAGCAGGCGCCAGGTACCCAGTCCCACCATTGCCGCCAGTCACGCAGGTCGACCGGCCCGGCCGTCGGACAAAACACCATCGCACCGGGACACAGGTCTGCTGCGTCCACTCCTGGGTAGAGCCCGGGGTCAAGGGGTTGTTCTGCAACCGTCACATAGCCTGTCGCGGAGACGAATTCGGCAAATTGCGCGTTGGTCACCGGGTGTCGCTCTACCGCAAAGGCGCGCACGGTCACGGTATGAATCGGCGCTTCTTCGGGGTAGAAGCGCGTCGAGCCCATGCGGAACGATCCGCCGGGCAGGTCAACCAACTCGGTCAGCACGACTTCAGCGTATGCCGACCACGCCGTCCCGCGTCACAGCAGACCGCTCAGTCACGCGAAAAAGCAAGCGCAAGATCGGATTCCACATCTTCGAACGGTCGGCCTGACACGTCGACGGTGACCTGGGTGATGGTACCGCCGGTGAACGCGAACGGCGCTTCGTAGTGGCTGGACACAGCCGAACCGCCGTTGCGGCCAACGCTGATAGCGGCGCCGGCCAACCCGAACGTTCCAGGGTGGGTCAGCACATTGGTCAGGGCGCCGACCAGGTTCTCGTCGAAGAACAGCTCAAGATCGCCCACCGGCGTGTGACTGTTGGGCACGGTTCCGGTCCGCAAATAACGAACCCCGAGTAGATGTCTTCCCGACGGGACCGGACCCGACGAGCTGACCAGCTGCTGGCGCTCACCGAGGAAGTTGTAGACGTAGTGCAAGCGTCCGTCCCGGACGAACAGCACGTGCCCGCCATGGGCGCCGCCGTGCTTGAACAGCACGCCCTCGGCGCCGGTGGTATCGATGGTCACATCGGCCAGCACGGCGAACGAGCGCCCGCGAATCTCTACGGCCGCGCCGATGCCGACGTCAGCGCAGTCGGGATAGTAGACGTAGCTGGCTCGTTCGCTGACCAGGTAAGGCCGCGACCGAGTCATCGTTTCCAGGAGGTTCAGATCGGCCAGCGGCAGCCCGTTGTACTTGGCGGCTTCGGAGAACCACAGCGCCTTGAGCTCCTCAAGTTTGTCGGGATGCTCGGCGGCCAGGTCGTGGCACTGGCTGCGGTCTGCTGCGATGTGGAACAGTTCCCAGCGGTCAGCGTTGAAATTCGACCAGCCGGCGGGCGTGGCCGCGTGAATGGTGTTGGCGAACCAACCTTCATGCCAGATCCCGCGGGTGCCCAGCATGGTGTAGAACTGGGTGGTCTTGCCGGTGTCGGCGGCCGGGTCGGCAAGGGCCGCTATGAAGCTCACGCCGTCCATCGGTTTCTGCGGAATCCCCTTGACGGTCCCCGGCGGTGTCATGCCCAACAGGTCGTAGACGGTGGGCGTGATGTCGCTGACATTGACGTAGTTGTCGCGGATTTCACCGTGTGCGGCAATGCCGTTGGGCCAGGAGATGATTGCCGGGTCGGCAATGCCGCCTTCATGCGAGGCGTAGCGCTTGAACAGCTTGTAGGGGGTGTTGAAGGCCATTGCCCACCCGATGGGGTAGTGGTTGTAGGTCTGCGGGCCACCGAGGTGGTCGAAGAGCTTCATGCTTTCAGCGACGGTGTCGATGTAGCCGTTGAAGAACTTGCCTTCGTTGACCGATCCGTTGGGTCCGCCCTCGCCGCTGGCGCCGTTGTCGGAGATCACCACGATGATGGTGTTGTCCAGCTGGCCGGATTCCTCGAGGTAGTCCAGGATCCGTCCGATCTGGGCGTCGGTGTAGCTCAGAAAGCCGGCGAACACCTCGGCCATCCGGCAAAACAGCTTCTTTTCTTCATCGCTCAGCGAGTCCCACGGCCGCACCGTGTCCTGCAGCGGCCAGGTCTCGCCGTTTGGCCCCGGCACATCCAGATAAGGGTTTATGGGCGACAGTTCGGTGTCGGGTGGCACGATCCCTAGCGCCTTTTGCCTTTCCAGCACGATCTCGCGATAGCGCTCATACCCCATGTCGAATCGGCCGGCGTATCTGTCCGCCCATTCCTTGAAGACGTGGTGCGGCGCATGCCCGGCGCCTGGGCACACGTAGCTGAACCACGGCTTGTCGGGCGCGATCACCTTGGCATCACGAATGAACTCGATCGTCTTGTCGGCGATGTCTTTTGACAGGTGGTAGCCACCCTCGGGTGTGCCGGGAGGACTCACTGGGTGGTTGTCGTATACCAGGTCGGGATACCACTGGTCGGTCTCCCCGCCTAGGAATCCGTAGAACCGCTCGAACCCACGCGAGGTCGGCCAGTGCCGCTTCGTCGACGCCATATTGGATTCTTCGAGTGGCGTCAGGTGCCACTTGCCCACACAGTAGGTGTTGTAGCCATGTTCGGCCAGCACCTCTGGGAGCAACGCGGTGTCAGCCGGGATCCGCCCGTTGCAGTTGGGGAACCCGTCGGTGAACTCTTCGATGGTAGCCATGCCTACGGTGGTGGCGTTGCGACCGGTCAGCAGCGACGCCCGGGTCGGCGAGCACAGTGCGGTGGTGTGAAATTGCGACAGTCGCACGCCACGCTCGGCGACGCGCGTCATCGCGGGCATCTCGACCAGGCCGCCAAAGCAGTCCCAGGTCGCGATGCCGACGTCGTCCCAGACCAGATACAGGATGTTTGGTGAGTGCTCCGGTGCCACCGGCGCTGCGTATGGGCCCCAATCCGGCTCCGAATCACGAATATCCAGCTCGATGGTGCCGTTGAACGCCTCGGTGGCCTCGGGTGCCATAAGCCAGCCTCACTTCCCCGTGGAGTTAATGAACGGTTGTGTACACTACACGCACAGGGTAGGAATCAGCTGAGGATTTCCGCACTGACGCCGCGCTGGTTGGGCGAGCAGTCGCAAAAGCCCCCGCACGCCGCGCGTGTCGGGGGCTTTTGCGACTGCTCGTCAGGCTTACTTAGCCTTCTCGAGGATCTCGACGAGCCGCCAGCGCTTGGTCGCCGACAGCGGACGCGTCTCCATCAGCGAGACACGGTCGCCAATGCCGGCAACGCTGTCTTCGTCGTGTGCCTTGACCTTCTTAGTGGTCCGGATGATCTTGCCGTATAGCGGGTGCCGCATGCGGTCTTCCAGCTCCACCACAATGGTCTTCTGCATTTTGTCGCTCACCACATAGCCGATTCGTGTCTTGCGGCGGCCGCGTGGCTTCGGAGTACGCGGAGTGTGCTTGGGCCCCTTAACGTTTGCCGCGTTGGCCGCACCTATGGCCTCAGCGTCGTTGGGTGCGGCCTTCTTGGGGGCCGCCTTGGCGGCCTTAGCCACCCTAGGCGCCGCCTTCGCGCCGGTCTTAGCCTCTGCCATCACGATTCCTTACCATCGGGCCCAGTCGCCAGACCCAGTTCTCGTTCGCGCAGCACGGTGTAGATGCGCGCGATTTCCTGACGCACCGTACGGAGCCGGCGGTTATTGTTGAGCTGGCCGGTCGCCATCTGGAAACGCAAGTTGAACAACTCTTCCTTGGACTCGCGCAACCGCTCGGCCAGCTCCTCGTCGGTGAGCTCACGCAGTTCGCCCGGCGAGACACCCACTGCCATCAGAACTGCTCCTCTCGAGTAATAATGCGTGCCTTGATCGGCAGCTTGTGGATCGCTCGGGTGAGCGCGGCCCGGGCGACACCTTCATTGGGGTAACTGAGCTCGAACAGCACCCGGCCCGGCTTAACGTTGGCTACCCACCACTCCGGCGAGCCCTTGCCCGAACCCATGCGGGTTTCGGCGGGCTTCTTGGTCAGCGGGCGGTCAGGGAAGATGTTGATCCAAACCTTGCCGCCACGCTTGATGTGCCGGTTGATGGCGATACGCGCCGATTCGATCTGCCGGTTGGTGACATAGGCGTGCTCAAGGGCCTGAATGCCGTAGTCGCCGAAGTTCACCGTGGTGCCGCCGCTGGCGATGCCGCGCTGGCGAGGATGGTGCTGCTTGCGATGTTTAACCTTACGGGGAATCAACATGATTCAGCTCTCCGTGCTCTGCGCTTCAACGGGCGCTGCGGCGTCAGGCGCGGCCTCTTCGCCACCCGCGGCCCGACCCGCGTCGGTACCGGTCGCCGTGGTGCCCGAAGCACCGCTGCGACGGGGGCGCGTGCCCGACGGCCGCTCACGGCGCGGACGGTCGGCGCCCGCTGGCGCGGCGGCAGCCAATTCACGTTTGCCGCCCACGATGTCACCCTTGTAGATCCACACCTTCACACCGATCCGGCCGAAGGTGGTCTTGGCCTCGTATAGGCCGTAGTCGATATCTGCCCGCAAGGTGTGCAGCGGGACGCGGCCCTCGCGGTAGAACTCCGAGCGGCTCATTTCCGCGCCGCCGAGGCGGCCCGAGCACTGCACCCGGATTCCCTTGACGTTGGGCTGACGCATCGCCGACTGGATCGCCTTGCGCATTGCGCGGCGGAACGCCACCCGGTTGCTCAACTGCTCGGCTACCCCCTGGGCCACTAATTGCGCTTGCGACTCCGGGTTTTTGACCTCCAGGATGTTGAGCTGGACCTGCTTGCCGGTCAGCTTTTCCAGGTCGGCACGAATCCGGTCGGCCTCGGTCCCACGCCGACCAATGACGATGCCCGGACGCGCGGTGTGAATGTCCACCCGGACCCGGTCGCGGGTCCGCTCGATCTCTACATCGGCGATCCCAGCACGCTCTAGGCCACTGGACAGCAGCCGGCGGATCGCCACGTCCTCCTTGACGTACTCGGCATACTGCTTGTCGGCATACCAGCGCGACTTCCAGTCGGTGGTGATGCCCAGCCGGAAGCCATGCGGATTGATCTTTTGGCCCACTAGTCTGAGCCTCCCTTCGCTGCAGAAGTCTCAGAAGCCTTGGCGGGCGCCTTCTTGGCGGGCGCTTTCTTTGCGGGTGTCTTCTTAACGCCGGAACTGGCGGGTGCCTTCTTGGCGGGCGCTTTGGCGGCCGCTTTCTTGGCCGGCGCCGTAGCCCCGACCTTGCTGGCGGCCTTGCTGGCCTCGGTGCGGCGGGCCCGCGACGATTTCGCCGACCGTTGATCTTTGGCCGGCCGGCTTTCCACCACCACCGTGATGTGGCTAGTGCGCCGGCGGATGCGGAACGCGCGGCCCTGGGCGCGCGGACGGATGCGCTTGGCGGTCGGTCCCTGGTCGGCGTACACGGTGGCCACCACCAAGGTTGCCGGGTCCAGCCCGCCGTTGTTTTGCGCGTTGGCCGCCGCACTGGCGATCACTTTGGCCACCGGACCGCTGGCGGCCTGCGGCGCCCAGCGCAGGATGTCGAGCGCGTCTGACACCGACCTGCCACGCACCAGATCGATCACCCGGCGCGCCTTTCTTGGCGACACCCGCACAAATCGGGCCTTGGCGACCGCCGAGGGATACTCGGTAGCCTTAGTAGCCGCAGTCATCGCCGCTTGCTCTTTCGGTCGTCTTTAATGTGGCCCTTGAAGGTGCGTGTCGGCGCGAACTCACCAAGTTTGTGGCCCACCATCGATTCGGTGACGAACACGGGGACGTGCTTGCGGCCGTCGTGCACCGCAAAGGTATGGCCGATGAAGTCCGGAATGATGGTCGACCGACGCGACCAGGTCTTGATGACCTGCTTGGTGTTCTTCTCGTTCTGGACATCGACCTTCTTGAGCAGATGCTCGTCGACGAACGGGCCCTTCTTCAGGCTGCGTGGCATGGTTGGCTACTCCTGAAACTCCCTAGATCTGATTGCGCGGCTAACGCGAGTGCTTCTTGCCGGTGCGCCGGCGTCGGACGATGAACTTGTTGCTCGACTTGTTCGCATTGCGGGTACGCCCCTCAGGCTTGCCCCACGGGCTAACCGGGTGACGGCCGCCGGAGGTCTTACCCTCACCACCGCCGTGCGGGTGGTCGACCGGGTTCATCACCACGCCCCGGACCGACGGGCGCTTGCCCTTCCACCGCATCCGACCGGCCTTGCCCCAGTTGATGTTTGCCTGCTCGGCATTGCCCACTTCGCCGACGGTCGCGCGGCAGCGGACGTCGACCCGGCGGATCTCACCGCTGGGCATACGCAGCGACGCGTAGCTGGCCTCCTTGCCGAGCAGCTGGATGCTCGACCCGGCCGAGCGCGCAAGCTTAGCGCCACCTCCCGGGCGGAGCTCCACGGCGTGGATCAAGGTACCGGCCGGGATGTTGCGCAATGGCAGGTTGTTGCCCGGCTTGATGTCGGCGTTAGCGCCGGATTCCACCACATCCCCTTGCGAAAGTCCGTTGGGTGCAATGATGTAGCGCTTCTCCCCATCGAGATAGTGGAGCAACGCAATCCGTGCGGTACGGTTCGGGTCGTACTCGATGTGCGCGACCTTGGCGTTGACACCATCTTTGTCATTGCGGCGAAAGTCGATCATCCGGTAAGCGCGCTTATGACCGCCGCCTTTGTGCCGGGTGGTAATCCGGCCATGCGCGTTGCGTCCACCGCGACCGTGCAGCGGGCGCACCAGCGACTTCTCCGGGGTTGACCGGGTGATCTCGGCGAAATCAGATACGCTGGCGCCGCGACGACCAGGCGTCGTGGGCTTGTACTTGCGAATTGCCATGTCTAATCAGGTCTTTCTCTCACGCTCTCGTCGCCGGGCTAGGCCGCATTGCCCTGCTCCTCCTCATCGCTTCGCTCTGCATCGTCGCCGGGCTAGGCCGGTGCCCCGAACAGGTCGATCGGCCTGCTGCCCGGCGCCAGGGTGACGATGGCGCGCTTGGTGCTCTTGCGCTTGCCGTATCCGGTCCGGGTGCGTTTACGCTTGCCCTGCCGGTTCGCGGTGTTCACCGATGCGACCTTGACGGCAAAAATCTTCTCGACGGCGATCTTGATCTGCGTCTTGTTGGAATCCGGGCGCACCAAAAACGTGTACACGTTGTCATCCAGCAACCCATAGGATTTCTCCGAGATCACCGGGGCCAGGATGATGTCGCGGGGGTCAGCGAGCGTCGCCATCAGGCCGAAACCTCCTCGGACGTCGTGGTGTTGGCCGCGATATAGGCATTCAGCGCCTCAACGCTGAACACCACGTCGTCGGCACGCAGCACGTCATAGGTGTTGAGCTGGTCCGGCGCCAGGATGTGCACGCCCGGCAGATTGCGCACGCTTTTCGCGCCGGCCTCGTCGCTGCGCCCGATGACCACCAGCACCTGTTTACGTTCTGTCAGGCTGGCCAGAAATGCCCTGGCGCTCTTGGTCGACGGGTTTTGACCTTCCACTAGCTCGGTGATCGCGTGGATACGCCCGTTGCGGGCCCGGTCGGACAGCGCCCCGCGCAGCGCCGCGGCGATCATCTTCTTGGGTGTGCGCTGGCTGTAGTCGCGCGGCTTGGGACCGTGTACCACGCCACCGCCGGTGAACTGCGGCGCCCGCGTCGAGCCCTGCCGGGCACGACCGGTCCCCTTCTGCCGGTAGGGCTTGCGGCCACCGCCACTGACCTCGCCGCGCGTCTTCGTCGAGTGGGTACCCTGGCGTGCCGCCGCCCGCTGGGCGGTGACCACCTGGTGCATCAGCGCGATGTTGGCCGGGACGTCGAACAGCTCGGCCGGCAGCTCGATAGCGCCGTCGACCTTGCCCGCCGGCGTCTTGACGTCGATTTTGAGTGTCTTCTGCTCTTGCGCAGCCATCACTTCTCACCTCGTTTGATCGCACTGCGGACCATGACCAGTCCACCGGTGCGGCCAGGAACCGCACCCTTGATCAGCAGCACGCCGTTCTCGGCATCGACCTTATGCACCAAAAGGTTAAGAACGGTCACCCGGTCATTGCCCATCCGCCCGGCCATCCGGGTGCCCTTGAACACCCGCGCCGGCGTGGCACATCCGCCGATGGAGCCCGGACGGCGGTGCACCGCCTGGGCACCGTGACTGGCGCCCTGACCGCGGAAGCCGTGCCGCTTCATGGTGCCGGCGAAACCTTTGCCCTTGGAGGTACCCGTCACATCGACGTAGCTGCCATCGGCGAAGATCTCCGCGGTCAACTCTTGCCCAACCTGGTACTCGGTCGCGGCATCCGAGTCGTCCAGCCGCAGCTCCGCCAGGTATCGGCGTGGGTTGACGCCGGCGGCGGTGTACTGACCTGTCAGCGGCTTGTTGACCTTGCGTGGGCTGATCTCGCCATAGGCCAGCTGCACGGCGCTATAACCGTCGCGTTCGGGCGTGCGGATGCGGGTTACCACGTTGGGCCCGGCCTTGACCACGGTCACCGGTACTACTCTGTTGCTTTCGTCGAATACCTGCGTCATACCCAGCTTGGTACCGAGAATGCCCTTTCGTGCCATTGCTCTGTCCAATCTCCTACTGGATGTTGACGTCGACGCTGGCCGGAAGGTCGATGCGCATGAGCGCGTCAACGGTCTTCGGCGTGGGATCGATGATGTCGATCAACCGCTTGTGTGTGCGCATCTCGAAGTGCTCCCGCGAGTCCTTGTACTTATGCGGTGAGCGGATGACGCAATACACGTTCTTCTCAGTCGGTAGCGGCACCGGCCCTACGACGCTGGCACCGGTGCGGACGACGGTTTCGACGATCTTGCGCGCCGAAGCGTCAATGGCCTCATGGTCGTAGGCCTTCAGCCTGATGCGGATCTTCTGTCCCGCCACGCTTCTCCTACCTCACTCCCACTCGAGCCCGTATCCGGGTCCGGTGCTCCCCGGCGCGCCGATCGACCCGGTCCTTCTGGACCGATCTAGCGTTGCGCCGAATACTGCGCCGCTGTTTACCTGTCGTAGGTCCACCGGCCCCGCGCTCGGGCGTGTCGCCCGCACACAGCCTTGTCGCGATCAATTTCAAGGCCGAAATCGTCGCGCTTCAAGGGTGGGACCGGACGCGCCCGTGTGGGCGCTGGTCGTATGCCCGGCCAGACGCAAACCTGGCGCAGGGCAACCTGAACAGTATGCCCCAGATCACCGCTTCGGCCAAATCGCCGCTGGCTCGGGTGCAGCGGCGGGCGGCCGGTTGCTATCGGCACCTGACCCGGCACTGACAACACACACCCTTGACTCGACAGTCGAGTACAGGGTTCGGAATGGCGGAATGCGGAGTAGCCAGGTTGCCGCGCGGGCTGGGATCAACGGCCAGACGCTGCGCTATTACGAGCGGAGGACCTGCTAGCCGCGCCGGCCCGGTCGTTCTCAGGGCTATCGCGGTATCGCGCCGATGCGGTATCGGTGGTCTCGTCCGTCAGACGCGCGTAGTCCCATGGATTCAGCCTCGACGAGATCGAGGAGCTGCTGCAGCTAGCTGACAGCGGACCCGCCGACTGCCAGACCGCCCCGCGAATTGGCCCTAGCCAAGTTGGCACAGTCGGCCGACAGAATCGCCGCCCGACAGCGGATGCAACGATCACTCGCCCAACTCGTCGCCACCTGCGAGCTTCCCGCGCCGACCGGTACTGCCCCCATCGAGCGCCGGATCTCCGAGTCCTTCGCCGCGAGCAGATCGACACGACGATCACCCATCGCACAATCAATGACCAGACCGTCGCCGCCGAGGCCGGGATCACCAACCCTGCCTGTCGACGGCGAAGACCCGTTTGCCGAAGCCGTTTTGACGGCGAGCGTGTCCTGCCGCCTCTACCCGACAGACACCGGCGGCACCCCAGCCGACCGCTGTACTCCCGCGACCGGAGGTGAATTCCCGACCTCAGCGCTGATCGCCTCGCGCGGCGCCGCCTACCCCGCAACCCAACCGAACGGGCCATCCATCCGCACCATATTGCGGGCGTTGGCAATTCACCGCCGCCCGTCGGCCAACAGTAAGCTCGGCGCGGTAACCACCGAGTTCGACACGTCCGCGCCGCGGATCCTGGACCAGCTGCACGCATCGGACGTCATCCGCCTGGACGCATCGGCGCGATGTATCCTTTCTCCGCAGCACCGAATCCGCATCGTATTCAGATCGCCTATGGTGCCCAGGTTTTCGGGCTAATCGCAGTTTGGGTGTAGGGGGGGTCGGCGTGTCGTTGTTGCCGGGGTCAAGGTTTTCGATGATGAAGGTTGCTTGCACCAATCCAGCGGGGACGCCCTTGGTGGCCGGCACTGGGTTTGGGGTCCACCGCGATGGGTGAGTATGGGAAGTGTGGCACGTGTGAGCCGTCGTGGTGCACACGGCCAGTGGCAGCCCGTTGGCGCCGTCGCCCAACGTGTTCTGCGGGCGGAAAATCGGGGGGCTCTGATTCTCCGCCCTCAGTTCACGCTCGGTGCCGGTTAGCCTCACGCGGTCAACGTGCACCCTTCGGTTACCCCTGCGACCCAATGACTCGGGGTCCGGGCGGGCGCTCGCGCGTCGTTTCAGGCCCGGCGCCGTTCAGCCTCTAGAGCCTCGGTGGCCCAGGCCACCACGTGGAAAGGATCGACGCGGCGGACCGCGTTGGGGCACCGCTGGGCCACGACGTCGGCAATCCGGGCGGCAGCATCAGCTAAGACTACAGTGATCTGCGCTGGTCCTGTCCTTTGACAAGCCAGAAACCCTAAGCGACAACGACGTGCGCCTACTCAAACCAGAAGTCCACCCACGGAAGTGTCAGAAGAGCCACTTCTTCGCAGGCCGCCAAACCGCGAAGCCTGGGCCGCGGCCCACCTCCGATGTCAGCGCCATCATCGTCGACCTGACGACTGCAGTCCGATGCGGAGCTACGCTATTCGGTCCCCTGCTCAATGCCTGACCGAAATGCACATTCGGCAGCGACCGCTGTGGTCGCCCCACTCGACGAAAGTCACTGAACAAATTCGGCCGCGCGGTGGCCCAGCATTACGATCGTTGCGTGTGGACCGCGACTGGTGATCGACGGAAGGACAGATCCGTCTATCACCCATAGGTTTTCGATGCCGCGGACCCGACACCTCGGGTCGACGACGGCTCGTGGGTCATCGTCGGTGCCCATTGGGGCACTACCACACAGATGCTGCGATGTCGCCCATACGGCTGGACCGATGCGCGTTGCCGCACCGCATAATTCGTGGGCCAATGCGCTACCCTGGCGCAGGGCCGCGACATCGGCAGGTTCACTGTCGTATCGGTGCTCGATGCGGACTGGTATCTGGGGATCACTCGAGACCAACGTGATGCGTCCGCGTGCCCGCGGCTGCATGAGCGCCACCCCGATATGCGGCCAATCGCGATGCCCGGCTGTACCGTCGCCGGTCATCGCAACGAAGCCGCCTGTGTACGGCCTTATTTCGATGCCGTCATGAGTGCTCAGCAGCACCTCTAACACCGGCCGATCGACAGCCACCGCCCAGTTGGTCGGCATCACCCATTCCGGGTGGTCACTGCAGCCCATGCCAACCGGCAACGCCATAAGCACCTTCACACCGGCGGATCGCAACACCTCCTCCTCGCCGACGCCCGAGAGCATCAACAGATGAGCTGACTGAATCGCTCCGGCGCACAATACGATTCGGTCAGCGCTCAGGCTTACCGGGCCTCCTGGGCCGATCGCGTCGACACCCACCGCGGTGGTGGCGGAAAAGCGCAACCGCACCGCCCGCGTCCGGGCCAGCAGTGTCAGATTCGGCCGTCCCAGCGCGGGCATCAGATAGCCGACCGCCGAGCTGGTGCGTACGCCGTTAACGATGTTGAGCGGGACCGCGCCTACACCCGAAGGCATTTCCGGCCCAACATCGTTGAGGTCAGCGATCCAAGCGAACCCTGCGTCCTCTGCGGCAGCCATGAAACTTTCAGTGATGCCAGTCATTTCGTGTGTGCGGCGAACTGGGATGGGGCCACTACGGCCATGCACAGGCGTCTCGAAATCCAGATCTGTCTCGATAGCCCGGAAGTGCTCCAGAACGTCAGACCATGCCCAGCCTGGTATCGAGGCACGGTCGAAATCGCTGGGCAGTCCGCGGCAGAAATAGCCGCCGTTGATTGCGCCGGAACCGCCGACCGTCGCACCCCGCACGATCGGCAAGTGGCGAACCGGTCGATCGGTGAGCCGCGTCCGATAACGCTCAACCAGAGGGCTGCCAGCTCCGATCGGCAGTTGCAACCCATTGGCCGTCTGAGCCAGCAACCCCGGATCGGCCAGCCCGGGGCCAGCCTCAAGCACGGTCACCACACAGCTCGAGTCCATGGAAAGACGCTCGGCAACAACCGATCCAGCACTTCCAGCACCGACGACCAGCACATCGCTATGCCGGACCGCCGCAGTCACACTAGGTACGAATCTGCGGCTTGAGCGCGCCGATGTTACGTTCGCGCACCACCCCGTACCACAGGCCAGCGCCATAAGCCAAGTCGTCCACGCGCTTCAGCACTAGGTAGGTCAGCGGCCCAATCGGTTCAGCATCATCGTCGGCGCCCTCCCTGCGGCGAAGCCAATCCACCACACCGTCCACTACCGCCGCAATCAACACCACCCGCCTACAGCGGCGCGACAGGATGGCCGCGAGCAATGCCAGTGGCCAATAGTGCCGGCAGATGGCCGACGCCAGCTGCAGCGCGGCCGCCCACAACCCGCGGGTGGCGACGGCAAGCACATCCAAGAACGACGTCTCGGCGCAGCGCATGGCCCTGGCGATCCGGCGACCAGTCAGCACCGCGATCACCAACGACGCCAGTCGACCAAGGCCTGTGCCGATCGACATGAGGATCCACGCCATCAGCGCCCCGCCCGAAATCACCAGCGGCGCGGTCTTGTCCGGGTGCCGCACAGCTAGCGGAGCCGCCGAACCGCCGTAAAACGCCTTGCGCGCGATCCAGTCCCGCAATTGGGTCCGATGGTCATGGGCGACCAGCGCAATTGGCTCGTAGCGCAGCCGAGCACCAGCCTCGATGAGCCGCCAGCACAAGTCGACATCTTCCCCGGAGTGCATGGTCTCGTCGAAGCCGCCGACGTCGCGGATGGCTGAACTCCGGCAAACGATGGCGGCGCTCGGCACGTAAGAGACTGTGCTATGCGGTAACACCGGCGCTTCGCGCTGACCAAGGTCCAACGACGAGTGCAGGGCCTCATAGCGAGCTACCGGGTTCTCGCCTTCCACCAAGCTGACGATGCGAGGTGCGACGAGTGCGACGGTGGGATCGCAGAAGTGGCCGAGTAAGGATTCCAACCATCCCCGCCGCGGCGTCACGTCGGAATCCAGGAACGCCACGAAGTCGGTGGTGCAGGCCGCTAGCCCGGTGTTGCGAGCCGCGGCCGGCCCCTTGCTGTGGGGGTGGTGGAGTACTTCGATGTCGCAATGTGCGCCGACAAAGTCGTCCGACTCGACCGGGCACGCCGAACCGTCGTCGACCACGATGACGCGTAATCCGCGTAACGAGGTCACCAGACGCCGCAGACCAGATGCGTTGTTCCGTACTGGTATAACGACGGTGACGTCACGATGTGACGGCCCACTCGGCGGCCGTGGATGCGCCACCGTGGCGTCCAGCAGGATGCGGGCCAGCTCCGCGCTGACCTCGTCGCGGACCTTAAGGCGGCCGTCACAGAGCAGGCCTCGTGCGGCGGGAGCCAGCCGCAGCAACCGGGTCGGTGAGCCACCGAGCAGGGCCGAGCCGTCGCCAAGCACTCGCACGCGACGGTCAACCTGGACGGCGAACCCGTCAGGCAGTCGGGTCGCGGTCATCTGCGCCGCTTCTCCTCATCGCTTCGCTCTGCATCGTCGCCGGCGCGGTCATGTCAACATCCCGTCGGGCTGTGGCATCCACCGGGCGACTCGGCGCACACAGTCGTCGACCATCGCCGCGAAGATCCGCCGCCCCTCGGCCGCGGTCGCCGTGGTCGGATCCCCGAGCACTCCTGTCTCGCTCACGGCCGCGACCCCGCCTCGGCGCATCGACGGCAACAACACGGGCAGCGGTGCGCGATTACCCGCGCGCCACCGTTCGGTGCGCACGTCGGCCGGCGAAAGATGCAGCAGCACGGATGTTTCGGTGTGGCCGGCGTGGGGGTCACCGCCCGGGCAGGTGCACGGGCACCATCCGGCGTCGCGACCTTCAGCGCGCAGCAGGCCTACCGCTCGGGTCAAAGCGCCGACATTGCCGCCGTGCCCGTTGACGAAGACCAGGCGCCGGGCCCAGCAGGCGGCCGACCTGCCATACTCCACGAGCAACATCGTCAGGGCTTCAGTGCCGATAGAGATCGTTCCAGCGAAACGCTGGTGTTCGCCGCTGGCGCCGTAGGCAATGGCGGGCGCCATCAGCCATTCCTCCTGAGCAATGGGCAGGTCCTCGGCGTGCAGCCTCGCGGTGACGGTCCGGGCCACGGCGGTCGCGATCCGGGTATCGGTATCTAACGGCAGGTGGGGACCGTGCTGCTCGGTGGACCCCAGCGGGATCACTATCGACGGCGACGTGCTTGGTAGCTGGCTCGACGTCGCACTCCCGAGTTCCCCGACTACCGGCACTCGCCGATGGTAGGACGAATTCACCTGGCGTGCACCAATTGTTATGTCTTCTACCGAAATTTTTTTCGTCGTGATGACTTACCGGCCACACATCCTGCTCGCCCGCCACGGCTGCCACGCCCGTATCAGAATTTCTAAAAACGTCATTCCGTCGCGAGCATCTCTGTGGTAATGGGAGGGCCAACCCCAATTTGGGCCCAGCTCAACATCCGGCTAAACGTCCCGTCGGGAGGGCACACCCAGGTCGCGGATGAACCCGGTGGGAACGAGGATGTCGGCTGGGCTGAGGTCATGGACAGAGGCATGCCCGAGACCCATCAGAGCCGAGTCGATACCACCGCGCAGGATGTCGAGTACATTCTCGACCCCGGCTTGGCCGTTGGCGGCCAAGCCCCACAGGTAAGCGCGACCAATCATTACCGCGCGCGCGCCCAGCGCCACCGCCTTGACGACATCGCTGCCCCGCCGGATGCCGCCGTCGAGCAACACTTCGACCTGATCGCCGACCGCCGCCGAGACCGCGGGCAGGGCCCGGATCGATGCTGGCGTCCCATCCAAATTGTTGCCACCATGGTTGGATACCGAGATCGCCGAAACCCCGGCATCCACAGCTCTTTTGGCATCGTCGACCCGCATGACGCCCTTGAGCATGAACGGTCCGCCCCACAGTTCGCGCAGCCAGCCGATATCTTCCCAGGTCGGCGGAGGTGTTGCCATCCATTCGCCGTAGGCTGCGAAGAACGGTGGGCCGGGCTCGCCGCGCCGGCCCTGGTTGGGCACCCGTAGGTCCGGTGGCCGTAGCGTCTTGGCGAACTTCCACAACCACCTCGGCCGGGTGATCGCCTCCGGGGATAGCCGCAGGATGGTCTTCAAGTTCATCTCTTCGGGGATCTTGGGGCTGCCCCAGTCGCGCCCGTGCGAGAACGTCCAGTCGGTGGTGACGACCAGGCCGACCGCGCCGGCCTGCCGCGCCCGTTCGACGCGTTCAGCGAGCGCGTCGCGCCCGCCCTGCCAGTAGACCTGGAAGAAGGTCTTGGGGTTGGCGGCAATGACCTCCTCGATCGGCTTGCTGGCAAACGAGGACAATCCCATCACAGTACCCCGGGCGGCCGCGGCCCGCGCGACGGCGACTTCACCGCCGGGATCGACCGCCTGAACACCGGTCGGCGAAATAATCACTGGCAACGAAACTTCTTGCCCCATAACGGTCGTCGACAAGTCACGTTTATCTGTCGCCCCGATGACGTGCGGCGCGAACCCGAGCTCGCTGAATGCTGCGACATTGTCGGCGACCGTGATTCCCTTTTCACTGGCCGCAATCAGGGACGAGTAAACCGATTTCGGCAGCCTCCGCTTCGCGCGTTGCTGCGCGATGGCTACCGTTTCAAACCACGCTTCGGCCACGGCTACACCGGACTTTCATTGCACGGGCGCTTGGGTGGCCGCATCGACAGCGTCAGGGGCACCGGTTTGCTGACGCGCCGACCGCGGGAGTGGTCGGCGCGGGGCCGCGGTAGGTGGCGCTCGCGCGCCAGCGCCGGCTCGCTATGGCCTTGCACGCATTCGGGATCCGGCCCGTCCAGCGGCAGGCCGGTGAAGAATTTCGCCGCCATGCAGCCGCCCCGGCAGCTGTCGTAGTGTCCGCAGCTGCCACAGGCGCCTGCGGACTGGGGCTCCCGGAGCTCGCGAAACAGCGACGAGTTCTTCCAGACATTTTGAAATCCGCCGTCGGACAACACGTTTCCGGCTAAGAAGTGGTCATGAATGGCGAATGGGCACGCATACACGTCACCCACCGGGTCGATCAGGCACACTACCCGCCCGGCTCCGCACATGTTCAAGCCGGCCAGAGCCCCCGACTGGCCGAGCGGCGCCAGGTGGAAGAAGGAATCGCCGGTGAGCACCCGCTCTCCTTTGGAAACCAGCCAGTCGTAAAGCTGCACCTGCTGGTCGGCGGTGGGGTGCAGGTCGGCCCATACGTCAGTCCCGCGCCCGGACGGTCGCAACCTGGTTATCCGCAACGTCGCTCCGTAACGGCTTGCCAGCGTGGCGAATTCGTCGAGCTGGGCGACGTTGCGCCGGGTGATCACAACCGAGATCTTGACGCCGGCAAATCCCGCCGCTGCCAGGTTCTGCAGCGCGCGCACCGCCATGTCGAACGACCCGGTGCCGCGGATGGCGTCGTTGACCTCGGCCGTGGCGCCGTCGAGTGAGATCTGAACGTCGACGTAGTCGGTGGCTGCCAGCCGCGTGGCCACCTCGGGGGTGATCCGGACCCCGTTGGTGGAGAATTTCACCCCGACGTGGTGTGCGGTGGCGTAATCTACCAGCTCCCAAAAGTCCGGGCGCACGGTTGGTTCGCCGCCGCCGATGTTCACGTAGAACACCTGCATGCGTTCCAGTTCGTCGATGATGTCCTTGCATTGGCGGGTGGACAACTCGCCGGGATCGCGTTTGCCCGAGGACGACAGGCAGTGCACGCAAGCTAGGTTGCAGGCGTAGGTCAGCTCCCAGGTAAGGCAGATCGGCGCGTCGAGCCCCCGCTCGAACTGCTCGATGAGTCGGGGTACGGGGCTCGTCATGTTGTCTGCCGAGGAACCAGCATGTTCGAACCGGCGAGCACACTCAGGGCGTGCAGGTACGGATCCTGGTCACAGTCGTCGACGCCGGCGCCGCGGCAGGCCGACCGGATATCGGGATAATCCGCCAGCGTCTGCACCACCGCGAGGATGGTGCGATTTTTCAGAAATGACAACTTACGGGTGCCGAAGTGATAGAGCAGCGCGCCAAAAGGCTCCGGCCGGACCGCCACCTGTGGGTGTAGTCGCCAGCCGCGATCGGGATCGAATTCGCTGGAATCAGCCCGGCGAGCCTGCGCGGGCGCCGGCACGGTCAGTAAACCCCACACATTCCGTCGATGGACACCTCTTCAACCAGGGTCTCGGTGACAAGCTCGGTGTCGGTATCGGTTTCGTAGTCCATCTGGATTGCCTTTCGCCAGCAGGTCTCGACAGCGATCCGTCGATCTGGACACAATATGGCATCGAGTGCCGAAATGGAAGGGCGAATGTGATGCCGCACGAGTCGCGGGTGGGCCGACGGCGCTCAACCACACCGCACCACATCAGCGATGTTGCCATCGAACTGTTCGCTGCCCACGGTTTCACCGATGTCAGCGTGGACGACATCGCCCGGGCGGCCGGCATCGCCCGCAGAACGTTGTTTCGCTACTACGCCTCCAAGAACGCCATCCCCTGGGGTGACTTCAGCACCCACCTTGCACAGCTACAAGGTCTACTCGACAATATCGATTCACGGATTCAGCTGAGGGACGCGTTGCGCGCAGCGCTGTTGGCCTTCAACACCTTTGACGAATCCGAAACCATCCGACACCGCAAGCGCATGCGGGTCATCTTGCAAACTCCTGAACTGCAGGCCTATTCGATGACCATGTATGCTGGCTGGCGCGAGGTGATCGCCAAATTCGTTGCCCGCAGATCGGGTGGAAAGACGACAGACTTTATGCCCCAAACCGTCGCCTGGACAATGCTGGGGGTCGCTCTGAGCGCCTATGAACATTGGCTGCGCGACGAATCCGTCTCCTTGACCGAAGCGCTCGGGGCCGCGTTTGACGTCGTCGGCGCCGGTCTGGACCGACTCAACCAGTGACGGGCACCGAACACCTGGTCCACACCCTGCGGTCACAGGGGCGGGTGTGCACCTCCTCCGGCTCCCCGATGTACCGCGAGCTACTTGAGCTCGTGGCAGCTGACGTCGAAAGCGGCGGCGTCTTCGCGTCCATCTTGGCCGACCAGAAGGGTGCTCCGGAGGGCCAGGCGGTGCCGCTTCGGCTGCTCGGCGGATTGCACCGGATGGTGCTCGACGGCCGCGCACCGGTGTTGCGCCGCTGGTACCCCAGCACCGGCGGCACCTGGCAGGCGGAGGCAGCCTGGCCCGATATCGTCCGCACCGCGACCGACCAGCCGGAGTCGCTGCGTGCGGCTCTCGATCGGCCACCGCAGACCAACGAGGTAGGGCGCTCGGCGGCGTTGATCGGTGGACTTCTCATCGCCTGCCTCCAATTCGACTTGCCAATAAGGCTTTTCGAGATAGGGTCCAGTGCAGGGCTGAACCTGCGACCAGATCGGTACCGCTACCGTTATCTCGGCGGCGAATGGGGCCTGGCCGACTCACCGGTGCGAATCGACAATGCCTGGCTGGGCGAATTGCCGCCGACGGCCACGGTGCGGATCGTCGAACGACACGGATACGACATCGCGCCCATCGACGTCACCAGCCCCGACGGGGAGCTGAACGCGTTGAGCTACATCTGGCCGGACCAGACCGATCGGTTGGAGCGGTTGCGGGGCGCCATCGCCGTCGCCCGCAACATTCCCGCGGACCTCCATCGGCAGGCGGCGCACGCCGCAGTCGCCGGCATGACTCTGACCGACGATGCACTCACCGTGTTGTGGCATTCGATCACCTGGCAGTACCTGCCCGCCGACGAACGCGCAGCGATCCGCGCCGGAATCGACGCATTAGCCGCGCAAGCCGATGCCCACTGCCCGTTCGTGCACCTCACCTTGGAGCCTGCCCACCAGCGGCCCGGCGCCCAAATCAAGTACCTGGTACGTATGCGCAGTTGGCCGGGTGGTCACGCCCGGGTCTTGGGTGAATGCCATCCACACGGCCCACCGGTGACCTGGCAATGACGAGCGATCTGCGATCCCCGAGTTGGGTCGGCACAGTGTTGGCGCCGCCACGGTAGCAGCTCGCCGGATATTTTCCTGACCAACCCGTCGGAATTCACGCCAGCGCGGCGACGGTATGGGCGGCTCTGCGGCGCCCGTGGCACGGCCGAGGACCTGACGTCGGAGACATTTCGGGCTGCAACGGATGCCGCGCATGGAAGCGATCCGCCGCCAATCGCGATTTCATGGCTGCGTGGCGCGACACAAGCTGGCTGACCACGATCAGCCGCCGTCATGTCCCCATGCCGGTCACCGAGCTCCCACGAACAACCGAGCTCCCGACCGGCATATTCGCCGGCTCCGGTTGTCCCACCCTGGTTGCTGCTAGGCCGTCGCAGGCCTGGTCGCCACGCGCGAGGCGATCACCGCAGCCAGCGGCGCCGCGGGACAAACAGGTCAATCCGAGCACGGAGCCATCCTCGATGCTACCGACAACCGAAGCGCGGCATTCGCGGTCTTGAAGCCGAGCCCGTGCCGGAAACGCCCAGAGCTCAACAGATGCCGGCTCAGTGAAACGGCGAATGTCAGCTACGAGGTAGCCGATTCCGACGTCATCCGCGACTTCTACGCCACGTGCTGGGGTGGACCGTCAAACCGGGCCGCGTCGCGGATGGCTGGCAGGCGCCGGGCGTGCATCTGATGGCCCGGTGCAGCGGGCCGCAGCCCGCATCCGAGCGCCGTGCCGATATGGACGGTGGCGATATCGACGCGGCGGTCGCACGGGTGCGTGCGGCCGGCGCGCTGGCCGAGCCGTCCCGACAGCCAGACGATATGTCCGCCGAATGCGCCGACGACCAGGGCGCCCGCTGCCACCTAGGTCAGCTCTAGGCCTGAGTTTGGTCTAACACTTCGGCGATGGGCGCGCCCGCGGCGATCTTGCCGCGCACCTTCATGACCTTGCCGGCCATCCCGCCACCGACCACGCCAACCAGCACGCCATCGCGCTCGTAATAGGCAAGGAACTTGCGCCCGTCGTCCTCGACCAGATGCACAACGTCGGTGGCGTGCGGCTCCCCCAGGCACTGGATTTTGACGTCATACTGGTCACTCCAGAAATACGGGACGACCACGCCCGTGGGCACATCGGTCCCGAGCATCGCGGGCACCACGACTCGGGCCTGGTCGGCGACGTTGCTCCAATGTTCCACGCGTGCTTGGTGTCCCATCGGATCTCGCCAGGAGGCGACGTCACCGAGCGCCCACACATTCGGCGCGCTAGTCCGCCCGGCTTTGTCACAGATCACGCCGTTGTCGACCTCGACGCCGCTACCCTCTAGCCATTCGGTCGCCGGGGTCGACCCAATGCCCACAACCACCAGATCAGCCGGCAGTTCGGTACCGTCGGTCAGGACCACCGCGTCGACATGCCCCTTGCCACGTACCTCGGCCACTGTCACACCCGTGCGAACATCAACGCCCTCATCGCGATGGAGCCGCGTCACCAACTGGCCGATCTGCTCGCCCAGCACCGAGGCCAACGGCGCCGGCTGCGGCTCAACCAGCACCACATCCACACCGAGACCGCGCAGACTGGCAGCCACCTCGCAGCCGATGAAACCGGCCCCCACCACCACGGCGTGCCGTGCGGCGGATGCATGCTTGCGCAGTGCCATGCTCTCGTCGAACGACCGGAGCACCCGAATGCCATCAAGGTCGGGAAGCGATGGAATACGCCGGGGCACCAAACCAGTCGCGATGACGAGCTCGTCGTAGCCGAGCACCGTACCGTCGGCCAGCGTTACCGTCTGTTCTCCCGTGTCCAAGCTGACGGCAGCCGACCCCAGCCGAAGTGCGATGTCCTTTTCGTCGTAGAACTCGCGGGGTTTGAGGGCCACATCGTCGACCTCGCTGCGCAGCACCTCCTTGGATAGCGGCGGACGGTCGTACGGCAGATGCACCTCGTCGCTGACGATCGTGAGGCGACCCGAATAGCCCGCACGACGCAACTGCTCGGCGGTGCGCGCAGCTGCCAATCCGCCGCCGACGATCACAATTCCATCGTCAAACTCATTGACGCCTTCACGACTGGTCACGTGTGCGTTCATACACGATCGCGCGTCAATACTTCAAGGCACCCTTATCGACCGGGATCTGATTGCCCGACAGTGCGCCCGAGCCGTCGCCGGCCAACCAGACAACGACGTCGGATATCTCGTCTGGTGTCATAAAACCTTTGGGCTGCAACGGCATTGGTGGAAAGCTATGCACATATCCGGGATGCTTGGCGAACGTCTGAATCATTGCCTCCGGTTCGATCATCGGGGTGTCGACCGAGTAAGGATGAATGGAGTTGACCCGTATGCCGAATTCACCGAGCTCTATCGCCAACGTGTTGGTCAGCGCTACGAGTGCATGCTTGCTGGCCGCGTAGTGGCCGTTGCCCGGTGTCGCCTTCAACCCCGCCGACGAGCTGACAACCACAATCGAACCCCCATTGCCGGCATCGATCATCGCGGGCACGGTGGCCCGCAAGGTGCGCCACGTACCCGTCAAGTTGACCCCGATAACGGTCTCCCACTGCTCATCGGTGAGTTCCCAGAGCCTGCCCCAACCCAGCACCCCGGCGTTGGCCACCACGATGTCGAGCCGGCCGAACTGCTCGACACCATCGGCCACCAGCCGCCGCAACTCGGCGTCGTCGCGAATATCCACCTCGCGGGCGAGCACCTTGCGGCCTTCGGCTTCCACCGCGCGGACGGTCTCGCCGAGATCTTCGGACGTGGCCGGCGGGTAAGTCACGCTGCCGGATACTGGCGCGCAGATGTCCAGCGCGACGATATCGGCCCCCTCGCGCGCCAGCCGCACCGCGTGCGACCGTCCTTGGGCGCGGGCGGCGCCGGTGACAAATGCCACCCGGCCGTGCAGTGATCCTCCCCGCGCAGACACATACGCCCCTCTCGCCGACTGTCAGGCTAGCAGCGAAACTGTAACGTGTTCTAACGTGCCCCAGATTCCCGCCCACCAGACAAAATCCCCCGATGCCTCGGCGTGTCGCGGGCTTTCGCGTCTGCTCGCCGCGGATGGTGCCCCAGCTCGCCTCAGATTTCGGAGATGATCTGGGCGCGCTTGCTCTCGTATTCCGCCGCGTTGACCGCACCGCTGGCGCGCAGCGATTCCAGCTCCGCAAGCCGCTCGGCGATCGATCCTTGCGACGCTGGCTCGGCCGCCGGCGCCTGCCGCTCGGCTGCCCGCCGCACCACCGCTTGGACTTGCTGACGCAGTGCCGGATTCGAGCGGATGTCAACCATCCGGTTCAGCGGAACGTTGTTTGCCTTCAGAATCTGCAAGATCTCCATCAGCGGGCCGGTTTGCCCACTCAAGTCGTAGGTCTTGTTGTCTTCGGCGACGGTGAATTGGGCGGGCACCAGGCCGTTGACCAAAGCGCTTCGTTCCCAGTCGATCAGGTATTGCTGCGTGGCGGGATTCACCAATACCACCAGTTTTCGAGCCGTGAGATTGCCCAGCCGGGTCACACTGGCGATGACCCGGTCTTCCGTGTCGAACGGAGTGATGCCGGGTCCCGAGATGTGCAGGTGCACCTTTACCAGCGGTTGATCGTTGATCCGGGTCCCTGTCTCGCTGAGCCCGGTGATTTGGGCGAGCGCCAGCACTCCACTCCGTTCAAGTGCCGCGGTCTTGGCAGCGGTCTTTGCCCCGTAGTTGGTCAATGCGAGCGCGACCAGCACGTCAGCAACGGTAATGATCAGACCGACATAGAACATCCACGACATCAGGCTGCCCAGTCCGAGCGTGAAGTAGACGACCAAGAAGATCGGCCCGACCAGACCACCGCACAACAGCACCAATAACTGCATCTTGATGTAGCGCGCTAACACGTGCCTGCTCCTTGCCTCGTCGGAGGGTCCATGTCAGCGTAGCGCCGCACGCTGGGCATTTTCGCGAGCAGACGCAAAAGAACATGATGGGCGCTGGTGCGCCCATCATGTTCTTTTGCGTCTGGTGGCCGGTAGACCTACTTGATGATCTTGGTGACCCGGCCGGCGCCCACGGTGCGGCCACCCTCGCGGATCGCGAAACGCAGACCTTCGTCCATGGCGACGGGCTGGATCAACTTCACCGAGATGTTGGTGTTGTCACCGGGCATCACCATCTCGGTGCCCTCCGGCAGTGTCACCACACCGGTCACGTCGGTGGTGCGGAAGTAGAACTGCGGACGGTAGTTGTTGAAGAACGGCGTGTGCCGGCCGCCCTCGTCCTTGGACAGGATGTAGACCTGGCCTTCGAACTCGGTGTGCGGCGTGGTGGTGCCGGGCTTGGTGACAACCTGGCCACGCTCGACGTCCTCGCGCTTGACGCCCCGCAGCAGCAAACCAACGTTGTCGCCCGCCTGGCCCTGGTCGAGCAGCTTGCGGAACATCTCCACACCGGTGACGGTGGTCTTGGTGGTCGATGGGCGAATGCCGACGATCTCAACTTCCTCGTTCACGTTGATCACGCCGCGCTCCACACGTCCGGTGACCACGGTTCCGCGGCCGGTAATGGTGAAGACGTCCTCGACCGGCATCAGGAACGGCTTGTCGGTCTCGCGGACCGGGTCCGGAATCGACTCGTCGACCGCGTTCATCAGTTCCTCGACAGAGGCAACCCACTTCGCGTCACCCTCGAGCGCCTTGAGCGCCGAGACCCGCACAACCGGGGCGTCCTCGTCGAATTCCTGGGCAGCCAGCAGCTCGCGGACCTCCATCTCGACGAGTTCGAGCAGCTCCTCGTCGTCCACTGCGTCGGCCTTGTTCAGCGCTACCAGGATGTAGGGCACACCCACTTGACGCGCCAGCAGAACGTGCTCGCGGGTCTGGGGCATCGGGCCGTCGGTGGCGGCGACCACCAGGATCGCACCGTCCATCTGCGCGGCGCCGGTGATCATGTTCTTGATGTAGTCGGCGTGGCCAGGGGCGTCGACGTGTGCGTAGTGCCGCTTGTCGGTCTGGTACTCCACGTGCGCGATGTTGATGGTGATACCGCGCTGACGCTCCTCGGGGGCGTTGTCGATCTGGTCGAATGCCTTCGTCTCGTTCAGATCGGGGAATTTGTCGTGCAGGACCTTGGTGATAGCCGCGGTCAGGGTGGTCTTGCCGTGGTCAACGTGACCGATGGTCCCGATGTTGACGTGGGGCTTGGTCCGCTGGAACTTCGCCTTCGCCACTTTTGTGTCCTCCTGGACTTGTTAGTGCTTATAAAAGCAGTGTTGATGTTTTCAGTTATGCCGCGGTCGTAACCGGGCCAGCCTACTCGTATGGTTGTATCTACTCGCCAGTCGCCTTCGCGCTGCTCATTGCTCGTGAGCTTCGCTCACTAGCGGTCGTCTTCGCATCGCCTAGTCGCCCGTCGCCTTCGCTGTACCCATTGCTCGGCTCCTCACTCGTGAGCTTGCGCTCACTCGCCCGTCGCCTTCGCGATGATTTCCTTCGACACGTTCGCCGGCACTTCGGAGTACGAGTCGAACACCATGGAGTAGTTTGCCCGGCCTTGAGTCTTGGACCGAAGGTCACCGACGTAGCCGAACATCTCCGACAGCGGCACGTGCGCCCTAACAACGCGCGCACCAGCCCGCTCCTCCATGGCCTGGATCTGGCCACGGCGGGAGTTCAGGTCGCCGATCACGTCACCCATGTAGTCCTCGGGTGTGGTCACCTCGACCGCCATGATCGGTTCCAGGATCACCGGCTGCGCAAGTGCGGCAGCCTTTTTGAGCACCTGCGAGCCCGCGATCTTGAACGCCATTTCCGAGGAGTCAACCTCGTGGTAGGCGCCGTCGAGCAGCGTGACCTTCAGGTTCACCAGCGGATAGCCGGCCAGCACGCCGTACTGCATGGCGTCCTGTGCGCCGGCATCCACCGACGGGATGTACTCCCGCGGGATACGCCCGCCGGTGACTTTGCTCTCGAACTCGTAGGTCGCGCCCTCTTCACCGGTGAACGGCTCGAGGTTGATGATGACCTTGGCGAACTGGCCCGAGCCACCCGTCTGCTTCTTGTGGGTGTACTCGACGTTCTGCACGAGCCGCTTGATGGTCTCCTTGTAGGCAACCTGAGGCTTGCCGACGTTGGCCTCGACCTTGAATTCCCGGCGCATGCGGTCCACCAGGATGTCCAGATGCAGCTCGCCCATGCCGCCGATGACGGTCTGGCCGGTCTCGGAATCCAGGTGCACCTTGAAGGTCGGATCCTCTTCGGCGAGCTTCTGGATCGACAGACTCAGCTTCTCTTGGTCGCTCTTGGTCTTCGGCTCGATGGCCACCTCGATCACCGGGTCGGGGAAGGTCATCGACTCCAGCACGATCTGCTGGTTCGGGTCGCTCAAGGTGTCACCGGTGGTGGTGTCCTTGAGACCGATCACCGCGTAGATGTGACCGGCACTAGCCCTATCGACCGGGTTCTCCTTGTTGGAGTGCATCTGGAACAGCTTGCCCAGCCGTTCTTTCTTGCCCTTGGTGGCATTGATGACCTGGCTACCCGACTCGACGGTGCCCGAGTACACCCGGATGTAGGTGAGCTTGCCGAAGAACGGGTGAGTAGCGATCTTGAACGCCAGGGCCGCAAAGGGCTCGTCGGTGGTCGCCTTGCGCACCACCTCCTCGTCCTCCTTGGCGGGCGCGTGCCCGATCGCCGGCGGAACGTCCAGCGGCGACGGCAGGTAGTCGACGACGGCATCCAGCATCGGCTGCACGCCCTTGTTCTTGAACGCGCTGCCGCACAGCACCGGGTAGATCTCGCTGGCGATTGTCAGCTTGCGGATCGCGCCCTTGATCTCGTCGACGGTGAGCTCCTCACCGCCCAGGTACTTCTCCAACAGGTGCTCGTCGGACTCGGCGACCACCTCGAGCAGCTTGGTCCGGTACTCCTCAGCCTGCTCGGCCAGGTCGGCCGGTATTTCCACGGTGTCGTAGGTTTCGCCGAGTTTCGTCTCGCCGCGCCACACCTTGGCGTTCATCTCCACCAGGTCGACGACGCCTTCGAAGTCGGCCTCCGCACCGACGGGAAGCTGAATGGGCACGGCGTTGGCCCCAAGCCGCTCCCCCATCGTGCGAACCGAGAAGTAGAAGTCCGCACCGATCTTGTCCATCTTGTTGACGAAGCAGATTCGGGGGACATCGTATTTGTCGGCCTGCCGCCACACCTGTTCGGACTGCGGTTCGACACCCTCTTTGCCGTCGAAAACCGCGACCGCGCCGTCGAGCACGCGCAGATTGCGCTCCACCTCGACGGTGAAATCCACATGCCCTGGCGTGTCGATGATATTGAGCTGGTTGTCTTTCCAGAACGTGGTCGTGGCCGCAGAGGTGATGGTGATGCCGCGCTCCTGTTCCTGTTCCATCCAGTCCATGGTGGCTGCGCCGTCGTGCACCTCACCAATCTTGTAGTTGATACCGGTGTAGTACAGGATGCGCTCGGTGGTTGTGGTCTTGCCGGCATCGATGTGCGCCATGATGCCGAAGTTGCGGACCCTACTCAGGTCGGTCAGCACGTCCTTCTGTGCCACAGAAGTCTTCCCACTCTTTCGGTTGCTAGTTAGCTGTCTATCACTGTCGGTTTGCGCCCTGGCTGGCTAACCGGCGCTTCTCACCAGCGATAATGCGCAAAGGCTCGGTTCGCCTCGGCCATCTTGTGGGTGTCCTCACGCCGCTTGACGGAGGCCCCAAGGCCATTGCTGGCATCCAGGATCTCATTTGCCAGGCGCTCGATCATCGTCTTCTCACGGCGTTGCCGCGAGTAGCCGACGAGCCAGCGCAGCGCCAGCGTGGTCGACCGGTCGGGGCGCACCTCGACAGGCACCTGATAGGTCGCGCCGCCGACGCGACGGCTGCGCACCTCCAGGGCGGGTTTGACATTGTCGAGAGCCCGCTTGAGGGTGATCACCGGATCGGTGCCGGTCTTGTCGCGAGCTTGCTCAAGCGCACCATAAACAATGCGCTCGGCCAGCGATTTTTTCCCCTTCAACAGAACCTTGTTCACCAACTGGGTGACCAACTGCGATCCGTAGACCGGGTCGTTGACCAACGGACGCTTGGGCGCGGGCCCCTTGCGTGGCATCAGCCCTTCTCCTTCTTAGCGCCGTAACGGCTGCGTGCCTGTTTGCGGTTCTTGACACCCTGCGTATCCAGCGAACCGCGGATGATCTTGTAGCGCACACCAGGCAGGTCCTTCACCCGGCCGCCGCGCACCAGCACCATCGAGTGCTCCTGCAGGTTGTGGCCCTCGCCGGGAATGTACGCCGTGACCTCGACCTGACTCGTCAACTTCACGCGGGCAACCTTCCGAAGCGCCGAGTTCGGCTTCTTCGGAGTGGTGGTGTACACGCGGGTGCATACACCACGACGCTGCGGGCTGCCCTTCAGAGCCGCGGTCTTGACCTTACTGATCTTGTCCCGACGACCCTTGCGGACCAGCTGCTGGATGGTTGGCATCTACCGGCTTTCTATCTTGGGCGCTTTCACGTTCTGTTTGTCGGCCATGCCCCGCCACGGTTACCCGCGGCCGGGTGTGTCGCATAGCTTGCCTCAAACTCGATTCGTCTCATCCGAGGCATCGCGGACATGCGAATTGGCCCGGCATCCACGCCCCTACATCAAGCGTAAGCCGCCAGGCACGAGCAACCACAATACCCGCCGCCAGTCTGGCAGGTCAAAGCGGGCGTTGCGGCCGAAGCAGGGCGCTACGTTGACGCGGTACCACCGTGTGTGGTGCGCCTTTCCATGCCCGCCGCCAGCCGCAGCACCATGTCGGTGAACACCGCATCGGTATCGATGTCGTCCATGACGCCGGTCATTTCCAGCAACACAAACCCATGCAGTGCCGACCAAAACTCGAGCGCCGCGTAGAAAGCCTGCTCACCGTCGAGGCCGTACGAGGACAGCACGGCGATGACGGGCGCGGCTGCGCCCCTAGTCGCAGCGGTGTATTCGGGATCGTCACCGCCCAGCGGCATCCGGGTGAACGCCGAGTACCGACCCGGGTGGTGGTGGGCGTAGCTGCGGTAGGCACCGGCCATGACCAACACCGCGTCATCGCGTGCGCGACCCGCACCGACCCTATTCAGCATCGTGATGATGTCGTCGATCACCCGAATCCGCACCGCCCGGCGTAGATCCTCGAGGCTGTCCACGTGGTTGTACAGCGACGGCCCCTTGGTCCCGAGCTGGGTCGCCAGCGCATTGATGGTCAGCGAGTCCCACCCCTCCCGATCCAAAAAGGTCAGGGCGCCCTCGACGATGCTCTCACGGCTCAGTTTGGCCGGGCGAGCCACGGACTTCACCGCTTTCCCCGCGCGCGGGCGGCCGCCCGCTGACGGTGCTTGCGGCTGAGCTGCCATGGCGGTTCGCCCTTCGGTTGGGGTGATCGGCTTTGGGTCCGCACCGGTCTTCGGGGGACGTTAGGGCCAACTAATGACTCTAGCGACCGGGTTGTGGAGTAGCTGACATCAGACGCGGGGTGCCTGCCCGGCAAATGCACTCAGGTCTGTCGTCGCCCGGGCGAATGCACGTACGCTCAATCAAGGCCCGACCAAGGCTCAGTCAAGCATCACCCGCCCAGTCGAAGGGGGGCCCGCCGTGAAGTGGAACACCGTCGCCGCGTCGCTGGCTGCCGGTGTCATCACCATCGCTGTCGCCTTGGCCGCCCCACCGCCGGCCGCACACGCCAAGAACGGCGACACCCATGTCACCGGGCAGGGCATCGAGCGGACGCTGGACTGCAACGAATCCACCTTGTTGGTCAACGGCACTCAGAACATCGTGACCGCGCTGGGAACCTGCTGGGCGGTGACCGTGATGGGCTCGTCCAACACCGTTGTCGCCGACACGATCATCAACGACATCACCGTCTACGGCTGGGACGAAACGGTGTTCTTCCGCAATGGTGATCCGTTCATCTGGGACCGTGGCCGGGAACTAGGAATGGTAAACCGACTGCAGCGGGTCGGCTGAGGTGGTCGAGAAACCGTTGCGCGCCGATCGCGCTACCCACTCCCGGTTGGCGACCTTTGCTCTGGCGCTGGCTGCCGCAGCGTTGCCGCTGGCCGGCTGCAGTTCCACTGCCAACCCGCCGGCAGCTACCACGACGCCCGCGACCGCCACCACCACGACAGCGACGAGCGGCCCGACCGCGGCGCCGACCGTGACGACCGGAGAATCCACAACCGCTTCGATCCAGATCGGTGACATGCTGACCTACGGATCCATCGGGACTACCGCCACCCTTGACTGCGCTGACGGCAAGTCACTGAACGTGGCCGGCTCGGACAACACGCTGACCGTCAACGGCACCTGCGAAACGGTGACCGTCGGTGGTGCGAACAACAAGATCGCCTTCGACAGGATCGACGAGCGCCTCGTTGTTGTTGGGCTGGACAACACGGTCACCTACAAAAACGGTGACCCCACAATCGATAACCTCGGCGCGGGCAACCGCATCAACAAGGAGTGACCACAGGCCAATCGCCGTCTTGCTCGCCACCTCGGTCAGATTGCGAGGTTGCTCATCAGTCGTCCTCTCCGGTTCGCTGGCTGTATCGCCCCAGGGCGTCGGAGACGACGTTCTCCATATATGCCAACAGATCCCGCATCTCCCGCAGCCGTCGGCTTCGCTGCGGCGGGGCGTCGCCCAGCGCCCTCAGCCCCACGTCAGCCAGGTCCTGCAGTTCGGCCATTGCCCGGATGCGTTCACGCTCGCCAGCCGCGAAAGCGTTGGGCCGCAACCGGAAATAGGTGCGCCGATCCCCGGCGACCGCGAGCCGCTCAATGAACCCAAATTGGATCAGCATCCGGGCATTGGTGCTGATCCCCCCGCTGCTGGCCGCCAGCGCCGTCGCCAGTTCCTCCGAGGACTGCCGCTCGGGATCACACACCAGCAGCCAGCCCAACAATCGACCCGCCAACCGAGTCAAACTCCTGGACTCGAAATAGCCGCCCATCTGTTCGACGAATTCCATGATGTCGGGCTCGGCGCCCATCTGATCGACCCCGTCGTTGACGCTCACAAGTTTCACTGTACTCTGAAATCTGTGACGTTCGGTATGCGTCACCAGACCGGCGTGAACTTCATGCGGCAGAGGCGGAGGGCGATGATTGGAACTCTCAAGCGTGCCTGGATACCGCTGCTCATCCTGGTTGTGGTCGCCATCGCCGGCTTCACGGTGCAGCGGATCCGCACTTTCTTTGGTTCCGAAGGCATCTTGGTGACGCCGAAGGTCTTCGCCGATGACCCGGAGCCGTTCGACCCCAAGGTGGTGGAGTACGAAGTTTCCGGCTCCGGTAGTTACGTCAACATCAACTACCTGGACCTCGACGCCAAGCCACAGCGGATCGACGGCGCAGCCCTGCCGTGGTCGCTCACCTTGAAGACCACGGCGCCGTCCGCGGCCCCCAACATCCTCGCGCAAGGCGACGGCACTTCCATCACCTGCCGAATCACCGTCGATGGCGAAGTGAAGGACGAGCGGACCGCAACCGGCGTGGATGCCCTGACCTACTGCTTTGTGAAATCCGCATGATCGTGCAAAGGACAGCTGCGCCGACGGGCTCCGTCCCGCCCGACAGGCACGCGGCGCGACCGTTCATCCCCAGAATGATCCGTACCTTCGCGGTGCCGATCATCCTTGGGTGGTTGGTCACCATCGCCGTCCTCAACGTCACTGTGCCGCAACTGGAAACGGTCGGACAGATACAGGCGGTGTCGATGAGCCCCGACGCGGCACCGTCGATGATCTCGATGAAACACATCGGCAAGGTGTTCGAGGAGGGAGACTCCGACAGCGCGGCGATGATCGTGCTGGAGGGCCAGCGGCCGCTCGGTGACGCCGCCCATGCGTTTTACGACCAGATGATCGGCAGACTGCAAGCCGACACCACCCACGTCCAGTCCTTGCAGGACTTTTGGGGGGATCCACTGACCGCCACCGGCGCCCAGAGCAGCGACGGCAAGGCCGCCTACGTTCAGGTGAAACTCGCGGGCAATCAGGGCGAGTCACTGGCCAACGAGTCCGTGGAAGCGGTCAAGACCATCGTCGAGCGCCTTGCGCCGCCACCCGGTGTCAAGGTGTACGTCACCGGTTCGGCCGCGCTGGTCGCCGATCAGCAGCAGGCCGGCGACCGTAGTCTGCAGGTGATCGAGGCGGTCACGTTCACCGTGATCATCGTGATGTTGCTGCTGGTCTACCGGTCGATCATCACGTCGGCGATCATGCTGACGATGGTGGTGCTCGGGCTGCTCGCCACCCGCGGGGGCGTGGCTTTCCTCGGTTTCCACCGGATCATTGGGCTCTCGACCTTCGCGACCAACCTGCTCGTGGTGCTGGCGATCGCGGCCGCCACCGACTACGCCATCTTCCTGATCGGCCGCTACCAGGAAGCACGCGGGCTCGGCCAGGACCGGGAGTCGGCGTACTACACCATGTTCGGCGGCACCGCCCATGTCGTGCTGGGCTCGGGTCTGACCATCGCGGGTGCCACGTTCTGTCTGAGCTTCACCCGACTGCCGTACTTTCAGACCCTCGGTGTGCCGTTGGCGATCGGGATGGTCATCGTCGTCGCCGCCGCACTCACCCTGGGCCCGGCGATAATCGCCGTGACGAGCCGGTTCGGCAAGCTGCTCGAGCCCAAGCGGATGGCGCGGGTGCGGGGCTGGCGCAAGGTCGGGGCCGCCATCGTCCGCTGGCCCGGCCCCATCCTGGTCGGTGCGGTGGCCCTGGCGCTCGTCGGTCTGCTGACCCTGCCGGGCTACCGGACCAACTACAACGACCGCAACTACCTGCCCGCCGACCTACCGGCCAACGAAGGCTATGCGGCCGCGGAGCGCCATTTCTCCCAGGCCCGGATGAACCCCGAGGTGCTGATGGTCGAAAGCGACCACGACATGCGTAATTCGGCCGACTTTTTGGTGATCAACAAGATCGCCAAGGCCATTTTCGCCGTGGAGGGGATATCCCGGGTGCAGGCCATCACCCGGCCGGACGGCAAACCGATCGAGCACACCTCAATCCCGTTCCTGATCAGCATGCAGGGCACCAGCCAGAAACTGACCGAGAAATACAACCAGGACCTGACGGCCAGGATGCTGGAGCAGGTCAACGACATTCAGTCCAACATCGACCAGATGGAGCGGATGCACAGCCTCACCCAGCAGATGGCCGATGTCACCCACGAAATGGTCATTCAGATGACGGGGATGGTGGTCGATGTCGAGGAGTTGCGCAACCATATTGCGGATTTCGACGATTTCTTCCGCCCCATCCGCAGCTACTTCTACTGGGAAAAGCACTGCTACGACATCCCGGTCTGCTGGTCGCTGCGGTCGGTGTTCGACACCCTCGACGGAATCGACGTCATGACCGAAGACATCAACAACCTGCTGCCGCTCATGCAGCGCCTGGACACGCTCATGCCCCAGCTGACCGCGATGATGCCCGAGATGATCCAGACCATGAAGAGCATGAAGGCGCAGATGCTGAGCATGCATTCCACCCAGGAAGGGCTGCAGGATCAGATGGCCGCGATGCAGGAGGATTCGGCGGCGATGGGCGAAGCCTTTGATGCTTCGCGCAACGACGACTCGTTCTATCTGCCTCCCGAGGTTTTCGACAATCCCGACTTCCAACGCGGCCTGGAACAGTTCCTCTCGCCGGACGGGCACGCGGTGCGGTTCATCATCAGCCACGAAGGCGACCCGATGAGCCAGGCGGGCATCGCGCGCATCGCCAAGATCAAGACCGCCGCCAAGGAAGCCATCAAGGGCACACCGTTGGAGGGATCCGCGATCTACCTGGGCGGTACCGCGGCGATGTTCAAGGACTTGTCCGACGGCAACACCTATGACTTGATGATCGCCGGAATCTCCGCACTCTGCCTGATCTTCATCATCATGCTGATCACCACCCGCAGCGTCGTCGCGGCCGCCGTCATCGTCGGCACCGTGGTGTTGTCGCTGGGCGCCTCGTTCGGGCTGTCGGTGCTGATCTGGCAACACATCCTGGGTATCGAGCTGCACTGGTTGGTGTTGGCGATGGCGGTCATCATCCTGCTGGCCGTCGGCGCGGACTACAACCTGCTGCTGGTTGCCCGGCTCAAGGAGGAGATCCACGCCGGAATCAACACCGGCATCATCCGTGCGATGGGTGGCAGCGGGTCGGTGGTGACCGCCGCCGGGCTGGTGTTTGCCTTCACCATGATGTCGTTTGCCGTCAGCGAGCTGACCGTGATGGCCCAGGTTGGCACCACCATCGGTATGGGCCTGCTCTTCGACACCCTGATCGTCCGGTCGTTCATGACACCGTCGATCGCGGCCCTCCTCGGAAAGTGGTTCTGGTGGCCCCAGGTTGTCCGGCAACGACCCATTCCGCAGCCGTGGCCCTCGCCGGCATCGGCACGGACCTTCGCCTTGGTCTGAGCCGTACCCGCCTAAAGCGTGTCGCCCTGTTCGGCCCGAGGTGCCGGGGCCCCATGCCGACCGGCACCCGCGGCGAACCGTCTCGCCCCCTCTAGCGCCTCGCCGGCCACCCGCGCGATGCTGGCGAACTCGAGGTCGAGCGCCGCGGACTCGGGCAGGCCCCACTGGTGCAGCGCCGACAGCCGATCCGATCGCAGACACTGCTGCGGCAGCGCGGCCAATTGCGCCGCCAACTCCTCAGCCGCCTGTCGGGCTTGACCCTTGGGCACCACCCGATTGGCCAACCCCATGGCCAGCGCTTCGTCGGCCGGCACCCCACGGCCAGTGAGGATCATGTCCATCGCGCGGCTGTGCCCGATCAGCCGTGGCAGTCGCACGGTGCCGCCGTCGATGAGCGGTACCCCCCAGCGACGGCAAAACACACCGAACACGGCGTCTTCCTCGGCCACCCGCAGGTCGCACCACAGTGCCAATTCCAGCCCCCCGGCGACGGCGTAGCCGCTGACGGCGGCGATCACAGGTTTGGACAGCATCATTCGTGACGGCCCCATCGGGCCGGGACCCGTCCGGTGCACAGAGTTGGCCTCCGGTGTGCCAAAGGCCTTCAAATCGGCTCCCGCACAAAAGGTTCCACCCGCACCCCAGAGTACGGCCACCGACGCGGCGTCGTCCCGGTCGAATTGCTCGAACGCCGCGCACAACGCCGCGGCGGTCGGGCCGTTGACCGCGTTGCGGGAGGCCGGCCGGTTCAGAATCACCGTGGTCACCCGACCTTTGCGCTCCACACGCACCAGATCACTCATGTCACCTCCAGGAGTTGAGTTGCATCGCGTCGTTTCGCCATTGCAGTGGCGAAGTCGTGGTACGCCGCCCGTAACCCGGCGCCCGGCCAGTCGGCGGGCAACAGTTCAGCGGGCAACATCGGATCGGTGAGCAGGTGGCGCACCATCGCCGCAGCCACCACAAATCGCCCGGGCATGTCGGTGGCCGCTGCCATGTCGCCGAGCAACCGGTGGCCGGCCTCGGTCCACCCCGACAGATCCCACAGCTGCCCGGCCAAGTCGGCGGGGGCCTCGTCGCGGGCCGTCAGCATCCTAACCCGGGCCGCAACGTCGGACTCCAAGTCGAGGTCGAGATTGTCCGGCCGCATCCACACCCCTTCCCGCAATTCACCGAAACGCTTGTGGTGCATGCAGGTTCGCAGTGCGGCCCGGGTACGAGCATCGGTGCCGATGCTGGTGACAATCAGCATGTGCCAGTTTCCGTGCCAAGCGCGGGTCCGTGGGCGCATGGCCTCATCTTGTCGGCGCTGGCGGGCCAGCAACCGATCCGAGAGCCGGTAGCCGTCCGCGGACCGGACCAGATCCCCGGCACCGACCATGCGGGTCAGCGCGACCCGCAACGTCGTCTCCTTGATACCGAAATCCGCTGTCAGCTGGATCAATTCGCTTGCGGTGGCCCACGCGGGATGAGCACCGAGCAGCACGCTGAGTACCACCGAACGGGCGGTCATGGCCGGCATGGTTACACCCGCGATGCTTGACGGCCGTAGTCGCCAAACGGCTCGTCACGGCGCCGCACCGCATCCCGGAAGCCGTGCTCGACCGCGTCGGCGACAAACGCGTGCCCCTCGGGTGTGTGCCGAGCGGCGCCGTCGAACACGGTGCTGACCATCCTGCTGGTGGCCACACCCTGTTGCAGCAGAGCGGAATTGAGCGCGAGCTTGACCATGATCAATTGATTGACCGGCAGTGCGGCGATCCGGGCCACCAGTCGCTCGGTCCGCTCGTCGAGGTCAGCCGGCTCCGGCGCCTCGACCGCCAGGCCCCACTCGGCGGCCTGCGCGCCGGTGATGCAATCGCCGGTGAACAGCAGCCGTTTGGCCCGCTGGTCGCCGAGCCGGTGCGCCCACAGGCCCGCCGCCGGCACCCCCCACACCCGGGTGGGCGGGTAGCCGATCTTGGCGTCGGCGGCGGCGATCACCTGATCGGCGTGCAGCGCGATGTCGGTGCCGCCGGCCACGCAGTAGCCGTGGATCTTGACCACCGTCGGCTTGTCGGCATGCATCAGACTGGCGAATCCGCGCACGAACCGGCTCATCATCTGGTAGTCGATCATCGGGTCCCACGGCTGGTTCGGTAGGTGGTTGACGGCCTGGGTCTTGCCATCTAGCACCGTGCCTTGGTATGCGCCGCCGCCCCCGGTCGACGACGACCCCTCGGCGTAGGCGGACAGGTCGAAGCCGGCACAGAATCCCTCGCCGCGACCGGACACCAGAATGACATGCACGCCTGGATCCAGATCGGCACGCTCCACCAGAGCAGACAACTCCAGCGGGGTGTCTGCGATGATCGCGTTGCCCTTCTCCGGCCGGTTGAAGGTGATCCGCGCAATCCGACCGGTGACCTCATAGGTCATCGTCTTCAGGTTGTCGAAATCGACCGGCCTGATCGCGTGTGTCATCAGCGGCCGCTCAGCCTTTTACCAGCGCACGCTCGAGGATGGGCGCGAGATCCAGACCGGCCGGCATGGTGCCGTACGCTCCGCCCCACTGGCCGCCGAGCCGAGTGGCCAGAAACGCCTCGGCGACGGCGGGATGTCCGTGGCGCACCAACAACGATCCCTGCAACGCCAGGCAGATGTCTTCGGCAATCTTGCGGGCTCGATAACCGATCGTGTCAAGATCGCCCAGCTGCGGACGCAGCCTTTCGACGTGGCCGTCCAGCCTGGGGTCCTGGCCTGCGCTGCGGGCCAGCTCGTCAAACAGCACCTCGACGCATGCGGGCCGGGTTGCCATGGCGCGCAAGGTATCTAGCGCGCTGACATTGCCCGAGCCCTCCCAGATGCCCATCAACGGCGCCTCCCGGTAGAGCCGGGGCATCCCGGAATCCTCGACATAACCGTTGCCGCCCAGGCACTCCAGCGCTTCGGCGGCGTGAGCGGTGGAGCGCTTGCACACCCAGTACTTGGCGGCCGCCAGGCCGATGCGACGCAGCAGCGCTTCGGTCTCGTTCCCGCGCACCGCGTTGTCGGTGGCACCGGCCATCCGCATTGCCACGATGGTGGCGGCCTCGGCCTCCACCGCCAGGTCGGCCAGCACGTTGCGCATCAACGGCTGGTCGATCAGGTAGGCGCCGAACGCCTTCCGATGCTGGGCATGGTGGACGGCGCGGGTTAGGCCGGTGCGCATGCTGGTGGCACTGCCCAGAGCGCAGTCCAGCCGGGTGAGGTTGACCATCTCGATGATGGTCGGCACGCCGCGGCCCTCCTCGCCCACCAGCCACGCGACGGCACCGTCGTATTCGACCTCGCTCGAGGCGTTTGCGTGGTTGCCGAGCTTGTCCTTGAGCCGCTGCAAGAACATTCGGTTGCGGGTGCCGTCGGGCAGCACCCGCGGCAGCAGGAAGCACGACAGCCCGTCCGGTGCCTGCGCGAGCACCAGGAAGATGTCGCACATCGGCGCCGAAGTGAACCACTTGTGGCCGGTCAAGCTGTAGCTGCCGTCCGCATTCGGGGTCGCCTGGGTGGTGCCAGCGCGCACGTCGGAGCCACCCTGCTTCTCGGTCATCGACATGCCGGCGGTGATGCCGGCCTTCGTGGTCGCCGGCTTCAGCTCCGGGTCGTACTCACGACTGGTCAGCAGCGGCTCGTAGACCGCAGCCAGCTCGGAGTTATACCGCAGCGCCGGAACGACGGCGTAGGTCATCGAGATGGGGCAGATATGGCCCGGCTCGACGGTCCACACCGATGTCTTGGCCGCTCGCACCACGTGCGCACCCGGGCGGTCGTCAGCCCACGGTGCGGCGTGCATGCCATGGGTGATCGCGGTACGCATCAGCTCGTGGTAGGCCGGGTCGTACTCCACCTCATCGACCCGGTACCCGTAAGCGTCGTGGGTATGCAGGATGGGCCGGTTGCGGTCTGCAAGCTCTCCCCAGCGTTGGGCTTGGCAGCTGGCAGAAATTGCCCCGACCTCGTTTACTTCATCCAGGCCCCACTGGCCACCCTCCTGGATCAGAGCCTCGATGAGCACCGGGGATGACGCGGGATTGTAGTTCTCCAAGGGCGGAACCTGGTTGGTGACGACATGCGTATCTGACATGCCACCATGTTACGTTTTTTCTACAACTGCACAAGAGAATGTAACGGATGGTTTTGTCCTCATCTGAAGTGCGCTGCAAAGAATCGCCACAGTGTCTGGGTGGCAAATGACGGCCATCGGTGGCCGGCGTCATCGACGGTGAGCAGCACGACACGGCGATTGTCGGCGCATGTGGCGCCCGATGTGGTGACCGGACCTTCGGTCGTGGTATCCAGCGCGCCGCACCGGTTGACCTCGCGCCAGAACGCATTGAGATCGGGCACCGGCGGACCGTCGATGCGCGCGAACCCGGCGCCGGGCCCGCCGTGGTAGCGGACCAGCGGATCGGCCGTGCCATGGATGTGGATGACCGACACCGGACGCGGGGACTGACAGGGGTCTAGTTGCGTGCCCGAAACGACGCCGATCGCCGCGAAGATGCTGGTGTTGCAGGCCAGCGTGTAGGACATGATGGCACCGTTGCTCATGCCCGTGACGTAGACCCGGGCGGGGTCGATGCTGACATTGTTGGCGATGTCGGCGACGACCGCGCGGACGAAGCCGATGTCGTCGACGCCTTCACGTGCGGGCCGGCCGCAGCAGCCTCCGCCATTGGCATTCCAAGCCCTGTGATAGCCATCGGGGTAGGCGACGAGGAACTTCTCGGAGTCGGCCAATTCGTCCCAGCCATAAGACCTTTCGGCTTGCTTGGCGCTGCCGAACCCGCCGTGCAACATGACGACCAGCGGCGCCGAGGACGGCAACCCGACGGGCTTATAAAGCCGGTAGCTGCGGCCGGCTCCATCGACATCGAGGGTGTGCACGCTATTGCCATTGCCGAAGCCCGCCGCCAACCTCGTTCCCCCCGAGCAGCCCGCGAACGCAAGCACAGCGGCGAGCAGTATGGCGACCCTGCGGAGCATAAGTCAACGGTAGGTGCCGCGGGGCTTGAAGTCAGCTGCCGGTTCTTTCCCGCAGAAACGCGATGTCGTCCTTGCGACCTTGGTCGGCGGTTTCGCAGATCACCGGCGCGCCGGCCGCCTTGACGGCAGCCACCAGCAGGTCAGGATCAATCTGGCCGCTGCCGAGGTTGGCGTGGCGGTCACGGCCCGATCCCGCTTCGTCCCTGGAGTCGTTGCAGTGCACCAGATCGATGCGGCCGGTAATTGCTTTGATCCGATCGACGGCATCGGTCAGCGCCTCGCCGGCCGCCCAGGTGTGGCAGGTGTCCAGGCAAAACCCGATTCCGGTGTCGCCGATGACGTCCCAGAGCCGGGCGATGGTGTCGAAGCGGCGCGCCATCGCGTGATCGCCGCCGGCGGTGTTTTCCAGGTAGACGGGAACCTCGGTTTCCAGCCGGTCCAGCGCCTTGCGCCAGCGCTGGAAGCCCTTGTCGATGTCGTTGTCGTCGGCGACGTGCCCACCGTGCACGATCACCGCCGCTGCGCCAATGTCGGCCGCCGCAGCACAGGTCTCTTGCAGGATCTTGCGCGACGGGATCCGCACGCGATTGTTCGCCGACGCAAGGTTGATCAGGTAGGGCGCATGCACGTAGATGGGCAGGGTCGCGGCTTTCAGCGCGGCGGCGTCGTCCCGCGGCTTGGGAGCCTTCCAGCTCTGCGGATTGCCAAGGAAAATCTGCACTACGTCAGCGCCTTCGGCCTCCGCTGCGGCCAGCGGATCGGTTGGGCTGACATGCGAACCAATGAGCACAACCCAAGTCTAGTGAGACCGATCTGGTGAGACCCACACCCTCGGATCACGTCCGGCCAGCCGCGGCACGGGATGCTGCCGTCCGTATTCGTGGGCCCCGGCGCATAAAGTGTTTCTCCTTGTGGGATACGTTTCCCCGGAGCAGCGCGTAGTCAGCGCTCGTGAAATTTGCTGCTGGTGCGGAGGATTAGGCAATGCTTAGTGTAGGGCGCGGCATCGCCGACATCACTGGTGAGGCGGCGGACTGCGGCATGCTCGGCTACGGCAAGTCCGACCAGCGCACCGCCGGCATTCACCAGCGACTTAGGTCACGGGCGTTTGTGTTCCGGGACGATTCCCAGGACGGGGACGCGCGGTTGCTGCTGATTGTCGCCGAACTGCCGCTGCCCATGCAAAACGTGAATGAGGAAGTGCTGCGCCGGTTGGCCGATTTGTATGGCGATACCTACTCGGAGCAGAACACACTGATCACGGCGACCCACACCCACGCCGGGCCTGGCGGGTACTGCGGATACCTGCTGTACAACCTGACCACGAGCGGCTTTCGGCCGGCAACCTTTGCGGCGATCGTCGACGGAATTGTCGAATCGGTGGAACATGCGCATGCCGATGTGGCGCCCGCCGAGGTTTCGCTCTCGCACGGCGAGCTGTACGGCGCAAGCATCAATCGATCCCCATCAGCGTTCGACCGCAACCCGCCGGCCGACAAGGCGTTCTTCCCGAAACGCGTCGACCCGCATACCACGCTCGTGCGTATCGACCGGGGCGAGGCCACCGTGGGCGTGATCCATTTCTTCGCTACCCACGGTACGAGCATGACGAATCGCAACCACCTCATCTCCGGAGACAACAAGGGTTTCGCGGCCTATCACTGGGAACGCACCGTGGGCGGCGCGGATTATCTCGCCGGCCAGCCCGACTTCATCGCCGCCTTCGCACAGACGAATCCGGGCGACATGAGCCCGAATGTCGACGGGCCCCTTTCTCCCGAGGCCCCACCAGACCGGGAATTCGACAACACCCGTCGTACCGGGTTGTGCCAGTTCGAGGATGCTTTCACGCAGTTGAGCGGAGCGACGCCCATCGGCGCTGGCATTGATGCCCGGTTCACCTATGTCGATCTCGGTTCTGTGCTCGTGCGCGGCGAGTACACACCAGACGGTGAAGAGCGCCGCACCGGGCGTCCGATGTTTGGCGCCGGGGCCATGGCAGGCACCGACGAGGGCCCGGGCTTCCATGGCTTTCGCCAAGGGCGAAACCCGTTCTGGGACAGACTATCCCGCGCCATGTACCGGCTGGCAAGGCCGACGGCAGCGGCACAGGCCCCCAAAGGCATTGTGATGCCCGCACGCCTGCCGAACCGGATACACCCCTTTGTCCAGGAAATTGTTCCCGTTCAGCTCGTGCGAATCGGTCGCCTCTATCTGATCGGTATTCCGGGCGAACCGACCATCGTCGCGGGGCTTAGGCTGCGCCGCATGGTGGCTTCGATTGTTGGCGCCGACCTGGCCGACGTGCTCTGCGTGGGCTACACCAACGCCTACATCCATTACGTGACAACGCCCGAAGAGTATCTCGAACAGCGCTACGAGGGCGGCAGCACGTTGTTCGGTCGATGGGAACTGTGCGCCCTCATGCAGACCGTGGCCGAACTCGCCGAGGCCATGCGCGACGGCCGTCCGGTGACGCTCGGTCGCCGGCCGCGGCCCACCCGGGAGCTGAGCTGGGTGCGCGGCGCGCCCGCCGATGCCGGGTCGTTCGGAGCGGTCATCGCCGAGCCCTCGGCGACGTACCGACCGGGTCAGGCGGTGGAAGCCGTTTTCGTCAGCGCGCTGCCCAATAACGATCTGCGCCGCGGCGGCACCTACCTCGAAGTGGTCCGCCGGGAAGGTGCCAGCTGGGTGCGGATTGCTGACGACGGCGACTGGGCCACGAGCTTTCGCTGGCAGCGCCAAGGGCGGGCCGGATCGCATGTCAGCATTCGCTGGGATGTTCCCGGCGATACCACGCCCGGGCAATACCGCATCGTCCACCACGGCACCGCACGCGATCGCAACGGCATGCTTACAGCGTTCAGCGCGACGACGCGCGAGTTCACGGTTGTTTGACTCGGCGGCCGCAATCACCAACCCAGGCCATGCCTGGGCGTCGGCGATGGAACGCAGTGGCCTGCTGGAATGCGTGGCCGGCTTGGACGAGCAACCGTTCGGCGAATTCACGGCCGATAAACTAAACCCCGACCGGGGTTCCTCACGACGTGTCCCCCGCAGGCAGGCAGATGGCGGGATTGCCACTCATGTTGAACGGGGCGGCGGGCAGCGCCAATCTGGCGGCCAGGCCGGCGTCGTGCCCCAACGCATGCATGGGTTTCCCGCATCGGCGATGCAAGACCGGCTCATCCACCACGGCGAGCAGACGCAGAATCGCATCGCGCAGGCATTTCGCGTGCGATTCTGCGTCTGCTCGCCCACCTAGCGGTAGTCGCTGTAGCCGTAGTCGTCCAGCGGGACGGCAGCACCGGTGGCCGCACCGAAGTCCGGGCTGTAGTACTGATCCTCATACGACGGGATGGTGTACGCCGCAGCGCGGGCCTCCTCGGTGGGCTGCACCGCGATGTTGCGGTAGCGGTTGATACCGGTACCGGCCGGGATCAGCTTGCCGATGATCACGTTTTCCTTCAGACCGTTGAGCTTATCGCTGCGGCAGTTGATCGCCGCATCGGTCAGCACGCGAGTGGTCTCCTGGAACGACGCCGCCGACAGCCACGAGTCGGTGGCCAGCGACGCCTTCGTGATGCCCATCAGCACCGGACGGCCGGCCGCGGGCTCACCGCCCTCGGCCACCACTCGGCGGTTCTCTGCCTCGAACTCCGCGCGGTCGATCAGCGAGCCAGGCAAAAACTCCGTCGAGCCCGAGTCGATGATGGTCACCCGGCGCAGCATCTGGCGAACGATCACCTCGATGTGCTTGTCGTGGATCGACACACCTTGGGCGCGGTAGACCTCCTGGACCTCGCGAACCAGGTGTATCTGCACCTCGCGGGGGCCCTGCACCCGCAGCACCTCATGCGGGTCGGCCGAGCCTTCCATCAGCTGCTGGCCCACCTCGACGTGGTCGCCATCGGAGAGCACCCGTTCGGAACCGTCTTCGTGCTTGAACACCCGCAGCCGCTGCCGCTTGGAGATCTTGTCGTAGACCACTTCCTCACCGCCGTCGTCAGGAACGATGGTGATCTTGTAGAACCGCTCGCCGTCCTCGAGCCGAACCCGGCCGGTGACGTCGGCGATCGGCGCCTTGCCACGCGGTACCCGGGCCTCGAACAGCTCCTGCACCCGGGGCAGACCACCGGTGATGTCCTCACCGACGCCACCCTGGTGGAAGGTGCGCATGGTCAGCTGGGTGCCGGGTTCGCCGATGGACTGGGCGGCCACGATGCCGACGGCTTCACCGATGTCGACCAGCTTGCCGGTGGCCATGGAACGCCCGTAGCAGGTCGCGCACACGCCGGTGCTGGTGGCACACGTCAGCACCGAACGCACCTTGACCTGGGTAATACCAGCAGCCAACAGAGCGTCAATCTCCGGATCGCCCAGGTCTTGACCACGCTCGACGATGACGTTGCCGGCCTCGTCGACCGCGTCGGTGCCCAGGGTCCGCGCGTAGGCCGAGGTTTCGATGTACGGGTCGCGGATCAGCGTGCCGTCGGGTGCACGCTCGGCCAGCTCGACGACGATGCCGCGCTCGGTCTGGCAGTCGTGCTCGCGCACGATCACGTCCTGGGACACGTCCACCAGACGTCGGGTCAGGTAGCCGGAGTCGGCGGTGCGCAACGCGGTGTCCGCCAAGCCCTTTCGAGCGCCGTGGGTGTTGATGAAGTACTCCAGCACGGTCAGGCCCTCACGGAAGGAGGACTTGACCGGACGCGGGATGAACTCACCCTTCGGGTTGGTCACCAGGCCCTTCATACCGGCCAGCGTTCGAGTCTGGGTGAAGTTGCCGGTGGCGCCGGAGTCGACGATGGTGATGATCGGGTTGTCGTCGGGGTAGTGCTCCCGCAACGCCTGACCGACCTCGTCGGTGGCTTCCTTCCAAATCTCCACCAGCGCCTCGTTGCGCTCGTCGTGGTTCAAAGCGCCACGCTGGAACTGCTTTTCGACCTTGTCCGCGCGCTCCTCGTAGTGGTCGAGGATCTCCTTCTTGCGCGGCGGCACCAGCACGTCGGCCATCGACACCGTCACGCCGCTGCGGGTGGCCCAGTAGAAGCCGGCGTCCTTGAGCTTGTCGACGGTCTGGGCGACCACGATCATCGGGTAACGCTCGGCCAGGTCGTTGATGATGGCGGCCTGCACCTTCTTGTGCATCTGCTTGTTGACGAACGGATAACCCAGCGGCAGCAGCTCGTTGAACATCACCCGGCCCAGCGTGGTCTCGGCCATCCACGCATCGCCCGGCTGCCAGCCGCTGTGGCCGAATAGCTCGGCCTCGATCTCGACCGGCGGCCGCAGCTGGGTCAGCCGCACCTTGATCTTGGCCCGCACGCTCAAGACACCGCGGTCGGCCGCCATGATCGCTTCGGCCGGCGAAGAGTAGACACCAGTCTCCGGGTGATCCCCGCTGGCCGGCTGGTATTCGCCGGTGTCCCCGGGGACCTCGGTGGTCAGGTAGTACAGCCCGGTCACCATGTCCAGCCGCGGCATGGCCAACGGACGCCCAGATGCCGGCGACAGGATGTTGTTGGAGGACAACATCAAAATGCGAGCCTCGGCCTGCGCTTCGGCGCTCAAAGGCAGGTGCACGGCCATCTGGTCACCGTCGAAGTCGGCATTGAACGCCTCACACACCAACGGGTGCAGCTGAATGGCCTTGCCTTCCACCAGCATTGGCTCGAAGGCCTGGATACCCAACCGGTGCAGGGTGGGTGCGCGGTTCAGCAACACCGGGTGCTCGGCGATGACCTCTTCGAGCACATCCCACACTTGGGGGCGCTGGCGCTCCACCATGCGCTTGGCGCTCTTGATGTTCTGCGCATGGTTGAGGTCCACCAGCCGCTTCATCACGAACGGCTTGAACAGCTCCAGCGCCATCAGCTTGGGCAGACCGCACTGGTGCAGCTTGAGCTGCGGGCCGACCACGATGACCGACCGGCCCGAGTAGTCGACACGCTTGCCGAGCAGGTTCTGCCGGAACCGGCCCTGCTTGCCCTTGAGCAGATCGGAAAGCGACTTGAGCGGACGGTTGCCCGGCCCGGTGACGGGCCGGCCGCGGCGGCCATTGTCGAACAGCGCGTCCACGGATTCCTGCAGCATCCGCTTCTCGTTGTTGACGATGATTTCCGGCGCACCCAGATCGATCAGCCTTTTCAGCCGGTTGTTGCGGTTGATCACCCTGCGGTACAGGTCGTTCAAGTCGGACGTGGCGAACCGGCCGCCGTCGAGCTGCACCATCGGGCGCAGCTCCGGCGGGATCACCGGGACGGCGTCGAGCACCATGCCCATCGGCGAGTTGCCCGACTGTTGGAACGCCGCAACCACCTTCAGCCGCTTGAGGGCGCGAAGCTTCTTCTGCCCCTTGCCGTTTCGGATGACATCCCGCAGCGACTCGGCTTCGGCGTCGATGTCGAAGTTCTCGATCAGCTTCTGGATCGACTCCGCGCCCATGGCACCGGTGAAGTACTCGCCGTAGCGGTCGACGAGTTCGCGGTAGAGGTTTTCGTCGACGATCAGCTGCTTGGGCGCCAGCTTGGTGAAAGTGCTCCAGATGTCCTCCAACCGGTCCAGCTCACGCTGCGCGCGGTCACGGATCTGGCGCATCTCGCGCTCGCCGCCGTCGCGAACCTTGCGCCGCGCATCGGCCTTGGCGCCCTCGGCCTCCAGCTCGGCCAGGTCGGCCTCCAGCTTTTGCGCCCGGGCCTCTAGTTCGCCGTCGCGCTGGTCTTCGACGGCCTTGCGCTCCACCGCCATTTCGGCCTCGAGCGTGGAGAGCTCATTGTGGCGCATCTCCTCGTCGACCGAGGTGATCACGTAGGCAGCGAAGTAGATGATCTTCTCCAGGTCCTTCGGGGCCAGGTCCAGCAGATACCCCAGCCGCGAGGGCACACCCTTGAAGTACCAGATGTGGGTGACGGGCGCGGCAAGCTCGATGTGGCCCATCCGCTCACGACGCACCTTGGCGCGGGTCACCTCGACGCCGCAGCGCTCGCAGATGATGCCCTTGAAGCGCACCCGCTTGTACTTGCCGCAGTAGCATTCCCAGTCGCGAGTCGGCCCGAAGATCTTCTCGCAGAACAGGCCGTCCTTCTCCGGCTTAAGCGTGCGGTAGTTGATCGTCTCCGGCTTTTTGACCTCGCCATAGGACCATTGCCTGATGTCCTCCGCGGTAGCAAGACCGATGCGGAGTTCATCGAAGAAGTTGACGTCGAGCACGTAACTCCCTTTCCCCTAACGGGTTTAGTAATTTTGCGACAGCTTTACGCAAGATCCTCGACACTTGCGGATTCGTTGCGGGACAGATTGATTCCCAGGTTGGCCGCGGCCCGCTCCAGGTCCTCGTCCTCACCTTCGCGCAGTTCGATCGCCGCACCGTCACTCGATAGCACCTCGACGTTGAGGCACAGCGACTGCAGTTCTTTGAGCAGCACCTTGAACGACTCGGGGATGCCCGGCTCCGGGATGTTCTCACCCTTGACGATCGCCTCGTACACCTTGACGCGGCCGACGGTGTCATCGGACTTGATGGTCAACAGCTCCTGCAGGGTGTAGGCAGCACCGTAGGCCTGCATGGCCCAGCACTCCATCTCCCCGAACCGCTGGCCACCGAACTGCGCCTTACCGCCCAGCGGCTGCTGGGTGATCATCGAGTACGGCCCGGTGGAGCGGGCGTGGATCTTGTCGTCCACCAGGTGGTGCAGCTTCATGATGTACATGTAGCCAACCGTGACCGGGTACGGGAACGGCTCGCCGCTGCGCCCGTCGAAGAGCATGGCCTTGCCGTCGGCGTCGACCAGCACGTCACCGTCGCGGTTGGGCAGCGTGCACGACAACAGGCCCTGCAGCTCGGCCTCCTGGGCGCCGTCGAACACCGGCGTCGACACAATGGCGTTCGGCTGCGCCTCGAGCAGTTCGTCGGGCAGCCTGGCGGCCCAGTCCGGAACCCCCTTGGCGGCGTCGACCTTCCAGCCGCTGTGGGCACACCAACCCAGGTGGGTCTCCAAAATCTGGCCGATGTTCATCCGTCGCGGCACGCCGTGGGTGTTCAAAATAATGTCCACCGGGGTGCCGTCGGCAAGGAACGGCATGTCCTCAACCGGCAGGATCTTGCCGATCACGCCCTTGTTGCCGTGCCGGCCGGCCAGCTTGTCACCGTCGGAGATCTTGCGTTTCTGAGCCACATACACACGCACCAGCTCGTTGACACCGGCCGGCAACTCGTCCTCGTCCTCGCGGGAAAACACCCGAATGCCGATCACCTTGCCGGATTCGCCGTGCGGCACCTTCAGCGAAGTGTCGCGCACCTCGCGGGCCTTCTCACCGAAGATGGCACGCAGCAGCCGCTCCTCCGGCGTCAGCTCGGTCTCACCCTTCGGGGTGACCTTGCCGACCAGGATGTCCCCGTCGCGAACCTCGGCACCGATGCGCACGATGCCCCGCTCATCCAGGTCGGCGAGCACCTCGTCGGAGATGTTCGGGATGTCGCGGGTGATCTCCTCCGCACCCAGCTTGGTGTCGCGAGCATCGATCTCATGCTCCTCGATGTGGATCGAGGTGAGCACGTCCTCTTCGACCAGGCGGTTGGACAGGATGATCGCGTCCTCGTAGTTGTGGCCCTCCCACGGCATGATGGCCACCAGCAGGTTCTTGCCCAGCGCCATCTCGCCGTCGTCAGTACAGGGACCGTCGGCGATCACCTGACCGGCCTCGACTCGGTCGCCCGCGTCCACGATGGGGCACTGGTTGGCGCAAGTGCCGTGGTTGGACCGGGCAAACTTGCGCATCCGGTAGGTACGCCGGGTGCCGTTGTCGTGCATCACAGTGATGTAGTCGGCCGACACCTCCTCGATGACGCCGCTTTCTTCGGCGACGACGACGTCGCCGGCGTCGATCGCCGCGCGCAGCTCCATCCCGGTGCCCACCAGCGGGGCCTCGCTACGGACCAGCGGCACCGCCTGGCGCTGCATGTTTGCCCCCATGAGGGCACGGTTGGCGTCGTCGTGCTCCAGGAAGGGAATCATCGCGGTGGCCACCGACACCATCTGGCGGGGCGAGACGTCCATGTAGTCCACCTCAGACGAGGGCACGTACTCCACCTCGCCCGCCTTGCGGCGGACCAGCACGCGCGGCTCGACGAAGCGACCGTCCGCATCGATCGGCGAATTGGCCTGTGCCACCACGTGGCGGTCCTCCTCGTCGGCGGTCAGGTACACGATCTCGTCGCTAACCACGCCGTCGACCACCTTGCGGTACGGCGTTTCGATGAACCCGAACGGGTTGACCCGCGCGTACACCGACAGCGAGCCGATCAGACCGATGTTGGGCCCCTCAGGGGTTTCGATCGGGCACATCCGGCCGTAGTGCGACGGGTGCACGTCGCGGACCTCCAGCCCGGCACGCTCACGTGACAGACCGCCGGGCCCCAGCGCCGACAGTCGGCGCTTGTGGGTCAACCCCGACAGCGGGTTGTTCTGGTCCATGAATTGGCTCAGCTGGCTGGTGCCGAAGAACTCCTTGATCGCGGCGACCACCGGCCGGATGTTGATCAACGTCTGCGGTGTGATCGCCTCCACGTCCTGGGTGGTCATCCGCTCCCGGACCACCCGCTCCATCCGCGACATGCCGACCCGGATCTGGTTTTGGATCAGCTCGCCGACCGTACGCAGGCGGCGGTTGCCGAAGTGGTCGATGTCGTCGGTTTCCACCGGCACCTCGACGCCGCCCGGAACGGTCATCGTGGTCTGACCCTCGTGCAAGCGGACCAGATATTCGATGGTGGCCACGACGTCTTCTTCGGTCAGCGTCGACGACGTGATGGGCTCGCCGACATGCAGCCCGAGCTTCTTGTTGACCTTATAGCGACCGACGCGGGCCAGGTCGTAGCGCTTCTCCTTGAAGAACAAGTTTTCCAACAGCGTCTGCGCTGACTCTTTGGTCGGGGGCTCGCCCGGACGCAGCTTGCGGTAGATGTCCAACAGCGCCTCGTCGGTGCCGACGGTGTTGTCCTTCTCCAGCGTCGATCGCATGATCTCGGAGAACCCGAACCGCTCGACAATCTGCTCGCTGGTCCAGCCCAGCGCCTTGAGCAGCACGGTGACCGGTTGCCGGCGTTTGCGGTCGATGCGCACGCCGACGGTGTCGCGCTTGTCGACGTCAAACTCGAGCCACGCGCCGCGGCTCGGGATCACCTTGACGCTGTGCAGCGTCTTGTCGGTGGACTTGTCAATGGTCTCGTCGAAGTACACCCCGGGCGACCGCACCAGCTGGCTGACCACCACACGCTCGGTCCCGTTGATGATGAACGTGCCCTTCTCGGTCATCATCGGGAAGTCACCCATGAACACCGTCTGACTCTTGATCTCACCGGTGTTGTTGTTGATGAACTCGGCGGTGACGAACAGTGGAGCCGCGTACGTCATGTCCTTGTCTTTGCACTCGTCGACGGGTGCCTTGACATCGTCGAAACGAGGGTCAGAGAACGACAACGACATCGACCCGGAGAAGTCCTCGATCGGAGACAGCTCGTAGAGCACCTCTTCCAGGCCACCCACTGGGTTGACATCACCCCGCTCGGCGGCGGATTCGCGCCAGCGCGGCGAACCGATCAGCCACTCGAACGAATCGGTCTGGACGTCAAGGAGTCCCGGAACCTCAAGTGGTTCGCGCAGCTTAGCGAAGGAGACCCGGTTTGGCGCTCCGGGTACGGAGTTATTCGAGGAACTTTGCGGGCGACTCGGACTAGGACTAGCGGCTGTTTTGCTCTGGCGGGAATCTGCCAAGATGCATCCTTCCAGCACTTCATGCGACCAACGAGAGCCCTTAGAGGAGCGGTGCCCACGGGCCCGTTCGCCGCGATAATTTTGTCGGTTTCGGCCGGCGAACGATCTGTCCGGATCTCACGCACGCAACTAAACCGCTGAGCCGCAAACTGGGCTCAGACTAAGACCACGGTGTCAAGTGGCGGGTGAGGTGGGCAGGAAGTAGCCAGCGCAACGTCCAACAATAGCGCAGGACGGCGCATTCCTCAAATACCCGGCAATAACCATCCCCGGATATCGGCGCTAGCTGGCGATCTCGACTTCCTTTGGCCACATGCGGCGCATGCTGCCCAACAGATTGACCCGTTTAGCGTCTGCCGTCAAGTCCTCGCGTTGACTCACCCACAATGCGCGCATAGCGCCCTTCGTTGCCTCAGGTGAGAATGCCCGCGTAGCGGCTTGCCAAGGCTGCGAGTCCGGTCTGGGGCAGTAGCTCCAGATGGATGCGGTCGAATCGATCAATCCGCCGTGCAACGACAGCTCCTGGCCCTCACCAGCGAGCTGCTCACGCTCACCACGAACAAAGCTGGACCCACACCCAAAGCTCCCCGGGCATCACCACGCTTCACGGGCATCGTGACGTCAGGCATCAGGCAGGGTGCAGCGGCACCTTCATCAGTCCTCGGTGTCACACCTTGATCTCCGCGGTTGCCGCAATGAGAGCGTCGGTCAGCTTCACCGACCGCCGCACGCCCGCGGCTCGGCAGTCCGCGACGAGTCGAGCCAACGAAATCATCACCGCTTCACTGACAGGGATCTGATCGGCCGTGCGCGCTAGCGCGAGGGTGTCGGCGCGTCGTGATCGGGTCGCCGAATCGCCAGCATTGAGCAGACCGAGTTGCAGCTCACCGATCGTCATAACCGAAAGCGCCACGCGTTCAGGCAGGTCCGCGATTGCACCGCCGCTCTCGCGCGCAATGAAGACCGACGTATCTAGCAGGCCTACCCCGACCTCGCCCTCGGTCACAGGTCGTCGAGGGTATGACCGGCCAAGTCGTTGAGTTCATCGGTGAGGCGCGGGTCGGCCGAGCGCTTGGCGAGCTCATCGCGCAGATGCGCCCCGACAGCCAGCGGATGCGGCGCCGATGCGGCACGATATCGGCGACCGGCTCCCCGTGTACCGTGAGAGTCACCGGCACCCCGGCCTTGACCGCATCGACCACCTGACTTGTGCGATTTCGCAGATCCCGCACACCCACCTCCATGTGCGACAGCGTGGCACCGTGACTTTTCCATCGCCGTCCCCTCCCCGTTTGACTGTGCGGCCCTATTGGCGCGCCAGCGCGATGCGGATCGCGTGCTCCGGGTCGACCAGATGGCCCGCAGCAGCGGCGGCCTCGGCGATCGCGAGCTGCACGCCCTTGATCCGCCCGTTGAACGCGTTACTCCCCGGGGCATAGTCGGGTGAGACGGGCGAGCCCGAATCCATGCCGACATCGCAGCCGTCGTCGGCCGAGAAGACGATGGCAAGGGTGGCTTCGACATGTCCTTCGCCGACCTGTTGGCCGTCGACATAAAGAGTTACCTCGCCGCCCTTGCCCAAACCGCCACCGGCATAAGCGAATTCCATGCGCACCTGATGGGCGCCGGCCGGCAGCGGGTCGGCGGACTCGGCGTAGAAGTGCTTGATACCACCCAGGTTGTAGCAGTACTTGAGCTTGCCGTCGTTGGCATACAGGCTCCAGCCGCCGATGCTGGCGCCCTGCGCGACGATCACGCCCTCAGCACCGGTCTCGGGCACCTCGACCTCAGCGGTCACCGTGTGCGATTTGTTCTTGAGGTTGAGCACACAGTTCTCCGACAACCGGCCCATGTTCGAAAACAGCACCTGGGTGTTGCCCCTGATGAGCACCGGCCTGCCCGCCAGATCGGGGTTGATGCGGCTGGCGGTGTCGTCGTCCAGCGGAAGCACGTTGTAGCGCGTCGCCTCGATCAGCCACAGCCGCTGCAGCTCATGCAGCTTTTCCGGCATCTCCTTGGCCAAGTCTTTGGCCTGGCTCCAATCCTTGGTGGTGTCGTAGAGCTCCCACACGTCGTCGTCGAACGCGACGGTCTGCTCGCCAACCAAAATCCACGGCGTCTTGTGCTTGGTCACCGCGGTCCAACCCTTGTGGTAGATGCCCCGGTTTCCGAACATCTCGAAATACTGCGTCTCGTGCCGATCCGGCGCCTGCGCGTCGTCGAACGAATAGGCCATGCTGACCCCTTCGATGGGGTGTTGCTGCACGCCGTTGACGAATAACGGTTCCGGCAACCCCGCCGCCTCCAGGATGGTCGGCGCCACGTCGATGACGTGGTGAAACTGCCAGCGCATCTCCCCCTTGGCGGCAATTCCGTTGGGCCAGTGCACAATCGTGCCGTTACGCGTGCCACCCCAGTGCGAGGCCACTTGTTTGGTCCACTGATAGGGGGTATCCATCGCATGCGCCCAACCCACCGAATAGTGGTTGTAGGACTCCGGCCCGCCGAACTTGTCGAGCCGGTCGGTCATGAACCGCGGCGTCTCGATGTCGGCCAGGCCGTTGAAGTTCAACATCTCGTTGTAGGTGCCGTTGATCGTGCCCTCGGCCGAGGCGCCGTTGTCGTCGATGATGTAGAACACCAGCGTGTCGTCGAGCACACCGAGGCGCTGCAGGCCGTCGACGAGCCGGCCGACGTGGTGGTCGGTGTATTCCAGAAAGCCCGCGTAGACCTCCATCTGCCGGCATAGCACGGGTTTGAGGTCCTCCGGCATGTCGTCCCACGCCGGGATTTCGGCGTGCCGCGCGGTCAGCTGGCAGTCCGCCGGGATCACCCCGAGTTCCTTTTGCCGGGCGAAGGTTTCCTCTCGCAGTGCGTCCCAGCCCACATCGAAGCGGCCCCGGTACTTGTCGGCCCACTCCCGCGGAACGTGGTGGGGCGCGTGGGTGGCGCCCGGGGCGAAGTACACGAAGAACGGCCGGTCGGGGGCCAGTGCCTTCTGCTGTCCGATCCAGCCGAGGGCCTTGTCGGTCATGTCCGCCATGAAATGGTAACCCTCCTCGGGCGTGCGGTTCACCTCGACCGGCGTGGTGCCCTCGTACAGACTCGGATACCACTGGTTAGCCTCGCCACCGATAAACCCGTAGAAGTATTCGAAACCACCGCCGCCGCTGGGCCACGCGTCGAACGGCCCGACCGGGCTGGTCTGCCAGACCGGGACTTCGTGGCACTTGCCGAACTGGGCGGTGTTGTAGCCGTTGAGCTTTAGCGTCCGCGCGATCGGCGACATGGTGTTCGGTAGTACTGAGCTGTATCCCGGTGCACCGGTGGCGATTTCGGTGATACCGCCCATGCCGGCGGAGTGATGGTTGCGTCCAGTTAACAACGCCTGACGCGTCGGCGAGCACAGCGCGGTGGTGTGAAACCGGTTGTACCGCAACCCGTTACCGGCAAGCAGTTCCGCCGTCGACGTCCTGCATGGGCCTCCGAACGCGCTCGACGCACCGAACCCGACATCGTCAAGCAGGATCAGCAACACATTCGGGGCACCCGCCGGTGGGCGCAGCTGCTCGATCGGCGGATAGGTGCTGTCGGGATCCTTCGCGTCATACGTGATCAGCCCGGTGCGAGCAGCACTGGGAATCGGCAGATGCGTTCTTGGCTGCGGCATTGTTCCTCCCTAATACGCGTGCCTATCGACGCTACAACCGCAGCGTCTGGGCCGTCCGCGGGTCAACGCGACCGCAATGGCAGCCGCCGCCCAAATTTCAGCATGCTAAATGTATGAGCATGCGTCTGGCGCATCGGCTCCAGATCCTGCTCGACGACGAGTGCCACCGCCGCATCACCGCGGTGGCGCGCGAGCGAGGCGTCCCGGTCGCAACCGTCGTGCGTGAGGCCATTGATCGAGGCCTCGTCAGCCCCGCCGGTCGCCGCAAGTCCGCGGGCAGGCGCCTGCTCGACGCCGCCGACATGTCCGTTCCCGAGCCGCGGGAGCTGAAGCAGGAACTCGAGGCCCTCCGGGCGCGCCGCGGATGATAGTGCTCGACACCACCGTCCTCGTCTATGCCAAAGGCGCCGAGCATCCACTCCGCGATCCCTGCCGCGATCTCGTCGCGGCAATCGCCGACGAACGCATCGCTGCGACCACCACCGCCGAGGTGATCCAGGAGTTCGTCCACGTACGCGCCCGCCGGCGCGACCGCAGCGACGCCGCCGCGCTGGGCCGTGTGACTATGCCGAACTGCTCTCGCCGCTACTCACCATCAATCGAGGCCACCTCGAAGCGCGGCCTGACGCTGTTCGAGACAACGCCAGGGCTTGAAGCCTGCGACGCGGTGCTCGCGGCGGTTGCCGCAAGCGCCGGCGCGACCGCTCTTGTCTCGGCTGACCCGGCGTTCGCCGATCTGTCGGATGTCGTGCACGTCATTCCCGACGCGGCCGGGATGGTCAGCCTGCTCGGCGACCGCTGACGGCCCCGGGCGAGCAGTCGCATAAGCCCCCGACACGCCGAGCGTGCGGGGGCTTATGCGTCTGCTCGCCGGCCGACAATGTCATACGCTCTAAACTCGATGTATGACGATGCTCAGCTTCCGCGCCGACGACCACGACGTCGACCTGGCCGACGCGTGGGCGCGTCGCCTACACATCGGCCGCTCCGAGCTGCTGCGCGATGCGCTGCGACGTCACTTGGCCGCGCTGGCCGCGGACCAGGATGTCCAGGCCTACACCGAGCGACCGTTGACGGACGACGAGAACGCACTGGCTGAGATCGCCGACTGGGGGCCGGCGGAGGACTGGGCCGACTGGGCCGATGCGGCGCGGTGAATTGTGGTTTGCCGCCACACCTGGTGGTGACAGACCAGTACTTGTCCTTACCAGAGATCCGGTGGCAGACCGCATCGGCGCGGTCGTTGTGGTGGCCCTAACCCGCACCCGCCGAGGCCTGGTGTCGGAATTGGAGCTCACGGCCGTCGAAAACCGTGTTCCGAGCGACTGCGTCGTCAACTTCGACAACATTCATACGTTGCCACGCACCGCATTCCGACGCCGCATCACCCGGCTGTCCCCGGCCCGCCTGCACGAAGCCTGTCAAACACTCCGGGCGAGCACGGGGTGTTGAGCGGGGGCTGGTTGCACGTGGCCACCCGAACCGACTGATGAGCGCGTCAGCAAGCCCACGATATGGTCGGTTCGGCGACACATCCGTCGGTCCGGATCAACACGGCGGTGAGAGTTGAGACCGTGGCAAGCACCGGAAGTTGCCAGTCGCCAACATATTTCGCGTCGATCGACCGAACCCGATCCGCCCGACGAGGTACCGCGCGCGTAGCAGCCGGCCGTCCGCCGGCTCGACGTCAGCGCCGGTGGCGGTGACACTTCGATACCGTCGGAGCCGTGGAAGCGGGCCGTGCCGATACCGTAGCCCCCAGTCACCGCTGGGGACTTGGGGCCTTCTTGGTCGTCGAGCTGGTATTCCTGGTCGCCTCGACTTCGTTAGCGGTTGTCCTTACCGGTCACGGCCCGGTGTCTGCCGGGGTGCTGGCCCTTGCGCTAGCCGCCCCCACGGTGGTCGCCGCCGGGCTGGCCATCCTCATCACCAGGCTCCGCGGCAACGGCCTCCGCACCGACTTGCGGCTGCGCTGGTCGTGGCGCGGACTGCGGCTCGGGTTGATGTTCGGTTTCGGCGGAATGCTGGTCACGATTCCGGCGTCGCTGGTCTACACCGCTATCGTTGGGCCAGAAGCGAATTCCGCTGTAGTAAGGATTTTCGGTGGCGTTCGGGCGTCCTGGCCGTGGGCGCTGGTCGTCTTTCTGGTCGTGGTGTTCGTCGCGCCACTGTGCGAAGAGATCATCTACCGCGGGCTGCTCTGGGGTGCTGTGGATCGGCGCTGGGGTCGGTGGGCGGCGCTGGTGGTTACCACCGTGGTCTTCGCATTGGCCCATCTCGAGTTCGCCCGAGCTCCACTGCTGGTGGTGGTGGCCATCCCGATCGCGCTGGCACGGTTCTATTCCGGCGGTCTACTGGCCAGCATCGTCACGCACCAAGTGACCAACCTATTGCCCGGGATCGTATTGCTGCTTGGTCTGACTGGCGCCATATCGTTGCCCTGAGCAGGCGCGAGACGGTCTCCTCGCGATGTTGGTTACGTATGTTTATGTGATATGTCTTCAACATAGGAGGCCGTCGTGTCGGTGACCCAGATCGACCTCGACGACGAAGCGCTGGCCGATGTGATGCGCATCGCCGCCGTGCACACAAAGAAGGAAGCCGTGAACCTCGCGATGCGCGATTACGTCGAACGGTTTCGGCGCATCGAGGCCCTGGCCCGCTCGCGCGAGTAGGCGAAAGGCTGGGACTACAAGGGCTGGGTGGCCGCGCGGGACGACGAGAAGGCCCTCGGGATTTGATCTATTTCCTGGTGGATTCCTCAGCGGTTTGGCGGCTGCAACGACAACCGGAACCCACCGAGGCCTGGAACTCCGCGCTGCTCAGCGGGCCGTCGGGTCGTGCGAACCGCAACGAGCCGAGTTCTGCCGATCAGCGCGGAATGCGGACGAGTTCGACCAGATGAGCCGGATGTTTGGTGACGTCTACCCCGATGTGCCAGTGCCGAAATCCGTGTGGCGGTGGATCGATTCGGCACAGCACCGCCTCGCCCGGGCGGGAGCGGTGGGTGCCCTGTCGGTTGTCGATCTGCTGATCTGCGACACTGCGGCGGCCAGGGGCCTAGTAGTCCTCCACGACGATGCCGACTACGAACTCGCAGAGCGTCACCTTCCCGACATCAGAGTGCGGAGGGTCGTCAGCGCCGACGACTAGCGGTTTCCTCTGGAGAAGGCAGGACAAGGAGACACGCATGGCTGATGTGCCGCTCGATACACGAGAGCGCCTCGAAATGTGTGATCCACTCGACGAGCCCGGCTCTTCCCACGCTGCTCGAGGGCCGTCGCCTGTGCGTCGGTGACGGCCTGACATGTCTGGATTGTGCTCCGGGAGCGCCTTGATCAGCGGCCCAAGCACTTCGCGGACTGTGCCACCTACGCGAGCCGCCAACGGAAGGTCGGCAGCAGATACAAACGTTGCGTGATCAGCTCCCGAACAGGCGCCGCCTCCAGCGGCCGACCCGATTCGGTCTCCGGGTGATATGCGGCAAGTTACGCGAAATCATCCGATTGCGGCGGTCCGGCGGTCGCATCCCCGCGCGCCTTACTGGCCGATTTCGTGCACCGCGTACTTGTGCGTGCCCTCGAGATCGTCGAGGATCGCCGCCTGGGCCTTTTTGGGCAGCGTGTGCAACATCTCGCGAACCCGAGCCTGACGCCGGGCGACCGCTTTGCGCTCCGGCATGCCCGGTGTCGCGCTGATCTGCGGCGGCACGCCCTCGATTTCCTCGACACCGCCCGCGTGGTGGCCGGCATCGAGCAGGGCCTGCTCTTCGGCCATGGTGGCCTCGTCCTTCTCCTCGGACATGCCGATCGGGCCGATGCGCCGGCCGTTGAGGAACTGCCGCACCACCGGCTCGTCGCTGGTGAGTAGCACCTCCCGCGGCCCGAACATCACCAAATGCTTGCGGAACAACATGCCCATGTTGTCCGGCACGGTGCGGGCGATGTTGATGTTGTGCGTCACGATCAGGATGGTGGCGTCGATCTGGGCGTTGATGTCCATGATCAGCTGGCTCAGGTAGGCGGTACGAACCGGGTCCAGACCCGAGTCGGGCTCGTCGCAGAGAATGATCTGCGGGTCAAGGACCAGGGCACGCGCTAGGCCGGCACGCTTACGCATCCCGCCGGAGATCTCGCCGGGGAACTTCTTCTCGTCCCCACCCAGGCCGACTAGGGCCAGCTTCTCCATGACGATGTCACGGATCTCGCTTTCCTTTTTCTTGGTGTGCTCACGCAGGGGGAACGCGGTGTTGTCGTAGAGGTTCATCGACCCGAACAGGGCACCGTCCTGAAACAGCACGCCGAACAATGTGCGGATCTCGTAAAGCTCCTTGGCCGAGCATTCGATGATGTCGGTGCCGTCGATGATGATCGAGCCGCGCTCCGGCCGCAGGAGGCCGATCAGAGATTTCAGAAACACCGATTTGCCGGTACCCGATGGGCCCAGCAGCACGCTGACCTCCCCGGCGGGGATCGTTAGCGTGACATCTTCCCAGATCCTCGAGGACCCGAAGGACTTCGTTAGTCCGTTGACCTCGATGCTGACGCCCATGGGAAACCCTTCTGTCGACGCTCGTGGCTGCCACCGGCCCGTTGTGTGGTATGAGTCACTGTATCGCACCCGAGGCGCCGTCAGGTGGTCGGCGCCCAGTTGCCGTGGAAGCCCATCGGCACACGCTGTGGCAGGTGCACGGTGGCGATCGACTCGAGAGTCTGGGCATCCAGCAAGAGCAGCTGGCCTTCGTCGCGGCCGCGGTGCCAGCCGTAGCCCATGAGAATCCCGTCATCTTCTGCACGCGCCGACGGGTTCGGCACGAACACCATCTCGCCGATCAGCAGGTCGGGATCGAGCGAGGCGACCGTGCTGGACCCGGTCACGCAGTCCTGTTTATACAGCGGAGTCGACAACGCAGCGCCGGCGCCGACGAGAAACCCACCCTCGATGCCGACGGTGTAGGCGAAGCGATGCGGCCCACCCACCAGAGTCTCGTTGATGCGGGGAAACTCCTGCGCCCGATCGTCGCGGCATTCGGCGGTCACCGCACCGGTCGCCAGGTTGATGGTCCAGCGATCCAGCGAGGGCCGGCTGTCACCGCCGGGACCCCGCCGGTCGCGATCAAACATCCGTGAGTAGCGCACCACGTCCAACACCAGCACCTCAGCGCCGTTCCGGCACTCCGAGTAGGCGTTAAGTGGGTGGTATACGTAGCAGGGTTCGATGTCGAACCACCGCACGTCCTCGTTGCCACCCTCGCGCGGCATGACACCGACGCGCGCCGGGTAGCTGGGGTTCCAGGCGTACGGGAGGCGATCGGAGTGACCCTGCATCCGGTTGCCCAACGCCGCTATCGGGTCGGGGATGCGGACACGGCCCAGGACCGACTGGATCACCAACCTGGCGGGCCGTTGCAGCCAGCGTGGCACGGACGCCGGCACCACCTGCATTGGGTCGAAGGTCACCGGCAGGTCGTAGATCACCACGTAGTTGTCGGTCAGGGAGAAGCTGTGCATCATCGGCGATCCCGCCACCTCGATATCAACCGTCCGACGAGCGTGTCCGTCGGTGCCGATCACCGAGTACTGCACTCTGTGTCCGCGGGCGAACGAGTAGGACACCGCGTGCAGTTCACCCGTGTGCGGATCACGCTGCGGATGGGCGGTGTAACCGCCGTGCAGGGTGCCGTCGAAGTCACAGGGTCCCACGGTGTCCAGCTCATCGGTGAGTTCGTAGTTGACCACGCCGGCCTCAACCAAGGCCAGGGTGCGTCCGGCGTGGGTCAGCACGTTGGTGTTGGGACCGCCCTCGATAATCCCGGTGCGCGGGTGAGGCCGGGCCGAAATGGGCTCGCCCAGGGCGGCGCACACCGCGGGTGTGCGGACCCAGCGATTGCGATACCAGCGGGCCTTCCCGTCGCGCAGCGCGACTCCGTGCACCATGGCGTCGCCGGTGAACCAGTGGTAGGTGGCCGGGTCGACCTCCGCGACCGGGTTGGGGCCGTTACGCAGATAACGCCCGTCGAGGTGTTCCGGAATGCGGCCGGTGACCGGCAGGTCGGTGGCAGTTACCTCGGTGCTCACCGGCGCCAGGAAGCCCTCGAGATATGGGTTTTGGGATTCGGCGGCTTGTGCGGTGGTCATGCCGATCTCCTATAACATTGTTATTTCACTGATATTGGAACGGTACGCCCTTGGTGAGAACATGGCAAGGATGACCTCGCAGACCGGTGTTCGCGACGAGCTGCTGCACGCCGGCGTGCGACTGCTCGACGATCACGGGCCCGACGCGCTGCAGACCCGCAAGGTGGCCGCCGCAGCAGGCACCTCGACGATGGCGGTGTACACCCATTTCGGCGGGATGCGCGGACTGATCGCCGCCATAGCCGAAGAAGGGCTACGCCAGTTCGATGTCGCGCTGACGGTCCCGCAGACCGCCGATCCGGTCGCCGACCTGCTGGCCATCGGCACCGCCTACCGGCGCTACGCCATCGAGCGCCCGCACATGTACCGGCTAATGTTCGGCAGCACCAGCGCACACGGCATCAACGTGCCAGCGCGCGACGTGTTGACCCTCAAGGTTGCCGAGATCGAACACCAGCACCCCAGTTTCGCGCATGTGGTGCGAGCGGTGCACCGGTGCCTGCTGGCCGGCCGGTTCGCGACCGCGCTTGGAGCCGACGACGACACGGCAATAGTTGCCACCGCGGCGCAGTTTTGGTCACAGATCCACGGCTTCGTGATGCTCGAGCTGGCCGGCTTCTACGGCGATCGAGGCGCGGCCGTCGAACCGGTGCTCGCCGCGATGACGGTGAACCTGCTTGTCGCGCTGGGAGATTCACCCGAGCGGGCGCAGTGTTCGCTACGGGCCGAGCAGACGCAAAAGAACACGCTGGGCAGAGCTACTTGACGGTGACGGTGGCGCCGGCGGCCTCCAGCTTGGCCTTGGCCTCGTCGGCGGCCTCCTTGGCGACCTTCTCCAGCAGCGGCTTGGGCGCGCCGTCGACCAGGTCCTTGGCCTCCTTGAGGCCCAGGCCGGAAACGATCTCCCGGACCACCTTGATGACGCCGATCTTCTTGTCGCCGGCGGCCTCAAGGATCACGTCGAACTCGGACTGCTCCTCGGCAGCCTCGACGGCGGCACCGGCCGGGGCGGCACCGGCGGCGGCGACGGCGACTGGAGCGGCGGCGGTGACCTCGAAGGTCTCCTCGAACTTCTTGACGAAGTCGGAGAGCTCCAACAGGGTCATTTCCTTGAACGCGTCCAGCAGTTCGTCGGTGGAGAGCTTTGCCATGATGGGCGGTCCTTCCTGGTGTGGGGTACTGGGTGACTACTCGGCTGAGTCTGGGCCTGGGCAGGCCTTCTTTTCCTGCAGGGCGGCCGCGAGCCGGGCCAGCTGCGAGGCCGGCGCGTTGAACAACCCGGCCGCCTTGGCCAGGTTGCCCTTCATCGCACCGGCCAGCTTGGCCAGTAACACCTCGCGGGACTCCAGGTCGGCGATGCGCTCGACTTCGGCCACGGTCAATGGGTGGCCGTCCATGTAGCCGCCCTTGATGACCAGCGCCTTGTGCTCCTTGGCGAAGGTCTTGATGGCCTTGGCGGCGTCGACCGGCTCACCGGTGACGAACGCGATCGCGGTGGGGCCCACAAACAGTTCGTCGAGGCCCTCGATGCCGGCCTCGGAGGCCGCCCGCTTGATGAGTGTGTTTTTGGCCACCGCGTAGGTCGCCGACCCCGTCAGAGACCTGCGTAGCTCGGCCAGGTTGGCCACCGTCAAGCCGCGGTATTCGGTGATCAACGTCGCGGTCGACTCCTTGAACTGCGCTGCGATGTCTGCGACGGCGGTGGCCTTGTCAGCCCTGGCCATGCATACCTCCTGACGGTGCAAGTCTGGTGGCAGTCGGGGTACGACGTGCCGTCTGCGACCACCCGGGAACGACGAACGCCCCGACGCAGGAAGCGGTCGGGGCGTGGAACTAGGCCGGCGCGCGCCGGCGGTGCTGCCTCGTCCTCCTGCGTGGGTCGCCGGGATGCTCCCGGACCTTCAACCGATTGCTCGGTGACCGACGGTCTTCGGTGGATCGGCAACCACAATAGCCTGGCCCGGTCCGGTCAGCCAAAACGGCGACACGTATCGCCGAGTGTGAATCCCGCGACGCCGCACCGGCGTGTCGCGTCGCCAGATTCACAATCGGCATTATGCGATGGCCGCGAGCCTGGCCGCACCCACCAGGCCGGCGGCGCCGCCCAGCTCGGCAGGCACCACCCGCAGGCCGGCCAGAAAGTCCAGCCGGGCGTGGTCGGCTAGCGCCGCACGTAACGGCTCGAACAGCAGGCGACCCGACTTGGCCACGCCGCCGCCGATGACGGCGAGATCCAAGTCGCACACGGCGCCCACCGAGGCGATCATCGCGGCCAGCGCCGCGGCGCCGCGGCGGAAGGCCCGCAGCGCCACCGGGTCTCCGGCCCCAGCCGCCTCGGCCAGCTCTTTGGCGCCGGCCCCGGGCGGCGCGGACCAGCCGTTGGCCCGCGCCCAGCGCGCCAGCGACGGGCCGGACGCGATGGTCTCCACACAGCCACGCCCCCCGCACGGGCACGGCGAGCCATCCGGATCCACCACCACGTGGCCGACGTGACCGGCGTTGCCGGTGCGGCCGAGACAGGGGGCGCCGTCGAGCACCAACCCGCCGCCCACCCCGGTGGACACCACCAAACCCAACAGAAAGCGCGCACCCCGTCCGGCTCCCAGCCAGTGCTCGCCGAGCGCCATGCACACCCCGTCACCCCCCAGCCGCACCGGAACCCCCGGGACCGCGGCGGCGACCCGATCCCGCAGCGGAAAGCCGCCCCAGGATCCGATGTTGATCGGGCTGACGCGGCCGCTGTGTAGGTCGATAGGACCGGCCGAGGCGATCCCCACACCACCGACCGCGCCCCCCGCCACGCCGAGCGCGTCGGCGATCATCTCGGCGACCGCGGCCCAGACCTGTTCGGCTCCGCCATACGCCGGGGTGGGACGTTGGGCGGTGTGCACCAACGTGCCGGCCGGGTCGGCCAGGCCCGCGGCGATCTTGGTGCCGCCGATGTCGAGGCAAAGGGTGAGCATCAGTGCCGGCGGGTGTTGTCGGGTTGGCGCGGGTCGCCGGGGTGCTCATAGCCGGGGGCCAGCACCACCAGGGCGTTCCGGCGCGCGTCCAGCCACACCCGGAAGGCGCGGCGGCGCGCGGCCCCCAACAGATGCTCGGTGATCGCGCGGCGCACCTGATCCAGCGGTGGGGCGGCCGCCGCCGGGGCACGCCAGCCGTGCTGGCCGGGACATGGCGCGGCGAACCGCAGCGGGTTGCGGGCATGGTAGTCGGCCACGGCGTCGTCGGTGACCGCGACCCGCGCGGTGACGGCGGCGAACAACGCCCGCGCCAAAGGATCCGCCAGCACCGCGGCGGCGACGCTGCCGATCTCCAGCCGAGCCGTCGCGTCGGGCAGCAGGTCCGCCTCGGCGGGGGCGCCCGCCGCGGTCAGACCACGTGCGGCGGCCTCGGCGGCTACCACCCGCTCGGTCACGATCAGTTGGGTGAGCCAGCGCCGCAGTTGGCGTCCCTCGCTGGTGCCGCTCGCCGGCAGCGCGGCCGCGCGCGGTCCGTCGCGCAGCCGCGCTTCGGCCGCGTCGACCTCGTCGACCGCTACCGCGACACCGGCGACGGTCGCGACCACCCGCTCGGCGACGATGCGCGCCGCGTCGCGGCGTGAGGAGGAGCCGGGCAATCGGCTTCGCCCGCTCATGTCACGCTCACCTTCACCGCCGGCGAATAGACCAACTGACCCGCGCAACCGACCCGAACCAGGGCCCACCACTGCCCGGGCTCCAGCCAGGCCGGCGGGGTCACATCGAAAGCCAGCTTGGCCATGCCCCGGGCGGGTAGCACGGCGCCGAGCGCGGGCGGGCCGATCCACTCCCAGGTGCCCCAGGGGCTGATCGAGTGCGCATCCAGGGCCAGCTCGGCGTGAGCGCGGCTGCCGATCGTCACCGCCAGCCGGGCCCGGTCGCCGGCGGCCAGCTCGATGTCGGCCGGCCCATCGACGAGGTAGACCAGCTCCTCCAGATCGGAGTCGGCGCCGACGGTGACCACGCACACGTCCTCGACCACCTGGCGCCAGGCGGCCGGTACCGCCGTGTCGACGACGCGCAGCTGCGCGCGGACCGGATACGGTCCCGGCGGCGCGCCGGCGGGAATGCTCAACGCGATGTCGGCCTGCAGGTGCGCCCCGGCGCCCAGCGTGAACGGCAACCGAGCCGGTGTGGCCGGCCAGCCGAGCGGACACACGACGTCGACCACGCCGCCCAGCACCGAATCGGTGCAGTCGCTGGCCGCGGTCAGGCGCAGCACCACGTCGTCACCGGGCTGGCCGCGCACCCGCCGCGGGTGCAGGTGGGCGACCGCGGGCAGCCCGCCCAGCGGCGCCGGGCCGCGGTTGTGCAGCCAATAGCGCGCGTACTGCGGCTGAGCGGTCTCGGCGTGCGGCGCCAACGCCACGTCGTCGGCCGCCAGCACGTTAGCCATATCAGCGGCCACGTCGAGCCGGGCCAGCACGGTGGCGACCTGATAGCCGTGCAGGTCGATGGACGACTTGCGCGCCCTTGCCATTGCGAGCGGCGTTTCCAGCAGGTCGGCCGGCCGGAGGGCGCCTACCTTGCCCAGCTCGCAGCCGATGGTGACCGGGGTGTCGGCTCCTGTCGTTTGCACCAATCGCAGCGCCACCGCGGCGGGTTGGACCGGCCGCGCGCTGCCGGCTGCCAGCGGGTTGCCGGCCGCCTTGAGCGCGCCCAGCTGCACCGAGTCGGCCGGCTCGACGTGCAGCAGCGAGCCGACCGCCGGCAGCTCGCCCTGTGGCCGTCGCGGCGCCACCGCAAGCAGCGGGTGGGAGAACTGCGCGCTGCGCGCCGGGATGCCGGCGCGCCGCCAATCGCCGCCGCCGCAGACAAGCGCGTAGTCGAAGTGGTGGGTCCAGTGCTGGAGTTGGAAATTCGAGCCATCCGGGGCGGTGCGTCGCGGCTGGTCGATCCAGACCCCGGAGGGCCAGCCGGTGCACGACCGCATCAGCGCGGTGTGCAGGGTGCCCTCGGAGTCGACGGCGAAGCTGGGCACCCCACGGTTGAGCAGCGCGACCGTGCGATCCTCGAACGGCTCCATTTGCGGCGCGGCCCGCTGGTGCACGACGATCTCGGCGTCGGCCAGGTCGTCGGCCAGCGACGCCACCGCGGCGCGCAGGTGCTTCTCGTCTCGGCCGTCGATCACCAGCACCGGCAGCGCGCACGGTGCCCGCAAGTCCGCGCCGGGCAGCCAGGCCCGCGCCAACGGGTTCGCGGCCGGCACCCACACCCTGGCCGTGCCGGTCTTCGCCAGCTGCCGCTGCAGTTCGGCGGTGTAGGCCGGGGCGGCCTCGGCCAGCACGGCCTTGGTGAACGTGTTGCGGTCCGGCCCACCGAGCGCGATCCTGGCGTCCGGCAGATTGGAATCGACATCGAGGTGGCCGTAGCGCGGCTTGTCGGCGCCGCTGCAGGTCGCGGTGACGCCCGCGCGGACCAGCGCGACCATCAGGTCGCGCGCCATCGGGCCGGACACCGTCTCCGTCGGCGACACCACCTCGGCCACCGACACCGCGCGCACCCCATCGCCGGCGCGTACCCGCACCGCCGAGGACAACCCGAACCAGCCGTAGGCCGGGTTGTCCAGGGTCCACGGATGCTGGGCGGTGTCCACCGATTCGGGCCCCTCGTGCAGCAACGCGAAACCCCGCCCGACGACGGCGTCCCCCACTTCGCTGATCGGCATGGCGCCGGGTACCGGACACGGCCAGCGCAGCCGCAGCAAGCGGTCTTCCCCGGTGAACTCGTCGATGCTGGTGCGGCAGTCCACCCGGTCGACGCCGTCCCACAAGGTGAGTGTCTGCGTGTAGCGCAGCAGGGTGCCGATCCGCCCCCGCACGACCAACCGCTGACCGAGCGGGCCGCGGTATGCCTGCACCTGCGCCGGGCATGCCGAGGAGCACACCACCGGCCCCGTGGGCAGTAGATGCCACGGACCCTCCCCCTGAGTCGGGTGCGACGGGTATTCCTCGTAGAGGGCCAGCTCGTTGGCTACCCGGCCGGCGGCGATCAGCTGGCGGCCGTCCTGCACCAGCGACGACAACGCCCCGCCACGCTCGGGGTCGACGGCCAGCCGATAGTGCTCGTTGGCGATGTCGGTGCCGGGTACCAATTCCCAGCCTGGCGCCTCGTCGGCGGGCACCAACCGGTAAACCCGCCAGCCCAGCGAGGGCACGTCGCACGCCAGCCAGGTGACCGACCGTCCGTCGTGCTCGACGAGCGCGGCCACCTCAGCCCCGTCGGGATCGAACACCCGCACGCCGGCCTGCAGCGGCGGGTCGACCCTGGCAGTGACGATGTCGGTGCGCCGCTGGGTCAGCGGGTTCCACACGACGACGCGATCGTGCGACGCGGCGACCGCGCCGGACAGCAACCGCAGCGAGTTGTCCCGGGCCGCGCGGCCCAGCTCCCACGCGTCACGCCACCCGGTCAGCAGGTCGAGGTAGACCTGGTCGGACTCCGAGCCGGTGATGGCGTCGTGGTGCGCACCGTAGGCCAGTTGCACCCACGCCTTGGCCAACGCCGCCTGCGGATACTCGGCGCCGGTCAGCAGCGCGGCGAACACCGCGAACCGCTCGGCTTCCAGGACGGCGTTCTCGGCGGCCCGGTTGGCTTGTTTGGTGTCGATGTAGGAGACGTCCTTGCCGGTGTAGATCGGGTTCATGTCGCGGGTCTGCGGCGACGGCACCCAACCACGCTTGGCCAGTTCGGCGCGCACCGCGGCGAAGAACTCCTTGGGCAGCGCGCACACGAAGCGCGGCCAGGTGTAGCGCGCACCCCAGTCGCGGTGGATGGCGGTGACCCACTTGTTCGGCGGGGTGTAGTCGGTGCCCACCGGCAGGAGCACGTTGCGGGTCAGCGCGACCTTTTTGAGCTGGTCGAACAGCGCGTAGGTGGCGGCCTCAGCGTCGGCCAGCGAGGTGGACGAGTCCATCGACCAGCCCGCCGAATAATGCGCCGGCATGTAATGGGTCAACAGGCCGCGACCCGACGGCGCGATCCACTCGAACTCGCTGCAAAACTGCATGCGGTCTACCCCGCCTTGGGCCGGACCCCACTGGTGGTGTGGCCCGCGGGCCCAGGAACTCGACGTCAGCCCGGCATCGGCGGCCAGCCCAGGAAATTGCGGGTCATGGCCGAACACGTCGAGCTGCCACGCGGTGGCCGGCTCGGCGCCCAGCACGTCACGCTGAAAACCGATGCCGTGCACCAGGTTTCGGATGGTGGTCTCCGGGCTGGTGAGGTTGGTGTTGGGTTCGTTGTAGGTTCCGCCCATCACTTCGATACGGCCATCGGCGAGGAACCGGCGCAGGTCGGCGCGGTCCTGCGGGTGGGTATCCCAGTACGGCTTGAGGTAGTCCACGCGTCGCCGAATGTGTAATGAGGGCGGAAATCGGGCCGGATTTCCGCCCTCATTACACATTCGGCGACGCTTACCCAGCAAGTGAGCGGGCTCACGTCAATTGGGAGCTGTCTGCCCCGGTTTGGCACACTGCTCAGATGGGTTCCACCACACACCGCGAGGTGGCCAAGCTTGACCGGGTACCGCTGCCGGTCGAAGCTGCCCGGGTGGCGGCCACCGGTTGGCAGGTCACCCGCACCGCCGTCCGGTTCATCGGCAGGCTCCCCCGAAAAGGGCCCTGGCAACAGAAGGTGATCAAGGAGCTCCCGCAGACCTTCGCCGATCTGGGACCGACATACGTGAAGTTCGGCCAGATCATCGCGTCCAGCCCGGGAGCATTCGGTGAGTCGCTGTCGCGGGAATTCCGCGGCCTGCTCGACCGGGTGCCGCCCGCAAAAACCGACGAGGTGCACAAGCTCTTCGTCGAGGAACTCGGCGACGAGCCGGCCCGGCTGTTCGCCTCCTTCGAGGAAGAGCCGTTCGCGTCGGCGTCCATCGCCCAGGTGCACTACGCGACCCTGCGCAGCGGCGAGGAGGTGGTGGTCAAGATCCAGCGGCCGGGCATCCGCCGCCGCGTTGCCGCCGACCTGCAGATCCTCAAGCGCTTCGCGCAGACCGTCGAACTGGCCAAGCTGGGCCGGCGGCTCTCGGCACAAGACGTGGTCGCCGACTTCGCCGACAACCTGGCCGAGGAGCTGGACTTTCGCCTCGAGGCGCAGTCCATGGAGGCCTGGGTCTCCCACCTACACGCCTCGCCGCTGGGCAAAAACATCCGGGTGCCGCAGGTGCACTGGGACTTCACCACCGAGCGGGTGTTGACGATGGAACGGGTGCACGGCATCCGCATCGACAACGCCGCCGCGATCCGCAAGGCCGGGTTCGACGGTGTCGAGCTGGTCAAGGCACTGCTGTTTTCGGTGTTCGAGGGCGGCCTGCGGCACGGGCTGTTCCACGGCGACCTGCACGCGGGCAACCTCTACGTCGACGAGGCGGGCCGCATCGTGTTCTTCGACTTCGGGATCATGGGCCGCATCGATCCACGCACCCGCTGGCTACTCCGCGAGCTGGTGTATGCGCTGCTGGTGAAGAAGGACCACGCAGCCGCCGGCAAGATCGTCGTGCTCATGGGCGCCGTCGGCACCATGAAGCCCGAGACCCAGGCCGCCAAAGACCTGGAGCGCTTCGCCACCCCGCTGACCATGCAATCGCTGGGCGACATGTCATATGCCGACATCGGCCGCCAGCTCTCGGCGCTGGCCGACGCCTACGACGTCAAGCTGCCCCGCGAGCTGGTGCTGATCGGCAAGCAGTTCCTGTACGTGGAGCGCTACATGAAGCTGCTGGCGCCGAGGTGGCAGATGATGTCGGACCCGCAGCTGACCGGATATTTCGCCAACTTCATGGTCGAGGTCAGCCGCGAACATCAATCCGACATCGAGGTTTAGGCGAGGTCTCGGTGGACATCCGTAGCGGCACCGCGGTCTCCGGTGATGTGAAGCTGTACTACGAGGACATGGGTGACCTCGACCACCCGCCGGTGTTGCTGATCATGGGCCTGGGCGCCCAGATGCTGCTGTGGCGGACCGACTTCTGCGCGCGGCTCGTCGCGAAGGGCCTGCGCGTCATCCGCTACGACAACCGCGATGTCGGCCTGTCCACCAAGACCGAGCGCCACCGCCCGGGACAGCCACTGGCCACGCGGTTGGTCCGGTCCTGGCTCGGTCTGCCCAGCCAGGCTGCCTACACGTTGGAAGACATGGCCGCCGACGCCGCGGCGTTGCTCGATCACCTCGACGTCAAGCACGCGCACGTCGTCGGGGCGTCGATGGGCGGCATGATCGCCCAGATTTTCGCCGCGCGATTCGCGCAGCGGACGAAAACCCTGGCGGTCATCTTCTCCAGCAACAATCACCGGTTTCTGCCACCGCCGGCGCCACGCGCGCTGCTGGCGCTGCTCACGGGTCCGCCGCCGGATTCGCCACGCGACGTCATTGTCGACAACGCCGTCCGGGTCAGCAAGATCATCGGCAGCCCGGCCTACCCGATTCCCGAAGACCAGGTACGAGCCGAGGCCGCCGAAAGCTACGACCGCAACTTCCATCCCTGGGGAATCGCCCAGCAGTTCAGCGCGATACTGGGCAGCGGCAGCCTGCTGCGCTACGACCGGCGCATCGTCGCACCGACCGTCGTCATCCACGGGCGCGCGGACAAGCTGATGCGGCCGTTCGGCGGCCGCGCGGTCGCGCGAGCAATCAACGGCGCGCGCCTGGTGCTCATCGACGGCATGGGCCATGACCTGCCCAGACAGCTGTGGGATCGGGTGATCGGCGAGTTGACGCGCAACTTCTCTGAGGCCGGCTGAGCCGGTCGGCGAGGCGTTGTACGGTTGGCGCGGGAGGTTGTCGCCTATGGCCAAGCTGAGACCATATTACGAAGAGTCACAGTCGGCTTACGACATTTCGGATGACTTCTTCGCGTTGTTCCTCGATCCCACCTGGGTCTACACCTGCGCCTATTTCGAGCGTGACGATATGACGCTGGAAGAGGCGCAACTGGCCAAGGTGGATCTGGCGTTGGACAAGCTGAACCTCGAACCGGGGATGACGCTACTCGACGTGGGTTGCGGGTGGGGCGGGGCGCTCGTTCGGGCCGTGGAGAAGTACGACGTCAATGTCATCGGCCTCACGCTCAGCCGGAATCACTATGAACGCAGCAAAGACCGCCTGGCCGCAATCGGAACGCAACGGCGCGCCGAGGCCCGGCTGCAGGGCTGGGAAGAGTTTGAAGAGAACGTCGACCGGATCGTCAGCTTTGAGGCATTCGACGCGTTCAAAAAGGAGCGGTATCTGACGTTCTTCGAACGCTCCTACGACATCCTGCCCGATGACGGGCGGATGCTACTGCACAGCCTGTTCACCTACGACCGCAGGTGGCTGCACGAACAGGGCATTGCGCTGACGATGAGCGACCTTCGATTCCTCAAATTCCTGCGGGAGTCGATCTTCCCGGGCGGCGAGCTGCCATCGGAGCCCGACATTGTCGACAATGCGCAGGCCGCGGGCTTCACCATCGAGCATGTCCAGCTGCTGCAGCAGCACTACGCACGGACTCTCGATGCATGGGCCGCCAACCTACAGGCTGCCCGCGAACGCGCCATCGCCGTACAGTCCGAAGAGGTCTACAACAACTTCATGCACTATCTGACCGGATGCGCGGAGCGCTTCCGCAGAGGCCTAATCAACGTCGCCCAGTTCACCATGACCAAGTAGCTCGTCCGCTCATATCCGTTCCCTGACCTGGGCAAATTCGATCGCGGTTTAGTGCGGCGGCCCTGTATCGGATAGCATGCCTCGAGCATGCGGGGAGGGGGAAGCATCGGTGCGTTCCGTGCAAGCACCGAAAGGCCACCTAGGGTCCGGAAAGGCATTACACCTCATGGTCAACGACCTAACGCCGCACTTCGAGGACGTGCAGGCACACTACGACCTGTCCGACGACTTCTTCCGGCTGTTCCTGGATCCGACCCAGACCTACAGCTGCGCGCATTTCGAACGCGAGGACATGACGCTGGAAGAGGCCCAGATCGCCAAGATCGACCTGGCGCTGGGCAAGCTAGGTCTGCAGCCCGGCATGACGCTGCTCGATATCGGTTGCGGCTGGGGCGCCACCATGCGGCGCGCGATCGCGCAGTATGACGTCAACGTCGTCGGCCTGACATTGTCGAAGAACCAGGCCGCCCATGTGCAGAAGTCGTTCGACGAGATGGACACCCCGCGCGACAGGCGAGTGTTGCTGGCGGGATGGGAGCAGTTCAACGAGCCCGTCGACCGCATCGTGTCGATCGGCGCGTTCGAGCACTTCGGCCACGATCGTCACGCCGACTTCTTCGCCCGGGCCCACAAAATCCTGCCGCCCGATGGCGTGTTGCTGCTGCACACGATCACCGGCCTGACCAGGCAGCAGATGGTCGACCACGGCTTGCCGCTCACGTTGTGGCTGGCCCGCTTTCTCAAGTTCATCGCGACCGAAATCTTCCCGGGGGGCCAACCTCCGACGATTGAAATGGTTGAGGAACAGTCGGCGAAGACGGGTTTCACGCTGACTCGCCGCCAGTCGCTGCAGCCGCATTACGCCAGGACCCTCGACCTGTGGGCCGAGGCGCTGCAGGAACACAAAAGCGAGGCCATCGCGATCCAGTCCGAAGAGGTCTACGAGCGGTACATGAAATACCTGACCGGCTGCGCCAAGCTGTTCCGGGTCGGCTACATCGACGTCAACCAGTTCACGCTGGCGAAGTAGTGATTGCGCCGGCCAGGGTGATATCTGGCAAATCCCGATCGAGAAAGACCGGCGCATGCGAGCGCGAATGCGGGCGATGTGCCATGCACCGTGTAGGGTGCCGGGGATGGCCACCTGCTGAAGGTGCCCCTCACAGTGGGAGGACACATGTCTGATAACTCAACGGGCACCACAAAGTCTCGGTCCAATGTCGACGACGTCCAAGCCCATTACGACCTTTCAGATGCGTTCTTCGCGCTGTTCCAGGATCCGACTCGGACCTACAGCTGCGCCTACTTCGAGCGCGACGACATGACCTTGCACGAAGCACAGGTCGCCAAGCTGGACCTAACCCTGGGCAAGCTGGGGCTAGAACCGGGAATGACACTGCTCGACGTGGGCTGCGGCTGGGGTTCGGTCATGAAGCGTGCCGTCGAGCGCTACGACGTCAACGTCGTCGGCTTGACCCTGTCGAAAAATCAGCACGCCTACTGCCAGCAAGTGCTCGACAAGGTCGACACCAACCGCTCGCACCGGGTACTGCTGAGCGACTGGGCCAACTTCAGCGAGCCGGTGGACCGCATCGTAACCATCGAAGCGATAGAGCACTTCGGTTTCGAGCGCTACGATGACTTCTTCAAGTTCGCCTACAACGCGATGCCCGCGGACGGCGTGATGCTGCTGCACTCGATCACCGGCTTGCACGTAAAGCAGGTCATCGAGCGCGGCATACCGTTGACCATGGAGATGGCCAAATTCATCCGGTTCATCGTGACCGACATCTTCCCGGGCGGCCGGTTGCCGACGATCGAGACGATCGAGGAGCATGTGACGAAGGCCGGTTTCACCATTACCGATATCCAGTCCCTGCAACCGCACTTCGCCAGGACTCTTGACCTGTGGGCCGAGGCGCTTCAAGCGCACAAGGACGAGGCCATCGAGATCCAGTCCGCAGAGGTATACGAGCGGTACATGAAATACCTGACCGGCTGCGCCAAGGCGTTCCGAATGGGCTACATCGACTGCAACCAGTTCACGCTGGCCAAGTAGACTTTCGTGCCACCGACGGGCTATGGGTGCACAGCCACCGGTAACTGACACCATCCAGGAGAACATGACGAGAATGGCCGAGAAACCGATTAGCCCAACCAAGACACGGACACGCTTCGAAGACATCCAAGCGCACTACGACGTCTCCGATGATTTCTTCGCCCTGTTCCAGGACCCGACCCGAACTTACAGCTGTGCCTACTTCGAGCCACCGGAGCTCACGCTCGAAGAAGCCCAATACGCCAAGGTCGACCTCAACCTGGACAAGCTGGACCTCAAGCCGGGCATGACGCTGCTGGACATTGGGTGCGGTTGGGGCACCACCATGAGGCGCGCCGTCGAGCGGTTCGACGTTAACGTCATCGGCCTGACGTTGTCCAAGAACCAGCACGCCCGCTGCGAGCAAGTGCTGGCTTCGATCGACACCAACCGCTCACGTCAAGTGCTGCTGCAAGGCTGGGAGGATTTCGCCGAACCCGTCGACCGGATTGTGTCGATCGAAGCCTTCGAGCACTTCGGGCACGAGAACTACGACGACTTCTTCAAGCGGTGTTTCAACATCATGCCCGCCGACGGCCGGATGACCGTCCAGAGCAGCGTCAGCTACCACCCCTACGAGATGGCGGCCCGCGGTAAGAAGCTGAGCTTCGAGACGGCGCGTTTCATCAAGTTCATCGTCACCGAGATATTTCCCGGCGGCCGCCTGCCGTCCACCGAGATGATGGTCGAACACGGCGAGAAGGCCGGTTTCACCGTCCCGGAGCCGCTCTCGTTGCGCCCGCATTACATCAAGACGCTGCGGATCTGGGGGGACACGCTGCAGTCCAATAAGGACAAGGCCATCGAGGTCACCTCCGAAGAGGTCTACAACCGCTACATGAAGTATTTGCGTGGCTGCGAGCACTACTTCACCGACGAGATGCTCGACTGCAGCCTGGTGACCTACCTCAAGCCGGGTGCCGCGGCCTAAGCCCGGCGAGCAGACGCATAAGCCCCCGACACGCCGTGCGTGCGGGGGCTTATGCGTCTGCTCGCCGGGGAAACTACTCCCCCGCGAAGTTGCGGGTGATGGATGGGTCGACCGGAATGCCCGGGCCCGTCGTCGTCGACACGGTGATCTTCTTCAGGTAGCGGCCCTTCGACGAGGACGGCTTGAGCCGCAGCACCTCGTCGATCGCCGCGCCGTAGTTCTCCGCCAACAACTTCTCGTCGAACGACGCTTTCCCGATGACGAAGTGCAGGTTGGCCTGCTTGTCAACCCGGAAGTTGATCTTGCCGCCCTTGATGTCCGCGACGGCCTTGGCGACGTCGGCGGTGACGGTGCCGGTTTTCGGGTTGGGCATCAGGCCGCGCGGACCCAGCACCCGAGCGATGCGACCGACTTTGGCCATCTGATCCGGTGTCGCGATCGCGGCATCGAATTCCAGCCAGCCGCCCTGAATCCTCTCGATCAGATCGTCACTCCCGACAACATCCGCCCCCGCGGCAACGGCAGCATCGGCCTTTTCACCAACCGCGAATACCGCGACGCGGGCAGTCTTACCAGTGCCGTGTGGCAGGTTGACCGTGCCGCGAACCATCTGGTCTGCCTTACGCGGGTCGACGCCAAGCCGGATCGCCACCTCGACGGTCGCGTCCTGCTTGGTCGACGAGGTCTCTTTGGCAAGCTTGGCCGCCTGCAGCGGGGTGTAGAGGTTGGTGCGGTCCACCTTCGCGGCGGCGGCGCGATATGCCTTGCTGGTCTTGCTCATTTGATATCCAATCTATGGGTCGTGGTTACTCAGCGGGCCGAAGCTGGCCCTCCCACGGGTAGGGCCCTATTCGACGGTGATGCCCATCGACCGAGCGGTACCGGCGATGATCTTGGCCGCAGCGTCGACGTCGTTGGCGTTGAGGTCCGTCTTCTTGGTCTCGGCGATTTCGCGGACTTGATCCCAGGTGACTTTGGCGACCTTGGTCTTGTGCGGCTCCGCCGAACCCTTCGCCACACCAGCGGCCTTAAGCAGCAGCTTGGCGGCGGGCGGCGTCTTCAGCGTGAAAGTGAAGCTACGGTCTTCATAAACGGTGATCTCCACCGGGATGACGTTGCCGCGCTGGTTCTCCGTCGCGGCGTTGTACGCCTTGCAGAACTCCATGATGTTGACGCCGTGCTGACCGAGCGCGGGGCCCACTGGCGGGGCAGGGTTGGCCTGGCCCGCCACGATCTGCAGCTTGATCAACCCGGCGACCTTCTTCTTCGGGGCCATGACGTGTCGATGTCCTTCCTTGTTTCAGCCTGTGTGGCCTGCCCTGCTGGGCTAGATCTTGGAGACTTGGCCAAAGGTCAGCTCCACCGGTGTTTCGCGGCCGAAGATGGAGACCAGCACCTTGAGTTTCTGCTGTTCGGCGTTGACCTCGCTGATCGTGGCCGGCAATGTGGCAAACGGCCCGTCCATGACGGTTACCGATTCGCCCACCTCGTAGTCGACCTCGACGACCGGACGCTCTAGCCCGCCCGCCTCGGCGGCGGCAGCCGTGCTGGCCGCACCCTTGGCAGCCTTCCTCGTCGACCCCCGCGGAAGCAGAAACTTCACCACGTCGTCGAGGGCGAGCGCTGACGGGCGAGATGTTGCCCCAACGAACCCCGTGACCCCCGGCGTGTTACGCACCGCGGCCCAGGAGTCGTCGGTCAAGTCCATCCGCACCAGAATGTAGCCGGGCAGCACCTTACGGTTGACCTGCTTGCGTTGGCCGTTTTTGATCTCGGTGACCTCTTCGGTGGGCACCTCCACCTGGAAGATGTAGTCGCCGACATCAAGGTTCTGCACCCGGGTTTCCAGGTTGGCCTTGACCTTGTTCTCGTACCCTGCGTAGGAGTGAACGACGTACCAGTCGCCGGGCTTGCTGCGCAGCTCCGCTTTGAGCGCGGCGGCCGGATCGACCTCTTCAGCCGGGGCCGCTGCATCCTGGAAGGCGTTGGCCTCTGTTAGATCGACCGCCTCACCCGCGGACGTGTCACCGTCGAAGGTAGTCACGGTTTTCAGTCCTCTCTGTCACTCTCGAGCCTCAGCCGAACACCAACATCACCAGCTTGGTCAGGCCCAAGTCAGCACCGGCGACCAGCGCCACCATGAAGGCCAGAAACGCCAGCACCACCGACGTGTAGGTAAGCATTTGTTTGCGGTTCGGCCAGATTACCTTCCGCATCTCGGCAACGACCTGCTTGAGGTAGTTGTAGACGAATGCGATCGGGTTAACCGACCGGGCCTTCGGTTTACTGGCCTTTTTTGCCCTGGCAGCCTTCGACACGGCCTTGGTGGTCGAATCGTCCTTGGCGACCCCGGTAGCTTCCGAAGCCGCGGTCGACGGCTCTTCGACGTCGACGTCTGCGTCGGCTCCTGCCGCACGCGACCGCGACCGCTTGCCGGTGGGACGTTGCGGCCGCACCACCGGCTTTGTCACCAGGGCCGTCCGGCCACCGCTCCCGCGGCTGTCCGCATTCTCGGCGCCGTCGGCTACGGCCTCGTCGGCAACGTCGCCTTCGTCGCTCACCGCATGCTCCTTCGTTTACTAGCTACCCCGCGAGCCGTTCCGCTCTGGTGGGGCACCTTCCAGTGTCCACCATGGCACATACCTATGGTCCGTCTCCTCTTCAGGCCGTGCCTGCATCGTCGTCGAACGTTCGCCTTCAGCAGGGGCGACAGGACTTGAACCTGCAACCTGCGGTTTTGGAGACCGCTGCTCTGCCAGTTGAGCTACGCCCCTTCGCGGTTGGCAGGCAAGACCAGACCAGGCCCTGGCCAACCCACTACGCCGGGGCTCACATGACACGCGCGCCCTCCGTTCGGTGATCGCGAACCGAAAGTGGAGACGACACTCCGCTCGTTGAACTCACGGAAAGCGCGCCGATGTTGGGAAAACCCCGAGGTCCGAGTGTACATGGCCGCAGCGGCCAGTTGCTAATTACGCGGTCCTGATGACCTGCCCGGATTCCTTGTCCCATTTGAGTCTGGCGGAACCATCACCCTGCTGGCCCATCAGCGTGGTGTAGGCCTCCATGACCAGCTCACCGTCGTCGTTGGTGCAGAGGTTTCTGGTAACGACGATGTCTGCGCCGAACCGCTCGTCCACCGAATGGATGTCCATCCGAGCCCACAACTTGTCCCCGGCGAGCACGGGTTTGTGGAACACGAACCGCTGGTCGACCTGAACGATCTGCATCGTCTCCATGCCCACGTCGACGTGGCGGAAGAAGTCCAGTTGCACATATTTGGCGAGGATCGTCACGAAGGTCAGCGGAGCAACCAGCGCGTCGTAACCGAGGTCGGCGGCCGCTTCCTCGCTGAAAAAGGCCGGGTGGTCGCACTTGACAGCTCGGGCAAACTCGCGGCATTGCTCACGGCCCACGATGAAGTAGTCCGGGTACCGCCAAATCATCCCGCGGATATCGGTCTTGAGCGCCATAAACTACGCTAACTTCGCCGAGGCGATGGCCCGCCCGAAAATCTTCTTGCCGCCGGTAGTAGCGGTGAGTGCGATGGTCACCGACTTGCTCTCAGGATCAACCGATTTCACCCGACCGTTGAACACCAGCTCGGCGCCCTTGCCGTCATTGGGCACCGGAACCACCGCAGTGAACCGCACGTTGTACTCGGTGACCGCGCCCGGGTCGCCAACCCAGGATGTGACGTAGCCACCGCCGATCCCCATCGTCAACATGCCGTGAGCGATCGCGGTGTCCAGCCCGACGACCTTGGCGATCTCGTCGTCCCAGTGAATCGGGTTCAAGTCACCCGAAACTCCGGCGTAGTTCACCAGATCCTGGCGGGTCAGCGGGTAGGTCTTCTCCGGAAGCTGGTCTCCGACCTTCACCGAGCTGAACTCACGCAGCGCCATCAGAAAATCCCTCTCCATCCTCGCCGGCACGGCCCGCCAGGGTCGTATAGGTCTCCTGCACGAGGTCACCTTCCTCGTTGGTGACGATGTTCTTGGTCACGATGATCTGGGTGCCGTGCGCCTCACGCACCGAATCCACATAGACGTCGCAGTACAGCTTGTCGCCCGCCACGATCGGTTTCTCGAATTTCAGCACTTGGTCTACCTGGACGATCTGCGCCTCCGCGGTCGCGATGTTCGCATGCTTGAAGAACGCCGCCTGGGCCTTGTAGCCGAACACACAGATAAACGTCAACGGAGCCAGCAAGCCCTTATACCCGAGTTCGGCGGCGCCGTCCTCCTCGAAATACCACGCGTCGTCGTTTTGAACGGCGACGGCGTACTCGCGAATCTTCTCCCGCTCCACCTCGTAGTGGTCGGGATACCGGTAATGCATCCCAACGATGTCTGCGCTCAACGCCACGGCTGTAGAACCTACCTAGTCAGTCTCAGCAACTGCTCGCGGGTCGGCGGTTACCGCGTCTCGCGGTGCGCCTGGTGTTTGCCGCAATTCGGGCAGAACTTCTTCAGCTCCAGCCGGTCCGGGTCGTTGCGGCGGTTCTTTTTGGTGATGTAGTTACGGTGCTTGCACACCTCGCATGCCAAAGTGATCTTCGGCCGCACGTCGGTACTGGAAGCCATATCCGTTCTCTCTAACGAGTCTTGCTGTTGTGTTGTAGCGATGGCCGGACTCGAACCGGCGACCTAACGATTATGAGTCGTTCGCTCTAACCGACTGAGCTACATCGCCTCTGGTACGCACCGCCAGCCTGCCCGGCGTCCGCCGAGCCCCCTAACGGAATCGAACCGTTGACCTTTTCCTTACCATGGAAACGCTCTGCCGACTGAGCTAAGGGGGCCGCTCACCCGTAGCGACCAGTCGGGTCGTGCCGCGGGCCTAAAAGAGGGTACAGCCTGGCGCGCAACGCCACCAAACCACCGGTGCCACCCATGCAGCTACGGACCAAGTCGTCCAAGATTGGACGGGATCACCCTGTGTCGCGGCTCCGCCGCGGAACCCAGGCATTGGGATCGCTGAACTCGTCGTACTCGTCATCGTGCCCATGCTCCGCGGTATCCGCCTCGCCGAGCAACGTTCGCAGCGCAAGGTTGACAGCCTCGCGCGCACCCTTCACACGGTACCGCCGGATGACCTTTTGGATAAGGTCGTCATCAACCTCTATCTCGACCCTCTTCAGCATGGACCAAAGATACCCACCGCACCCACAGTCAGACCCCAAGACTCCGCATTAACGTGTCCCGGGCTGCAAACGCCAAGACGCGGTCTGGGCGGCGATGGACAAGACATAGGCTGGTTGCGTGTCCAAGGACCGGCTGTACTTCCGTCAACTGCTCTCCGGTCGCGATTTCGCCGTCGGCGACATGTTCGCGACGCAAATGCGCAACTTTGCCTACCTGATCGGAGATCGCACAACCGGGGACTGCGTGGTGGTCGACCCGGCCTACGCTGCCGGGGATCTGCTCGACGCGCTCGAATCCGACGATATGCAGCTATCGGGTGTGCTGGTGACCCACCATCATCCAGACCATGTGGGCGGCTCGATGATGGGTTTTCAGCTGCCGGGACTGGCTGAGCTGCTGGAGCGGGCATCTGTACCCGTGCACGTGAACACCCATGAAGCGCTGTGGGTTTCGCGAGTCACTGGGATTCCTGTCGGCGACCTGATCACCCATGAGCATGGGGACAAGGTCAGCGTCGGCGACATCGACATCGAGCTGCTGCACACACCCGGGCATACCCCAGGCAGTCAGTGCTTTCTACTCGACGGCCGGCTGGTCGCCGGTGACACGCTATTCCTGGAAGGCTGTGGACGCACAGACTTTCCCGGCGGTGATTCCGACGAGATGTACCGCAGCCTGCGACAGCTCGCCGAGCTTCCGGGTGACCCAACCGTCTTTCCCGGGCACTGGTATTCGGCCGAGCCAAGTGCGTCGCTGTCGGAGGTCAAGCGTTCCAATTACGTTTATCGCCCCGCAAGTCTCGATCAATGGCGAATGTTGATGGGCGGCTGAAGGACTGGGCAAGCCTCTCCCGTTCCGGCCCGGGTCCAGCGACGTGTCCAGCGGCGCTTCCGCCAACGATTCGGCAGCCAGCGACCAGTGCCCAGGCGCCTCTGGGATCCTGTCAGCTAACTTCTCGGTCCGATGTCACTGTGGTATAAGCGGATGGTGGATTCCATGGGGTGGGTCCTGAGCAGCTGGCATGAGGTCACCGGCGTCGACTCCGGCACCTGGTTGGCGTGGGCCGCGTGGGCGGCGCTTGGGCTCGGTGTGGTCGCCCTGGTGGTGACCAAGCGGCAAATCCAACGCAATCGTCGACTGGCTGCGGAGCAGACTCGGCCCTACGTGGCCATGTTTATGGAGCCCCACGTCGCGGACTGGCACGTGATCGAGCTGGTAGTCCGCAACTTCGGTCGCACAGCCGCCTACGACGTCCGGTTCTCGTTCCCCAACCCACCAACCGTGGCCCAATACGAGAATGCCGCCAACGGCTACGCCGATGTCGTGGAACTTCGGCTGCCCCAAGAGTTGCCGATGCTGGCTCCCGGTCAGGAGTGGCGGATGGTGTGGGATTCAGCGCTCGATCGCGCCGAGATCGGGCGGGGCATCGAGTCTCGCTTCCCGGGCACGGTGACCTACTACGACCGACCCGAGCAGCCGCGCCGATGGCGGTTCTGGCGGCGCGGACGGCGTCCGTTGGAGACCAAAGTGGTGCTGGACTGGGATGCCCTGCCGCCCGTTGCGCGCATCGAGCTGATGACCACCCACGACCTGGCGAAGCGGGAAAAGCAGAAGCTGGAGCTGTTACGTAGTCTGTTGACGTATTTTCACTACGCGAGCAAGGAGACGCGTCCCGACGTGTTCCGCAGCGAGATCGACCGGATCAACCGCGCCGCGGCCGAAACCCAGGACAGGTGGCGCGCTCGGCAGGTCGAGGTGCCCACCGAGGTCAGCCAGCGCTCGGAGGGGCAAGGGCCACAGCCCACGCGGATACCGGCAGGCTAACTGCGGGCGCACAAGATCCCCCAATGCTGATCTGATTCAATCGAGAGCATGAGCGACCCGGTCAGCTATACCCGCAAGGATTCCATCGCCGTCATCAGTATGGACGACGGCAAGGTCAACGCACTGGGCCCGGCGATGCAACAAGCCCTCAATGCAGCGATCGACAACGCGGACCGTGATGATGTTGGGGCGCTGGTGATCACCGGTAATGGCCGGGTATTCAGCGGAGGCTTCGACCTGAAGATCCTCACCTCCGGTGAAGTGCAGCCCGCGATCGACATGCTCAGGGGCGGCTTCGAGCTGGCGTATCGCCTCTTGTCCTACCCCAAACCGGTGGTGATGGCGTGCACCGGTCACGCCATCGCCATGGGCGCGTTTCTGTTGTCCTGCGGCGATCATCGGGTGGCGGCCCACGCATACAACATCCAGGCCAATGAGGTCGCGATCGGCATGACCATTCCGTACGCGGCGTTAGAGATCATGAAGCTGCGACTGACCCGGTCGGCATACCAGCAGGCAACCGGGCTGGCCAAGACGTTCTTCGGGGAAACCGCGCTGGCCGCCGGGTTTATCGACGAGATCGCCCTGCCGGAGGTGGTGGTCAGCCGCGCCGAGGAAGCCGCACGAGAGTTCGCCGGTCTCAACCAACACGCCCATGCCGCGACCAAGTTGCGCTCCCGCGCCGACGCGCTCACTGCGATTCGGGCCGGGATCGACGGGATAGCAGCCGAGTTCGGGCTGTAAGTGGTGGGTGACGCGGTTGCTTTGGGCAACCGCCTCACACCTACACCGCCTCCTCCATCTCGAAGTGTGTCACGTCCGAGGCGGCTCGTCATGCCGACATCGCGGCACGCCCCAGCGCGTTGATGAAATCCCGGAACGGTTCGATATCTGACCCAGTTCCAGGTCGACAAGAAGGCCCGTACCGACTGGTAGCCCTTGTCGTTCGGTGATCTCGCGTCTGTTTATGCACGCCAGCATGCATGTCGGCGGCCGGCCGCTCGACTAGGGTGACGCCCGATGGCGCTTCACCTGCACCGTGCCGAGCGCACCGATCTGCTTGCCGACGGGCTCGGCGCGCTGCTGGCCGATCCCCAGCCCGACCCTTTCGCGCAGGAACTGGTGCTGGTCGCTGCCCGCGGCGTGGAACGCTGGCTGAGCCAACGGCTTTCGCTCGTGTTGGGCTGCGGGCCGGGCCGCGCCGACGGGGTGTGCGCCGGCATCGCGTTCCGCAATCCGCAGTCCCTGATCGCCGAGATCACCGGCACCCTCGACGACGACCCGTGGTCGCCGGAAGCCCTGGCGTGGCCGCTGCTGGCGGTGATCGACGCCAGCCTCGACGAACCGTGGTGCCGCACGCTGGCATCCCACTTGGGGCACTTCGCGACGACCGATGCCGAGGCGGAGCTGCGCCGCGGCCGGCGCTATTCGGTGGCGCGCCGGCTAGCCGGGCTGTTCGCGTCCTATGCACGCCAGCGTCCCGGGTTGCTGGCCGCTTGGCTGGACGGCGACCTCGGCGAGCTGCCCGGCGACTTGGCCTGGCAACCGCCACTGTGGCGCGCCCTGGTGACCACGGTCGGGGCCGATCCCCCGCATGTCCGCCACGACAAGACCATCGCCCGGCTGCGCGACGGCCCCGCCGACCTGCCGGCTCGGCTTTCGCTGTTCGGCCACACCCGCCTGGCCTGCACCGACGTGCAGCTGCTGGATGCGCTGGCCGTCCACCACGACCTGCACCTGTGGCTGCCGCACCCCAGCGACGAGTTGTGGCGGGCGCTGGCCGGCTTCCAGGGCGCTGATGGCCTGCTGCCGCGGCGGCAGGACACCAGCCGGCGGGCCGCCCAGCACCCGCTGCTGGAAACGCTGGGCCGCGACGTGCGCGAACTGCAGCGCGCGCTGCCCGCCGCCCGGGCCACCGACGAATTCCTTGGTGCCACAACCAAACCCGACACGTTGCTGGGATGGCTGCAAGCCGACATCGCCGGCAACGCGCCGCGACCCGCCGGGCGTAGCTTGTCGGATGCCGACCGATCGGTGCAGGTCCATGCCTGTCACGGCCCGGCGCGGCAAATCGATGTGCTGCGCGAGGTGCTGCTCGGCCTCCTCGAGGACGACCCGACGCTGCAACCGCGCGACATCGTGGTGATGTGCCCCGACATCGACACCTACGCACCGTTGATCGTCGCCGGCTTCGGCCTCGGTGAGGTGGCCGGCGACTGCCACCCCGCACACCGGCTGCGGGTGCGTCTGGCCGACCGCGCCCTGACCCAGACCAATCCGCTGCTCTCGGTGGCCGCCGAACTGCTCACCATCGCCGAAACCCGGGCCACCGCCAGCCAACTGCTCAACCTCGCGCAGGCCGCTCCGGTGCGCGCCAAATTCGGGTTCGCCGACGACGACCTGGACACCATCACCACGTGGGTGCGCGAATCGAACATCCGCTGGGGCTTCGACCCGACGCACCGGCGACGCTATGGCCTCGACACCGTCGTGCACAACACGTGGCGGTTCGGACTCGACCGCATCCTCACCGGGGTGGCCATGTCCGAGGATTCCCAAGCGTGGCTGGATACCGCGCTGCCCCTTGATGACGTCGGCAGCAATCGGGTCGAGCTGGCCGGGAGGCTGGCCGAGTTCGTCGAACGGTTGCATCATGTCGTCGGCGGACTCAGCGGTGCACGGCCGTTGGTCGCATGGCTGGATGCGCTGGCCACGGGGATCGATCTGCTGACCGCCTGTAACGACGGCTGGCAACGCGCGCAGGTGCAGCGGGAGTTCGCCGACGTGCTGGCGCGCGCCGGTTCGCGCGCGGCGCCGCTGTTGCGGCTGCCCGACGTGCGAGCGCTTTTGGACGCGCAGCTGGCCGGGCGCCCGACCCGGGCCAACTTTCGCACCGGCACGCTGACCGTCTGCACGATGGTCCCGATGCGCTCGGTGCCGCACCGGGTGGTGTGCCTGGTGGGTCTGGACGACGGCGTGTTTCCGCGGCTGAGCCATCCCGACGGGGACGACGTGCTGGCCCGAGAACCGATGACGGGTGAACGTGACATCCGTTCGGAGGACCGGCAATTGCTGCTGGACGCGATAGGTGCGGCCACCCAGACCCTGGTGATCACTTACACCGGCGCCGACGAGCGCACCGGGCAACCGCGCCCACCCGCGGTGCCGCTGGCCGAGTTGCTCGACGCGCTCGACCAGACGACGTCAGCGCCGGTGCGTGAGCGGATCCTGGTCACACACCCACTGCAGCCGTTCGACCGGAAGAACGTCACCCCCGGCGCACTGCTGGGCGCCAAGCCGTTCACGTTCGACCCCGCCGCGCTCGCCGCCGCCCAGGCCGCCGCCGGGAAGCGCTGTCCACCAACGGCTTTCATCTCCGGTCGGCTGCCCGCACCACCCGCGGCCGACGTGACGCTGGCGGACCTGCTCGACTTCTTCAAGGATCCGGTCAAGGGGTTCTTCCGGGCGCTGGACTACACGCTGCCCTGGGACGTCGACACCGTCGAGGACTCGATACCGGTCCAGGTCGACGCCTTGGCCGAGTGGACGGTGGGCGAGCGGATGTTGCGCGACATGCTCCGCGGCCTGCACCCCGACGACGCCGCTCACTCCGAATGGCGTCGCGGCACGTTGCCGCCCGGGCGCCTCGGCGTGCGACGGGCGAAGGAAATCCGGAACCGCGCGCGCGATCTGGCGGCCGCCGCGCTGGCGCACCGCGACGGCCACGGCCAGGCGCACGACGTCGACGTCGACCTCGGCGACGGGCGGCGACTGAGCGGCACGGTGACACCCGTGTTCGGCGGGCGCACGGTGTCGGTGACCTACTCAAAGCTGGCGCCCAAGCATGTGTTGCCGGCGTGGATCGGCCTGGTTACGCTGGCCGCCCAAGAGCCTGGCCGCGAGTGGTCGGCGCTGTGCATCGGCCGCAGCAAGACCAGGAACCACATCGCCAGAAGGCTTTTCGTGCCGCCGCCGGACCCGGTGGCGGTATTGCGGGAGCTGGTGTTGCTGTACGACGCCGGCCGGCGCGAACCACTGCCGCTGCCGCTGAAGACGTCCTGCGCGTGGGCCCAGGCACGCCGAGACGGCCAAGACCCCTACCCGCCCGCCCGCGAATGCTGGCAGACCAACAGGTTCCGGCCGGGCGACGACGACGCGCCCGCCCACGTGCGAGCCTGGGGCCCGCGCGCACCCTTCGAGGTGTTGCTCGGCAAGCCCCGCGCGGGCGAAGAGGTCGCCGGGGAAGAGACCCGGCTAGGGGCGCTGGCCGCCCGGCTATGGCTGCCGCTGTTGGCCGCCGAAGGGTCGGTCTGATGGACCGCTTCGAGCTGCTGGGCCCGTTGCCGAGGGAGGGCACCACCACCGTGCTGGAAGCCAGCGCCGGCACCGGTAAGACGTTCGCGCTGGCCGGTCTGGTCACCCGCTATCTGGCCGAAACCGCCGCGACGCTCGACGAGATGTTGTTGATCACGTTCAACCGTGCGGCCAGCCGGGAGTTACGCGAGCGAGTGCGCGGGCAGATCGTCGAGGCCGTGGGCGCGCTACAAGGCGACGCGCCGCCGAGCGGCGAGCTCGTCGAGCACCTGCTGCGCGGCAGCGACGCCGAGCGCGCCCAGAAGCGGTCGCGGCTGCGTGACGCGCTGGCCAACTTCGACGCGGCAACCATCGCCACCACCCACGAGTTCTGCGGCTCGGTGTTGAAATCCCTCGGTGTGGCCGGTGACAACGCCGCCGACGTGGAGCTCAAGGAGAGCCTTACCGACCTGGTCACTGAGATCGTGGACGATCGCTATCTGGCGAACTTCGGTCGTCAGGAGACCGATCCGGAGCTGACCTACGCCGAGGCGCTGGCCCTGGCCCTTGCCGTCGTCGACGACCCGTGCGCCCAACTGCGCCCGCCTGATCCCGAGCCCGGCAGCAAGGCAGCGGTGCGGCTGCGCTTTGCCGCCGAGGTGCTCGAGGAACTCGAGCGCCGCAAGGGCCGGCTGCGTGCGCAAGGATTCAACGATCTGCTGATCCGTTTGGCGACAGCCCTCGAGGCGGCCGACTCGCCAGCTCGCGATCGGATGCGGGAACGCTGGCGGATCGTGCTGGTGGACGAGTTTCAAGATACCGACCCCATGCAGTGGCGGGTGCTCGAGCGCGCGTTTAGCCGGCATTCGGCGCTGATCCTGATCGGCGATCCCAAGCAGGCGATCTACGGCTTTCGCGGCGGCGACATCCACACCTACCTCAAGGCGGCCGGCACCGCCGATGCCCGCTACACGTTGGGCGTCAACTGGCGCAGCGACCGGGCGCTGGTCGAGAGCCTGCAGACGGTGCTGCGCGATGCGACCCTGGGTCACGCCGACATCGTCGTCCGCGGCACCGACGCCCACCACGCCGGGCACCGCCTGGCCTCGGCGCCGCGCCCGGCGCCGTTTCGGTTGCGCGTGGTCAAACGGCACACGCTCGGGTATGACGGGACCGCCCACGTCCCGATCGAGGCGCTGCGCCGGCACATCCCCGACGACCTGGCCGCCGACGTCGCGGCGCTACTGGCCAGCGGGGCCACCTTCGCCGGGCGGCCCGTGGTGGCCGCAGACATCGCGGTGATCGTCGAGCATCACAAAGACGCGCGGGCGTGCCGGAATGCGTTGGCGGAGGCGGGCATCCCGGCGATCTACACCGGTGACACCGACGTGTTCGCCTCGCAGGCCGCCAAGGACTGGCTGTGCCTGCTGGAGGCGTTCGACGCGCCGCAGCGCAGCGGGCTGGTCCGCGCCGCCGCGTGCACGATGTTCTTCGGTGAGACCGCGGAATCGCTTGCCGCCGAGGGCGATGCGCTGACCGATCGGGTGGCCGGCACGTTGCGCGAGTGGGCCGACCACGCACGCCATCGCGGTGTGGCCGCGGTGTTTCAGGCCGCTCAGCTGGCCGGGATGGGCCGGCGCGTGCTGAGCCAGCGCGGCGGCGAACGGGACCTGACAGACCTGGCGCACATTGCGCAGCTGCTGCACGAGGCCGCTCATCGCGAGCGGCTCGGCCTGCCCGGGCTGCGCGATTGGCTGCGCCGCCAGGCCAAGGCGGGTGCCGGCCCGCCGGAACACAATCGCCGGTTGGACAGCGACGCCGCGGCGGTGCAGATCATGACCGTCTTCGTGGCCAAGGGACTGCAGTTTCCCATCGTGTATCTGCCGTTCGCCTTCAACCGCAACGTCCGCAGCGACGACATCCTGCTGTATCACGACGACGGCACCCGCTGCCTGTACATCGGCGGCAAGGACGGCGGTGCTCAGCGGCGCACCGTTGAGGGGCTGAACCGCGTCGAGGCGGCCCACGACAACCTCCGGCTCACCTATGTCGCGCTTACCCGCGCGCAATCGCAGGTCGTCGCGTGGTGGGCACCGACGTTCGACGAGGTCAACGGCGGGTTGTCGCGGTTGCTGCGCGGGCGCCGGCCCGGCCAGTCGCAGGTACCGGACCGGTGTACACCACGCGTCACCGACGAGCAGGCCTGGGCGGTGTTCGCGCAGTGGGAGGCCGCGGGCGGGCCGTCGGTCGAGGAATCGGTCATCGGTGCTCGCAGTTCCCTCGAAAAGCCGGTGCCCGTACCCGGTTTCGAGGTTCGGCACTTTCACCGCCGGATCGACACCACGTGGCGGCGGACCTCGTACTCGGATCTGGTGCGGGGCTCGGAAGCCGTCACCGTCACCAGCGAGCCGGCGGCCGGCGGCCGTGCGGACGAGGTGGAGATCGCCGTCGTCGCCGCGCCCGGTTCCGGCGCCGATCTGACATCACCGCTGGCCGCGCTGCCGTCGGGGGCGTCGTTCGGCTCGCTGGTGCACGCGGTGCTCGAGACCGCGGACCCAGCCGCTCCCGATCTGGCTGCCGAACTGGAAGCCCAGGTGCGCCGGCACGCGCCGTGGTGGACCGTGGACGTCGACCACGCGCAGCTGGCTCCCGAACTGGCCCGAGCGTTGCTGCCGATGCACGACACGCCGCTGGGACCCGCCGCCGCCGCACTGACATTGCGGCAGATCGGTGTGCGTGATCGTCTGCGGGAGTTGGACTTCGAGATGCCGCTGGCCGGGGGCGATCTGCGCGGCCGGTCCCCGGACGTGTCGCTGGCCGACGTGGGTGAGCTGCTGGCGTCGCACCTGCCCGGCGACGACCCGTTGTCGCCCTACGCCGATCGGCTTGGTTCGGCCGGGTTGGGTGATCAACCGCTGCGTGGCTACCTGGCGGGGTCGATCGACGTGGTGCTGCGGCTACCCGGGCAGCGATATCTGGTGGTCGATTACAAGACCAATCACCTTGGTGACACCGCCGCCGATTACGGCTTCGAGCGGTTGACCGAGGCCATGCTGCATTCGGACTACCCACTGCAGGCGCTGCTGTATGTTGTTGTGCTGCACCGCTTTCTGCGGTGGCGGCAGCGGGATTACGCTCCGGCGCGCCATCTCGGCGGGGTGCTGTACCTGTTTGTGCGGGGCATGTGCGGTGCGGCGACGCCGGTGACGGCCGGGCATCCGGCCGGTGTGTTCACCTGGAACCCGCCCACGGCGTTGGTGGTGGCGCTCTCGGATCTGCTCGACCGGGGAAGGCTGCAGTCGTGAAGCTCACCGACGTCGATTTTGCCGTCGAGGCCTCCGGGATGGTGCGGGCCTTCAACCAGGCCGGTGTGCTGGACGTGTCGGATGTGCATGTGGCGCAACGTCTCTGTGCACTGGCCGGGGAGAGCGACGAGCGGGTGGCGTTGGCGGTAGCGGTGGCGGTCCGCGCGCTACGGGCCGGTTCGGTGTGTGTGGATCTGTTGTCGATCGCGCGGGTTGCTGGACACGACGACCTGCCGTGGCCGGATCCGGCGGACTGGTTGGCGGCGGTGCGGGCCAGTCCGTTGCTCGCCGATCCACCCGTGCTGCACCTGTATGACGATCGGCTGCTCTATCTGGACCGCTACTGGCGCGAAGAAGAGCAGGTGTGCGCGGACCTGCTCGCGTTGCTGACATCCAGGCGACCGGCCGGGGTACCCGACTTGCGGCGACTGTTCCCGACCGGCTTTGACGAGCAGCGGCGCGCGGCGGAAATCGCGCTCTCGCAAGGTGTTACGGTGTTGACTGGCGGGCCTGGCACCGGGAAGACGACGACGGTCGCGCGGCTGCTGGCGTTGGTTGCCGAGCAGGCGGAGCTGGCCGGTGAGCCGCGGCCGCGGATCGCGCTGGCCGCACCCACCGGCAAGGCGGCGGCCCGGCTGGCCGAGGCGGTACGGCGCGAGATGGCCAAGCTCGACGCCACCGACCGGGCACGGCTCGGCGACCTGCACGCGGTCACGCTGCATCGTCTGCTGGGTGCCAAACCGGGAGCGCGGTTTCGCCAGGATCGCCAGAACCGGTTGCCTCACAACGTGATCGTGGTCGACGAGACCTCGATGGTGTCGCTGACGCTGATGGCCCGGCTGGCCGAGGCGGTGCGCCCGGGCGCCCGGTTGATCCTCGTCGGCGATGCCGACCAGTTGGCGTCGGTGGAAGCCGGAGCGGTGCTGGCGGATTTGGTCGATGGCTTCTCGGTACGCGACGACGCGCTGGTGGCGCAGCTGCGAACGTCGCATCGGTTCGGCAAGGTGATCGGTACCTTGGCCGAAGCGATCCGGGCCGGCGATGGCGATGCCGTACTGGGCCTGCTGCGCTCGGGTGAGGAGCGGATCGAGTTCGTCGACGACGAGGATCCGGCGCCGCGGTTGCGCGCGGTGCTGGTGCCACACGCGTTGCGGCTGCGCGAGGCGGCGCTGTTGGGTGCCTCCGACGTCGCGTTGGCCACCCTGGACGAGCACCGGCTGCTGTGTGCGCATCGGGACGGGCCCACCGGCGTGCTGCACTGGAACCGCCGGGTTCAAGCCTGGCTCGCCGAGGAGACCGGCCAGCCGCCCTGGACGCCGTGGTACGCCGGGCGTCCGCTGCTGGTGACGGCCAACGACTACGGCCTTCGCGTCTACAACGGCGACACCGGTGTCGTGCTGGCCGGCCCCACCGGTCTGCGGGCCGTCATTTCTGGTGCATCCGGGCCACTTGACGTTGCCACCGGCCGCCTCGGCGACGTCGAGACCATGCACGCGATGACCATCCACAAGAGTCAGGGCAGCCAGGTCGACGAGGTGACGGTGCTGATGCCGCAAGAGGATTCGCGGTTGCTGACCCGGGAGTTGCTGTACACCGCGGTGACCCGGGCCAAACGCAAGGTCCGGGTGGTCGGGTCCGAAGCTTCGGTGCGGGCCGCGATCGCACGCCGGGCGGTGCGGGCCAGCGGGTTGCGGATGCGGTTACAGTCGACGGGGTGTGGCTGACTCGTCGGGGATGTGCTCGGCTCGTCGGGTAACCGCGCCCGGACTTTGACATCGCATACACGAACAGCACGGCGACGGCGCATCATGGATGTGTGCGGATCGGAGTCGGGGTTTCCACCGCGCCGGACGTGCGCCGGGCCGCGGCGGAGGCTGCCGCGCACGCGCGCGAGGAGCTCGCGGGTGGGACGCCGGCGCTGGCCGTGCTCCTCGGATCGCGGTCACACACCGACCAGGCCGTGGACCTGCTGGCTGCGGTGCAGGCGTCGGTCGAGCCGGCCGCGCTGATCGGTTGCGTGGCCCAAGGCATCGTCGCCGGTCGCCACGAGCTGGAGAACGAGCCCGCGGTGGCGGTGTGGCTGGCGTCCGGCCCACCCGCGGAGACATTCCACCTGGACTTCGTTCGCACCGGCTCGGGCGCTCTGATCACCGGTTACCGCTTCGACCGGACCGCGCACGACTTGCACCTGCTGCTGCCGGACCCGTACTCGTTCCCGTCGAATCTGCTCATCGAGCACCTCAACACCGACCTGCCGGGAACGACCGTCGTCGGCGGGGTGGTGAGCGGTGGGCGTCGGCGGGGCGACACCCGGCTGTTTCGTGACCGCGACGTGCTCACCTCCGGGCTGGTCGGCGTGCGCCTGCCCGGCGCGCACAGCGTTTCCGTGGTGTCGCAGGGCTGCCGGCCGATCGGGGAACCGTACATTGTCACCGGCGCGGACGGTGCCGTGATCACCGAGCTGGGCGGCCGACCGCCGCTGCACCGCCTGCGGGAGATCGTCTTGGGGATGGCGCCCGACGAGCAGGAACTGGTCAGCCGCGGCCTGCAGATCGGAATCGTCGTCGACGAGCACCTGGCGGTGCCGGGTCAGGGCGACTTTTTGATCCGCGGGCTGCTCGGCGCCGACCCAACGACGGGGGCGATCGGGATCGGCGAGGTTGTCGAGGTCGGCGCGACCGTGCAATTCCAGGTCCGGGACGCGGCGGCGGCCGACAAGGACCTGCGCCTGGCCGTCGAGCGGGCGGCGGCGGAGCTGCCCGGGCCCCCGGTCGGTGGGCTGCTGTTCACCTGCAACGGGCGCGGACGACGAATGTTCGGGGTCACCGACCACGACGCGTCGACGATCGAGGACCTGCTGGGCGGGATTCCGCTGGCCGGTTTCTTCGCCGCCGGGGAGATCGGCCCGGTCGCGGGCCACAACGCGTTGCACGGGTTTACCGCGTCGATGGCGCTGTTCGTCGACTGAGGCCGCCGCGTTGACCCACCGGGACGCCCTGCGGGTGCGGACAACAGCGCGAGAGACGCGTGGCCACCGAGTCAGACCCGAATGATCTCCACACTGGCCGCACCGTCGAGGGCGGCGAAGTCGTCGTCCTGGGTGATGACCGGCAGCGCTCGCGATGCCGCGACGGCCGCGATCCACAGGTCGTTGATCCGCACCCGGCGACCGGACTCGGCAAGATGGATCCGCAATCGGGCCCACATTCGGGCGGCATCGTCGTCGACGGGCAACGTTTCCATATCGGCAACGGATTCCAGGGTCGCCAGGCGTTGAGCCCGGATGTCGGTCGTCGCCGCGGCCAGCACGCCGACGCGCAGTTCGGCGAGGGTGACGACGGTGGTGGCGACCCGGTCGGGGATCAGCGCCTCGTCGAGTTGCCGGCCGCTTTCGGTCGCGATGAACACCGACGTGTCGAGCACTCCGGCGGCCGGCGTCGTGCTCACCGGATCGGCCCGAGATCCTCGGTCGTGTCGCCGGCAAGGACCGCGAGGTCGTTACGGAGCCCGGGATCGGCTTGAGCGCCGCGCAACCGCGACAGGAACTCCGTTTTGCTCAGCCAACGCCGGCGCCGCGGACGAACCGGGGTAAGCACCGCGACCGGACGGCCGCTGACGGTGATGGTGACGTCCTCCCCTGCCCGCACGCGGCGCAGCACGCCGGCCGTATCGTTACGCAGCTCACGCGAGGCCACCTCAGACATGCCTACGATCGTAGCTCAATCGTAGGACAAACGGGTTGCTCGCCGGACGGCGCCCGCGCAGCCGAGGTTCCCCAGCCAACGCCGGGGACGACGGGCGCGGCCAGCGTCGGTGCGGAACAATCACGGTCAGCATGAGCACTCACAACGATTCCGCACCGACATCCCGGCGACGCCACATCGTGCGGCTTGTCGTGTTCGCCGGCTTCCTTGTAGGAATGTTCTACCTGGTAGCCGCCACGGACGTCATCGATGTGGCCGCGGTGCGGGGCGCGGTCTCGGCGACCGGGCCGGCGGCGCCGCTGACCTATGTCGTAGTGTCGGCCGTGCTCGGCGCGTTGTTCGTCCCGGGCCCGATCCTGGCCGCAAGCAGCGGGCTGCTGTTCGGTCCGCTAGTGGGGGTCTTCGTGACGCTGGGTGCCACGGTGGGCACCGCCGTTGTCGCGAGCCTGGTCGGCCGTCGAGCCGGCCGGGCCAGCGCGCGAGCCCTGCTGGGCGGGGAACGTGCCGATCGCACCGACGCGCTGATCGAACGATGCGGCCTGTGGGCCGTCGTCGGCCAACGCTTTGTCCCCGGCATATCGGATGCGTTCGCCTCCTATGCGTTCGGGACGTTCGGAGTTCCGTTGTGGCAGATGGCCGTCGGTGCATTCATCGGTTCCGCGCCGCGGGCATTCGCCTACACCGCATTGGGTGCGGCGATCGGCGATCGCTCACCGCTGCTGGCGTCCTGCGCGATCGCGGTGTGGTGCGTCACCGCCATCATCGGTGCGTTCGCGGCGCGACACGGGTACCGCCAGTGGCGTGCACACGCCCGTGGCGACGGCGCGGACGGCGGCGTCGAGGATCCGGATCGCGAAGTCGGAGCACGCTGAGCGGTCGACATGCCTTGTGAACCTTCTGCCGCACTTAACAACACCGTTGACGCTGCCGAAAGCCGGTGCGGCGAACACCTGGCTGACTAAGAATTAGGGCAGCGCGACCGTGGCGATGTCGGTGTGTTGGAAATCTTCGCCCTTGAACAGGAGTGGCTGGCCGCTGATCTTGGCGAGGCCGTATGAGAAGCAGTCGCCGTAGTTGAGCCCCGCACGATGCCTTCCCTTGCCGTACGTGCGGTAGGCGGCGCGCGCGGCATCCGCTTGGTCGGCATGCACGGCAACAAGGTCGACCGCGGCGCGATGAAGCCACAGATCCAGCTCACGTCCGCCCGGTTCACCGAAGCGGGCTTCTATCACGAGTGCCGTTTCCAGGTAAGACGCCGTCGACATCAGCCGGATGTGGTCGGCTTCGACGGCGGCCTCGAACCGCTCTGCGTCTGGCTCGTCGCTGAGCATCGCAACGAGCGCGGACGTGTCGATCACCATCAGGCCGGCAATCCGCGCTCGTCATAGCCGAGAATCGCCTCAGCGGACCGGTTGTCGACCACCGGCAACGCTGCGCACCGGTGCCGAATCGCGGCAAGCTCGTCGCGCAACGGGACAACACGGGCACGCCCAGTCTCACGAGCGAGCCGCTCGCGCAACGCGGTAACCACTGCCTCGGTCAACGTCTCGCCGGTGCGCGCCGCAAGCGCTCGCGCGAGCCGGTCGGCTTCCGGGTGCTTGATACTCAGCGCCATGTCTCGATTCTATACTAGTAGCTAGATTCTAGATCACACGGTCAGCGCTAGCTGGTTGCGCAGCGGTGCGCCGTGCCGAATACCGCGGTGACTCAGCCCAAGACGAGCGATAGCCCATTGGCCTTCAGATCGGCGAACGAGTAACTCATTTCGCCTCGACGACTGACCGACACGACGTAGCGGTCTTCGCCCTCGGTGATTTCAAACGAGAAAGGGAAGGTGCACAAGAATCGGCCGCCCTGACCCGCCTGCAGGAAGGCCGTGGCCAGGATGTCCCCCTGACCGTTTTTCACCGTCACCTGCGTTCCCCGGTCGATGTCGGCGTAGCCGGCTGACCCTGAGCACCCGGAGCCCGACACGGTGATCGCCGGTGCGTACACGTTTGGCGATTCATCCTTGAGGGTGAAACTTCCAGTGACAGTTATGGTTTCCAGGATATGGAAGCCATCGCTGAACTGCGGGCAGTAGTATTGCACGGCGACCTGATCGACCGGCATCCCCTGCTGTTCGCCACCGTCTTGCAACTGGCGGCACACCTGCTTGCCGCGGGCGATGGCGTTCGCGTCGGAGTTGAACTCACCGGTGAGTCCGGACCGCCTCAAGGCGGCGAGGTACTTGTCGTCGATGGACTCCCGGTCTCGATTCAGGAACAGCGTCCCGACGACACCGGCTCCCACCAGCCCGAGAAACGCCACCACGCCCGCAAGCGCCCACCACAGTCGACGGTGCCCAGAACGCACCCACCCCGACACCGCTGACGGCGAAACACCAACGGCACCTGACTGATCCAGCTGCTGCTGACCAAGTGGGTCAACGGCTTCGGCGTCGCCCTCGCGAACGAGGTCGGTCGGCTGCCCGGCGACGAAGTAGCGTCCCTCGTGGCGACCGGTGGGATCGGGTCGCCATCCCGTTGCCGTCGTCGCGGCGCCGACCGTCGGCGTCGTGGTCCGATGCCAGGTTGAACCAATCTTGTATGCGCCGCACGCCCCGCACCTGGTCGGGTCGGCAAGCTCGGCACCGCAATACACGCAGAAACTCATGGCAGCGTCGTCACTTCCGGTACACCGTCGTGCCCTTCGCGCCAACGAGGGTGCTGATGAACTTCGCGAAACAGTCATCGGCGCCGAACCCGTTCGAGTCGCATCAGCGATTGGCCTCAGCTGCGGTGGGCTGCGCCGGCCCAACCACCGTCACCCAGAAATCGGGTCCGCTGAAGGTGGTCCAGTGCCCCGACCACACCAGGCGGGCGCCCCCGAACCGCTGCCGCAGGGCCAGGTGATCGCGAAGAATATCGGCGCTCGTCCACGTTTTCCCCGCGGCGACCAGGCCGACGCGCTTCGAACTCACCTGCGGCACCCAGCGATTGGCGATACCGACTCGCACGTAGGGGAAGTCCGAGTCACGTAGCTCCACCAGCACCGCCCCGGCAACGGCGTTGATGCTGCCGTAAGCCGGTGCCGCGGACGCGGCCGCGACCATGGTCGTCCGTGCCGATCCGCCTCGTGCGGCCGAACGATCGGACCTGCCCTTCCGTGTGGCCGCCAATGCCGGTGCGCCGGACAACATGTCGGGCGTTCGCCAATACATTCCGGGCGGAAAGACCAGGGTTCGACGGGCGGGCACGCCGGGCTCGATCCTCAGCGGATCTGCCGAGAAGTCGAAGCTTCCGGCCGCCACGTCGCGCCGTCCGTCGGCGACGGTGACCTCGAGCGCCGAGTTCGACTCGACATCGCCGCCGGCGCATGCCGACATGAACGCGGCACTCACCGCAAGCCCGTCGGACGTCAGGTCGATCGACTCCGCTTCAAGCACCGGATCGTCCGGGCAACTCGCGGCCTCGGCCTGTGCGAACGGCACACCCGTCGTGGCGGCGCCCCGCGCGGAACTGGGCTCCTCACGGTCGTTGCGAGCCGGTCGCGTCACCGCGTAGCCGACGGCCGTCACGACGACGGCGACCACGAGCAGCGTCGCCGCGAGGACGACGAGGGGGACGAAGGATCGCGCGGGCGCCGTCTGGCGTGTGCCTGATTCCTCCGACGGCCAGGGCACCACGCCGATCGGCGAGCCGCACCGCTCACAGAACCTGTAGTCCCATGCGTTCACGTGACCCTGGGGACATAGCACCGTCGGCGACGCATGCTGTGCATGGTCATCCGCACCCGGAGTCACATTCGCCGGACCGGGGTCAGCGCCTCGATCGCCTGCCATCGGCTGCACCTCGAGGCAAAGGCTACGCCCGCGGTCGGACAAACCCAAGAGCGATCGAGTTGGGGCGGCATCGGGAGTCGAGCGAAGCCAAGATCGAAGGCTGCGTCTTCATGGCCCCGGGATACCGCGGCGACAACCAATACTCGCGCGCAGGACCAGTCGGCGATCCTCGTCACCCGCCTGCTCGAACGATTGGGAGCCCTGGCACCTGGCAGGATGCGCCAGACCGACCACGCGCTCGCACTGGTTCTGGGTATCAGCGAAGCGGGCTAAGCCCCAGACACCAGATCCACCGCGGCAGCGGTCTCGTAGCCGGTGTTCGGCTTCGAGGTCAAGGGCAGTGGCGGACCCGCACCGATCTGCTCACTGTGGACATGACGCTTCGCCAACCCGCTCAACGGCACTCGGCCGCGCCGGGCGCGGCATAGGTCCGGCTCACCGCCGGCTCGTCGTAGCCGGCGGTGACCGCCGCCCGTCGCACCGTGTCGGCCACGTCGCGCGCCCTATCGGCAGGCACCAGTGCGATCACGGCGCCCCCGAAGCCGCCCCCGGTCATCCGGGCGCCCAGCGCACCGGCCCGTACGGCGCTCTCGGCGATCAGATCGATCCGCTCGGTGGTGATGGCGAAGTCCTCGCGCATGGACTCATGCGACGCGGTCAGCAGCTGCCCGGCGGCGGTGAAATCCGAATCAGCCAGTGCGGCCGCGAAATCCAGCACCCGCTGATTCTCGGTCAGCACGTGCCGGGCGCGGCGCGCGTCGATCGGATCGGCGATCGCGCCCAGCGCCGCCAGCCCGCGATCCTGCACAGCGCGCAACGAGGACACCCCCAGATCGGCGGCCGCCCGTTCACACGACGCCCGGCGCAGCGCATACTCCCCGCCGGCGTGACAGTGTCGGGCTCGAGAATCCATCAACAGCAGCACCACATCGCAGGCGTCCGGGTCGAAGGCCACCGGGCGCACGGTGATGTCGCGAAAGTCGATCAGCAGCGCGGTCTTCGGCGCTCCGAACAGCGCGGCCAGGTGGTCGAGCAAACCCGTTGGGGCACCGACGTAGTCGTTCTCGGCTCGCTGTGCGAGCCGGGCCCGCTCGAGACGGTCGATGCGGGTGCCGGTGGCGGCGCCGACCGCGCCCAGCACCGCGCCGATCAGCGCCGCCGACGACGAAAGCCCCGACCCGATCTCGACGTCGCTGGTGATCGACATCGCCCCGCCGGGCACCGGGTGGCCGGCGCCCCGCAGCGCCCAGATCGCCCCGGCCGCATAGGCTGCCCAGCCGGTCACCTGCCCCGGCGTGGTGTCGAGCGGGATCCGCGCCGAGCCGTCGGCGCGGTCGCTGCGCGCGGTGATCGCGCCGGTGTGCTCGGGGGTGAACGTGACAACGGTGCGCCGCGGCAACGCAATCGGCAGCGCGAAACCCAGGTTGTAATCGGTGTGTTCGCCGATCAGGTTGACCCGCCCGGGTGCGCCGTAGCTGACCGTCATGGGCCCAGCTCGCGCAGCCGGGTGGCCACGCTCTCCGGGATAACGTCGGCGATGAACGCGTCCATCGCCGACTCGGCGGCCGCCAGATATTTCAGTTTGGTGGCGCTGCGCCGGATCGACATGAGCTCGACGTGAAAGTAGCCATCGCGCTGGACCTCGCTGAACTGGTGCAGCGCCGACATGTACGGCAGCGGTGAAGAATACATCCGATCAAACCTCTGCAGCACGTCCAGATAGATCCGGGCGAACTCATCCAACTCCCCGTCATTGAGCTCGGTGAGGTTGCGCACCAACCGGTTTGGGTAAATGTGCACCTCCACCGGCCAGCGTGCGGCGAACGGTACGAATGCGGTGAACAGCTCGCCGCGTACCACGATGCGGCTGCCGTCGGCGACCTCGCGTGCCAGCAGGCTGGCAAACAGGTTGTCACCGTGACGCTTTCGGTGCCGACGAGCCTGGCGCAGCATCGCCGCGGTGCGCGGCGTCAGATACGGATAGGCGTAAATCTGGCCGTGCGGGTGGGCAGGGTCACCCCGATCTCCTCACCACGGTTCTCGAAGCAGAACACCTGCGCTACCCCGGGCAGCGCCGTCAATTCGGCGGTGCGGTGCCGCCACGCGTGCACGACCAGCCGGGCATGCGCCGGGTCCAGGCCCGCGAACGAACCGGTGTGATCGGCCGAAAAGCAGATCACCTCGCAGCGTCCGTGCCCCGGAGCGGATACGAACCCGTCACCGTCGGGCGCGCCGATTGGGGCGATGCCGGCCCCGGCCAGGCTGGGAAACCGGTTCTCGAAGACGACAACGTCGTAGTCGGGGGCGGGCACCTCGCTACTCAGACCGGTCGGCCCCGGACACAGCGGGCAGCGCGCGGCCGGCGGCTTGTAGGTGCGATCCTGGCGCTGTGCGGCGACGATCACCCACTGGCCGGTGGCCCGGTCGAACCGCAGCCGCGAGGGAGCCGGGTCACGTTCGGGCAGCGGCCGACGATCCGACACCGGCGCCGGGACGTGTCCGGGCAGCGAAAAGAACAGCAGGTCACGGCCATCGGCCAGGGTCCACCGCGTCGGCGCCGTCACAACGCAGAACCCTACTGGGAGCGCCTCGTCGAGTTGCCGACCGCGTTCGTTCGCGATGAACACCGACGCGTCGAGTCCTCCGGGCGGTGGCGTGGCGCTCATCGGATCGGCCCGAGATCCTCTGTGGTGTCGCCGGTGAGGGCCGCGACGCCACCTCAGCTATGCCTACGCATCGTGGCCCAATCGTTGGTTTTGGGGCGGCTCGCCGCGCCGCCGGGAGACGATGCACATCAGGTGGTCGTTGGAATGAGTACCGCGACGTCGCCGTGCAGGTGTGCTAAGCCGCTGTCGAGCGTCGCCAACTGCCCGTCGTGGCTTCGCGCGAGCTGGGCAAGGTAGGCATCGGTCACCTGCCGGTGCCCAACCACACCAGCGACCTCGACACCGGCGAAAGAGAGTGCATCGGGCCAGAATTCGTGGCGGCTCGTGCACTGGACCGCACTGACGACATCCCGAGCCGCCGCCGCGGACTGTCCCGAGCGCACCAGGAATCGAACCAGGCTTCCTTGTGTCATCGGGCAGGTCGCAAATCCGGTGTCGGACGCCATGAGCCAGTCCGCTGCGGCATCATGATGCACATGCTCGGCGACCACCAATGCGATCAGCACGTTGGCGTCGAGCAGCACCGTCACTGCTCGTCCTCTAATGAACGCACGTCCTCGGAGGTCACGACGGTCCCGACGCTCACCAAAGGCAATCCCGTTCTGGGGTCTGAGGACAACGCGGTAGGGCGGTTGGCGGCCAGGCCTCGTCGCATGAGGTCGGCGACCGTTTCACTCAACGTGCGGTGCGTATCCCGGGCAATCGCCAGTGCCTGCTTGTGCAGGTCTTGCGGCAGGTCGATGGTAGTGCGCACCGCCTCATCCTAACATCGCTGCATCGTGATGCGCGCGCCGACGCTCACCGGTATTCCAACGGGACTGATCATGCTGGCCGTGCGGCAGACGAGCCGGCCGAGACAGCGCACGAGCCGTGTTGGGTGGCGGCCCGAGGGCTGGCCTCACAGGCTAGCCGCGCGATGAGTGCGACCTACAGGCCCTCTTCGTTCATCTAACCTCGGCTGCGTTCAGCTCTGCGGTGGTTGACCACCACCAACGGACCGCCCAGCGCCACAAGGAAGGCCACCGAGATGGCCATCAATGTTTGCCCGGTCACCACCAGCAGCCCGATCAGTGCCAGCTCTACGGCACCGGCCACGAGGTAGGACGCCGCCCGGTAGTGCGGGCGCCAGGCGCCCCACGCCGCCAGCGTGAGCGCGCCAGCCGCGATCCCAGCAGCCAATACGTCCATCACTTGCTCCCCACCAGGCATTGTAGAAGACTCACGCCCGCCGTGGCCGCGCCGACACCACCGGCCGCGGCAGCCACGACCCCCGCCCCGGTCTCTGCGGTCAACACGCCGATGCTGAAGACTATGGCGCCCGAGGCGAACTGGGCGGTCCGGTCGATCCAGTCGTTGGTGCTGCAATGGGTGCGGGCGTACTCAATATCGGCGACGTGCGCCTGCAGATCCGCAACCTGACCGCGCAACCACGCTGTGTTGGGGTCGTTTGCGGGCAGCGACTGTACGAACCGTTGCACGTTGTCCGCAAGACCCTGGCCGGTCAGATTAGCTGGATCACCGCCGAGGATCATCTGCTGCAGCGTAGGGCTTAGGCCAGTGCCCGGCGGCGGTGTTCCATCAGGGGTGTCCCACGGCGCAAATGGGGGCGGGGGACTAGTGCCGCCATCTTGTTTGACGTCGACCAACCGGACCCCAGTGTCGCGGTTGTCGTTGCCGATGATGGTGTCGTCGATGCTGGGTGTTTCCGGGAAGGTGGTGGTGGCGATTCCGGCGGTAGCGGCGGTGATTTTGCTTGCCACTTCTTGTTCGGACACGACCAGCTGTATGGCGCGCTGGCGGATATCGCCGGCGAACGTTTGCGCTTGAGCGTGGCGAGCCACCCGTTCTGCGGCGGTGCCGCTGGTGCGGGGCCCGGGCAGCGAAAAGAACAGCAGCTCACGTCCGTCGGCCAGGGTCCACCGCGTCGGCGCCGTCACAACGCCGAACCCTAGGCGAGGCCAGCCCCATCGGCTGGTGCCCGACGTCAAGCCTCGGCTGGCCGCGGCATAAGGTGGCCACCGTGGCCGAAGCGTTCGATGCGACCCAAGCCGTGGCGAGAATCCTGGCCGAACATGGCCCATTGAGCGAGGACGACATCGCACGACGCCTGCTGGACAGCGGCGTGGCCGACCCGGACGCCGTCCTGCGCGCGCTTCGCCTTGAAACGGAATGGCCGGCAAGGCAGTTGGTCGACGATCGGTGGGTGTGGCTGCCGACGCTGCTAGCCGGGCGGGTATTCACCCATCGGCTCGGCGCGGACGAGGCGGTCCACGACATGCTCGGCGTGACCCCGGACCTGGACCCGATCACCACGCTCTGCGAGCACGAGGAGTATGGCCGGCTGGCCGACGGTTCGGCGGCGCGGATCGTGCTGGCCGGATACGACGAGGAGCTGCTCGAACGACGGGGCATCCCGGACGAGGCCATCGACCCCGGCGGGGCACTGCTGCTGGAGCCGGGCACGCTGGCGACGTTGGGGGCCGCCGCGGGGGATCTGGTCGGTGTGCGGCTGACCGCCGCAGGGCTGGTGCTCGAGCGGATCGGCACAGCCGGTGCGGACACCTCCGTCGGCGCCCGGCTGGCCGAGCTGGTCGACCCCGACGAGCCCGCGTTCTTCCCCGCGGCGGTCTGGACGGCGTGCGTCGACGACCCGGCGGCATTTACCGAGCCAGTGGCACCGCTGCGCGAGATCCTCGACCAGCACGGCCTCACGCACGAAGACGACTGGCTAGCACCTGGCGGATTCAATTTCGACGCTTGGCGTTTCGAGAACCGATGCGAACTGCTGGCCTTTCGCCACGACCTCGACCCCAACGACGCGGTCGCGCTGTACACGCTGATCAAACTGCACGAGACGATGTCGCTGCTGCTCGAAGCAACCGACCCGGACGAGTTGCCGCGGGATGTGCTCGCCACAGCCGCCGAGACCGCGACGGAAACCGGCTCCGACTCGTTGGTCGATCTGCTCGGCGACATTGGGGCGGCGCTGGCCGACCCGCTGCTGGCCGAGCTGCTGGTGGCAGAGACGGTGGGCACCGACTCCGGCGGGGCGGCCGCGCTGGGCCTGCTCACCGAGATGCTGGAGCCCAAGGTGCCGCGCGCGGCGCGGGTGGCGGTGCGCTGGCTGCGCGCGGTCGCGCTGGACCGGATCGGTGATGTCGAGGCGGCCGAACGTGAGCTGCTGGCGGCCGAGTCGATGGACACCGAGTGGCCGCTGCCGTTGCTCGACCTGGCCCGCATCGCCTCCGATCGCGGCGACGCCGAGCGCGGGTTGGCACTGCTGCGCCGCGCCGGCACCGAACCCGACCACCCGCTGGTGCGGCTCCTGGAGCGGCACCGAGCCCAGCCGCGCCGCGACCTGGGCCGCAACGAGGCGTGCTGGTGCGGGTCGGGCCGCAAGTACAAGAAATGCCATCTCGGCCGTGAGGCGCTGCCGCTGGCCGAGCGGGTGGACTGGCTGTATGCCAAGGCATCCCAGCACGCACTGTCGGGCGACTGGACCGGCCTGCTGGCCGAAGTCAGCTATGAGCGCTTCCGGTATGCCGACTCTGACGATGAGGACGCGCTGGCCGCGGCGCTGGCCGATCCGCTGGTGCTGGACGCGGTGTTGTTCGAGGGCGGCGCGTTCGCGGAGTTCCTCGAAGTGCGCGGTTCGCTGCTACCCGACGACGAGCGGCTGCTTGCCGAGCAATGGCTGCTCGTGGAGCGGTCGGTGTTCGAGGTCGAGCACGTGCAACCTGGCGAGGGCGTGATCGTGCGCGACGTACGCACCGGCGACACCCATGAGGTGCATGAGCGGGCGGCCAGCCGCCAGCTGCGAGCCGGGCAGCTGATCTGCGCGCGCCCGGTGCCCGCCGGGGACACCATGGTGTTCTTCGGCGGGATCGAGCCGGTCGCGCTGCACGAGCGTGCCGTGCTGATCGAGCTGCTCGATGACGAGCCCGACCCGGTGACACTGGTGGCCCAGCTGAGCCGCCGGTTCGCGCCGCCGACACTGGTCAACACCGAGGGCGACTCGCTGGCAATCTGCGAGGCCAGCGTGCGAGTCGACGATCCGGCCGGGATCCAGGGCGCGCTCGACGGGGTCTACGACCGGGTTGACGGCGAGGAGCCGCCGCGGTGGATCGAACACGTCACCAACGACGGCATGCTGCGGGTCCGGGCCACGCTGGTCCTCGACGGTGACACGCTGCGGGTGGAAACCAACAGCGAACCGCGGATGGATCGCGTGCTGGCCACGCTGACCCGCCTCGACCCGGCGATGACGGTGCTCGACGACGACCGCCGTCCGCTGCGCAACACCCGCGAGGCCGCCGCGCTGGCCGAGCAGATGCCAGTTACCGGCGCGGGCGCGCCCGACCCCGACAGCCCCGAGCTGGCCGCCGCGCTCGAGGAATTCATCCGCGACTACGAGACCAGCTGGCTCGATCAACCCATCCCCGCGCTGGACGGGCACACGCCGCGGCAGGCCGCCGACGACCCCACCCGCCGCGCCGACCTGATCAAGCTCCTGGACACGTTTCCCGCCGGCGCGGGCGCCCGTGGCGGGATGGACGCCGACCGGCTGCGCACCGCTTTGGGCTTGTAGTAGCCGGGCGGGCGGTACTCACGGCGGGATCGCCGCACCGATCTCGGCGGCGAACTCACGGAAGTGTGGGTGGCCCGCCGCCGCCACATCGGACACGACGAAACCCGCCGCTGCCACCGGATCGTCGGAGCGGAAGTAGTCGTACCCGTCGGCCTCGCGCGCCAGGTCGATCAGTTGCTCCAGTGCGGATGCCGCGGGCTCGGCGTCCTCGGCTCGCAGGGCGTCCTGGGCTTCCGCGGCGAGCCGCTTGAAGGTGAAACGCCAGCGCGATCGTTCCCGCGGCGACACCCGCCGGTCCCCGCCCAGGTAGGCACCCGACCGCGCCAGTGACACGAACTCGTCGACCTCCCAACCCACGATGTCCGGATCGGCCGGCGGCTTTATTTTGCGCGCCGGGCGAGCGCGCCCGGCGCTGGCCAGCTCGGCCTCGATGCGCTCCCGCATGTTTGCGGTGCCGCGCCAGTAGAGGTTCCACAGCGCCTTCCGTAGGCGATCCTCATCGAGCCCCGACGCCGCGCGGAAGAACTGTTCGCGGTTCATTCGTTTCGCCGCCACGCCGGCGATCATCCCCGGCAGCCGCCCTGGCCGCACCGTCAGGCGCGGTTGCCGGATCGGCCCCAACACCCTACGGCGTCACGGCAATCGTCGATGGTGTCGTGGAATCACGGTGCGGCCGGATGGTTGCATTGCGTACAGTGTGGATCAGCGACGAACCCGACGGCGTGCCTCGATTGGTTACCGCCTATCCACGCTAGGAGCGGACCGATGTACGCAGAACACGATGTTGTGGTGCTAACACGGGATGTTCCCGACAAATCCCTCATCGCCGGAGACGTCGGTGCCGTCGTCGGGCGCTACGCCGCGGGTGGCTACGAAGTCGACTTTACCGCCGCGAACGGCTGCACGGTAGCGGTCGTCACGTTGGCCGGCGACGATATCCGACCACGACGGCGGCGGGAGATTCCGCATGTCCGCGAGGTGGCGTAGTCGTCCGCTTTGTTCTGTGGCGGATGCTGCAACCCGACCGGGTGATGGCCGATGGACGACGAGCTACGGGGCTTACTGGCCCGATATGCGCGCGGAGAACTCTCCGCCGACGACGCGCGGCGCGCGATACTGCGCTACCCGAAGTGGCGGGTCGCCGAGATAGACGGCGAACTCGAGACCGTGGCGCTCGATGACGGCACACCGATGCTCATCGCCGAGAGTTCGGCGTCGGACGGCCGCGAATATTCCGGCCTGGAACTGGTTCGCGACATCGCTCCGCTCGTCGGTGGCCTGTCATTCGATCCCGACGAACCGTGGGGTTCGGCGTTCCGGCCGGGTGCGCTGCCCGAGCTGCAGAACTGGGCGCGCACGGTCGAGCTCGAGGATGCCGTTGCCAAACCGGGCCCCGGCCAGCGGGATTTGCTGTACGAAGGGCCGTGGTGGGTTGCCGTCTCCCCGGGCACCGGCCGGCCCGCCGTTCACCGCGCCGACGGGTTGGACGTCATCACGATCATGACCGCGCCGGACGCGGCGGCGACATTCCGGCGAACCGAGCGACACCGCGGACTCGACGTCGTGCGGTTGGGTCCCGCACTCTGGGGCGACCTCGCCAAACGCAGCGACTTCGACGGCGTTCGGCTCAATCCGCTGCGTCCACTCGCCCAGCTGTGGCCGCCGCACGTCCCCGCGATGCTGGTCGCCGGATGCGATCCGCGCCCGAACGCCGAGCCACTGCCCGCCCGCACGGTTGCCGAAATCCATCTGTGGCTGGATCAGCATGGGGCGCGTCAAGAAAAGCGCGAACTGTCCAACCGTGCGACCCCGGTCGGCGAGGTCACCGTCGCGCGCGCCTGGTGGAACTACGACCGCCGGGAGATCGCGTTCACCCGCGTCGCTCCGGCGTCCGACACCGAAGGTCTGGGCTCGGTTCCGTCCCGGATCCTCTGCGCCGGCAAACTCCGCCAAAGCATCCAGAGCAAACTCGCCGGCTTGCCCCGGCTGACGTGGCGCGCTGACGCCTGGCACCGGCAGCGTGCCGCCCTGGCCGTAGGCTGGGCACTCGAGCTGGAGAAGCTCGTGTGTGGTGAGCGGGTTCCTTTCGCGGCGTTGCGCACACCTGAAGGCGCGCACCTGTGGCATCTGGAGCCGCAAGCGTTTACCGCACGGGCGATCCGAAAGCTTCGTGATCGCGCGGCGTCGTTCAGGTGAAACTAGCGGCGGCGCCGTGGATTTCCTGGGCATCAAGCGCTGGGCGTAGCCTGGCCAGCCGCAGAGAAGGGGAGGCGTCGTGACCGACGAGAAGTGCGTGAGATGCGGGGGCGACCAGCTCGTCGAAGGGGCCGTCGTCTGGAACGCGCCGCTGCGTTTCAAGCGCGAAGGTGCCGGCCACTTCAATCGCGGCACCCAGGTCAACGCCGTTGCCTGCGAGACTTGTGGGCATATCGACCTCTATCTCGAAAGCCGTGCCCGCGGCTCGACGAAGTGAGATTGCCACCGAGGAAACCGCGGCGGTGAGGAATAGCGGGCGTCGACGCACTGCATTTCGCGCCCTCGAAACACCGTCGCCTGCTGCAAGCTGCCGACCTTGTGTCCTACCTCCACTTTCGGAGGCGTCGGTCAGACGTCAAAGACGCCCGGTCGGTGAAGACCACCAACGATTATGGGACATCGTCGCAAACAAGATGAAGGTCTGCCAGATCTGGCCCCCTTGGACGCACGTCAGCCCCACCCGTGGGTGGGGCTGCGGCCTACAGGATCCTTCTCAGGAGTCCCGATGCCCAATGTACAACACGCCGACGACACGCCGCATTGAGGTAACCGCGCGGAGCGTCGAAGATCGATTTGACCTGCGCCACAGATCCGTCGCCGTATCGGGTCCAGCCGGGTCTGTACTCCCGCCAAATCAACTGTGGCGCAGCGGTTTCGGCAAACGCCCGGAACCCGTGGCGTTCCCAGGTCCACGCCCACAACTCCACACAGCGGACACCACAAAGCCCGCCGCTGCCACCGGATCGTCGGAACGAAAATAGTCGTACCCGTGAGCCTCGCACCGCCGCGCCAGGCTGACGTCGATCACCGCCGATCCAGTGCCCTTTGGACGCCGGTGTGCCCAAAGTCGTTGCCCTTCCACAGCAGCGGCTCACGTCGATCGATCGCCAGTGCATAGGACAGGCAGTCGCCGAAATTCAAGCCCGCGGGGTGGCCGCTGCCTCTGCCGAAATCCGCGTAGGCCGCTCGGGCCAGGCGGGCCTGGCGCTCGGTTACCGGCTCGACGACGAACTCGGCTTCTTCGATAAGTTCATCCAGTGCTCTGCTGATGACCGGATCACGCTGGGAGTCAAGGACTATCCCGCATTCCAGGTAGCTGGCCGCAGACAGTCTGCGGACATCGGCGTTGGCGAGCGCGTCGGCGTAGGCCGCGGCGTCGTCCTCGTCGCGCAGAATCGCGATGATCGCCGACGTGTCGACGATCACGCCGGCAGCCCTCGCTCGTCATACAGCAGAGCATCGTGGTCGAGGCGCTTTGCTTCCGGGCTCATCCTGCTCGCGGTCTTGTGGCCGATAGCCAAGAGCCGGGCGGCGAGATCGTCGCTGCGCAGTCTGGCCAGACGCTCGTTCACCGCGGTCGCCACCGCCCGAGCCTGAGATTCGCCGGTGATTTTCGCGATCTGCTTGACCGCCTGGTGAACCGACGGATCTTTGATGTTCAACGCCATGTTAGTACCCTTCTACCAAAGTGATGGTACCACTATCCCCGAAGTCAGGCCGATTCGGCGTGAGCCCCACGCACCAGATCGCACGCCGCAACGAAACGCGCCCACTCTTCGTTGTTTGGGCGAGCCCCGCCATTCGTCACGGCATCGTCGCTGACGACCAGACCGGGTCCGACATCGGCCAGCAGCTCGGAGAGTTTCAGAATTTGGCCTGCCGGGCTGTCCGAGAAGCGCTGAAATATCCTGTCACGGAGCCACTCCCGGGCGCTGTCCATGCCCGCGGCCAAATCCAGCTCGGGAAGCCGCAGCGCCCCGTTGCATCGAATCAGCTGCTCTTCGAAGCGGTCTTCCCAGCATTCGGTCCGCCACCCGCCCCAGACGTCGGGAAGGGCCTGGAAGATGCCCATGGTGTCGGCTGTTTGCCAGGCGCCCACGGTCTTTCGGGGCACGTCGATATGGGCGCCGCCCTCGGGGATAATGCCCAGCGTTAGCCGTCTGGCACCAGGACCGGGCAGCATGCGCCGTCCGCGGTGGCGACCGTGGCCAGACGACGAACACCCACGTCGACACCGATTCGCGACTCAGGCAGTTCCACGTTGGGTTGCTGGGGGCGCTGCACCAGTACCCGCACACTCGCATCCAGCCGGGTGCCGTTGCGGCGCACCGTGATCGCCAGCACCCGCGCCCGGTCTTTGGCGATGAGGCGCTCGATGCGGCGGGTGTTCTCATGCGTACGCACGCAGCCGATCACCGGCAAAGTGAGGTGTCTACGGTCGGGCTCAACGCGCATCGCACCCGTGGTGAACGACACGCGATCGGCGTCGCGGCCCTTCTTCTTGAATCGAGGGAAGCCCATTCTCTTGCCGTCGCGCTTGCCAGCACGCCTCTGCTGCCAGTTCCAGTACGCGTCGACCGCGCCCGCGATCCCGTCGGCGTAGGCCTCTTTCGAGCATTCCGGCCACCACACGGTGCCAGTCTCGGCGTTGACACACACCTCGTCTTTCACCGTGTTCCAGCGTTTCCGCAGTACCCGAAGCGACGGCTTCGCCGTCTGGGCGCCGGTCGCGCGCCACGCTTGGATATCGGCTTTCAGCTGCGCGACGGTCCAGTTGTAGGCCTTGCGGCGGGCGCCGAAATGCCGCGCCAACGCGTGTGCCTGCTCGGCGGTCGGATCGAGTGTGAACCGGAACGCTTGCACACACCAGCCGTTGGGGATCTCCAAACGCGGCATCTCAGGCCGCCTCATGATCATCGACAGCGGCAGCCGCGACGGCCCGCTTGGCCCGGTTCTGAGCAGCACGTTTGCCATACAACCTTGCGCACATCGAGGTCAGAATCTCGGTCATATCCCATACCAGGTCATCGTCAACCTCGGCCGAGTCCACCACGACCAACTCCCGACCCTGAGCGGCCAGCGCAGCGTGGACATACTCCGAACCGAACCGGCAGAACCGATCCCGATGCTCAACCACAATCCGCGTGACCGACAGATCGCGCAGCACCGCAGGGAACTTACGTCGGTGCCCGTTGAGCACCGACCCGACCTCGGTGACAACCTTGTCGACCGGGATCTGTTCGGCTGTGGCCCACGAAGTCACCCGCGCCACCTGCCGATCCAAATCAGACTTCTGATCAGCCGACGACACCCGCGCGTACACCGCAGTCTTTGGCTGCGCGCCAGCCTCGCTAGCCAGCTCGTCGACCAGAATGAGTCGACCAACCTTCCGGGCCGGGACCGGCAAGAGCCCAGCGTGGAACCAGCGATACGCGGTCACCCGCGCGACGCCATTGCGCTCGGCCCACGCCGCGAGATTCATACCTCTGTTCCTACAGCACGCCACCGACAACTACCGACCACTCACCGCGCAACAGTTGGCAGCCCCGGCTCGACGCGGCATAGGGTGGCCACCGTGGCCGAAGCGTTCCATGCGACCGTGCCGTGGCGAGGATCCCGGCCGAACATGGCCCATTGAACGAGGACGTCATCGCACGACGCCTGCATGACCACGTCCGCCACCGGTGGTTCGCGGCGGGTCGGTATGCGCCGGGGCGCGGGGTCACCGGGCCGCGGTGGCGTCCACCGCGGCGCGTAGCGTGCGGGCGAGTGCGACGGCGTCGTTCTCGGCCCAGAAGTGCATGTAGAACAGGCGTGGTTGTTCGTCGAACCCGTGGTTGTGTATGGCGACGATGTCGATTCCGCCGCCGCGCAGTGCTTGGACGACGTCTTGGACCTCGGCGGCGGTCATGACGAAATCGCCGTTGATCGCCGCGCGGCCGTTGCCGGTGGGCTGGAAGTTGAGGGCGGTAGCCAGACCCATGGACGGGGGGATGAGCATGCCGGACATGGTGACCGGATCGCGGCGGGCGATGAAGAATTTGTACACCCCGCCCGCGATGGTGCCGGAGCGGCCCAGCGCCTCATCGATGGCCGCGGTGTCCAGGTCCAAGCTGGTCTGGCCGGAAGTTGCCGAGGCGGGCGGTGGTGTGTCGGTGGCATCCAGCGCCGACCGGACCGCACGGGCCAGGTCGGCGGCGTCGCCGTGGCCGGCGATGTGGGTCCACCAGATCGGCGGCGACTGCTCGAGCAGGTGCTTGTGCAGCGCGGTCTGCTGCAGGCCGCCGGCCTGCACGGCGTCGGTCACCGAGGCCAGCTCGTCTTCGGTGACCACCAGATCTCCCATCAGCATGGTCTGCCCGTCGGGGGTGCGGGCGAACGCGACCCACGACCCGAGTGACAGCGCGGGGGCGACGGTCACCCCCTTGGTCTGCACGCTCAGATCCGAGCGCGCAAACCCGATTTTGTAGACGCTGCCATCGTTCAGCTTGCCGGTTCGGCCGAGAATGTCGGCCACCGGCTTCCAGTCCGCATCGCTGGTGGTGGCCAAGGATGCGCCCCGGTCCCCGCCGTCGTCGGGTTCGCCCTTGTCGTCGCTGCCCGCGCATGCGGTCAGTGCCAGCGCGGCCGCCGCCAGCAGCGCGGCCATACGGGCGCCTCGTCGCCTGATCATGGTCTCCTCGCTAGATCTCATCGGTGCGCACCCGGAGGCTATCGGTGGCCCGGTGCGGGCATGCGCCGATGCTAACCGCCGTCCCCGTCGGCCGGTTCGGTGTCCAGAACCCGGAAATCCCGGTCCAGGTGGACCTCGACACGGGTGCCGTCGGGCCGGGTGACCAGCACGCCGTAGGCGGCGGCGCCTTCGCCGGTCTCGGTCTCGACTTCTCCGGCGGTGCCGCCCGGGACCGCCTGCACCGCGGCGGCGCGCGCGCGGTCGGCGTCGGGGCCGGTCACCTCGTCCTCGCCGTCGAACGCCGCCGCGATCCCCGACCCGGCTCCGATGCCGATCGCCGCCGCGGCCACGGCGGAAACTCCGAACTGCACGATGCGATTCATCGCTTTCTCCTGATCTGTCTACCTCGCTGTGACGGTGTGCGGCTCCGACGGTAGGGGTGGCAGATGAAACGACGATGAGAGCTGGTCGCGGCCCGGGCCGGGCATGCGGCAGGGTGTCGGGTGTGCGCATCCTGGTGGTCGAGGACGAGCCCAAGATGACGGCGCTGCTGGCGCGGGCGCTGACCGAGGAGGGCCACACGGTCGACACCGTTGCCGACGGCCGCCATGCGGTGGCGGCCGTCGACGGCGGTGACTACGACGCGGTGGTGCTGGATGTGATGCTGCCCGGTATCGACGGGTTCGAGGTATGCGCGCGGCTGCGACGGCAGCGGGTGTGGACACCGGTGCTGATGCTTACCGCCCGCGGCGCGGTCACCGACCGCATCGCGGGCCTAGACGGCGGCGCCGACGATTACCTCACCAAACCGTTCAACCTCGACGAACTGTTCGCCCGGTTGCGCGCGCTGTCACGGCGCGGGCCCATCCCACGCCCACCGACGCTGGAGGCCGGCGATCTACGCCTGGACCCGAGCGAACACCGAGTCTGGCGTGCCGACACCGAAATCCGGCTCAGTCACAAGGAATTCACCCTGCTGGAAGCCCTGATCCGCCGTCCCGGCATCGTCCACACCCGCGCCCAGCTGCTGGAACGCTGCTGGGACGCCGCCTACGAGGCCCGCTCCAACATCGTCGACGTCTACATCCGCTACCTGCGCGACAAGATCGACCGGCCCTTCGGCGTCACCTCGCTGGAAACCATTCGCGGTGCCGGATACCGGCTGCGCAAGGACGGAGGACGGCATGCGCTCCCCCGCTGAGTGGCCCATCCGATGGCGACTCACCCTCGTCTTCAGCGCCGCCATGGCGCTCGTTCTGGCAGCAGCCGGCGCCGTCACCGTCGTCCAGTTCCGCGACGCCGCTCACGAAGCCGACCCCGATGGCGCGCTGCGCGGGCTCACCGACGACATCACCGCCGATCTGGTCCGGGAATTGGTGACCATCCTGCCGATCGTGCTCGTCATCGCCGCGGTGGCCGCCTACCTGCTCAGCCGCGCCGCGCTGCGGCCCGTCGACCGGATCCGCGCGGCGGCGCAAACACTGACCACCACGCCGCACCCCGACACCGACGCGCCGCTGCCGGTACCTCCCACCGACGACGAGATCGCTTGGCTAGCAACGACTCTCAACACCATGCTCACCCGACTGCAACGGGCCCTCGCCCACGAACAACAGTTCGTCGCCGACGCCAGCCACGAATTACGCACCCCGTTGGCACTGCTGACCACCGAACTCGAACTGCGCTGCGCCGGCCCAGACCCGCCGACCAGCTGAGCGCCGCCCTGCGCTCCGCGCTCGAAGAAACCCGCCGGCTCAGCGGACTGGCCGACCAACTGCTCACCCTGGCCCGCGCCGACCGCCCCGAATCCCACCCCTCCGCCAAAGCGGTGCCGATCACTCCCCTGCTGCACGAGAGCGTGGCCCGCTTCGCCGCTACTGGAGCGGACATCACCACACGCGCGGAACCGGACCTGTTCGTCTCGATCGATCCGGACCACCTGCGCCGAATCCTCACCGCCGTGCTCGACAACGCCATCACCCACGGGGACGGTGAAATCGCTGTCACCGCGCACGCCCGCGACGGTGCAGTCGACATCGGCGTCCGCGACCACGGCCCCGGATTCGCCGACCACTTTCTTCCCGTCGCCTTCGACCGATTCACCCGCGCCGACACCGCCCGCGGCGGTCGCGGCAGCGGCCTCGGCCTGGCCATCGTCGCCGCCCTCACCACCACCCACGGCGGACATGCCAACGCCACCAACCACCCCGACGGCGGGGCCGAACTCCGCATCACCCTCCCCACACCGCGGCCGCCCTTCCACGAGGAGCTTCCGCGGATCACGTCATCAGATACAAAGGACCCGAATCGGGAGCACGACACTAGCGACCAATAGTCGCCACGCCGCGCCGCAGCTGACGGTGTGGTCGTCGGGGTCGTGGTAACGGCGGTGAGTCGACTTCCGCACCTGAGTGGGAAGCCATTGGTATCGTATTCCCATGAAGGCTGTTGTGGATGCGGCTGGCCGCATCGTCGTACCCAAACCGCTGCGCGAAGCCTTGGGGCTGCAACCGGGGTCCACCGTGGAAATATCCCGCTATGGCGCTGGTCTCCACCTGATTCCCACCGGACGAACAGCGCGTCTCGAAGAGGAGAATGGCGTACTGGTGGCCACCGGTGAGACCACGATCGACGATGAGGTCGTGTTCGGCCTTATCGATAGCGGCCGGAAGTGAAACCGCCGCTGGCAGTGGACACCAGCGTCGCGATTCCGTTGCTGGTACGGACCCATACCGCGCATGCGGCGGTTGTCGCCTGGTGGGCACATCGGGAGGCCGCGCTGTGCGGGCACGCCCTGGCCGAAACCTACTCCGTGCTGACCCGCCTGCCGCGTGACCTACGACTGGCACCGATGGACGCCGCGCGGCTTCTTACCGAACGCTTTGCGGCACCGCTGTTGTTGAGTTCCCGCACCACTGAACATCTCCCACGCGTGCTGGCCCAATTCGAGATCACTGGTGGCGCGGTCTATGACGCTCTCGTGGCCCTTGCCGCCGCCGAGCACCGGGCTGAACTCGCCACACGCGATGCTCGAGCCAAGGACACTTACGAAAAGATCGGCGTCCACGTCGTTGTCGCCGCGTGAATCTTCAGCTGACTCAACAACTCCGACCGCTGTCCGCTCCAGGTCACCACCAACATGTCCCCCGCCCGGCTACTGGCCACGTAGTGCAGCGAGCGCTCCCGCAGCAGCGCCTCCGAGCGTTCTTCGTCGGCCACGTGGCTCAGGGCCGCCGTCGGACGGATCCGCAGCGATGATGTGGACTAATCCGCACCGCTAATGGGGACGAATCGGCAGCCAATAGGTAGACAAATCGGCAGCGTATTCTGTCCGCATGGGAGTCGTCGAACGCGCGATCGCGCCCTCGGTGCTGGCCGCGCTCGCCGACACCCCGGTCGTCGTTGTCAACGGCGCGCGTCAGGTCGGCAAAACAACACTGGTCGCGCGACTTGACTATCCGGGATCCAGCGAAGTCGTCTCGCTTGACGACGTCGCCAACCGCGACGCCGCCCGCGACGATCCCCGCGCATTCGTATCCCGGCCGGTGGACACGCTCGTCATCGACGAAGCCCAGCTCGAGCCGGGGCTGTTTCGGGCGATCAAGGCAGAGGTCGACCGGGATCGCAGGCCGGGCAGGTTCCTGCTCACGGGTTCAGCGAGGCTGCTCTCGGCTCCTGACATGGCCGACGCGCTCGTCGGGCGGGTCGAAATCATCGAACTCTGGCCGTTCTCGCAAGGTGAGCGGGCCGGAATCGCGGACGGTTTCGTCGATGCGCTGTTCACCGCACCACGCGAGCTGATCCACGGCTCCGATATGCGCCGCGCCGATCTGGTCGACAGGATCGCCACCGGAGGCTTCCCGGACATCGTCGCCCGATCGCCGTCGAGGCGTCGCGCGTGGTTCGACAACTATCTCACGACGGCGACGCAGTCGGTGATCCGCGAGATTTCGCCGATCGAGCGGCTTGCCGAAATGCCGCGTGTGCTTCGGCTCTGCGCCGCGCGTACCGGCGCCGAGCTCAACGTGAGCGCACTGGCGAACGACCTGTCGATCCCGGCTCGCACCACCGCTGGCTATCTGGCCCTGCTGGAAGCGGCGTTCCTTATCCACCGGGTGCCGGCCTGGTCGACCAACCTGAGCCGCAAGGTGATTCGCCGACCGAAACTGGTGGTCTCGGACAGTGGCCTGGCGTGTCACCTGCTCGGCGTTACCGGTGCGACGCTGGATCGCCCCGGCCGTCCACTCGGCCCGCTACTGGAGACTTTCGTGGCGAACGAGATTCGCAAACAGCTCACCTGGTCGACCGAACGGCCGAGTCTGTGGCATTTTCGCGACCGCGGCGGCGCCGAGGTCGATCTGGTGCTCGAACATCCCGATGGTCGGGTCTGCGGCATCGAGGTCAAGGCGACCAGCACGCCGCGAGCCGAGGACCTGCGTGGCCTACGTTATCTGGCCGAGCGGCTCGATGATCGATTTCAGTTCGGCGTGCTGCTCACCGCCGCGCCGGAAGCCACCCCGTTCGGCCCAACGCTCGCGGCGTTACCCGTTAGCACGCTCTGGGCCGGCTAACTCTTCGAACAAATCACGGCACTTCGGCATCGGCGGCCTCCGTCCGGGCGCGCTCGCAATCTACCCCGACGGGCCCACCATCGCGGGCGACTGCGGGCACAGCAGCGGCCGTAACCTGCGGAGATCGTGACCGCAGACATCGAGACGAGGCGGCGCGACAGCAGCTCCGCTACACTCGTAGCATGTCTGCTACGATACCCGCTCGCGATCTTCGCAACCACACCGCCGAGGTACTGCGGCGAGTTGCCGCCGGCGAGGAAATCGAGGTGCTCAAGGACAATCGCCCCGTAGCGCGCATCGTTCCGCTCAAGCGGCGCCGCCAATGGTTGCCAGCTGCCGAGGTGATCGGCGAACTGGTGCGCTTGGGCCCCGATACCACCAATCTGGGCGAGGAGCTGCGAGAGACGCTGACGCAAACCACGGACGATGTGCGGTGGTGAACGTACGGCGCGCCCTCGCCGACACATCCGTTTTCATTGGCATCGAGGCGACACGATTCGACCCGGACCGGTTTGCGGGATACGAATGGGGCGTCTCGGTAGTCACACTCGGCGAGCTGCGGCTCGGGGTGTTGCAAGCCTCCGGCCCCGAGGCCGCCGCACGTCGGCTCTCCACCTACCAGCTTGCGCAACGGTTCGAACCACTAGGCATCGACGAGGCGGTCTCCGAAGCATGGGCATTACTGGTGTCCAAGCTGCGCGCCGCCAAACTGCGCGTGCCGATCAACGACAGCTGGATTGCGGCCACAGCCGTGGCGCACGGCATTGCGATCCTGACCCAAGACAACGACTACGCCGCCATGCCCGACGTCGAGGTCATAACGATCTGACGGTTGCCTTTCTTGACCAGCGCGAATCCGCCGGTACCTGATCGCGCCGGCTCAGCCGGTTGGTGCCAGCATCACCTTCCATCCGTCGGCTCCGGCATGAGTCGAAGCCTCAACGGAATACACCACACCGTCGGGTGCTACGACTTTGCCGCTCTGCACGTCGTAAATGGTTGTAGGAAATGTGCTCGGGGTGTAGACGCACGGGTTGGGTTGTTGCCCATTGCACTGGACGGTGCCTGACCCAGGTCGCTGCAAAGGATCGTTGACCGGTGGAGGTGTGCCTGGCAGCTGATCGGCGGGCAGCGGGTTGATGCCATTGTTAACTGACGGCGCCGGGATCACCTGGCCTGGCTTCACCGGCTGGTCACAACGCGCGGCCGGCGCGGGACAGCTGAGCATCTGGTTGGGGTCCCCATACCAGGGATTGGTGCCCCCGGGCACATAAGCTTCATTGCTGCGGCATTCCCGCGGGGTCGCCGCCCGCTTGCCGGGCACGTCTACACACGGGTTGTTGCGTGCTCCACGAACCACATTGCTCGCGTCCATCGGAATCCTGCAGTAGGTGCCCTTGGGTAGCGGTGCGGTGCTGGTGTCAGCAGGTGACCGCCACTCCGACGCCGGCAGGAAGCCGGTCAGGCACGGCGGTGGTTGGTTGAGCGCCAGGCCGCCGACACCCAGTCCGGCCTGGCCGGGGAACTCTGTAGTAACCGACTGGGCGATCGCGCCGGACTGCGGCAAGAACACCAACGCCTGCTCGACGCCGTTGTGGTAGCGCTTGAGCATATCGATTACGACCTCGAGATTGGCCAGCGTCTGCGGCAACGACTCCCGCACGTCGCTGAACGTGGCGTTGACCTGATCGGCAGTCGGTGCCGCGTTGGCCAGAATGCTTCGCACCGCCGGATCGGTCTGCGCGGTCTGAGCGGCCAGCGTGTTGAGGTTGGCGGCCCAGCGGGCGATCTCGTTGCCGGAATTGACCTGGCTATCGATGATAGGCGCCGAACGCTCGATGATGTCGTCGATGTCCTCGAGGCTGCCCCTGACATCGTGGGCGATTGCCTGGGTGGCTTCGATGAGGCGATTCAGTGAGGATCCCAGCCCGCCCACGGCCTCCGACGCCTCGTGCAGCACCGACGCGACCCGGTCTTTGGGCAGCACTGCCAATCCACGGTTGGCGGCGTCCAGCGCCGGGCCAATCTGGCTGGGGACCGTAGTCGTGGTGATCGTCTGCCCATGCCGCAGATACGGACCGCTGGTGCGGGTCGACACCAGGTCAACGAACTGCTCGCCGACCGCCGACACTGAGTGCACATTGGCCGAGGCGTCGGTGGGGATCTGGTAGCCATTGTCGATGCTCATGGTTGCTCGCGCGCCCCGCTCGGTTGGTTCGACGCCGGTGACCTTCCCTATGGTGATGCCCCGATATGTGACGTTGGCTGTTCGGTATAGACCCCCGGACCGAGGCAATTCGGCATAAAGCGTGTATCGACCGATGCCGACCAGGCTGGGTATCCGCAGGAAATACCAACCAAGGACCACCACCGCGATGACCGCCAACACCGTCAACAACACCAGCTGGGTCTTGATAGCGCGAGTCAGCATCTCCTCACTCAGCCCTTTCCACCAGCGGTCCGCCCGGCGCGTCATTCGGGTTCGGCGTGTAGCGGACATCCGGGATCATGGTGTCCGGATCCCGTCCCCACGCCTGCTCGAGCGCACGCAACATTCCCGAGATGCCCGTTCCGCTCAGCAGTGCGTTGTCGAGTGCAGAAAGCGTCACGTCGAACGTCGCGGACACGTTGACGTAGTCGCCGCGGATAACGTTTGGCACCTCGTCGATGTTGAACGGAGCGGTGAGGCCTAGCTTCAACGCGCCGACCACATACGGCGAAGCCCGTTCCAATTGCCTTAACGGCCGCTGCAACGACTGCAGCGTCTGGTGAAGGTTAGGCCGGGTAGCCGCCAGCGCCCGGTTGGCGACTTCGCTGAACCGCCCCAAGGATTCGGTGGCGTCAGCGAACAGCTGACCGGTGTCGGCGAAATGCTCGATCAGCGGTGGGACGTCAGTGAGCACCCGATCCAGCGTGTCGTTGCGGTTGGCGATGATGGTCAGGAGTTGGTTGGTTGAGTCGATTGCGCGAGTCAGATCGCCGCGTTGGTTGTTCAGCTCGGCGGTGAAAGTGGCTAGCCGCTCGAGGAATTCGCGAATCTGACCGGCATGGCCGTCAAGGATGTTGAGGATCTCGGTTTGAATCACGTCGAGGTTGACGATGCCGCCGCCGGTGAGGATCAACGCGACGCTGGCCAAGGTCCGTTCGACGGTAGGGTAGGCCGAGGAGTTCTTCAGGCCGATGGTGTCGCCGCTTTTCAGCGGCTGCGGTGACGGGATTGGCGGTGCGGCCAGCTCGACATGTTGTGTGCCTAACAGGCTGGTCTGGCCGATCTTCGCGGTCGCATTTGCCGGTAGCCGCACGGTCGGCTCGAGCTCCAGCGTCAGGGTCGCGATCCAGTTCCTCAGGCTGATGTCACGCACCGTACCGACCCAGACGTCGGCAACCCTGACCCGGCTGTTAGTGTTCAGCGCCAGCGTGTCAGGCATCTGCACGTAGATCGTCATGCGATCCGGACCCATACCCCGGCCGACCGGCAGCGGCACATTGGCGATGCCACGCCAGGTACACGAAGTCAAAACCACCGGGGCCAGCAAGACCGCCAGCAAGAACACCGATCCACGGTGACCCGCGCTCACGCCGCACCTCAGGGTCCAACGGTTCGGCTTGCCGTTCGCGCTACCCGCGCTCACGCCGCACCTCACTGGCCCGGGCCTGGCTGTCCTGTGGCGCCCGCAGCCGGGAGGGACGCGGGCTGCGGGTACCACGGCGGCGGCAACGGATTGGACTCGTCATACGCATTCGGCGGTCCGGGCAAGTTGGTTCCCGGCGGCGGGGGGGCAATATCCGGACCACCCAGCAGCTCTGCCAGCGATTCCGGGGTGAGCATGTTCGCGGTAAACGGCTGAACCTGCATACCCTGCATCCCGGGCGCAACGACCCAGCCCGGTTCATGGTTGCCGTGTGAAAACGGTGTGTCCCGCGAGAAGATCCCTGGGACAGTGGTGTCCTTGTACCCGGGCGGCGGGCGGAGCCGCTCCTCGGAGTAAGCCACCTCCTTGGGCAAAGTGGCCGCCGAACTGAACGGGTTTGAGCCGAACGGCAAGTAATTGAACTTGAGAGCGTCCAGAACCGGTGCCAAGTACTGCGCGCACAGCTCGGCGGATTCCTGATAGCCGAGTCGGCTGCCGGCCTGAATAGCGCTGCAAATGAGCTGAATTGGGTTCGCGAAGTTGGGGAACACGAACTGGCCCACCAGAGAGCTGTGCAGTGGATAGTAAAGGTTGTTGAAGTTGCTGGCGTAGGTCGGCAACACGTGCAACGCGGTTTCCAGACCGTCCCGCGGCTCGGGTTGCACTAGTGTAGTGGTCGCGTCGGCGAGGTTGTTGACATCGGCAGCCAGCACGGATCTGTTGTCGCTCACGAACTTTCGGACGGTGCCGAGAACGTCGTCGATCCGTTCCACCGTGTCGGCCAAGTCATGGTCGGATTTGGTGAACCAGTCGGTGAACTCGGCAAGGTTTTCGTTGAGCGCAACGAACTGTTGATCATTCTGGTAGAGCGCGCTGACAAATAGCGCCAGGCTTCGCGTGATCGCAACGAAGTCTCCCCGGCCCTCGTTCAGCGCGGTCAACGCCTGCGACAAACTGTTCAGCGTTTCGTTGAGCTGCCTGCCCTTGCCGGCCAGGTTGTCCGCGGCCGATTCGATGAGGTCGCCGAACGGCCCCTTCGGCTGCCGCTCCGTCGGGCCGAGCTGGCGGAGGATCCCATTGATGGAATCGCGCAACTGATCCCACTCGACGGGCACCTGGGTGCGCTCGATTGGGATCACCGCGCCGTCTTGCAAGACCGGGCCGCCGGTGTACGGCGGTGACAGCTGGATGGTGCGCGAGGCCACCAGGCTGGGGTTGAGGATCGACGCGGTAGCCGTGGCCGGCACCTGGTATTTGTTGCTGTAGTGCAACGTGACTCGCATCTTGTCGCCGGCCGGCTCGATCTTGTCGATAGAACCGACCCGCACACCCATGATCTGGACTTTGTCTCCTGGGTACAGCGCGAGCGCCTCAGAGAAATACGCGACCACGGTAGTGGTAGTCAGTTTCCGGTAGAGCCGCGCGCCGGCCGCAGCGGCCACGACCGCCAAGACCACCACCAACCCGCCGACGACCACTACCTTTGCAGACAGTTTCGGCAGTCGCAGGCTGCGGATGTCGAAGATGGTGCTCATTGGTTGCTACCTCCCGTCCCGTCAGGAAACGGCTCAAGCGGTTGGGTGCGTGCACCCGGCGGCGCGTTCGGCGGCAGCGGCATCGGTATGCCCGGAACAGCCGGAGCCGGCTCGCCCGGCCGCCCAGCACTTAGGATGCCCGGCGTCGGCGGCGGCCCATCGGGATTAGGCGGCGACGGCTGGACATCGAGCGGTGCCGGGAAGTCGGGTCCACCGAACGGGCCAACGGTGGCGCCCGCGCAGGGTAGTGGGGTGTCGGGCCGTGGCAACGCGCCCGCCGCCGGTGTGTAGGAGCACGGCGTTCCCGGCGGGACGGCCGGTCCCGGATGCTTGGGTGTACCCTCCCGCACCGGTGGCGCCGCCGGCGGCGCGCCGTTGGGGAACCGGGTGCCGTTGGGGTCGGGCCAGCGGAATTCCGGCAGACCCGCACTGCGCCAGAAGTTCTCCGGGTCGATGCCCCGCTTTTTGAACGCCGCGTCAACCCAGGGCTGAAGAATCTGGTAGGGCAGCAGATTGACCACCATCGCCTTGAAGAACGGTCCGGAACCGACGGCCTCTGTCAGGGCCGCGGTGTATCTGCCGAGCAAGACGGCTACATCGGCCAATTCGTTCTTGCGCTTCACCAGCTCCTCGCTGACCGTGCGCAACTGGGCCAGCACATGGTTGAGGTTGGGGTTGTCTGTGATCAGGCCAGATACCTGGGCTGATGCCTCCGACACGTTGGTTAGCAGAATGCGCAGTGCCTGGCTGCGTTGCTTGAACGCGGCCAGCAGCGTCTTGGCATTCACCAGCAGCCCGTTGACCTGCTCGCTGCGGTCGCCGAGCACGCGCGCGATCCTGTTGGCGTTCGCCAGCAGTTGCTCGATCTGCTCGCCGCGCCGGCCGACGGTGTCGGAGAATGCCTTGACACCCTCGAGGGCGGCACTTAGATGCGGGGCGGTCTGATCGAATGTCTCCGACAACACGTTTAGCGAGCGTTTGACGGCATCGATGTCCCAGCCCGTCGCCGCCTTCGTGACATCGACGAACGCGTCATAGATTTGGTATGGCGTAGTGGTCTGCGCCAACGGCAGGAAACCGTTGGGTTTCAACGGCTCCGAACCGCGGGGTTCGATCTCCAGGTTCTTACGGCCAAGAATGGTGTCGGTGCGAATTGCTGCCCGGCTTTGCATCCCGATTGTCTTGCCGGGCAACGAGAATCCGATCAACACGCGGTTGCCGCGGATTGCCAGCGAGCGCACCAGCCCGACGTTCACCCCAGCGATTTCCACCTTATCGCCCGTGTTGATGCCACCCGTGTCGGCGAATTGCGCATAGTAGGTAGGTGTGGCGAACAGCATCGGCACGCTGGTGAAGCTTTGCGCAACACCAACGACGAGCACCGTGACCACCGCACCCATCATCCCGACACGGCCGCGGTTGAACTCGGTCAGCGTTCTCATTGCGGTGTGCACCTGCCGGTCGGCTGGCCGAACAACTTGACGGTGCGTACCGGACCTCCAGGCTGTAATCCGTTGACTTTCAGTGAGATGTCACACAGATAGAAGTTGAAGAAGTCACCGTATATGCCGCCGGCGCGGCCGATGATCCGGTAGGCGTCCGGCAGCTTGCCCAACACGTGGTCGAGTTCTGCCAGCTCGTCTATGAGCGGCTGCTGGATGCCCTCGAGGTGCCCGAAGCTGCTGTGCAGCAATGGACGATCCGCCCCAGCAGGTCGGCTAGGGTTCCCGCGGCGCTGCTGATGTGTGCCGCCGCCGCGGCCAGCGGGTCCGCCCTGTTCTTCAGTCCAGTGATCAGCACCTCTAGCTTGTCGACCGTGCGGTCGAATTCCGTTTGATGCTTGACGGTGGTGGCCAGCACGGTGTTCAAGTTGTTGACGACCTCACCTATCGCATGGTCCCGGTCGGCCAGCGTTGCCGTCAGCGAGGCGGTCTGGTCGAGGATGTCGTTGATGGTGGCGCCTTGCCCTTGGAACACGGTGATGATCGAGGAGGCGATGCTGTTGACCTTGTCTGGGTCCAACGTTTGGAAGAGTGGGCGAAACCCGCCGAGCAGAGCGTCGAGATCCAAGGCCGGATGGGTGTGCTCGAGCGGGATCGTGGCACCCGGCGCCAGCCGCTGACCGCTGTGACCGCGGCCGAGCTCAAGGTACCGGTCGCCGATCAGGTTGAGGTAGCGGATCGAGGCGGTCGTCGCCTGATCCAGTGACAGCGAGCGATCCACGGTGAAGTCCACCAATACTTGCTTGTCCCCGTCGATCAGCGTTACCTTGGCGACCTTGCCGACCTCTACGCCCGCAGCGCGGACAAATTGCCCGGCCCGCAGCCCGCTGACATGGGTGAACACCGCGGAGTACCCGGTGGTGTGATGGAACCGCACCTGCCCGAACACCACGATGATCATCACGGTGAACACCGACAGCACCAACCAGACGATGCCGAGTTTGATAGTTGTGCCTGTGGTTTTCATGGGTTGATCGTGTTCTCTCCGTATTGGCGTCCCCATACGTATTCAGTGAACATCGGTTGGCCGAGCTCGACGTGGTTGTACGGTGCGAGGCTGGCACCGGTGTCCATCACCAGATAGGGTGCCGGCCACAGCTCCCGGGTGATCGTCTGCCAGCAGCCCGGTCGGCCCCCGGGTCCACCGTGGGCATTCACCCGCGGCAGATTGTCCGGATAGACATAGGGATTGGGTGCTCCCAAAATCGTTCCGGCGGCCGCTAGCGAATAGCCGTTGCCGCCCACCGCGTCCGCGACTTTGGGCGCAGCGTCGTGAAAGTTGCGGATCATGCAGAACAGTTCGGGACTGTAGGTGTCCAGCAGCGTAGCGGTGGGCACCAGATCGGCGGCTGCGCGCGCAAGATACGGCCCGCCTCGAGCAAAAACGTCTTCACCGGTGTTGCCCGCACCCGTAGCCGCCAACAACGCGGCATCCAGATCGCGCTGTTGGCTGGTCAATGTGCGCGCAGTGGTCAGTGCGTTCTGCAGAAAGGACCACAGATCCGGCGAAGCATCGACATAGACCTCACCGAGATCCGCCAACCGCCGAACATCATAGCCGAGCTGCGGCAGCCGCGGATTTAATTGCGCCAGAATCTGATTGCCATTAACGATCGACTCACCGAACTTGCCGCCCAGCCCATCCAGCGCCTGTGCTACCGCGGACAGCGTCGCGTTCAGCTCGATCGGATCCACCTTCTCGGCGATCGAGGTGATCGTCTCGAACAACGTGTTGAATTCGGTGGTCACCGACCCCACATCAATCACGTCATGTGAGGAAATCCGCTGCTGTTGAGGAATTTTCGGCGCGGACAGCGCAACATACTTGTTGCCGAACAGGGTGGCCGCCTCGATATCGGCCACCACATTGACCGGAATCAGGCTGATGTAGCGAGGATTCACGTCCAAAACCAGCTTCGCCGCCGGCCGGCCGTCACGCTCAATCTCCGAAATGCTGCCCACCCGGCCGATCTCCACCCCGTTGTAGGTGACTTTGGATCCAGCTTCCATAACCAGCCCAGCCCGGAAGGCGACCATAGTCAGCTCGGTCTTCGGCGTGAATTCCCCACGAAACTGCTTGTACACCAATACGAGCACCAACGCGCCCACCAACAGCAGGACAACACCCTCCACATACAGCCACGCACGTCGGTTCTTCCTCGTCACCAGCGTTGGCACCGCGGCTACACCGTGAGATTGAAGTTCGGGTCGACGCCGTAGAGCGCCAACTCGGCCAGCAGGACAACGACCACCACCGAGACCAGCGAGAAACGCATCGATCGACCAACCGCCTGGCCGACCCCAACCGGGCCACCGCTGGCGGTGTACCCGTAGTAGCAATGGGTGATCATCACCACCACCGCGATGATCACCACCTCCACGACCGACCAACCCACATCCTCTGGGCGCAGGAAGGTGCGGAAGTAGTGCTCATAGGTGCCGTTGGACTGGCCGTAGAACACGGTTGTGACCACCTGACCAGAGGTGAAAGCCATGTCGAGAGCGAGCGCGTACAGCGGCATGATCACCACCAGCCCTCCTAGAATCCGAGTGGAGACCAGAAACGAAATCGACTTGATGCCCATCACTTCCAGCGCGTCGATCTCCTCACTGATCCGCATGGCACCTAACTGTGCGGTGGCGCCGGCGCCCACCGTCGCGGCCAGCGCGACACCGGAGACAATGGGCGCAGCGACGCGTGTGTTGGCCAGTGCGGCAAAGAATCCGGTAAACGCCTCGACACCGATGTTGCCCAGCGACGCGAAGCCCTGGATGGCGATCAGCGAGCCGCCGGACAGCGTCACAAAACCGATGATCGCGACCGTGCCGCCGACGACGGCCATCGCGCCGGTGCCCATCCCGATCTCGGCGACCAGGCGCAGCGTCTCCCGGCGATAGCGACGCAGTGCCCAGCCGATCTGCACGACGCTGATCCGGGTGAATCTCGCGAAAGTCCCTGTCCGCTCAAGTCTTCGGGCCGTGCCGCCGCCGTAGCGGTCAAGGCTGGCGGCTGTGCGTGGGTAGCGGGCCCGCAATACGGCTGCCGCTGATGCCGTTGAAGACTCCACCATGCTAGTGTCCCGTCCCGAACCGCACGCCGATCGTGGTCAACACCACATTGGTCGCGAACAGCGCGATCACGCACAGCACCAGGGTTTCGTTGACGGCGGTTCCAACTCCCTTGGGGCCGCCTTTCGTGGTCAGCCCGCGGTAACAGCCGACTAGGCCAGCGATCAGGCCGAACGTCGCCGACTTGACCACCGAGATGATCACCTCGGGTAGACCGGTGACCAAGGTGAGCGTGCCCACGTAGGCGCCGGCCGAGACGTGTTGGATGAAGACACTGAAGACGAAACCACCAACCAGGCCAATGGTTATCACCGCGCCGTTAAGCAGTGCGGCGACGATGGTCGCGGCAACGACCCGAGGCACCACCAGCCGGTGGATGGGGTCGATGCCCAGCACCTCCATCGCATCGATCTCTTCCCGGATGGTGCGGGCACCCAGGTCGGCGCAGATCGCTGTGGCTCCAGCGCCGGCAATCACCAACACGGTGGTCAGCGGGCCCAGCTGGGTGACCGCGCCTAGCGCCGCGCCGGCGCCGGAGATGTCGGCGGCGCCGAACTCGGCCAGCAGGATATTGAGCGTGAAGATGATCAACACGGTCAACGGAATCGACACCGCCAGGGTTGGCAGCAACGAGACGCTGGTAATGAACCAGCCCTGCTCGATCGCCTCACGCCAATGGAAGGGCCGCCGAACCAGCGCCTTGCCAGTCAGTACGCATGTCCGGTAGAACCCGCCGATCGCATCGACGGCGGGCTGCGTCTGGTCGCGGAGATAGGTGATGATCACGGCGTGGGTGGTCATTGCCGACTCGCCTGGCTAACGAGTACGGCCATCAACGATGTGTTCGCAAGTTCGAGTAGGTCTTGGGCGGCTTTCTTCGCTCCGGTGGGATCACCTGAGCAGATCGCATCCGCGAGTTTCCGGTAGTCCGACGGACGCTTAGCCGCAGCGGTCATCGTGGTGGTCAGAGCAGCTAGCGTCGGCTCGTAAGCAGCACGAAATGCGTTGTACATCAATCGATCTACGATCGAACCGGCGCTGTCGACCACATGATCCCAAAAGTCGAGCGTGTGGCGTTGCCACACGATCGGATCTTCCTCAGTGTCCAGCGCACGCAGCGAATCCTGCAGCAATTCCGCCAACTCGGGCTCGTTCCGTTCGGCCGCTAGTTCCGCGACCTTCGGAAAATTGCGCAGCCGGGCCTCGAGGATGCTGCGGACGACGGAGATATCCAGCTCACCGTTGCGAAACAACAATCGGGGCAACAGATCCAGGCCGGCGTGCCGCCGGAAGTCACGCACGGTGGTGACGTCGCCCTGACGCACCTCGACCAGACCTGCGGCCGACAGCCGTTTGAGCGCCTCGCGGACCGCGGGTCGCGACACTCCGAGCAACTCAGCCAACCGACGCTCGCTGGGCAACGCCTCGCCGGGCGGCATCTCGCCGGTGAGCACATCGGTAGCGATCTGCTCGAAGACCTCTTCGGGCACCGATCGGCGAGTCACCGGCTGCAGCGCCATGCGCCCAGTGTGAATGAAGATTGGTAAGACGTCAAGTGGTCAGACCGACACCCCACGCAGTTATCGGGCTAAGTTGTCCGCGGAGCCGCGAAACGGCACCAGACACCGCGGGCCCTGATTCGGAAGATCGTTAGAACATGCGAGTTGACGGACGCGACATCGGCGTTTCCGGTAACTTGCTGCAACCACTGACCCGGCGCACCAACGACATCATCCGGGCGGTGCTGGCGGCGATCTACCTCGTGGCGGTGATCACGAGTTCGCTGATCACCCGCCCGCAGTGGGTGGCGCTGGAGAAATCCATCTCGGAGATCGTCGGGGTGCTGTCCCCGTCGCAATCCGATCTGGTGTACCTGGGGTACGGCCTGGCGATTTTGGCGTTGCCGTTCGTGATCCTGATTGGCCTGATCGTTTCCCGGCAGTGGAAGCTGCTGGGCGCGTATGCGGCCGCCGGACTTATGGCCGTTCTCCCGTTGTCGATCAGCAGTAGCCGCATCGCGGCACCCCGATGGCACTTTGACCTTTCCGACCGGCTCGCCACATTGCTGGCCCAGTTTCTCGATGACCCGCGATGGATCGCGATGCTCGCGGCGGTGCTCACCGTGTCGGGTCCCTGGCTGCCCGCGCGCTGGCGGCACTGGTGGTGGGCGCTGCTGTTGGCATTCGTGCCGATCCATCTGGTTGTCAGCGCGATTGTGCCGGCCCGCTCATTGTTGGGGCTGGCGGTGGGGTGGTTGGTCGGCGCGTTGGTGGTCCTGGTCGTCGGCACACCAGCGCTTGAAGTGCCACTGGATGGTGCCATTCGCGCGTTGGCAAAACGCGGATTCGCGGTGTCCGGGCTCGCGGTTGTGCGGCCGGCCGGGCCCGGGCCACTGGTACTGTCGGCCGCTTGCGAGCAGCCCAACGCCGGGGCGTGCAGCGAGGCATTGATCGAGTTGTACGGCCCGCACCAAAGTGGCGGCGGCGCGCTGCGCCAACTCTGGCTGAAGCTGACGTTGCGCGGCACCGAGACCGCACCCCTGCAAGCCTCCATGCGCCGTGCGGTCGAGCATCGCGCGCTGATGGCCATTGCCTTCGGCGATCTAGGCATGGCCAACACGACGGTGATCGCGGTGTCCCCGCTCGACCGGGGATGGACGTTGTATGCACACCGGCCCGCTCGCGGAATCGGCATCAGCGAATGCACCAAAACCACGCCGACTGCCCATGTCTGGGAGGCGCTACGGACCCTGCACGACCAGCAGATCTCCCACGGGGACCTGTGTAGTGCCGAGATCACCGTCGACAACGGCGCGGTGCTGTTCGGCGGGTTCGGTGAGGCCGAGTACGGCGCCACCGACGCCCAACTCCAATCCGACCTGGCCCAACTCTTGGTGACGACGTCGGCGCTGTATGACGCCGAGGCCGCCGTGACCGCAGCCATTGACACGTTCGGCAAGCAAGCCATCCTGGCGGCATCGCGAAGACTTACCAAATCCGCTGTGCCAAAACGAATCCGAGAGTCGATAACCGACCCAAATGCGGTCATCGCCAGCACACGCGCCGAGGTGATGCGGCAAACGGGCGCGGATCAGATCAAAGCCGAAACGATCACCCGGTTCAGCCGCGGCCAGCTCATTCAACTGGTGTTAATCGGTGCTCTGGTCTATGTCGCTTACCCTTTCATCAGTACCGTGCCCACGTTCTTTTCCCAGCTGCGAACCGCGAACTGGTGGTGGGCGCTACTGGGCCTAGCGGTGTCGGCGCTGACGTATGTCGGTGCGGCAGCGGCGTTGTGGGCCTGCGCTGATGGGCTGGTGGGCTTCTGGAAGCTGTCAATCATGCAGGTAGCCAACACTTTTGCTGCAACGACTACCCCGGCCGGCGTCGGCGGGCTAGCGTTGAGTACCCGGTTCTTGCAGAAGGGAGGGCTGACCGCAGTGCGGGCCACCGCGGCGGTGGCACTGCAGCAGTCGGTACAGGTGATCGTCCACCTCGTGCTGCTGATCCTGTTCAGCGCCCTGGCCGGCACCTCGACCGACCTATCTCATTTCGTCCCGAATGCCACGGTGCTCTACCTCATTGCCGGTGTGGCCCTAGGCATTGTCGGGACATTCCTCTTCGTGCCGAAGCTGCGACGCTGGCTAGCGACGGCGGTGCGGCCGAAGCTCAGGGAGGTAACGAATGACCTCATTGCGTTGGCCCGGGAGCCGAAGCGACTGGCGTTGATCGTACTCGGTTGTGCCGGAACGACGCTCGGAGCTGCGTTGGCACTGTGGGCCAGTATCGAAGCCTTTGGCGGCGGAACGACGTTCGTCACGGTGACCGTGGTGACGATGGTCGGCGGCACCCTCGCCTCGGCCGCCCCCACCCCGGGCGGGGTTGGCGCGGTGGAGGCGGCGCTGATCGGTGGGCTCGCCGCCTTCGGTGTACCTGCAGCATTGGGTGTGCCGTCGGTGCTGCTGTATCGACTATTGACCTGTTGGCTACCGGTATTCGCCGGCTGGCAGGTGATGCACTGGCTGACCAGACACGAAATGATCTAACTCCTCTGCGCTTGCGCAATGATCATTCCACCGCCTCGGCGACCACGACCAGCACGATCAATGTCCGGGCACTATCCCCGGCGCTGGTGGTGACATAGATCGGGTAATACCCCGACGGCACCGATCGAGCTACGGTGATCGCGACCGACGCGCTCACGGCTCCGTCATCGTCGAATTGCCCGGATAACGGTTCCGCCGCAATCCCAACAACGTAGGACGTTGGGGTGACAGTGTAGTCGTCGACGCCGTCGATCATCCGTTGCGCGTCGACGGTCACGGTCCCGGTCGCTCCCGGCACGATCCCGATGATGGGCCGGGCGATATTTACCGTCACCGCCGAGCTGCCCGCACCGAATGACGGCGGCGCGGCAGACGCCGCGGTTCCCCAGACCTTGTTGGGTGTGCCGGCGAGCGAGAAGGTCAGGTCGCCTCCGGTGCGCACGATCGACTCCGGAAGAAACGTCTGGTTGCTCGGTTGGCGGTCGATGGTCAGGCCGTCGATGTACTTCAGGCGGTTCCGCCCGGATGCGCCCGGCGCGGTGATCTGAATGGACTTTCCGGTGGGGAGCGCGATCACGGCGCGATCGAAAAGCGGTGTGTTCACGGTCAGGATGGTGGTTCCCGGGGTGCTCGGATACAGGCCAAGGGCAGCCCAGACATACCAGCTGGACAGGGCGCCGAGGTCGTCGTTGCCCGGCGCACCGCCAGGTGTCGGGCCGAACAGCCCGCGGACCCGGTCGACCGTCCGCTGGGTTTTCCACGGTTGGCCGATGTAGTTGTACAGCCAGGGCACCCCGAAACCGGGCTCGTTACCGGCCCACAGATAGGGTTCGTTGGGGCCGACGTTGAGCTTTTTGGTAAAGCGGTCGAGCCGCTTGACGACGGCCGTGCGGCCACCAAGCGCGGTCACCAAACCGGCCACGTTATGCGGCACCCACCACAGGTATTGTTCGGCGTTGCCCTCGTCGTATCCGTCCTGCCCAAAGCCCGAGGGGTATGCCACGAACCCGGGACCGTCGGGGAAGAAACCGGCCGCGCTCCGGGGCGAGATATAGCCGGTGGTGGGATTGAACAGGTTCTGCCAATACTGCGACCGGTTCTGGAAGACGGCGGCAGTTGCGGTATCGCCCAACGAATCAGCGAATCGGGAGATGGCAAAGTCATCGACCGACCACTCCAGCGTGACCGAGGCGCCGGCGATACGACCGTTGGCGCGGAATTCCGCCGTTTGTGGTCCATAGCCGAGCCTCAGATAGGCGGCGATTCCCGGCCGCTCCAGGAAACCGTCAAGTCCGACACCGCCCTGGGTCGCTGCATTCACCATGTAGTGCAGCGCGGATTTGAGGTCGAAATCCCTGGCGCCGAAGGCGTAGAGGTTTACGATGAGCGGTACCACACTGTCTCCGCTCATCATGCCGGTTGCGGAATTCGCCAGCGCCCAACGCGGATACGCACCACTCTGCTCCGCGTCGGTCACCAACGACTGGATCATGTCGCTGGCCCGTTGCGGGAACAACAGTCCCTGCAGTGGGGCGAGGCTGCGGTAGGTGTCCCAGTCGGAGAAATTGGCGTAGTGGGTGTGCCCACTGGCAACGCTGTGGATGACACCGTCGAATCCGATGTAACGTCCGTCCACGTCGTTAAAGGTGTTGGGGTGCAACAGTGACCGGTAAAGACAAGTGTAGAAGGTGTCCACGTCGCCAGGCCCCCTGCCGGCCACCGCGATTCGCGATAGCGCGGCGTTCCATTCGCTCGATGTCGCCGCACGGATGTCGTCGAAGCTTGCTCCGCCTTCGGCGTCCAGGTTGGCTCGCGCCCCGTCCACGCTCACATAGGACAGGGCGGTCCGCACCTCGAGCACCGAGCCGGCCGGAAACCCGACATACCCCCCGCTGTAACTCGAATTCATGCTGTGTGAACCGGGATAGACCGCGTAGCCGTCCCAGGTGCCATACGAGCTGAACGGCTGGCTGAACTTCATGGCGAAGTACACCGTGTACAGGTTCTTCTTGCCGCAGAACCCGCCGCTGGTCGCCGAGCCGGTGATTGTGGTGTTGTCCTCGATCTGCAGTGTCGCGGCGTAGTTGCCCGCCAACGATGCGCCGGAGCGCACGTGAAACAGCGCCGGCCACCCATTGCGGGGGTAGCGAAACCGGCCGACGCCCGTGCGGGTGGTGGCGGTGAGCTCGGCGATCACCCCGGTACCGGGGAACCGTACGGTGTAGTAGCCGGGCACGCCGACCTCGGTGTCGTCGTGGGCGATCTCCTCCCAGGCGCTCCACGGCTGCGAGCCGAGCGGGGTGGTCGTGGGCAACATCGAGATGTCGCCGAACGCCGGGCAGCCCACCGACGCGTGCGTCATGCTGAATCCGGTGGAATGCGGGTTGTCGTAGTCGTAGCCGGCGTAGTTGTCGACGGTGTCCGGCGAGTACTGCACCATGCCGAACGGCACCGAGGCGCCGGGAAAGTTGTTGATCTCCCCCACTATCGCGGCTCCCGTGCCGGTGCCGATGAGCGTATTGACATGCTCGACCGGAATGGCGACGAACACCGGCTCACCGTCGTAGGCCGTGGGCACGCCAACAATGAACGGAACAAACAGACCCGCCACCGCCAAGAGCGCGGCCAGGGCTCTGCGCAACCTGCGTGCCCGCATAGCTGTCTCTTACTGCATAGACGCCTGTTCCCGCGGTGTTTTGCGGTCAATCGAGATGGGATTGCAGTGATAGGGTCGCGCGCACACCAGTTGGACTAGTCTCAATCCGACCTCACCGGCCGGAAGTGCCGGTCCAATCTTCGGGAGCGCGCAATGAAGCACTTCACGGCGGCCGTCGCGACGGTGGCGCTGAGCCTGGCACTGGCTGGCTGCAGTTTCAACATCAAGACCGACAGCGCGCCAACCACGTCGCCAACCACGACGTCCCCGACGACGTCGACAACGACTACGTCGGCAACCACCTCGGCTCAGGCAGCGGGGCCCAACTACACCATCGCCGACTATATCCGGGACAACCACATCCAGGAGACCCCAGTGCACCACGGCGACCCCGGCTCCCCGACCATCGACCTGCCGGTGCCCGACGATTGGCGGCTGCTTCCGGAAAGCTCCCGCGCACCCTATGGCGGCATCGTCTACACCCAGCCCGCCGATCCCAACGATCCCCCCACCATCGTTGCGATCCTCTCCAAACTCACCGGTGACATCGACCCCGCGAAGGTCCTCCAATTCGCACCCGGCGAGTTGAAAAACCTGCCCGGCTTCCAAGGCAGCGGCGACGGAAGTGCAGCCACGCTCGGCGGCTTTTCAGCATGGCAGCTCGGTGGTTCATACAGCAAGAACGGCAAGTTGCGGACCGTCGCGCAGAAGACGGTGGTGATTCCCAGCCAAGGTGCGGTGTTCGTGCTTCAACTCAACGCCGACGCGCTCGACGACGAGACGATGACGTTGATGGACGCCGCCAACGTCATCGACGAGCAGACGACCATCACGCCCTAAGGGACGGATCGCACGCGGAAGACGAACACGCCGCGGTGCAGCACCGAATCGGTTGCGGTTTACGGAATGACGGTGAAGCGCCCACCGCCGATCGGCCGCAGCGCCGAGAAGTGCCGACGGTCCAGGGTGAGGATCGTGCGCGTGCGGTATCGGTCGGCCAGCACGACGTTGGCCGCATCCGCGATCCCGATCCGCTGATCCTGGTATTTCGTGACGATGCGGGCGGCCTGCTCGATTTCGGCGGCACCGCAGTTGGCGAGCTCCCAGGCCCCGCCGGCGAGTTCACGCAGGACGGCGAGCTCGGCATCGACACCTACCCGGGTGGCGACGAGATAGTCGAGTTCCGCTACCACATAAGGGGATACGACGAGCGCGTCTGCGGAGCTATCGATGCACTCAGACACTGCGGCGTGGTCTGGCTCGGCGGCGTCGAAATAGGCAAGCAGCGCACTCGTGTCGATGATCACCGCTCACCGAAGCCAGCCAGCAGCTCGTCGACTCGCCGCGCGATGGGCTCCGAACCCGCATATAGACCCCCGCGCGGCGGCGGCTTGGCGCCGCCGACCGCCGCCCGGATGGACTCCCGGATTACCTGCGCTTCGGAGACTCCGCGCTGCCGAGCGGCGCGCTTCACGGCCGCCTTGAGTTCATCCGGCAGGTAGACCGTCGTCTTGTCCACATACGTATGGTACTACCGGTGGCGCCATATATCTTGTTGCGTCACCAACTTGTCGGCGTAGCCGCGAACCCCGATCGGATCTACGGTGAAGGCATGACAGATCAGTCGTATGCGGTAGACATCGCACACCCACCGGCGGCCCTCCTTCGCCTCGTCAACCCGATCCTGCGCTCCCTGCTGCACACCCCGCTTGCCGGCCCGCTACGCACACAGCTGATGGTGGTGAGCTTCACCGGGCGAAAGACTGGGCGGCACTTCTCGATTCCCTTGAGCGCGCACGTCATCGACAACGACCTCTACGCGCTGACCGAGGCCGGATGGAAGCACAACTTCTCCGACGGTGCCGCCGCCCAGGTCGTCTACGACGGCAAGACGACCGCTATGCGTGGCGAGCTCATCCGGGACCGTGCGGTCGTTTCTGAACTTTTCCTGCGCGCCGCACAGGCCTATGGCGTCAAGCGTGGCCAACGCATGCTGGGGTTGAGCTTCCGCGACCGGCGCATACCCACGCTCGAGGAGTTCGCCGAGGCGGTGGACCGGCTCAAGCTGGTAGCCATTCGGTTGACTCCGGCCGACAATTCGTAGCTCCGCGCCGAGCGTGCGCCGGCCGCGCCGAACGTGCATTGGTGGCGGGGACACGCCGCTCGATGCCGCCGTGGTTGCACCTTCGGCGTGTCAGCTGGCGACGATCGACGCGCGCACCACCGTGCGGGTCAGGTCGAAGTAGTTAGCTGGTCCCGCAGTCGTTCGACGAGGCGAACCAACCGTGCGTGGTGTGATCCCGGCCAGTAGATCCGCCCGCAACCGAAGCAGCGGCTGAATGACTCGTAGTACCGGCGGGTCAACGGCTCCAGCTGGCCAATCACCTCGTCTTTGGAAACCGCGGCCAGCTCACCATTGCATCGCAGACACCGGGATAGCGGTGCCAGCCGCCCGTTGAGGTCTAGCCGCCGCAGCACCTCGAGCGCCTGCTCCTCCGGGTGCTGGGAGTGGACGAACAGACCATGGGTGATTGCCCGGCGCTTCAACAGGCCGCGGTCGCGGGTCAGCAGAATTCGCTGCTCGCCCAGGCTGATATCGGCCAGCGTCGGATCATCGGCGGCACTCGACCACCGTGTGTCGAAGCCCAACAGCCGAAGCAGCCGCGCCAGCTGGCCGAGGTTGACGTCGACGACGAAGCGCGGGTTACGCAACGGCGCTGGGCGCAACCTGGCGGTCGACCCGATGTCGAGGGCCTCGAACATAGGGTAGGCGGCAATGCGGTCGCCGGCGACCGGCCGGTAGGAAAAGTCCGCGGGATCGCCGTTCACCAGGATGAGATCCACCTCGGTATGCGGAATGCCCATCGCCTCCAGCACATCTTTGACCGTCTGATGGCTGCGGAACGGCCGGCGCACCGTCAGACCGCGCGCCTGCAGCTCCACGAACTCGTTGAGCTCGGCGTATGCCCGGACATCCACATAGCCGACCATTCCTTATCCTCTCCCGCAGGGTCGCGGGAGGGCAACGGAGTTCGCGCCCCGGGGCGCGACCGGCTCGAAGACCTGCAATATCGCCGCGGGGCTAGCACCGTCGAGGTCTGGCCGTTTGCACGTGTCGACGGAAATCGAGGGTGCACTGTGGATAGTTCGTTCGCGTAAAGTTTGGGGTTTTGCCCTTTTGACGATAGCGTCAACAAGGGATCGTTGGAGTTGGGATCCCGAAGATTCGCTCCACATGGTAGATCGCCGGGATAGCCACACAATTCCTTGCCACGCCGGGCAACACCGGGCTGACCTGACCTGGGGAGCGAGATGTCGTTCGTAATCGCGACGCCGGAGATGCTGACCACGGCGGCAACGGATTTGGCGAAAATTGGTTCGACGATCACTGCGGCCAACACCGCAGCGGCCGCGGTGGCGAAAGTGCTGCCCGCGTCAGCCGACGAGGTGTCGGTGGCCGTTGCGGCGTTGTTCGGCACGCACGCCCAGGAATATCAGACCGTCAGCGCCCAAGTGGCGACGTTTCATGACCGGTTCGTGCAGACCCTGTCCGCGGCCGCGAGCTCGTACGTGGCCGCCGAGGCGGTCAACGTTGAACAGAGTTTGCTAGCCGCGGTCAATGCGCCCACCCAGGCGCTGTTCGGACGCCCGCTGATCGGCAACGGCGCCGACGGCTCCCCCGGGACCGGGCAGGCCGGCGGGCCAGGCGGCATCTTGTACGGCAACGGCGGCAACGGCGGGTCTGGGGCGCCAGGACAACGAGGCGGGGCCGGCGGGGCGGCGGGCCTAATCGGTAACGGCGGCAACGGTGGAGCCGGCGGCGTGGGTACCACCGGCGGGGCCGGTGGTCACGGCGGCGCGGGCGGGTGGCTGTATGGCAACGGAGGCGCCGGGGGTTTTGGCGGGGCCGGGGCGGTCGGCGGCAACGGCGGGGCCGGCGGTACCGCCGGGTTGTTCGGTGTCGGCGGGGCCGGTGGGGCCGGAGGCAACGGCATCGCCGGTGTCACGGGTACGTCGGCCAGCACACCGGGTGGATCCGGCACCGCTGGCGGGGCCGGCGGGATCGGCGGCAACGGCGGGGCCGGCGGGGCCGGCGGGGTGCTGATGGGCAACGGCGGCAACGGCGGGGCCGGCGGCGAGGGCGGGCCCGGCGGCGCCGGCGGTGCGGGCGCCAGCGGCGCCCACGCCACCAACTTGGGCGCTGACGGTCAAGCCGGCGGAAACGGCGGGAATGGTGGGGCTGGCGGGACCGGCGGGGTCGGCGGGCCCGGCGGCGGCCACGGTCTGCTCGGCCTCGGCGGCAGCCACGGCGCCGGCGGGGCTGGCGGTAGCGGCGGTGACGGCGGAGCTCCCGGTGACGGCGGCAACGGCGCTACCGGGACGTGGGGTCACAACCTTGGTGCCGGCGGGACCGGTGGCAATGGCGGCAACCCGGGCGCCGGTGGGGCCGGTGGCGCCGGTGGCGCCAGCGTCGGCGGCAGCGCGCATGGCGCGAACGGCGCGCCCGGCACCACCTCCACCAGCGGTGGTAACGGCGGCGACGGCGGCAAAGGCGCCGACGCTATCAGCAGCGGACAGACCGGCGCGAACGGTGGCAGGGGTGGCGACGGCGGTCAGGTGGGTAATGGCGGTGCCGGTGGGGCCGGTGGCCGCGGCGGGGCCGGCGGTCTCGGATTTGGATCCGAAGCGCCCGGTCGCCCCGGCGGGGCCGGCGGCACCGGCGGGGCCGGCGGCAACGGCGGAACTCAGGCCGGTGACGGCGGCACCGGAGGTGCTGGCGGGGCCGGCGGCGATGGCGGATCCGGAGGTGCTGGCAGCATCGGCTTCAATGCGTCCGCTCCCGGGGCCGCAGGCTCACCCGGCGGGAATGGCGGTAACGGTGGGCCTGGCGGAGCCGGCGGCGAGGGCGGGGCCGGCGGTCTCGCGTTGGCCGCCTCGGGCCAGAACGGCAGCCAGGGCGCTGGCGGTGACGGCGGAGCCGGCGGGAACGGCGGGACTCCTGGCAACGGCGGTCACGGCGCCGCCGGCGCGCTCGGTGTCAACGGTGGTGTAGGTGGCGCCGGTGGCCACGGCGGTGATCCCGGTGTCGGCGGTGCCGGCGGCCAGGGCGGAAGCGGCTCCACCCCCGGTGCCAACGGCGCACCCGGCAACACCCCCACCAGCGGCGGCAACGGCGGCAACGGCGGCAGAGGCGCCGATGCCACCGGCTTTGGCCAGACCGGCGCGTCCGGCGGCAGGGGCGGTGATGGCGGTTTGGTCGGCAACGGCGGCGCCGGCGGCGCCGGCGGCAACGGCAGCAAAGGCCTGCCCGGTCTGGGCAGGCTCGGCAACCCCGGCCTGGATGGCGGCACCGGCGGAAACGGTGGGGCCGGTGGATCCGGCGGCGCCTGGGCGGGCAACGGTGGCACCGGCGGGGCCGGCGGCACCGGCGGCGTCGGCGGGACTGGAGGGTCCGGCAGCGACGGTGTCAACGGTTCCAGCGCGGGCGCGGACGGGCACCCCGGCGGCACCGGCGGAGTTGGCGGTACCGGCGGAAAAGGTGGGGACGGCGGGGACGGCGGGGCCGCACCCAACGGCGTCGCCGGCAGCCAAGGCCCCGGCGGTGCCGGCGGCGACGGTGGGACCGGCGGAGTTGGCGGTAACGGCGGCCGCGGCATTGACGGCGCCGACGGCGCCACCGCGGGTGCCCGCGGCCAGGATGGCGGCGCCGGCGGGGCCGGCGGAAAGGGCGGCCGAGGCGGGACCGGCGGGCCGGGCGGGGCCGGGCCGGCGGGCACAACCGGCAGCCAAGGCGCCGGCGGCAACGGCGGCAGCGGCGGCACCGGCGGGGACCCCGGTGACGGCGGCAACGGCGCTAACGGCAGCGTGTTCACCAACAACGGCATCGGCGGCAACGGCGGCAACGGCGGCAACGCCGGCCCCAGCGGGGCCGGCGGGAGTGGCGGCGCCGGCTCCACTTTCGGTGCGACCGGCTCAAGCAGCAGCATTCATGTCAACGGCGGCAACGGCGGCAACGGCGGCAACGGCGACCATGCCCTCAGCGGCAACGGCGCGGCCGGCGGCAACGGCGGCAACGGCGGCAACGGCAGCCTGCGCGGCAGCGGTGGGGCCGGCGGCCACGGCGGCAACGGCGGCAATGCCAGCAGGGGCATGGGCGGTGACGGCGGAACCGGTGGCGCCGGCGGAAACGCCGGGCAGATTGGCAACGGCGGAGCGGGCGGCAATGGCGGAGACGGCGGCACCGGTAGTGACGGCAATCCCGGAGCCATTACCGGCAGCGGCGGCCGCGGCGGCGACGGCGGCGTAGGCGGGCAAGGTGGGAGCGTCGCCGGCGACGGCGCTGACGGCGGCCGGGGCGGGGCCGGCGGCACGGGCGGGACGGGCCTGCGGGGCACCACCGGCGCCACCGGTGCGACCGGCACATTCGACGCTGGCGCGGACGGTCACGGCGGTAACGGTGGCACCGGCGGGGTTGGCGGGACCGGCGGCGCCGGCGGCGGCGGCGGCAACGGCGGGGCCGGCGGCAAAGCGCTGTCGCCAACGGGCAACAACGGCAGCCAAGGCGCCGGCGGAGATGGTGGGGCCGGTGGCGCCGGCGGCACCGGCGGCACCGGCGGCGACGGCGGCAGAGGTGCCCACGGCACTCTCTTCAGCAGCCTCGCTGGCACTGGCGGGACTGGCGGAAATGGCGGCACCGGCGGCACCGGCGGCACCGGTGGTGCCGGCGGTGCCGGCGGGACCGGTTCCACCCTGGGCGCGACCGGTGCGACAGGGGCGGCCGGCCGCGCCGGAAACGGTGGCGTCGGCGGCAGTGGCGGCCTTGGCTCCGCCTTTGGCCCCGGCGGCACCGGCGGCATGGGCGGCGCCGGCGGCACCAGCACCGTCAGCGCCGGCGGTGACGGCGGAAGGGGCGGCTTCGGCGGCGACGGCCTTGATGCCAGTTCCGGTGGGAATGGCGGGGACGGCGGGCACGGTGGCGACGGCTTCAGGACCGCTGGGGCGGGCGGGCGAGGTGGGGACGGCGGCAAAGGGGCCGACCCCGGCGGTTTATTCCCGATCCCTGGGGCTGGCGGTAAGGGTGGCACCGGTGGCACCGGCGGCACCGCACACCTCGGGCCCCTGGCCATCATCGGCCAATCCGGCCAGCCCGGCCAGTTCGGCAGCCCCGGCGCCGACGGCCGCGGCGGGGCCGGGGGCGCAGGCGGGGGCGGCGGCGCCGGCGGCAGCTTCTAGCATTCTCCGAATCTGCCGGCCGGCGGGCCTGCCCGGGATGCTCCCTATTGCTGCGGTGCGGGCTTCAACACACTGAAGATCGCGCCCTGCGGATCGGACAACACGGCGAACCGGCCCACCGACGGAATGTCAGCCGGTTCCGCAATGACCTGGCCGCCCGCTGCGGCGGCTTTGGCCGCCGTGGCGTCGGCGTCATCCACCGCAAAGTAGACGTGCCAATGATTCGGCACGCCGGGCATCGGCGGTTCCATACAGCCGCCGACTTCCGCGTCGCCGGCCTTGAGCACCCGATAGTTCTGGCCCGCAGCTATCTCCATGCTCGAGTGGGTGAGGCCAACCACAGCCTCGTAGAACGCTAGCGCCAAATCCGGCTTGTCCGTGAGCAGTTCGTTCCAGATGAGCGTGCCCGTCTCGTTGACCAACGTCGCTCCGATGTGCCGATTGGCCTGCCATAGGCCCACGGCAGCGCCGGTCGGATCGGTGATGAACGACATCCGGCCGGCATCGCCGATGTCGAAGGCCGGCATCATCACCTGCCCGCCCCCGGGCACCACCTTGTCCACCACCGCATCGACGTCGTCCACCGCGATATAGGTGTTCCAGATCGGCGGCATCCCCTCCGGTGCACCCGGGGGCATCGGTGCGATGGCGGCCACGGCTTCGCCGTTCAGCGTGGCCATGGAATAGACCCCACCGCCTCCGGGGACCGGGTTGTCGTCGTAACCCCAGCCGAACAACGATGTGTAGAACTTTTTGGCGGCGGACTGATCGGTGGTCTGAAGGTCGACCCAGTTCGGCGTGCCTTGCCTGTATTCGCTTCTCTTGGGCATGATCATCCTTTCGTTAGGTGGCGGACACGTGGCCTGCGGTCGGCTGGCGGCCGGTGAAGGCGATGAGGCGATCGAGGACTGGGGCAAAGGAACCGACCGCCGCCGGCGCGGCGAAGCCCGCGGAGTTACGGGTTGCCGGGGTGATGACCTTGCCGGCCACCGCCAGTACGTACTCCGACACCGGCTCGGACGCGATCACCTGAGAACCGGTGGCAATCGCGAAATCCCAAGCGTGGACCAGAAATTCTAGGCACAGGATGCCGACCGGCACCGTCGCAGGCACCTGGTTCGAGTTCAGCTCCACCGTGCCCGCCAAGCCACGCCGCCGCCAGGCTTCCATCACGGCCTGCGCCGCGTCGGCCACCTGGGTTTCCAGTGGCGCGTCCACATCGCGGGGCGCCAGCTGCGCGCCCGCCGCAGCGCCGATGATCGCCAGCGAGCGCAGCAAATGATCCGCCAGTTGCGAAACGTCATATTCCGTACACGGTGTCTGCCTGGTCAGGTCAGAGGCGCCTATCCCGCGCAGTACGTGCTGAAGAACGGCCAATGTTGCTTCGGCACAAGATAATTCGTCGAGCGGATCGGGCGCTGCGGCCCATTCGTCGGGACCGGCGTCACCGCGTTGGCCGGCGACGACCAGCCGGTCCAGGAAGTGGTTCCACCCTTTGGCGTGCCGGGCGGCCTGCTGCGCGGTCAGCCCGTCGTGGACCAGCCGGACCTCGGTGCCGCCGTCGACCGGGGTCAGCGTGATGGTCACCGTCGACCCGCCCGGCGGGGGGTCGCCGTGGTCCTCCCAACCCCAGGTGAAGACCACCCGCTTGCCGGGGTCGACGTCGATGACGGTGCCGGCCGCGCTATGCCCCGGAGTCACCGTCCAGCGATAAGCGCCACCGGTGCGCAGCTCGATACGCGCGGCGACGGCCATCCAGCGCCGAAGCCTGTCGGGCTGGGTGATGAGCGCGAAGGTGCTGGTCGGATCCAAGGGCACGACGACCGCTTTCTCGAACGGCATGGCACAGTCTCCTTGTGACGGCGGGTAGTGGGCGGCATCGGCGACAAGACGGTCCAGCTCGTCGCTCCAGAAGGACTCCATGAGCGCACGAAGCCGCAGCACCCCGCGCTCATCGAGCCGGTAGTACCGTTCCCGGCCCTGTTTGCGGGCGGTAACCAATCCCGCTTCGGCGAGCATGCCGAGGTGCTGCGATATCGCCGAACGGGTGACCGTGAACTGCGACGCAAGCTGGGTAACGGTGCGTTCACCCGGTGCCAGGAGCTGTAGCAGCCGGCGCCGGGTTGGCTCTGCCGCGACTTCCAGCATGTCGGGCACACGCCAATACGTTAGCGCTCACTAACGTATTGATCAAGGGGCAACGAGCGACCGGTCTTGTTCTAAACTATTGCCGAAGAGCACAATTGCAGTGTGAAAGTAGCGATTAGCGGTGCCGGCGTGGCAGGAGCGGCGCTCGCCCACTGGCTGCAGCGCACCGGCCACACCCCGACAGTGATCGAGCGGGCGCCGAAGTTCCGCACCGGCGGCTACATGATCGACTTCTGGGGCGTCGGCTACCAGGTGGCCAAACGAATGGGCATCACGGACCAGATCGCAGCGGCGGGTTACCACATGGAACACGTCCGCTCCGTCGGTCCCACCGGCAAGGTCAAAGCCGACCTGGGCGTCGACGTCTTTCGCCGCATGGTCGGCGACGACTTCACCAGCTTGCCGCGCGGCGATCTCGCCGCCGCGATCTACACGACGATCGAAGACCAAGTGGAAACGATCTTCGACGACAGCATCGCCACCATCGACGAGCACCGCGACGGCGTCCGGCTCACCTTCGAAAGGACCGCCCCGCGCGATTTCGACCTGGTCATCGGTGCCGACGGACTGCACTCCAACGTGCGCCGGCTGGTCTTCGGGCCGGAGCGGGATTTCGAGCACTACCTGGGCTGCAAGGTCGCGGCCTGCGTGGTCGACGGCTACCGGCCCCGCGACGAGCGCAGCTATGTCCTCTACAACACCGTCGACCGACAGCTGGCGCGGTTCGCGCTGCGCGGCGACCGCACCATGTTCTTGTTCGTCTTCCGCGCCGAACACGACAACCCCGGCGTGGCACCCAAAGATGAGCTGCGCGACCAATTCGGCGACGTGGGCTGGGAAAGCCGGGACATTCTGGCCGCCCTCGACGACGTCGAGGACCTGTACTTCGACGTGGTCAGCCAAATCCGGATGGACCGCTGGTCACGCGGTCGGGTGCTGCTGATCGGCGACGCGGCCGGGTGCATCTCGCTGCTCGGCGGCGAGGGCACCGGCCTGGCGATCACCGAGGCCTACGTGCTGGCCGGGGAGCTCGCCCGCGCCGGGGGCGACCACCGTCGCGCCTTCGACGCCTACGAGAAGCGCCTGCGTCCCTTCATCGAGGGCAAGCAAGCCAGTGCGGCGAAGTTCATCTGGTTTTTCGCCACCCGAACCCGATTCGGCCTGTGGTTTCGCAACGTTGCGATGCGCACGATGAACTTCGGCCCGCTGGCGACGCTGTTCGCCGGCAGCGTGCGTGACGACTTCGAGCTGCCCGACTACACCTGGTGACCACCGCCGACGGGCACCTCTCCGCCAGGTAGGCACGGTTTGTCGCCGGCAATGTGACCTTTGGGCGCGGTCTTGAGGACCTTCGGCCCCACCCACGAGGCCGCCGCCGGCCGATCGTATGACGTGCAATGTACGCCATAGGGTGCGTGTTACGGCGATTACCTGAAGGCGGCGGTGGTCCGGAGTGGCTGGCAATCCTGATGTGGTGACGGTGCTGCTGGGCGGTGACGTCATGCTCGGCCGTGGCGTCGATCAGATCCTGCCTCATCCCGGCAAACCGCAATTGCGCGAACGGTATATGCGGGATGCGACCGGCTATGTTCGCCTGGCCGAGCGGGTGAACGGGCGCATTCCGCTCCCCGTGGATTGGCGCTGGCCCTGGGGCGAGGCGTTGGCGGTCCTTGAGAACACCGCGACCGACGTCTGTTTGATCAATCTGGAGACGACGATCACCGCCGACGGTGAATTCGCCGACCGCAAACCGGTCTGCTACCGGATGCACCCGGATAACGTGCCGGCGCTGACGGCATTGCGGCCGCACGTGTGCGCGCTGGCCAACAACCACATTCTCGATTTCGGCTACCAGGGGCTGACCGATACGGTCGCGGCTCTCGCCGGTGCGGGGATCCAGAGTGTCGGGGCGGGAGCCGATTTGCTCGCCGCTCGCCGCTCGGCGCTAGTCACGGTTGGCCATGAACGCCGGGTGATCGTCGGCTCGGTAGCGGCGGAATCCAGCGGCGTCCCCGAATCCTGGGCCGCCCGCCGCGACCGGCCCGGAGTGTGGTTGATCCGGGATCCGGCGCAACGCGACGTCGCCGACGATGTGGCGGCACAGGTGCTGGCGGACAAACGCCCCGGCGATATCGCCATAGTCTCGATGCATTGGGGATCCAATTGGGGCTATGCGACCGCACCCGGCGACGTCGCGTTCGCGCACCGACTGATCGACGCCGGCATCGACATGGTCCACGGACATTCCTCGCACCATCCGCGGCCAATCGAGATATATCGCGGTAAACCGATCCTGTACGGATGCGGTGACGTCGTTGACGACTACGAAGGCATCGGCGGGCACGAGTCGTTCCGCAGTGAACTGCGACTGCTGTATCTGACCGTCACCGATCCCGCCAGCGGGAACCTGATCTCGCTGCAGATGCTTCCACTGCGAGTGTCGCGGATGCGCCTACAGCGTGCCTCCCAGACCGACACCGAATGGCTCCGCAACACCATTGAGCGCATCAGCCGCCGGTTCGGGATTCGAGTCGTGACTCGACCCGACAACCTGCTGGAGGTCGTTCCCGCTGCCAACCTAACGAGCAAGGAGTAACCGGCAACCATGGCGATCCGCCAACACGTCGGCGCGCTGTTCACCGACCTGTACGAGGTGACGATGGCCCAGGCCTACTGGGCCGAAAGAATGTCGGGCACAGCGGTTTTCGAGATATTCTTCCGCAAGCTTCCGCCTGGCAGGTCCTACATCATGGCCGCCGGGCTGGCCGATGTGGTCGAGTTCCTCGAAGCGTTTCGATTCGACGAGCAGGATCTGCGTTACCTGCGTGGCCTGGGCCAGTTTTCCGACGAGTTCCTGAGGTGGCTGGCCGGAGTGCGTTTCACCGGAGATGTCTGGGCCGCGCCGGAAGGAACCGTGATTTTTCCGAACGAACCCGCGGTCCAGCTGATCGCGCCAATCATCGAGGCCCAGCTTGTCGAGACGTTTGTGCTGAACCAGATTCATCTGCAAAGCGTGCTCGCGAGCAAGGCCGCGCGGGTGGTCGCCGCCGCGCGCGGACGACCGGTGGTGGATTTCGGCGCGCGGCGCGCTCACGGCACCGACGCGGCCTGCAAGGTCGCGCGCACCAGTTATCTCGCGGGCGCTGCGGGCACGTCGAATCTGCTCGCGGCCCGCCAATATGGGATCCCGACGTTCGGCACCATGGCGCACAGCTTTGTTCAAGCCTTCGACAGTGAGGTGGCCGCGTTCGAGGCGTTCGCCCGGCTCTACCCAGCCACCATGCTGCTCGTGGACACCTACGACACGCTACGCGGCGTCGATCACGTCATCGAGTTGGCCAAGCGGCTGGGCAATCGCTTCGATGTGCGCGCGGTCCGGCTGGATTCCGGCGACCTCGATGAGCTGTCCAAGGCGACCCGTGCACGGCTCGACACCGCCGGTCTCGAGCAGGTCGAGATCTTCGCGTCGTCGGGCCTCGACGAAAACCGCATCGCCGCGCTTTTGGCTGCCCGCTGTCCGATCGACGGCTTCGGCGTGGGCACCCAGCTCGTCGTGGCTCAAGACGCGCCCGCGCTGGACATGGCCTACAAGCTGGTGGCATACGACGGCAGCGGGCGCACCAAGTTCTCCAGCGGCAAGGTGATCTACCCGGGACGCAAGCAGGTGTTCCGTAAGCTCGAGCACGGAGTCTTTTGCGGCGACACGCTCGGCGAGCACGGTGAAAACCTTCCCGGGGACCCGTTGCTGGTGCCCATCATGACCAACGGCCGACGCATCCGGCAGCATGCACCCACATTGGACGGCGCGCGGGACTGGGCCCGCCAGCAGATCGACGCGCTCCCGCCGGAGCTGCGCTCGCTCGAGGACACCGGCTACTCGTATCCGGTGGCGGTCAGCGACAGGATCGTGGGCGAACTCGCCCGGCTGCGGCACGCCGACACGGCCGAAGCCCACCCCGGGTCCAACGTCGTCGGGGCGAAGGCCAAACGACCCTAGAACAACAAGTTCGTCGTCTCTAGATTTCGGACTGCCGACGCATCGAAAGCTTGCCGTTACCCCGAGTTCCGGAGGGACACCATGAGCACCGCCAGCCGAGCACGAGGCCAAACTCCGCCGACGCAGGCCGGTTGGACTTGTCGTGCTGGACAAGGGGTTTAGCCGCCGAAGCAGTGACGTACATCGGCGAAGAGCAGTTCGCCTGTCGACCGACGGCGCAAACCGTGAGGCTAGGGAAGCGAGGAGCACATGGCCGCCGACCCGCAATGTACACGCTGCAAGCAAACCATCGAACCCGGATGGCTATACATCACCGCCCATCGCCGCGGTCAAGCCGGGATCGTCGATGACGGCGCAGTACTGATTCACGTGCCCGGTGAATGCCCGCACCCCGGGGAGCACGTTCCGCGAAGCTAGCCGGTTGGCATGCTAGGCAACGCAGCGTCAAGTGAGAGGGCAAAACCAAAATGGGTGAGCACGCCATCAAGCGGCACATGCGGCAACGGAAGCCTACGAAGCATCCCCTAGCCCAGAAACGGGGCGCGCGGATTCTGGTCTTCACCGACGATCCCCGCAGGAGCGTCCTCATAGTGCCCGGTTGCCACCTGGATTCCATGCGCCGAGAAAAGAACGCGTACTACTTCCAGGACGGCAATGCGTTGGTTGGGATGGTTGTCTCGGGCGGCACGGTTGAGTACGACGCCGACGACCGCACATATGTCGTGCAGCTCACCGACGGAAGGCACACCACTGAGTCATCTTTCGAACACTCATCGCCGAGTCGATCACCTCAATCCGATGACCTATGAAGCGCGCGGGCCCGGCCGCCATCGGCCCGTCGATCCGAGTGCGCACGGCCGAAGTGAGCCACCACCGTAGCGCCGCCGAGTTCGCTTCCGCGGACGCAAGCCCGGGATTTGCGGAGTAGCGTACAAGGCGGGATGCGCAATCCGGTCGCTGAGGGACTGTCGTCAGTCGGCCCAGGGACCTAATTCCATATTTGGAGCCATGAGATGGCGACACACTCGGCAGATGAAGCTCTTTGACGATCGTGGCGACGCTGGACGCCAGTTGGCGCAACGCCTGGCGCAGCTATCCGGCAAGGCCGTCGTCGTCCTTGGCTTGCCGCGCGGCGGGGTACCGGTGGCCTTTGAGGTCGCCAAGTCACTGCAAGCGCCACTCGACGTCCTGGTCGTGCGCAAGCTTGGCGTGCCGTTCCAACCCGAATTGGCTTTCGGCGCCATCGGTGAGGACGGCGTGCGGGTGCTCAACGACGACGTCGTCCGCGGGACACACCTCGATGCTGCCGCCATGGACGCGGTCGAACGCAAGCAGCTGATCGAGCTACAACGCCGCGCGGAACGCTTCCGCCGCGGGCGTGACCGCATCCCGTTGACCGGGCGGATCGCGGTGATCGTCGATGACGGCATCGCCACCGGAGCGACGGCCAAGGCGGCGTGCCAGGTCGCCCGGGCGCACGGTGCGGACAAGGTGGTGCTGGCGGTCCCGATCGGCCCAGACGACATCGTGGCGAGATTCGCCGGGTACGCCGATGAGGTGGTGTGTTTGGCGACGCCGGCGTTGTTCTTCGCCGTCGGGCAGGGTTACCGCAACTTCACCCAGACCTCCGACGACGAGGTGGTGGCGTTTCTGGATCGTGCTCACCGCGACTTCGCCGAGGCAGGTGCGATCGATGCCGCCGCTGACCCACCGCTTCGCGATGAGGAGGTCCAGGTCGTTGCCGGTCCAGTACCGGTGGCAGGGCACCTGACTGTCCCCGAAAAACCCAGGGGAATTGTGGTTTTCGCACATGGCAGTGGCAGCAGCCGGCACAGTATCCGCAATCGGTACGTTGCAGAGGTCTTGACCGGGGCCGGGTTTGCGACGCTGTTATTCGACTTGCTCACGCCCGAAGAAGAACGCAACCGCGCCAACGTCTTCGACATTGAGCTGCTCGCTTCCCGACTCATCGACGTGACCGGTTGGTTGGCCACCCAGCCCGACACCGCATCGCTGCCGGTCGGCTACTTCGGCGCCAGCACGGGAGCGGGTGCGGCGCTGGTCGCGGCCGCCGATCCGCGCGTGAACGTGCGGGCGGTGGTGTCCCGCGGCGGCCGGCCCGATCTCGCGGGTGATTCGCTGGGGAGCGTGGTGGCACCGACGCTGCTGATCGTGGGTGGACGCGACCAGGTGGTCCTCGAGCTGAACCAACGAGCGCAAGCGGTAATACCCGGGAAATGCCAACTCACCGTGGTCCCCGGCGCCACACACCTATTCGAAGAACCAGGCACGCTGGAACAGGTTGCCAAGCTGGCGTGCGATTGGTTCATCGACCACTTGTGCGGCCCAGGCCCAAGCGGCTAAACCGCTAGCCGGCCGGGGTGATCCCTGCGATCCCTGCGCGAGCAGACGCAGAATCGCATCAAAATCGCTGATTTTGTGCGATTCTGCGTCTGCTCGCGCCATGGGAGCCGCCGTCAGAACTCGCAGGAGCGGCCCGCACAGCCGCCGCTGAACTCCGTGTCAGCCTGCGCCAGTAGCGGTTTCGGCGCGGCGTAGGACAGTACCTGTCCTTCCCGGCTGCCGTAGCGATACACCGTGATGCCCTTGACCTTTGCCTTCCAGGCGGCCACATAGATGGCGCGGACGTCATCGACCGTCGCCGTGGCGGGCAAGTTGACCGTCTTGGACACGGCGGCCTCGACGTGGCGCTGCACCGCGGCCTGCATGCGCAGATGCCACTGCGGCGCGATCTCCGCCGCGGTCGGGAACGCGGCCCGCACCTCAGCAGGCAGCCGCGGATAGCCACGGACTCCGCCACGCTGAGCGATCTCGGCGATCAGCTCGTCACGATAAAAGCCCCGATCGCGGGCCAGTCGGTCGAAGCACGGATTGACCTCCAGCAGATGCCGGCCGACGATGGCGCGGGTGAACGCGATAGCGAACATCGGCTCGATGCCCGCGGTGGTTCCGGCGATCAGTGAGATGGTGCCCGTCGGAGCGACGGAGGTGACCTGTGCGTTGCGCCTCGGGCCCGACCGCGCGAACCGGCTATCGGTGAACGCCGGGAATGCGCCCCGCTCTTCGGCCAGCCTCCGCGATGCCGTGTGCGCCGCCTGCTGTATGCGACGCATGAGCCGGGTGGCTAACCGCACGGCTTCTTCACTGTCGTACGGAATACCCAGTGCGGCAAGCAGTTCCGCCAAACCCATGACTCCCAGCCCGATCTTGCGGGTGGCGCGGGCCGCCTCACCCAGTTCGGGGAAGGGGTAGCGGCTGACATCGATGACGTCATCAAGGAACCGCACCGCCACACCGGCGACCTCCTCGAGCCGGTCCCAGTCGACGCGACCGTCGGCGAGCATCCGGGCGAGGTTGATCGAGCCGAGATTACATGACTCGTAAGGCAGCAGTGGGACCTCCCCGCACGGGTTGGTCGCCTCGATGCGGCCTCTCCCCGGCACCGGGTTTGCCCTATTGATCGTGTCGAGAAACACCAGCCCGGGATCGCCACCGGCGTGCGCGGCTTTGCAGATGGCGTCGAACAGCTCGGCGGCGGGCATCCGCGCGACGATCTTGCCGGTTCGCGGATTGACCAGCCGGTGTAGGCCGTTGCGTTCGACGGCCCGCAGGAACGCGTCGGTCACACCAACCGATAGGTTGAAATGCGGGAGCTCGCTGGGGGATTCGGCCTTGGCGGTGACGAAATCACAGATATCCGGGTGCGACACATCAAGCACAGCCATACAGGCGCCACGCCGGCGACCGCCCATGGAGACCACACCCGCGGCACTGTCATACAGCCGTAGAAACGACACCGGTCCGCTGGCCGTGCCGCCCGTGGAGGCCACCCGATCCCCGGCGGGTCGCAGGTGGCTGAACGCATATCCGGTGCCGCCTCCAGCCCGCTGCAGCTCGGCGGCCTGTCCCAGCGTCGCAAAGATCGATTGCAGCGAATCCTCAATCGGCAGAACAAAACAGCCGGCGAGCAGTCCCAGGTCGGTGCCAGAGTTCATCAACGTGGGCGAATTCGGCAGGAATTCCAGGTTGCGTAATAGCGTGGCGAACCGCTCGGCCCACCGCCTCGACGAGCCCGGCTCATACTGGTCCTCGGCCGCCGCGACACAGCGCGCCGATCGGTCCATCAGCTCGCCGGTCGACTCGGCCGGCCGGCCCTGCTCGTCGTGCAGCAGATAGCGCTCGCGCAGTACCGTCACGGCCGCCAAGCTCAGCTTTAACTCGTCCCGCACGCCGAGCAAGGCCTTAGCCGTCCGCAGCTCGGCGCGCCGCTGCCGGTAGATGATGTAAACACGGGCCACGTCATCCAGACCGGCTTCCCCCAGCCGGGCCTCCACGCAGTCCTGAATGTCCTCAACGGGAGCGATACCGCGCCCGAGTGCGTCGGCGACGGCTTTCGCTACGGTGCCCGGCATATCGGGGTCGTCGCAAGCCACCTCGCGCGCTGCCCGCGTCACCGCTGCTTCGATCCGCGCGATGTCGAACGGCACCAGCGTTCCATCCCGGCGCCGGACTTTCGCCGGCCAGCTGACACCCACCGACTTCGTCGCTTGAGCGAATCGCCTACGTTCCCCTGGCATGGAGGATCGCCGACTGAACCGCGCCGAACCGATGCTGCGCCCGCTCGTCGGCCGCATTCTGCTCCTCCGCAGTGACCACGACCGCATCCGGACCCGGAATCACCGTCGCCACATGGTCGGTCTCGAGCCAGCGCACCACATACGGCGGCGAACCATCGGATGAGCGCACCTCAATAATCAACCCTCGGTGGTCCGGTTGATCTATCGTCGCGCCTTTGATCACCAGCCAGTCCCCGACCTTTGCCTTCATGAGCGTCCCTTCCTTGGGGACTTCAATCGTGCACGCACCCGGCGCAACGGCGGGAGGGCAGTAGGCCACCAGCGCCGGTGGCCAAAAGTCCCCTCGGGACCCGCTGGGCGACCCCATGCGGATACCCCAGCTGGTCACTGGCTGCCGACGGCTCTGGACGGCCCGCCACCGCGAGCGGCTGGGCATCCGGCACCCTGGGCTGTCGCTTGCGACGTGGCCGAAACGTCCCTGGTTGCCCGGACGCGGATGCGCGCGCCGCGGTGCGGCACCATGATGACGTGCTTTAGCTTCGGCCGTTCGCCGGAGGTCGTGGTGGTGCTCAACTCGACGCGGCGCAGGATCTCCCGAAGGACGACCCGCATCTCGACCATGGCAAAGGTGGCGCCGAGGCAGCGGCGGTTGCCGCCGCCGAACGGCAACCAGGTGGTCGGGCTCAAAGTGGCGCCAACCATCCGATCAGGGTCGAACCGTTCCGGATCCGGATACAGTTGCGCGCTCGCGTGCACCAGCCCGATCGCTGGGACCACCATGACCCCGGCCGGCAGCCGGTAACCGGCCACCTCCACCGCCTCGGTGAGGACCCGGCCCACGTCGTACACCACCGGGCGGATCCGCAGTGTCTCTTTGGCCACCGCGTCCAGGTACTCGTCGCCGGCTGGATCGCCGGCCGCGCTGGCGTCGGCCGCTTGCACGGCCTTGGCCAGGGTGACCGGGTGGCGGGTCAACCGCTCCAGTGCCCACGACAGTCCCGTCGCGGTGGTGTCGTGACCTGCGACCAGCAACGTTATCAGCTGGTCGCGCAGCTCGCGCTCGGTCATCGTCCGTCCGTCTTCGTCGGCGGCCCGAACCAGCATGGCCAGCGTGTCGGTGCGTGCGGCCAGATCGGGATCGGCTCGGCGGTCGGCGATCTCGGCGTACAGCAGGGCGTCGGCTTCTTCGATCCGCCGTCGCAGCCTGCTCCAGAGCCGATTGTTCAGCAGGCTCGGGTTGGCCAGTGCGAGCGTCGCCCACGGGCCCACGTTGAGCAGCCGCGGCATGACCTTGCGCAGCGCGGCGAGCCGGACCGGATCGCTGGCGCCTATGACGGTCCGCAGGATCACCTCAAGGGTGATCTCAGACATCTTGGGCGCCACCGCGAACGCCTTAGCCATCGGCCACCCGGCGATGTTGGCGGCGGCAATCTCGGCTATCGGCCCGGCCTGGCGCGCGACCGCGTCGCGATGGAACGGCGGCGACATCAGGCGACGCCGGTCGCGGTGCACGTCGTCGTCGATCAACAGCAGTGAGCTGTCGCCGAGCAGTCCGGCCAACATCGAGTTGGCTTCGCCGGCGTGAAAGACACTCGGGTTGCCGGCAAACACTGTCTTGATGGCGGCCGGATCGGACAGATACACCATGTGGCCGAACCCCGCGACATGCAGCGTGAAAACACTGCCGTAACGGCGTTGACAGGCCGTCAAAAAACGCAGCCCATGGCGCAACATCAACACGGCCTGCACCGAGCCGGAAAGTCGAGGTCCCGGCGGCAATCCCATCGACGATGTGCCGCTCATCGACACGATTCTATGTGTTCAATTTGTTGCTCAAAGCGCCGAGCGTGAACTGAGGCCGATTTGCCGTCCTCAGTTCACGTTGGTCGGCCACCCACCATGTCATTGCCCACTATTTATAGGCCACCGCCGCGCTGGAGCCGCCGGCAAGCGGGATCACCTCGAACGAACGGAATCCCGCCTCGCCACACCACCCCCGGAAGTCGGCGGCGGAGTAGTCGAACGCGTCACCGAACTCGATAAGCATGTTCAGTGACATCATCAGGCCGGTTGTGTTTTCGCGTCGCGCGTCGTCGATCAATGTCTCGATCACAATGAAAGCCCCCTCCTTGGACAGGGCCTCGTAGGCCTTAGCGACCAACTGCTGTTTACGGTCGAGGTTCCAGTCGTGCAGAATCTGGCCCATCGTGATGACATCGGCCGCCGGCAGAGGGTCGGCCAAAAAGTCACCGGCGCACGCCTGCACCCGCTCACCCAAACCCTCGGCTGTCAGCTTGCGTCGAGCGATCTCGGTCACCGCGGGCAAGTCGAAGCTGACGCACTGCAAGTGCGGGTGAGCCGCCGCGACGATTCGTGACAACAGACCGTCCGCGCAGCCCACGTCACAGAGACGCCGGTAGCGCTCGAACGGAAAGCGTTTCGCGAGGAGCTCGATGTTGCGTCGCGACGCCGCGTCCATAGCCGCCATGAACGCCTCGAGCCGCCGAGGATCTGCATAGAGCGCCTCGAAGAAGGGCCGCCCGGTTTGCTTGACCTCGCTTTGTGCCTTCCCGGTCTTGAGCGCCTCGGTCAAATCCGCCCAGAAGCGGTAGTTGCGTTCGTTCCAGATCTTCAGCAGGCCGCCCGCGTAGGTGGGACGGGCCTCGTCCAGAAAGTGCGCTGTCTCCGGTGTATTGCGGTAGTGGGACCCGGGTCCGTCGCCGTCTCGCGCCAGCAAGTCCAGCGAGACCAAGGCGTCGAGGAAGTCAATCGCCGGTCGCTTTAGCAACCCGAGGCGGTCGGCAATGGCCTCGGCGGTCATGGCCTCATCGCCAAGTTCGGTGAACAGCCCAAGCCCGACCGCGGTAAGCAGTACCTTAGACGGGCCGTACCCGCCGCCGATCGCCATGATCCGATCCGGGCTCAACTCCACCACTTGACCTCCCGAAATTGTTGGAGTGCGGGTGTCGCGCCGCTGTCTACCGACCGTAGGCGACGTTGGGGCACCAACGCGCGGGCGTGGCCATGCCCGGCGCCCATGCCCGGATACCAGCTTGACCGTGGTGGCAGGTGCAGGATTCGAACCTGCGTAGCTTTCGCGACGGATTTACAGTCCGCTCCCATTGGCCGCTCGGGCAACCTGCCGCCTAGCAGGGTACAACGACCGGGTAGACAGAGCACACACGGCTATCTCGCGAAGGAGGGACGAACCGAATGGCGGACTCATCGTTCGACATCGTCAGCAAGGTCGACCGGCAGGAGGTCGACAACGCACTCAACCAGGCCGCCAAGGAGCTGGCCACGCGCTTCGACTTCCGCGGCACCGACACCAAGATCGCGTGGAAGGGCGACGAGGCCGTCGAGCTCACCTCGTCCACCGAGGAGCGTGTCAAGGCCGCCGTCGACGTCTTCAAGGAGAAGCTGATCCGCCGCGACATCTCGCTGAAGGCCTTCGAGGCCGGAGAACCGCAGGCCTCGGGTAAGACGTACAAAGTTACCGGCGCCCTCAAACAGGGCATTAGCAGCGAGAACGCCAAGAAGATCACCAAGCTCATCCGCGACGCAGGCCCCAAGAACGTCAAAACCCAGATCCAGGGCGACGAGGTCCGGGTCACCAGCAAGAAGCGCGACGACCTGCAGGCCGTCATCGCCATGCTGAAGAAGGCCGACCTGGATGTGGCATTGCAGTTTGTGAACTACCGCTAGTCGCGGCGATCTGGAGGGGCTGGCTGGATGTCCTGGCTACCCTGGTCGCTGATCCAGGATTTCAAGCGAGGTTCACGATGAGCGTGACTCCAAACGCCGGCTGTGTCGACGTCGTCATCGTCGGCGCCGGCATCTCCGGACTGGGCGCGGCCTACCGGATCATCGAACGCAACCCGCAGCTGACCTACACCATCCTGGAAAGGCGTGCGCGGATCGGCGGCACCTGGGATCTGTTCCGCTACCCCGGCGTGCGCTCCGACAGCAGCATCTTCACGCTGTCGTTTCCCTACGAGCCGTGGACCCGCGAAGAAGGCATCGCCGACGGCGCCCACATCCGCGAGTACCTCACCGACATGGCCCACAAGTACGGCATCGATCGCCACATCGAGTTCAACAGCTACGTTCGCGCAGCGGACTGGGACTCATCCACCGATACCTGGACCGTCACCTTCGAGCAGAACGGCGTGCACAAGCACTACCGCAGCCGGTTCGTGTTCTTCGGCAGCGGCTACTACAACTATGACGAGGGCTACACCCCCGACTTCGGAGGCATCGAGAAGTTTGGCGGCGCGGTAGTGCATCCCCAGCACTGGCCAGAGGATCTGGACTACACCGGCAAGAAGATCGTGGTGATCGGCAGCGGGGCCACCGCGGTCACACTGATCCCCTCGCTGACCGACCGGGCCGAAAAGGTAACCATGCTGCAGCGATCCCCGACCTACCTGATCTCGGCATCCAAATACAGCACGTTCGCCGCCGTTGTTCGTAAAGCGTTGCCTCCCAAAACTTCTCACTTGATTGTCCGAATGTACAACGCGTTATTGGAAGCGGTGTTCTGGTTCTTGTCCCGCAAGACACCGGTGTTCGTGAAATGGCTGCTGCGCCGTACCGCGATCAAAAATCTGCCCGAGGGCTACGACATCGAAACCCACTTCACGCCGCGGTACAACCCGTGGGATCAGCGACTGTGCCTGATCCCGGACGCCGACCTGTACAACGCCATCACCAGCGGCCGCGCCGAGGTGGTCACCGACCATATCGACCACTTCGACGCCACCGGTATTGCACTCAAATCCGGTGGGCACCTCGATGCGGACATTATCGTCACCGCCACCGGCCTGCAGTTGCAAGCGCTTGGCGGGGCCGCGATCAGCCTCGACGGCGTCGAGATCGACCCTCGGGATCGCTTTGTCTACAAGGCGCACATGCTCGAAGACGTGCCCAACCTGTTCTGGTGTGTGGGTTACACGAACGCGTCCTGGACGCTGCGCGCCGACATGACGGCCCGGGCGACGGCAAAACTACTGGCACACATGGCCGCCCATGGACACACGCGCGCCGCCCCGCACCTGGGCGACGAGCCGATGGACGAGAAACCGTCCTGGGACATTCAGGCCGGCTATGTGAAGCGGGCGCCGTACGCGCTGCCCAAGTCCGGCACCAAGCGGCCGTGGAATGTACGACAGAACTACTTGGCCGACGCCATCGACTACCGATTCGACCGCATCGAGGAGGCAATGGTGTTCGGCGCGGCATGATTGCTCCTGCGGTTCGTCGACGGATATCAAATGTCCGGTTGCCGCAATACGCTGAACGCCATGGCAGCCAACAAGCGCGAACCCAAAGTCGTTGTCCTCGGCGGCGGTTCCTGGGGCACCACCGTCGCCTCCATCTGTGCGCGCCGCGGACCAACCTTGCAGTGGGTGCGCTCGGCGGTCACCGCGCAGGACATCAACGACAACCACCGCAATAGCCGATACCTCGGCAACGACGTGGTGCTCAGCGACACCCTGCGCGCCACCACAGACTTCACCGAGGCCGCCAACTGCGCCGACGTCGTCGTCATGGGGGTGCCCTCGCACGGTTTCCGCGGAGTGCTTGTCGAGCTGAGCAAAGAGCTGCGACCCTGGGTGCCAGTGGTGTCCCTGGTCAAGGGGCTCGAACAGGGCACCAATATGCGGATGTCGCAGATCATCGAGGAGGTACTGCCCGGTCATCCGGCAGGCATCCTGGCCGGCCCGAACATCGCCCGCGAGGTGGCCGAGGGCTACGCGGCCGCGGCGGTGCTGGCCATGCCCGACCAGCACCTGGCGACCCGGCTATCAGCAATGTTTCGCACCCGGCGCTTCCGCGTGTACACAACTGACGACGTCGTCGGTGTCGAGACGGCGGGCGCCCTCAAGAACGTCTTCGCCATCGCGGTCGGGATGGGCTATTCGCTGGGTATCGGCGAAAACACCCGCGCCCTGGTGATCGCCCGCGCGCTGCGCGAGATGACGAAGCTGGGTGTGGCAATGGGTGGGAAAAGCGAAACGTTCCCCGGACTGGCCGGTCTCGGCGACCTGATCGTCACCTGCACCAGCCAACGCAGCCGCAACCGGCATGTGGGCGAACAACTCGGCGCAGGCAAGCCGATCGACGAAATCATCGCATCGATGAGCCAGGTCGCCGAGGGCGTCAAAGCTGCCGGTGTGGTGATGGAGTTCGCCAACGAGTTCGGGCTGAACATGCCGATCGCCCGCGAGGTCGACGCCGTCATCAACCATGGTTCGACGGTGGAGCAGGCGTATAGAGGCTTGATCGCCGAGGTCCCCGGACACGAGGTGCACGGCTCGGGGTTTTAGGCTTGCCACCGCTGCCGGCACGCATGCCGGTGATGTCCGCACAACGATAGTTCGGCTGTTGCGTTCGGTCAGTGGGACGGGCGCGTCCTCGCCGCACGCCGGCATGCCAGCCACGAACTGATCGACCGCCTCCTCGATAGCGGCGCCTGACTCATCACCGATGGCATCTCGATACCCACAGTTATCAGCCGCGCGCCATCGCCTCCAGCCGGCGAATGCGGTCCTCGATCGGTGGGTGAGTCGAAAACAGCGATCCGATCCGCTCACCCGCCCGGAACGGGTTGGCGATCATCAGGTGCGCCTGGCTGGCCAGCTGCGGCTCCGGCGGCAGCGGCGCCGCCTGGACGCCGCCGGAGATCTTGCGCAATGCCGACGCCAACGCCAGCGGGTCCCCGGTCAGGACGGCACCCGACTCGTCGGCCTGGTACTCCCGCGATCGCGACACGGCCATCCGTATCACGGTTGCCGCGATCGGGCCCAGCAGCGCAACCAGAAGCAGTGCAAAGGGATTGGCGTTGTCTCGGTTGCCGCCGAACATGCCGGCCCACATGGCCATGTTGGCCAGCGCGGTAATCACCGCTGCCAGCGCACCTGCCACACAAGAGATCAGGATGTCGCGGTTGTAGACGTGAGACAGCTCGTGGCCCAGCACGGCACGCAGCTCACGCTCATTGAGGATACGCAGGATGCCAGTCGTGCAACACACCGCGGCATTGCGCGGGTTGCGGCCGGTGGCGAACGCGTTGGGTGCGGCGGTGTCGCTGATGTACAGCCGGGGCATCGGCTGGTGAGCGCTGGTCGCCAGCTCTCGAACGATCCGGTACATCGCCGGCGCCTGCAGTTCGGAAACCGGTTGCGCATGCATCGCCCGCAGCGCCAGCTTGTCGCTATTGAAGTAGACGTAGACGTTCATTCCGACGGCGAACAGCGCCGCCAGCATCAGCGCCGTCCTGCCAAACAACGCGCCGACGGCCACGATCAACGCGGACATACCGACCAACAGCAGGAACGTCTTCAGCCGGTTGGCATGCGGATGCCAAGTCATCAGTGCGTGTCCTCCTAGAACACCTCAACTTGGGAGATTACTGCTGGTTCAACGCCTGAGGGGTATCCGCTGGTTCCGCAATCGAGCCTGGCCGGGCAACCTAGCCGTGCCGGCTCACGGTGTAGTCGACCAGCGCCGCCAGGGCACGCCGTCCCGGGACGTCGGGCAGTAAGGCCAGCTCGTGACGTGCCTGAGCCGCGTACTGCGCCAGGACGTCTTTGGCCCGGGCCATGCCCGGCGACGCCCGCAACAATGTCAGCGCCTCGCGCACCTCGGCGTCGTCGTCGACCGGTCCGTTCAGCAGTGCGCGCAACCGAGCGCAATCGGGCCCTGATTCCCGTAACGCGTAGAGCATCGGCAGGGTGTGTACTCCTTCGCGCACATCGGTACCGGGCAGCTTGCCCGACTCGTCAGACTCGCTGTCGATGTCGATAATGTCGTCGGCGATCTGAAACGCGGTGCCCACCACGCCGCCGAGGCGGCTCAGCCGTTCGACCTGTTCGTCGGTGGCACCGGAGAACATCCCACCCAGCCGGCCGGCCGCCCCGATTAGACTGCCGGTCTTCTCCTGGACCACCTTCAGGTACTGCTCGATGGAGTCCACGTTCTCCGACGTGCCGCGCGTCTCACGCATCTGCCCGGTCACCAACTGGGCGAAGGTGTCGGCGATGATCCGCACCGCCTCCGGTCCCAACCTCGCCACCAGCCGCGATGCGGTGGCCAGTAGGTAGTCGCCAGCCAGGATCGCGACGTTGTTACCCCATTGCGCGTTGGCGCTGGGCGCGCCGCGGCGGACCTGGGCCTCGTCCATCACGTCATCGTGGTAGAGGGTCGCCAGGTGGATCATCTCGATCACCGCCCCGGCGACTGTCACCGCTGCGGCATCCGGCTGCGGCCCGATCTGCGCCGACAGCACGGTGAACAGTGGACGGAACCGCTTGCCGCCGGCATTGAACAAGTGCAGCAGCGAATCGCTCATCACCTCGTCGGCCTGGCGCAGCTCGGTGTCCATGAGTTGCTCGACTCGCGCGACACCAGCACGCACGGCCGCGGCAAAGACAGCGTCGCCCAGGTCAACGCCTGCCACCACCGTCGCCGGAGTCCTCACTCGACCAACATACTGGTGAGCGTGGATGACAGTGCCGACGTGGTGGTCGTGGGCGCCGGACCGGCCGGGTCAGCTGCGGCCGCCTGGGCTGCCCGCGCGGGCCGCGACGTCCTCGTCATCGACACCGCCACCTTCCCCCGCGACAAGCCTTGCGGCGACGGGCTGACACCACGCGCGGTCGCCGAACTGCACCAGCTGGGACTAGGTAAGTGGCTGGCGGACCACATCCGGCATCGTGGGTTGCGGATGAGCGGCTTCGGAGGCGAGGTGGAAGTGGACTGGCCCGGTCCGAGCTTCCCGTCGTACGGCAGCGCGGTGGCCCGTCTCGAGCTGGACGACCGGATCCGAAAGGTCGCCGAGGACACCGGTGCGCGCATGCTACTTGGCGCTAAAGCCGTTGCTGTTCACCATGATTCATCGAGGCGGGTGGTATCGCTGACCCTGGCCGACGGCACTGAGGTGGGCTGCCGCCAGCTGATCGTTGCCGACGGGGCCCGATCCCCGCTGGGACGCAAGCTGGGCCGGCGATGGCATCGGGAGACGGTCTATGGCGTCGCGGTCCGGGGGTACCTGAGCACGGCGTACAGCGATGACCCGTGGCTGACGTCGCATCTGGAACTGCGCTCCCCCGACGGCGCCGTGCTACCCGGCTACGGCTGGATCTTTCCGCTGGGCAACGGCGAAGTGAACATCGGCGTGGGAGCGTTGTCGACCTCAAGACGGCCAGCCGATCTGGCCCTGCGCCCGCTGATCTCCTACTACACCGACCTGCGCCGTGACGAGTGGGGCTTCACCGGCCAGCCGCGCGCGGTGTCGTCGGCGCTGTTGCCGATGGGCGGCGCGGTTTCTGGAGTGGCCGGGTCCAACTGGATGCTCATCGGCGACGCCGCGGCCTGCGTCAACCCGCTCAATGGCGAGGGCATCGACTACGGGCTGGAAACCGGGCGGCTGGCCGCCGAACTGCTGGATTCGCGTGACCTGGCACGGCTGTGGCCGTCGCTGCTGGCCGACCGCTACGGTCGCGGCTTCTCGGTTGCGCGCCGGCTAGCGTTGTTACTGACCTTCCCACGGTTCCTACCCACGACTGGGCCCATCACGATGCGCTCCACCGCATTGATGAACATCGCCGTGCGGGTGATGTCCAATCTGGTCACCGACGACGACCGCGACTGGGTGGCGCGGGTGTGGCGCGGTGGCGGTCAATTGTCCCGGCTCGTCGATCGACGACCGCCGTTCAGCTGACGGCCGGCAACCAAGGGTGCGCGAATGTCAACTGTGTTGACATATATCAGGGCCGTTGATATATATGAACACATGACTGAATCGCTGGATCTTGAGTTCGAATCCGCCTACCGCGGTGAATCCGTCGCCTTCGGGGAGGGAGTCCGACCGCCATGGAGCATCGGCGAACCCCAGCCCGAGCTGGCCGCCCTGATCGTGCAGGGCAAGTTCCGCGGCGACGTCCTCGACGTGGGCTGCGGGGAGGCCGCGATTTCGCTGGCACTGGCCGAACGGGGACACACCACGGTCGGACTGGACCTCTCCCCCGCCGCCGTAGAACTGGCTCGGCATGAAGCAGCGAAGCGCGGCCTGGCCAATGCCAGCTTCGAGGTGGCCGACGCCAGTTCGTTTACCGGCTATGACGGCAGGTTCGACACCATCGTCGACAGCACGCTGTTCCACTCCATGCCGGTCGAGTCCCGGGAGGGCTATCTGCAATCGATCGTGCGTGCGGCGGCACCGGGCGCCTCCTACTTCGTGTTGGTATTCGACCGGGCGGCGATACCCGAGGGGCCGATCAATGCGGTCACCGAGGACGAGCTGCGCGCGGCGGTGTCCAAGTACTGGATCATCGATGAGATCAAGCCCGCGCGGCTGTACGCGAGGTTCCCGGCCGGCTTCGCCGGCATGCCCGCACTCCTGGACATCCGCGAAGAGCCCAACGGGCTGCAGTCGATCGGTGGCTGGCTGCTCTCGGCCCACCTGGGCTGACGGCGCACCCAAACGACGCGTATAGTCCGGCTAATGAAGGGAACAAAGCTGGCTGTTGTCGTCGGCATGACGGTGGCTGCCGTTAGTTTGGCAGCGCCGGCGCAGGCCGACGACTACGACGCCCCCTTCAACAACACGATCCATCGCTTCGGGATCTACGGCCCGCAGGACTACAACGCTTGGCTTGCCAAGATCAGCTGCGAACGGCTGAGCAGAGGCGTTGACGGCGATGCGTACAAGTCGGCCACTTTCCTGCAACGCAACCTGCCGCGCGGAACCACCCAGGGCCAAGCGTTTCAGTTCCTGGGCGCCGCGATCGATCACTACTGCCCTGAGCATGTGGGCGTCCTGCAACGGGCTGGCACCCGCTAAGTCTTCCTACCGGTCACTGCGGGGTTTGTTTGCCGGGTTTGTATCCGGCATGCAGAGCTACGATGCCGCCGGTCAGGTTGCGCCACCGCACCCCCGACCACCCGGCCCGCGAAATCTGGTGCGCCAGCACCGCCTGGTCGGGCCAGGCCCTGATCGACTCCGCGAGGTACTCGTAGGCCTCGGGGTTGCTAGACACCGCCCGCGCCACCCGGGGCAGCGCCCGCATCAAGTATTCCTTGTAGGCGGTGGCGAACAACGCATTGGTGGGCGTGGAGAATTCGCACACTAGTAGCCGCCCGCCCGGCCGGGTGACACGAGCCATTTCCCGCAGCGCCGCTTGCTGGTTTGCGACGTTACGCAGCCCGAAACTGATGGTGACCGCATCGAACACGTCGTCACCAAACGGCAGCCGGGTGGCGTCACCGGCGACCTTGGGAACCTTGCGCGCAGCGCCCGCCGCAAGCATGCCGACCGAAAAATCGGCAGCCACACACCACGCGCCCGATTTGGTGAGCTCTACGGTGGACACGGCGGTGCCCGCGGCCAGGTCCAGGACCTTTTGGCCGGGCCCGATCCGCAGCGCCGACCGAGTGGCTCGCCGCCAATACCGGTCCTGGCCCAGGGACAACACGGTATTGGTCAGGTCATACTTGCGGGCGACGCCATCGAACATCGACGCCACGTCGCGGGGATCCTTGTCCAAGGCGGCGCGACTCATAGCCTCGACGCTACCGTTACGCGGCCTGGGTCGTGCGCCGACCTCGCACCGCCTCGTAGTGGCCGAGCAGCTCATCGCAGACCACCGGCCAACTGCGGCCCAGCACACTGCGCCGGGCGGCCAGCGCGTAGCGCTGGCGTTCGTGCACCAGGTGGGCGACGGCGTCAGGAAGCCGGTGCTCGAACTCGCCGACCGGCAACAGCAGCCCGGTGCGGTGCGGGGTTATCAGATCACGCGGTCCGCCGGCGTCCGGAGCGATCACCGGTAGCCCCGACGCCAGCGCTTCCTGCACGACTTGGCAGAACGTCTCGTGCTCACCGGAATGTACGAAGACGTCCATGCTGGCATACGCCTCGGCGAGCTCTTTGCCATACCGTGCTCCGGTGAAAACCGCTGTGGGCATTGCTGATTGCAATCTTGCCCGGTCGATGCCGTCGCCGACGATCACCAGCCGCACGGCGCCGGAGGCCGCCAGACCCGTGAGCCGGTCGACATGCTTCTCCGGAGCAAGCCGACCCACAAAGCCGACGATGGGTTTGCCGTCCGGTGACCACCGTCGCCTCAACACCTCGTTTCGCGCCGACGGCGCGAAACGTTGCACGTCCACCCCGCGTGCCCACCGGTGTACTCGCGGAATGCCCTGGGCAATAAGGGATTCCATTGTCGCTGTGGACGGCGCCAGAGTGCGGTCAGCCAGGCGATGCAAGTGGCGGAACCATGCCCACGCCGCCCGTGCTGTCATCGGAATGCCGTAGCTGGACGCGAAACCCGGAACATCGGTTTGGTAGACCGCGACCGTGGGCACCCCTAGCCGCCGAGCGGCATGGAGTCCACCGTAGCCAAGCAGCGCCGGCGACGCCAGATGCACGACATCCGGATCGAATCCGCGCAGCGCTCTCAGCATTCGGAAGGTGGGCACGCCGAGCGGCAACGTGGTCACCTTTGGGAACATCCGCGACGGCACCCGGTGCACCCGGACACCGTCGTGAAGTCGCTCGGCGCGGTCTTCACCTGGCGGCGTGTCGGGCGCGATCACCAGGGCTTCATGACCGGTTCGACGCAGATGTTCGAGTACCTTGACCACCGAGTTGCTGACGCCGTTCACCTGCGGGAGGAACGACTCGGCGACGATCGCAACGCGCACGCCACACACACTGTCAGCGCCGGCTGTCGAAATGGTTGCGTAGCGGCATACGGCGTGCGAACTCTGCTGCTCAGCCCGTTGCAGACGCCGAATTTTCACGACGTTCCAACCGCTTGTCCAGCACCGCTAGCACGACCAGCGCGGCGGCGGCGATCAGCCAGGCCACCACCGCGATGGACCCGGCCGGGATGATCGCCAGTCCGGCGTTACGGTGCTGCACTCTGACCAGGTTGGGATCCCTCTTGTTGTACTCAACGTAAATTCGCATGCCCGTGGATAATTCGGACGGATACAGCACACCGAGTTGCGGCCGATAGGTGATCCGATCCGGTGTGACAAACTCGATCGTCGAACGCCGCGGCCCGGCGCTGAGCACCTCAGCCTGCGCGACCCCCATATTACGTTGGATCGCAATGTCATTGCGCCACGCACCAGCCACCAGAAGCACCGACTGCAGCGTGACCAAACCGGTCACTATCAGGACGGCGATTCGTAACCAGCGCAGCACGATCCTGCCTCGAGTATCGGGCAGTTCATCACTGAGCCCATGAATCAGGATGTGCAGCAGGGGTTTCGGTGATATCACAGAGCCGCCTTGATGGCGGCGTGCAATTGTCGCAACGACGACCGGTCGGCCTTGACCTCGAGCACGCGCATGCCGGCACCGGGTTGATCGAGGGTCGGTCCGAGTTCGTCGACCTCGATCTGGCGAGATTCCACGTGGTAGGCGCGGCACAATGCGCCCACATCGACGTCGTGTGGGGTGCCGAAGATTCGCGATGACACGTCGGAGAACCTGGGATCACCCTGCTCGAGCAATTCGAAGATGCCGCCGCCGTTGTCATTAGACACCACGATGGTCAATGACCGCGGTATCGGTTCGGTCGGCCCGATCAACAGCCCGGAGCTGTCGTGCACGAACGTCAGGTCGCCGATCAGTGCGATGGTGCGGGGCGGGGAGTCCGGGCTGCCGGTGCGCTCGTGAGCCCCCTCATAAGCTAGGGCCGCCCCGATCGCGGTGGACACGGTGCCGTCGATGCCGGCGACCCCACGGTTGGACCGTACCCGGATGCCGCGGGTGTCCAAACCGGCCAACGCCACATCCCGCACCGGATTGGATGCCCCGAGCACCAGCTGGTCACCGGGCCGCAGCGCATGCGACACCGCCGCCGCGACATGCAGCCCGGTGGTCAACGGGTGCGCCGCGAGCTGTTCCCGAACCGCCGCGATCGCGTGCCGGTTCATCGCCGCACACCGGTCCAGCCACGCGGGCCGCGGCGCGCCGGTGGTGACCGCCCGCGTGCCGGTGGCCTGCGAGTTACCCGAGACATCCGGCCAGCGTGGACCGGTTGTCAATGCGAATACCGGCACTTCTGCGTCGGCCAGCAGCACCGATACCGGACGATGCAGTGTCGGCCGGCCCAGCATGATCACCTGTTGAGGGCGCAGCAGCGGCAGCGCCAGCGGGTGCAACGGGTTGTCCCCGGACCGCGGCGCCGTCGGTTCTGCGACGGTCGGCAACGCCGCGAGGTTGGGGTGCACGCCAGCGCCATGCCCGGAGATGACCACGGTGTCGACCGACAGGTCGATGTCCAGTGGCTGGTCGAAGGTGACCGGCGGCGTGTAGGTCCACGGCTTGCCAGCAGGCCGGCCCGGCGGGGTGACCGCGCCGAGGGGCTCGGGATCGGGCACCAGCGGTTCGCGCAGCGGGATGTCGAAGTGCACGGGGCCCGCGTTGGCGGTGCGAGCACCCGTGGCGGCCGCCAACACTCGGCACGTAGCCGATCGCCAGGTCGCGTTGAGCGCCGAGGTCCGCTCGGGTGCGTCCTCGGCCAGCCCCAGGCTGATGCTGGCGCGCACCTGGGTGCCGAAATAGCCCAGCTGTTCCATGGTCTGGTTGGCGCCGGTGCCCAGCAGCTCGTAGGGCCGATTGGCTGACAGCACGATCAGCGGCACCCGAGCGTAGTTTGCCTCCACCACCGCCGGACCGAGGTTGGCCACGGCGGTGCCGGATGTCATCGCGACACACACCGGCGCGCCCGCCCCGATTGCCAGCCCGATGGCCAGGTAGCCGGCGGTGCGTTCATCGATGCGAACGTGCAACCGGATCCGGCCGGACCGGTCGGCGTCCTGCAGCGCGAAGGCCAGCGGCGCATTGCGCGAGCCCGGACACAGCACCACGTCGCGAACGCCGCCGCGGATCAGTTCGTCGACGACGACGCGCGCCTGTGTCGTCGAGGGGTTCACCAGTACAGAGTGTCACAGCCGGACCGTATGGCCGGGCCGCGCTCAGGCCTTGACACTGGCGAAGAACTTCAGCATCGCGGTGTTGACGGCTTCCGGCCGCTCGAAGAACCCGAGATGACCGGCGTCAGGTATCTGCAGGTAACGGCCGTTCGGCAGGGCGTCGGCGACCTCCCGACCCAGGTAGGGCGGCGTCACCACGTCGTCGGCGAAACCAATCACCAGCACCGGCGCGGCGATGTTGCGGTAGGCGGGCAGCCGGTTGGTCTGCGGAGCGCAATCTAGCTGACAGCGCAGTCCGGGGGTGGACTTAATCGGCCACATGGAAAACATCGCGATCCAGTCGCCAACGGCCACGTCATCGTTGAGCGTCTTTCGGGAGAAGTTCTCCAGTAAGCGAGCCCTCGCGTCGTATGTGGGTGGCAGCTGGACACCCGAGTCATAGAGTTCGGCCTCGGCTTTGTTAAAGAACTGGCGGGCGCGGTCCAGGCGGCCGCGAGTGGCCATCAGCACCGCCGAGCTGACCAGCTCGGGTGCGACCACCATGAGTTCCTGCGCGATGAATGCCCCCATCGACACCCCGACAACGCGCGCCGGGGCGATGTCTAGGGTTTCGATCAGCGCCGCGGTGTCGGCGACCATGGTTTGCGTGGTGAAGCCTTCGGCGTTTTCGGTGGCGCCGATGCCCCGATTGTCGAACGTGATGCACCGATATCCAGCCGCCAGAAAGGCCGGGACTTGATGTGGGTGCCAGGTGCGTCCGGCGCCGCCGCGGCCGGCGATAAAGACCACCGGGTCACCGGTCCCGTTGTCGTCGTAGGCCAGGTTGATCACCCGAAAGACGGTACAAGCAACGAGTAGCAGGCCTTGACCCGGTCGATCCACCACTGTCGCCGCTGCGGCGGTGCACCCAGGGCTTGCAACCGCGCCGGGTCGGGCGTTGTCCGCGCAACTGCCAGAAAGCCGTCGACGGGTGCTGCGGGCTCGGCCACGTCCTCTTCAAACAGCCCGCCGGTGCCCAGCCCGCACGCGTGGTCGAGCTCCGGCAGGGCCGCGGCGGCGGTCAGGCCGGCGGCGATTCCGACGGCGGAATCGAGCGCGCTGGAGACCACCACCGGAACGGCGATCCGCGCCGCGATATCAAGCAGCGCCGAAATACCGCCCAGCGGGGCGACCTTCAGCACCGCGATATCGGCGGCCTGAGCGCGGACAACGGCCAACGGATCCTCGGCCTTGCGGATGCTTTCGTCGGCGGCGATCGGCACATCCACCCGCCGGCGCAACTCGGCGAGTTCGGCGACGGTGGCACAGGGTTGTTCAAGGTATTCCAGCGGGCCGTCGGCGGTCAGGGCGGCCGCCGCGGCCACCGCCTCGGCGACACCCCAGCCACCGTTGGCGTCCACCCGCACCATGGGAACCAGCTCCCGAACCGCGTTGACACGCTCGATGTCGTCGGCCAAGCTCTGCCCAGGCTCGGCGACCTTCACCTTGGCCGTCCGGGCCCCAGGAAACCGGGCCAGCACCTCGCCCACCTGGGCGGCGGCAACGGCCGGCACAGTGGCGTTAATCGGAACGCGGTCACGTCGCACCGGCGGCGGCGCACAGTAGGCGGTCTCGATCGCCGACGCCAACCACGCGCACGCCTGCGCGGACTGGTACTCCACGAACGCACCGAATTCGCCCCAACCGGCCGGACCCTCGATCAAGGCCACTTCACGGGTGGTGATGCCGCGGAAACGCACTCGCATCGGCAGGGCCACCACATACAGGCGGTCCAGCAGGGCTTCTAGGGGGGGCAGCACGGGTATCACCGCCGATAAACCTGGCGACCGGCCAGAAACGTCGCCCGCACCGCCAGGTCGGCGATCTGCTCTGGCGGCACCGTCCGGGGATCCGCCGACAGCACCACCATATCCGCGTACTTGCCGACCTGAAGCGAGCCGATCGCGTCCTCAGCGAACAGTTGCCAGGCGGCATCGATGGTCTGCGCGCGAATCGCCTGCTCGACCGTCAGGCGCTCCTCCGGTGCCAGCACCCGGCCACTGGGCGCCACCCGGGTTGCGGCCACGCTGATGTTGCGCAGTGGCTCCTCCGGTGTGACGGGCGGGTCGTTGTGCAGCGAGATACGCATGCCGGCGGCCACCGCGGATCCAGCCGGCATCCACCGGGACCCGCGCTGTGCCCCGAACAGGTCATCGACGATCACATCGCCCCAGTAATGGATCTGGTCGACGAAGATGCTGCAGGTGACACCGAGTTCGGCGGCGCGCCGCAGTTGGTCGGGCCGGATGGCCCCGACGTGTTCGAGCCGCAGCCGGTGATCGTCTCGAGGATTGCGGCGCAGTGCCTCTTCGTAGACGTCGAGGATGGTGTCCACACCGCCGTCGCCGTGCACGTGACAGGCGATCTGCCAGCCCCGCGGAAAGTAGGCCCCGACGATTTCGGCCAACTGTTCACGGGTGTAATTGGCGCACCCGCGGGAACCGGGCGGTACACCGATGGCACGGGTGGCGGGGGTGTCCAGGTAGGGAAAGGTCAGATCGATATTGCCGACCCACGGCGAGCCGTCCACCCAGATCTTGATGCCCACCTGGCGCAGCATGTCGTCACCTTGCCCAGGCGTCGCATCGGTGCACATCCGCGCATTGGAGATCTCGTAGGTGCACAGCCGGACCGTCAGTTCGGCGCGCACCGCCTCGACCATCGGCCGATACCCTGGGTCAAAAGCCATCTCCGAGCATGTGGTCAGGCCGGCACGGTTGAGCCGAGCACACTCGGCGCGCAGCATGGCACCGAAGTTGCTGGGGTCGGCTACACCGGCCAAAAGCGGAAGAATCGCGCCGATTTCCTCGGCGGTGCCGTCGAGTTCGCCATTGCCGTCGCGGCCATACTTCGCGCCCTTGGGATCCGCGGTGTCTCGGGTGAGCCCATTGAGCCAGGCGGCGTGCGAGTTGAAGTAAGCCTTGTGTCCGGAGTTGTGGATGATCACCAGCGGCCCGTTCGGCGCGAGGCTGTCGAGCCAGGTCAGCGTCGGCTCGCCAAGACCGGACTGCAGCAGCGGATCCCAGCCGACCAGATAGGCGCCGGCCGGGCCGCGCCGTGCAACCTCGCCGCGGATCGCGGCAACGACGTCGTCCGCGTCCCGCATCGTCACCGGACGGATATCGACGAACCGGTCCGACAGCACGACCGCCTCCAGTAGCGGATGGCCGTGTGCCTCAACAAATCCTGGCATGACGCACCCGGCACCCAGATCGATGACCCGGGTGTTGGCGCCAACCAGGCCGGCAACCTCGGACCGGTCACCGACGGCAATGACCCGGCCGTCGGCGACCGCGATCGCCTCGGCCGTTGGCCGCGCATCGTCGACGGTGAGCACGGTTCCGGTCATGACGAGGTCTGCATCGGCCATGGGCTCCAAGCGTAGTGATCCTTCGAGATTACGAGGGCACGGCAGATCCAAATTGCAACACGTTCTAGTCTTGCCAGATGAGCACCGCCGGCGACGATGCAGTGGGGGTACCACCCGCTTGCGGGGGACGAAGCGATGCGGTGGGGGTACCCCAGCTAGCGAGGGAGAGCGGCGCCATGCGTGACCAGGATTGTTCGGGCGAGCTGTTGCGCAGCCCGACCCACAACGGCCATCTGCTAGTGGGAGCGCTCAAGCGCCACCAGAACAAGCCGGTGCTGTTCCTCGGCGACACCAGGCTGACCGGTGGCCAGCTGGCGGACCGTATCAGCCAGTACATCCAGGCATTCGAGGCGCTAGGTGCCGGCACCGGGGTGGCGGTCGGTCTGCTGTCGCTCAACCGTCCTGAAGTTTTGATGATCATCGGCGCCGGGCAGGCCCGCGGTTATCGGCGCACCGCGCTGCACCCGTTGGGCTCGCTGGCCGATCACGCCTACGTGCTGAACGACGCCGGCATCAGCTCACTGATCATCGACCCCAACCCGATGTTCGTCGAGCGCGCACTGGCTCTGCTGGAGCAGGTGGACTCGCTGCAGCAAATCCTCACCATTGGGCCGGTGCCCGATGCGCTCAAGCATGTGGCAGTCGACCTATCCGCCGAGGCCGCCAAATACCAGCCGCAGCCGCTGGTCGCCGCCGACCTGCCACCCGACCAAGTTATCGGCCTGACTTACACCGGCGGCACCACCGGCAAGCCTAAGGGCGTGATAGGCACCGCGCAGTCGATCGCCACCATGACCTCGATCCAGCTCGCCGAATGGGAGTGGCCGGCCAACCCGCGGTTCTTAATGTGCACCCCGCTGTCGCACGCCGGCGCGGCGTTTTTCACGCCGACGGTGATCAAGGGCGGCGAGATGATAGTGCTGGCGAAGTTCGACCCGGCCGAGGTACTCAGAATCATTGAGGAGCAACGCATTACAGCGACCATGTTGGTGCCATCGATGCTGTACGCGCTGCTGGACCACCCGGATTCGCACACCCGGGACCTGTCGTCGCTGGAAACCGTCTACTACGGCGCCTCGGCGATCAACCCGGTGCGACTAGCCGAGGCGATCCGGCGGTTCGGCCCAATCTTCGCCCAGTACTACGGGCAATCCGAGGCGCCCATGGTGATCACCTATCTGGCCAAGGGCGATCACGACGAGAAGCGGCTGACCTCATGTGGGCGGCCGACGCTGTTCGCCCGCGTCGCGCTGTTAGACGAGCATGGCAAGCCGGTGAAGCAGGGCGAAGTCGGCGAAATCTGTGTCAGCGGACCGCTGTTGGCGGGCGGTTACTGGAATCTGCCAGACGAGACGTCGCGGACTTTTAAAGACGGCTGGCTGCACACCGGCGACCTGGCCCGCGAGGACTCCGATGGCTTCTACTACATCGTCGACCGCGTCAAGGACATGATCGTCACCGGCGGCTTCAACGTGTTCCCCCGGGAGGTCGAGGACGTGGTGGCCGAGCATCCGGCGGTTGCTCAGGTGTGCGTGGTTGGCGCGCCGGATGAGAAGTGGGGCGAGGCCGTCACCGCGGTGGTGGTGTTGCGCTCCAACGCGGCCCGCGATGAGCCCGCGATCGAGGCCATGACCGCCGAGATCCAGGCAGCGGTCAAACAACGCAAGGGATCGGTGCAGGCACCCAAGCGGGTGGTGGTCGTCGACTCTTTGCCGTTGACCGGTCTAGGAAAGCCGGACAAGAAGGCCGTGCGCGCACGGTTCTGGGAAGGCGCTGGGCGCGCGGTCGGCTAGGGCTTGGCCGTTGCATGAAGTCTGGTCCCTCGCATCTGATCTGGATTAGTCTTCACCCCGGCCTTCGGCCTGGCGATGCCGGCGCACTTGACGCCGCCGATGCCGTGCAGATATGCCGGCGATGCTCGGGATAACCCACCTTCACAGCGGGTTTCGCGGTCTGCGGCGGGCGAAAGAACCCGCCGAAGGCCTTGTTGAGCCGGCGCACGAAAACGATCGTTGTGTGTACATTGGTGTGTATGGCTCGGTTGAACGTGTATGTGCCCGACGAATTGGCGGAGCGCGCCAGGGCGCGGGGCTTGAACGTCTCGGCGCTGACTCAGGCCGCGATCAGTGCCGAGTTGGAGAACTCCGCAACCGATGCGTGGCTTGAGGGGTTGGAACCCAGAAGCACCGGCGCTCGGCATGATGACGTGCTGGGTGCGATCGATGCCGCTCGCGATGAGTTCGAAGCGTGAGAGCATCGCCCACTTCGCCGCCGGAGCAGGTGGTCGTCGACGCGAGTGCCATGGTGGATCTACTGGCTCGCACTAGCGATCGGTGCTCTGCGGTGCGCGCGCGGCTGGCTCGGACCGCGATGCACGCGCCGGCGCACTTCGATGCAGAGGTGTTGTCGGCGCTGGGGCGCATGCAGCGCGCCGGCGCACTCACCGTTGCCTATGTCGATGCGGCACTGGAGGAGTTGCGACAGGTGCCGGTGACTCGACACGGTCTTTCGTCGCTGCTTGCTGGAGCGTGGTCGCGCCGCGACACCCTCCGCCTGACCGATGCCCTCTACGTCGAGCTGGCCGAAACGGCAGGTCTGGTGTTGTTGACCACCGACGAAAGATTGGCACGCGCCTGGCCCTCGGCTCACGCCATCGGCTGAGTCCAGCGGGGCTTGGAGAAAGGTGGGCGCGCCGCCCTGTTGAGCGCTTAACATGCCCCACGAGTAGACCGCATTGCCGAGCGACACTGTGCCGGTTCGGTGATGAACTGCGAGCAGCGCCATGATCGAGTACGCGGTGACCCTCCACAGAAAGCCGCCCGGGCGCCAACTCACGACCACATGTGACCAAGGCCCCGGGCACCATACCGTCCGGCTGACGCCCAGCGGCCATGATTACTGTGGCAGGCATGGGTGAACGGATCAGATCGCCGTGGTGGCTCCAGCCGGCGAACAAGGACGGAGTTCAACAGCCTTGAGTGACAACCCTTTTGATGCCAAGGCGTGGCGGCTCGTGGACGGGTTCGACGATCTGACCGACATCACCTACCACCGCCACGTCGACGATGCCACGGTGCGGGTGGCGTTCAACCGCCCTGAAGTGCGCAACGCATTTCGCCCGCACACCGTCGACGAGCTGTACCGGGTGCTCGACCATGCACGAATGTCGCCCGACGTCGGAGTGGTGCTGCTGACCGGCAACGGGCCGTCCCCGAAGGACGGCGGCTGGGCGTTCTGCTCCGGCGGCGACCAACGAATTCGTGGGCGCAGCGGTTACCAGTACGCCAGCGGAGACACCGCGGACACGGTTGATGTCGCCCGCGCCGGCCGGTTGCACATCCTGGAGGTGCAGCGGCTGATCCGGTTCATGCCCAAGGTGGTCATTTGTCTGGTCAATGGCTGGGCGGCCGGCGGGGGACACAGCCTGCACGTGGTCTGCGATCTCACCCTGGCCAGCCGCGAGTACGCCCGCTTCAAGCAGACCGACGCCGACGTCGGCAGCTTCGATGGCGGTTACGGCAGCGCATATCTGGCCCGTCAGGTCGGCCAGAAGTTTGCCCGCGAGATCTTCTTCCTAGGCCGCACCTACACCGCCGAGCAGATGCACCAGATGGGCGCGGTCAACGCGGTGGCCGAACACGCCGAGCTGGAGACAGTGGGGCTGCAGTGGGCGGCCGAGATCAACGCGAAATCGCCTCAGGCGCAACGGATGCTGAAGTTCGCGTTCAACCTGCTCGACGACGGGCTGGTGGGTCAGCAACTGTTTGCCGGTGAGGCCACCCGCCTGGCCTACATGACCGACGAGGCCGTCGAAGGCCGCGACGCCTTCCTACAGAAGCGTCCCCCCGACTGGAGCCCGTTTCCGCGCTATTTCTAACGCGGCCGTTCGCCGAGGCTGTAGTTGCCGAGCAGAAGCCCGACGAGTGGGACACCACAGTAACTACAGGCTCGGCAAAACTAGACTCCCCAGCTGTGAGCAAAAGACCGCTGCGCTGGTTGACTGAACAAATCACATTGGCCGGCATGCGGCCACCAATTTCGCCGCAACTGCTGATCAACCGGCCCGCGATGCAACCCGTCGACCTCACCGGCAAGCGCATCCTGCTCACCGGCGCGTCGTCAGGCATCGGTGCGGCCGCGACCAAACAGTTCGGACTGCACCGCGCCGTCGTGGTTGCCGTCGCGCGCCGTAAGGATCTGCTGGATGCGGTGGCGGACCGGATCACCGGCGACGGCGGCACGGCGATGTCGCTCCCCTGCGACCTCTCGGACATGGAAGCGATCGACGCGCTGGTCGAAGACGTCGAAAAGCGCATCGGCGGGATCGACATCCTGATCAACAATGCCGGCCGGTCGATCCGGCGGCCGCTGGCCGAGTCGCTGGAACGCTGGCACGACGTCGAGCGCACCATGGTGCTCAACTACTATGCCCCGCTGCGGCTTATCCGCGGGCTTGCACCCGGGATGCTCGAGCGTGGCGACGGCCATATCATCAATGTCGCCACCTGGGGCGTGTTGTCGGAGGCTTCGCCGCTGTTCTCGGTGTACAACGCATCGAAGGCCGCACTGTCGGCGGTGAGCCGGATCATCGAAACCGAGTGGGGTAGTCAGGGCGTGCATTCGACGACGCTGTACTACCCGCTGGTGGCAACTCCGATGATTGCGCCGACGAAGGCCTACGACGGGCTGCCGGCGCTGACCGCCGCGGAAGCCGCCGAGTGGATGGTCACCGCCGCCCGCACCCGACCGGTGCGGATCGCGCCTCGGGTTGCCGTCGCCGTCAACGCGCTGGACAGCATCGGTCCCCGCTGGGTCAATGCACTCATGCAGCGCCGCAACGAACAGCTCAACCCTTGAACCGGGTCCCGGCCTGCCGACCCTCGGCCGCCGGCGTGCCGCTACGTGATAGACACAGGGCCATGGAAATCCTGGCCAGCCGGATGCTACTTCGGCCGGCGGACTATCAGCGGTCGCTGAGCTTCTACCGTGACCAGATCGGGCTGGCGATTGCCCGTGAATACGGGGCCGGCACAGTGTTTTTCGCCGGTCAGTCACTGCTCGAACTGGCCGGTTACGGCGAGCCGGACCATTCGCGGGGACCTTTTCCCGGCGCGCTGTGGCTGCAGGTGCGCGACCTCGAGGCTACCCAGACCGAGCTGGTCAGCCGAGGCGTGTCGATCGCTCGCGAGCCCCGCCGCGAACCGTGGGGCCTGCACGAGATGCATGTGACCGACCCAGACGGGATCACACTGATATTCGTCGAGGTTCCCGAGGGTCACCCGCTGCGTACAGACACCCGGGCGTGAACTCCGCAAAACGCTGGGTTACGTGATTGGTAACATCTGACGACGAGTCGAGATACACCCGCATTTCGCGTACTCGTTTGATCGACAACGCAATATCCCGACCAGCAGAATCAGGCCCTGTGAACCTTCAGTTGTTCCTTTTGCTCATTGTCGTCGTGACGGCATTGGCGTTCGACTTCACCAACGGGTTCCACGACACCGGAAACGCCATGGCGACCTCGATTGCCAGCGGCGCCCTGGCACCGCGGGTAGCGGTAGCACTTCCTGCCGTGCTGAACCTGATCGGTGCGTTTTTGTCCACCGCCGTGGCGGCCACAATCGCCAAGGGTCTGATCGACGCGAATCTGGTGACGCTGGAGTTGGTGTTCGCCGGCCTGGTCGGCGGGATCGTCTGGAACCTGTTGACCTGGTTGCTGGGCATTCCGTCGAGTTCCTCACATGCGCTGATCGGCGGCATCGTCGGCGCCACAATTGCCGCCGTCGGCCTGCGTGGGGTGATCTGGAGCGGAGTGGTGTCCAAGGTGATCGTGCCGGCCGTGGTAGCCGCGCTGCTGGCCACGCTGGTCGGAGCAGTCGGCACCTGGCTGGTCTACCGGACGACGCGCGGGGTTGCCGAAAAGCGTACGGAACGCGGTTTCCGGCGCGGCCAGATCGGCTCGGCGTCGCTGGTCTCGCTGGCGCACGGCACCAACGACGCGCAGAAGACGATGGGCGTGATCTTCCTGGCGTTGATGTCCTACGGCGCGGTCAGCACGACGGCATCGGTGCCGCCGCTGTGGGTGATCGTGAGTTGCGCCGTGGCCATGGCCGCCGGTACCTACCTGGGTGGCTGGCGCATCATCCGCACCCTAGGCAAAGGGCTGGTCGAGATCAAACCACCGCAGGGTATGGCCGCCGAGTCGTCATCGGCCGCCGTCATTCTGTTGTCCGCGCACTTCGGCTATGCGCTGTCCACAACGCAGGTCGCGACCGGGTCCGTGCTGGGCAGCGGCGTCGGCAAGCCCGGCGCCGAGGTGCGCTGGGGGGTAGCCGGCCGCATGGTGGTCGCGTGGCTGGTGACGCTCCCGTTGGCCGGGCTGGTCGGGGCCTTCACCTACGGGCTGGTGCATTTCATCGGTGGCTACCCCGGTGCGATCCTCGGTTTCGCACTGTTGTGGCTGACCGCCACCGCCATCTGGCTGCGGTCGCGCAGGGCGCCGATCGACCACACCAACGTCAACGCCGACTGGGAAGGCAACCTGACGGCCGGCCTGGAAGCGGGTGCGCAGCCGCTTGCGGATCAGAGGCCGCCGGTGCCTGCACCGCCGGCTCCGACTCCCCCACCGAACCACCGAGCACCACAGTTCGGCGTCACCACGAGGAACGCCCCGTGAGTGCCTGGTTCAACTACACGGCCACCCTGAAGATCCTGATCTTCAGTCTGCTAGCCGGCGCGCTGCTACCGGGCCTGTTCGCGGTGGGCGTGCGGCTGCAGGCCGCCGGCGACGGTGCCGACGCCACCGCGCGCCGGCGCCCGCTGCTGGTTGCCGTCAGTTGGGCGATCTTCGCGCTGGTGCTTGCGGTAGTCATCATTGGAGTGCTGTATATCGCCCGTGACTTCATCGCGCATCACACCGGCTGGGCCTTCCTGGGCGCCACACCCAAGTAGAGTCGCAGATGGCCGCGACATAGGGTTTGGCGACGGCCCCGACGGGAAGATATAACAGCGTGAACCGGTTTCTCACCTCGATCGTCGCGTGGTTGCGCGCGGGATATCCCGAGGGCATTCCGCCGACCGACTCCTTTGCGGTGCTCGCCCTGCTTTGCCGCCGGCTGAGCCACGATGAGGTCAAGGCGGTGGCTAACGAACTGATGCGACTCGGTGACTTCGACCAGATCGACATCGGCGTGGTGATCACCCATTTCACCGACGAGTTGCCGTCACCGGAGGATGTTGAGCGCGTCCGGGCGCGGTTGGCCGCCCAGGGATGGCCACTCGATGACGTCCGCGACCGCGAGGAGCACGCATAGCCATCCTGCGTGCGCTGCACGTCCCGGCCGGTTCTGCTACCGCGCTGCTGCTGCCTGCCCTGCAACGAGTGCTGGGTGGCAGCGACCCGGCATTGGTCGCGGTGCCCACCCAGCATGAGTCCTTGCTGGGCGCTTTGCGAGTGGGCGAGCAGATTGACGACGACGTCGCCCTGGTAGTGACGACGTCAGGAACCACGGGACCGCCCAAGGGCGCCATGTTGACCGCGGCGGCCTTGACCGCCAGCGCCTCGGCCGCCCACGACCGGCTCGGCGGACCGGGCAGCTGGCTGTTGGCTGTGCCGCCGTATCACATCGCCGGGCTGGCGGTGCTGGTGCGCAGCGTGATCGCCGGATCAGTTCCTGTCGAACTGAACGTCTCCGCGGGATTCGATGTCACCGAATTACCCAACGCGATAAAGAGATTGGGTTCTGGCCGGCGATACACGTCGCTGGTCGCCGCACAGTTGGCCAAGGCACTTACCGACCCGGCGGCCACGGCCGCGCTGGCCGAATTGGACGCGGTGCTGATCGGCGGCGGGCCGGCCCCCCGGCCCATCCTGGACGCCGCGGCCGCCGCCGGCATCACGGTGGTGCGCACCTACGGCATGAGCGAGACCTCGGGCGGCTGTGTCTACGACGGCGTTCCGCTCGACGGGGTCCGGCTGAGGGTGCTGGCCGGCGGCCGCATAGCTATCGGCGGTGCGACCCTGGCCAAGGGCTATCGCAACCCGGTCTCGCCCGATCCGTTCGCCGAGCCAGGCTGGTTTCACACCGACGACCTTGGCGCCCTTGAATCGGGTGATTCGGGTGTGCTGACCGTGCTGGGCCGAGCCGACGAAGCGATCAGCACGGGCGGATTCACCGTGCTGCCGCAGCCAGTGGAGGCCGCACTGGGCACCCACCCTGCGGTGCGTGACTGCGCGGTTTTTGGACTTGCCGACGACCGACTCGGTCAGCGAGTGGTCGCCGCGATTGTGGTCGGCGACGGATGCCCACCACCAACGCTAGAAGCGCTGCGGGCGCATGTCGCGCGCACCCTGGACGTCACCGCCGCGCCCCGAGAGCTACATGTCGTGAACGTGCTACCGCGACGCGGCATCGGCAAGGTGGACCGGGCAGCGTTGGTGCGCCGGTTCGCCGGTGAAGCCGATCAATAGGCTGATCGGTCGTGAGGATCGGTCGCCGCGAGGGATTGGCCGTCGCGATCGGGTTTGTCCTGGTCGGCGCCGCGTTCGTACTGCCGCGGTTGAACCTGGGAATCAAACCGCGATCCGATATCGGCTTGGAGCGGTTTGCCACGCGCGCCGGCGCCGCGCCGATCTTCGGCTACTGGGACGCCCATGTTGGCTGGGGCACGGCCCCGGCGGTTCTTACCGCAGTGGCCGTTGTGGCGTGGGGGCCGGTAGTGGCGCACCGGCTCCCCTGGCGGGTGCTGACGCTGAGCACCTGGGCCACCGCCGCCGCCTGGGCGTTCTCACTGGCGATGATCGACGGCTGGCAGCGCGGCTTTGCCGGCCGATTGACCACCCGTGACGAGTACCTGTGGCAGGTGCCCGGCATTGCCGACATCCCGGCGACGTTGCGGACGTTCACCAGCCGGATTCTCGACTTCCAGCCCAATTCCTGGGTGACTCACGTCTCCGGGCACCCGCCGGGTGCGCTGCTGACGTTTGTCTGGCTGGATCGGATCGGGCTGCGCGGTGGCGGTTGGGCGGGGCTGGTGTGCCTGCTGGTGGGATCCAGCGCGGCGGCGGCGGTGCTGATCGCCGTGCGGGTGCTGGCCAGTGAGCAGATGGCGCGGCGGACGGCACCATTCGTCGCGGTGGCGCCGACGGCGATCTGGATCGCGGTTTCGGCCGACGGGTATTTCGCCGGTGTGGCGGCGTGGGGTATCGCCCTGTTGGCGGTGGCGGTGCATGGTGCCACTCGCTTCCCGGCGCTGGTGGCGGCCGGAGCGGGGCTACTGCTCGGCTGGGGTGTCTTTCTCAACTACGGGCTCGTGCTGATCGTGCTGCCGGGGATGGCGGTGTTGGCCGCCGCAGATTGGCGGCCCGTCCTGCGGGCACTGGGGCCGGCCGTGCTGGCGGCGCTGGTGGTCGCGGTGAGCTTCGCGGTTGCCGGATTCTCCTGGTTCGACGGTTATACCCTTGTCCAGCAACGCTATTGGCAGGGGATCGCCAAAGATCGGCCGTTCGGCTATTGGTCCTGGGCAAACTTGGCGTGCGTGGTCTGCGCTATCGGGTTAGGCAGCGTCGCAGGTCTCAGCCGGGTATTCGACCGGGCCGCGATCAGTCGTCGATCCGGCTGCCATCTGCTGCTGCTGGCGGTGCTGGCCGCCATCGCCTTGGCCGACCTGAGCATGCTGAGCAAAGCCGAGACCGAACGAATCTGGCTGCCCTTCACCATTTGGCTGACCGCGGCGCCCGCACTGCTGCCGCCCCGCTCGCACCGACTCTGGCTGGCGGTCAACGCCGCCGGGGCCCTACTGCTGAACAGCATCATCTTCACCAACTGGTAAGCAAATGCGCCGGCGCGGCCTCAGAGTCCAGCCGCGCGGGTAGCCTGCGCGAACCGACTCCCCGGAGCGCAGCAATCGCGTACCAGCGCGATGTCGTCCACGATGTCGAAGTCGCCCAGACGCTGCACTAGCGTCACATCAATGCCGTTGTCGCGCAACGCCTTCAAGGTGAGCTCGCCGGTGTCTGGCTGTGACATCGGGACGGCGCGCAGGCACTCGGCCGCAGTAGGCGTGCGTATCCCCAGCACCCACCAACCGCCGTCGAACGCCAGGCCGAGCACCGCGGGGATTTGAAGCAGCAGGCGTGCACAATCGGCCAACAGCTCGGCGGTCACCTGGGGCGTGTCCATCCCGATCTGCAGCACCGGATAGCCGTCGGCCGCGTCGACGTGTGCGTTGGCGAGCCGGTCGGCGAAGGCGTCACCGCGCTGCCGAAATACCGTGAAGGACTTAAGCCGTCGGCGGATCTCCGCGGAATCGGCCGCGGAGTCCAGGTCGCCGGTAAGCGCCACCGCCCGGGCGGTGACCGGCGCAGCGGCCACCGCATCCAGGGTGTCCAGCAGTGCGGCCGCGGCGATGTCGGCGGCGACCTTATCGCCAATCGCCGCGGCCAGCCGGGTCTTGACCCGGCCCGGCTCCGGCGCTTTAGCGACCACCAGCACGCTGACCGGCAGGCAGCTCACGAGATCACCTTCCAGAAGTCCAGGATCGCGATGATGCTGCCCCGCAGCGAACCGCTGACCTTGGATTTGCCGCCGGTCCGGGGACCGTAACTGACGTCGAGTTCGACGACACGCCAGCCCGCCGCAGCGGCCCGGACCAGCAGCTCCAGCGGGTAACCCGAGCGTCGATCGACAACGCCCAGATCCAGCAGGGCCTCTCGCCGGGCGACCCGCATGGGCGCGATGTCGTGCACCGGCAGGCGGTGGCGGGTGCGCAGCCGCCAGCTCATCACCACGGTGCCCACCCGGGCGACCCATGGCCAGTGCAGGCCCGCCACCGGCCGCCGCCGACCGGTCACCAGGTCGGCGCCCTTGTCGAGTTCGGCGACCAGCTTGGGCAAGTCGCCGGCATCCATCGAGCCGTCGGCGTCGATGACCGCTACGATGGGGGTGGTCGCGGCGAGCACACCGGCATGCACCGCCGAGCCGTATCCGGGCCGCGGCTCGACAACCACCTGGGCACCGTGGCGGGCGGCCACCGTCGCGGTGTCATCGGTGCTGTTGTTGTCCACCACTAGCGCCCGATAGCCGGCCGGGATCGCGGCCAGCACCGCCGGGAGTGACTCCTCCTCGTTGAGACAGGGCAGCACCACCGTCACCGCATCACCGGCCATGTCCTCCGACCGTAGTGAAGCCGCGACCGTGATCAGAACCCGCCGAATAAGTCGCCCCCGCCGCTGCCGTTGCGGCCACCGGACGGCGGCTGCGGAGCCGGCGCCACCGTCTGCGGGGCCACGGTCTGCTGCTGGGTTGGCATCTGTTGGGTTGGTTGTTGCGTGGGCTGCTGCGTCGGCTGCGGAGCGACGGTCGTCGGCGTGGCGGTGGCTGGAGCGACCGTGGTCGGGGCGACGGTGGTCGGAGCGACCGTCGTCGGGGCGACGGTCGTCGGGGCGACGGTCGTTGGTGGCGTGGTCACCGGCGTGGTCGGCGGCGTCGTTGGCGGCGTGGTCACCGGCGTGGTCGGCGGCGTCGTTGGCGGCGTGGTCACCGGCGTGGTCGGCGGCGTGGTCGGCGGCGTCGTCGCCGACGTGGTCACCGGCGTCGTCGGCGGTGCGGTGGGGATGGTCGGCATTCCAGGCTGCCAACCCGGGAACGGGGGAATGATGATCGGGACCGGGATTGGCACCGGGGCAGGCACAACACCGGGCACGGCCGGCGCTTCCGGCGCAGGCGAAGCCGGCGTCCCACCCACCCCGGGTGAGGTACCCGGCCGCGGCACCACGTTCTGTACAGCCGGAATGGTGCCGCCCTGGAATCCAGCGGTGGGATCATCGGGCGGAGGCGGCGGGACCGGCGCCTGCTGTTGCGTCGGCAACAACGGCATGAACTTCCCTGGCTGGGCGTTTTGGTGTCCCTCTACCGGTTTTGAGGCCGCGGTCGGTCGGATGGTGACCGCCACCGCCACCGCCAGCGAGGCGAAACCGATCACCGCAAAGGCCACGACAGCGTTGCCGATCAGCAGCGACCGTCGGCTCAACGGCGCCGAGCGATCCGCGGCTGCCCCGTATTCGTCGTGTTCCTCATATTCGTCGACCGGAAGCAGCTCGTAATCGCTGGCCTGCGAGTACGCCAGCTGCTCGCCTTCAGAACCCGATTGCCCCGCCTCGGCCCGGGGGAGCGAAGTGGTCGCATCCGCGACCAGGGCCGGGTGCGCCATCGTAGCGGCGCCGGCCGCCATCGCCGCGCCACGGGCCAGCGCGAACGTGGGGTCGTCGGGAGTCTGCACGCGCATCGTCGACGCCGCGCGCAGCTGGTCGGCAAGAACCGTGGTGTGCTCGGCGGACCTACCCACCAGGAAGACATCCCCCGGGGCGAGGGCCTGGTCGCCGAGCCGGGCCATCAGGGTATCGACGGTCGATGTGGCGTCGGCGCCCGCCACCGGCGCGACGGCCACCATCGTCGGCGGCGCGTCCGGGTCACCAACCACCGATAAGGTTGCCGTCTCATCACCCACCAACAGCACGGCAGAGCCGGCATGTGCCGCCCCGACCAGCGCCGTGGCGGCCTGCGCCTCGGATATCACGGCAACGTCGTGGACCCCGGAGTCCTGCAGTGCGTGCTGCAGCTCGTCAGCTTTGGCCTGATCCGGCCAACACAGCCGGGTAGCGACCAGCCGGTGGTTTTCGCCGGCCAATGACCGATCCGTGCCCACCACGGTCTCGGTTAACACCTCGACCGGGTGCTCGGCCACATCGAGCACGAACTGGTCGATCACGGTGCCGGGCGCAGCCGAGTCGACCAGCGCCAGACGCGCGACCCGATCCGTGACCGCAACCCCCAAAGCGACGTCCATCGCGGCTCTCCTTCGGCTGGCTACCCCACAACCAGCAATGTCCCGGCATCGTTACACTGCGATACCGTCGGCAGTATCGGTAATTCGGCGACAGCGTTCGCCTATGACCGCAGCGTAACCGGGTTCGCAAACAGCGGGACGGTCACCGGGCAAACGAGATCCGCCCAACCGCGTGTTCTGCGCCACTGCCGCGTCGTCGGAACGGAGACTATGTTCGCAAGCGAGCAACGCAGTCGGCCCGGCCGGGTGCACCCACGCCACCACAGGACCGACTCGGCGCCAACCGTTCTTGATTCCCGGGGGGCATCGTGGGCCTGAGCAGCGACGACACCCGACGACGCGAGGTCGTCCGCGACTTGGCCGCTGGTGCCCTGCTCATCGGTGCGCTGTTTTTCCCATGGAACCTGTATTTCGGTTTCCGAATCCCGGACAGCAGCAAGACCGTGTTCGGGTTGCTGCTGGCGGTGACATCGCTCTCTTTGGCATCGCTTGCCGTGACCTTCGCCGGGAGGCGCTCACAGCTTCGCCTGGGCCTCAACGTCCCCTATCTGCTGCTGGTGCTGGCCTTCGTGGTGTTCGACGCGATCCAGACGATTCGACTCGGCGGCACCGTCCACGTGCCCGGTGGTGTCGGGCCGGGGGGATGGCTGGGGATCACCGGCGCGCTGTTGAGCGCGCAACCGGCGCTAACCGGCGCTACCACCGATGAGGGCAGCCACAGCAGGTGGCTGCGGGCCACCCAGTTCCTCGGCTACGCGTCTATGTTGGGTGCGGCCCTCAGCACCGGTTTCAACCTGAGCTGGCGGGTCAGGTACGCGTTGGAGCCCGCGGCCGGCGCGTCCGGTTTTGGCAAACAGAACCTCGCGGTCATCGACACGGCGGTGGTGTACGGCGTGGTAGCCCTGGCCGCCGTGCTGGTCGCGTCCCGGTGGCTGCTTCGGCCTACAGCGGCCGAAGCGCTCTCAACCGTGGCGCTGGGTGGCTCCACCCTGATCGCCGGGTCCATCGTGTGGAGCCTTCCCATCGGCCGCGAGATCGACGCGTTCCACGGCATTGCCCAAAACACGTCGACGGCCGGCGTGGGATACGAGGGTTATCTGGTGTGGGCCGCGGCCGCGGCAATGTGTGCGCCGCTGACCCTGTTCAGGTCCCCGAACGCGCCACCGATCGACAAAACCGTGTGGCGGGCAGCGTCCCGAAACGGCTTGCTGCTCATCGCCGTGTGGTGCCTGGGCTCGGTAGCGATGCGGTTGACCGACCTCGTCGTCGCGGTGCTGTTGAATTATCCGTTCTCGCGCTACGACAGCATGGCGCTGGCTGCGTTCGATCTGGCCACCGCGGTCCTAGCGATCTGGCTTCGCTTCAACATGGCGACCGAGGCCCTGCCCGCGAGGCTGATCTCGTCGCTGTGCGGATTGCTATGCACATTCACCGTTTCGCGCGTCATCGTCGGCGTCGTCCTGGCTCCGCGATTCCAGGCATCTTCGGGCGGGTCGGCTCACCCCGTCTACGGAAACGATCTTGCCCAGCAGATCACCAGCACCTTCGATGTGGTGCTGTGCGGCCTGGCGCTCAGCATCCTCGCGGCGGCCATCGTCATCGGCAGGCTGCGCCAGCTGCCGCAACCCCCGCACACCCCGGCGCTGTCCCGGCCTGCTGGATCCCCCCGGATTTTCAGGTCAGCTGGGTCGACGCACCCAGTGCGGCCGAAGATCTACCGGCCGCCGGACCACTCGTCGTAGCTCGAGCGGTCAGCGAAGCGGCGCGAACGCGAACTCACGCAGTCCTTCGCCTGGATCGACGGCCGCGCGGAACCCGAGCACGCGGGCGGCCCGCGCGGGATCGGCGACAATGTGGCGCACGTCGCCGCTGCGGTAGTGCCCGGTGATGGCCGGGGACATCGAGCCACCGCGGGCGTCGCATATCGCGGTTGCCACCTGAAGGATCGAGATGGGGCGCCCGGAACAGACGTTGACCGCGGTAAACCCGTCGCGGTCCGCTTCACCCAGATGCACCGCGGCGAGGTTCGCCGCGGCCACGTCGTCCACGTGCACGAAGTCCCGCATCTGGCCGCCGTCTTCGAAAACCTTTGGTGGCTTGCCTTTTTCAACCGCCGAGCGGAAGATCGCGGCCACTCCGGAGTAGGGGGTGTCGCGCGGCATGCCGGGGCCGTAGACGTTGTGGTAGCGCAACGCCACCACCGAACCGCCACTCGCTTCCGACCACGCCAGCGCGTAGTGCTCCTGCGCGGTCTTGCTGGCCGCGTACAGGCTGCGCGGGCGCAACGGGGCATCCTCGTCGACCAATTGCCAGATGACTGGCTCGCCGCACCCCGGGCAACGGTGCTCGAAGACCCCATTGTCCAGGTCGGCTCGCCGCCGCGGCAGCGGGTCGACCGGTCCATGCTGGGGACAGTCATAGCGCCCCTGCCCGTAAACCACCATCGACGACGCCAGCACCAAACGGCGGACCCCGGCGGCGAACATCTGCGCCAGCAGCACCGTGGTGGCGAAATCGTTGTGGCCGCCATAGGCGGGTGCGTCGGCGGCGTTGACGCCGGCACCCACCATGGCGGCCTGGTGACACACCAGATCGACACCGGCCAACAACGGGGCCAGCGCGCTGGCGTCGCGCACGTCGACCCGCTGGCAGCCCGGTGGCAGCACCGGGTTTGGCCCGTGCGCGGCGGGCAGCAGCGCGTCGACGCCCACCACGTCGTGACCCGCAGCCCGTAACGCCGCATCCACGCGCGACCCGATGAAGCCGGCCGCGCCGGTCAGCAGCACCCTCATGGCAGCTCGAACGGCAACGGAACACCGGCGTGGTGTTGACAGTGCGTGCACGTGCGCTCGTCGGCGACCCGATCGATGGCGGCCCGCACCAGCCTTTTGAGCAGTTCGATGTTCTCCCCGAATGCGGCGAACACGTCGGCGGCTTTCACGCCATCGCCAGCAGCGACGCCGGCATCCACATCTGTCACCAAAGCGATTGCTGCGTAGCATAATTCGAGTTCGCGAGCCAGCACCGCCTCGGGATAGCCGGTCATGTTGACCAGATTGCACCCGGCAGCGGCGAACCACTGGCTTTCCGCGCGGGTGGAAAACCGCGGACCCTGGATCACCACCATGGTGCCGCCGTCGACAACACCGGGCAGGCCGGTCACCGCGGCCCGCAGCGTGGGGCAGTACGGATCGGCGAAGGCGGCATGGACACCGCCGAAGTCGAAATAGGTGTCGGCGCGGCCGCTGGTGCGGTCGACCAGCTGATCGGGCACCACGACCGCGCCGGGCTCGAGTTCAGGGTCCAGGCTGCCGACCGCACACGGCCCGAAGACCCGCCGCACACCAAGCGCGCGCAGCGCCCACATGTTGGCCCGATACGGCACGGCGTGCGCCGAGTACTGGTGATGGGCGCCGTGGCGGGGCAAGAACGCGACGTCGTGCACCCCGATGGTGCCGATCGTGATCGGGGCGCTGGGTTGACCGTAGGGGGTGTCCGAATTGACTGTGCGGGTGTCCGACCCAAAGAAGGTGTAGAAGCCGCTGCCGCCGATCACTCCGAGCATGCGCCCATTGTTGTGCATAGGGCAGGATGCCCTGGTGGCCAGTTTCGCACAGTGGGTCTCCGGCGCGCGGCCCCGAACGCTGCCGAACGCGATCGCGCCAGTGGTTGCCGGCACCGGCGCCGCGGCCTGGCTGCACGCGGCCGTGTGGTGGAAAGCGCTGTTGGCACTGGCTGTTGCGGTGGCGCTGGTCATTGGGGTCAATTACGCCAATGACTACTCCGACGGCATCCGCGGCACCGATGACGACAGGGTGGGTCCGGTGCGGTTGGTGGGCTCGCGGCTGGCGACCCCGCGCTCGGTGCTGACCGCTGCCATGACGAGCCTGGCGCTCGGTGCGCTGGCCGGGCTGGTTTTGGCGCTGCTCAGCGCGCCGTGGCTGATTGCGGTGGGTGCGATCTGCATCGCCGGGGCCTGGCTCTACACCGGCGGGTCAAAACCCTACGGCTATGCGGGCTTCGGCGAACTGGCGGTGTTTGTGTTCTTCGGGCCGGTCGCCGTGCTCGGTACCCAGTACACGCAGGCATTGCGGGTGGACTGGGTGGGGCTGGCACAGGCGGTAGCAACGGGTGCGTTGTCGTGCTCGGTGCTGGTGGCCAACAACCTGCGCGACATCCCCACCGACGCGCGGGCCGACAAGATCACGCTGGCGGTGCGGCTGGGAGACGCCCGGACCCGGATGCTTTACCAGGGCCTGCTGGCGGTCGCCGGGGTGCTGACGTTCGTGCTAATGCTGGCCACGCCGTGGTGTGTGGTGGGCTTGGTGGCCGCGCCTTTGGCGCTGCGCGCTGCCGGACCGGTGCGATCCGGGCGCGGCGGGCGCGAGCTGATCCCGGTACTGCGTGACACTGGGCTGGCCATGCTGGTGTGGGCGTTGGCGGTGGCGGGGGCATTGGCGTTTGGTCAGTTGAGCTAACTTCGAACGTGCACTCAGGGCGGGCTCCGTCGGCGTGTCGTCGCCGTAGGTGCACACTCGACGAGAACAGATAGGACGGGTATGACGGAGATCGCCACGACCAGCGGCGCCAGGAGCGTCGGGCTGCTCAGTGTCGGGGCGTACCGGCCCGAACGCGTGGTCACCAACGACGAGATATGCCAGCACATCGACTCGTCCGACGAGTGGATCTACACCCGAACCGGCATCAAGACCCGCCGATTCGCCGCCGACGACGAGTCGGCGGCTTCCATGGCGACTGAGGCCTGTCGACGGGCACTGTCGAACGCCGGCCTGTCGGCGGCCGACATCGATGGCGTGATCGTCACCACCAACACCCATTTCCTGCAAACCCCGCCGGCCGCCCCAATGGTCGCGGCGTCGCTGGGCGCCAAGGGCATACTCGGGTTCGATCTTTCGGCGGGGTGCGCCGGATTCGGATATGCGCTTGGCGCAGCGGCCGACATGATCCGGGGCGGAGGTGCGGCCACGATGCTGGTGGTCGGCACGGAAAAACTGTCCCCCACGATAGACATGTACGACCGCGGCAACTGCTTCATCTTCGCCGACGGCGCGGCCGCAGTGGTGGTGGGCGAGACACCGTTTCAAGGCATTGGACCAACCGTGGCGGGTAGCGACGGCGAACAGGCCGATGCCATACGGCAGGACATCGACTGGATCACTTTCGCCCAGAATCCCAGCGGCCCACGCCCGTTTGTGCGGCTCGAAGGTCCCGCGGTCTTCCGTTGGGCAGCGTTCAAAATGGGCGACGTCGGTCGGCGCGCGATGGACGCCGCCGGGGTGCGACCCGACCAGATAGACGTGTTCGTCCCTCATCAGGCCAATAGCCGCATCAACGAGCTGCTGGTCAAGAACCTGCAGTTGCGGCCCGACGCGGTGGTCGCCAACGATATCGAGCACACCGGAAACACCTCGGCGGCCTCCATTCCGCTCGCGATGGCCGAATTACTGACGACCGGCGCGGCCAAGCCCGGCGATCTGGCCCTGTTGATCGGCTACGGCGCCGGTCTGAGCTATGCCGCCCAGGTGGTGCGAATGCCGAAGGGTTGAGCGCGCGAAGATCGGCGCTAGCCAGGGATCAGCCGTGCGGGCCGGTCGTGCCGGGGCTGCCGAACAGCGAACCGCCGGCACCGCCGCCCCCGCCGGCCGCGCCGGCCCCGGGGGAAGCGCCAACCCGGCGGGCCCGCCGGCCCCGCCGGCCCCGCCGTCACCGCCGTTGCCAAGCAGCTGGGCATCACCGCCGCGGCCGCCGTCCCCGCCGTCGCCACCATCGTTGCCGGTGCCGCCGCGGCCACCACCGCCGCCGGCACCGCCGGCGCCGCCGTCGCCGTACAACCACCCACCCGCACCACCGGCCCCACCGGCACCCCCGTCGCCACCGATGGCGGTGGTGCCGCGGCCACCGCCGCCGCCGACGCCGCCGGCGCCACCGTTGCCGAACCACGCGCCCGCACCACCGGCCCCACCGACAGCCCCATCACCACCGGCACCGCTGCCGCTGCCGAAGCGGCCACCGCCGCCGCCACCGGCGCCGCCGTCGCCGCCGTTACCGAACAACCACCCACCACCGCCACCGGCCCCGCCGGCCCCGCCGTCACCGGAGGAAAGGCTGAAGACAGCACCGCCGACACCGCCGACGCCGCCGGCGCCGCCATCGCCGTACAACCACCCGCCCGCACCGCCGGCCCCAGCGGCACCCCCAGCCGCACCGAATCGAGCATCCACTCCGCGTCCGCCCCAGCCGCCGTCCCCACCAAACCCGAACAGCCCGGCATCGCCACCATCACCACCCAGCCCACCAGTGGCAACCTTGATTGAGGCGGCCCCGCCGGCCCCGCCGGCCCCCCCATTACCAAGCAACCACCCACCAGCACCACCGGCCCCACCCGCACCCCCATCACCACCGGAATCCTGGGTGCTGCTGCCGTCGCCGCCGTCGCCGCCGACGCCGCCGTCGCCGCCGTTACCGAACAACAACCCACCAGCACCACCGGCCCCACCCACACCCCCAACGGCACTGACGCCGGTGCCGGACTCGTTACCGCCGTTGTCGCCTGCGCCGCCGTCGCCGCCGTCGCCGTACAACCACCCACCGGCCCCACCGGCCCCGCCGGCCGCCCCGCTCTGGCCGAACCCACCCGCGCCACCGGCCCCGCCAAACCCGTACAGGCCGGCGTCACCGCCGTGACCGCCCGGCCCGCCGGTGGTGCTGACCCCGGTGACGGCCCCGCCGGTCCCGCCGTGGCCGATCAGCCCGGCGGCGCCGCCGGCCCCGCCGGCCTGCCCGGCCGCACCCGACCCGCCGTTACCGCCGTTGCCGTACAACAGCCCGCCTGCCCCGCCGGCCTGACCGGTCCCGGCCGCCCCGTCGGCGCCGTTGCCGATCAGCGGCCGCCCCAACAACGCGAGGGTGGGCGCATTGATCGCGTTCAGCAACTGCTGCTCCACGTTGGCGGCCTCGGCGCCCGCATACGCACCCGCACCCGCGGCCAACGCCCGCACGAACTGGTCGTGAAACGCCGCCGCCGCAGCGCTCAGCGCCTGATATTGCTGGGCGTAGGAGGAAAACACGGCCGCCACCGCCGCCGACACCTCATCGGCACCGGCGGCCAACAGCGCCATCGTCGGGGCCCCGGCCGCCGCATTGGCCGCACCGATAGCCGACCCAATACCCGCCAAATCCGCCGCCGCAGCCGCCACCAGCTCCGGGGTTACCAGCAAATTAGACATCGCACACCTTCCCGCAACCCACACCCGGTGCAGCCAACGTTAGGAGCCGCCAATCGCGGCCGAGGCGAATCGCCACGATCAGCGCAAACACTGTGCTGAATGCCCAACCCACTTGTGCACAATGCCGACTACCAGGCGCCCCGCGCTCACTGTTCTTCGGGTAGCGACTCGCCACGCAGCCGGGCCCGCAGCCGTTCCCGCTCGGCGCGCCGACGCTCACCGGCCACCGCGAGCGCGGCCGTGGCGCGCCGCCGCAGCGGGCTGAACACCCAAATGCCCAACGGCATCGCGATGATCAGCCCGAACAGCGTGGCCACGACAACGGGGAATTCGGTCAACCCGATCAGTCGCGCGACCCCGAAAATCGCTGCGCTGACCGCCACCACCAGCAGCAGCCGCGCCGTCGCATAGACCAGTATGTCGACAACACCCCGAGTGGTCTTGTCGTTAGGCGCTTCTGACACAGCCTGAGCCTACGGCGCGGGTATATTCGGTCCAAGGAGGTGTCGAGTGCTCTACCTGCTCCTCGTGCTGATTTTGGCGACGCTGATCTACCTTGGCTGGCGCGCTGCACGGGCACAGATGAACCGGCCCAAGACTCGCGTCATCGGGCCCGACGACGATCCAGAGTTCCTGCGGCGGTTGGGGCACGGGGACAATAACCGTTCCTAGGTGAAGCTCGGTTTGCAGCGCCGCGGGTCGCCGGGGAATCCAGCGGCCACCACCGCTGCCAGTTCGGTGAGCGCTTCGCGGGTCTCCCGCCGCAACCGATCCAGCGCGATTTCGGCGCCTTCTTCGAGGTGTGGGTCGAACGGCACCACGCGCACCGCACGGCAACGCCTGGAGAAGTGCTCGACGACCTTGCCCACGTCGACCTTGCCCGCGCGCGGCCGCACCGCGTTGACGACGGCGATCGAGTTGCGCACCTGGTCGTCGTGGCCGTGGGCCTGCAGCCAGTCCAGCGTCGCCGCGGCGCTGCGGGCGCCGTCGATGGACCCCGAGCTGACCACGACCAGTACGTCGGACCTAGGCAGAACCGCCGACATCGCCGAGTGCAGCAACCCGGTACCGCAGTCGGTGAGCACCAGGCCGTAGAACCGCTCCAGAATGTCCAGGGTGCGGGTGTAGTCGTCGGCGCTGAATGCGTCCGAGGAGGCCGGATCACTGTCCGATGCCAGCACTTCCAGCCCGCTGGGTCCCTTCGATGTGTAGCCGCGAACGTCGCTGTAGCGCTCGATGCCGTCGGCGTCGCGCAGCAGGTGCCGCACCGTGGCCGGCGTCTCGAGCGGGACCTTTTGGCTCAGTGTGCCGCGGTCGGGATTGGCGTCGACCGCGACAACCCGGTCACCGCGCAGGTCGGCAAAGGTGGCCCCCAGGGTCGCGGTGATCGTGGTCTTGCCGACACCCCCTTTCAACGACAACACCGCGATCCGGTAGCAGCCGCGCAGCGGGCGGTTGACCTGAGCGACCAGGTCGTTGAGGTGCGCGGCCCGAGGGCCTTCCCCGGCGTTGATCAGCCGACCCGACAGCAGATAGAGCAACCGACGCCAGCCTTCCGACGGTGGCGGCTTGACCGGCCTCAGCAGCGTGGTGGTGGCCAGTTCCGGATACGGCGTATGGGGCACCGGCTCGAGACGATACGGCGGCCTTTCAGCCGGGCTGGCCGGGCCCTCATCGGGGCCGCTGTAGTAGGCGCCGTAGGCCGTCGGGTCGAGCCGCTGGGTGCGGAATCCCGCAACTGACCTAGTCGGTGTTTCACCACCGGCCGCAGCCGGTGGTGCCCCCACGGATGGCACGGGCGGCAACTGCACGGTCGGATGATCCGTGCCGCCGTTGCCGCTATCGGGGGCTCCCACGCCCGTCCTCGGATGCTCGGTCACCAGCACTCCCCCTTGCTGCGGTCCTCGGGTCGGTTGCAGACGAACGGTCAGCCCACGCCCGCATACGAGTGCAGGCCGACGGTCACCAGGTTAACGAAGAACAGATTGAAGACCATGGCCACGAAGCCGGCGACATTGATCCAGGCGGCCTTGCGGTCCCGCCAACCCGCCGTTGACCGCGCGTGCAGGTACGCCGCGTACACCACCCACGCGACGAAGGACACCGTCTCCTTGGGGTCCCAGCCCCAGTAGCGGCCCCAGGCTTCCTCGGCCCAGATGGCACCGAATATCACCCCGAAGCCGAAAACGGGGAAGGCGAAGATCGTGGTCCGGTAGGCGATTCCGTCCAGGGTTTGGGCATCGGGGAGCCGCCGCACCATACCCGCCAGCGCGCCTTCACCGGTTGGCTCACCCAGCCGCGATGTGCGCACAAGGAACAGGATGCTGGCGACACCGGCGACCAGGAATACCCCAGAACCGAGGCTGACCACCGACACATGAATGGGCAGCCAGTAGGACTGCAGTGCCGGCATCACCGGGGCGGCATTGGCGTAGAGCCAGCGTCCGGACACGGTGAGCAGGATCAGCACCGGGACCAGCAGGAAGACCCACAGCGGCCGGTATCGCGCACGGCGCAGCACGACCGCGCCGGCGATGAGCCCGGACAAGCAGGTCAGGTTGATGAACTCGTACATGTTGCCCCACGGCACCCGCTGGGTGGCCAGGCCGCGCAGCACGACGCACGCCAGCAGTAGCCCGATGCCCAGATAGGCGACGGCCAGCCCGCCCCGCCCGACGCGTTCGTCGAACGGCCGGTGCCGTTGGTCCGCCACGATCCCAGGGGTAGCGCTATCGGTGGCCACCGATCCGGCCGGCACGGCCAGCGGCGCGAGTCCGCGACCGCGAACCTGGGCGAACTCGAACGCCAGCAGCAGCAGCGCGACCACCAGCGCCACCACGGCCGAGGTGAACGCCCAGTCGGAGTAGCGGGCCAGGCCGACGTTGACGTGCAGCGTGTTCAATCGACGTCCCTTCCGGTCCCTGCGGCCGCTTCGGCCATGTCCGGGGACCGCGCCTCAAAACCCGCCAGCAACCGCCCGGTCAGCCGCTCGAACTCGGCGCCCCACCCGGAGTTGTCGGTGCGCGTCAGGCCGCCCAGCTCGACGTTTACCGTACCCGCGGTCGTCGGCGTGATCCGCGCCCACACCCGGCGCCTGCGCACCAGCAGCGACACCAGCAGTCCCGCCATCATCGTGATTGCGAAGACCAGCACCCAGGACTGGCCGGGGTCGTGGGAGACCTGCAGGTTGACGAACGGCACCGCGCCGTCGAACCGGACCACCGTGCCGGCCGCCGGGCCTTGGTCGATGCGGACTTGCTGACCGGCGCGCAGGTTGACCCGCTTTTCCTTGACCAGCCGGCCCTGCTCGATCAGCCGGTGGTCCAGGGTGAACAACGACTGGGGCCGCCCGCTGTCCAGGCCGGTGTCGCCGCGGTAGATGTCGATGGCCACCGCCGGGGCATTGAGCGCGGGGAAACGCGACGACAGCAGGGTGCCGTCGAGCTGCTCGGTGGGAGCCAGCAGGCCCTGGATGGCGATCTGGTGTTTGCGACGCTCGTCGGGGTTGGGGTAGCTGCCGGCCGGCGGGTCGATGCGCACGACGCCCGCCGACAGCAGGGTCTGCGGGTTGTCGGGTCGCCACTGCACGGTCGACGTGCGGGTCTGCCCGTCCGGGAACGTCACGGTGAAGGTGGGCGCATAGCCGTGGCCCTGCAGGTACACCCGGTCGCCGCCGACCCGCAGCGGGTGATTGACCTGCAGCCGGTAGGGCCGCCAGCTGTTGGCGATCAGGTCAGCAGTGGCCGGGTCGGCCTGATAGTCGATGTCGGCGGCGAACGAGGTGGCCTGCCCGGACGGCAGGTAGTGCGCTTGGAAGTTGTTGACCCGCACACAGATCGGGTGCAACGACGTGCCGTCGACGGTGTTGCCGGCGCGAAACGAGTCGAACGCGGCCGGCGACGCCGAACAAAAACCGGGTCCGCCGTCGGCTATCACGATCACGTTGCCCTCGTAGCCGAACAGCTTGCCGACGGCCACCGCCACCAGCAGACCCAGCAGCGCGAAGTGGAACACCAGGTTGCCGAACTCGCGCAGGTAGCCCTTCTCGGCGGAGACTTCCACGCTGTCGCCTTGTTGCCGGGTGATGCTGCGCCAGCCGCGCAGCCGGCCCGTGATGGTGGCGGCCAGGGCGGCGGGCTCGCCGGCCAGCCGGGCGTGGGCGTGCTTGGGCAGCCGGGCCAGGTTGCGCGGGGCGGCGACCGGTGTAGCCCGCAGGCTGCGGGCGTGCTCGATCGTCCGCGGGGCCAGACAGCCGACGAGGGACACGAACAGCAGCACGTAGATGGCGGTGAACCAGAAGCTGGAGAACACGTCGAAGGCCTGCAGCTCGTCCAGCCACGGACCGATGAGTGGGTGCGCGGCCAGGTAGTCGTCCACCTTGGCGGCGTTGAGGCCACGCTGCGGCAGCAGGGCCCCGGGTATGGCAGCCAGCGCGAGCAAAAACAGCAGCACCAGCGCGGTGCCCATCGACGTCAACGACCGCCACATGTTGCGCGCCTTTTGCGCGGCACCCTGCCCACTCAAATCGGCAACCTCACGTCGGAAACGAAGGCGTCGCGCAGCCACGACACGACGTCGTTCCACACCCCGGTGACCAGCGCGGCACCGACCGCGATCAGCAGCGCCCCGCCGAAGATCTGGATGGCCCTGGTGTGCCGGCGCAGCCAGCCCAGGCCCGCCACCGCCCACGCCGAACCGAACGCCAAAAGCACGAACGGAATCCCCAGCCCCAGGCAATAGGCAATCACCAGCACGATCCCACGCGCCACGCTGGCACCCTCGGTGGCCGAGGCAACGGTGATCACCCCGGTCAGCGTCGGCCCCAGGCACGGTGTCCAGCCGAGCGCGAACACCGCGCCAAGCACCGGCGCCCCCGCTACGCTCGTCAACTGGCGCGGCGTGAACCTCGCCTGGCGCTGCAGGGCTCCGATGAACCCCACGAACACCAGGCCCATGACGACGATCAGCACGCCTCCGACCCGCTGCAGCAGCAGCTGATTCGTGATCAGCGTGGTGGTCATGCCCAAGACGGCGACGGTGCCCAGCACGAACACCGTCGTGAACCCCGCCACGAACAGCGCCGCCGATCCGGCGACCCGCCAGCGGGCAGCCACCGGGGGTTTGACGACGCCGGCCGGCAGCTGCTCGTCCACCCCAACGACGGCCGCCAGATACGACAGGTAGCCGGGCACCAGCGGCACCACACATGGTGAGGCGAACGACACCAGACCAGCCAGCAGACATACCCCCACCGCCACCAGCAGTGGCCCCACCGCGGCAATCTCGGTGAACCCGGTCATTGCGCCCCCACCGGAGCCCGACCCGACGGCTCCTCCTCGGCCACCCGCTCGACCACCGGCTGCAGGTCCGCAGCCAGCAATTCGCGCAGAAACACCGCCGCGACCCGGTGCTGACGGTCCAGCACCAGCGTGGACGGAATGACGCTGGTGGGGTATTTGCCACCGAATGCGATCAAGGTGCGCATCGCCGGGTCATAGATCGACGGGTACGTCACATGCCGGTCGTTGATGAAGTCCTGGGGCGCCTGGCGGTTGTTGTCGCGCACGTCGATCCCGAGGAACGACACACCCGCACCTCGGGTGGCGTCATACACCCGCTGTAGTTGGCTGACCTCGGCCCGGCACGGCCCACACCATTGCCCCCACACGTTGACGACGACGACCTGCCCAGGGAAGTCGTCCAGCGACACACTGCGCGCCGGATCCGCCAGCTCCGGCCCAGACAGTGGGCCCGGGCGGCCGCGGCTGGCAGGCGGATCGTAGAAGATGTCGGTCTTTCCGCCGGGCGAGACGAATTCGAACGTGCCGCCTTGGGCGACGGCGTCGCGCCCGGAACAGCCGGTGAGCAGCAATGCCGATACCGCTGCGGCGATCACCAGCCGGCGCATGGTCAAAGCGCCGCTCCTTCTGGTCGCTCTGCTCTGCATCGTCGCCGGCGCGGTCAAAGCGCCGCCGGCTGCGAATACACCACGTCAACCAGGCGGTCGCCGTCGTAGATCAACGACGTCACCGAGGCCAGTGCGCAGTCCCGACGGCGCGGATCGTGCCAGAGGCGCTTACCGGTCAGATACAGCCGCAGCGTCCACACCGGCAGCTGATGGCTGACGCACACCACCTCATGGCCGGCGCCGCGGACACGTGCCTTGTCCACCGCGGTCGTCATTCGGGCAGCGATATCCACGTAAGGCTCACCCCACGACGGGGTGAACGGGTTACGCAGCTGCCACCACACCCGCGGGTCGCGCCATGCCCCGTCACCGGGGCCGACGCGGCGGCCCTCGAAGAAGTTGGCCGATTCGATCAGATCCGGGTCTGTCTCCACCGCAAGGTCATGCCGGGCGGCGATGGGCGCGGCGGTCTCCTGGGCACGCTGCAAGGGCGATGCGATTACCGCGACGATGTCGCGGTCGGCCAGCGCGTCGGCGACGGCGGCGGCCTGCGCCGCGCCGGTTGCGGACAGGTGGAATCCGGGCAGCCGCCCGTACAGGATGCCGGTAGGGTTGTGCACCTCACCGTGGCGCACCACGTGGACTTGGGTTTCCTCGGGCATCAGGCGGGCCTTTCCTGGGCCGCCGCTCGGGCCGCGGCGGGCAGCGCGTTGGCGATCCGGCCGAACGCCGCGTCGTCCAAAGCGGCCGAGACGAACCATGCCTCGAAGGCACTGCACGGCGGGTAGACACCGGCGTCCAGCATGGCATGAAAGAACGCTGGATAACGCCAGGTCTGGCTGGCCCGCGCGGACGCGAAGTCGGTCACCGGTGTTTCGCCGAAGAACACACTGAGCATATTGCCTGCCCGCGAAATCTGGTGTGGCACAACGGCATCCGTCAGTGCCTCGGAGAGCAGGCCGGCCAGGCGGTCAGCGTTGGCGTCCAATGCGGTGTAGACCGCGTCGTCGGCGGCCCGCAGCGTTGCCAGCCCGGCGGCAACCGCCACCGGGTTACCCGACAACGTGCCGGCCTGATACACCGGCCCCAGCGGCGCCAGCCGCTGCATCACCTCGGCGCGCCCGCCGAACGCGGCGGCGGGCATCCCGCCGCTCATCACCTTGCCGAAGGCGAACAGGTCAGCGGGCACCGGATCGATTCCGTACCAACCACTTCGGCTGACCCGGAACCCGGTCATCACCTCGTCGAGGATGAGCAGGGCGCCGTGCTCGGCGGTGATCGCGCGCAGCGCCGCGTTGAAGCCGGGCCCGGGCGGGACGACTCCCATGTTGCCGGGGCTGGCCTCGGTGATTACGGCGGCGATCTGCTCGCCGAACCGGGCGAAGGTCTGCTGTACGGCATCGATGTCGTTGTAGGGCAACACGATCGTGTCGGCTGCCGCGGCGCCAGTGACCCCGGGGGAGGACGGCAGGCCCCGTGACGATTGCGAGCGCGGCGAAGCCGGGCGCTGGGGGTCGTCACATAAGCCCAGGGTGGCCACTCCCGAACCCGCGTCGGCGAGCAATGCGTCGACGTGTCCGTGGTAGCAGCCGGAGAACTTGACGATCTTGGCCCGGCCGGTGAATCCGCGGGCCAGCCGCACGGCGCTCATAGTGGCCTCGGTGCCGGAGTTCACCAGCCGTATCCGCTCGACGGGAGCTACCCGGCCGATGATCTCGCCGGCTAGTTGGGTTTCGGCGGGAGTCGGGGCCCCGAAGGACAGGCCGCGGGCTGCGGCCTTGGCCACTGCCTCGACGACGGCCGGATGCGCGTGACCGAGGATCATCGGGCCCCATGAGCAGACCAGGTCTACGTAGCGGTTGCCGTCGGCGTCAATCAACCAGCAGCCGTGGGCTTCGGTAATGAAGCGCGGGGTGCCGCCCACCGCCGTGAACGCCCGCACCGGGGAGTTCACTCCGCCGGGTATGACGCTGCATGCGGCCTCGAACAGCTGCGCCGATGTGCGCGCGGCTCCCCTTACCCGCGAGGTGGCCTGTTCCGTGCTGCCCATGACGACTAGTGTTCCAGCCTGCCCAGGTCGCTCAACTACAGGGTGTAAGAGTTTGCCGCAGCCACCAGAGGTTTGCTTGATGCCGCGGCCGGTCCACGAGTTGGATGGTGGGCATGCAACTACCGCAGTGGCTGGCTCGGTTCAATCGATATGTCACCAACCCCATTCAGCGGCTATGGGCCGGCTGGCTCCCGGCGTTCGCGATTCTTGAGCACGTGGGCCGCCGCTCGGGCAAGCCGTACCGTACCCCGTTGAACGTGTTCAGCGCGGACGTCGACGGCCGGGCGGGCGTGGCGATTTTGCTCACCTACGGTCCGAACCGCGACTGGCTGAAGAACATCACCGCGGCCGGCGGTGGCCGGATGCGCCGCTACGGCAAAACCTTTGGTGTCGCCAACCCGCGGCGGCTCACCAAGGCCGAGGCGGCGCCGTATGTCAGCAGCCGATGGCGGCCGGTCTTTGCCAGACTGCCGTTCGACGAGGCCGTACTGCTCACCAAGGCCGATTAAGGGGACGTCGCACCAATGTGGTGACCAAATAACACCCAACGACCACTGCCCAGGACAGCAGGCTGAGCCAGAGCTGGCTGCGCGCGGCGTAGTCGAACGCCATCCGCGCCAGCACGGCGACAATTCCGGTCACCGTGACGATCGACAGCCCCGGGAAAAGCCACATCCGTACCCCCAGATTTTGGCCAGATGTCTGGCGACGCAACACGATCTGCGACAGCGCGATAAGCAGGTAGACGAACAAAATCACAGCGCCCGACGAGTTGAGCAGGAAAACGAATACCGTTGCGGGTGAGACCCATGCCATGATCACGCACAGGAATCCCACCACGGACGATCCCATGATCGCGAAGGTGGGGACTCCACGCCGGTTGACTTTGACCAGCTGGGCCGGCGCCTCCTGCCGGGCGGCGAGCACGAACAGCATCCGCGACGCGGTATACAGGCCCGAGTTCAAGCAGGACAGCACCGCGGTAAGCACGACGGCATTCATGATCTGATCAGCACCCCCAATACCCATGTGCCGCAGCGCGGCAACGTACGGGGAGGCGCCAAGCTCCAACGAGTTCCACGGCAGGATCACCGTGAGCAGGAAGACCGAGCCGACGAAGAAGATCACGATGCGTGCCACCACCGTGCTCATCGCGCGTTGGACCGCTCGTTGAGGGTCCGGCGCTTCAGCCGCGGCGATGGTGACTACTTCCGTGCCAGTCATGGAGAAGATCGCGACCACGATGGCAGCGAAGACGGCACCTACCCCGTCGGGAAAGAAGCCACCGTGCGCGCTGAGGTTGCTGAAATCCATGCCATGGCCCGGCAGCAGCCCGAAGGCGAAAGCGGTGCCAAGGACCAGGAAGCCGACGATGGTGGCAACCTTGACTCCGGCGAACCAGAACTCGAACTCACCGAAGGATGACACCGAGACCAAGTTCGTCGCGGTCATCATCATCATCAGACACAGCGACGCCAACCACAGCGGCGCATCGATCCAGTAGGTTAGAACCTTCCCGCCGGCAACCGCCTCGAACCCCACGACGATTACCCAGAAGTACCAGTACAGCCAGCCAACCGAGAATCCCGCCCAGCCGCCCAGGGCTTTTGCCGCGTAGTCGGCGAACGCTCCAGTCGACGGATTGGCGGCGGCCATCTCGCCCAGCATGCGCATCACCAGAACGATCAGTGCGCCGCACAGCGCATAGGTCAGGAATGCCGCCGGACCGGTCGCACGGATAACCACACCAGACCCGACGAACAAGCCAGCACCGATGACGCCGCCGATAGCGATCATGTTGAGCTGACGCTGCGACAGTCCTGGGCGCAGTCCTGAAGTGGTAGCTATGGCACCTGCCTTCCGGTCCGTCGGGGGCAGTACTGGCGCCGCCGGGCAACTCCGTGCCCCCGGCTGTCACGCAGTCCGTGGGGTCAACGATACCGGCGACGACCAGCCGTCGAGTCGATCGCGGCCGTGGGCAGCTGGCATATCGGAGTCAGGCGGGTTCTCGGAAATGTTGGATGCCCCACGCGAGAGTGACCGTTGTCGGCGGCCTCGACCCAGTTCTTCAGGCCTACCCGCATCTTGTCGAGGTACTCCTGGGAGGACTTCCCCTCGAGTTCGAGACGCCGGGCTTCGAGTTCCTCGAACACTCGGCTGTAGTGCGTCCGCAGATTGCGAACCAGGTCTCTTTGGTCGAGCACCTCGAAACCGAGTGCCTGTGCGGCTTCACGCATAGAAGCGCATCGAGCCAAGGTCACGCAGGTTGAGCCGGTCGTAGACCGGCTGCAGCACACCGTCGGGAACATCGTCGGCCTGCATCGGATCGGTGAAGATCAGTTCGCCGCCGGGCCGCAACACCCGGAATGCCTCCTCGAGCACCTTTCGGCGGTCGGGCGCGTGCAGGATCGCATCTTGTGACCAGACGACGTCATAGCCGCTGTCCGGCTCGGGAATGTCGTCGAAGCTGCCATGAATCACCCGGATACTGCGGTCGAGTCCGGCCTGACGGTTCTTCTTACGGTTGGTCTCGTTCGGCACTTCGGAGATGTTGAGGCAGGTGATCGAACACCCTCCCATACACCAGGGACGACCGGGCTACCGCTCGGTCATCATTGACACGCAGCTGCCGCGCAAAGAATACCGACTTCCGGTACCAGCCGTTTCCAGTTTTGCGAAAGTTCTTCATGCCGTCACTGCTGCGCAGCCGGGCCCCCACTACGGCGACTCGCCAGCCGTTACCGGTGTCACGATTGGCCGGTGCTACGGCGTGGCTGTGCGGGCAACACCGATCGGCGCGGCATCATGACGCCCATGGCAGACCTGACCCGCCGTGCCCTGCTCCGTTGGGGTGCCGGCGCCGGCGCGGGAGCCGCCGGCGTGTGGGCCTTCGGCGCCCTGGTGGACCCACTTGAGCCGCAGGCGGCCCCGGCGCCGTTCGAGCCCCCGACGGCGGGCAGCAGCTTGCCGACCAGGATCTCCGGCTCGTTCATCTCGGCGGCTCGCGGAGGCATCAAGACCAACTGGGTGATCTCCATGCCGCCCGGCCAGAGCGGGCAGCTGCGGCCAGTGATCGCACTGCATGGCAAGGACGGCAACGCCGGCATGATGCTGGATCTCGGCGTCGAGCAGGGGTTGGCCCGCCTGGTCAAGGAGGGCAAGCCAGCGTTCGCGGTGGTCGGCGTCGACGGCGGCAACACCTACTGGCACCGTCGCTCTTCCGGCGGGGACTCGGGTGCGATGGTGCTCGACGAGCTGCTGCCGATGCTGACCTCGATGGGTATGGACACCTCCCGGGTGGGATTCCTGGGGTGGTCGATGGGGGGATACGGCGCGCTGCTCCTGGGTGCCCGGTTGGGTCCGGCCAGAACCGCGGGGATCTGTGCCATCAGCCCGGCATTGTTCACGTCGTTCACCGGCAGCACACCCGGGGCGTTCGACAGCTACGACGACTATGTGCAACACAGCGTGTTGGGCCTGCCCGCGCTGAACTCAATCCCGCTACGGGTGGATTGCGGCACCAGCGACCGCTTCTACTTCGCCACTCGCCAATTCGTCAACCAACTGCACCAACCGCCTGCCGGCAGCTTCTCGCCCGGAGGACACGACGCGTCGTACTGGCGCGAACAGTTGCCCGGCGAACTGGCTTGGATGGCGTCCTAGCTGACGTGGCGCAGCGTGGCGGTGGCTGAGGACAGCTGAATTCGGACGGACATGTTTCGCGAAAGAACCACCCCTCGACGACGAACGTGGTACGAATGAAATGGTTTTGGAGGTTCTGAGATGAGTCCGATGCTGCTGGCCTTCCTCACCGCCGCGGCGCCACTCGCCGGACTTGGTCTCCTGCAGTTGCAGGCGCGCCTTGAGCGTTGGGATTACGAACGGCACGCAGAGGACTAGCACGTCGACCGTCGTCACGCTAAACCCTTTGCGTGGCTCGTGACTCCCAACTCATCCAACCAACTCCATGCTGATCAGCGGCGCGATCTTGTCCGCCAGATACTCATGTCCCGCATCGTTGGGATGCACGCCATCCGCGCCGATCAGCTCGGGCCTGTCGACAAACCAGTGGTCGGCGATCGGGTCGACAAACACTGCTCCTGCGGCCCGCGCCTGAGCGCCCAGCACGTCGCGAATCCGCAGCATTGGGCCAGGTACGTCGGCGGTAGGCCACGGCGGTGCGATCACCAGCAAGCTCGCGGATGGTGCGCGGTGGCGCGCTAGATCGAAAGTGTCGCGGACCTTTTCGGCCAGCATCTCGGGATCCTCAGGATCCATGCCTTGGTCGTTGCGGGAGCCAAAGAACACCACCAGTGCATCGTCGGGCTGGACGGCCCTGGCGGTCAGATCCTCAAACACGTTGCCGTGGTCGCCGGGCACCCCGTAGCCGGCCCGGCCCTCGGCGGCCACGTCGGCTGCGATCCGCACGCCACGTGCAGCGAGCATCTGCCAGGTGCGAGCGGTCCATGATTTCGAGCCCAGACCGCCCTCATCGGTGCCGGTGGTATAGGAGTCGCCAATCACCGCGACCGGGTTAAGCCGGTAATCCAGGGTCAGTGGGCGGTAGGACCGCGGGCACCCTGGATTGCCGACGACCAGGCCGACCAGGAGAGTGAGACCAATGACGTATGTACCCGGGCGACTCACACTGACTCCACTGATGGCTCCACTGGACTCGGCTCAAAGTTGAACGGGTCGTGCGCCGCGTCCAAATAAAGGGAATCGTACGAGGAAACCGATGTGAACTCGCGTCGACCCGCTGCAGCCCCACTCAACCGTCACACCGCGCGGGCCGAAACCCCTTCCAGCGCATCGTCGATTTGATAACGCGTGCTGCCTACCGGCTCCCCGGGCTCGCTTCTCGCACTCGCGGCTTTGACGTCGACCATCCGGCGCATCCATCGGCGGCCCGGTTCTTCGACGAAGTGATACAGCAAGATCGCAGCCCCCAGGGCGATCGCGAGCAGACCGACGACGTTCCATTTCCACGGCTGATCCTGCAGCGCAAGCTCGTATTGTTGCACGGCCCATCCCCAGGCGGTATGCACCAGCTCGTGCACCATGTAGAGGCAAAACGAGATCTGCCCGCCAAAAACCATCAACCGCGTCGACAGCAACGCCGGCAGGCTGCCGACGCCAATCGCCAGGCTGATCACCAGCGGAACGAACAGCACGTCGACCACCCCGCCGCTGTCCTCGACCCCGGCGAGCGGATGCGCGTGCAACAGGTAGAGGATGCCGACAATCGCGACGCCGACCAGCACGGAAAGGTACCCGGCGATGCGGCGAGCGCGATCGGTCGGCCGCAACCTGCGGACGGCGGCACACGCCAGCGCTCCCGCGGCGAATTGCGTCACGATTCGGGGCAGCCAGCTCCATGGCGTATAGAACTGGCCGCTGGCCAACAGCAGCACCACGGGCGGCAACGACGCCGCGAAGGCCAGCCACATCAGGCCCCGCGCCCTGGTGGCGTGCTTCATCCGGAAGATGACCAGAATGAGCAGACCGAACAGCAAGTAGGCCAACCATTCCGCACTGATCGACCAGGCCGGTCCATCCCAACTGGATCCATCGAAATACGGCTGAAACCACAGCTGCACCAGCAGGATCTGGCGCACATAGCTGATCGCGGTCAGCTGGCCTGCCTCCGGAGACGGCACGTGACCGACGTGCAGCGTAAAGATGACCCACACGGCGGCCAGGTGCAAGGTGACCAGGTACACCGGCCACACCCTGGCCAGCCGCAGCCACAAGAAGTGCAGGTTGGCACGGACCGACCACGACCGGCCCATGCGGTCGAGGTAGTTCCAGGTCAGCACGAACCCACTGAGGATGAAGAAGAGGTCTACACCCTGCGCGCCGCAGTCGAGCACCGGCGCGAGGGCGTCGCGGAAGCCCGGTGACGCATCACCCAACATCGGTCGGAAGTGAAACAGCACTACCCACACCGCCGCGACGATGCGCAATCCTGTCAGGGCCCTAATTTCTCCGGTGATCTCTGCAGCGCGCACGCCGTTCTTTCCGTCTGAACTCTGCTGTCTGGTCCGCCTTCTAGGCTGACCGGGCGGCTGATCCATACCACCGGCCATATCATCAGCCCCCGACTAGCAACCGGCAGCCATCGCAGCCTAACAGCGCCATGGCCGCGACGGCGTGGGTCGCCGGGAGCACCCCGAAAATCGCTTCTTAGCAAAGAGTTAGAGGCGGCTTTCGCTCCCCTTAGATTTTGCGGGTTTGGTTAAAGGCAGCTTTAGCCGGCGATCGGTCGGCCCGCAACGCGACGGAGAACGAGGCTATTGATGACTACCACGATCCCGACGTCAAAATCGGCTTGCAGCGTCACGACGCGGCCCGGAAATGCCGCCGTTGACTACGGTGGCGCTCAGATTCGGGCCTACCTGCATCACCTGGCGACAGTGGTGACCATCCGAGGCGAGATCGACGCCGCCAATGTCGAGCAGATCAGCGAGCACGTCCGGCGTTTCAGCCTCGGAACAAATCCGATGGTGCTCGACCTGAGCGAGTTGAGTCACTTCAGTGGGGCCGGCATCTCGCTCTTGTGCATCCTCGATGAGGACTGCCGAGCCGCCGGCGTCCAGTGGGCATTAGTCGCGAGCCCCGCAGTAGTCGAACAGCTAGGTGGCCGCTGTGACCAGGGCGAGCATGAATCCATGTTCCCGATGGCGCGCTCGGTGCATAAAGCGCTCCACGACCTGGCTGACGCCATCGACCGCCGCCGTCAGCTGGTGCTACCGCTAATCAGCAGGTCAGCCTAAAACGGCGGTGGGTCGTCGTTGTGATCCGGTGGTGGGCCGTGGGTGTCGGTGGCCGCGGCGGTCTGGGTGAGCACCTGGGCGCGCTGGCGGGCGGCGTGGTTTTGTCGACGTTCGGTGGCGATGCGATAGGCCCGGTCTTGGGCGCGGGTGCGCCGGCGTTTGGGCATCATCGCTGTGCGCTGGTCGCAATGGTCGTAGGGTGGGTCGGCTTCCGGTGCCGGGATGCCGCCGCTGAAGTGGCACAAGCTGGGGAACAGCAGCGCACTGCCCGGGGTGCTGACATAGGTATGCCCGGACGGGGAGGTCAAAATCAGGGTGCCGTCGGGTAGCTGTTGATCACGCCATCCCCAAAACGTTTTCACCAGGTGATGGGTACGGCAGTAACATTTCAGGTTCGACGCATGGGTGGGCCCACCAGCGGCATACGGGATCGTATGATCCAGGTCGCAATTGGTGGCGGGCTCATCACAGCCGGGCCAGCGACACGTCAGATCCCGGCAGCGAACGAAATCGGCGAGCGCTTTCGACGGCGCATACCCCGGCTCGGGCGGCGCATCGCCGGGATGAACCAGCGGCACCAGCGTGGCCGTCTTGGCCAGCTCGGCCACCAGTTCGGCGGTGATCAGCCCGTCGGCGTTCATCTGCGATGCCGGCGCCGAGCCCGTGCCATTGATCGTGGCCGCCTCGGCGATCAGGTGAATCACCACCGGCGGGGCCGCAGGCCGCTTCCCGGCCGCACAATCAGCGCGCCCACAGCCACAGCCCAGCCGATCGGCCCCGCCCGCCAACGCCCCCAACGCGTCCGCGCGGCGCTGCTCACGGCTGCGCGGATCGTGCTCACACACGGTGCCCGCCAACGCGCTCAACCGCGCATCGAGGGCGTGTGCGTCGACGGCCAACAGGCTGCCACCGATCTGGCACACACCGTCTTGGCTTTCCCCGACCCAGAACTGGCGCTGGGCCTGATACTCCTTGCGCCGCCGCACCGCATCGGCATCGGCACGCGCCACGATCTTATCGACCTGCCCAGCCAGGCGGGCCTTGGTCATCGAGGGCCAACGCGCCACATTGGCGGCCAACTGCGCATCCACCGCCGCCAAAACATCAGGGTCAACGATCAAGTCGGTGCGATACACAATCGTGGCAAACATCAGATAGCCGATGTCGCCGGCGCTAAACACCTCAGCCGTCTTAGGCAGCCGCTCACGCATCGCCCGCGCATACCGCAACCGGCTGGCCGCCAGACCCTGACTGATCCGCAACGCCGCCGCCACCTCGGCGGCCACCGCCGCCATGGTGTCCATCACCCACTCCTCGCGGCCCCCGCAACGCGACCACCGATAGGCGAACAACTCCCCCAACGCCACCAACTGCGCCGCAGCGGCCCGGTTTTCGGCCCGAGTCGCCGAGCAGATCCGATCGATGAACGCCGCCGACACCCTCGTGGTCCGCGGAGCATGGCATTCAAACCGCTCATCAAAATGAGCGATCGCCTCCGGTGAAGGCATGCGCCCCCGCACCTGATCGAACATACTTTCGATACTACCAGCCGCTGCCGACACAGACCAGGGCCCGATCAAGCAGCAGCGGAAGTGATCCACGCAAACGGCTCAATGACACCAACCGCCGGGCGGACGCTGGTTCAAGCCGTCCGGATGTGCGTTCAAGCCAGCTCGCGCGCGCCGCAACCTGGCCGTCCCCACCACCGACAACACGCCGGCGATCGTCGCCAGCAGCAGGGTCAGCACCAACGGTTGCGGGTGATAGACCACCGACAGGGTGACCGGCTGGCCGTCGATGACGGGCGCGACGGCCACGGTGGAGCGGGTCCGCGACCAGCTCGCCGCAGATCCGGCAAGCGCGGCACAAGCCAGGAACAGTTCGGCCCCGGCCCGGTAGCGGGCGATCACCGCGCTGGCCCGGCGTCGTCACCGTTGACGTCGGCGACATCAGAATCCACGGGCCCGAGCCGCTCCTGAACCAGCGGAGTCAGCGCCGCCCGCAGCTGTTGATGACGACGCGCCCAGGCCTGGGCGGTGCGGCCTCCGGTCAGCTTCAGCCCGATTCCCACCCGGCCGCGCGGTACGCCGACGAGCTCGCCCAGGGTCCGCGCCGACTGCCACTTTGCCGGCTCTTCCCCGGACGTCTCGCGGCCGTCTGCCTCCGGATAGATTTTGACGATTTCGGCCAGCCTGATGGTCTCGGTGCCTTGGCGCAAGGCATCATGCGTCAGCTCGACCGACGTGTGAATCCGCGCCGCCTTCACCTGCAATGCCACGAACGCCGACACCATCACCAGAAAGATCGCCGGCGTTATCAACCCAACCCCGGCGCCGCTGGATATCTCGAGGAGGAGCACCGACACCGCCGCAAGCGGACCAGTCAGCACCCAGTACCAGCTCGCGCCGGGTTCGTAGAACAACAACTTGGGCTTGGTATCCCCGGTTGGTGTCATGTCAGGCCTCCGTCACGTAAGCCAGCCCGCCGCGTCTACCGCCCAGTAGGTGAGCACGATGTCGGCGCCGGCACGCCGGATACCGGTCAGCGACTCTAGCACCGCGGCACGCTCATCGATCCAATTATTGGCCGCCGCCGCACGAATCATCGCGTACTCTCCCGAGACCTGATAGGCGGCCACCGGGACCGGCGAGACGTCCGCCGCGGCCGCCACCACATCGAGGTAGCCCATCGCGGGTTTGACCATCACAATGTCGGCGCCTTCGTCGAGATCGAGCTCGATCTCACGCAGCGCCTCGGCGGCGTTGCCCGGCTCCTGCTGGTAGGTGCGCCGATCCCCGGACAGGCTAGAGCTCACCGCCTCGCGGAACGGGCCGTAGAACGCCGAAGCAAACTTCGCGGCGTAGGCCAAGATCACCACATCGATGTAGCCGGCGGCGTCCAAACCGTCCCGGATCGCGGCTACCTGGCCATCCATCATCCCACTGGGTCCGACCACGTGGGCGCCCGATTCCGCTTGCGCCACAGCCAGTTCCACATAGCGGGCCACGGTGGCGTCGTTATCGACCCGGCCCCGGTCATCGAGCACACCGCAGTGCCCGTGGTCGGTGAACTCGTCCAGACAGGTGTCGGCCATCAACACCGTGGCCTCACCCAGGTCCTTGGCCAGATCGCGAAGGGCGACGTTGAGGATCCCGTCGGGGTCGATGCCCGCCGAACCGACACCGTCCTTGTCCTGGTCGCGCGGCACGCCGAAAAGCATCAGCCCACCCACGCCGGCGGCCACCGCGGCTGCCGCGGCCCTACGTAGCGAATCCCGGGTGTGCTGTACCACGCCCGGCATGGAGGTAATCGGCCGCGGCTCGTCAATGCCGTCGGCAACGAACATCGGCAGCACCAAATGCCTTGGCTCCAACGAGGTTTGCGCAACCAGACGGCGCATCGCGACGGTGGAGCGGAGCCGGCGCGGTCGCTGCCGCGGATAGGAACTCATGCTCATTCGTAGCCGCGAGCGTACGCAAAATGCCAGCTCGGTCGGCGTGTCGGTGTACAGACACGCACGCTCACCTGACGAGGGTGGGCCACTAGCGCCTGCGGCTCTTCTTGCGCGGCGGGGGCAGCGCACCCTCAGCGCGCAACCGGGCGGCATGCTCGGCCAGCGCATCGACCAGCGGGCCGATGGCGGCGGTGTCCGGCTGGACATCGACCCGCAAGCCGAACTCGGCTGCGGTCTCGGCGGTCTTTGGCCCTATGCAGGCGATGATCGTCCGCGCGTGCGGCTTGCCGGCGATGCCGACCAGGTTTCGCACCGTCGAGCTGGAGGTGAAACATACCGCGTCAAACCCGCCCGTCTTGATCATTTCCCGGGTAGTGGCCGGCGGCGGCGCGGCCCGCACGGTCCGGTAGGCGGTGACGTCCTCGATCTCCCAGCCACGCTCTCGCAGTCCCTCGGCCAGCGTTTCGGTGGCGATGTCGGCGCGCGGCAGCAAAACCCGGTTCACCGGGTCGAAAACGCTGTCGTAGGGCGGGAAGTCGTCTAGCAAGCCAAGCGAGGACTGCTCCCCGGAGGGCACCAGCTCGGGACTGATTCCGAAGGCGCGCACCCGGTCGGCCGTCGACTCGCCGACACAGGCGATCTTCACCCCGGAGAACGCGCGGGCATCCAGACCGAACTCGCCGAACTTCTCCCACACCGCACGCACCGCGTTGGTGGAGGTGAACACGATCCACTGGAATCGGCCATCGACCAGGCCCTTGACGGCGCGCTCCATCTGCGCGGGGCTGCGCGGCGGCTCGACGGCGATGGTCGGCACCTCCACCGGCAGCGCGCCGTACGACGTGAGCCGCTCGCTCATCTCGCCGGCCTGGTCCTTGGTGCGCGGCACCAACACCGTCCAGCCGTAGAGGGCGCGGCTCTCCCACCAGTTCAGCTTTGCCCGACTGGTCACCGTCTTGCCGATGGTCACTATCAGCGGTCCGGCCTGGGAGTCCCTCCCGTTTGCGGAGCACGCGGGGTCGGTAGCGCCCAGGACGGCCGGGTCGGTCAATCCCTGAAGTGTGGTCTCGACCGAACGCTGCTGACAGGTGGTGCCGTGTGCGGTCACCACGCACGGAGTGGACTCGGCCAGCTGGTGATCGATCAGGCTGCGGGCCGATTCGGCTAGATGCGATGCGGTGGCCTGCAGGATCAGCGGCCCGGGTGCGGCAGCCAGCGCGTCCCAGTCGGTGTTTTCGGGGTCGATACGCACGTCGGCGACGGTGTGCGACGAACCCAGCGGCAACCCGGCATAGGTCGGGACCGCGCTGCTGGCGGCCAGGCCGGGCACGATTTCGATGTGCAGGTGGGTGCGTGCGACGGCGTTCACCTCGCTGATTACCGCATCCACCGTGAGCGGATCGCCCGCCACCAGCCGCACCACGTCGACACCCGAACGGGCCTCGGCGGTCAGCGTCTTGGCCACATCGGCGGGATCGCCCAGCGCCGGGCGGATGTCAGGACCACCGGAGACTACCGCGGACGCGGCCCGGCCGTGTTCCTGCGCACTTCCTCCGCCGGCCGCATCGCCGTTCCCGGCAACCGGCTCGGCGGGCGCCGGGCCGGACACGGGGGGCAGATCCGTGCCGATCAGCGCCACCACCGGCTCCGGTACGTCGGGATCGGTGAACACCAGCGCGGCGTTGGCCAGCACCGCGGCAGCCCGTGTCGTAAGCAAGCCGGGGTCGCCCGGACCGGAGCCCACGAAAACGATGCGGCCCGGTCTCGGCTTACGCCCTCGCGTCATGATTGTCACTCCCAGTCACTTCTTCATGCGGGCTAATGCCGCACTCCCCACATCAGCTCCCGGGCGCCCAGCTCGAACAGCTCCGCGGCGACCGAGAGCCCCAGCTCCCGTGCCCGACCGCAACTGCCGATGCCGGACGCGCGGATCACGTCGGATCCGTCCAGCGCCGCCACGCACCCGCGCAGCGACAGCTCCTCGAAGACACGGCCGTCCTCATCGATGGACTCGACCACTTCTGCGATCGCTCCCACCGGTGCGGAGCAACCTGCCTCCAGGTCGGCAAGCAGGGCTCGCTCGGCGGTGACCGCCGCACGCGTGTCGGCGTCATCCAACTCCGCCAGCACTGCCACCAACCGGCTGTCGCCGGCGCGGCATTCGACCGCGAGCGCGCCCTGAGCCGGCGCGGGCAACATCTGCACCGGCTCTAACGTCTCGGTCACGTCATCGAGGCGGCCCAGCCGCGCCAGACCAGCCCGGGCCACCACGATGGCGTCAAGATCGCCGCTACTTACCTTGTTCAACCTGGTATCTAGGTTGCCTCGTAGGGGGCGGATTTCCAAACCGAGACCCAATGCTCTAAGCTGTGCGGCCCGCCGCGGCGAGGATGTGCCCACCAACGATCCGACCGGCAATTCCCCCAGCGTCAGCCCGTCACGGGCTACCACCGCGTCGCGGGGGTCATTGCGCGGCGGTATCGCCGCAACCGTGAACCTTGGATCGGCGGCAGTCGGCAAATCCTTGTACGAATGCACCGCCGCATCGACGAGGCCTGCCTCCATCGCCTCGCGCAACGCCGTGGTGAAGACGCCAACCCCGAGACTGGCGATCGGCGCCATGGATCGGTCACCCTCGGTGCTGATGGTCACCAACTCCGCGGAGTGGCCACCAGCGATGAGGGCGTCTCTGACAGTGGCGGCCTGAGTGGTGGCCAGCAAGCTGCCCCGGGTACCTATCCGGATCACGTGCGCCAATCAGTTACTCGGCGATCGCTTCGGGCTGCTTTGCATGTCGCCTCCACCGCGGCGACTTTCAGCGTCGAATCCGCTTGGCACCACCGGTAATTCACCTGCAGTGGCGACGGCATCGACGGCGGTCTGGTCAAGCTCGAAGAGTTCGCGCAGCGCCTCGGCGTAGCTGTCACCGCCGGGCGCACTGGCGAGCTGCTTGATCCGCACGGTAGGCGCGTGCAACAGCTTGTCCACGACTCGCCGTACGGTGCGGGCCACCTCCTCGCGCTGGACACTCTGCAGGCCGGGCAGCCGGTTGTCCAGGCGCAGCAATTCCGCTTCGACCACTTCGGCGGCTCGCTGGCGCAACGCCGTCACGGTTGGGGTGACCTCGGCCATCCGCTGCCCCACCAGATAGCTGGCAACTTCGGCGGCGACGATGTGGCGGGCGGCCTCAACGTCGGCAGCCGCGGCATGTGCCGAGGGTTCATGTTGCACGCTATCCACGTCCACGACCCACACACACGGTAATCTGGCCACCGCAGGATCGACGTCACGCGGCATGCCCAAGTCGCATATCACCAACGGACGGGTGGCCTCGTCACGGCGGGCGGCGGCCAGCGCATGATGCACATCGGCCAGCGACACCACCGGACGCACCGCCCCAGTACAGCTGACCACCACGTCGGCATCGGCCAGGACATTAGCCAGGCGGTCGAGCGCTAGCGCCTCGGCCGGCACGCCAGATTCGCGGATCCTTCGGGCCAACCGCTGCGCCCGGGACAACGACCGGTTGAGCACCTGAATGTGCCCGACGCCGGCACGGGTCAGATGTACCGCCGACAGCGCGCCCATCGCCCCGGCGCCGATCACCACCGCGGTCGTGCCCGCCAACGAGCCCAATTTGCGCTCGGCCATTCCCAGGGCGACCGACACCACGGAGGCACCGGCAGCGTCAATGGCGGTTTCGGAGTGCACTCGCTTGCCCACCGACAGCGCCCGCTGGGCCAATTCGTGCAGCACGCGGCCGACCGTGCGGTTGGATTCGGCGACGGCATAGGCGCGGCGCACCTGACCAAGCACCTGCTGCTCGCCGATCACCGCCGAGTCCAGGCCGCTGGCAACCGCGAACAGGTGCTCAACTGCTGCCTCGCTGTAGCGGACATATGCGTACTTGGTCAGCTCCCCCATCGACATACCGGAGTGTTCGGCAAGCACCTGCCCGATCACCGACAGGCCGCCATGGAACGCGTCCACTACGGCGTAGACCTCGACGCGGTTGCAAGTCGACAGCACCATCGCCTCGGTCACCAGCGGCGAAGCCAGCACTCGGTCGATGATCTTGACTTGATCGGATTCGTCGATACTGAGTTGTTCAAGGACGACGACCGGCGCGCTACGATGCGACACCCCGAAGAGCAGCACGCTCACGGCAGCACCACCTGGCCAGCTCCCTCGACTACCCCAGTAAAACTGGTGTCTACGGTAGACGTTTATCAGGTGGGCTACCAAATGTGCTGCGGGCTATATCCGCACGCAGCCGGTGCTCGTCGACCTCCCAGTAGCTGTGCTCGCGGCCGTCCAGCAGGACCACCGGCAACCGATCGCCAAACTCAGCTCGCAGCCCTGGATTGCCCGTCGACGCCGCGACATCGACGTCGATCGTCATCATGTCGAAGCCCAGTTCGCTGGACAGTTCGGCCAGCTGCTCCGCTACCCGCACGCAGATCGCGCACCCGGCGCGAGTCAAAAGCTCCACCTGGGGCCTACTCATGGGCGCCAGTCGCTGACGGGTGCTGGCCGGACGGCAGCAACAAGGCGCGAACCAATCGGCGCGGCGCGAACGGCCGAAGCATCTGACTGGCCGGGCGCGGGCGCACCCGTAGCGGCCACCAGAACCAGCGTCCCAGCAGCGCAGCAATGGACGGTGTCATGAACGAGCGCACGACGAGGGTGTCGAACAGCAAGCCCAGGCCGATGGTGGTACCGATCTGACCAATAATTCGCAAATCGCTGAACACAAACAACGACATGGTAACGGCGAACACCATGCCGGCAGCCGTCACCACTCCCCCGGTACCAGCCATGGCACGGATAATTCCGGTGTTCAATCCGGCCCCAATTTCCTCTTTCAACCGGGAAATCAGCAGCAGATTGTAGTCGGATCCCACCGCCAGGAGCAGGATCACCGACATCGCCAACACCATCCAGTACAACTCGATACCCAGAATGTCCTGCCAGACCAATACGGAAAGCCCGAAAGAGGCGCCCATGGAAAGCACGACGGTACCCACGATAACCACTGCGGCTACCACACTTCGGGTGATGATCATCATGATGATCAAAATCAAGCTTATCGCCGCCACTCCGGCGATCAGCAGATCGTATCTGGCGCCCTCTCGAATATCCTTGAACGTCGCCGCGGTGCCACCCAGATAGATCGCAGCGCCCTGCAATGGAGTTCCCTTTATGGCCTCTCTAGCCTCCCGCTTGATCGGCTCGACCCGAGAGATGCCCTCGGGCGTTGCGGGATCTCCCTCCAGAGCAATGACAAAGCGGGCTGCCTTGCCGTCCGGAGACAAAAACATCTTCAGCCCCCGCTTGAAATCCGGATTCTCAAAAGCCGACTGCGGCAGATAGAACGAATCATCGATCTGGGCGGCGTCAAAAACCCGGCCCATCGCGCCGGGGTCCTTGTTATTCCTCTCCTGTTGCTTATAGAACGCGCCAAGCGTGCCATGCCAGATAAGCATCATGTCCCGCATCGTCGTCATCGCAGATATCATCGGCGGCATCTGCGCGCGCATCTGCGGCAACAGTGTAATCAGAATATCCATATCCTTGACCAGGTACTCGAGCTTTTCGCTCAGCTGGTCCACACTGTCAAACATATCGAATATCGATCTTATCGACCAGCAGAGCGGAACGTCGAAACAATGTTTTTCCCAGTAGAAGTAGCTGCGAATAGGCCGGAAGAAATCCTCGAAATCCGCGAGATGATCTCTTAGCGTAGCCGTTATGTCCGACATATCATGCGTGAGATGATCCATGTCGACGGTGTTGTCAATGACCTCGCCCATGAGTGCATACATGCGATGCATCGTCTCGATGGAGGTATTCATCGCGGCCACCTGCACCAGTATGTCATCAATTCGGTCCTTCATGAATTCCATTTGCTCGCTACTATTCACGCCCTGCATGCTGATGATGAACGGTATCGAAGTGTGCTTGATGGTTGTTCCCAAGGGCCGGGTTATCGCTTTCACTTGTTCAATACCGGGACTGTGGTAGATATTTTTGGCTACCTTGTCCAACACCAGCATGTCCACCGGATTACGCATATCGTGGTCAGTCTCGATCAACAGCACCTCAGGGTTCAGCCGAGCCCGTGAAAAGCGTCGACCAGCCGCCGCATCCCCCACATTGGACGGCATGCTGGCGGGCATGAACTTGCGCAGATCATACGTTGTCCGGTAACTGGGCAAGGCCAGCAAGCCAATGGAGGCGACCAAGCATGTCGCCGCGAGCACCGGCCCCGGCCAACGCACAATTGCCGTTCCCACCCGGCGCCACCGCCGAGTGTTCATCCGCCGCTTGGGATCGAACAGCTTGAAGAAGCTGCCCACGGTCAGTACGGCCGGGCCGAGCGTGAGCGCCGCCAAGACCGCGACCAGCATGCCGATAGCAATGGGCGCGCCGAGCGTTTCAAAATACGGAAGCCGGGCAAAGCTGAGGCAATACATGGCGCCGGCAATGGTCAAACCCGAACCCAAGATCACGTGGGCGGTCCCGTGAAACATCGTGTAGAAGGCCGTTTCCCGATCCTCGCCGGCGTAGCGCGATTCGTGGTAACGGCCGAGCATGAATATCGCGTAGTCCGTGCTCGCCGCAATCGCCATGAGAACGAGCAGGTTGGTCGCAAATGTTGAAAGGCTGAAAATGTTGTGGTCGGCGAGCAAGGCGATGAATCCGCGGATTGCGCCGAGGTCGATGCCGACCATGATCAAGACGAGAACCGCGGTAATTACGGAGCGATAGATCACTAGCAACATTGCTGCGATCACCATGCTCGTGATCGCGGTGACCTTAGCGATACTTTTGTCTCCGGCCTCGGCCTGGTCGGCATTGAGTGCTGCCGGACCGGTGACATAGGCCTTCACCCCGTGCGGTGGCGGTGTGGTGTCCACCATGTGCCGCACCGCGTGGACCGAGTCATACGCTTCGGTTTCGTTGTTACCGACGAGGTACACCACGACGTAGGCGGCCCGATCATCCGCACTTTGGGATCCCGCCGCTGTCAGCGGATCCCCCCAGAAGTCCTGGATGTGCGCGACATGGCGGGTATCGGCGGAAAGCTTCCGCATCAGATCGCTATAGAACCGGTGCGCGTCCCCACCGAGTGGCTGGTCGCCTTCCAGCACGATCGTTACCGCGTTATCGGAATCAAACTCACCGAACACCTGACCAACGCGCTTGATCGCCTGAATCGATGCGGCGTCGCTGGGGCTCATCGATACCGAGTGTGCTTTTCCGACCACTTCCAGTTGCGGTACGGCGAGATTGACAAAGGCGGTGAAGCCCAGCCAGAGCAGGACGATCACCACCGCAAACCGGCGGATCAGCCGCGGCAGAATGGGCGGCAGTGACGTCAGTGCGGCGTGTCTTTCGCTCATCCGGATGACACCTGGCAGGAGGTTAGCGCTCGCGGCGAGGTCTCAGACCTTTCGTCCTTAACGGCGCCGTTGACGATGATCCGGCAGCTGATCACGTCGGCGTTACTCTGCGCCATGAGGTTGACGCTGACCGCGGGCAGCGTCGTCTCGACCGTGACGGACCACGGCAGGGACACGCTATCGAGTCGATGCACCCGGGCATCAGGGTCCAGGTAGGCGATCTTTGCGGTCTTGGCGGGGCCAAAGACTTCGTAGGTCACCCGCTTGGGGTTGAACAGCGGGACGTCGAAATCAGGCTTGACCATGACAGTGGGTTGCTCGTGAACACCGAAGATGCTGTGCAGCCGATAGATACCAAGCCCCCCGACAACGGCCACCACGACGATGGCCAGCAGCAACCACATGCGTTTCACGGCGCCGCTAACCGAAATCATCCTCACCCTCGTGTTCCGCCCATCGCGCGGACCTAGTGACCCTTAGGCCTCCCGATACCTCCTGAAATGTCCTAACGTGCGTAGTAATCGGATGTCTCGTTGCGTTAGCTAGCGTAGACGCTACCGTTGACAGGCTGAAGAATTCAGGATTTCACGTACCCAGCTTTGCGCGTACCGGTATGGGGCTGACATGTTGGCCCCGAACCGCTGCGGGTCGTGTTCACGACGAAAGTCGCTGCGGCCTCGCGAATTTCGATACCGCGCTGGGCTTGCAGATCAATCCGCGCCAGCCAAGAGCTCCGCCGCGCATTTGCCGGATAGGGTTGATAACGGCCGCAGCATCGGCCACCGGGCAGGCACCGCGATTAGGAGTAATGATGGTTTCCTCCCACCTGGGTAGCCCAGACCAGGCCGGTCACGTCGACCTGGCTTCGCCGGCCGACCCGCCGCCACCCGATGCCAGCGCCAGCCACTCGCCGGTGGACATGCCGGCCCCCGTCGCCGCCGCCGGCAGCGATCGGCAGCCGCCGATCGACCTGACCGCAGCCGCCTTCTTCGACGTGGACAACACCTTGGTTCAGGGCTCGTCGGCGGTGCACTTCGGCCGCGGGCTAGCCGCTCGCCACTACTTCACCTACCGCGACGTCCTCGGATTTCTTTACGCTCAGGCCAAGTTCCAGCTACTTGGCAAGGAGAACAGCAACGACGTCGCCGCTGGCCGGCGCAAGGCGCTCGCGTTCATCGAGGGCCGATCCGTCGCGGAGTTGGTGGCCTTGGGAGAGGAGATTTACGACGAGATCATCGCCGACAAGATCTGGGACGGCACCCGCGAACTCACCCAGATGCACCTGGACGCCGGCCAGCAGGTATGGCTGATCACCGCTACCCCATACGAACTCGCGGCCACCATCGCCCGCCGGCTCGGCCTAACCGGCGCCCTGGGCACCGTCGCCGAGTCGGTCGACGGGATATTCACCGGCAGACTGGTCGGCGAGATCCTGCACGGCACCGGCAAGGCACACGCGGTGCGGTCGCTGGCCATCCGGGAGGGACTCAATCTCAAACGCTGCACCGCCTACTCCGACAGCTACAACGACGTCCCGATGCTGTCGCTGGTGGGCACCGCGGTCGCCATCAACCCCGACGCCCGCCTGCGCAGCCTGGCCCGGGAACGGGGGTGGGAGATCCGTGATTTCCGAATCGCCCGCAAGGCCGCTCGGATCGGGGTTCCGTCGGCCCTGGCGCTGGGTGCGGCCGGCGGCGCGTTGGCGGCTCTAGCCTCTAGACGCCAATCACGCTGATAAGCTGCGCCGTTAGCCTGGCGACGATGCGGCCCGCGCAGCGGGGCGAGGAGGAGCCGGGCAATAGGGCCCAGCCTGGCGACGATGCGACCCGCGCAGCGGGGCGAGGAGGAGCCGGGCAATAGGGCTTAGCAACTATTCGAGCGGAGGGCGGCAGCGGCATGACAGTTCCCGAAGAAGCCCAGACACTGATCGGCAAGCATTATCGGGCGCCGGACCACTTTCTGGTGGGGCGCGAGAAGATCCGCGAGTTCGCGGTCGCGGTCAAAGACGACCACCCGACCCACTACAGCGAGCCGGATGCCGCAGCGGCCGGTTACCCCGCGCTGGTAGCCCCGCTGACCTTCCTGGCGATCGCCGGCCGGCGCGTGCAGCTGGAGATCTTCACCAAGTTCAATATCCCGATCAACATCGCCCGGGTCTTTCATCGCGACCAGAAGTTCCGCTTCCACCGGCCGATCCTGGCCAACGACAAGCTGTACTTCGACACCTATCTTGACTCCGTCATCGAATCCCACGGCACGGTGCTCGCCGAGATCCGAAGCGAAGTTACCGACGCCGAAGGAAAGCCTGTGGTCACCAGTGTCGTCACCATGTTGGGAGAAGCGGCCCACCACGAAGCCGATGCCGATGCAACGGTGGCGGCGATTGCATCGATCTAGTGGGGAAAGTAGGGTCCGTTCAATGACGTCACAGGGCGACACGACAAGCGGCACGCAGCTCAAGCCGCCGGTCGAAGCAGTTCGATCCCACTACGACAAATCGAACGAGTTCTTCAAGCTCTGGCTTGACCCATCGATGACGTACAGCTGCGCCTACTTCGAACGTCCCGATATGACGCTGGAAGAGGCGCAGTACGCGAAGCGCAAGCTGGCACTGGACAAGCTGAACCTTGAGCCCGGCATGACGCTGCTCGACATCGGCTGCGGCTGGGGTTCCACCATGCGACACGCGGTCGCCGAGTACGACGTCAACGTCATCGGCTTGACCCTGAGCGAAAACCAGTACGCCCACGACAAGGCGATGTTCGATGAGGTCGACAGCCCCCGCCGAAAAGAGGTGCGAATCCAGGGCTGGGAGGAGTTCGACGAGCCGGTCGACCGCATCGTGTCACTCGGTGCGTTTGAGCATTTCGCCGACGGTGCCGGGGACGCCGGGTTCGAGCGCTACGACACCTTCTTCAAGAAGTTCTACAATTTGACGCCCGACGACGGCCGGATGCTGCTGCACACCATCACTATCCCGGACAAAGAGGAAGCCCAGGAGCTGGGCTTGACGTCTCCGATGAGCCTGCTGCGCTTCATCAAGTTCATCCTGACCGAGATCTTCCCGGGCGGGCGGCTGCCCAGGATCTCGCAGGTGGACTATTACTCCTCCAACGCCGGATGGAAGGTCGAGCGCTACCACCGGATCGGGGCCAACTACGTGCCGACCCTGAACGCCTGGGCGGATGCGCTACAGGCGCACAAAGATGAGGCGATCGCCCTCAAGGGCCAGGAGACGTACGACATCTACATGCACTACCTACGTGGCTGCTCAGACCTGTTCCGCGACAAGTACACGGACGTCTGCCAGTTCACTCTGGTCAAATAAGGGTCAGCCGAAAAAGATGTTGCGACGGCCGGCAAGCAGTCGGTATAGCGTCTGCTGGATCGTCTCGCGCACCTGATCGGTCAACTCGAACGTCACCATCGGGTCGTCGGCGTCGGTGGAGGCGTAGTCGGCGGTGCAGATCGGCTCACCGAACGCGATGCGCCATTTCGAGGGCAACGGCACTAGCCCGACCGGTCCAGCCAACGGGAACAACGGCGTAATCGGGAAGTACGGCAGGCCGAACAGCCGAGCCAGCAGCTTGACATCGGTCAGCATGGGGTAGATCTCTTCGGAGCCGATGATCGAACACGGCACAATCGGCGCCTTGGTCCGTAGCGCGGCCGATACGAAGCCGCCGCGACCAAACCGCTGTAACCGGTAACGGTCCTCGAAACGCTTACCCAGCCCCTTGTATCCCTCGGGGAACACCGCGGTGAGTTCGCCGGAGGCAAGCAACCGGTGCGCATCCGTCGTACACGCCATGGTATGACCCGCCTTGCGGGCGGCTTCGCCGATCACGGGGAGGTCGAACACCATGTCGGCGGCAAGCAGCCGCAGATCCCGATGCGCCGGGTGCTCGTCGTGGACGGCCACCGACAACATCAACCCGTCAAACGGCAACACACCTGCGTGATTGGCCACCACCAGCGCCGCACCATCGCGCGGGATGTTCTCGACACCACTGACTTCGACCCGAAACCATGACTTGAAGAAGAATCGCAGCAAGGGTCGTACGATGGCGCTGTTGAAGTGCGGGTCGAACCCGAATTCGTCGACGCTGTAGTCACCGGTCAGGCGCTGTCGGAGAAATCCAGCAACCGCGGCGACGAGTTGCGCAAGGTCGTTGGGCGTGGCCTCGGTGGACGAGGTCGTGGCACCCGCAGCGCGCCGGTGTTCGTCGATTTCCCGGACAACGGCGGCGATCTGCTCGGCCGACGCCCGGTCATTTGGATCGGACAGCAACGACGGATGCTGCCGGGACTCTGCCCGTTGACCGGCACGCCTGCGCGCCGCTACCCGGCTCCGATTTGTGTGCAGTGGAATGACATTCGCTCTGGTTTCGCCCGCCACGTTACCCATCCAAACCTATCTGAGTCCGCTCCATGGAATTGGATTTCGGCTACCCCAGCGCTGCGCTAAACCTACGGCGCGACCCTCCCAGGAGCGTACCCGATGTGGGTCAATAATGGGAGTCAGGCCGCGGCCGCGAAAATAGTCATCGAACGCCTCGACGGTCGTCCACTTCGGCTGGTAACCCAGTTCGACGCGCATTCTGGTGGTGTCCATAACCCGGCCATAACTCAGGTAAGCGAATTGCTCACGATTCAGCTCGGTGTAGTGATTCGCTCGCCTCAGCGAATCCAGAGCCCATACCCCAAACCCTGGCACCGGCACCGGAATTCGCCCGGCCCGCCGGATCGCCTGCGACAGCATGAGGATGCCGTCGGCTCCGATGTTGAACGTTCCGGCCTTGCCGGCCATCGCCGCGCGCTCCAACGCACCCAGCGCATCCTGCTCGTGCAGCAACTGCAGTCGCGCATCACGGCCGAAGATCGTCGGGACCAGCGGCCCGGCCAGATATCGTGAAAGCGTGGTGTCCATCGCCGGGCCGATCATGTTGGCCAGCCGCAGGATAGTCACTGCAATATCGGGGCGGCGTCGGCCCAGCGCGCGCACGTAGCCCTCGATATCGAGACTGTCCTTAGGGAAACCTTGGCTGAAAGGACGTCGACTGCTGCTGTCCTCGGTGAACATCACCGGATCGTGTGGGCTCGATCCGTAAACCTCAGAGGTCGACTTCAGCACGACCCGGCGGACCGAGGGCGCCTTTTGGCAGGCGGCGAACAGTTGCATCGCGCCCATCACGTTAAGTTCCTTCAATGCCGCACTGCCGCCGGACCGCGGCGCATACGAGGCCGCCGCGGCGTGCACCACCGTGTCCACCTCGCCATTGCGAATCACCTTGGCGATGAATGGGTTTCGGATATCAGCGCGAACAAATTCGGCTCGGCCCATCCGGCGCAGCATGTCCTTGCTCGGCGCGATCGCGTCCACCGCGATGACCCGGTTGATCAGCGGGTTCTGGGCAAGCCGTGCGGTCAGGTAGCCGCCTAGGAAACGGCAAGCACCGGTCACCAGCACAACTTTGGGGTACTGCGGGTGCTCACTGCTGCCGCCGACTCCTCCGGCGCCACCGCGCCCGTTCGACGAACTCACTCCGACAGCCTAACGGCCAGGCGAAACGGCGGCGTTACAAGCGCGTGACGGTCGAGCTGGCGGGGTCTGCTCGCAACCTATTTGCCCAGTTTCCTGCGCTGCACCCGGGTGCGACGCAGCAGCTTGCGATGCTTTTTCTTGGACATGCGCTTGCGCCGCTTCTTGATTACTGAACCCATGACCCCGCCATCTATACGGCTATCTGACCCGGACACTCTACCCGGGCGGTCGCACGGAACACCAAACCGGCAGCGCCCGAGCATTGCCAGATCGGTCAGGCGGACTCCGGCCGCGTGCGGCCGGCAACTAGCCCGCGTCGAAGTACGAAGTCTCCAACATGTCGTGGACGGCCTTGGCATGCACCCGGAATGACCGCCCGACCCGAACCGCGGGCAGTTCGCCATTGTGCACCAGCCGGTACACCGTCATCTTGGACACCCGCATCAGGGCCGCCACTTCGGCCACGGTGAGAAGTTGTGTCTTGGCCTGCTGGCCCTCAACAAAACCGGTATCCCGCGCCGATGGCCCGTTCGTAGACGTCATCGCAACCCAATCGTGTCAGGCACGCGCAGTCCCAGCGGCTTCCCCTCCGCTGGCACCCACACGCGCTTACAAAGAGGAGAATAGCGGGACTAGTGGGGTTACTGGTACTGGTGAGGGATAATCAGTTCAAAATTCGTGAATCATTCCGGTGTAATTCTGAGCTGCTCAGAGCGGCTTTTGGCGGCTTGAACCGCCGCGTCGACAGCCATCCGAAACCCGCCGCGTTCGAGTTCCCGCAGCGCAGCGGCGGTCGTACCGCCCGGCGAGGTAACCGCGGCGCGCAGCCGTGATGCGGTAAGGTCCACGCGCAGCCCCATCAGCTCGCCATTGGCGCCACCCTGGTCTTGCTCCATCCGCTCCAGCAGCATCGCCGCTGAGCCAGCCATTGTCTGCGCGGCGAGATCGGTGGCCACCTGACGGCTCAAGCCCACCCCGACTCCGGCATCCACCAGGGCCTCGACCAGCAGAAAGAAATAGGCCGGACCCGAGCCGGACACCGCGGTCACCGCGTCCAACTGCGATTCCGGAACGGTCAGCACGCCGCCGACCGCGTCGAACAAGGCCGAGACCTCCTCAAGCTGTTGCGGGGTGACAAAGCGGCCTTTGGCCAGCGCTGTAACCCCCGCTCCCACCAATGCCGCCGCGTTCGGCATCGCACGCACCACTGGCGTCCCAGCCGGTAGCTTGGATTCGAAATACGCGATCGTGATGCCCGCTACCACGGTGACGAACACCTGCTCAGCACTGTCGTTTTCGGCCGCCGCAGTCGCGTTCGCCAGATCCGCGATCACCGGCTCGACGTCGGCTGGTTTGACCGCGACGACGACGAACGTCGCGTTCTCCACCGCGTCGGCCGCCGACGTCACCAACACCGAATAGGTCTGCGCCAGGTAGTTGGCGCGATCGGGCATCCGCTCGGCCACTACCAGGTCTTTGACCTGCCGGCCCGCCCGCAGCAGACCCGACAGCAATGCCTCACCGATGCTGCCGCCGCCGATAATCGCGATCCTTGCCATGCCGAAAAGCATCGCAGACAGCTCGGCCGATCCGTGCTACTGGGCAGGCACCATCGCCAGTTGGCGCGTCTGCACCACGATGCGGCCCAACCGGTCGACGACGATGTGGTCCTCGTCAAACCAGTCCTGCCCGATTTCGACGCAGGTGCAGAGCACTCGCAGCCAGCCGTCGGCGGGCAGGGCCCGAAGATAGGCGGTGAGCGCAACTGTAGGCGCCCAGCCGGTGCGGTCCACCGCGAAGGTCACCGGGGCCGACAAGTCCCCGCACAACAGAGCGAACAGCGCGTCCGGAGCAACGCCGCGTGGACGCGCCCACAGCTGAATCACCGGTGGCCGCCCATCGGTCGCGGACCGCAACGTCGACAACACCGGCCGGACATCGCAGCCTTCGCCTAAGTGCACCAGCCCGGCCAGCTGATGGCCGGGACCGATCGGCACGACTCCCTCGGGCGGTTCCGGTGCCATCAGCTCCACCACCGGATTCGCCGACAGCAGCGGCGCGGTTCCACTGGCCCCGCCGCTCCCATCAACGCCGGGGAGAAAATGCTCCGGCTCACCCAGGGTGACCACGGCGTGCACCGCTGTGCGGCCACCCTGGGTGAGCTCGACATCGGCCACGCTAATCCGGCGACCACGCTTGCGGATCGACGTCACCAACCGCATCGTCCCCGGATCCGGCGCCCACAGAAAGCTCGCCGACACTGCGACCGGTTGCCGCATGGGCTGCTGTCCGGCCGCGCCGTAAGCGGTGCGGGCGGCATTGGCACACAGCGCCACCATCGCACCGCCGTGCACCTTGGGCCCGATGGTCCAGTGCTCGTTCAGCTCGCCTTCAAAAACCCGGCACGCCGGATTGCCGGGATCGGAGTCAAGCGGGCGCAGCGCCATCGCCGTGGTGAACAACGCGTTCATAGTGTTCCCGGCATATCAACGCAGCAGGTGAGTGCGGGCGAACTGCAACGACTCGGCCAGCATGGATTCGCGTTCATTGGCCGAACGCGCGCTTGAGGTGGACACCTCCAACACGACGTGGCCGACGAAGCCGCTGCCGGCCAGCATCTGGCACACCTCGGCGGTCGGCTGGGTACCGCGGCCGGGCACCAGGTGCTCGTCGGCGGGCAGGCCGCTGCCGTCACACAGGTGCAGGTGCACCAGCCCTGGGCCCATCCGCCGCGCCATATCCAGCGAGTCGGTGCCCGCAGTCGCGGTGTGCGAGAGGTCCAGCGTGTAATGCGCGTGGTTGCCGTCCAGCGGGTCGTAGGACGGCGCGAACGCCGAGATCGCCGGACCTGGGCCACCACCCCGCTTACGCATCCGTTCCCGGGACTGGCCGGCCCCGAAAAACCGGTCCGCTCGGAAGGGAAACATGTTTTCAACGGCCACCATCACGGTGCTGGCCGCTTCTAGGGCGGCAACCTGATCGCTGAACCCTTCGGCGTAGCGTCGTTGCCAGCGGAAAGGCGGATGCACGACGACCGTTTGCGCGCCCAGTTGTTCGGCGGCCCGCACACTGCGGTCCAACTTGAGGATCGGATTGGCGCCCCACACCCGCTGCGAGATGAGTAGGCACGGAGCGTGCACCGACAACACCGGCACGCGGTAGCGGCGCGACAGCTTCCGGACGGCATCGATGTCCTGACTGACCGATTCACCCCAGACCATCAGCTCGACCCCGTCGTAGCCAAGCCTGTCGGCGTACTCGAACGCGGCCTCGGCCCGCAACGGGTACACCGAGGCCGTCGACAAGCCGACTTTGATTGCTGGGCGCACTGTGTGTGGTGGCGGCTAGCCCGATTGCAACAAGGCCAGCGGTCCCAGGGTAATCAGCGCCCCCACCGCAACCGCGATCAACGTACTGGCGATGTCTTCGGTCTTGCGGACTGCCCGCACCGAGACCACTAGGCCAAGGATGACCATCACCGATAGCACTAGCGCCACTATGCTGTTCCAGCGCCACAACTGGTCGAAGGCGATGAACAACCCGGCACCGAAGGCAACGGCCAGGATCGACTGCAGCACGACCAACGCGCCGCGCCACAGCGTCGGGACCACGTCCAGGGCACGACGGGCAACCCGCGCCTCGGCCGCACCATCACCCTCGACGTCGGTGCCGGCCGCCGCCGCTGCGGCGTGGCGCTCGCCGCGCCCAGGTTGCGCTTCGCGCACCTCGGTCTCGGCTTCCGCTTCGCCCACCTCGGTGTCCAGGACATCCACCCAGAGATCGGGGTAGTGCTCGACCGGATCCGGACTCATGTGTTCGGCACCGGACGGCGGCCCCGCGGGTGCTCTGTCGCTATGCGTGTGGCGCAGTGGCCGCGGGTACTCGCTAAGCTCGGGCCCGGACTCGCGCCGGTCCTGCGGGGGGGACTTGGGCCAGCGCGGCTCGGGTTGCGACCAGTACACGGTTCTCGTTGGCTCTTCGGCAACCTGCTCGGCGACTGGTTCCGCCGGCGACTGTGGGGCAGCTTCGCCAACCTGGACTCGCCCGTTAGCCGCCGGAGACTGGCTCGCGTGCGCGTCCGGGCCGGCGTGGTGATGGTCGTCACGAATGATCGGAATCTCACCGGTCAGCTCGGCGACCGTGATGGCGTCACTATCGCCGCGTCGCCGCCGGCGCCGTCGGGCCGGGGCGCCGGTGACCCCTTGCCTGGCCAGCAACTCGGCCACCGAGATCTGCCGGTTACCGGAGCTCTCTGTTTCGGGGTGTGGTCCCGTCATGGTTTGCTGCCTCTCGATCGGTTGGCCGCGTTCCGATCAGCTGGCTGACCTCCGACGGCACGCACCGAAGTGTGCACAGACGAAGACTCGATGAGGGCGGTTCCGTCGGCTTCGCTGTCGAGTTTGCGCAAGATGAGACCTTCCCGCAGCGCCCACGGGCAGATTTCCACCGCTTCTATCGACAGTGCTCGCATGCTCGCCTCTGCCACCAGGGCGCCGGCCACAATCTGCGGCGCTCGGTCGGCGCTTACCCCTTCCAGTTCTGCACGGTCAACCGCCGTCATCCTAGAGATAAACGCGATGAGTTGCCGCAGACCATTTGCCGTTAGGGTCCTCTTCACCCGCGGCCCGGCCATGGATGGGGCCGCACCGGTTAGTCGCGCCAACGAGCGAAACGTCTTCGACGTTGCGACCGCCAGGTCGGGGCTGCCGGCTTCCAGGACGGTCACACTGGGCTCGGCCAGCTCGGCATCCAGCCAGTCTCGCAGCATCGCCACCCGGCGCCGGCCCGGCGGATCGTCGGGCAGCCACTCTCGGGTCAACCGTCCGGCGCCCAGGGGCAGCGATAACGCAATCTCGGGCTCCTCGTCCACGCCACTGGACACTTCCAGCGAGCCGCCGCCGATGTCGAGGTTGAGGATGCGCCCAGCGCTCCACCCGTACCATCGTCGCACGGCCAGGAAGGTCAGCCGTGACTCGTCCTCCCCACGCAGCGCCTGCAACTCGACACCGGTCTCTTTGCGCACCCGGGACAGGACGTCCTCGGAATTCTCGGCGTCGCGGACCGCCGACGTGGCGAAGGCCATCAGCTCGGCACAGCCCGAGCTGATGGCAATCTTGGCGAATTCGTCGATGGTGGAAATCAGCTTGTCGGCTCCGCGCTTGGTGATCTTGCCCGAGCTGTCGGTGGCCTCGGCCAGCCGCAGCGTGGCCTTCGTCGAGCTCATCGGGGTCGGGTGGCCGCCGCGGTGGGCATCGACCACCAGCAGATGGACCGTGTTGCTACCCACGTCCAGCACGCCCAATCGCACGAAAACAAACTAGCCGGGCGAAGATACGGGCGTGTGGCGACCCGCGCAAGGCGCCCGGTGGCATGTGCCGGCCGTGCTGGGCTATGGCGGAATCCCGCGGCGGGCTTCGTGGTCTAACGTTGAATCCGTGGCAAATTCGCGACGGAGACCGGTGCACCCGGGGCAAGAAGTCGAGTTGGACTTCGCCCGTGAGTGGGTGGAGTTCTACGACCCGGACAATCCCGAGCACCTGATCGCGGCCGACCTTACCTGGTTGCTGTCGCGCTGGGCGTGTGTATTCGGCACACCCGCCTGCCAGGGCACCGTCGCGGGCCGGCCAAACGACGGCTGTTGTTCGCACGGTGCGTTCCTGTCCGACGACGACGACCGCACCCGGTTGGCCGACGCGGTGCACAAGCTGACCGACGACGACTGGCAGTTCCGGGCAAAGGGCCTGCGCCGCAAGGGCTACCTGGAACTCGACGAGCACGACGGCCAACCCCAGCACCGCACCCGCAAACACAAGGGCGCGTGTATCTTCTTGAACCGGCCCGGGTTCGCCGGTGGCGCCGGCTGCGCGCTGCACAGCAAAGCCCTCAAGCTGGGCGTGCCGCCGTTGACGATGAAACCCGATGTCTGCTGGCAGTTGCCGATCCGGCGCAGCCAGGAATGGGTGACCCGCCCCGACGGCACCGAAATCCTCAAGACCACCCTCACCGAATATGACCGCCGCGGTTGGGGCTCGGGTGGTGCTGACCTGCACTGGTATTGCACCGGCGATCCGGCCGCCCATGTCGGAACCAAGCAGGTGTGGCAGAGCCTTGCCGACGAACTCACCGAATTACTCGGGGAGAAGGCCTATGGGGAACTCGCAGCAATGTGCAAGCGCCGCAGTCAATTAGGGCTCATCGCCGTACATCCGGCGACGCGTGCGGCCCAGTAGCTAAGCGCGGTCGCGGTAGGACTTGACCATGCGCAGCGCACTGGCGTTCAGATACGCCTCGACGGTCGCGGCAGCGGCCGCCGGGTCACCGGCCAGCACCGCCCCGTTGATCGCCCGCAGGTCGGTCAACACTGGGTCCGCGTCGTCGTAGGCCCCGGTGAGCGCATGCTCGCGGCCGCCGAAGGCGTGCTCCACCCAGCGGTAGAGCAACCCCAATGCGCGGTTGCGAGTGCTGTGGATGAGCACCCGGAAGTAGGCAAGATCGGCTGCCTGCCGCGCCGCGGCCGTGTCCGCCTGTTGCACCACTTCCAGCGCCGCACACAACGCCTCGGCATCCTCGGGCGTGCTCCGGGCGGCCGCCAGGCGGCCAATCAACGGGCCTAACGCCGCGCGGATCTCCAGCAACTCGACGAGGAAGTCGGGGCCCAGTTTGCGCACCAGCGCCTCGACCACCGCGGGATGGGTGAGCCCCTCGGGGTCACGGACCACACTGCCGCTGCCGTGCCGCACCTCGATCAGGCCCATCTGTTGCAGTCGCGCCAGACCCTGGCGTAGCGAGGTGCGGTTGACACCGAGCCGCTCTGCCAGGTCTCGCTCGGGCGGCAGGGTCGAGCCCGGCGGGAAGACGCCGTCGAGGATGGCGTCGGCGATCGTCGTCGCGATCCGCTCATCCACCCGCTGCCGATCCGGCGGCTGAAAGACACTTGACTGGTTCATTGGCTCAACCAATATAGTGGGCGAATCGACAACTCAGCCAGCAGGAGGTGCCGCAGTGGACGATGAAACGCGGTCGGCGGCCTTGCCGCGGTGGCGCGGTGCAGCCGGGCGCCTGGAAGTCTGGTATGCGACTCTGTCGGATCCACTGACGCGTACCGGCCTATGGGTGCACTGTGAGACGGTGGCCCCGACGACCGGCGGGCCCTACGCGCACGGCTGGGTGACCTGGTTTCCACCGGATGCCCCGCCGGGCACCGAGCGCTTCGGCCCCCAGCCCGCCCAACCCGCGGCCGGCCCCGCCTGGTTCGACATCGCCGGTGTACGAATGGCGCCAGCGGAGCTGACCGGACGTACCCGATCACTCGCATGGGAGCTGTCCTGGAAGGACACCGCGGCGCCACTGTGGACGTTTCCTCGCGTGGCCTGGGAGCGCGAGTTGCTGCCCGGCGCCCAAGTGGTGATCGCACCCACCGCCGTCTTCGCTGGCTCCTTGGCCGTCGGCGAAACCACCCACCGCGTCGACAGCTGGCGCGGCAGTGTGGCCCACATCTACGGACATGGCAATGCCAAGCGGTGGGGATGGATCCATGCCGATCTCGGCGACGGCGACGTCCTAGAGGTGGTGACCGCGGTATCACACAAGCCGGGCCTACGCAGGCTCGCGCCGCTAGCGTTCGTTCGCTTCCGCATCGACGGAAAGGATTGGCCCGCAAGTCCTTTACCGTCGCTGCGAATGCGGACAACGCTCGGCGTGCGGCACTGGCAACTGGAAGGACGCATCGGCGGCCGGGAGGCGCTAATCCGGGTAGACCAGCCGCCGGAGCGGTGCGTAAGCCTGGGATACACCGATCCCGACGGGGCCAAGGCGGTGTGCACCAACACCGAGCAGGCCGACATCCACATCGAGCTCGGCGGCCGGCACTGGTCGGTGCTGGGCACCGGACACGCCGAAGTCGGCCTGCGGGGAACCGCGGCACCGGCTATCAAGGAAGGGACGCCAGCATGAGTTTCCTGCTCGACCCGCCGCTGCTGTTTGTCTGCGGAGTGCTCATCGAGCGACGCCTGCCCGTGGACCGCCGCGATGCCGCCGAGGCCGCCGCCCTGGGCGTCTTCTTCGGCGCTTCGTTCGGGCTGTACCACAACGTACCCGGGCTCGGGATGCTGTGGCGGCCATTTCGCGCACAGAACGGCCGCGATTTCATGTGGAACAGCGGGGTTTTCAGCGTGGATGTGGCCCGCGCGGAGTGGCCGCTGCACGCGATGGCCGCTGCCATCTTCGCAACGTATCCGTTCTTCATAAAGCTCGGCCGCCGGCTCGGGCGCCGGATATGAGCCGGCTCGCCGATCGGGCTAAGTCCTATCCGTTGGCCTCGTTCGGCGCCGCGCTGCTGCCGCCGGAGCTCGGCGGCCCGTTGCCGGCTCAATTCGTGCAGCGCGTTGACCGCTACGTCACACGACTGCCGGCGACCTCACGATTCGCGGTGCGCGCCGGGCTGGCTTCACTGGCGGCGGCCAGCTACCTCACCACCGGCCGGTCGCTACCGCGACTGCACCCGGACGAGCGGGCACGGGTGCTGCACCGGATCGCCGCACTGAGCCCGGAAGTCGCTGCGGCCGTGGAGGGGTTGAAGGCGATCGTGCTGTTGGCCAACGGCGCCGACACCTACGCGCACGAATTGCTCGCCCGCGCCCAGGAACATGACGCGGCGCGCCCCGACGCGGAGTTGACCGTCATCTTGTCGGCGGACAGCCCATCCGTCACCAGGGCCGATGCGGTGGTCGTCGGCTCCGGGGCGGGCGGCGCGATGGTCGCGCGCACGCTGGCCCGGGCCGGCCTTGACGTGGTCGTGCTCGAAGAGGGACGGCGCTGGACGGTCGAGGAGTTCCGTAGCACCCACCCGGTCGACCGTTATGCCGGGTTGTACCGTGGCGCCGGGGCCACCGTCGCGCTCGGGCGACCGGCGGTGGTGCTGCCGATGGGCCGGGCGGTGGGCGGCACCACCGTCGTCAACTCCGGCACCTGCTTTCGGCCTTCACTTGCCGTGCAGCGGCGCTGGCGTGACGAGTTCGGTCTCGGCCTGGCCGACCCCGACCAGCTGGGACGTCGTCTTGACGATGCGGAGCAAACACTGCGGGTTGCGCCGGTGCCGCTGGAGATCATGGGCCGCAACGGGCGCCTGTTGCTGCAGGCCGCCAAGTCGCTGGGCTGGCGGGCGGCGCCCATCCCGCGCAATGCGCCGGGGTGCCGTGGCTGTTGCCAGTGCGCGATCGGCTGCCCCAGCAACGCCAAGTTCGGCGTGCACCTCAACGCCCTGCCGCAAGCCTGCGCGGCCGGCGCGCGGATCATCTCCTGGGCGCGGGTCGAACGGATCCTGCACCGCGCCGGGCGGGCCTATGGCGTGCGAGCCCGCCGGCCCGACGGCACCACACTCGACGTGCTGGCCGACGCGGTCGTCGTCGCCGCCGGTGCGACGGAGACGCCAGGACTGTTGCGGCGCAGCGGTCTTGGTGGGCACCCGCGACTGGGCCACAACCTTGCGCTGCACCCGGCAACTATGCTGGCCGGGCTCTTCGACGACGACGTCTTCGCGTGGCGCGGGGTGCTGCAGAGCGCGGCGGTTCACGAGTTTCACGAATCCGACGGCGTGCTGATCGAGGCCACCTCCACACCGCCGGGCATGGGGTCGATGGTCTTCCCCGGCTACGGGGCCGAGCTGCTCCGCTGGCTCGACCGGGCGCCGCAGATCGCAACATTCGGGGCGATGGTGGCCGATCGGGGCGTCGGCACGGTGCGGTCGGTGCGCGGCGAGACGGTGGTGCGCTATGACATAGCTCCAGGTGAGATCGCCAAGCTACGGGTCGCGCTGCAGGCCATTGGCCGGCTGCTCTTTGCCGCCGGCGCGGTGGAGGTGCTGACCGGTATCCCCGGCGCCCCACCGATGCGGTCCCTGCCCGAGCTGCAGGATGTGCTGCGCCGAGCCAACCCCAGAAGCCTGCACCTGGCCGCCTTCCATCCGACGGGCACCGCGGCCGCCGGCGCCGACGAGCAGCTTTGTCCGGTCGACGCGACGGGCCGGCTGCGCGGCGTCGAGGGCGTGTGGGTTGCCGACGCCTCGATCCTGCCCAGCTGCCCGGAAGTGAACCCGCAGCTGTCCATCATGGCGATGGCACTGGCCGTAGCCGACCAGACAGTCGCCAAGGTTGTCGGCGTCCGCTAGCCCTCGAGTTTGTAGCCCAGCCCGCGCACCGTCACCAAGTGAACCGGGTTAGCCGGGTCGGCTTCGATCTTGGAGCGCAGCCGCTTGACATGGACGTCGAGCGTCTTGGTGTCGCCCACGTAGTCCGCACCCCAGACCCGGTCGATCAGTTGTCCGCGAGTCAACACCCGCCCGCTGTTGCGCATCAGGTATTCCAGCAGGTCGAACTCCTTGAGCGGCAGCGTGATGGTGTCACCGTTCACCGAGACGACATGGCGCTCCACATCCATGCGAACCGGCCCGGACTCCAGCACGCCATCGCTCATCTCCGAGTCGTCGTCGCCGCCACGGCGCAGCACCGCGCGGATGCGTGCGATCAACTCGCGTGCCGAATAGGGCTTGGTCACGTAGTCGTCAGCGCCCAGCTCCAGGCCGACCACCTTGTCGATCTCGCTATCCCGGGCGGTCACCATGATCACCGGAACGCTGGACCGAGCGCGCAACTGCTTGCATACATCGGTACCCGACATCCCAGGCAGCATCAGATCGAGCAGGACGATGTCGGCGCCGGCCCGGTCGAACTCGGCGAGAGCTGCCGGACCATCGGTCACCACCGTGGCCTCAAAGCCCTCCTTGCGCAGCAGAAACGCCAGCGGATCGGCCAGCGACTCCTCGTCCTCCACAATCAACACACTGGTCATCAGCGCCACTCTCCCCCGCAAGCGGGTGGTGCCCCCACCTCATCGCTACGCTCTGCATCGTCGTCGGCGCAGGTCATCAGCGCCACTCTCCCCCGCAAGCGGGTGGTGCCCCCACCTCATCGCTACGCTCTGCATCGTCGTCGGCGCAGGTCATCAGCGCCACTCTCCCCCGCAAGCGGGTGGTGCCCCCACCTCATCGCTACGCTCTGCATCGTCGTCGGCGCAGGTCATCGGCTCAGCTCTTCCTCTCGTTGTGACCTGTTTGACCGCAGTTCGGGCTCTCGCGCCTGCTCGGGTCGCTCGTCGTCGTGATAGGCCTCGATCAACGCCGGAAGAGCCAAGGTGAACGTTGACCCGGTTCCCGGTTTGCTCCACACGCGGATGGTGCCGTCGTGATTAGCCGCGACGTGTTTGACGATGGCCAACCCGAGTCCGCTGCCTCCGGTGGCACGCGAGCGCGCCTTGTCCCCCCGGAAGAACCGTTCGAAGACCCGCTCCTGGTCTTCCGGCGCGATGCCGATGCCCCGGTCGGTGACGGCGATCTCGATGTTGGCACCGCGACGGCGACGGCTGATCGACACCAGCGACCCGCGCGGCGAATAGGCAATCGCATTGGAAACCAGGTTTGCCAGTGCGGTAACCAGCAGAGTTTGGTCGCCCAGCACCCGCAGATTGCTGGGCGCGTCGGTGCGGACTTCGATGTCGGCGTTGTCGGCCGCCACCTTATGGCGTGAAATCGCTTCCGACACAATCGTATCGACGTCGACGTCGGTCATATTGGGTAGCCGCTCGGCGCCCTGTAGCCGGGATAGCTCGATCAACTCGGCGACCATGTCACCGAGCCGGTTGGCCTCAATGAGCACCTTCTCGGCGAACCGCCGAACGGTTTCGGAGTCGTCGGCCGACGCCAGCAGCGCCTCGGCGAGTAGAGCCATGGCACCGACGGGCGTCTTGAGCTCGTGACTGACGTTGGCCACGAAGTCACGCCTAGCCGCCTCCATCCGCGCATAATCCGACTGGTCGTGCACGAACACCACGGCGAACCGGCGGTCTTCCTCGCTCAGCAACCGGGCATGCCCATGCACTGATAGCCCGGATCGACCCGTGGCCGACCGCTTGCGCGGCGACAGGTCGAACTCGACGTCTTCACCACCCAGCGCCTGCCGGGCGGCCCGCCAGGCCTGATCATCGAGCTGGCGGTCGCGCACCAGACCTAGCTCTTTGGCCCGTTCGTTGAGGTAGACAACGTCGCGATGGGTGTCCACCACCGCGGCGCCCAGCGGCATCAGCGTGACAATGCATTGCAACATCTGCGAAACCGTGATTCCCGACCACTCCGTGGCCACCCGTTGGCGCTGTTCGACGACCCGCGACGTCAGCCGCATTCCAACAGCACCACCGACGGCCAGTGCCAGCGCGGACAAAACCCCGGCCAGCAACAGCGCCGAGAACACAGTCACAAGGAAAATCCTACAAATCCGGTGAACGTCGCCCTAGCGCGGCAAGGCCAAAATCGGACAAGTCACACACTACGCCACAGCTGTTCGGTTACCGTTCACATGCTGTTTGGCAAACAGCGCACCAAAGCACACCATCAGCCGCCGAAACCGCCGGCAGGTGGGATCTCAAACAATTACCCGCGGCCCTGGCCGGCCACCGCGGCGGCGCCGGCGGCTGCCGCCTCCGGGTCCAGATACGTACCACCGCGCACCAGCGGCCTCATCGCGGAATCCAGGTCGTAGCGCAGCGGAATTCCGGTCGGGATGTTCAGTCCGACGATTTCGTCGTCAGACATCTGGTCCAGGTGCTTGACCAGCGCGCGCAACGAGTTGCCGTGGGCAACGATCAGCACCGTCTTGCCGACCCGCAAGTCGCCAACGATGACGTCGGTGAAATATGGCAAAAACCGGGCGACCACGTCAGCCAGACATTCGGTGAGCGGGCCACCGCCGATGTCGGCGTAACGAGGGTCGGCGTCCTGGCTGAACTGACTGCCCCGCTCGATCGGCGGCGGCGGCGTGTCATAGCTGCGCCGCCAGGCCATGAACTGCTCTTCGCCATAGCGGGCCTTGGTCTCGGCCTTGTCCAAACCCTGCAGCGCGCCGTAGTGGCGTTCGTTGAGCCGCCAGCTACGCCGCACGGGAATCCAGAGCCGATCGGCGCTGTCCAACGCCAGATGCGCGGTGGTGATCGCGCGCCGCAGCAACGAGGTGTAGAGCACGTCGGGCAATAGGTCGTGTTCCGCGATCAGCTCGCCGCTTCGAACCGCCTCTGCCTGGCCCTTGTCCGTCAGGCCGACATCGACCCAGCCGGTGAACAGGTTGAGGGCATTCCAGTCGCTCTCGCCGTGGCGCAGCAACACCAGGCTGCCAGTGTTTGCCATACCGGCAAGTCTCTCACGCACTCCCGCACTCCTCATCGTGGACCAAAATGCCCGAATTCTCCTCGGTCCGCTGCGCAGCGCGTTCATACCGCCGAGGTGGTCGGCACCGTAACGGCCGGTTCACCAAGGCCGATACATGGGCGGCCTACGAGGTGGTCAAATGATCAGTGCGACATTGGCCGTCGGCACACTTGGTGACGTGACGAGCACAACGACGGCGACCCCAATCATCGTCACGGCAACCAGCGCATCAAGAATGCGCCAAGCAGCTGGAGTTGCGAAGAATGGCTGTAGCCGGCCCGCGCTAAATCCCAACACGGCGAACCATACGACGCTGGCGGCCCAGGCACCGGCTCCGAAAAACCACCGCAGATCTGATTCCTCATTGGCGAGGGCACCGATCAACACCACAGTGTCCAGATAGACGTGTGGGTTGAGAAAGGTCACCACCAGGCACATTTGCACCACGCCGATCAGCGCAGCCGGCCCCGATTCCGACGGCACCAGCCCGCTCGGGCGCCACGCGTTCCGCGCGGCCAATAGCGCGTAGCCAATCAAGAACGCTGCGCCGCCAAATCGGGCAACCAAAGTCATATTGGGATGAGCGTGAATCAGCGCAGCGAAGCCGCCAACGCCCGCGGCAATCAGTGCCCCATCAGCGATCCCGCACAGCGCCACAATGACCAGCACGTATTCTCGCCTAATTCCTTGGCGCAGGACAAATGCGTTTTGCGGGCCGATCGCGACCTTGAGCGTCATCATGGCAACGAAGCCGACAAACACCTGAAGAGGCACAGCGGAACGCTAAACCATCACATGCATGCCAATGACTTGAACGCGCAAATTGTGATCGCGAATTTCTGAGTCCGGAACGGGGTGAGCGCCACCAGCCCATCACCGGCGGGCGTCTTGACCTCCACGAGTGCTATTTCTCATCGCGCTGCGCGCTCTGCATCGTCGTCGGGCTCGACCTAACCGCCCAACTCCTTCTCATCGCGCTGCGCGCTCTGCATCGTCGTCGGGCTCGACCTAACCGCCCAACTCCTTCTCATCGCGCTGCGCGCTCTGCATCGTCGTCGGGCTCGACCTAACCGCCCAACTCCTTCTCATCGCGCTGCGCGCTCTGCATCGTCGTCGGGCGTAAGTGAGCGAAGGCCTGCAGGTTCTGCAGCGACTCACCGCGAGATAACCGCCACTGCCACTCTCGTTGAATCGACGACCGAAATCCCAACTCCAACAACGCATTGAAGTCCGAATCCACCACCTCTAACACCTGCCCCAACACCCGGTCAACCTCGTCGGCGTCCACTGCGGACAGCGCCATCTGGCCCACCAGGTAGATGTCGCCGACATTGTCCAGCGTGTACGCGACCCCATACAGGCGGCGGTTGCGCCGCAGCAGGAACCGGTATACGTCTTCGCGGTTCTCGTCAGGCTTGCGACACACGAACGCCTCGACACGCACCGAATGCTCGCCGACGCTCAGGATGGTGTTGATCTTGAGCTTGCGTTCGCCCGGCAGCTCGACGATCAGCGCGGGCGGCGCCCCGCCCGGGCGGGGGTGTTGGGAGTACTTCAGCTGGCTGACCTCGAGCGCATTCTGGATCACACGTTGCACGGTCGGCAAGGAGGAAGTCACGCGCCCACCCCGCGACGCGGCGTCCAGTGGCGGGGCTTGCCCACCGCTACCAGGTCCGATATCACCTCGCCGCCCCGGCGCTGGCGCTCGGCGTTGTACTCGCCGATCGCACGCCGATAACTGGCCAACAGCGCGTCGGTGGTGTTCTCCCACGAGAACGTGGCGGCGTGCCGTGCCGCCGCCCGGCTCATCACCCGTCCCCGTGGCCCGGCACACAACCGCAGCAGGTGATCGATGGCGTCGGCCCACTGACCGACCTCGTGCCCGGACACCAGGGTGCCGGTGATCCCGTCGCGCACCGCGACGGGCAGCCCGCCCACCGCCGCGGCCACCACCGGTGTGCCGCACGCTTGGGCCTCCACAGCAACCAGGCCGAACGACTCGGAGTAGCTCGGCACCGCAACCAGGTCCGCCGCCCGAAACAAGGTGGCCAGATCCGTGTGGGACTGCGGCGGCAGAAACGTCACCCGTGCAGAGATGCCCAGTTCGTCGGCGAGCCGGACCAGTCCGTCCGGTGAAGCCAGACCGCTGCCCGACGGTCCGCCGGCCACGATGATGCGCACCCCGGGCAACTTGGCGGCCGCACGCAGCACAATGTCGGGTGCCTTCAGCGGCTGGATGCGTCCGACGAAGGCCACCACGCGCTCGTCAACTGGTAGTCCTAGCGCGGCCCGGGCCGCGCGCCGATCACCCGGGCGGAACACGTCCAGATCGACACCGGGATGGACCACGTCGATTCGTGCCGGATCGGCACCATGAAGCGAAATCACTTGCCTGGCTTCATCGTCGGTGTTGACGATCAACCGATCCGCCTCGTCGACGACCTGCTGCTCCCCGACCGTACGCAGCGGCGGCTCGGGTCCGTCGCCGTCGGCCAGTGCCGCGTTCTTCACGGCGGCCAGCGTGTGTGCGGTGTGCACCAACGGCACCGCCCAGCGGTCGCGCGCCAGCCAGCCGACCTGACCCGACAGCCAGTAGTGCGAGTGCACGATGTCGTAGTAACCCGGTTCGTGGACCGCCTCGGCGCGCAGCACCCCGGCGGCGAACGCACAAAGCTGGGTGGGCAGGTCGTACTTGTCCAAACCCTCGAAGGGCCCCGCCACCACGTTGCGCACCAGCACCCCGGGTGCCACCCGCACCACCGGTGGATCTGCCGATGCGGTGGCCCGGGTGAAGATCTCCACCTCGATGCCCCGACGGGCCAGGTGCAGCGCACTTTGCAGCATGTAGACGTTCATGCCGCCGGCGTCACCGGTGCCCGGCTGTGCCAGCGGTGAGGTGTGCACCGCCAGCAGCGCAACCCGGCGCGGGTCGTCTGCTGCCGAAACATTCCGATTGGATGGCCCGGATGGGCCGCGCGAGCGGGTGGCACCCTCGCCGCGGACCGGACGGCGCTGGGCGATCAACCCTGAACCGTCATCGTGCCGCACACCTGCCATCCTTGCAGGAACCGAAGTGACACGCGCGGACGCGGCTCGTCAGCCGATCACGCGAGCGCCTCCGGGGCGGTGTCCTGCAGCCGGGCATCCAGCGCGCCCGATCGCCGCAAGGCACCCAATGGATCGGCATAGAGCCCGCTTAGGGACACGATGCCTGCCCCGGCCTCCTGCACCCGGTTGCCGAAAACGGTCACGCGGATGTCACGCGGCGCCAGCACCGACCCTGCCGTAAACGCCGCCTCCACCTGCTCCATCGCCTCGGGATATTCGGTAAACGCCTGGCCACCCACCACCACTTCGTCGGGATTGAGTAAGTCACGCAGCAGCGCGACCGCCCCACCGAGCACGCGGGCCCGCTCCGCCAGCAGCTCCTTGGCTTGCTGATTACCGGCTCGTGCCACTCGCAGCAAGTCGGTGATGGCGGTAGCGGACCCACCGGTCCGGGTCCTCGAAGCGATGCCGGGGATGATCCGCAGCCGGCGGGCAGCAGCCAAAACCGCCTCGTCGCTGACAGTGGACTCCAGCTGCCCGGTACCGCCGAGCATTTCAGAGTGGACGGGCAGGGGCGCGATGGTGCCGGGACCACTGGCCGGGCAGTGCACCCGCCCACCGATCATCAGCGCATAGCCTACGGTTTCGCGGGCGTAGACGTAGAGGCTCGTCGACGAGCTCGGTGCGAACCGCCGCATGCCGAGCATCAGCTCGGCCCCGGCCATGGCGTCGACGTGGGACGCCACCGACACGGGCAGGCCTAGGGCATCCGCCAGCACGGGTCCGACCGGAGCCTGACGCCAACCGAGCCGCGGATGGTCGACATGACCGGTGGCACTGTCGACTGCACCACCAAGCGTCACCCCGACCCACAGCGCACGGCGCCGGCGCCAGCGCTGCAAGTATCGGTCAGCGCTGTCGGCCAGTGAGGTCAGCGCGGCCCCGGCAGCGTTACGCGGGGTCGGGGTCTCCACCGTGTCGAGCGTGCGGCCGAACAGGTCGGTGGCCACGATGCTGGTGGTCCGGGCACCGATGTGGATGCCCAGGGTGACAAAAGGCTCGTGGTTTACTTCGACAGGCACGCGTGGGCGCCCGATAGCCCCGGAAACCGCCAGGTCCGCCCGCTCACGCAGGAGGCCCGCTTCCAGCAGTGCGATGACCTGGCGGTTCACCGTCGCGATGCTCAGCGACGTAGATCCAGCAATTACGTCCCGACCGACCGGACCACGCAAACGCACGGCCCGGAAGACGGACGCAGCCGCGGAATCGGACAGGTGCAGCGACGGCGGCATGACGTAACGGTGCGATCGCAGCTGGTGCTTGCGGCCGGGCTTGCGGCTGAGTGACTGTGAGGTGCGGTTAGTCGAGTACACGGGCGTTCTTCTCCGAGTTCCAATGGCCGGGTCCTGTTGGCCACACCTGCTGACGTGTATCGGTCAGGCGCGGCAAAGGGGGCGGCAACAACACGCGCCCGCGAAAAGACACGCGGTCGTCGTGCGGAACAAGGCGCTGTGGTACACACCGAGAATTTAGCACGTTTATTAGAGTTGTCCCGATGACGACAATCGGCACCCGCAAGCGAGTCGCCGTGGTCACCGGCGCCAGTTCCGGTATCGGCGAGGCAACCGCGAGAACCCTTGCGGCCCAGGGGTTTCACGTGGTCGCGGTGGCGCGTCGGGCGGACCGGATCACCGCGCTGGCCAACCAGATCGGCGGAACCGCAATTGTGGCCGATGTCACTGACGACGCCGCCGTCGAAGCGTTGGCCCGCGCGCTGAGCCGGGTGGACGTGCTGGTCAACAACGCCGGTGGCGCCAAGGGGCTTCAGTTCGTCGCCGATGCCGATTTGGAGCACTGGCGATGGATGTGGGACACCAACGTACTGGGCACGCTGCGGGTAACCCGCGCGCTGCTGCCCAAGCTGATCGACTCCGGCGACGGCCTGATCGTCACCGTCACCTCGATCGCCGCGATCGAGGTGTACGACGGCGGCGCCGGCTACACCGCTGCCAAGCACGCGCAGGGCGCGCTGCATCGCACGCTGCGCGGCGAACTGCTGGGGAAGCCGGTCCGGCTCACCGAGATCGCTCCAGGTGCGGTCGAGACCGAATTTTCGCTGGTCCGCTTCGACGGCGACCAGCAACGCGCGGACGCGGTTTATGCCGGCATGACACCGCTAGTAGCCGCCGACGTCGCCGAGGTGATCGGATTCGTGGCCACCCGGCCCTCACACGTCAACCTTGACCAGATCGTCATCCGGCCCCGCGACCAGGCATCAGCTAGCCGTCGCGCTACCCACCCGGTCCGTTAGTAGTCGTGGGTGTGCCGGACGGGGTGGGGGCATCCGACGGCGTGACCGGGGCGGTGACCGGGATTTGCGTCGCCGCCGGTTTGGCCGCCGGTGGCGGTAGCGCCGACATCGACACCCAGGTGTCCCAGTCCACCGCCCAGTCCCAGATGTCACCGTCGGCGTAGGACAGCTGGATCGAACTGCCGGTCACCTCAACCGGGTCACCGTAGACCGCGCTGCGGTAGTACTGTTCGGCGTTCTCCGTCGACAGGTTGATACAGCCGTTGGTGACATTGCTGTTGCCCTGGGCACCGGCGCTCATAGGGTTGGCATGGATGAACTCGCCGTTGTTGGAAATCCGCACCGCCCAACGTTCGTGGATATGGCTGTAACCGGCGGCCGGGTTGGACATGTAGAAGTCCGAGTATTTCTCGGTGACGACGTGGATGCCGTTGCGGGTGACGTTGCGCGCCAAGTCGGCCTCGCCGTAGCTGCACGGGAAGTCCATGATGACGCCGGCATCGGTGACGACTTGGATGCGGTGCGACGAGACTTCGGCCTTGACCACCTGACGACGACCGATCTGGAAGTGCAACGACATATCCTGCGCGCCGTACGCGCCGTCGCCGAACGGCAGCCCATACAGCTTGGCGTCGACGTCGACGGTGGTACCCGCCGGGTAGTACTCCCGAGGACGCCAGTGCACGCGAGCGCCCTGCGCCTCGTCGGGCAGCCAGGCCCAGCCGCCCTCGACAGGCGGGTCGGTGGTCACGGTTAGTGCCCGCTCGACGGCGGCCTTGTCGCTGATCGGTGAATCGAACTGAATAATCACCGGCGCCGCGATCCCGACGGTCTGGCCGTCGGCGAGCTGGAATCCCGCGTTGATCGTCTTGACGGGTGCCACGGTGGTGAACTTGCCCGCCACCGGAACCGCCTTGCCGTCATGGCCGACGGCCGAACCGCTCCAGGTGTAGGTCGTGTCGTAGCCCAGCGGCTCGGTGATCGTGTAGATGGTGCGATCCCGGCTGTATGCCCCGGCGACGACCTTGCCTGCCGAATTGGTCAGCGCGACCCGCTGAAACCAGCCGTCACCGACCTCGACGCTGATCGGCGCGATCGGCACCACGTCGGCGGCAGAGTCGGCAGGCCGGAAAGTCAGACGAGGCGCCGGTGGCGGCCTCTTCTCGGCCAGCTTGGTCACTTTGCCGGCGCACGCGACCAGAACGTTCGGTGCCAACACCCCAAACCCAAGGGCCGTCAACGCCAGACGCCGACTGATCGGCCCCTGACTCTGGGGGGTGCTGGAGTTATTCACGGGTATCAAAGATACCGGGCGAAACAGCACACGAATGACCACAGAACGCCTGGCAACCAGCCCTAAGCAATGCGCGCCACGCCGCCCCGCCGCGAAAACGCAGCTACAACATGCAGCCGATCAGCACGGGTTCGGGTTTTAGTGTGATACCAAACACATCATGGACCCCATCGCGCACGGCGCGCGCCAGCGTCACCACATCTTCGGCGGTGGCCCCGCCACGATTTGTCAGCGCCAGCGCATGTTTGGTGGAAAGCCGGCATGGGGCGGCGCCGGCATCCGGATAGCCCTTGCCGAAGCCGGCCCGTTCCACCAGCCAGCCGGCGGCCAGCTTGACGCCGTCGGGCGCGGGATAGTGCGGGACCGGACCGTCCTTTCTGGTGGCCGCGTCACCGGCCAGCCGTTCGTAAACATCCTGGGTGACCACCGGGTTTGTGAAGAACGATCCCACGCTCCAGGTGTCATGGTCGGTCGGGTCCAGCACCATGCCCTTGCGTGCCCGCAGGGCCAGCACCGCTTCGCGGACCGCTTGCGGGTCGGCGCGCTCGCCGCTGGTCGCATTCAGCGCGGCGATCAGCTCGCCGTAGCGCAGCGGTGCGCTGCGGCCCGACGGATCCAGCGCAAACTCCACCTCCAAGACCACGGTGGGCACCGCAAGCCCATCAGCGTGTTTGAGCACGCTCGTGCGATAGCCGAAGCGCAGGTCGCGCGCGGATACCCAACGCACCTCACCCGTGCACCGATCCAAAAGCCGAACCCGAGTGATGGTGTCAGACACCTCCGCGCCATACGCCCCCACGTTCTGCACGGGTGTCGCCCCGGCCGATCCTGGGATGCCAGACAGGCATTCCAGTCCGCCCAGACCCTGTTCGATGGCCCTAACCACCACGTCATCGAAGACCGCACCGGCCTCGGCCCGCACCAAGTTACCGTCGATGGTGATGCCGCTATTGGCCAACCGCACCACGGTCAGGTCGGTCAGGTTCTCGGCGATCACCAAATTGGAGCCACCAGCAAACACCAGCGGGCGGTCAGCTCCGGTCTTGGCCGCCGAATCCAGGTGCCGCAGCGCAGCCACCACCTGTTCGGCGCTGGTGCAAGTGATGACACGTCGGGCGATCGGGCCCACACGCAAAGTGGTCAGCGGCGCCAACGGGACCGCCTCGGCAATATGCGCACCGGCAAAGAGCGAACCGACACCGCTCCGTTTCATGGCCCGTAAGGGTAGCCTGACCTGCTATGCCGCGTTCATTCGACATGTCGGCCGACTACGAGGGCAGCGTCGAGGAGGTTCATCGGGCTTTCTACGAGGCGGACTACTGGAAAGCCAGACTGGCCGAAACGCCGGTCGACGTCGCGACCCTTGAGTCGATACGCGTAGGTGGCGACTCCGGAGACGACGGCACCATCGAAGTCGTCACCCTGCAGATGGTGCGCAGTCACAATCTGCCCGGCCTGGTCACACAGTTGCACCGGGGCGATCTTTCGGTACGGCGCGAGGAGACCTGGGGCCCGGTCAAGGAAGGCATCGCGACCGCGTCCATTGCGGGATCGATCGTGGACGCTCCGGTGAACTTGTGGGGCACCGCCGTGCTCTCGCCCATACCGGAGTCGGGTGGCTCCCGAATGACGCTGCAGGTCACCATCCAGGTGCGTATCCCGTTCATTGGCGGGAAGCTGGAGAGGCTTATCGGCACCCAATTAAGCCAGCTAGTGACCATCGAACAGCGCTTCACCACGCTGTGGATCACGAACAACGTCTGAGGTGCCAGCTTGCCCGGCTCCTGCGCGCGCCGGTACGGCGCGCTCGTCGCCGGGCGCAAGCTGGATTGCCCGGCTCCTGCGCGCGCCGGTGCGGCGCGCTCGTCGCCGGGCGCAAGCTGGATTGCCCGGCTCCTGCGCGCGCCGGTGCGGCGCGCTCGTCGCCGGGCCTAGGCTGGCGCGCATGCGAATCGCGTTGGCGCAAATCCGCAGCGGTACCGACCCCGCCGCCAATCTGCAACTGGTCGGCAAGTACGCCGGCGAAGCCGCCACCGCGGGCGCACAGCTGGTGGTGTTTCCTGAGGCGACCATGTGCCGGCTCGGTGTCCCGCTGCGGCAGGTCGCCGAGCCCGTCGACGGACCCTGGGCAAACGGAGTCCGACGGATCGCGACCGAGGCGGGCATCACCGTGATCGCCGGCATGTTCACCCCGACCGGCGACGGGCGGGTAACAAACACGCTGATCGCAGCCGGCCCGGGCACGCCCAATCAGCCGGACGCGCACTACCACAAGATCCACCTCTATGACGCGTTCGGCTTCACCGAGTCACGTACCGTCGCACCCGGGCGCGAACCGGTGGTAGTCGTGGTCGACGGCGTGCGGGTGGGTTTGACCGTTTGCTACGACATTCGCTTTCCCGCCCTTTATACCGAGCTGGCGCGGCGCGGGGCCCAACTGATCGCGGTCTGTGCATCCTGGGGTTCCGGTCCGGGCAAACTCGAACAGTGGACGTTGCTGGCCCGCGCCCGGGCGCTAGACTCCATGAGTTACGTCGCCGCGGCCGGCCAAGCAGACCCAGGTGATGCCCGCACCGGCGTGGGGGCGAGCTCGGCTGCACCGACCGGGGTAGGCGGCAGCCTGGTGGCCTCGCCGCTAGGCGAGGTGGTGGTGTCAGCTGGCACCCAGCCGCAACTGCTGGTCGCCGACATCGATGTCGACAATGTGGCCGCGGCTCGCGACCGCATTGCGGTGCTACGCAACCAGACAGACTTCGTTCAGATCGATAAGGCACAATCGCGTGGGTGACCAACCCGCAAGGTCCACCGAACGACCCGTCGCCCTGGGCGCGCCCTGGGGATCAAGGTCCGCTCGCCCGACCCCCGGCATCGTCCGAAGCATCCACCGGTCGACTGCGCCCCGGCGAGCCCGCGGGTCATATCCAAGAACCGGTGAGTCCGCCCACCCAACCGGAGCAGCAGCCGCAAACTGAGCATCTGGCTGCGTCGCATGCCCACACACGGCGATCCGGCCGCCAAGCTGCGCACCAGGCGTGGGACCCAACGGGCCTGCTGGCTGCGCAAGAGGAAGAGCCAGCGGCGGTGAAGACCAAACGACGTGCCCGCCGCGACCCGCTAACCGTCTTTCTTGTCCTGATCATCGTGTTTTCGCTCGTCCTCGCCGGGCTGATCGGAGGCGAGCTATACGCTCGCCATGTTGCCAATAGCAAGGTCGCCCAAGCGGTCGCATGCGTGGTCAAAGACCAAGCCACCGCATCCTTCGGTGTGGCGCCGCTGCTGCTGTGGCAGGTCGCTACGCGGCACTTCACCAATATCTCGGTGGAAACCGCGGGCAATCAGATCCGCGATGCCAAGGGCATGCAGATAAAGCTCACGATCCAGAACGTCCGGCTCAAGAACACCCCCAACTCTAGGGGCACGATCGGCGCCCTGGACGCCACCATTACCTGGTCGTCGGAAGGCATCAAGGAATCGGTGCAAAACGCGATTCCGATCCTGGGCGCTTTCGTCACCAGCAGCGTGGTCACTCACCCCGCAGACGGCACCGTCGAACTGAAGGGCCTGCTGAACAACATCACAGCCAAGCCGATAGTGGCTGGCAAAGGATTGGAGCTGCAGATCATCAATTTCAACACGCTCGGGTTCTCGCTGCCGAAAGAAACCGTTCAGTCGACGCTGAACGAGTTCACCTCCAGCCTGACCAAGAACTACCCGTTGGGGATTCACGCGGACAGCGTGCAAGTCACCTCGACCGGCGTGGTGAGCCGGTTCTCAACTCGCGACGCGGCTATCCCCACCGGCATCCAGAATCCCTGCTTCTCGCACATTTGACGCCGCCACCCGCGCGCTCAGCTGTCAGCTGAGCCCATCGAGCACCGCCCGGGTGCCGGACAGGCCCAACCTGGTGGCACCGGCGTTGAGCATCGCGACCGCGTCGGCGGCGGTGCGGATCCCACCGCTGGCTTTGACCCCTAGCCGAGGGCCGACCGTCTCGGCCATCAGCTCGACGGCACGCACCGTGGCCCCGCCGGCCGGATGACACCCAGTCGAGGTTTTGACGAAGTCGGCACCGGCATCCTCGGCGGCACGACACGCATCCACCAACGTGTGCGCGTTTGACTGTCCCAACAGCACCGCCGACTCCACGATCACCTTGAGCACAGCCCCGGCCGCAGCGGCACGCACCGCCTCGATGTCGGAGCGCACTGCGTCGATGTCACCGCACAGCGCAGCCCCGATGTCGATGACCATGTCGATCTCACTGGCGCCGGATGCCAGGGCCGCAGCCGCCTCATGCGCCTTGACCGAGGACACGTGCTTGCCCGACGGGAAGCCCGTCACCGCCGCAACCCGCACACCACCGGCTTGGACCGCAACTGGCACCATCGACGGCGACACGCAGACCGCGTAGACGCCGAGTTCGGCGGCTTCGGCGACCAGCGCGGCCACATCGGCACGGGTGGTCTCAGGCTTGAGCAGGGTGTGGTCTACCAGCGCGGCCAACTGCGCCCGAGTCGGTTGGCCGAGCACTAAAACGACTCTTCAGGGCTGCCCGGATTGCAGCCGGAAGCCAACATCTCCGAGTCGTCGACGACCGGCCGCCACGGCTCGAGGTTCCAGCTGGGTTTGCCGGGTTGTCTGATTTCGGCGTACTGCCAGTGGCAGATGAACTGCGCGCGCATGCCGGCAGTGTCGGCCTCCGGTGACAGCGCGAGAACCTCGGCCCAGGCCGCGTCGGCAGCGGCCATCCCGAGGCGGCGGGAGGCTGTACGCCCAACTTGGGACGGGTAGACCCGGAGGCTGGGCAGACTTCCCCACTGCGCCCATTCGGTGTGATCGACAAGACGTGGGGAACTTGGGGGGCCACCATAGTTGGCCTCACCTGCGCCGGGATCCGCCTCGGGATCAGCTTGGGCGGAAGATACACCGAGCAGTGCGACGACGGCCACCGCCGACACGGCCACCAGGGCTTTCATTCCGTTAGCGCGACTTGCCCTGAATCTCGAGAAGCTTGGGCCGCACGTCGACCAGATACACGCCGGACGCACAGGCGGACATCGCCATCCCGAGCACACCCAAAACGGGATACAGGATGGAGGCCAACGCCACGGCCGCGCCCAGGATCACCAACCACACCGGCTTGGTCAGCTTGTCGGCGGCGGTATAGGCATCGGGCCGCTGCAACGCAGCATGCACAAACGCGTACACCGCTGTCACCAAGACGGCGACCAGCAATACCAGCATGACGGTACCCACGAGGTGGCTCACGCATTCAGACTATGCGGTTTGCATCCAACACGTCGACTCCGAGTCGCCCCGTGGGCGACTCGGAGTCGATGGTGATTCGGAGCCCGACTACTTCTGGGTGACCTTCTTGGCCGCCGCCTTCTTCGCGGGCGCCTTCTTGGCCGCCGCCTTCTTGGCCGGAGCGGCCTTCTTGGCCGGAGCGGCCTTCTTGGCCGGAGCAGCCTTCTTAGGCAGCTCGATGCCGACCAGCTTGGCGGCACGCTCACCGACCGCGCGGGTCTGCGATGCGACCGTACCCAACGCCTCCTGGGTCAACTCCACCGCCTGGTCCACGTAGCCTTCGGCGCGCGCCGACACTTCCTCGAAGCTCTGCTGGCTGCGCAGCCGCTCTAGAGCGGCCTCACCGCGCTCGACCAGCTCGTTGTACCGGCTAGTCGCGGCCTCGAGGTAGCCCTCGGCGGCCTTACGCAGCTCCTCGGCGGTGAACTTCTCACGCAGCTCGGTGAGCTGCTCGGGCAGATCTTCCTGCAGCTTGGTCAGGCGAGCACGGCTCTCCTCGACCCGGCTGCGGGTGTCCGTACGAGTCTCCTCCGCACGCTCACGCAGGTTCGTGATCAACTCGTTGACAGTGGCCAAGGCCAGGTCGGCCGCTCCAAGCGCGGCAAGCAACGGAGCCTTGATGTCATCAATGTTCGAGTTTTCAGCCATGGGTATTCCTTTCATTAACTATTTTCTGATATCGGCGTTCTTACATCTTTGGTCTGGACGTTGGGGCAAGCGTCGGCTCCTCCAGGGAGGACTAGTCAAGACCCGCGGATTGACATGGCACGCGACTTGCCGGGGAAACCTTCTGATCGTCGGGTCGGTTGTCGGTCGAGTTCGTAGATGTCAGGCCCAGCTGATCCGGTCACTACATGTCTCCTTTGCTGCACGTCATCGACGGAGTCGCTGTTGGCCAGCGCGGCCGATCGGCTGGATCAGCCTGCGGTCGACCTCACCCAGATGACTGTCCTTCAGGTTTGATTACCCGCCAGCCGGTGCGCAAAACAGCCGGCCAACGGCTAGTCATCGGTCGGTGTCGGATCGCTCGGACACTCCTCCCGGGTGGCTTCGTTCTGGTGGGTAAATGACGCGTAGATATCGAGCAGAATCTGCTTCTGACGCTCGGTGATCGCCGTATCGGTGATGATGGCGTCACGCACCTGACTGGTCTCGCTGGGCTCGAGAATCCCGGCGCGCACATAAAGGACTTCGGCCGAGACCCGCAGCGCCTTTGCGATCTGGCTCAACACGTCGGCGGACGGCTTACGCAATCCGCGCTCAACCTGGCTCAGGTACGGATTGCTGACGCCGGACCGCTCGGCGAGCTGCCGCATCGAGACGTGCGCCGTCTCACGTTGCGACCTGATGAAGCTGCCGATGTCGGAAGCCACATCGGAGGCCTTGGTGGACACCTTGGCGGCCAGCTTCTCCTCCGACGACATTGGCTACTCCTAGCTCGGGGTGATCGGTGCAACGGCCACCAGAGTACGTCCAAGTGCTTGCTATTGCAAGCGTTTGTTAGCACCCGTCAGAACAACAGTTGCGCGATCGCATAGATCGCCAACCCTGCCATCGCCCCGACCACTGTTCCGTTGATCCGAATGAACTGCAGGTCTCGGCCGACGTGCAGTTCGATTCGCCGGCTGGCTTCCTCGGCGTCCCAGCGCTCGATCGTCTCGGTGATGATCGCGGTGATCTCCACCCCGTACTCCGAGACCAGATGTTGGGCCGCCCGCACCGTCCAACTGTCTACCTTGTCACGCAGGTCGGCATCGTCACGAAGCGATTCGCCGATCCGGATGACCGCATCGGTGATGCGGGTGCGCAACGCACTGGACGGGTCGTCAACACCCTCGAGCACCAACCGCTTCAGTGTCTTCCACGCCGCCGCGGCCGCAGTGGCGATCTCATCGCGCGCCATTAGCTCCTCTTTGATCGCGTCGGCGCGCGCGACAGTGGCCGGATCGTGTTGCAGGTCGTCAGCGAAATCGAACAAGAAGCGGGTAGCCGAACGGCGCAACTCGTGATCGGGGTTGCGGCGCACCTTGTCGGTAAATTCCATCAACTCACGGTGGATACGGTCGCCAACCAGGTGGTCGATGAATCGGGGCGACCAACTCGGCGAGTCACGCTCCACCACCCGCTGGATCACCACCCCGGCGTTGAGCGACCACTGGAACGCCCGATCGGCCAACAATTGGATAAAGGCTTCCTGCCGATTCTCGGCCAGCAACGTCGCCAGCACCCGGCCCGCCGGCGGACCCCACTGCGGTTCGGCGATACGACGCACAATCATCCGGTCGATCACCTGCTGGATGTCCTCGTCACGCAGCAGCTCCACCAGCACCCGCAGCACCGTTGCGGTCTCGGCCGCCACCCGCTGGGCATGCGTGGCCTCTGACAACCACTTGCCAAGCCGACTCGGTATCTGCGCATCACGCAGCTTGGTCTCCACGACCGGCGGCGACAGGAAATTCTCCCGCACGAAGGTGCCCAGGCCCTCGCCCAGCTGATCCTTCTTGCGCTTGATGATCGCCGTATGCGGGATCGGAATGCCTAGCGGATGCTTGAACAGCGCGGTCACCGCGAACCAGTCCGCCAAGGCGCCGACCATACCGGCTTCCGCCGCAGCGCCCAGATAACCCAGCCACGCGTGGTCAGCGCCATCGGCCTGTGCCCAGCGACAAGCGAGGAACACGCCGGTGGCGCCTACCAAAAACCCCACTGCCACCACTTTCATCCGACGCAGCGCCATCCGCCGGGCGGCATCCGCCTCCGGATCGGCTGCGGCGAAGGATTCCGCGAAGGAGGCGCGGACACGCCGCGCCACCGTCGGCTGGGTGCTCAAATTCAGCCGTGGCGGCGGCGAGCCCGACACCTCGGCTCTATGTGCCACCACACCATCATCCGCTATCACCGGCACCAGTTAATGTGACGACACTGTCCTGCGCACCCCGCGCGCGCGTCCAATGTGCCAGCAGGACCCCCAATTGGCCGTAGTATCGGGAGCGTCTAGTGAATGGGAATTGGCAACAGTGGCAGAGCGTATCCCGGCCGTGACCGTGAAGACGGATGGTCGCAAGCGACGCTGGCACCAGCACAAGGTGGAGCGCCGCAATGAGCTGGTGGACGGCACGATTGAGGCGATTCGCCGGCATGGCCGCTTCCTCAGCATGGACGAGATAGCGGCCGAGATCGGGGTCTCCAAGACCGTGCTCTACCGCTACTTCGTCGACAAAAACGACCTGACGACCGCCGTGATGATGCGGTTCACGCAGACCACCTTGATCCCCAACATGATCGCTGCGCTGTCGGCCGATATGGATGGTTTCGAACTGACCCGCGAAATCATCCGGGTCTATGTCGAGACCGTGGCGGCCCAACCGGAGCCGTATCGGTTCGTGATGGCGAATAGCTCGGCCAGCAAAAGCAAAGTGATTGCCGACTCGGAGCGAATCATTGCCCGCATGCTCGCGGTGATGCTGCGCCGCCGCATGCAAGAAGCCGGGATGGACACCGGCGGAGTCGAGCCGTGGGCATATCTGATCGTGGGCGGCGTGCAGCTGGCCACCCACTCCTGGATGTCAGACCCGCGCATGAGCAGTGACGAACTGATCGACTACCTGACGATGCTGAGCTGGAGCGCACTGTGCGGCATCGTCGAGGCCGGCGGATCGTTGGAGAAGTTTCGCGAGCAGCCGCATCCTTCGCCGATCGTGCCTGCCTGGGGGCAGGTCTAGGCTTTAGGGATGCCCGACGCGGGCGCGGGCTCCCGGCTCAGATCGTGGGCCTACGCACTTCGCACCACCAACCCGCCAGCTGACGGGCCGACCGACACGGTCACCCGGTGGCTCGTCGTCACCCGGGCCGCAGTGCTGCCGATGACCCTGGTCTCCGGCCTGGTCGCGGGGCTGTTGGCGATCGGCGAGCCTGGCTTGGATTGGCGCTGGCTCGTCCTGTGGTGGGAATCACATGCGCCGCACATCGCCAACAACCTTATGAACGATCTCTACGACACCGATGTCGGTACTGACAGCGCCACCTACGCGCGCGCCCGCTATGCCCAGCACCCGGCCGCTACCGGGGCCAACCGTGCCGCATATACCACGCCTCGACGAACCACCAGCTGCGGCTCACCCGAGCGTGCGCTGGAACCTACTACGCCGCGGTGGGCGCGGGCGGTTGGGAGGTCGTGCTGGCGTCGCTCCCCTACGGGCTGTTGTGCACCACGGTGCTGATGGGTAAGCACATCGACAAGATCGGTTACGACGAACCGCTGGGTATCCGAACGCTGCCGGTGCTACTCGGCGAAACGTGCGCGCGCACCGTGACACTGGCCATGATGGTCGGCTTCTACCTACTTATCGCCGTAAACGTCATGCTGGCTGCCATGCCCTGGCCGCGTTGCTGGTCGCCGGGGCGCTGCCCCGGCTGGCGAAAGTGTGGCCCTATTTCCTGCGACGGCGGCCCCAGCAGCCGCCACCGGCGTTTCCGGTGTGGCCGCTGTGGTATGCCGCGTTGGCCTGGCTGCACGTGCGTCAGGCCGGTGCGCTGCTGGTTGTGGGCCTGGCGATCGGTGCCTGGCGGCGCGCCTGGTGATTTTCGCTGACGGCTGCGACAGCTGGTCATGGCGCCGATTGCGACTGGGCCGCCTTTCAGCAGCTAGCATGCAAGGGATGCATCGGGGATAGATCAGGGGTGCGTCGAGGCAAGCGGATGCGGGCCTCGGAACACAGAAAGGCTCAATCGGTATGTCCGTGCAGCTCACGCCGCATTTTGGAAACGTGCAAGCTCATTACGACCTCTCCGACGACTTTTTCCGGCTGTTCTTGGACCCCACCCAGACCTACAGCTGTGCCTACTTCGAACGCGACGACATGACGCTGCAGGAGGCCCAGATCGCCAAGATCGACCTGGCCCTGGGCAAGCTGAACCTCGAACCCGGGATGACGTTGCTGGACATCGGCTGCGGCTGGGGCGCGACCATGCGGCGCGCCATCGAGAAATACGACGTCAATGTCGTGGGCCTGACGTTGTCGGAGAACCAGGCCGGTCATGTCCAGAAAATGTTCGACCAAATGGACACCCCCCGCTCCAGACGAGTGTTGCTGGAGGGATGGGAGAAATTTGACGAGCCCGTCGACCGCATCGTCTCGATCGGCGCGTTCGAGCACTTCGGCCACCAGCGCTACCACCATTTCTTCGAGGTGACCCACCGCACGTTGCCGGCCGACGGCAAGATGTTGCTGCACACCATCGTGCGCCCCACCTTCAAAGAAGGCAGGGAAAAGGGCCTGACGTTGACCCACGAACTGGTTCACTTCACCAAATTCATCCTGGCCGAGATCTTCCCCGGTGGCTGGCTGCCGTCCATCCCGACGGTGCACGAGTACGCCGAGAAGGTCGGCTTCCGGGTCACCGCGGTCCAGTCATTGCAGCTGCACTACGCCAGGACGCTGGACATGTGGGCCACAGCGCTCGAGGCCAACAAAGATCAGGCCATCGCGATCCAGTCGCAGACTGTCTACGACCGCTACATGAAGTACCTGACCGGCTGCGCGAAGCTGTTCCGCCAGGGTTACACCGACGTCGACCAGTTCACACTGGAAAAGTAACCGGACAAAGCGCGCTGGCTACCCACCGGCCGGTGCCCGGGCGTCAAGCCACACCCGGCGTGAGCTCCGCAACCCCTGGGGTGCTCGGGCGGCGATGGGCTACTTGGTCAGTGTGAACTGTCCCACGTTGCTGATGCCCTTGCGGAAGAAGTGCTCACATCCGGTCAGATAGTGCATGTATTTGTTGTAAATCTCCTCGGACTGAAGAGCAATGGCGCGGTCCTTGTTAGCCTCCAGATTCGCCGCCCAGATGTTTAGCGTCCGAGCGTAATGCTGCTGCAGCAATTGCACCTTCTCCACCGAAAAGTCCGCCGCCTGCGCAAATTTGAAGATGTCTTCCTGCGCCGGTAACTGTCCGCCCGGAAAAATTTCTTCGCCGATGAATTTCATAAACCGCACATCGCTCATCGTCACCTTGACGCCCATCTCATGCATCTGCTTCTGCGTATAGGTCAGAATTGTGTGCAGCAGCATCCGGCCGTCATCTGGAAGTATGTCGTAGGAACGCTCAAAGAATGCCGCATAACGCTCCATTTTGAATGCTTCGAAGGCACCGATGCTGACAATACGGTCGACCTTGTCCGTGAACTCATCCCAGCCCTGCAGCCGCACCTGGACGCTGCGTTCGGTGGGAATTTTCGCCAATTTCGCTTTGCTGTACTCGAACTGATTGCGACTGAGCGTGATACCGATGACGTTCACATCGTAGTTCTCGATCGCTCGTTGCAGCCCACCACCCCAGCCGCAGCCAATATCGAGCAGCGTCATCCCGGGCTCAAGATGCAACTTGTCCAGCGCCAAATCGAACTTCGCGTTTTGCGCTTCTTCGAGAGTCATGTCCTCACGCTCGAAGTACGCGCAGGTGTAAGCCATCGTGGGGTCTAGAAACAGTGAGAAAAACTCGTCGGAAACGTCGTAAATCGATTGCGACTCTTCGTAAAAGGGCCTTAACTCAGTCATGCCGGCCGAACCTCTCATCTGTTGATCGCGGAAATACTACCCGATGTACGCAACGGCTGTCACACGATCGTAACCACACCGTCTCGGTCTGTGATCTCGCCTTGCGTCAAGCCTGGGGGCCGTTCATACACTTCAGTACGTGTAGAAACCTCGACCCGATTTCTTTCCCAACTGGCCCGCCTCAACCATACGCAGCAACAGCGGAGGGGGCCCGTAGTGCGGTTCTTTGAATTCTTCGAACATCTTGTCCGCGATCAGCTTGAGGGTGTCTAGGCCGACAAGATCGGAAAGCCGCAGCGGACCCATCGGGTGCGATAACCCCGCAACAACGGCCTTGTCGACATCTTCGACGGTGGCAAACCCGGCCTCGACCATCCGAATCGCCGACAGCAAATACGGCACCAGGAGCGCATTGACCACGAATCCGGAGCGGTCGGAGCAACGCACGACCTGTTTGCCCAGCACAGTACTGGCAAACTCCTCCGTGCGCGCGGCGGCGGCTTCGTCGGTGACCAGCGTGCGCACCAACTCGACCAGCGGCAGCACCGGGACCGGATTGAAGAAATGCAGGCCAAGAACCCGTTGCGGCTGCTTGGTGGCCGCGGCGACCTTCATGATCGGGATGCTGGAGGTATTCGACGCCAGCACCGCGTCCGGATCGGTGACGACCCGGTCGAGCTCGGCGAAGATCTCGGACTTGACGGCCTCGTCCTCGACAACGGCCTCGATCACCAGTTGCCTATCGGATAGGTCGTTGAGGTCGGTGGTGAAGGTCAACAGGCCGAGGGCGCGGTCACGCTCGCGCTCGGTTACCTTGCCGGCGCTGACGGCCCGCTCCAGCGACTTCACGATGCGGTTGCGTCCCGCGGTGATCAACGCCTCGGCCGGCTCGAACACCGTCACTTCGACGCCGGCGCGAGCCGAGACCTCGGCGATGCCGGACCCCATCTGCCCGGCCCCGACAACCCCTACCCGCTGGATCGCATCGCTCACTGTTCCTCCTCAAATGCGCGAGCAGACGCAAAAGCGCCACTTTTGCGCCGCAAAAGGGTGCTTTTGCGTCTGCTCGGCAGACTAGTGGAACTGGCCCTCTTCGGTGGAACCGGTCAACGCGGTGGTCGACGAATTCGGGTCCACGGTGGTGGCAATCCGGTCGAAGTAGCCGGCGCCGACCTCGCGCTGGTGCTTGGTCGCGGTGTAGCCCCGTTCTTCGGCGGCGAACTCGCGTTCCTGCAGTTCGACATACGCGCTCATCTGGTTCTGGGCGTAGCCGTAGGCCAGATCGAACATCGAGTAGTTCAGCGCATGGAAGCCGGCCAGCGTGATGAACTGGAACTTGAAGCCCATGGCTGCCAGCTCCTTCTGGAACTTGGCGATGGTGGCGTCGTCGAGGTGCTTTTTCCAGTTGAACGATGGCGAGCAGTTGTAGGCCAGCATCTGGTCCGGGTACTCCGCCTTGACCGCCTCGGAGAACTGCCGGGCGGCCTCGAGGTCCGGGGTACCGGTCTCCATCCAGATCAAGTCGGCGAACGGGGCGTAGGCCTTCGCCCGAGCGATGCAAGGCTCGATGCCGTTCTTGGTGCGGTAGAAGCCTTCCCGGGTGCGCTCGCCGGTGATGAACGGCTGGTCGCGCTCGTCGACGTCGGAGGTGATCAGCGTGGCCGCCTCGGCGTCGGTACGGGCGATCACCACCGTGGGAACATCAGCCACATCGGCCGCGAGCCGAGCAGACGTCAAAGTGCGGATGTGCTGCTGGGTCGGGATCAACACCTTGCCGCCCAGGTGGCCGCACTTCTTCTCAGAGGCCAACTGGTCCTCCCAGTGCGAACCCGCAACGCCCGCGGCGATCAGGGCTTTCTGCAGCTCGTAGACGTTGAGCGCGCCGCCAAAGCCGGCCTCGCCGTCGGCGACAATCGGCGCCAGCCAGTTCTCCACCGAAGTATCGCCCTCGATCTTGGCGATCTGGTCGGCGCGCTGCAGTGCGTTGTTGATCCGGCGGACCACCTGCGGCACCGAGTTGGCGGGATACAGGCTCTGGTCGGGGTAGGTGTGCCCGGACAGGTTGGCATCGCCGGCGACCTGCCAGCCCGACAGGTAGATGGCCTTCAGGCCGGCGCGCACCTGCTGGACGGCCATGTTGCCGGTCAGCGCGCCCAGCGCGTTGACCCACTCGAGGTCGTGCAGCTGCTCCCACAGCACCTCCGCACCGCGGCGGGCCAGCGTGTGCTCCTCGACCACGCTGCCCTGGAGGGCGACGACGTCCTCGGCGGAGTAGGTGCGGGTGACGTCCTTCCAGCGCGGGTTCGTGTCCCATTCCTGCTGGATCTGCTCCGCGCTCTTCGGGGTGCCGACGACAGACATAGACAACTCCTTAACGGTCTTTCATTGCCGAAAACGCTGACGCCCTACCGTCGTCCAGGCGGTGTCAACGGCGCAGCTTCACTGGTGTGCTAACTCGACCATGGCACAGCGTGTCAACGCTGGTCCACCCATTTCACTTGCGAATTTCGGCAACGGCCTGCGGACTTTTTGCAAATTTTGCGAAGTCGCCCAAAAACTGAACCGTTTCAGAAGCTACCCGCCAGTAACGACAAATCCGCAGGTAAACCCACGGATCGACGTCCTGCGGATCCGGTCACAGATTGAACAGCGAGGCGACTGCCTTGGGCTCGTCGCCAACCACATATGTGAGCGTTGTAACAGCGCGGTCGACCAACCCCGGGCCGAATATCTCGGTCGAACCAGCCGGGTGAACGTGGGAGATGATCTCCAGCTTGTCGCCGAGCGCAACCGGCGCCTCATGCTCGATGGTCACCCGCAAAGGGCCCCGCAGCAGCTCTGCATGCGACGCCAGGTAGTCCTCGATCACACTCCAATAGACAGCGTTGTTCATGTGGTCGAACAAGTCGATATCGGTGACCCGGACCGGGAACTCGTGGATCTCCGACGCATCATCCCGGCTGCCCGGCTTCAGATAGCCCTTCCAGCGCAGCCGATCAACAGACGTGGTCCGGTGCAGACCCGCGAGGAAGTCGTCGGCAATGCGGGCCGGCATCTCGGTTTCCCGGTTGACGTGGATCCAGAACGCCTCGGATTCGATCAGGCCGCCCTTGCGGCCATCGACACGAACTCGCATCTCACACCACCGGTTGGAGGTGCCCGAGCACCAGCGCCGACACCGCAGCATGTCGCCGAACTCGATCGGCCGGATAAGGTCCACCATGGTCCTGCGGACGATCCACAGCGGGTGGGTCTCCTCGAAGCCCATCTCGCGCAGTTGGTCCTGACCGATGTCCTGGATGTGCCGACAAGCCGCGTCCAGCCGCAGCCGGCCCGCGCGGTCGATGTCGCCGACGCGCAGCGGCCATTCTCGGTCGAACACGTCGGGGTGACCGTCGGGCACGGGCATCAATTTTTTGTCGAGGCTCACGGCGTTCTCCCCATTTCCTCCTCGCGTGTACCTCAGGCTCACCCTTGAGTCCCGGTGCGAATCATGCCAACGCCGTGGCGGAAACACCAATCGCAGCACGCTTGCTAACTCTGCGAATGGCGTCTTCACAACACCCGGTACGCTCGGTTGGGTGTCCAAGACCTACGTCGGCTCGCGGGTCCGCCAACTGCGTAACGAGCGCGGGTTCAGCCAGGCCGCGCTGGCCCAGATGCTGGAGATCTCGCCGAGCTATCTGAACCAGATCGAACACGACGTCCGGCCGCTGACCGTGGCCGTGCTGCTGCGCATCACCGAAGTGTTCGGGGTGGACGCGACGTTCTTTGCCTCCCAGGACGACACCCGGCTGGTTGCCGAACTCAGGGAGGTGACCCTGGACCGCGATCTAGACATCGCCATCGACCCGCATGAAGTGGCCGAAATGGTCAGCGCTCATCCCGGGCTGGCCTGCGCGGTGGTCAACCTGCATCGGCGCTACCGGATCACCACCGCGCAGCTGGCCGCCGCGACCGAGGAGCGGTTCTCCGACGGCAGTGGCCGAGGGTCGATCACCATGCCGCACGAAGAGGTGCGCGACTACTTCTACCAACGCCAGAACTATCTACATGCGCTGGACACCGCGGCCGAAGACCTCACGGCCCAGATGCGGATGCACCACGGCGACCTGGCCCGCGAATTGACCCGCCGGCTCACCGAGGTGCACGGAGTACGCATCAACAAGCGCATCGACCTCGGTGACACCGTGCTGCACCGCTACGACCCCGCGACCAACACGCTGGAGATCAGCAGTCACCTCTCCCCGGGCCAGCAGGTGTTCAAGATGGCCGCCGAGTTGGCCTATCTCGAGTTCGGCGACCTCATCGACGCCATGGTCACCGACGGCAAGTTCACCAGCGCCGAGTCGCGGACGTTGGCCCGGCTGGGCCTGGCTAATTACTTCGCCGCGGCCACCGTGCTGCCCTACCGCCAGTTCCACGACGTCGCCGAGAATTTCCGCTACGACGTCGAGCGGCTGTCGGCGTTCTACTCGGTGAGCTACGAGACCATCGCCCACCGGCTGTCGACACTACAACGGCCTTCGATGCGCGGGGTCCCGTTCACCTTCGTCCGGGTGGACCGAGCGGGAAACATGTCAAAACGTCAGTCGGCCACCGGCTTTCACTTCTCCTCCAGCGGCGGCACCTGCCCGCTGTGGAACGTCTACGAAACGTTTGCCAACCCGGGGAAGATCTTGGTGCAAATCGCCCAGATGCCCGACGGCCGCAACTACCTGTGGGTGGCCCGCACCGTTGAGCTCCGGGCCGCCCGGTATGGTCAGCCCGGTAAGACCTTCGCGATCGGGCTGGGCTGCGAACTTCGCCACGCGCACCGGCTCGTCTACTCGGAAGGACTCGACTTGTCGGGTGACCCGAATACTGCGGCCACACCTATCGGCGCCGGTTGCCGCGTCTGCGAACGCGACAACTGTCCGCAACGCGCCTTCCCCGCCTTGGGGCGGGCACTGGATCTCGACGAACACCGCAGCACGGTGTCCCCGTATCTGGTGAAACAACTATGACCGGTCAGAACGGCCAAGTCGCGCGTATCTCCCCGGGGAAGTTCCGCCAGCTGGGGCCGGTCAACTGGCTGGTGGCCAAGCTGGCCGCACGTGCGGTTGGGGCACCGCAGATGCACCTGTTCACCACGCTGGGCTACCGCCAGTACTTGTTCTGGACCTTTGCCATCTACACCGGCCGACTACTGCACGGGCGGCTGCCCGGCGTCGATACCGAGTTGGTGATCCTTCGGGTCGCACACCTACGATCTTGCGAATACGAACTTCAGCATCATCGCCGAATGGCGCGCCGTCGGGGCCTAGACGCCAACACCCAGGCCACGATATTCGCCTGGCCCGACGTTCCAGATGGAGACGGACCGCGAAAAGTGCTCAGCGCCCGCCAACAGGCGCTGCTACAGGCTACCGATGAATTGATCAAGGATCGCACGATCACCGCGGGCACCTGGGAGCGGCTGGCAACTCACCTCGATCCGCGCCTGTTGATCGAATTCTGTTTACTCGCAACCCAATACGACGCGATCGCCGCAACGATCACCGCCCTGGCCATCCCGCCGGACAACCCACAGTAGCCGTCAAAGGTAGATGTCGGCCAGCACCGCCACGGTCAGCACCACGGGAGGAATCGGCAAACTGAAAGCAAACGCCGACCACGCGAGCTTGCCGCGGCTGCGCAGCCGCAAGCCGCCCGCCGCGCCGCACACCGCCACCAGGACCGACAGCAATAACACCACGCGACTCCATTGACTCACCGTCGTCAGACCATCGCCGACGGAGATCGCCGCCAGCCAGAGGATGTAGCCGGTAACCACACCACCGATGGCACCCATGATGATCTGGGGGGTGTCAGTGCTCGCGCGCCTCGTCATGAGCCGCTCAGAAATTGATCATGTGGCCAACCAGGCCGTGGAAGCACTCCTGCAGCGCCTCAGACATCGTTGGGTGGGTGTGGACGTTGCGAGCCAGCTCGCTGGCGGTCAGGTCCCACCTCTGCGCCAGCGTGAGCTCCGGCAGCAGCTCGGCCACGTCGTGGCCGACCAGGTGCCCACCCAGTAGCTCGCCGTGCTTGGCGTCGGCCACCAGCTTGACGAACCCACTGGGGTCACCCACGCCGTGCGCCTTGGCGTTGGCCGTGAACGGGAACTTGGCCACCACCACGTCGTAACCTTCGTTGCGGGCTTGCTGCTCGGTGAGCCCGAAGCTGGCAACGTTTGGCTGACAGAACGTCGCGCGCGGCAACATCCGATGGTCGCCCAGCGTCAAAGTCTCTGCACCGGCAATGGTTTCGGCGGCTACCACGCCTTGTGCCTCGGCGACGTGCGCCAGCTGCAGTAATCCATTGACATCGCCGATAGCGTAGATGTGGCCCACGTTGGTACGCATGTAGTCGTCGACACCGATAGCCTTGCGGTCGGTCAGCGCGACGCCTGCCTTGTCCAGCCCGTACCCTTCGACGTTGGGCGCAAATCCGATGGCCTGCAACACCTTTTCCGCCTTAAGCTCTTGCGCCACGCCGTCCTTGGTGACGGTCACGGTGACCTGCGACCCGCCATCGGCGATGGACTCGACCTTCGTGGCGGTCAGGATCGTGACACCCAGCTTTTTGAACTGCTTCTCGATCTCCTTGGACACATCGGCGTCCTCGTTGGGCAGCGCCCGCGGAAGGAATTCCACGATGGTCACGTCAACGCCGTAGTTCTTCAGCACGTAGCCGAACTCCATGCCAATGGCACCAGCTCCGGCAATAATGATCGATTTCGGCAGCTCTCGGGACAGGATCTGTTCCTCGTAGGTGACTACGTTGGCCGACAGTGAGGTGCCGGGAACCAGCCGGGTGCTACTGCCGGTCGCGATGATGGCGTTGTCGAACGTGACCGATTCTGTACCGCCGTCGTTGAGATCAACCAACAACGTGTTGGCGTCGGCAAATGTGCCGTACCCGTGGATCTCGGTGATCTTGTTCTTCTTCATCAGGAAGTGCACACCGGCCACCCTGCCCTCGGCTACCTTTCGGCTGCGGTCATAGGCGATGCCGTAGTCGAAGGTCACCTCGCCGCTGATGCCAAATGCTTTGGCGTCCTTGGTGAAGATGTGGACCAGTTCGGCGTTGCGCAACAGCGCCTTGGATGGGATACAGCCGACATTGAGGCATACTCCGCCCCAGTACTTGGGTTCGACGATTGCAGTGCTCAGGCCGAGCTGTGCGGCGCGAATCGCCGCGACATACCCGCCGGGACCGGCTCCGAGAACGACGACGTCATAGTGGGTCACGGCCCCTACCCTAATGGTCGAGTGCTCGTCGGCCTGACCCAGTAGGTCAAGTCCGACAACCGACTAGTACGGAATGACGCCGACCAGGCAATGACTCATCCGCTCGCAGTAGTAGTAGCCGTAGAGCGGCGCCGCGGCGGCGACCGAGGCAAACGGCCCCGACATCACTCCGAGGGACAACGCCGTGATCAGTGGCCTGCCCGGCACCAGCGCCAGGATCAAGCCACCGACGGTGCACGCGACGACGTAGACCAGGACGACGAACACGGCGGCCGTCTTGTCGAGTGTGTGATACCACCAGTAGAACAAGCTCAGGCCGACCTCGCCAGCACCGATCCATACGCCGAGGACCACTAGAACGAACTTCCACCACTTCAGGTAGGTATATCGACCGGGTACTGTAACCGAGTGCGCTAGCGTGGCGGCCGGCTCGGACCCCAGCACCTCGACGCTGGCCGAAGGCGCGACACCCACGGGGTCCTCCTGCGGCTTCGGCGTCGAGCCTGGCCAGGATTTCCCCGCCCTGTCCTGCTGGCCGGCCAACGAGAGGAACCGCTGCGAGTGTGCGCCGGTGTCGAAATCGGGCACAAACGGCTCGGTTCCGGGTGCCGACCGGTAATCGTTGTCAGCCACTGGACGCCACCTGGATCGCAACCAGCACACCAAACCAACCCGGCGCCAACGCCAGGATGAACGCGCCCAGCATCGTCACCCATCGACGTCCGGAGAACAGGATGACCAGCAGCCCGATCGCGCTGGGAATCCCGACTACCATTGCGATGACGATGTCCGGACGGATCCGGGCATGCACCAGCACGCTGCACGCCACCCCCGCTAGCAGTCCGATCGCATTACCAACCAGCATCGCGCTGGTCAGCTGCCATGACCGCGGAAGGGGGATCACGGTCTACGACCTTACTGCGGCTACCGCCGACTGGCGCGGCACACTCCCGGCGTGGCATCTGGATCGTCGAGATCGACGACAAGACCCCGCACTAACGGTCGTTCGCCGCACTCGTAGGCTGCGCCGGTGATCACCGGCGCAGCCTCCCGCATCGCCTTTTCGGCGTCGCTGAACACCCGACCTCTGCTGAGAAAGCGCACGCCCTCGGGCGCTTCCAGACTGAACCCGCCACCGCGGCCCGGCACCACGTCGATGATCAGCTGGGTGTGCTTCCAGGCCTGGTACTGCGGGCCCGAAATCCACACCGGCACGCCGTCTTCCCCGACGTCCAACACACCCAGCAAGATGTCGCGGTCACCGACCAGGAAGTCCGCCCGCGGGTAGCACATCGGCGCGGACCCGTCGCAGCAGCCGCCGGATTGGTGGAACATCACCGGACCGTGCCGGTCCTGTAACCCAGCCAGCAGCGCGGCGGCCTCGGCGGTGATGAGCACCCCCGCGGGAGCGTTCATCAGAAGAACCCCAGCGCCTTATCCGAGTAGGACACCAGCAGGTTCTTGGTGTGCTGGTAGTGCTGCAGCATCATCTGGTGGCCCTCCCGGCCGATGCCGGACTGCTTGTAGCCGCCGAACGCCGCGTGCGCGGGGTAGAGGTGGTAGCAGTTGACCCACACCCGGCCGGCCTGGATGTCCCGCCCGGCCCGATAGGCAGTGTTGCCGTCGCGGCTCCACACACCGGCACCCAAGCCGTAGAGGGTGTCGTTGGCGATGCCGATCGCGTCGTCGTAATCGGTGAACGACGTCACCGCGACCACCGGCCCGAAGATCTCCTCCTTGAAAATCCGCATGTTGTTGGTGCCGGTGAAGATCGTCGGCTGCATGTAATAACCGCCGGACAGGTCGCCGCCTAGTTCGGCGCGCTCGCCTCCGGCGATAATCACCGCACCCTCTTGCTTGCCGATTTCGATGTAGGACAACACCTTTTCCAGCTGGTCGTTGGAGGCCTGGGAACCCAGCATGGTTTCGGTGTCCAGCGGGTCGCCCTGCCGGACCGCCTTGGTCCGGATCGCCGCCAGCTCCAGGAACTCGTCGTAGATGTCGGCCTGGATCAGACTGCGCGACGGGCAGGTGCACACCTCGCCCTGGTTGAGGGCGAACATGGTGAAGCCTTCCAGCGCCTTGTCGCAGAAGTCGTCGTGGGCGGCCAGCACGTCGGCGAAGAAGATGTTGGGGCTCTTGCCGCCGAGTTCCAGGGTGACCGGGATCAGGTTGTGCGAGGCGTATTGCATGATCAGCCGCCCCGTGGTGGTTTCCCCGGTGAACGCGACCTTGGCGATGCGGTCGCTGGAGGCCAACGGCTTGCCGGCCTCGGCGCCGAATCCGTTGACCACGTTGACCACCCCGGGCGGCAACAGATCACCGATCAGCGACATCAGGTAGAGCACCGAAGCGGGTGTCTGCTCGGCGGGTTTGAGCACCGCCGTGTTGCCGGCCGCCAACGCCGGCGCCAGCTTCCAGGCCGCCATCAGGATGGGGAAGTTCCACGGAATGATCTGGCCCACCACGCCGAGCGGCTCGTGGAAGTGGTAGGCCACGGTGTCCTCGTCGATCTGGCTCAGCGCGCCCTCCTGGGCGCGAATCGCCGCGGCGAAGTACCGGAAGTGATCGACCGCCAACGGGATATCGGCGGCCAGCGCTTCCCGGACCGGTTTCCCGTTGTCCCAGACCTCGGCCACCGCCAGCGCGGCGGCGTTCTTGTCGATGCGGTCGGCAATCATGTTGAGGATCGCCGCCCGTTCGGCCGGTGCGGTCTTGCCCCACCCCGGCGCCGCCGCGTGCGCGGCGTCGAGCGCCTTGTCGATGTCGGCCGCGTCGGAGCGCGGCACCTCGCAGAACGGCTGGCCGGTCACCGGCGTCGGGTTCTCGAAGTAGCGCCCATGGACCGGCGCGACCCACTGGCCCCCGATGAAGTTTTGGTACCGGGATTCATAGGACATCAGCGCCCCGGCGGAACCGGGACGGGAAAAGACAGTCATCGTATTCGGCTCCTCGTCAAAATCATGTAATACAGCTCACACTACCGCCGGGGCCACAATGGCTTCCATGACATTTGAGCCTGCCCCAGACGGCGCTGACCCCTACCTATGGCTCGAGGACGTCACCGGTGCGGAAGCGCTGGATTGGGTACGCGCGCGCAACAAGCCGACAACGGCGGCGTTCTGCGACGCAGAGTTCGAGCGGATGCGCGTCGAGGCGCTCGAGGTGCTCGACACCGATGCCCGAATCCCCTATGTGAACAGGCGCGGCAACTATCTCTACAACTTCTGGCGCGATGCCGCCAACCCCCGCGGGTTGTGGCGGCGCACCACGCTGGACAGCTACCGCACCGACTCGCCGGGCTGGGATGTGCTGATCGATGTTGATGAACTGGGCCGCGCCGACGACCAGAAGTGGGTGTGGGGCGGCGCCGGTGTCATCGAACCCGACTACACGCGCGCGCTGATCGGCCTGTCCCCGGGCGGCTCGGATGCATCCATTGTGCGTGAATTCGACATGCTGACACGCGAATTCGTCGAGGATGGGTTCCAGCTGCCACCGGCCAAATCCCAGATTACCTGGGAGGACCCGGACACTGTCTTGCTGGGCACCGACTTCGGCGGCGACTCGCTCACCACTTCCGGCTATCCGCGAGTGATCAAGCGATGGCGCCGGGGCAAACCGCTGGCCGATGCGGAGACAATCTTCGAGGGCGCGGGCACCGACGTCCGCGTCAACGCGTCAGCGGATCGCACGCCCGGATTCGAGCGCACCCTGCTGGGACGGGCCCTCGACTTCTGGAACGAAGAGGTCTACGAATTGCGTGGTTCGGAGCTGATCCGAATCGAAGCCCCCACCGACGCGAGCGTGTCAATTCACCGCGACTGGCTGTTGATCGAGCTGCGCACCGACTGGACCGTGGCCACCACCAGGTACACTGCCGGCTCACTGCTGGCCGCCGAATACGACGAATTCCTTGCCGGCTCAGCGGAATTACAGGTGGTGTTCGAACCCGACGAGCACACCGCGCTGTACCAATACGCCTGGACCCGAGACCGGCTGTTGATCGTCACCCTGGCCGACGTGGCGAGCCGCGTCGAGATCGCAACTCCCGGCAGCTGGCGACGTGAGCCACTCTCAGGTATCCCCGCCGCCACCAACACCGTCATCGTCTCCGCCGACAGCCACGGCGACGAGTTCTTCCTCGACTCCAGTGGATTCGATACGCCGTCGCGGCTGATGCGCGGCACCGATGACGGCCGACTAGCAGAGATCAAATCTGCGCCAGCTTTCTTCGACGCGGAAAACATGGCTGTAACACAGTATTTCGCGACATCAGACGATGGCACATCGATCCCGTATTTCGTCGTGCGACGCACCGACGCGGACAATCCCGGCCCCACATTGTTGAACGGCTACGGTGGATTCGAGACATCCAGAACGCCGACGTATGACGGCGTCCTGGGCCGGCTGTGGCTGGCCCGCGGGGGCACCTATGCGTTGGCCAACATCCGCGGCGGCGGCGAGTACGGGCCTGGCTGGCACACGCAGGCGATGCGCGAGGGCCGGGACAAGGTCGCCCAAGACTTCGCCGCCGTGGCAACCGATTTGGTGACCCGCGGCATCACCACCGCTGAGCAGCTCGGCGCGCGGGGCGGCAGCAACGGTGGGCTGCTGATGGGCATCATGTTGACCGGGTACCCGGAGAAGTTCGGCGCGCTGGTCTGCGACGTGCCGCTGCTGGACATGAAGCGGTACCACCTGCTGCTGGCCGGCGCTTCCTGGATGGCCGAATACGGCGATCCGGATAACCCGGATGACTGGAAGTTCATCTCTGAATATTCGCCATACCAAAACATTTCGGCGAACCGGAAATACCCGCCAGTACTCATGACGACCTCTACCCGCGACGATCGGGTGCACCCCGGCCACGCCCGCAAAATGACGGCGGCCCTGCAGGCTGCGGGCCACCCCGTCTGGTATTACGAAAACATCGAGGGTGGGCACGCCGGCGCAGCCGACAACGCACAGATCGCATTCAAATCGGCGCTGAGTTTCGCGTTCCTATGGCGGATGCTGGCCGGCTAACCGGCATTCACGAACGGTGGACTTAGCCCAAATAACGTGGCTATCGAGTTGTAGCCGATTGATACTGCATTACTACCTATTACTACGTATTACTATCTGTTACTACATGGGTAGGACTGCGGCATGAAGCCAAGCGTGAGCTTGTCTACCGAGGACGTCGCAGCATTGGACGCATGCCAAGAGAGTGGGCCTGCCGTCGCAGTCGGCGGTTTGCAGCGAACGGCGTAGATGCTGCGCGGTGAGATCTGGCAGGTCGACCTGGATCCGGCCCGCGGCAGCGCGGCAAATATGCGGCGGCCAGCGGTAATTGTCAGCAACGACAGGGCCAACGCTGCCGCGATACGTCTCGACCGAGGCGTGGTGCCGGTTGTCCCGGTTACCAGCAACACCGAAAAGGTCCCCATTCCAGGTGTTGTTGCCGGCAGCGAGCGGTGGCCTGGCCGTCGATTCGAAGGCGCAGGCCCAGCAGGTTGGATCCGTCGCTGCGCAACGTCTCCCCTGCCGAGCTGATCGAACTCGACGATGCGCTCAGACTCCATTTGGCGTTGTAACTGCTGCAACATCGATTGCCGCCGCGGCCAACGGCACCGGCCGCGCCTAGCCGCAGGGCCCTGCGGCTAACGTCGGAGCAAAGAGCGCAACCGGACACCGATGCCCGAGGCATGCAAATGCCAGCTAGCGAAACCCTGCGCCCGGGTTGGCCGAAGCTTCGAACCAGCGGCGTTATCACGATCCCCGCTGAGACACTTGACCCTTAGGGCCGAAGTGACTTCGCTGCTGCTATGCCGACACCCGATTTCCAGACGCTGCTGTACACGACGGCCGGGCCGGTGGCCACCATCACGCTCAACCGCCCGGAACAGCTCAACACCATCGTCCCGCCCATGCCCGACGAGATCGAGGCCGCTATCGGGTTGGCCGAGCGCGACCAGGACATCAAGGTCATCGTGCTGCGCGGTGCCGGCCGCGCCTTCTCCGGCGGTTACGACTTCGGCGGCGGCTTCCAGCATTGGGGCGATGCCATGATGACCGACGGCCGATGGGATCCGGGCAAGGATTTCGCCATGGTCACCGCGCGGGAGACCGGACCGACGCAGAAATTCATGGCCATCTGGCGGGCGTCCAAACCGGTGATCGCGCAAGTGCATGGTTGGTGCGTCGGCGGGGCCAGCGACTACGCGCTGTGTGCCGACATTGTGATCGCCAGCGAGGACGCCGTGATCGGGACTCCGTATAGCCGCATGTGGGGAGCCTATTTGACCGGGATGTGGCTGTATCGACTCAGCCTTGCCAAGGTCAAATGGCACTCGCTGACGGGCCGGCCGCTGACCGGTGTGCAGGCCGCCGAAGCCGAGCTGATCAACGAGGCGGTGCCGTTCGAGCGGCTCGAGGCTCGCGTCGCCGAGATCGCCACCGAGCTGGCACGAATCCCGTTGTCACAGTTGCAAGCCCAGAAACTGATCGTCAACCAGGCCTACGAGAACATGGGCCTGGCCTCCACCCAGCTGCTGGGCGGCATTCTCGACGGGCTGATGCGCAACACCCCCGACGCGCTCGAGTTCATCCGGACCGCCCAAACCCAGGGTGTGCGAGCCGCGGTCGAGCGCCGCGACGGCCCGTTCGGCGACTACAGCCAAGCCCCACCGGAACTGCGACCCGACCCCACGCACGTCATCACTCCTGATGGGAGCATGTAGTGAGACAGACTATGAACCTTGTCGTCTGCCCGCCTCGAGGCGCCCCAAAAGTGCTACGGTAACCACTATGTCTCGGCTGAGTTCCATCCTGCGTGCCGGCGCGGCATTTCTGGTTCTCGGCATCGCCGCTGCGACATTTCCACAAAGCGCGGCAGCCGACTCCACGGAAGACTTTCCAATACCTCGCCGGATGATCGCAACCACCTGCGACGCCGAACAATATCTGGCGGCGGTGCGGGATACCAGTCCGGTGTACTACCAGCGGTACATGATCGACTTCAACAACCATGCAAACCTTCAGCAAGCGACGATCAACAAGGCGCACTGGTTCTTCTCGCTGTCACCGGCGGAGCGCCGAGACTACTCCGAACACTTTTACAATGGCGATCCGCTGACGTTTGCCTGGGTCAATCACATGAAAATCTTCTTCAACAACAAGGGCGTCGTCGCTAAAGGGACCGAGGTGTGCAATGGATACCCAGCCGGCGACATGTCGGTGTGGAACTGGGCCTAAGTCCGGCCTAAAGCTAACCGGCGTCAAAGCGCGGTCGTTTGCAACGAACCCGGAAATGTTGTCCACCATTCGGGGGACAGCCCGTTGGGCCCATCAGCCGCCGTTCGGCGGATTGATTCTGGCGACCAGCTACGAAATAGTCATATCCATCACCCACGGAATTCGACGACCTATCGCGTACCACTAGGACTAAGGCCATGCCCGACTTCGCTCTTGGTAGCCCAGCCACCACCGGCCACGCGCCGGGATACCATGCCGTTGCGGGGCAGAGGTAAACATCGTGGGCCGCATGGCCTGGACACTGGAGCGCGGCGCATGAGTCAAGCGCCCGGCAACGAGATCCCACACACGCTGGCGGCCCTGGACTGGGGTGGAATCACCTGCCAGTCCGGAGCCGGGTGCACCAACCGGGCGAGTTACGTGGTGCATCTGCATGCGGTAGACGAATGTAACGACCCCGACCTGGACCCATTCGGGAACACCGTCGAAATTCTGTGCATTGCCTGCTTGTGGCACGTCGAGGCCAAAGTCCTGCTTCAAGTCGGTCGGCTCACCCGTTCCCCGGGCGCGTTCTGCCTGACCTGTGGGGCGCCGGTGCGCGAACCCACCGACATCATGCGCGACGTCGCTGCGTTGTAGGGTAATCAGTCCCCGCGGTCCCAAGTTCCCAAGTCCCAAGCGCCCGGCAGCATCGGCATCCGTGGGCCACACTGGAACTCATCGTCGGCCAGCGTGGTCAATCCGGCCGGCGCTGCCACCGTCTCGTTGCTTGCGGTGCCGGCAAACCCCAGCCCGCCCACGCCCGAATTGGACGCCCAAGCGTCCCGCTCGCCCGACGGCGGAATCGCCGGGCCGGAGTCCATATCGACGAACTCGTCGGCGTTGCCACGTTCCTTCGCCGCCGCTCGTCGGCGCCGACGTGCCTGATGACGGGCCGACACCTGCGCTGCCGCCACGGCCGTGACGTTATCCGCGGCGGGCTGCGCTCTCCTGGAACCGGCGGGCGTCCCCGCGTCGAAGTCGATGCCTGGACCGCTGCCCACGAGGTAAGGGGGAAAGCCGCCGGCGCTCGTTGGCACCGACGCCGATGTGGCAGTGGCGGTACCGGCCGGGGGCCCGGGCGCCGCTCCGGCGGCCGGGGCGCTGGCCGGCGCGGTAGTCGGCGTGGCCGTCCCGGCGAGTGGCAACACGGTGGGCACGACCGCATCGGGTGCCGGCGCGGGCACGACGGGGGGCTGAGGGACTAGGCCGGTCAACCCGGCCAACCCCGATACCGCTCCCAGTCCGGAGATGGCTGGGGTGAGCGCAGCCACCAGCAACTGCGGGTTCTCGGCCAGCCAGGTAGCCAGCTGCAGCATGTGTGTAGGCCAGTCGAACAGGATGAGGTCGACAAGGAACTGAAAAGCCTTCACCGGATTGGTGAACAGCAGCTTGGCGAACTCTTGAAAGTCTTGAAGAAGTTCCAGACTTCTGGCAATCCACCACATGAGTGTGCCGGGGTTGGTATAAGCGTCATAGGGGAGGCCGTTGACAGTGCCGGCTTCGGGGTCCCAGATCACGCGACCGCCGGTGATGATCTTCAAGATCTCTGCAATGAAGTCGTCCACCGGGTCCGCGCCCCCGGAATTATTCGAGCTCGAGTGTTGGGATTGGGCATTGGATTTCAGAATTCGCGGCGGAGGCACGCTGTCCGGGATCGAGCGCACCGCCGAGTCCGCGACCGCTTGATAGGTGGCCATCGTGGTGGCCGCCTGAAGCCACATCCGCACGTAGTCGGCCTCGTTGACCGCGATCGGTATGGTGTTGATCCCGAAGAAATTGGTCGCCACCATGGCCCCGTGGGTCGCGTGGTTAGCCGCCAACTCGGCCAGGGTGGGCATGGCCACCAAAGCCGCGGCGTAGGCGGCGGTCACCGCCTCCAGCCGGGCAGCCGCCGCGGCGCAGTCGGCGCTGGCCTGCGTCAACCAAGACAGATACGGCAGGCACGCGGCAGCAAATGATTCGGCGCTGGGCCCCTGCCACACCCCGGCTTGCACCGCAGCCAGCAATGCCCCGAGTTCCTCAGCAACCGCGGCGTATTCACGGCCCAGTGACGACCACCCTGTGGCGGCGGCCAGTACCGGCCCCGGCCCCGGCCCACTACTCAACAAGGCCGAATGCACCTCCGGCGGAGAGGCCATCCATATCAGTGCGCTCGTCATAGCTCACCGCGTAGGCACGAAGTCGCCCCTGACGCATCACCGGCCACACAATCCATTCCGGACCTAGCGACCGCCACGGCGCGCGCCGTAGTTGCGGTCTCTAGGCCGTCGGCACCGACGTGCAACGTCATGTCGAACACTCCTCTATCGGCGACTCCCGCCAACACCAGCTGTGCGTCTGGCAACAATTGACTATGACTATCGTTTGCAACTAGCAATAGTCGTGGTTCGGCTGCGGCGCACGCCCAAGAAGCGTGAGTTTGGTCACCTACCGCCGCCAAGCGGGCCCAAGTCCGGCGCCCCCTTCGTCCCGCACCCGCTTCAGCGCGTTGGCGACCGGCATTCGCATGGGGATCCGGCGAGCAGGCCGAGAAGCGTAGCGGTGAGCAGGCGAGTAAGCGCGGCAGCAAAGTCGAGGTTCCACTCCGGTGGGAGCAACTCTGGCTCCTCGGCATAGGCGTCGGTGAGCCGCTCCGGCGGATTGGCGATCTGCCACAGGGTGGCCGCCAGCGAGTAAGCGGCCAGCAGGATGTCGAATGCCCCAGAACGCCCGAGTGCCGGCAATGCGCTTTCGATCGCGTCGACGAGCGCTATCACGGCTGCGATGCTGGTCCGCTTGACCTCGATGACCCGGTCGACATCCACCTCCTGCTCGAGATGCAGATGCAGATTGGCAAGCAGATCACAAAACAGCGGATCGGCGGCCAGACCGTTGGCCAGTGCCTCGGCCACCCGCGGTGCCGACATCGGCCCCGGCTCGCCCAGCTGCTCGCATACCGTGCCCGACCACCGCGCCCAACCCTCGGCGGCGAGGTGCAGCAGCACTTCTTTGTGCGAGGTGAAGTAGCGGCGCACCGCAGAGTAGTGAATCCCGGCACGACCTGCGACAGCCGTTAACGTCACCGATGCCACGCCCGTCTCCAGCGCCAGCGACCGCGCGGCTTCCACCAGCGCCGCCGCACGTTGGCGCTTGTTTTCCTCGGTGCGGGCGCGCTGGAAGCCGAGTTGCGCCACCGCCAGAGGATAACGCACACCGTGTGATTTGTAAGAGGGCTGCCGATAACGTAGCGTGCCGTTACGCACGTGATATGCGTTACACTCCAGCGAACGAGGTAAGGAGTCGAGAGCTCGGGCCTAAAACCATGTTTTACTTAGGCTAGGCTTAGTTGCGTTCAAGTAGCGACCAGCTCGAACGGATTTTGAAAGTTGGGTATCGTCCGCCGTACCACTGCCAACCGGTGAAGGGGATCTGAGATTTTCAAGGTGCTAATGCGGACTTGGATTCCACTGGTCATCCTGGTGGTGGTCATCGTCGGGGGCTTCACCGTGCACCGGATCCGCGGCTTCTTCGGCTCCGAAAACCGCCCGTCGTACTCCGACACCAACCTGGAAAACAGCAAACCATTCAACCCTAAACACCTGACTTACGAGATCTTCGGACCCCCCGGAACAGTCGCCGACATTAGTTATTTCGACGTCAATTCCGAGCCGCAACGGGTCGATGGAGCGGTGCTACCGTGGTCATTGCATATCACGACAAACGACGCGGCGGTGATGGGAAATATCGTGGCACAAGGTAATAGCGACAGCATTGGCTGCCGAATCACGGTAGACGGCAAGGTCAGGGCCGAGAGGGTTTCCAACGAAGTCAACGCCTATACTTACTGCTTGGTGAAGTCCGCGTGAGTACTAAATTCGCGAACGACTCCAATACCAACGCTCGCCCCGAAAAGCCATTCATCGCCAGGATGATCCACGCCTTTGCGGTACCGATCATCCTTGGCTGGCTGGCAGTTTGCGTCGTTGTCACCGTATTTGTCCCGTCACTGGAAGCTGTCGGCCAAGAGCGATCGGTGTCGCTGAGTCCCAAGGATGCACCGTCGTTTGAGGCGATGGGACGTATCGGCATGGTGTTCAAGGAAGGCGATTCCGACAGTTTCGCGATGGTCATAATAGAGGGTAACCAACCCCTTGGCGACGCTGCCCATAAGTATTACGACGGCCTGGTTGCTCAATTGAGGGCCGATAAGAAGCACGTGCAAAGTGTCCAAGATTTATGGGGGGACCCACTCACCGCCGCGGGCGTGCAAAGTAACGACGGCAAGGCCGCCTATGTTCAACTGTCACTTGCCGGCAACCAAGGCACGCCGCTGGCCAACGAATCCGTCGAGGCAGTACGCAGCATCGTCGAAAGCACGCCCGCGCCGCCGGGCATAAAGGCCTATGTGACCGGACCATCCGCACTCGCCGCGGATATGCACCACAGTGGCGATAGATCCATGGCCAGGATCACCATGGTTACGGTCGCCGTGATCTTTATTATGTTGTTGCTCGTCTACCGGTCGATAATCACCGTGGTTCTCCTGCTGATCACGGTGGGGGTCGAATTGACGGCTGCGCGCGGAGTCGTAGCGGTTCTGGGGCATAGCGGGGCTATCGGACTTACCACCTTTGCGGTGAGCTTGCTGACTTCGCTGGCAATCGCGGCCGGTACGGACTACGGGATATTCATCATCGGGCGCTACCAGGAAGCCCGCCAAGCCGGCGAGGACAAAGAGGCCGCCTACTACACCATGTACCGCGGGACCGCCCACGTGATTCTGGGCTCTGGATTGACCATCGCCGGAGCTACCTTTTGCCTGAGCTTTGCCCGCATGCCCTACTTTCAAACCCTGGGCATCCCCTGCGCGGTGGGGATGCTAGTCGCAGTGGCGGTCGCGTTGACGCTGGGTCCGGCCGTCCTACACGTCGGCAGCCGGTTCGGCCTGTTCGACCCTAAGCGGCTCCTCAAAGTCCGTGGCTGGCGGCGGGTGGGTACCGTGGTGGTTCGCTGGCCGCTGCCCGTTCTCGTCGCCACCTGCGCGATCGCCCTAGTCGGTCTGCTCGCCCTGCCTGGATACAAAACCAGCTACAACGACCGTGACTACCTACCGGACTTCATACCCGCCAACCAAGGATATGCGGCCGCGGATCGTCATTTCTCTCAGGCCAGGATGAAGCCCGAGATCCTAATGATTGAATCCGATCACGATATGCGGAATCCGGCAGATTTTCTGGTCCTGGACAAGCTGGCTAAAGGCATCTTCCGGGTCCCGGGCATTTCCCGTGTGCAAGCAATTACCCGGCCCGAAGGAACGACGATGGACCACACGTCGATCCCGTTCCAGATCAGCATGCAAAATGCCGGTCAGCTGCAGACCATAAAGTACCAGCGCGACCGGGCGAACGACATGCTGAAGCAGGCCGACGAGATGGCCACGACGATTGCGGTGTTGACGCGGATGCATAGCTTGATGGCGGAGATGGCCAGTACTACCCACCGCATGGTCGGCGACACCGAAGAGATGAAGGAGATCACCGAAGAATTACGCGACCACGTCGCGGATTTTGATGATTTCTGGAGACCAATTCGAAGCTATTTCTACTGGGAAAAGCACTGCTACGGAATTCCGATCTGTTGGTCGTTCAGATCGATATTCGATGCACTGGACGGAATCGACAAGCTCAGCGAGCAAATAGGCGTCCTCTTGGGCGACTTGCGCGAGATGGATCGCCTCATGCCACAAATGGTCGCGCAGATCCCGCCGCAGATTGAGGCCATGGAAAACATGCGGACCATGATTCTTACCATGCACAGCACCATGACCGGAATCTTCGACCAGATGCTCGAAATGAGCGACAATGCCACAGCCATGGGTAAGGCTTTTGACGCCGCCAAGAACGACGACTCGTTCTACCTTCCACCCGAGGTTTTCAAGAACAAAGACTTCCAGCGCGCCATGAAGTCGTTCCTGTCTTCGGACGGACACGCGGCCCGGTTTATCATCCTGCACAGGGGGGATCCGCAATCACCCGAGGGCATCAAAAGTATCGACGCGATTCGTACCGCGGCCGAGGAATCGCTCAAGGGAACTCCACTAGAAGACGCCAAGATCTACCTGGCCGGCACGGCGGCCGTCTTCCACGACATCTCCGAGGGCGCCCAATGGGACCTTCTTATCGCGGCAATTTCGTCCCTCTGTCTCATTTTTATCATCATGCTGATCATCACACGGGCCTTTATTGCCGCCGCCGTCATTGTGGGCACAGTCGCACTTTCACTGGGTGCCTCTTTCGGACTATCGGTGCTGCTCTGGCAGCATATTCTCGCAATCCATCTGCATTGGCTCGTGCTTGCGATGTCGGTCATCGTTCTGTTGGCGGTGGGATCTGACTACAATCTGCTCTTGGTCTCCCGGTTCAAACAGGAAATAGGAGCGGGGCTGAAGACCGGCATCATCCGGTCGATGGGCGGCACCGGCAAGGTCGTGACCAACGCAGGGCTGGTATTCGCCGTCACCATGGCGTCCATGGCCGTCAGCGATCTGCGGGTTATCGGACAGGTGGGCACCACCATCGGTCTGGGTTTGCTGTTCGACACGTTGATCGTGCGATCGTTCATGACGCCATCCATCGCCGCACTACTGGGCCGCTGGTTCTGGTGGCCGCTGCGGGTGCGTTCCCGGCCCGCCCGGACCCCGACCGTACCCAGCGAAACCCAGCCCGCGGGCCGGCCCTTGGCGATGAGCAGCGACCGCCTCGGCTGAACCGCCCGTCCGTCTAGCCGGCCGCTCCGAATACAGGATGTGCAGCAATCACTCCGACGATCGGTGGCTGTTGTCGGAAGTGGGGTCGCCGGCCTCACCGCCGCCTACATCCTGTCTGGACGGGACCGAGTCACCCTGTACGAGGCGGACGGCCGGCTGGGCGGTCATGCCCACACCCACTATCTGGACAACGGTGGCGGCCCCCGGGGCACCGACGTCGTCGGCGTCGACTCGGCGTTCCTGGTGCACAACGACCGAACCTATCCAACGTTGTGCCGATTGTTCGCCGAACTGGGTGTGGCCACCCAGGAGTCGGAAATGTCGATGTCGGTGCGCGCCGACGACATCGGACTCGAATATGCCGGCGCACTGGGAGCGCGCGGGCTGTTCGCTTGCCGGCAATCGCTGCGGCCACGGTATCTGTGCATGCTTGCCGAGATTCTCCGCTTCCACCGCGCCGCGGCTCGCCTGCTGCGTGAGGAGACCGACAACGCGGAAGACAAACCGGAGACGCTGGAAGCCTTCCTGAGCCGGCACCACTTCTCGCAGTATTTCGTCGATTACTTCATCACACCCTTGGTCGCCGCCGTGTGGTCCTGCGGCGGGGCCGACGCCTTGCGCTATCCGGCCCGGTATCTGTTCGTCTTCCTCGACCATCACGGCATGCTGTCGGTGTTCGGGTCGCCAACCTGGCGTACCGTCACCGGAGGTTCCGCCAACTACGTGCAGGCGATCGCAGCTCAGCTGGACGAGGTGTCGACCCGCACGCCAGTGCACTCGCTGCGCCGGCTGCCGGACGGGGTATTGGTGGGCGCGGGTGATGGGCCGTCGCGGCGTTTCGATGCGGCCGTCGTCGCGGTCCATCCCGACCAGGCGCTGCTGTTGCTCGACGAGCCGACACCGGCCGAGCGCGCGGTCCTGGGCGCGATCGCATACTCCACCAACAGCGCCCAGCTGCACACCGACGAGTCGGTCCTGCCCCGCCACCATCGCGCCCGCGCATCCTGGAACTACCTGGTGACACCCGGGCAGCACCAGGTCGTGGTCAGCTACGACATCAGCAGGCTAATGCGCCTCGACGGTGGCCGCCGGTATCTGGTCACCCTCGGCGGCCACGACCGGGTTGATCCCAGCTCGGTGATCGCCGAGATGACCTACAGCCATCCGCTGTACACACCGGAATCGGTTGCAGCCCAACGCTTATTGCCGACGCTGGGTGACAATCGGGTGGTATTCGCCGGCGCCTACCACGGCTGGGGATTCCACGAGGACGGCGCCGCCTCGGGTCTGCGGGCGGCCCGGCGCCTTGGCGCCGACTGGCCGGCAGCGATCCCACAGGAGGCGATGGTCGCGTGCTGACTCAAACCCTGACGCCGGCGATCTACCGCACCACGATCAGCCACTGCAGACAAGTCCCGGTGCACCACTCGTTCGCATACCGCAGCTACAGCTGGTACGTGGATGTCGACAACCTCCCCCAGCTGCCCTGGTGGCTGCGACCGTTCGCACGGTTCCACGCCGACGACCACTTCGCTGACCCGTTCTCGTGTCCGCCGCATAGCTCGCTGCGTGACCGGCTGGACGCCTTCTTTGCCGCTCGCGGCCTTGCCGTCCCCGACGGCCGTATCACCGCGCTGCTGCAAGCACGCGTTCTCGGCTATGTCTTCAACCCGTTGAGCATCTTCTGGTGCCACGACCGCGACGGCCAACTGCGCCATGTCATTGCCGAGGTGCACAACACCTACGGCGGACGCCATGCTTACCTGCTACCGCCGGCCGACCTGCCCGTGGTGACGGCCAAGAACTTCTACGTTTCGCCGTTTCATCAGCTAGCCGGCTACTACCTGATACGGGCACCACGGCCCGACCGCGAACTCGACGTCACGGTGACGCTGCACCGTGACCGCCGGCAGGTGTGCCCGGAATTCACAGCCACCCTGCGTGGGCAGCGGCGACCGGCAACGACAAGACAGATCGCGATGATGCAAATCATTTCACCGCTGGCGCCGATGGTGGTGGCCGCGCGCATCAGGATACAGGGGATCAGACTGTGGCTACGTCGAGTTCCGGTGGTGCCGCGATGACCGTCGAAACCAGCCAGACACCGTCGGCAGCAATCGATTCGGATCGCTGGCCAGCGGTTGCCAAGGTGCCGCGCGGTCCCCTAGCCGCGGCATCGGCGGCAATCGCCAACCGGCTGCTTCGGCGCACGGCCACTCACTTGCCGCTGCGATTGGTCTACTCCGACGGAACGGCAACAGGTGCCGCCGATCCGCGCGCACCCAGCCTGTTCATCCATCGGCCGGACGCACTTGCACGCCGGATCGGGCGCCACGGCTTGATCGGCTTCGGCGAGTCCTACATGGCCGGCGAATGGTCGTCGAAGGAGCTCACGCGGGTGTTGACCGTGCTGGCAGGGTCGGTGGACGAGCTGGTACCGCGCTCGCTGCACTGGCTGCGGCCGATCACGCCGACCTTTCGACCTAGTTGGCCAGACCACAGCCGAGATCAGGCCCGGCGCAATATAGCCGTGCACTATGACCTGTCGAACGACCTGTTCGCCGCGTTTCTCGACGAGACCATGACGTATTCGTGCGCAATGTTCACCGACCTGCTGGCCCAGCCAACTCCCGCCTGGACCGAGTTGGCCGCAGCCCAACGCCGCAAGATCGACCGGCTGCTCGACGTGGCCGGGGTCCAGCAGGGCAGCCACGTTCTCGAGATCGGCACCGGATGGGGCGAGCTGTGCATTCGCGCGGCCGCACGGGGGGCCCACATCCGCTCGGTGACCCTATCGGTGGAGCAGCAACGGCTGGCTCGGCAGCGGGTCGCCGCGGCCGGCTTTGGCCACCGGGTAGAGATCGACTTGTGCGACTACCGCGACGTCGACGGGCAGTATGACTCAGTAGTCTCAGTCGAGATGATCGAGGCGGTGGGATACCGTTCGTGGCCACGGTACTTCGCCGCGCTAGAACAGTTGGTGCGCCCGGGTGGCCCGGTAGCGATTCAAGCGATCACCATGCCGCACCACCGAATGCTGGCCACCCGCCACACCCAGACCTGGATCCAGAAGTACATCTTCCCTGGCGGACTGCTACCGTCCACGCAGGCCATCATCGACATCACCGGGCAACACACCGGGCTGCGCATCGTCGACGCGGCCTCGCTGCGACCGCATTACGCCGAGACGCTGCGGCTCTGGCGGGAACGATTTATGCAGCGGCGAGATGGGCTGGCGCATTTAGGTTTCGACGAGGTGTTTGCACGGATGTGGGAGCTGTACCTGGCGTACTCGGAGGCGGGCTTCCGGTCGGGCTATCTGGACGTCTACCAGTGGACGTTGATCCGCGAGGGCCCCCCGTGAACATCGTCGTGGTAACCAGCGTGTCGGCTTTGGCTGTGGCCGTGGTGCATTCGGTGGCGTTTGCGATCGGCCGCCGCATCGGCCGGTACAACGTCGTCGACGTGGTATGGGGCTTGGGTTTCGTCGCCGTCGCCGTCGCCGCCGCGACGCTCGGCCACGGCGACCCGGTTCGCCGATGGCTGCTACTAGCGTTGGTGTCGACCTGGGGTCTGCGGCTGAGCTGGCACATGTACCGCAAGACAGCCGGTCAGGGGGAGGATCCCCGCTACGCCGACCTGCTGCGCGGTGCCACGCCTGTGCAGGCATTGCGCAAGGTCTTCGGATTACAGGGCCTCCTGACGTTGTTCGTCTCATTCCCGCTGCAGCTTTCCGCAGTCACCGGGCCGACGCCGAAGCCGTTACTGGCTGTTGGGGGCGTGGGCTTAGCCGTGTGGCTGGTCGGTATCACCTTCGAAGCGGTGGGAGATTGGCAACTGTGGGTATTCAAATCCGACCCGGCCAATCGCGGGGTCATCATGGACCGCGGCCTGTGGGCCTGGACGCGTCACCCCAACTACTTCGGCGATGCCTGTGTCTGGTGGGGGTTGTGGTTGATCACGATCAACGACTGGGCGCCGCTGGCCACGGTGGGTTCGCCGCTGCTGATGACCTACCTGCTGGTGGACGTCAGCGGAGCCCGGCTGACTGAGAGATACCTGAAGGGTCGCCCCGGTTTCGCCGAATATCAAAGGCGAACAGCCTATTTCGTGCCCCGGCCACCGCGATCGGCGCGTCGGTGATGACCGGCTTGACCATCACGGCGCCGGCTGGCGATAGGCTACCCATCGATGACCGGACCGCCACGGCTGAGCAGCGACCTGGACGCCCTGTTGCGCCGGGTCGCTGGTCACGACCAGGCCGCATTCGCCGAATTCTACGACCACACCAAGTCGCGGGTGTATGGACTGGTGATGCGGGTGCTGCGTGATACCGGCTACAGCGAAGAAACCACCCAGGAGATCTATCTTGAGGTGTGGCGGAACGCGTCGGAGTTTGACTCCGCCAAAGGTTCCGCGTTGGCCTGGCTTTTGACCATGGCCCACCGGCGCGCTGTCGACCGAGTCCGTTGCGAGCAAGCCGGCAACCAGCGGGAAGTGCGCTATGGTGCGGCCAACGTCGATCCCGCGAGTGACGTCGTCGCCGACCTGGCGATCGCCGGTGATGAGCGGCGCCGGGTGACCGAGTGCCTCAAGGCGTTGACCGACACGCAGCGGCAGTGCATCGAACTGGCCTACTACGGCGGGCTGACGTATGTCGAAGTTTCGCGGCGGTTAGCGGCCAATCTGTCGACCATCAAATCCCGCATGCGCGACGCCCTGCGCAGCCTGCGCAACTGCCTGGACGTGTCATGACTGCGCCGGCCGAGCGAAGCGATGCGTTGGGAGAGCGGCGCTCATGACTGAACATACCGATTTTGAGCTGCTCGAGCTGGCTACCCCGTATGCCCTGAACGCTGTGTCCGACGATGAACGAGCCGACATCGACCGACGGGTGGCCGCCGCGCCCTCGCCGGTAGCCGCGGCTTTCAACGACGAAGTTCGAGCCGTCCGCGAGACGATGGCCGTCGTCTCGGCGGCCACCACCGCCGAGCCGCCAGCACATCTGCGGACGGCCATCCTGGATGCGACCAAGCCCGAGGTTAGGCGCCAATCACGCTGGCGTACGGCAGCCTTTGCGTCCGCAGCGGCGATCGCTGTGGGGCTGGGGGCGTTCGGCCTGGGGGTGCTGACCCGGCCATCGCCACCCCCCACCGTGGCCGAGCAAGTTCTGACGGCGCCGGACGTACGGACGGTCTCTCGCCCACTGGGCGCCGGGACGGCCACGGTGGTGTTCTCCCGCGACCGCAACACAGGTCTGCTGGTGATGAACAATGTGGCGCCACCATCCCGGGGAACCGTGTATCAGATGTGGCTGCTGGGAGGGGCCAAAGGGCCGAGGTCGGCGGGGACGATGGGCACCGCGGCGGTGACGCCCTCGACGACGGCGACGCTGACCGATCTCGGAGCCTCGACCGCACTGGCATTCACCGTCGAACCCGGCACCGGATCACCACAGCCCACCGGTACCATCTTGGCCGAGCTGCCGCTCGGGTGAGCCGAGGACGCACACCCCGGCCCCTCACCGCAGTCTCGGCGCGACAATGGTGCCCAGCATCGCGACGAACACGCCGGGTACCACTAGGGCGGCGCTGCCGGCTAGCGTCAGGTAACCATCGGTGCAGGCGATCTTCGGCGTAGCTGACCATCGCCTCAGCGATCCGGCGGATGTCGCCGTTATCGGGCTATCCCCCGCAGGTAGGCGGCCTGCCCGAGGTGCTGAGCGCAGTCGTCGACGATGCTCACCAACCGTGCGCTGACGGTAACCGGCGGATTCCAACTGGTATCCACCACACGGGACAACTCATCTGCGGTCATGCCAGCGATGTATTCCAGGGTCAGTTTATGCACCGCGTGGTAGTACCCCGACAGCAGGTCGGCGGGTGCCCGTACCTTCGCCACATCCTCGGGACGGTGTCCATATCCGGTGTCGTGCCGCGGCAGATCTAACCCAAAGCGGTCCACCCAACCGTCGCGGGTCCACACCTCTTCCACGCCGGCCACATGGGCGACCTGTATATCCTGCACCCGGGCGCTGTGCCAGAGCAGCCACGCAATGCTGTTGGCGCTGGGGGTCGGGCGGTAGCAGGCGAGTTGGTCGGTGAGGCCGTCGGTGAGTTCGTCGACATGTTCGATCAACCGGGTGAACGCGTCGCGGAGCAACTCTTGGGCCGCGGCGTCGGTGCTTGCCATACCAGCGACATTACGGGGCAGGTGGCAGACCCTCAGCTGCATCCCGGCCGCCAGTCGGCCCCTACCCGGGACTAGGTAAGCTGGCGGTTCCTAGGGGCGCTCCAAAGATGACCCCAAAGATGAGTGGTATTGAAGTGCCGATACCGCCACGGCAACGGTCGCTGACAGTTAAGTTGGATCAGTGACAAGCCCGCATTTTGCGTGGTTGCCGCCAGAGATCAATTCGGCACTGATGTTTGCCGGTCCCGGGTCGGGACCGCTAATTGCTGCGGCCACCGCCTGGGGCGAGCTGGCCGAAGAATTGCTCGCGTCAATAGCGTCGCTTGGCTCCGTCACATCCGAACTGACTAGTGGCGCCTGGCTGGGTCCGTCCGCGGCGGCGATGATGGCCGTCGCAACCCAGTACCTAGCCTGGCTCAGCACGGCGGCAGCGCAGGCGGAACAAGCGGCCGCACAGGCCATGGCAATAGCGACCGCGTTCGAGGCGGCGCTGGCGGCCACCGTGCAGCCGGCAGTGGTAGCGGCCAATCGTGGCCTGATGCAGCTGCTGGCAGCTACGAACTGGTTTGGGCAGAATGCTCCGGCGCTCATGGACGTCGAGGCGGCATACGAGCAAATGTGGGCATTGGACGTGGCGGCGATGGCTGGTTACCACTTCGATGCGTCTGCGGCCGTCGCACAACTGGCGCCCTGGCAGCAGGTCTTGCGGAACCTCGGCATCGACATCGGCAAGAACGGCCAGATCAATCTGGGCTTCGGCAACACCGGCAGCGGCAACATCGGCAACAACAACATCGGCAACAACAACATCGGCAGCGGCAACACCGGCACCGGCAACATCGGCAGCGGCAACACCGGCAGCGGCAACCTGGGCCTCGGCAACCTCGGCGACGGGAATATCGGCTTCGGCAACACCGGTAGCGGGAATATCGGGTTCGGGATCACCGGTGATCACCAGATGGGTTTCGGCGGCTTCAACTCGGGTAGCGGCAACATCGGCTTCGGGAACTCGGGCACCGGCAACGTCGGCTTATTCAACTCCGGCAGCGGAAACATCGGCATCGGGAATTCGGGCTCCCTGAACAGCGGCATCGGGACCTCGGGGACAATCAACGCGGGCCTCGGCAGCGCAGGCAGCCTCAACACCAGCTTCTGGAACGCGGGGATGCAAAACGCCGCCTTAGGAAGCGCGGCTGGCTCGGAGGCGGCCTTGGTCAGCTCCGCCGGCTACGCCACCGGCGGCATGAGCACGGCGGCTTTGAGTTCGGGCATCCTCGCCTCCGCCCTCGGATCAACGGGCGGTCTCCAACACGGCCTGGCGAACGTCCTCAACTCGGGCCTGACCAACACGCCCGTCGCCGCCCCGGCCAGTGCTCCTGTTGGCGGCCTGGACTCAGGCAACCCGAACCCCGGTAGCGGCAGTGCCGCGGCTGGCTCGGGCGCAAACCCGGGCCTTAGAAGCCCTGGCACCAGCTACCCGAGCTTCGTCAACTCGGGCAGCAACGACTCGGGCTTGCGGAATACCGCCGTGCGTGAGCCGAGTACCCCCGGCTCCGGCATCCCCAAGTCGAACTTCTACCCGAGCCCCGACCGCGAATCCGCCTACGCCAGCCCGCGGATCGGGCAGCCGGTCGGTTCGGAGTAACACATCGGGCGCCTATCCTCGAATCCGTGGGTGCCAAAAAGGTAGACCTCAAACGGCTGGCCGCCGCCTTGCCCGACTACCCGTTCGCTTACCTGATCACCGTCGATGATGGCCATCGCGTGCACACGGTGGCAGTCGAGCCGGTGCTGCGCGAACTCCCCGACGGCCCCGATGGACCCCGGGCAGTGGTCGACGTCGGCCTGATCGGGGGTCGTACGCGGCAAAACCTGGCCCACCGCAGCGAAGTCACCCTGTTGTGGCCGCCATCCGATCCTAGCGGCTACTCGCTGATCGTCGACGGCCGTGCCCAGGCGTCGGACGCAGGCCCCGATGACGACACCGCCCGCTGCGGTGTCGTACCCATCCGCGCGCTGCTGCACCGAGACGCGGCCCCCGACTCGCCCACAGCGGCCAAAGGTTGCCTACACGACTGCGTGGTGTTCTCGGTACCGTAGCTCCCAACCAGAGGAGCCCGGCCCCACAAAGGGACCGGGCTCCTCGCTGCGACTTCTCGCCGGGGTCAGAAATCCATGCCACCCATGTCGCCGCCACCGGGAACGGAAGCCTTCTCCTTTTCCGGCTTGTCGGCAACGACGGCCTCGGTGGTCAGGAACAGCCCCGCGATGGACGCCGCATTCTGCAGCGCCGAACGGGTCACCTTGACCGGGTCAGCAACGCCGGCAGCGAGCAGATCCTCGTAGACACCGGTCTGAGCGTTCAGTCCGTGGCCAGCCGGCAGGTTGCGCACCTTCTCGGCCACCACGCCCGGCTCCAGCCCGGAGTTGAAGGCGATCTGCTTCAGCGGGGCCTCCAGCGCCACCTTCACGATGTTGGCGCCGGTCGCCTCGTCGCCTTCGAGCTTCAGCTCGTCCAGGGTCGGGGCCGCTTGCAACAGCGTCACACCCCCACCGGCGACGATGCCCTCCTCGACGGCGGCCTTGGCATTGCGAACCGCATCCTCGATGCGGTGCTTGCGCTCCTTGAGTTCGACCTCGGTGGCGGCACCGGCCTTGATCACCGCGACACCACCGGCCAGCTTGGCCAGCCGCTCCTGCAGCTTCTCACGGTCGTAGTCGGAGTCGCTGTTCTCGATCTCCTGGCGGATCTGGGCCACTCGTCCGGCGATGGCGTCGGTGTCACCGGCGCCCTCGACGATGGTGGTCTCGTCCTTGGTGACCACGACCTTGCGGGCCTTGCCTAGCAGCGACAGGTCGGCGTTCTCCAGCGTCAGGCCGACCTCTTCGCTGATCACCTGACCACCGGTGAGAATGGCCATATCCTGCAGCATCGCCTTGCGGCGGTCGCCGAAGCCGGGAGCCTTGACCGCCACCGACTTGAAGGTGCCGCGGATCTTGTTGACGACCAGGGTGGACAGCGCCTCGCCCTCGACGTCCTCGGCGATGATCAGCAGCGGCTTACCGGCTCCGATGACCTTCTCGAGCAGCGGCAGCAGATCCTTGACAGTGGACACCTTGGAGCTGACCAGCAGGATGTAGGGGTCCTCCAGGACCGCCTCCTGACGCTCCGGGTCGGTCACGAAGTACCCCGAGATGTAGCCCTTGTCGAACCGCATACCCTCGGTGAGCTCGAGCTGCAGCCCAAAGGTGTTGGACTCCTCGACGGTGATGACGCCCTCGTTGCCCACCTTGTCCATCGCCTCGGCGATCAGGTCACCGATGGACTGGTCACCCGCCGAAATCGCTGCGGTGGCCGCAATCTGCTCCTTGGTCTCGACCTCCTTGGCGCCCTTGAGCAGGGTCTCGGTGACCTTCTCCACGGCCTTTTCGATGCCGCGTTTGAGACCGAGCGGGTTGGCGCCGGCCGCGACGTTGCGCAGGCCCTCGCGAACCAACGCCTGGGCCAGCACGGTGGCCGTCGTGGTGCCGTCACCGGCGACGTCATCGGTCTTCTTGGCTACCTCTTTGACCAGCTCGGCGCCGATCTTCTCGTACGGATCCTCCAGCTCGATCTCCTTGGCGATGGACACACCATCGTTGGTGATCGTGGGGGCACCCCACTTCTTTTCCAGGACGACGTTGCGGCCCTTGGGGCCCAATGTCACCTTTACCGCATCGGCGAGGGCGTTCAAGCCCCGCTCGAGGCCGCGACGGGCCTCTTCGTCGTACGCAATTGTCTTGGCCATTGCGAAGTGATTCCTCCGGATCGGGGATGAAACGGGGGTCACCGGGTGACGGCAACCCCGCTACTTACGCTGGCCGGGCGCAGTGCCCGCGACGGACGGCTCAAGTTGTCCTCGCTGCCACTCGCTGCGACGACGGGCCTGGCCTCACCGTCCCGACCTAGCACTCACCGGTCGCGAGTGCCAACGTTATTCTTAGCACTCGCCTATGCCGAGTGCAAGAAGCCCCGCACCGGGTCATGCCCCTCGTTCGACCGTGTCCTCGGCCCTCCGATCCGGGTGAGTATGTTCGGCCCATGACCGCCAACGACAACAAGACCCGTAAATGGTCGGCCGCAGACGTCCCCGATCAAAGCGGGCGCGTCGTTGTGGTCACCGGCGCCAACACCGGCATCGGCTACCACACCGCCGCCGTGTTTGCCGACCGCGGTGCACACGTAGTGTTGGCCGTCCGCAATCTCGAGAAGGGCAACGCCGCCCGGGCCCGCATCATGGCCGCCCGCCCAGGCGCCCACGTCACGCTGCAGCAACTCGATCTGTGCTCGCTGGACTCGGTGCGCGCAGCCGCCGACGCGTTACGCACGGCCTATCCGCGCATCGACGTGCTAATCAATAACGCCGGCGTGATGTGGACGCCGAAGCAGGTCACCAAGGACGGTTTCGAGCTGCAGTTCGGTACCAACCATCTCGGTCATTTCGCACTAACCGGACTGGTACTCGACCACATGCTGCCGGTACCCGGTTCGCGGGTGGTGACCGTCAGCAGCCAGGGCCACCGGATTCACGCTGCCATCCACTTCGACGACTTGCAGTGGGAACGCCGTTACAACCGCGTCGCCGCCTACGGACAAGCCAAACTGGCTAATCTGCTGTTCACCTACGAGCTGCAACGCCGGCTGGGCGAAGCGGGCAAATCCACCATCGCCGTCGCCGCTCACCCTGGCGGCTCCAACACCGAGCTGACTCGCAACCTGCCGCGACTTATCCGGCCCGTCGCTACCGTGCTCGGGCCGTTGCTTTTCCAAAGCCCAGAGATGGGCGCCCTGCCAACACTGCGTGCCGCCACCGATCCGACCACGCAGGGCGGGCAATACTACGGCCCGGACGGGTTCGGCGAGCAGCGCGGTCACCCGAAGGTGGTCCAATCCAGCGCGCAGTCCCACGACAAAGATCTGCAGCGCCGCCTCTGGACCGTCTCCGAAGAACTCACCGGCGTCAGCTTCGGAGTCTGAACGACCGATAATGGCCGGGTGCGGTCAGTCCAGGAGCATCAACGTGTCGTAGCGGAGATGATGCGCGCCTGTCGCCCGATTACGGTTCCGCTGACCCAGGCTCAAGGTCTGGTCCTGGGCGGCGACGTGGTCGCACCGCTGTCGCTGCCGGTTTTCGACAACTCCGCAATGGATGGCTATGCGGTGCGCGCCGAAGACACCTCAGGTGCCACACCGCAAAATCCGGTGATGTTGCCGGTCGCCGAGGACATTCCCGCCGGGCGCGCCGACATGCTGACGCTGCAGCCTGTGACTGCGCACCGGATCATGACCGGTGCGCCAGTGCCCACCGGTGCGACGGCGATCGTGCCGGTCGAAGCCACCGACGGCGGCGTCGATTCGGTGGCGATCCGCCAACAGGCCACCCCAGGCAAGCACATCCGACGGTCGGGCGAAGACGTCGCCGCCGGTACCACGGTGCTGCACAACGGCCAGATCGTGACCCCGGCGGTGCTCGGCCTGGCCGCCGCGCTGGGTTTGGCCGAGCTGCCGGTGCTCCCCCGTCAGCGGGTGCTGGTGATCTCCACAGGGTCGGAGCTGGCGTCGCCAGGCACGCCCCTACAACCGGGTCAGATCTACGAGTCCAACTCGATCATGCTGGCCGCTGCCGTCCGCGATGCGGGCGCCGCTGTGGTCGCCACCGCAACCGCCGGCGACGACGTCGCGCAGTTCGGCGCGATCCTTGACCGGTACGCGGTGGACGCCGACCTGATCATCACCAGCGGCGGTGTCAGTGCCGGAGCCTACGAGGTGGTCAAAGACGCGTTCGGCAGCGCTGACTACCGGGGAGGCGACCACGGTGTCGAATTCGTCAAGGTGGCGATGCAACCCGGAATGCCCCAGGGCGTCGGGCGGGTGGCAGGTACGCCGATCGTCACCCTTCCCGGCAACCCGGTCAGCGCGCTGGTGTCCTTCGAGGTGTTCATCCGTCCCCCGCTGCGCATGGCCATGGGCCTGCCGGATCCGTACCGGCCGCACCGAAGCGCGGTACTCACCGCGAGCCTGACATCGCCGCGCGGCAAACGTCAGTTCCGACGCGCAATACTCGATCACCAGGCAGGCACGGTCATCAGCTACGGCCCACCGGCGTCGCACCATTTGCGTTGGTTGGCATCGGCCAACGGACTTCTGGACATCCCGGAGGACGTCGTGGAGGTGGCTGCCGGAACGCAGCTGCAAGTCTGGGACTTGACCTAACCGGACCGATCCTAGTGCCGTGCACCCAACCTGCGGCACGAAGCTCCGTAAGATGACCCCGTGGCCAGACGCCCCCGCCCCGACGGCCCGCAACATCTGCTCGCCCTGGTGCGGTCCGCCGTTCCACCGGTTCATCCGGCCGGGCGGCCGTTCATTGCCGCCGGCCTTGCGATTGCGGCCGTCGGACACCGCTACCGGTGGTTGCGCGGCACGGGTCTGCTGGCGGCCGCTGCCTGCGCGGGCTTCTTCCGGCACCCGCAGCGGGTACCGCCCACCAGGCCGGCTGCCATTGTCGCGCCCGCCGACGGCGTGATCTGCGCGATCGACTCAGCGGCCCCACCGGCCGAACTCAGCATGGGTGACACGCCGTTACCGCGAGTCAGCATCTTCCTGTCGATATTGGACGCCCACGTGCAACGTGCCCCGGTGAGCGGGGAAGTGATCGCCGTGCAACACCGGCCGGGCCGGTTCGGGTCGGCCGACCTACCGGAGGCGAGCGACGACAACGAGCGCACCAGTGTGCGGATCCGCATGCCCAACGGCGCCGAGGTGGTCGCGGTGCAGATCGCCGGGCTGGTGGCGCGCCGCATTGTGTGCGACGCACACGTCGGAGACAAGCTGGCCATCGGTGACACCTACGGCCTGATCCGGTTCGGCTCCCGGCTGGATACCTACCTGCCAGCGGGCGCAGAGCCGATCGTCAACGTCGGCCAGCGCGCGGTCGCCGGCGAGACCGTGCTGGCCGAATGTCGATGATCGGAAAGCCCCGCGGCAGGCGAGGGGTAAACCTGCAGATACTGCCCAGCGCGATGACGGTGCTGTCCATTTGCGCGGGACTGACCGCAATCAAGTTTGCGCTCGAGCACCAGCCGAAGGCCGCGATGGCACTGATCGCCGCAGCGGCCATCCTCGACGGGCTCGACGGCCGGGTGGCCCGCATCCTGGATGCCCAGTCGCGGATGGGCGCAGAGATCGACTCACTGGCCGACGCGGTGAACTTCGGAGTGACACCCGCGCTGGTGCTTTACGTGTCGATGTTGTCGAAGTGGCCGGTCGGTTGGGTGGTCGTGCTGCTCTACGCGGTGTGCGTGGTATTACGGCTGGCGCGGTACAACGCACTGCAGGACGACGGAACCCAGCCCGCCTACGCGCATGAATTCTTCGTCGGAATGCCCGCGCCGGCGGGCGCGGTTTCCATGATCGGCCTGCTAGCCCTCAAAATGCAGTTCGGCGAAGGATGGTGGACCTCGGGCTGGTTCCTCAGCTTTTGGGTGACGGGAACGTCGATACTCTTGGTCAGCGGGATCCCGATGAAAAAGATGCACGCCGTGTCGGTACCACCCAACTACGCGGCCGCCCTGCTGGCGGTGCTGGCTATCTGCGCGGCGGCCGCAGTCCTGGCCCCCTACTTGTTGATCTGGGTGATCATCATCGCCTACATGTGCCATATTCCTTTCGCGGTGCGCAGCCAGCGCTGGCTTGCCCAACACCCTGAGGTGTGGGACGACAAGCCCAAGCAACGGCGCGCGGTGCGGCGCGCGAGCCGCCGGGCGCATCCCTACCGGCCGTCGATGGCGCGGCTGGGCCTGCGCAAGCCGGGTCGACGGCTGTGACCCACCCGGACCCGGCCCGCCAACTCACCCTTACCGCCCGGCTGAACACCTCGGCCGTCGACTCACGCCGCGGCGTCGTTCGGTTGCACCCCAATGCCATTGCTGCCCTTGGCATCCGCGAGTGGGACGCGGTGTCGCTGACCGGCTCTCGGACAACCGCCGCGGTCGCCGGCCTGGCCGCGGCAGACACCGCGGTCGGGACGGTGCTGCTCGATGACGTCACACTGTCCAATGCGGGCCTTCGCGAAGGCACCGAGGTGATCGTCAGCCCGGTCACCGTCTACGGAGCGCGATCGGTGACGCTGAGCGGTTCAACGCTGGCCACCCAGTCGGTGCCGCCGGTCACGCTGCGGCAGGCCCTACTCGGCAAGGTGATGACCGTCGGTGACGCGGTCTCGCTGCTGCCCCGCGATCTAGGCCCCGGCACATCCACGTCGGCTGCCAGCCGCGCATTGGCAGCTGCGGTCGGGATCAGTTGGACCTCGGAGCTGCTGACCGTTACCGGCGTCGACCCCGACGGGCCGGTCAGCGTGCAGCCCAACTCGCTGGTCACCTGGGGCGCTGGGGTCCCGGCCGCAATGGGTACGTCCACGGCCGGGCAAGTGAGCATCTCGAGTCCGGAGATCCAGATCGAAGAGCTCAAGGGCGCCCAGCCGCAGGCTGCCAAGCTCACCGAATGGCTCAAGCTTGCCCTCGATGAGCCGCACCTACTACAGACCTTGGGCGCCGGCACCAATTTGGGTGTGCTGGTGTCGGGTCCGGCCGGGGTGGGCAAGGCGACGCTGGTGCGCGCGGTGTGCGACGGCCGAAGGTTGGTGACACTGGATGGTCCGGAGATTGGAGCTCTGGCCGCCGGAGACCGGGTCAAAGCCGTGGCCTCGGCAGTGCAGGCGGTTCGCCATGAGGGCGGTGTGTTGCTGATCACCGATGCCGACGCCCTGCTGCCAGCCGCCGCCGAGCCGGTAGCCTCGCTGATCCTGTCCGAGCTGCGTACCGCGGTGGCCACCGCCGGTGTGGTATTGATCGCCACCTCAGCACGGCCCGATCAACTCGATGCCCGGCTGCGTTCCCCCGAGTTGTGCGACCGGGAGCTTGGCCTGCCGCTGCCCGACGCGGCCACCCGCAAATCGCTGCTGGAGGCGCTGCTGAATCCGGTTCCTACCGGAGACCTCAACCTCGACGAAATCGCCTCCCGCACACCGGGTTTCGTCGTGGCCGACCTGGCTGCGCTGGTTCGCGAGGCGGCGCTGCGGGCAGCGTCTCGAGCCAGTGCCGACGGCCGACCACCGATGCTGCACCAAGACGACCTCCTCGGTGCGTTGACCGTCATCCGGCCGCTGTCCCGCTCGGCCAGCGACGAAGTCACCGTGGGTGACGTGACGCTCGACGATGTCGGTGACATGGCCGCGGCCAAACAAGCACTGACCGAGGCGGTGCTGTGGCCGCTGCAGCACCCCGACACCTTCGCTCGGCTAGGTGTCGAACCGCCGCGCGGGGTGTTGCTGTACGGCCCGCCCGGCTGCGGCAAGACCTTTGTGGTTCGTGCCCTGGCCAGCACCGGACAGTTGAGCGTGCATGCCGTCAAAGGGTCGGAGCTGATGGACAAGTGGGTGGGCTCCTCGGAGAAGGCAGTCCGCGAGCTATTCCGGCGGGCCCGCGACTCCGCGCCGTCACTGGTGTTCCTCGACGAGCTGGACGCTCTGGCGCCACGGCGCGGTCAGAGCTTCGACTCGGGCGTCTCCGACCGGGTGGTGGCCGCGCTGCTGACTGAGCTCGACGGTATTGACCCGCTGCGGGATGTCGTCATGCTAGGCGCGACCAACCGGCCCGATCTGATAGACCCGGCGCTGCTGCGCCCGGGGCGGCTAGAACGGCTGGTGTTCGTTGAACCGCCCGACGCTGCCGCTCGCCGCGAAATCCTGCGCACCGCTGGCAAGTCGATCCCGCTGAGCTCCGACGTCGACCTGGACGAGGTGGCAGCCGGACTCGACGGTTATAGTGCCGCCGACTGTGTGGCGCTGCTGCGCGAAGCCGCGCTTACCGCGATGCGGCGTTCCATCGATGCCGCCAACGTCACCGCCGCCGACCTGGCGACCGCGCGAGAAACCGTGCGCGCGTCGCTGGATCCGCTGCAGGTGGCGTCGCTGCGTAAGTTCGGCACCAAGGGTGACCTTCGGTCCTAGCGACCACTGATGAAGTCGAGCAATTGCGGGTACTGGTCGGCAATGGTGCGAAGGCGTTGACCATTGTCGAGCCGGTTCCGCACCCGGATGCGCTTGCCGGCGGTGACGGGTCCGTATATGGTGCTCGGCGCAGTGAATGTGGTTCAGGCCCAGTGGGTCAGACGCACCGCGTAGGGCAGTTACGTCGACAACTCGAACTCCACCATCGCGGCCACCGAGTCCAGCGCGTCACCCAAGCGGACCAATCGATCGGCCGCCGACGGCGTCGCCAGCACGGCGTACCGATCGGCCGGGCCCATCGGCACTCGACATGCCAGCGCGTACAGACGCTGCCCGGTATCGGCTGGGTCAACCACCGGGTAGCCCAATACCACCTCACGGGCCGGCAGCCGAACTCCCCGGGCGGCAGCGATCCGCTCGAATAGCGCCACAACCCGGTCTTCGACTTCCAGCAGCTGGGCAGCCGTCACTGGGTGCCCCGGCTGGTCGGGCCAGAACCGTACCTTCGCACGCGGGTACGGATCGTCGGGCAGCCAGTCGCACACCCGGATCCGTTCGCCCACCCGGCAGCGCAGCATATAGCGACCCGAACCCGCGTCCGCGCATTCGGTGATCCTGGCCAGCGTCCCGACATCACATCGCGTATCGCCGCCGCCGACCTCGCGGCCACGCGAGATCAGTACAACACCGAAGCGAGGATCCGCGGTGTCCATGCAGTCACGGACCAGCGCCGCGTAGCGGGGCTCAAAGATGTGCAACGGCAGATCTTCGTCGGGCAGCGGCGCCGACTCGAGCGGGAACATCGCCAACTCAACCGGCGCGAAATCGGCCATCACCTAAACCTCAATCTCCTCGCGGCTGGCGGACGTCACACTCAGCCAGCCCGCATCGGCTAAATCACCAGCTCGGCAACCAGCGCGTCAACTACCGCGCGCAAATCGCCGTCATGCTGCTGCGCCACTCGCAGCTGCCGCTGGTAGGAGGCGCCATCGCGGTAGATATCGGAGACCGCGGCAAGCTCGTCGGCACAGTTCAGCGACTTGGCGACCGGCTCCAGCCGGGTCAGCACATCCGCGAGGTCATCGGTAACCAGCCGTTCGTTGCTGTCGGCGTCCAAGATGATCACCGCGTCCAGGCCGTAGCGGGCGGCACGCCACTTGTTCTCCTGGACGTGCCAGGGAGGCATGGTCGGTAGCGTTTCGCCGGCGTCCAAGCGGCGGTCCAGATCGACGATCAGGCAATGCGTCAGCGCGACCAGCGCGCCGAGCTCTCGTAGGTTGGACACGCCATCGCAGATCCGCACCTCCAGGGTGCCCAGATGGGGTGAGGGTCTTATATCCCAACGGATTTCGTCCATATGGTCGATGATGCCGGTCTTCTTCTGGTCGTACACGAAACCTTCGAACTCCGCCCACCTCTGAAAGTGAAACGGCAGCCCGGCGGTGGGCAACTGCTGGAACATCATCGCCCGGTTGCTGGCATACCCGGTGTCTTCGCCACCCCACCAGGGTGATGAGGCCGAGAGCGCCAACAGATGCGGGTAGTAGTTGAGCAGCGACGTCATGATCGGCATCACTTTGTGCGCCGAGCGAATCCCGACATGCACGTGTACACCCCAGATCAGCATCTGCCGGCCCCACCACTGGGTGCGTTTGATCAGCTCCGCGTACCGCGGCGCGTCGGTGAGCTTCTGGGCCGACCACCGCGCGAAGGGGTGGGTACCCGCGCAGAACAGCTCCATCCCGCGGTCGCGCACGATCTGACGGGCGGGGCCCAGGGTATCGCGCAGATCCTGCATTGCCTCGGCGGTACATTCGCAGATACCGCTGACAATCTCTACGGTGTTGCGCAGCAATTCCTTGTGGACCCGCGGGTTTTCGCCGATTTCGGCGATAACCGCGGTGGCTTCATTGCTCAGATCGCGGGTCTGCGAGTCAACGAGCGCGAACTCCCACTCCACACCGAGGGTGGGCCGCGGTGAGCCTGCGAAATCAATTCGGGCGGCCGACCTGCGGGCAGGCAAGCTAGCCGGAACCAATGACACCGCACGCCACCCGCTTGCCGGCGTCGCCGGTGGTCAACGTCGTCTCGTCGGGACCCGGAGTCCCATTGACCTGGACGTAGCGTTCTGGCGGAATGTTGGCAAAGTTGTCGGCGCCGGCGTGAATGATGATCGCGGTTTTCGCGCCGCTCAGCAGGTCGTCCATGGTGAAGGCGTCGGTGGTGGTCACCAGCATCGCCGAACCGTCACCGCGTACCTGCAGCGAGGCCAGGTCGCCGCTGGCGGGGGTGCCGGTATGCCCTGGCACGTGGTAGTGGCCGCCGGCGGACAGAAAGTTGCCGGGCGCACCGCCGGTGGGGGCAACCGAGTTGGGCTCACACTTACCCACCTGGTGGATGTGTAGGCCGTGGAAGCCGGGCGTGAGCTTACCGACGCCGGTCGTCGCGATCGTGACGGTGGCATAGCCGTTGGCGAACTCGAACTTCGCGGTCGCTACCTTCGTGCCGTCGGGCGCCGTCAGGGTACTGGTCAGGCTCTGCGCACCGGGCGACTCCTCGTCGTGACCCGAAAGTCCCGACGGCGCGGGCGATCCGGTCCAAATCGACGGCGTGGTACCCGGAACTGTAGACGCGTGCTGCGGCGACGAGCATGCGCTCAGCAGCGCGGCACCGGCGCCCAGAAACAACGCGGACAGGACCGACGTGCTGACAGCTGCGTGATTGCGGTGATCGGCGGGCTTTGGCATAGCGAGAGCCTAACCTGGCGTTCGAATCAGCGTCAGCCGGTCACCACGACGATGACCCCGGGCGGCTGGTCGGACAGCTCTGGCAGTCGCAGCTCCACCGCTGCTCCTAGCGTCCGGCCTACCGCGTCGGCGGTGGCCCGTTCGCCTTCGACTTCGGTGTAGTACACCGTGGTCGCCGCGACGTCGGGTAACGATAGATTCCCAACGTCGGTGACCGTGAAACCGGCCGCCTTGAGCCGATCGGCCGTCCGCGCGGCGGCGCCTTCTGTGCCTGAGATGTTGTAGACGCGCACCTCGGCCCGGGGCGCCGCGGGCTTAACGCTGGTCGACGTCGGCGCCGCAGTGGTGGTGGTCATGGTGGAAATCGCTGACGAGTCGTCCTCGGAGTTCGGAGACGAACCCAGTGCCTGCCAGACGAGCAGCAGGAAGACGACGCCGAGAAACAACAGCACCATCACCATGGCCCGCAGGGGAAGCCCGGAAGAGTCGGGTACACGCTCATTCATCGAGCCCACTGTAACCAGCACCGGGACACAACCGGCAAAAGCGGGGAGAGTGTCAGGTCACCTCGAAGCCAAGGCGTCGCGCGGCCCGCGCCTTCTGCCGACTGGCGCGCAGCCGCCGCAACCGCTTTACCAGCATCGGGTCGGCGGCCAGCGCCTCGGGCCGATCCACCAGCGCATTGAGCACTTGGTAGTAGCGCGTCGCCGACATGGAGAACAACTCTTTGATGGCTTCTTCCTTGACACCGGCAAACTTCCACCACTGACGTTCGAACGCCAGGATGTCGTGCTCGCGCCGGGTCAGCCCATCGGCGACCTCGGCGTCGTCCCCCGATCGAATTGCCCGCGCCATGGCGCTGTCCATATCGCTTTCCCCTGGGCCCTTCCGGCGAATTCTCAATGTGTACGAATGACTTGGCCTACGTAGGCGCTTCTTCGGCGAATATTGAACCACGCCAGGAACCGTCGGGCGGTAATCCTGCCCGCGAGTCGGCCGACTTGCTTGCACCCGACTGCCGATCGCGGCGCGCCGGCTCATGCTCCGAGTGTGAATCCTGCGACGCGACATGCCGGCCAGCCGTCGTGTGGTTCACACCCGGCGATGATGCCCGCCGCCCCGCGGCGCGCCTAAGCCGATTGCCCGCCTCCTCAGCCCGCCGCCTCGCGGCGCGTATCGTCGGCGCGCTTAAGCTAGCCCACCATGGCAGTCGTACCCATCCGCATCGTGGGCGATCCCGTCTTACACACTGCGACCACACCGGTGACGGTCGCCGCCGACGGTTCACTCCCGGCGGATCTCGCCCAGTTGATCGCCACCATGTACGACACCATGGACGCCGCCAACGGAGTCGGCCTGGCTGCCAACCAGATCGGCTGCAGCCTGCGGCTCTTCGTCTACGATTGCGCCGCGGACCGCGCAATGACCGCCCGCCGACGCGGTGTGGTCATCAATCCGGTGCTTGAGACCTCCGAAATACCTGAGACCATGCCCGACCCGGACACCGACGACGAAGGCTGTCTGTCGGTTCCCGGCGAGTCATTTCCTACCGGACGCGCGAAGTGGGCACGAGTCACCGGACTCGACGCCGATGGCAGTCCGGTCAGTATCGAGGGCACCGGCCTGTTCGCGCGGATGCTGCAGCACGAAACCGGGCACCTTGATGGATTCCTGTACCTGGACCGCCTCATCGGCCGGTACGCCCGCAACGCCAAACGGGCCGTCAAGTCACATGGCTGGGGCGTTCCCGGACTGTCGTGGCTGCCCGGCGAGGACCCCGACCCGTTCGGTCACTAATGGTCTCGTGGCCGGGGCTTGGGACACGGGTAACGGTGCGCTACCGCCGGCCCGCCGGATCGATGCCACCGCTGACCGATGCGGTGGGTCGGCTGCTAGCCGTCGATCCGACGGTGCGAGTGCAGACCAAGACCGGGACCATCGTCGAGTTCTCGCCCGTCGATGTGGTGGCCCTGCGGGTCCTGACCGATGCGCCGGTGCGCACCGCCGCGATCCGCGCACTTGAACACGCCGCCGCGGCGGCCTGGCCCGGCGTTGAACGAACCTGGCTGGACGGCTGGCTCCTGCGAGCCGGACACGGGGCCGTACTGGCCGCTAATTCAGCAGTACCGCTGGATATCTCGGCACACACGAACACCATCACAGAAATCAGCGCATGGTATGCGAGCCGTGATCTGCAGCCATGGCTGGCCGTCCCGGACCGCTTGCTGCCACTACCGGCCGACCTGGCAGGTGAGCGCCGAGAGCAAGTGTTGGTGCGTGACGTGTCCACCGGTGAACCCGACCGGTCGGTCACGTTGCTGGACCACCCCGACGACACCTGGCTGCGGCTCTACCACCAACGCCTACCCCTCGACATGGCGACCCCCGTCATCGACGGCGAGTTGGCATTCGGCAGCTACCTGGGTGTGGCGGTCGCACGTGCAGCGGTAACCGACGCACCCGACGGCACCCGGTGGGTGGGTCTGTCGGCAATGCGTGCCGCCGACGAGCAATCCGCGACCGGCTCCGCTGGCCGCCAATTGTGGGAAGCGCTGTTGGGCTGGGGAGCGGGCCGCGGCGCGACCCGCGGCTACGTGCGCGTGCACGACACCGCGACATCCGTCCTCGCCGAGTCCCTGGGCTTCCGGCTGCACCATCACTGCCGCTATCTTCCTGCCCAGTCGGTCGGCTGGGATACCTTCTAGCCATGCCCGACGGCACAATTGACGGCGGCCACCCCCAACGCCCGGCTTCGCCGCGCTTGCGATCGCCGCTGCTGCGGCTGGCCACCTGGAATGTGAATTCGATTCGCACCCGGTTGGATCGTGTCCTCGATTGGCTTGGGCGCGCCGATGTCGACGTGTTGGCCATGCAGGAGACCAAGTGCCCGGACGGCCAATTCCCGGCCTTGCCGCTGTTCGAACTCGGCTATGACGTCGCACACGTCGGCTTCGATCAGTGGAACGGCGTGGCGATCGCATCCCGCGTCGGCCTCGACGACGTGCGGGTTGGGTTCGACGGCCAGCCCAGCTGGAGCGGCAAGCCGGAAGTGGCCGCCACGACGGAGGCCCGTGCCCTGGGCGCCACCTGCGGCGGCATCCGGGTGTGGAGCCTCTACGTGCCCAACGGGCGCGCCCTGGACGATCCGCACTACACCTACAAGTTGGATTGGCTTGCCGCGCTGCGTGATACGGCCGAAGGCTGGCTACGTGACGATCCCGCCGCACCAATCGCACTGATGGGCGACTGGAACATCGCTCCGACCGATGATGATGTCTGGAGCACCGAATTCTTCGCCGGCTGCACGCACGTTTCCGAACCCGAGCGCAAGGCGTTCAACGCCATTGTCGACGCGCAATTCACCGATGTAGTACGGCCTTTCACCCCGGGACCCGGGGTTTACACCTACTGGGATTACACGCAGCTGCGGTTCCCGAAGAAACAGGGCATGCGCATCGACTTCATCCTCGGCTCGCCGGCGTTGGCCGCCCGGGTGATGGACGCCCAGATCGTACGCGAGGAGCGTAAAGGCAAAGCGCCCAGCGACCACGCTCCGGTGCTCGTCGACCTGCACGCCGGGTAGGCGGCGTACGGCGGTAGTCGGCAGTCGCGCCGCACGCGGCAGTTGCGCGTTGTCTCAGTCAGGGCGGCGTGGCAGGCTTGCATTTCGAGAGCGCTGAACAGAAATCTCGTCAGCGGTGCGAATGCAGGGTGCGGGTTAACGAGTGTAGAACTGTAGCTAAACCATTTGTAAACGAATGCAGTTTGGGCCAGGGAGTCATCATGAGTGTGGTCGGCGGGACAGTTCGAACCGTGGGGCGAACGGTGAGTGGTGCAGCAACGGCGACCACAGCGGCCGCGGGTGCGGTGGGTGGCGCCGCCGTGAGCGGCATCGTCGGCGGTGTGACCGGAGCCGCCAAAGGCATTCAGAAGGGGCTTAGCAGCGGCAGCAAGTCGACCGCGGCAGCCGCGTTGGCCATCGGTGCGATCGGTGTCGCTGGACTCGTCGATTGGCCGATCCTGTTGGCCGTGGGCGGCGGAGCGTTGCTATTGCGGAAGCTCAACCGCACCCCCGAGGTGGCCGCACCGCCGGTGAAGGCGAAACTTGCGCCGGTGCCCGACAAGCCGGCTGCCGCAAAGGAAGCGCCAGCCAAAGCGAGCAAGACAACAGCCAGGAAGACGAGCGGTCGCCGAGCGGGCACCGCTGAGCTGCGCAGCACCAACTAGTCTGGCGGCGTTGAGCAACTCTTGAGCATTGCTGCATCCATCGCACGGGCTATGCCGGTGCGTGCTGTCGCCACGGGCTTCCGGGCGACCGCCACCCTTACCGGCGCATCGATCACTGCCGCGACAGCGGTCTCGGCAACCCTGGCCAAGACCGGGGTCGGAACCGGTATGAAGGTCGCCATCATCCCGCTGCGCGCAGGAGCCAAGGCACTTTCCGGCGAGCTGTCCCGCGAGACACTCGGCCGGAACTGTTGGCGTGGCGAGCGTCGCGCCTGGATCGAAGTGCGCGGCTTGCGCAGCGGAGGCGACGACGAACTTGGGCGCGTCGTGCTCAACGCAATCCAAGCCCACCCCGGGGTCGGGTCGGCCAGCCTGAACTACCCGTTGTCCCGTGTCGTCGTCGCTATCGACGATCCCGACACATCACTGCGCGAACTTTGCCGCATTGTCGATGACGCCGAAAAAGCCGAAAGACACCGCCACCCAGATCAAGCCGCCGATCAGCTGGCGCAATCACCGGGGAGCCTGCCGGGCGACGGCGTGCTGCTGGCGGTCAGAGCTGTAACGGTAGCCGCCACCGCGGCCGGGCTGGGCTTAGCGCTCGGCGGCCGGGCGCTGCGCTGGCCCCGATTTCCGCTCGTCATCGAGGCAGCGGTGGCGGCCGTGGACCACCAGCCGTTGCTGCGCCGCCTACTCGAGGATCGAATAGGCACGGAGGCGACCGCCACCGTCCTTGAGCTGGCCATGGCCGCCGCACACACGGTCACGCTGTCGCCGGCGGCGTTGTCGGTGGATCTGACGATCCAGGCGCTGAAAGCCGCGGAATGCCGTGCCGGAGCCAGAGCCTGGCGCCGGCATGAACCACAGCTCGCGCTGCACGCCGACGAACCGGCCGACCAACCCCAATCCCTTTGGCCGCGTCCCGCACGGTCGACGCAACCTGTCCAACGCAGCGTCGCGCGTTTCGCGCTGATCCAAGCGCTGAGCGCGGTGCTCGTGGGCGCCGGGACCCGCGACGCGGACATGGCCGCGACCGCGACGCTGGTGGCCACCCCCAAAGCCAGCCGGACCACGCCGGAGGCGTTCGCCGCGGCGCTCGGCCAAGGTTTGGCTGATCAGCACGCGGTGTTGCCGTTACGGCCGGAGAGTTTGCGCCGATTGGATCGGGTCGATGCGATCGTCATCGACCCCCGCGTGCTGTGCACCGATGACCTGCGCGTGGCGCGCATCCGCGGTTGCGGCGCAGACGAGCTGTCCACAGCGTGGAATCGGGCGCAACTCGTTTTGACGGAGAGTGGCCTGCGCCCAGGCTGGCACCGAGTACCCGGTGTCTCGGCCAGCGGTTCGGATTCGGCAGTCGAGGCACTTTTCCGCCCCATGCACGACCGGCTGGCCTCCGCGGTGGTTGCCGAGGCACATCGCACCGGGGCGGACCTGGTTTCGGTCGATGTCGACGCCCTGGGCGAGTTGCGACCGGTGTTCGACGACATCCGGCCCCTCGACGACGGTGCCAGCGGGTCCCTCGACGAAGCCCTAGCCCGTGCGGTGGCCGAGCTGCGCCAGGCGGGCCGCACCGTCGCGGTGTTGTCATCGGTTGGTAAGCAAGCGCTTTCGGCTGCCGATGTGGCGCTTGGTGTGCTGCCACCACCTGGAGCCGGTGCACCGCCCTGGTACGCAGATGTCCTGCTGCCCGATCTTGGAGCCGCCTGGAGGGTGCTGCACGCGATTCCGGCGGCCAGGGCCGCACGCCAGCGAGGTAACGAAATTTCCGGTGGTGCATCGGCTTTGGGAGCCCTGTTGATGCTGCCAGGGGTCCGCGGACTGGGGCCCGGCCCGGTGACCACCGGCGCGGCGGCCGGACTGCTCTCGGGATACCTGCTGGCACGCAAGGTCGTCGACGCGCAAGCACCGCGACCGGCACCCGCTCATGAATGGCACGCAATGTCGGTCGAGCAAGTCCGCAAAGCTTTGCCGTCGCCGGACGAGCAGGCACCGGCGAAGGCACCGCCTTCGCCGTATCCGGCCCGTGCGCTGGCCGGTGGCCTGCACACGGCGAAGCGCGGCGCACAAATAACCCAGGCACCCTTGAACGCGCTTTGGCAGTTGACCAAGGCCATGCGCGCGGAGTTGTCGGACCCGTTGACGCCTATGCTGGCGCTTGGTGCAATGGCCAGTGCGGTGTTGGGTTCGCCGGTGGACGCGGTGATGGTCGGTTCGGTGCTCACCGGAAACTCTATTCTCGCGGCCAGCCAGCGGCTGCGTGCCGAAAGTCGGCTGAATCGCTTGTTGGCTCAGCAGATTCCACCCGCCAGGAAGGTGCTGGCCGGCGCGGACGACCAGCCGAGGTACATCGAAGTCCGCGCCGAGGAGCTGCGTCCCGGCGACATCATCGAGGTGCGGACCCACGAGGTGGTTCCCGCCGACGCCCGGGTGATTGAGGAGGTCGACGTGGAGGTCGACGAGTCCGCGCTCACCGGTGAGTCGCTGTCGGTGACCAAACAAGTCGAACCCACGCCGGGTGTCGACCTGATCGAACGTCGCTGCATGCTCTATGCCGGGACGACCGTCGTGTCCGGCACCGCGGTCGCGGTGGTGACCGCGGTGGGTCCTGACACTCAGGAGCGCCGCGCGGCCGAGCTCGTGTCCGGTGATCTGTCCAGCGTCGGCCTGCAGCATCAGCTGAGTCGGCTCACCAACCAGGCCTGGCCGGTCAGCATGACCGGCGGCGCACTGGTCACCGGGCTTGGGCTGTTGCGCCGGCGGGGCCTACGCCAAGCGGTGGCCAGCGGTATCGCAGTCACAGTGGCCGCAGTGCCGGAAGGGATGCCGCTGGTGGCCACACTGGCCCAGCAGGCATCCGCGCGACGGCTAAGTCACTTCGGTGCGCTGGTCCGCATCCCGCGCTCGGTGGAGGCGCTCGGCCGTGTCGACATGGTCTGCTTCGACAAGACCGGAACGCTCAGCGAGAACCGTTTGCGGGTGGCGCAGGTGCGGCCGGTGGCGGGGCACTCGCGCGAGGAAGTGCTGCGCTGCGCGGCGCACGCTGCGCCGGCGTCGAACGGCCCGCAGGTGCACGCCACCGACGTCGCGATCGTGCAAGCTGCGGCAGCGGCTGCCGCCAGTGGCACCGACGGTGCCGAACCCGGCGCCGCAGAACCCGCCGCCCACCTGCCATTTCGCTCCGGTAGGTCGTTTTCCGCCTCGGTGTCCGGCACCGAGCTGACCGTCAAAGGTGCGCCCGAAGTGGTGCTGGCGGCGTGCGAAGGCATCGGCTCGAGCATGGACGACGCGGTCGCTGAACTGGCCGCCAACGGATTGCGGGTGATCGCGGTGGCCCACCGCCAGCTGACCGCGCAACAGGCACAGTCGGTCGTGGACGACCCCGACGAGATCGCGAGATTGTGCCGCGACGAGTTGAGTCTGGTGGGGTTTCTTGGGTTGTCCGACACCCCCCGCGCCCAGGCGGCGGCCCTACTTGCGGACCTGCACGAGCACGATCTGGATATCCGGCTGATCACCGGTGATCACCCGATTACCGCCGCCGCCATCGCCGAGGAGCTCGGCATGCAAGTGAGCCCTGAGCAGGTCATTAGCGGTGCCGAGTGGGATGCCCTGTCACGCAAGGACCAGGAGCGAGCGGTAGCCGAGCGGGTGATCTTCGCCCGGATGACACCGGAGAACAAGGTACAGATCGTGCAGACGCTGGAACACAGCGGCCGGGTGTGCGCAATGGTCGGCGACGGCTCCAATGACGCGGCCGCGATCCGCGCCGCCACCGTCGGCATCGGTGTCGTCGCCCACGGCAGCGACCCGGCCCGAGTCGCCGCCGACCTGGTGTTGGTCGACGGCCGGATCGAGTCATTGCTGCCCGCAATCCTGGAAGGACGCCAGCTTTGGCAGCGGGTGCAAGCGGCAGTGTCTGTGCTGCTCGGCGGCAACGCGGGCGAGGTGGCCTTTGCCATCATCGGCAGCGCTATCACCGGGACCTCGCCGTTGAACACCCGTCAGCTGCTGCTGGTGAACATGCTGACCGACGCACTGCCCGCGGCGGCGCTCGCGGTCAGCAAGCCAAGCGACCCGGTAACGCCGGCAACCCGCGGTCCCGATCAACGCGAGCTATGGCGTGCCGTCGGTATCCGCGGGGCGACCACGGCGGCCGCGGCCACCGTGGCCTGGGTGATGGCGGGGTTCACCGGCTTGCCGCGCCGCGCATCCACGGTGGCGCTGGTGGCGCTGGTGGCCGCTCAGTTGGGTCAAACCTTGGTGGACTCGCATGCCTGGCTGGTTGTGCTCACCGCACTGGGCTCACTGGCCGCGCTGGCAACCTTGATCAGCATCCCCGTCGTCAGCCAGTTGCTCGGCTGCACCCCCCTCGACCCACTCGGCTGGGCGCAGGCGACAGCAGCCGCGACTGCTGCGACCGTCGCCGTCGCCGTGCTGAACCGTGTGCTGACGGGTCGGGACAAATCGGGCCAGCCGAACCCGCAACCACCCGAGACCGATGCGCTTTCCCGCGACGCGTCCCCCGGTGCGCCCCCCGGACCTCGACGACGCCGACGCGCCACAGCACGGCGTAAAGCTCCAGTAAAGGCACCGTCAGCAACAAGGCAAACGACGAAGCCAAAGGGTCCGCCAGCGCATCGGTCCTCGTCGACATACCCCCGACGGTGACCGCACCACCCTGCACAACGGCAAACCCTTCGTTACTGAAAGGCAAATGATGGCCGAAAAGAATACGCGTCGAGCGACATCTCAGCGTGAGGCCGTGGCTAAGATCCGCGAAGCGGAGACTATTGTGATGAACCTCCCGATCTGCGGCCAAGTGAAGATTCCGCGGCCAGAGCACCTGGCCTACTACGGAGGTCTGGCGGCACTCGCTGCCCTCGAACTCATCGACTGGCCGGTCGCCCTGGTTATCGCCACCGGACATATCTTGGCAAATAACCACCACAACCGGGTCCTCGAGGAACTCGGCGAGGCGATGGAAGAGGCCTAACGCGGCATCGGGCCGTCCGTGCACACCGGCGCCGCGCTGCGCTAGCGTGGGGGTACCCACGCGGGAGCGCACGCCGAGTGCGCTGAGAGGACGGCTCGGGGCCGTCGACCGTACGAACCTGACCGGGTAATGCCGGCGTAGGGAGTTGCAAATGACCATCACCGTTGAACCGTCGGTGACCACGGGTCCCATCGCGGGCAGCGCCAAGGCCTACCGTGAAATCGAGGCTCCCGGCAGCGGAGCTACTCTCCAAGTCCCGTTTCGACGGGTGCACTTGTCCACCGGAGACCACTTCGACCTCTACGACACCTCCGGGCCCTACACCGACACGGACACGGTGATCGACCTGACCGCGGGGCTGCCGCATAGGCCCGGAGTGGTTCGCGATCGGGGCACCCAGCTGCAGCGGGCCCGCGCCGGGGAGATCACCGCCGAGATGGCGTTCATCGCCGCCCGCGAAGACATGTCCGCCGAGCTAGTGCGCGACGAGGTCGCCCGCGGCCGCGCGGTGATCCCGGCCAACCACCACCACCCCGAGAGCGAGCCGATGATCATCGGCAAGGCGTTCGCGGTGAAAGTCAACGCCAACATCGGCAACTCGGCGGTGACGAGCTCGATCGCCGAGGAGGTCGACAAGATGGTGTGGGCCACCCGCTGGGGGGCCGACACCATCATGGACCTGTCCACCGGCAAGAACATCCACGAAACCCGCGAGTGGATCCTGCGCAATTCTCCCGTGCCGGTCGGCACCGTGCCGATCTATCAGGCGCTGGAGAAAGTCAAGGGCGATCCGACCGAGCTGACCTGGGAGATCTACCGCGACACCGTGATCGAGCAGTGTGAGCAAGGCGTGGACTACATGACGGTGCACGCCGGGGTGCTGCTGCGGTATGTGCCGCTGACCGCCAAGCGGGTCACCGGCATCGTGTCCCGCGGGGGTTCGATCATGGCCGCGTGGTGTTTGGCACATCATCGGGAGTCGTTCTTGTACACCAACTTTGAGGAGCTCTGCGATATTTTCGCCCGCTACGACGTCACCTTCTCACTCGGTGACGGGCTGCGACCAGGGTCGATCGCTGATGCCAACGACGCCGCGCAGTTCGCCGAGCTGCGCACCCTGGGCGAGCTCACCAAGATCGCCAAAGCCCATGGCGCACAGGTGATGATCGAGGGGCCGGGCCATATCCCAATGCACAAGATCGTCGAGAATGTGCGGCTGGAAGAGGAACTGTGTGAGGAGGCCCCGTTCTACACGCTGGGTCCGCTGGCCACCGACATCGCGCCGGCCTACGACCACATCACCTCGGCGATCGGTGCGGCCATCATCGCCCAAGCCGGTACCGCGATGCTGTGCTACGTCACCCCCAAGGAGCACCTCGGGTTGCCGGACCGCAAGGACGTCAAGGACGGGGTGATCGCCTACAAGATCGCCGCGCATGCGGCCGATTTGGCCAAGGGCCATCCGCGCGCCCAGGAGCGCGACGACGCTTTGAGCACGGCGCGTTTCGAGTTCCGCTGGAACGACCAGTTCGCACTGTCGCTGGATCCCGACACCGCACGGGAATTCCACGACGAAACCCTGCCGGCGGAGCCGGCCAAGACCGCGCACTTCTGCTCGATGTGCGGACCGAAGTTCTGCTCCATGCGCATCACCCAGGACGTCCGTGAGTACGCCGCCGAACACGGGCTTGAGACCGAAGCGGACATCGAAGCCGTGCTCGCCGCCGGAATGGCCGAAAAGTCACGTGAATTCGCAGAGCACGGCAATCGGGTGTATCTCCCGATAACCCAGTGAACTACCTCCCGCTGGCACCGCCGGGAATGACGCCGCCGCGGGTGTTGAGCATCGCCGGATCGGACTCCGGGGGCGGTGCCGGCATCCAAGCCGATATGCGCACGATGGCACTGCTAGGAGTGCACGCGTGCGTCGCAGTCACGGCGGTTACCGTACAGAACACGTTGGGAGTCAAGGATATTCATGAAGTTCCCAACGATGTGGTGGCCGGCCAGATCGAGGCGGTCGTCACCGACATCGGCGTTCAAGCCGCCAAGACCGGGATGCTGGCCTCGTCGCGCATCGTTGCGACCGTGGCCGCGACCTGGCGTCGGCTCGAGCTGTCCGTTCCGCTCGTCGTCGACCCGGTATGCGCATCCATGCACGGAGACCCGCTGTTGGCACCGTCTGCCCTGGATTCGCTTCGCGGTCAGCTGTTCCCGTTGGCGACGCTGCTGACCCCCAACCTTGACGAGGCGCGCCTGCTGGTAGATATCGAGGTAGTCGACGCCGAGTCGCAGCGTGCGGCGGCCAAAGCCCTGCATGCGCTGGGGCCGCAGTGGGTGCTGGTCAAAGGCGGACACCTGCGCTCGTCGGACGGCAGCTGCGACCTGCTCTATGACGGCGTCAGCTGCTACCAGTTCGACGCGCAGCGACTACCCACCGGCGATGACCATGGCGGTGGTGACACGCTGGCGACCGCGATCGCCGCCGCGTTGGCGCACGGCTTCACCGTGCCCGACGCGGTGGACTTCGGGAAGCGATGGGTTACCGAATGCCTGCGCGCGGCCTATCCACTGGGCCGCGGCCACGGGCCCGTTTCGCCGCTGTTTCGGCTGTCATGAACCTTGATCAGATCGCCGGCGTTGCACACCAACCGGCCGGCCCACCACACGGGGTAGTCGTCCTTACCCACGGCGCGGGCGGTAGCCGCGAATCCACACTGTTGCAACAGGTTTGCGCCGAATGGACCCGCCGAGGATGGCTGGCCGTGCGCTACAACCTGCCCTACCGCCGACGCCGACCCACCGGTCCGCCATCCGGCTCGGGGTCAGGCGACCGTGCCGGCATCGTCGAAGCGATCCAGCTGTGCCGCGGCCTTGCCGAGGGTCCGCTGATCGCCGGGGGACATTCCTACGGCGGTCGGCAGACGTCCATGGTGGTGGCGGCCGGGCAGGCACCGGTCGACGTGCTGACGCTGTTCTCCTATCCGGTCCATCCGCCGGGAAAGCCGGAACGCGTCCGTACCGAGCACTTGCCGGGGATCGCAGTGCCGACGGTGTTCACCCACGGAACGGCGGACCCGTTCGGCACGCTGGCCCAGGTGCGTTCCGCCGCGGCGATGGTCTCGGCACCGACCGAGGTCGTCGAGATCACCGGCGCCCGACATGACTTGGGCTCGAAGACCCTCGATGTCGCCAGGCTGGCGGTCGATGCGGCGCTACGTCTGTCGGCGGGCCAAATAGCGTGAGCTCTGTCAGGTTCCGCACGCACGCCCGGGCGTAGTGCCGGTAGGGCACGGCGCGCTGAATGCTTAGGCGGACGCGCGTTAACATGGTTGCGGCCCCGGGGGGCCTCCCTCACAACTTGCCTGGGCGTGGCCACCCGGCCTTTGTTGGCAAAGCCCGCATTTGCGCTTGCATGACGCGAGCGCTGCGGCGCCCGAATCCCGAATGCACATCGCAAGACATGGAGAAGCCGTGAATCGTCGCCAGATGTTCATCGGAATTACTGGCCTGCTGCTGGCGGTCATTGGTCTGATGGCGCTGTGGTTTCCGGTCTACCTGGATCAATACGATGCGTATGGCATCAAGGTCACCTGTGGCAGCGGCTGGCGCTCCAACCTCACCCAGGCGCTGTACGCCGACGGCAACGACAACACTCAGGCCCTGGTCACGCGTTGTGACACCGCACTACTCGTACGTCGCGCCTGGGCGATCCCGTCCGTTGCCCTGGGGTGGTTGCTGGTCACCGGGTTTTTGGTGATGTGGGTGCACAACGATCAACATCAGGGCCAGTCCTATCCCGGATACCGGGCATAGCATGCGTCCATGTCGCCGCCCACGCCGGCACGGAACGCGGCTATCCGAGTGAAACCGGCCGGAACGCTGACACCGTCGGCGTCACTGGCGACCATGCGGTTGGTCAGCAACCCGGAAACCGCTTCGTCGAGATCACCCGCGGTAAGTACGAGTTGCTGGCCGGAGGGCAGGTCGATGGGCACGGCCATCTTGCGGTGCGCAACGCCGGTCAGGCACGCCGTCCGTAAGGCGGTCCACGGGCTCTGCATCGGCAGCCCGCGTTCGTGCTGCACCGCCAACGCGTACCGCGACATCACAATCGACAACGACGTGTCATCGCCCTGCGGCAGGCTGTGTTCCGCTGCCGAGGCCACCTTGCCCATCCTCGCCAGGGCGGGCAGGTCGACCACGATGGTGTTGGTGGCCGGACAGTAGGCGGCCGGTGGGCTGGGCTTGGCGTCTGGGCAACCGGCCGGCTGGTAGGACAGCGTGGGCGGATTCTTCGGCGAGAAGATCTTGCCCATCAACTCCATCAACGTCGAGAGGGTCTCTTCGTTGATTCCGACCTCGCCGGTCTCTGGGTTGCCGCTGGCATCGACCCGCAACGCCGTCGGCAGGTCACCGCGGCGCCGCTCGACTTCGTCCTCGTCGATCGCCGCGCACGCCGGCGTGCCGTTGATGAAGCCCAGCTGGAACGCGCTGACCCGATCCAAGGCCGACCCATGTTCGTCGTCGTTTTCCGCATCGGCTTCCATCACCGGGTCTCGGGTGGTGATGATGCCGGCGAGCACGTGGTCGAGCCCGTCCGCGGTGCTCAGCGTAAAGCGTGTCGACTTACCTTCGGCCACCCACCACAGATAGACCCCGGCGAAGCAATCCGCTTGCTGCTCGCGGACGATGGTGGGATCTTTCCTGGTAACCAAATTCGCCATCACTTGCAGAGCATGCCCGAATTCGTGTGCCAGCACACCATTGACGGACATGTCGCCGAAGTATTCTTGCGCGACCGCCATGAAGACCCCTCGATCCCAGGCAATCAAGTTGCACCGAGAGCTGAAAAAGGCGTTGACGAGCTGATAGGTGTCAATGTGGCAGACGATCGGACTACTTGGGTCGTTGGAATCGTAGGACACCAGCTTGCCGACCGGCCGGAAGGTGCCCTTCAGCGATTCGCTGTAGACCGCCATCCAGTAGTCCTCGATGTCGTTGACCGACAACAACGACAACTTGTCGATCGCTCCGTTGTTGGTGTTGATCACCGTGCCCGACGCAGCCGGTGCGTCGGGGCGGGCGCCGCTCGGACCGTTGGTCGCGGGCAGACCCCCCACCCGGAACGGGTCGTTGAGGATGGACAGCGCCCGCCCGTCGACGACGGTCGTGCAGCCGGCTATCACGACCACCGCCGCTAGACAGGCGATCGGGGTCCGCACCGACGCGGCCACCCGGCGAGGGCGAACACAGCGGACCAGAGGTCGATACCGCCCGCGACCATGCATCTCCTAACCCCGTCCCGCCCGGCATGCACCAAGGAAATCCCATTCTAGATCGGTCGGTGCGGGGTCAGTGGCGAGATCAGGCCCGGATCACGGTTTGGCAATCAGGTGGCGGGTGCGGTCCGCCATGACCGGAACCCCGTTGGGGCCGCCGAGGTCCTGCGCATACAAACCCACCGCGTACGCGACGCCAGCGCCGTTGATACCGAGCGCGGTGCGGTCGATATGGTCCAGGGTGTCTGTCTTCTGGTGATAGTTGGGATCGAAAGGCTCGTCGGCGGTGCCGCCCCAGAGCTCGGCTTGCTCGGCGGACTTCTTGACCTCAGCGCCGGAGAACAGGCCACCCGAAGGGATACCCGCCAGCGTGAAGCCGTCGTAGTCGGACCGACCGTCGAACGAGGTGTCCTGCGCGGTCTTGCCGGCCATCTTCAGATAGGCGACGAACGTGCGCTCGATACCGGCCGAGCCTTCGGGCACCACCGGCTGACCGCGGGCGTCTAGCGGCAGCGACTGGTCACCGTCGTAGGTGAAGTAACCCGGGTTCGGCGACGCCAACATGTCGAAGTTCAGATACAGCGCGATGCCTTTGAGCGCGTCGATGTCCAGCGACTCGACGTAGTTTCGTGACCCAATCAGGCCGAATTCCTCGGCGCCCCAGAAGGCGAACCGTACCGCGTTGGACACATGCGGTGAGTTCCCCAGCTGCACTGCCGTTTCCAGAACCGCAGCCACTCCCGAGCCGTTGTCGTTGATGCCGGGTCCTTCCGGAACGCTGTCCAAATGCGCACCTGCCATCACCACGTTGGCCGACGACCCCGTCTTCGTCTGCGCGATGACGTTGCGGGCCTTGAAACTTTGGGTGCTCGCCGTGAGCTTGACGGTGGTTGGCCCAGACTGTCCGCGTAGCTGGAATCCGACCGACTTGGTGACACTCACCACCGGGATCTTGACGTCGGTATTAGCCCCCAGGGTGCCGCCCATCGCCTGCTCGTCGATGTTGTCAGCAATGATCAGCGCCACCGCACCGCGCTGCGCGGCTGCGTCTTCCTTCTGGGCAAAAGGACAGACGCCGCGATCTACCAGCACCACCGCACCGGACACCGGCAGCCTGTCGTAGTCCGACGGACTGCAGCCCGGACTGTCGTCGGCGGGGGCAGCCACCAGCGGGCCCGTCACCCCGTCCGGCGGTGTGCCGAGGCTGTACTCGAGCGCCCTCGCCTCCACGGTGTTGCCGCCGAGGGTCACCACCCCTTTTTCGGCCTTGAACACGCGAGCGGAGAACTCCGGGGTTTGCACATCAAAACCGCTGTTGCGCAGTGTGTTTACCACATAGTCGACGCTGGCCTGATAGCCAGGGGTGCCCACCGCGCGAGTGCCGTCGTTGGCGTTGGCGATGTCCTGCAGTTTCGATAGGTGCGCCATCATCGCGTCGGTGCTCACCCGGTTGCGCAACGCAACGGCGAACTCTGCGGCAGCGGGGCCGTTAACAACGGGCCGCGACTGCGTAGACCACCGGATACAGCCCGTCGTCAGGAATGCGACGACCACAGCCACGGCCAGCACCGCCGGCATCATCCTGGATTTGTTCACCATCGCGCCCAGATTAGACCGCGCCTGTCGCCGCGCAGCTTTCGCATCCCACCGACCAATCAAACGAACAGAGCGTTGAATGGCCTAAACCGGAGGTTACACAGCACAAACCAAAGCACTACCAGCGACAATGCCGCTACGGAACACTGGCGATGGTGCTGCCAACTCCGGACTCGTCGTCCCACCAGTCGGCCATAGGTCTACGCCAAGTAGGCCCACACCGATAGCACCGCCGCCGCCAATCCCACAACGTTGTAGTCGGCGGCAGCCAACAGGTCGGCGTGTATAAGGCTGCACTGTATGCGCAAGCTGCCACATCCGGGGCAATCGGACCGGTAGCGGGCCGCCCGCACCCCGTGGCTTCACCGTTTTGGTTATCGTGCCGGGCTGGAAGCCTGAGCCCAGAAGCGTTTCGGGATCCGCCCCGCGCAACGCGCCAGATATCCGGCGGTCACCGCGGCGGCCATCGCCGCGGCCATCGCCGGCGGGTCGGCGGCCCGGGTCACCGCACTGGCCAACAACACGGCATCGCAACCCAACTCCATCGCCAACGCGGCATCGCTGGCGGTACCGATGCCCGCGTCCAGCACCACGGGAACGCGGGCACCGGCGACGATCATCTCGATATTGTGCGGGTTGGCGATACCAAGGCCGGTGCCGATCGGCGAACCCAGCGGCATCACCGCTGCGCAACCGGTATCTTCTAGCCGGCGGGCCAGCACCGGGTCGTCGGTTGTGTACGGTAGGACCACAAATCCGTCGTCCACCAATTGTTCTGCAGCCCGGACTAATTCGACCGCATCAGGCCACAGGGTGCGTTCGTCGGCAATCACCTCGAGCTTGACCCAGTTGGTGTTCAGCGCCTCACGGGCCAACTGCGCTGTCAGGACCGCTTCCGCGGCGCTGCGGGACCCCGCGGTGTTGGGTAGCGGTGTGATGCCGAGCCGGTTGAGCAGGTCGAGCAGGCCGGTTCCCCCGTCGGCGTCGACCCGGCGTATCGCGACGGTGGTCAGCTCGGTACCTGAGGCGATCAGAGCCTGCTCTAGCACCGCCAGATTGGTCGCACCCCCAGTACCCATGATGAGCCGCGAGGCGAAGCTGCGGTCACCGATAACCAACTTGGACTCAGCCACCCTGCACCGCCGTCACCACCTCTAGTCGCACCGGCTTACGCAGCTCACAGATCTTGGTGGCCCAGTCCGATCGTGGTAGCACCGAAAAGTTCAACGCCACAGCGATACCCCGGTCCCCGAAGCCCAGCGAATCCAGCAGCGCGGCGATGGTGGTCTGCTCGTCGACCTCGACCTGTTGCTCGTTGACAACGACGATCATGAGGCGGCCCCAACCGAAACGAGTTCGGACACAATCTGTTCGGCAGTCCACGGCGCCAATAGGAATCCGGATCGGCCGTGACCGGCCGCGACCAGGGTCCGCGAATCCAGGCGTTGGACCAGCGGCAAGTTGTCGGGTGTCATCGGGCGCAGTCCGGCCTCACACTCGGCCAGCTCGTACTCACCCAGCGCCGGCAGCACGGTACACGCATCGTCTAGCAGGTCACGAACTCCCGATACCACCGGCGCGGTGTCGCGCCCGTGCTCGTATTGGGTGGCGCCGACGACCACCCCGTCCGAACGTGGCACCAGATAGACCTGTCGTCCACGCACACGGGCACGAATCACTCTCTGCGGCAAGGGCATACAACCTGGTCGCCATCGCAGCCGCAGCACCTCACCCTTCACCGGGCGTATCGGCAGGCCGGGCCACAAGGCCGGGGCGTCAATGCCGTTGGCGATCACCACCGTGTGCGCATCGACGTCGGACAGGCTGCTCACCTGTGAGCTCCAGCGAACTCCGAGTCGCTCGCAGTCACGGCACAGCGCGTCGAGCAGGGCGCGGTTGTCGACGGCCAGTTCGGTGGGCGCCCGAAACCCGTGCCGGATGCCTTGCGCCAGTAGGGGTTCGACGTCACGGGCAGCCGACTCCCAGATCACCGGGTGCCCCTGTGCGGACAACCAGTCCGCGACAGTGCGCAGGTCGGCGACGTCGGCCCGGTCGACGGCCACCACCAGCGACTCGTGCGCGGTGACCAGTTGCGGGCCCAGCCCGTCGAGAAAGCTGCCCTCACGCCAAAGCCGCAGGGACTGCAGGCCTAGCCGCAACAACCGTTCCTCGCCGGGCCAGCCTTCGCTGTGTGGGGCCAGCATGCCGCCGGCAACCCAGGACGCCCCCCGCTCGTCGCTGCGGTGCACCCGCACCGGCCAGCCGGCTTGGGCGGCACGGCGGGCCACCGACAGCCCGATGACACCGCCGCCGATGACAGCCAGCGACCCGGTGTGTAGGTCGGACGCCATCCTTGACCTCCCTTCGCCGGCATGATCCGGATCAGGTGTGACGGTAAGGGCAGGCGCGCCCACTCTCAGACCCCGCTCCCGGGACTCCCGTGTCTACAGGGTTCCACGCTAGCGCGCTAGCGTCACGATGTGCACGAATCCCGTCTGGCATCGGCAAGGCTGTATCTGTGCACCGACGCCCGTCGGGAACGCGGCGACTTGGCTCAGTTCGCCGAGGCCGCCCTGGCCGGCGGAGTGGACATCATCCAGTTGCGCGACAAGGGCTCACCCGGTGAGCTGCGGTTCGGCCCGCTACAGGCGCGTGACGAACTGGCCGCCTGCGAGATCCTGGCCGACGCAGCGCACCGGTACGGCGCCCTATTCGCGGTCAACGACCGCGCCGATATTGCCCGCGCGGCCGGCGCCGACGTGCTGCATCTGGGTCAACGCGACCTGCCCGTGAACGTCGCACGACAGATCCTGGCACCGGATACCCTCATCGGCCGGTCCACCCACGACCCCGACCAGGTTGCTGCGGCCGCCGCCGGCGACGCCGACTATTTCTGTGTCGGACCATGTTGGCCGACACCGACCAAGCCTGGCCGTGCGGCGCCGGGTCTGGGGCTGGTACGGGTCGCCGCCGAACTCGGCGGCGACGACAAGCCGTGGTTCGCTATCGGCGGCATCAACGCGCAACGGCTGCCGGCCGTGCTCGATGCCGGCGCTCGCCGGATCGTGGTGGTGCGGGCGATCACCTCGGCTGACGACCCACGTGCGGCGGCCGAGCAGCTCCGGTCGGCGCTTACAGCAGCGAACTGATCCGCCTACCCAGCGGCGAGGGCGCCTGATCCGCGTCGCCCGGCGTACACCAGAGGAAAACCCCGGCCTCGATCTGAATGGTGCGCGGCAGCCGCTGCCGCCGTTCGTCGCACCGGGCCAGTGGCACGGTCGCCGGAGCGGTCCGCAGTCGTTGCCAACTGGCGGCGAATCCGGGATGTAACGGCAAGTCGGCCACCTCGTTCTCGGCCACCCAGCGCAGTTCGGCGCTTTCCCGGTTGGGCACGGTGTCCAGCAACTCCCCGGCATCGGCGACAACGGTGGTGTAGGTCCAGTGCGTGTCGTCGACCCCGCACACCTCGGCGGTGACCACCGTGGCCCGCACCTCGAGTCGCTCGGCGGACAGGCCCGCCTCCTCGCTCGATTCGCGGACCGCGGTCTGTTCCGGCGTCTCGTGGCTGTCTCGAGCACCGCCCGGCAAGCCCCAGGTGCCGCCCTGATGGCTCCACAGCGCGCGGTGCTGCAGCAGCACCGCGGGGGTGCCGTCCGGCCGCGGAGCCCGAAGCAACAGACCGGCCGCACCGTAGCGGCCCCAGTACGCAACGCCGCTGTCGGACACCACCCATCCGTCACCGTCGCCCCGCACCTGTTCAGAATATGCAGGCGGGCAACTGGGCAATTGCGTATGCCTAACACCATCTGTCGGAACCTTCTCTTAGAATTCGCTTATAGAGTTTCGTTGCGTTAGCCGAAAGATGAGGTCCTAACAGACGTGACGGTTGAGCTGGCGCACCCGTCGACCGAGCCGCTGGGATCACGCTCGCCCGCCGAACCGGCACATCCCCGGCGGTGGTTCATCTCGACGACACCCGGCCGAATCATGACGATCGGCATCGTGTTGGCGGCTCTCGGCGTGGCCAGCGCCTTCGCTACCTCCACCACCATCGAACACCGGCAGCAGGTGTTGACCGCGGTGCTCGACCACACCGAGCCGCTGTCGTTCGCGGCTGGACGGCTGTACACCACGCTGTCGGTGGCTGATGCCGCGGCCGCCACCGCGTTCATAGCCCAAGCCGAGCCGGGCGGCGTTCGGCTGCGCTACGAGCAGGCCATTACCGATGCCTCGGTAGCGGTAACCCGGGCCTCGAGCGGGCTCACCGACGAATCGTTGGTGCAATTGCTGGGCCGGATCAACGCCGAATTGGCCGTCTACACCGGCCTGGTCGAGATCGCCCGCGCCAACAACCGGGCGGGCAACCCGGTCGGGTCGTCATATCTGTCAGAGGCGTCGGGGCTGATGCAATCGACGATCCTGCCCGACGCGCAACGGCTCTACCAGGCGACATCAGCACGGGTAGATCGGGAAACCACCGCGTCGACCCAGATCCCGGCCCCGGTGATCCTGGTGGTCGCCACCACCGTGGTCTTCGGTGCGTTCGCACATCGCTGGCTGGCCCGGCGCACCAGGCGACGGATTAACCCCGGTCTTGTCGTGGGCGCGCTCGGTATTCTCGTCATGGTGGTGTGGGTGGGAACTGCGCTGACCATCTCTACAACGGCCAGCCGTAGCGCGAAAGATACCGCGGCTGAGTCACTCAAGACCATCACCAACCTGGCGATCACCGCCCAACAGGCACGGGCCGACGAGACACTGTCGCTGATCCGGCGCGGCGACGAAGAGGTCCGCAAGCAGGCCTTCTATCAGCGCATCGACGCCATGCAACGCCAGCTCAACGACTACATGGCCCGCCGCCACGCCGTCGACAAACCCGATCTGCAGGGCGCCGACCAGCTGTTGGTGCGCTGGCGGCAGGCCAACGACCGGATCAATTCCGACATCTCCGTCGGCAACTATCGGGCTGCCACTCAGGTGGCACTGGGTAAAGGCGAGGACGATGCTACCCCCGCATTCGACAAGCTCGACGAAGCACTGACCAAAGCCATGGGACAAAGCCGCACCCAACTGCGCCACGACATCCTCAATGCGCATCGCGGGCTGGCAGGCGCGCAGGTGGGCGGCGTGGTGCTCAGCTTAGGTGCCGCCATTGCCGTCGCGCTCGGCCTGTGGCCCCGGCTGAAAGAGTATCGGTGATGACGCGCCGGGCCCTCCTGGCGCGGGCGGCAGCCCCACTCGCGCCGCTGGCCTTGGCGATGGTGCTGGCCAGTTGCGGCCACTCGGAAACGCTGGGGGTGGAGGCGACGCCGACGCTGCCGCTGCCCACACCGGTCGGCATGGAGATCATGCCACCGCAACCCCCGCTGCCGCCGGACAGTTCGAGCCAGGACTGCGATCCCACCGCCAGCCTGCGCCCCTTTGCCACCAAGGCCGAGGCCGACGCCGCGGTGGCCGACATCCGCGCGCGCGGCAGGCTGATCGTCGGACTCGACATCGGCAGCAACCTGTTCAGCTTCCGCGACCCGATCACCGGCGAGATCACCGGCTTCGACGTTGACATCGCCGGCGAAGTGGCACGCGACATCTTCGGTGTCCCGTCACATGTCGAGTACCGGATCCTGTCGGCCGCGGAGCGGGTCACCGCGCTGCAGAAGTCGCAGGTCGACATCGTCGTCAAGACGATGTCGATCACCTGCGAGCGGCGCAAGCTGGTCAACTTCTCCACCGTCTACCTCGACGCCAACCAACGCATCCTCGCCCCGCGTGACTCGCCGATCACAAAGGTGTCCGACCTGTCGGGCAAGCGGGTCTGTGTGGCCAGGGGCACCACATCGTTGCGCCGTATCCGGGAGATCGCACCGCCTCCCGTCATTGTGTCGGTGGTGAACTGGGCGGACTGCTTGGTGGCCTTGCAGCAGCGCGAGATCGACGCTGTCAGCACCGACGACACCATCCTGGCCGGGCTGGTAGAGGAAGACCCCTACCTGCATATCGTCGGGCCCGACATGGCCGACCAGCCCTACGGCGTCGGGATCAACCTGGACAACACCGGATTGGTCCGGTTCGTCAACGGCACGCTCGAACGCATCCGCAATGACGGCACCTGGAACACGTTGTATCGCAAGTGGCTGACGGTGCTCGGCCCAGCCCCCGCCCCGCCCACGCCGAGGTATGTGGACTGATGGCCAAAGCGTCAGAGACCGAACGTTCGGGCCCCGGCACCCAACCGGCGGACGCCCAGACCGCGACGTCCGCGACGGTTCGACCCCTGAGCACCCAGGCGGTGTTCCGCCCCGATTTCGGCGATGAGGACAACTTCCCCCATCCGACGCTCGGCCCGGACACCGAGCCGCAAGACCGGATGGCCACCACCAGCCGGGTGCGCCCGCCGGTCAGACGGCTGGGCGGCGGCCTGGTGGAAATCCCGCGGGCGCCCGATATCGATCCGCTTGAGGCCCTGATGACCAACCCGGTGGTGCCGGAGTCCAAGCGGTTCTGCTGGAACTGTGGACGTCCCGTCGGCCGGTCCGACTCGGAGACCAAGGGAGCTTCAGAGGGCTGGTGTCCCTATTGCGGCAGCCCGTATTCGTTCCTGCCGCAGCTAAATCCCGGGGACATCGTCGCCGGCCAGTACGAGGTCAAAGGCTGCATCGCGCACGGCGGACTGGGCTGGATCTACCTCGCTCTCGACCGCAATGTCAACGGCCGTCCGGTGGTGCTCAAGGGCCTGGTGCATTCCGGTGATGCCGAAGCGCAGGCAATGGCGATGGCCGAACGCCAGTTCCTGGCCGAGGTGGTGCACCCGTCGATCGTGCAGATCTTCAACTTTGTCGAGCACACCGACAGGCACGGGGATCCGGTCGGCTACATCGTGATGGAATACGTCGGCGGGCAATCGCTCAAACGCAGCAAGGGTCAGAAACTGCCCGTCGCGGAGGCCATCGCCTACCTGCTGGAGATCCTGCCGGCGCTGAGCTACCTGCATTCCATCGGCTTGGTCTACAACGACCTGAAGCCGGAAAACATCATGCTGACCGAGGAACAGCTCAAGCTGATCGACCTGGGCGCGGTATCGCGGATCAACTCGTTCGGCTACCTCTACGGGACCCCAGGCTTCCAGGCGCCCGAGATCGTGCGGACCGGTCCGACGGTGGCCACCGACATCTACACCGTGGGACGCACGCTCGCGGCGCTCACGCTGGACCTGCCCACCCGCAATGGCCGTTATGTGGATGGGCTACCCGAAGACGACCCGGTGCTGAAAACCTACGACTCTTACGGCCGGTTGCTGCGCAGGGCCATCGACCCCGATCCGCGGCAACGGTTCACCACCGCCGAAGAGATGTCCGCGCAATTGACGGGCGTGTTGCGGGAGGTGGTCGCCCAGGACACCGGGGTGCCGCGGCCAGGGCTATCAACGATCTTCAGTCCCAGTCGGTCGACATTTGGAGTGGACCTGCTGGTGGCGCACACCGACGTGTATCTGGACGGGCAGGTGCACGCGGAGAAGCTGACCGCCAACGAGATCGTGACCGCGCTGTCGGTGCCGCTGGTCGATCCGACCGACGTCGCAGCTTCGGTCCTGCAGGCCACGGTGCTCTCCCAGCCGGTGCAGACCCTAGACTCGCTGCGCGCGGCCCGCCACGGTGCGCTGGACGCCGACGGCGTCGACTTCTCCGAGTCAGTGGAGCTGCCGCTAATGGAAGTCCGCGCGCTGCTGGATCTCGGCGATGTGGCCAAGGCCACCCGAAAACTCGACGATCTGGCCGAACGCGTTGGCTGGCGATGGCGATTGGTCTGGTACCGGGCCGTCGCCGAGCTGCTCACCGGCGACTATGACTCGGCCACCAAACATTTCACCGAGGTGCTGGATACCTTTCCCGGCGAGCTGGCGCCCAAGCTCGCCCTGGCCGCCACCGCCGAACTAGCCGGCAACACCGACGAACACAAGTTCTATCAGACGGTGTGGAGCACCAACGACGGCGTGATCTCGGCGGCTTTCGGACTGGCCAGAGCCCGGTCGGCCGAAGGTGATCGGGTCGGCGCCGTGCGCACGCTCGACGAGGTACCGCCCACTTCTCGGCATTTCACCACGGCACGGCTGACCAGCGCGGTGACTCTGTTGTCCGGCCGGTCAACGAGTGAAGTCACCGAGGAACAGATCCGCGACGCCGCCCGAAGAGTGGAGGCGCTGCCCCCGACCGAACCACGCGTGCTGCAGATCCGCGCCCTGGTGCTGGGTGGCGCGCTGGACTGGCTGAAGGACAACAAGGCCAGCACCAACCACATCCTCGGTTTCCCGTTCACCAGTCACGGGCTGCGGCTGGGTGTCGAGGCGTCACTGCGCAGCCTGGCCCGGGTAGCTCCCACTCAACGGCATCGCTACACGCTGGTGGACATGGCCAACAAGGTCCGGCCCACCAGCACGTTCTAAGCCGCCCGAGTGTGAATCGCACGACGCGACACGCCGGCGGGCTGTCGTATGATTCACGCTCGGCGTCCGCCCAGCACCCTCAGGCAATCGCGGGCGATGGCCAGTTCTTCATTCGTGGGAACCACCAGCACGGCGATCGGTGAATCGTCTGACGAAATCCGCCGGGCGCCGTGCCCCGGGCCCAGGTTGCGGTCTTGGTCGAGTGCGATACCTAGCCCCTGAAGGCCAGCCAACGCGTCCCGCCGCACCGCCGCATCGTTTTCGCCGATCCCGGCGGTAAAGCTCACCACATCGGTGTGGCCCAACACCGCCAGATAGGCACCAAGGTACTTGCGCAACCGGTGGATGAACACCTCATACGCCAATTGTGCTGACCTGTCCCCGGTTTCGATCACTAGTCGTAGACGGCGAAAATCCCGCTCCCCCGCCAACCCCAACATCCCGGACCGATGGTTGAGCATCGATTCGATGTCCTCGACACCCATCCTCGCGGTGCGCCACAAGTAGCTGATGACGCCCGGGTCCAGGTCGCCACTGCGGGTGCCCATCACCAAGCCCTCAAGCGGTGTCAGGCCCATCGACGTTTCCACCGGCCGGCCGCGGGCAATCGCCGAGGCGGAGGCACCGTTACCCAGATGCAGCACAATCTGATTCAAACCGTCGAGCGGGCGGCCCAGGAAGGCGGCGGCCCGCTCGCTGACGTATTGGTGTGAAGTGCCATGAAATCCGTAGCGGCGGATATGCCATCTGTCGGCGACGTCGCGGTCGATGGCATAGGTCGCGGCCGCCGGGGGCAAGTCATGGAAAAAGGCCGTATCGAACACCGCGACGTGCGCGACATTGGCCAGCAATCTGCGTGCCACCTTGATGCCCAGTACCGCCGGCGGGTTGTGCAACGGGGCCAGCGCCGACAGCTCCTCAAGCTTGCCGATCACCGTGTCATCCAGCAGCGTCGGCTGGTGAAACTCCGTGCCGCCGTGGACCACCCGGTGTCCGACCGCCACCAGCCCGCAGGTCTGCAGGTCAATTCCGTCCTCGGCCAACATCTTGAATGCGCGATGCAGCGCCTGGGCGTGATCGGCAACCGGGGATGACCGCTCGCCGATCCGCTCGACAATCCCGGCGGCACGTGACATGCCGGCGACCGGCTCGACGAGCTGGAACTTCAGCGACGACGAGCCGGAATTGATCACCAGCACGGTGCTACTCATGGACGCCCTGCGCCTGAATCGCCGTGATGGCCACGGTGTTGACTATGTCGTCGACCAGTGCACCCCGAGATAGGTCGTTCACCGGCTTGCGTAAGCCCTGCAGCACCGGGCCGATCGCGATCGCACCCGCAGAACGCTGCACCGCTTTGTAGGTGTTGTTGCCGGTATTGAGATCGGGGAAGATCAGCACCGTCGCGCGGCCGGCCACCGGCGAATCGCGCAACTTGGTGGCCGCGACCGACGGTTCCACTGCGGCGTCGTATTGAATGGGACCCTCGACCGGCAGCTGCGGCTCCCGAGCGCGCACCAACTCCGTTGCCGCTCTGACCTTGTCGACGTCGGCACCTTTCCCCGAGTCACCGGTGGAGTAGGACAGCATGGCCACCCGGGGCTCGATGCCGAACTGTGCGGCGGTGCGTGCCGAGCAGATGGCGATATCAGCGAGCTGCTCCACCGTCGGGTTCGGGATGATCGCGCAGTCGCCGTACGCCAGTACCCGATCCGGCAGACACATCAGGAAAATGCTGGACACGGTGGATATGCCCGGAACGGTCTTGATGATCTCCAGCGCCGGACGAACGGTGTGCGCCGTGGTGTGAGCAGCACCCGATACCATGCCGTCGGCATGACAGTTGTGCACCAGCATGGTGCCGAAATATGTGGCATCGTTCATGATTTCGCGGGCATGCTCCACGGTGATTCCCTTCGCCTTACGCAACTGCGCATACTGGTCGGCGAATTGATCGTGCAGTTCGCTTGCGCATGGCTCGATTACCGTGGCGCCGTCCAGGTCCACACCGAGTTCCGCTGCCCGCAGACGGACTTTGGCTTCATCGCCCAGGATGGTCAGGTCGACGATGCCGCGCTGAAGCAGGCGGCCCGCCGATTTGAGGATGCGATCGTCGTCCCCTTCGGGAAGGACGATGCGCATGAGGTCCGAACGGGCCTGCTGCAGCAGCCGATAAGTGAACATCTGTGGTGTAGTGACCGTAGGGATGGGAATGGTCAGCTGCGCCAATAGACCGGCGACGTCCACGTGGCGGTCCATCAGCTCCAACGCGGTGTCGATCTTGCGTTGCGACGTCGCCGTTACCAGCCCGCGGGCCGACGCGGCAGCGCTGGCGGTGTCGTAGGTGCCCAACGCGGTGGCGATGACAGGTAACCGCAATCGCAGGCCGGAAACCAGGGCGGCGATCGCCGGATGCAACTGGAACCCGCCATTGAGGACGATGCATGACAATGACGGAAACCCTTCGGCCGCATGGGCGCTAGCGACGGCCAACACCACGTCCGAGCGGTCGCCGGGAGTAATCACCGCCATGCCATCGGTCAGCCGCTCCAACACATGGTCGGCGGTCATACCCGCGGCCAGCACGCCCATCACCTCACGTTCGCGCAGCGCAACATCACCGCTTACCACCGCCCCGTTCACAGCCTGCGTTAACTCGGCAACGGTCGGCGCCGACAGCAGTGGTTCCTCGGGCACTACATAGCTAGGCGGGGTGAACCTGCGCAGCGCGTCGGTCACGGCCGGTATCGCGGACAGCTCGCACCGGTTCGCCACTACCGCCGCGGTATGAGCGCGCTGGGTGTCCAGCTCGGCCAAGCAGACCTCGACGACGCTGGCGACCTGATCGGGGGTGCGGTCCTTCGCCCGAACCGTCAACAACACTGGCGCGCCGAGGTTCACCGCGATCCGGCCGTTGACCGAGAGCTCGGTGGGGCTGGTGACGTCGGTGTAGTCACTGCCGACGACCACCACCGCGTCACACTCGTCGGCCATTGCGTGATACGAATCGACAATTTCGGCGATCGCGTCGTCGCGGTCAGCATGCAGCTGCTGGTAGGTCACGCCAACACACCGCTCATAGGGCAGGCCCGCACTGGTGTGCGCGAGCAGTAGTTCCAGGATGTAGTCCCGCTCCGCAGAGAGCCGCGTAATCGGCCGGAACACACCGACTTTGGCGACCATCGCGGTCAGTCGGTGCAAAAGCCCCAGTGCAATCGTCGACTTACCCGTCTGCGATTCTGGTGCGGCGAGGTAGATCGCCGAGGAGTCAGCCAAGTCGCCGCAACCTGGGTGCCAGGTCCGACTGGAAGAGCTCCAGAAACCGGCGCTGGTCATGTCCTGGTGCGTGAAATACCAGGTGGTTCAGGCCCCATGTCACGTATTGACCTACCTTTTCGACGGCTTCGTCGGGGTCCGACGCCACGATCCAGCGCTTGGCGATCTGTTCGATTGGCAGCGCATCGGCGGCCTTCTCCATCTCGATCGGGTCGTCGATGCTGTGCTTCTGCTCAGCTGTCAACGACAGCGGCGCCCAAAACCGGGTGTTGTTCAATGCCAGCTCCGGGTCGGGGTCGTAGGAGATCTTGATTTCGATCATCTTGTCGATGCCGTCGACGGATCGGTCAGCGGCAGCGGCGCCTTCTCGTACCGCCGGCATCAGCTTCTCGGTGTAGAGCTCCTCGCCCTTGCCGGACGTACAGATGAAGCCGTCACCGGCGCGGCCGGCGTACTTGGCCACCGCCGGGCCGCCGGCGGCGATGTAGACGGGCACGCCCCCGTCGGGCACGTCGTAGATCGAGGCACCCTTGAGCCGGTAATAGTCGCCGTCAAAGTCGACGCGGTCACCGCTCCACAGCTGCCGCATTAGCCCCACCGATTCACGCAGCCGGGCGAACCGCTCCTTGAACTCCGGCCAGGCGCCCTCGTATCCGGTGGCGATTTCGTTCAGCGCCTCACCGGTGCCCACGCCAAGGAAAACACGGTTCGGGTACAGGCATCCCATGGTGGCGAAAGCCTGAGCGATGACGGCGGGGTTGTAGCGGAAGGTGGGGGTCAGCACCGAAGTGCCCAGCAGCAGCCGGTTGGTACGTTCGCCGACAGCGGTCATCCAGGACAGCGAGAACGGGGCATGGCCGCCCTGGTGGCGCCAAGGCTGAAAATGGTCGCTGACGGTCGCGCTGTCCATGCCGTGGGCTTCGGCGGCGACGGCTAGTTCGACGAGCTCGCGCGGTGCGAATTGTTCGGCCGATGCTTTGTAACCTAGCTTCAGTTCAGCCACCAGTTCTTTCTACTCCTATGCCATAAACGCGACCCGCCACGCCCGGCTTCGCCGCGCTCGCGATCGCTCCATATCCCATGGTCGCGACCCGCGGCACCCGGCTTGCCGCGCTCGCGCTCGCTCCTAGACTCGCGGGCATGGCGGAGCTTGTTCAGATCACCGACAAGGTTCACCTCGCTCGCGGCCACGCGGTCAACTGGGTGCTAGTCACCGACGACACCGGCGTGCTGCTGATCGACGCCGGCTATCCCGGCGACCGTGCGGAGGTGCTGGCCTCGCTGAACAAACTGGGCTACACACCGGGTGACGTGCGCGCCATCGTGCTCACCCACGCGCACATCGACCACCTGGGCTCGGCAATCTGGTTTGCTCGTGAGCACAGCACGCCGGTGTACTGCCACGCCGAGGAGGTAGGTCACGCCAAGCGGGAATACCGGGAGAATGCCTCGGTTTTCGATGTTGCGCTGCGCAGCTGGCGGCCCCGTGTGGCGGTCTGGGGTATTCACTTGCTTCGCCGCGGCGGCCTGACCGGCGACGGCATTCCGACCGCCCAGCCGCTGACCGCCGAAGCGGCCGCCGGGCTGCCGGGTCAACCGATGGCGATTTTCACCCCGGGACACACCAGCGGTCACTGCTCGTATGTCGTCGACGGTGTGCTGGCCAGCGGCGATGCGCTGATCACTGGTCATCCGATGTTGCGTCACCGCGGGCCACAGCTACTGCCCGCGGTGTTCAGCCACAGCCAGCAGAACAGTATCCGCAGCCTGGCTGCGCTGGCTTTGCTAGAGACCAACATCCTGGCACCTGGTCACGGCGAGCTGTGGCACGGGCCGATTCGCAAAGCTACCGATGAGGCCCTCGAACGAGCCCAGAAATCCAATCATGTATTTCGGTAGCTATTGCCTCACTCGAGGTGCTCATCATTCCGAAATGATCCCCGGGTACTTCGGCTACAGAATAGGCCGCCTCTGCAGCAGCAGTTCGCCACCGGTTGATTCGTTCTTCGCGTAAATTTTCGACGGTAGCTATTCGGTCCTTCGCCACGATGTTAAGAACCGGAGCCATTGATCTACCTGGTTCCCAGGCCTGAAAGATTGCAGCATAGGTGGCTGCCGCGGTGAGTCGGGTGGCAGTTAACCGATTCAACATTCTGGCCACTCGAATTACTTCACGGGAAAGGCCCTTCCCAGTATCGTTGGGGCTGAACCCTTCATTCATTGAAGGATTGGCGATCTGACTAGGCAGATATGTATCGATGAGTGCGACTCCGAGGGGATTCCGCTGGTGCTTGACCGACAGATGGGAGCAGAGGGCATAGGCCAACACCCCACCCGATGAATAGCCCGACAGCACAAAACGGCAGCTGCCGCCTACCACATCAATAATTGCGTTAGATACGGTTTCAACAATCATATCCGCGTTTTGCGGCAGTGCATCAGACGAATCGAACCCGGGAAGCGTAAGCGAATAAACCGAATGGCGGCCTGTCATCGCATTCGCAATATCTCGATATTCACGCTGATCCGATAGCACAGTTAGAGTTGGGATACAAATTACAACCACATCGGAGATACCATCTGCCAGCAGTGCGACGTTCTTCGATACGTTGTTCCGAACCGGTGAGCTCATGCGCTCGCGCGTATTCGACGCCAGGGCGACCATCTTCCAACCATCGGCATCCCGACCCGCATCGCAAGCTTGTAGAAAAAGATCGGTGAGCGCATCGATTCGCTCCGCCGGGTTTGCCGCTGCGGCGGCGGAGCTGCCGTGACCGTCTATTTGGGTGATCAGATACTGGGCTAGTTCGGTCGGGGTGGGGTGATCGAAGATCGCGGTGGCCGGCAGCGTTACTGCGGTGACGGCTGTTAAGCGGTTACGTAGCTCCACGGCACTCAAGGAATTAAATCCCGAATCGGCAAACGCCTGGCCAGCGTCGAGTCCGGCAGCGCCGTCGCGCCCCAGCACCGCTGCGGCATGCTCACATACCACCTCGATCGCTGCGGCGAGTTGCTCGTCGGCCGACCGACCGGCCAGCCGGGCGGCAAACCCGGAGGACGCCAAGAGTTCAGCACCACCATCGCTAGCCCCGATCTGGCCGGCGGCGGTGGGGTCGCTGACCGATGGGGCTGGTGCGAGCCAGAACTTTTGATGCTGGAAGGCATACGTCGGCAACTCCACCCGCTTGGGCCGGTACCCGGAAAACACCGAGGCCCAATCCAGGCCCATCCCCGAGACGAAGCCCTGGGCCGCCGCCGTCATCACACTGACCGGTTCGGGCCGATCTTTGCGCAGCGTGGGCACCGACACGATCTGCGCGTCGGCCAGCGATGCCTCGATCAACGACGTCAAGCCGCCACCGGGCCCGACTTCGATGAAACGACTGGCACCGGCGCAGTGGGCACTACGAACACTGTCGCCAAACCGCACCACCGCCCGGATATGCCGGGCCCAGTAATCAGCTGAGGCGAAGTCGTCGGCCACCAACTGCCCGGTCACATTGGAAATGACCGGGATCGTGGGCAAGCCCACAGACAGTTCGGCCGCAACGGCTGTGAACTCAGCGATCATCGGCTCCATCAACGCCGAGTGAAAGGCATGCGAGACCGCCAACCGGTGGACCCGACGGCCCTGGCCGCGCAGCCGATCAGCGATCGCGCTCACCGCATCGTGGGCACCAGAGATCACCACCGAAGCCGGACCATTGACCGCCGCGATGCTCACATCGTGCCCCAGCATCGGCGCTACCTCGTCTTCACGGGCCTGCACCGCAAACATGGCGCCGCCGGCGGGCAACGCCTGCATCAACCGTCCACGCGCGGCCACCAGCATCGCCGCATCCGGCAAACACAGCGCCCCGGCGACGTGCGCCGCGGCCAACTCGCCCACCGAATGACCCAGCACCAAACCCGGCCGCACCCCCCACGACATGAGCAGCCGATACAGCGCCACCTCCACCGCAAACAGCGCCGGCTGGGCGAATTCGGTGGTATTCAACAGATCTTGGTCGTGCCCCCAGATCACATCGCGCAGCGGATACCGCAGGTGCCGGTCCAACTCGTCCACCACAGCATCGAGGGCCTCGGCGAAAACCGGGTAGGCAGCATAAAGCTCGCTACCCATACCCAGCCACTGCGAGCCCTGACCGGCAAACACAAAAGCCGTCTTGCCCGCCGGCTTGCCAACACCGCAGACCACCCCAGCCTCCGGCCGACCAGCAACCACCCCAGCCAACCCAGCCAGCAACTCATCGCGAGTCTGGCCGACCACCACCGCCCGATGATCAAACACCGACCGCGTGCTCACCAACGAATACCCCACATCAACAACATCAAGCGCCGGCCGAGCCCGCACATACCGCCCCAACCGACCCGCCTGAGCAGCCAACGCCGAAGCCGTCTTCCCCGAAATCACCCACGCCACCACCCCACCACCGGAACCGCCAACATCCGCGCGGCCCGAAACCGTGTCCGCCCCAACCGAACCAGCTTCCTCGACAATCACATGCGCATTGGTGCCGCCAAAGCCGAACGATGACACCCCAGCCCGGCGCGGCCGACCCGCCACCACCGGCCACTCCTGAAGTTCGTCTACAACTCTCAGGCCCAATTCCGTGAATGGGATAGCTGGATTTGGCTCCGTAAACCCCCCGCTCGGAAGCAGCGAGCCACGCTCAACCATCAACACCGCCTTGATCAATCCGGCGATGCCAGCCGCACCTTCCAGATGGCCGATATTCGGCTTGATGCTCCCGATCATCAGGGGCCCAGATCCCGGTCTCTTGCGACCAAAGACCATGCCTAAGGCGTGCGCCTCGATCCTATCCCCTAACGACGTTCCGGTCCCGTGGGCCTCGACGTAGCCGATTTCCAGCGGATCGACGCGAGCGCTCTTGCATGCATTTTCAAGAACACCAATTTGCGCACTAGGATTTGGCGCCATAATACCGTTGGACTTACCGTCCTGATTGACCGCTGAACCCGTCAGAATCGCTAATATCCGCCGGCCCTCAAGGCGTGCATCACTGAGGCGCTGCAGCACGATAACTCCGCATCCCTCACCGCGTACCATCCCGTCGGCGGATTTATCGAACGCGTGACAGCAGCCTGTCTGCGACAAGATGCCCGCTTCCCTAAACCCACCCCATGGTTCTGGTGAAATAAGAACATTCGTCCCACCGACAAGTGCGATATCGCAGTCCCAGGTACTGAGACTTCGACAGGCTAGATGCACGGCGACCAGGGATGACGAGCATGCCGTGTCAATGACAATGGACGGACCCTGAATATCGAGAAAGTATGAGATTCTATTGGCAATAATACTCGAAGAACCGCCGGTGTTATCCCAAATAGTAGACTTTTGCTGAGCGCTAGCTGACACAAGCCGGACGTAGTCAGTTGACGACACCCCAACGAATACGCCCGTACGTGAAAGTCTTAATGACTCAGGAATAATTCCTGCATGCTCTAACGCTTCCCAAGAGACCTCCAGTAACAACCGTTGTTGCGGATCCATTCGCAGAGCCTCGTCCGGCGGGATATCAAAAAATCTATTATCGAAACCCGCGACATCCTTTAAAAAGCCTCCGGACTCCGCGAAAGTTCCAGCATTCGTGAACCCACGATCTGGATACGCTGTTATCGCACACTTCTTCTCGGTCAGAAAGTCCCATAGCCGTTCCGGGCCGTCAATATCTCCCGGAAATCGACAGCCCACTCCGATGACCGCAACCGGCTCGTTTATGCTGCCCCGACCCTGCGTGTTCCTGTCGGCGTGTCCATGACTCTCTCTTAACGAGTCAGCACTACGCTGGTTCAACAGACTATCAATCAAATCATTAGCGCTAGGATTATCCCAAACGGCCAAATCGGGAATACAAAACCCAAATCTGTCACCGAGGTCGCCGGGAATCGCTAAGACATCAATCGATTTCAAACCTAAATCTCTAATCGGAACGTCTAGGCTGACCTCATTTGGATGACACTCGATATGCGTGGACAAGTACTCTCGAAACCATTTTTGAAGCTTATCCGCAGTGACCGAACCGTCTGTCATGGGAACGTTGCTACTCGTTGCAACTTATTTGCTCCGTACTGCTTTGCGCATGCCGCCCGGCTAATCTTTCCGCTGGTGGTCTTCGGTAGCGCCCCGGGCGGTACCAGAAGAAAATCTGTTACATGCAGGCCATGTAATTTCGACAACGCCGATACGACCAGCCTTTTGATCGTCGAGAAATCCATAATAGTCACTTTATCGGGCCCATGCTCAGTCCTTACCTCGGCCGCAATGACCAAATGCTCCACCCCGTCGTCGGATACTGAAAATGCCGCGACCCGGCCACCGGTAAACTCCTTGACCGTAGTTTCGATATCATCGGGATAATGGTTTACACCGTCTTGGATAATGAGATCTTTCATACGGCCGACGATGTAGAACTCATCTCCTACTATGAATCCCAAGTCTCCCGTGCGAAGCCACGGCGACCTTGGCGTTCCCGCAGAGGCCTCCCGGATGCTGGCCTGGAACTTATCTCGATTGAGCGCGTCGTCTGCATTGTGATATCCGGTAGACACATTCTTACCGTGAATCCAAATCTCGCCGATACGTCCCGGTCCGAGCTCGATATTCGAGTCCGGATCGACAATCCGAAGCAACGGTTCCTTGTCGTCGCTGTGGTAGCGTATTAAACGCGTTGCACGCTCAGTTTCGAAAGTACTTAGCTCCGCGTGGCCTCGAGCCAAGCTATCAGCATCGAACTCGGTTGACGTTGGAGGTGATCCCGCCTTCGTCGTCGCCAGGTAAACCACCGCTTCAGCCATCCCGTATGATGGCTTGACCGCTGCGGGCATCAAATTGTAGGGACGGAACCGGCGGAGGAATTTGGTTATTGTATTTGGCTGTACCTGCTCCGCGCCGTTGATTATTGTATTTACGTGGCCTAAATCCAGCCCCGCCATGTCCTCTTCGGAAGTTTTAGCGACGGCCAAATCGAATGCGAAGTTCGGCGCGGCCGAAAATGGCGCCTGGTGTTTAGCAAGCAGTTGCATCCATCTGGCAGGCTTACGGATAAATGCCTCTGGGCTCGTCAGGATAACCGGACATCCGACAAACAACGGAATAAAGAGGCCAACCATTAAACCCATGTCATGGTAAAGCGGCAACCACGAAACGACCGAGCTGGGCAACCTCGGCGCGCCGCCCTCATGGCGAAAATAGTTACGGATAATTTGGTCGACATTTTCCGTAACGTTACGCATGGATAAAACCACACCACGGGGGTTGGCCGTTGAACCCGAAGTATACTGCAAATACGAACTCCAGTCTGATAGTTGAGAATCGAGATCACAGTTATCTCCGGATGGCTCGTCCAATGTATCCAACGCTATGACCGGCGTAGTTACAGACGCCCCATGTGTAGCTATCGTGGCCCTGACCCGCGTTTCGGCTTGCGACGTCGTCAGCACGACGTCGGCGGCACAGTCGAGTACAGCCAGTCCAGTCCGCTTATCGCGTAGGCTGCCCAGCGGTTCTGGTAACGGAACCGGCGTCCATCCGGCGCACAGTGCTCCTAGAAATCCTGCAACATAGTCCAGACCTTGCGGAGCTGATATCGCTGCGGTCCTTCGTCGGTCAGCATGCCGGCCATAACTTATTAGATACGCAGACACGGCGGTGACGCGAGAATATAATTGACTCCACGTCATTCGGTCAATTTGGTCGCCGGTTTTTGTGTCGTAATCCATGAACACAAAGGCTTCGTCGCTTGGAGTCGTGGTCGCACGGTCGCGCAACGTGGATATAACAGACATTGGGAGTGGCGATCCCTTACCCGGTAACGATCCTGGCCACCAGGCCGCCGAGCTGTCTGGGCATCGAATTTCCCGTCGGGCCGCTCATGTTTCCACTCCTCCGGTTCAACTGATCCGCTTCGACCACAGGCTGGTCGAAGCGGCTCTGGATCGATGACTATAGATGACCGAGCGGCAGCCTGTACGATTAACCGAAATTTTTTGACCTCGCCGTAAACGATGTAAACGGAGTGTACAAAACTGCCCCAACGAGTGGCGTCTCCCCGGTAGGGTTCGTCCTCACGCGGCGGCTTGTTGAAGCGATGGAATCAGGAAGGTAAATGTTCGGCGTTGCCAAACGCTTCTGGATCCCGATGGTGATAGTCATCGTTGTGGCTGTCGCGGCCGTGACGGTCTCGCGGCTGCACTCGGTGTTTGGCTCACATCAACATGCGCCCGACACCGGCAACCTCGACCCGATCATCGCGTTTTACCCGAAGCATGTTCTCTACGAGGTCTTCGGCCCGCCAGGGACGGTCGCCAGCATCAATTACCTGGATGCCGATGCCCAGCCGCATGAGGTCGTCAATGCCGCGGTCCCGTGGTCATTTACCATCGTGACCACCTTGACCGCCGTAGTCGCCAACGTGGTTGCCCGCGGTGACGGTGCAAGCCTGGGCTGTCGCATCACTGTCAACGAGGTGATCCGCGAGGAGCGCATTGTGAATGCTTACCACGCGCACACCAGTTGCCTGGTGAAATCCGCGTGAGGAGCCAACGTCTAGCCGGGCACCTGTCGGCCGCCGCCCGGACGATCCATGCGTTGTCGCTACCCATCATTCTGTTCTGGGTGGCGCTGACTATTGTGGTGAACGTCGTTGCGCCGCAGCTACAGTCGGTCGCTAGGACACATTCGGTGGCGTTAGGCCCCCACGATGCTCCGTCACTGATCGCCATGAAGCGCATCGGCAAGGACTTTCAGCAATTCGATTCTGACACCACTGCAATGGTGCTGCTGGAGGGCCAAGAGAAGCTGGGTGATGAGGCGCACCGCTTCTATGACGTGCTAGTGACCAAGCTGTCACAAGACACCACCCACGTCCAACACATTGAGAACTTCTGGGGCGATCCGCTGACCGCGGCGGGATCGCAGAGCGCTGACGGCAAGGCAGCATATGTCCAGCTGAACCTCACTGGTGATCAGGGCGGCTCGCAGGCCAACGAGTCTGTCGCCGCCGTGCAACGCATCGTGGACAGCGTGCCACCGCCGCCGGGGATCAAGGCTTACGTGACAGGCCCGGGTCCACTCGGCGCCGATCGAGTTGTATACGGCGACCGCAGCCTTCACACGATTACCGGCATCAGCATTGCGGTGATCGCGATCATGTTGTTCATCGCCTACCGCTCGCTTTCTGCTGCTCTGATCATGCTGCTGACGGTCGGGCTCGAGCTGCTGGCGGTCCGCGGCATCATCTCCACTTTTGCCGTCAACGACCTCATGGGCCTGTCTACATTCACTGTCAACGTGTTGGTGGCGCTCACGATCGCGGCTTCGACGGACTACATCATCTTTCTCGTCGGACGCTATCAAGAGGCACGTGCGACTGGCCAGAACCGAGAAGCCGCTTACTACACCATGTTTGGTGGGACGGCACACGTGGTCCTGGCATCTGGCCTCACCGTCGCCGGCGCCATGTACTGCCTCGGCTTTACCCGGCTACCCTACTTCAATACCCTCGCATCGCCATGCGCGATCGGTTTGGTCACGGTGATGTTGGCGTCTCTGACGCTGGCGCCCGCGATCATCGCCGTTGCCAGCCGATTCGGGCTATTCGACCCCAAACGAGCGACAACGAAACGGCGTTGGCGCCGGATCGGCACGGTCGTCGTGCGATGGCCCGGCCCCGTCTTGGCCGCCACCCTGCTGATAGCGCTGATCGGACTGCTCGCCTTGCCGAAATACCAGACCAACTACAACGAGCGCTACTACATCCCCAGCGCGGCGCCATCCAACATCGGTTACCTCGCATCAGACCGTCACTTTCCGCAAGCCCGCATGGAACCGGAGGTCCTGATGGTCGAGGCCGATCACGACCTGCGTAACCCGACCGACATGCTCATCCTGGACAGGATCGCCAAAACCGTCTTCCATACGCCGGGGATCGCGCGGGTGCAAAGCATTACCAGACCGTTGGGGGCTCCGATCGACCACTCGTCGATCCCGTTTCAGCTCGGCATGCAAAGCACGATGACCATCGAAAACCTGCAGAACCTCAAGGACCGCGTGGCTGATCTATCCACCCTTACCGATCAACTGCAACGCATGATCGACATCACCCAGCGAACCCAGGAGCTGACGCGACAGCTAACCGATGCCACCCATGATATGAACGCTCATACCAGGCAGATGCGAGACAACGCCAACGAACTACGCGATCGAATCGCCGATTTCGACGACTTCTGGCGCCCCCTCAGAAGTTTCACGTACTGGGAGCGCCACTGCTTCGACATTCCCATCTGCTGGTCGATGCGCTCCTTGTTGAACAGCATGGATAACGTCGACAAGCTCACCGAGGACCTTGCCAACCTCACCGACGACACCGAACGCATGGACACCACACAGCGGCAACTACTCGCCCAACTGGACCCCACGATCGCCACCATGCAAACCGTCAAAGACCTTGCCCAAACACTGACCAGCGCGTTCTCCGGACTGGTCACTCAAATGGAAGACATGACCCGCAACGCCACCGTCATGGGTCGAACATTCGACGCCGCCAACAACGACGACTCGTTCTACCTTCCACCGGAGGCCTTCCAAAACCCCGACTTCCAGCGGGGTCTGAAACTCTTCCTATCCCCCGATGGCACCTGCGCTCGATTCGTCATCACCCATCGGGGTGATCCCGCGAGCGCTGAAGGCATCTCACACATCGACCCCATCATGCAGGCCGCCGACGAAGCCGTGAAAGGAACCCCGCTACAGGCTGCCAGCATCTATCTGGCGGGCACCTCATCCACCTACAAAGACATCCACGAGGGCACCCTGTATGACGTCATGATCGCCGTCGTGGCGTCGCTTTGCCTGATCTTCATCATCATGCTCGGCATCACCAGAAGCGTGGTCGCATCCGCCGTCATCGTCGGCACGGTCGCCCTTTCGCTGGGCTCAGCCTTCGGATTGTCGGTCCTCATCTGGCAGCACATCCTGCATATGCCACTGCACTGGCTCGTGCTGCCCATGGCCATCATTGTCATGTTGGCCGTCGGATCCGACTACAACCTGCTCTTGATAGCCCGATTCCAAGAAGAAATCGGGGCCGGCCTCAAAACCGGCATGATCCGAGCCATGGCCGGCACCGGCCGAGTGGTCACCATCGCCGGACTGGTGTTTGCCTTCACCATGGGCTCGATGGTGGCCAGCGATCTACGCGTCGTCGGCCAAATCGGCACCACGATCATGATCGGATTGCTGTTCGACACCCTCGTTGTCCGGTCTTACATGACGCCTGCGCTGGCAACTCTGCTCGGCCGCTGGTTCTGGTGGCCACGTCGGGTGGATCGGCTAGCCCGACAACCCCAGGTGCTCGGGCCTCGTCGCACCACTGCGCTCAGTGCGGAACGCGCAGCGCTGCTGCAGTAGCGGCACGGCCCGGGTCGTAGCTCGACAGGTCGCGGCCCATACCTGCGCCAACATCACGATCGCGGTGGCACCGCGCTGACCTGTTGGTTGGGGTCTCGACCGTGAAATCTGGCTCGGTACTGAGACTTCGAGGGCACGGAGGCGGACGTCGGAAATCCCGGGGTCGGCGAACACCCCGACGACATTTGGCCTTCTCAGCCGTCCGCGCGGTGCGGTGCCATCAGCGCAACGGCGGCTCTCCAACCCAGCAGCAGCACCGCGGTGACCGCGGACGCGACCACGACGAAACTCGCGGCCACACCCGCCGAACTGACCTTGCGTAACACCATGCCGACCACGATGGTGCACAGCCACACGATCACCCCCGTGGGGGCGAGGGCGGTCGGCCGCCGCCAGCCGCGAGCCAGCACCCAACCGATACCAGTGCCGGTGAGAAATGGCCATGCCGTAGCCGCCAGGCCGGTGACGCTCAGTCCTTCGGCGTGGCTGCGACGTCCCACCGCGCAGAACACCAGCACGGCGACGACGTCGGCGGCCAGCCCCGCCAGCGCGCGCCGTGGTCGCATGCCGCGAGGCTACCGGGCCGGGGCAGTATTGAGTGATGAGCACCCCGACACCACCCGCCCTTGACCGCGACGACCCGCTGGGACTGGACGCGTCGCTATCCAGCGACGAGATCGCCGTCCGCGACACCGTCAGGCGGTTCTGCGCCGAACACGTCACCCCGCACGTCGCGGCGTGGTTCGAGGACGGCGACCTACCGGTCGCGCGCGATTTGGCCAAACAGTTCGGCGAACTCGGACTGCTGGGAATGCAGCTGCACGGCCACGGCTGTGGCGGCGCGTCGGCGGTGCACTATGGCCTGGCCTGCCGGGAGCTGGAGGCCGCCGACTCCGGCATCCGGTCGCTGGTGTCGGTACAGGGTTCGCTGGCGATGTTCGCCATCGCGAGCTTTGGCTCCGACGAGCAAAAGCGGCAGTGGCTGCCCGGCATGGCCACCGGTGACCTGCTCGGCTGCTTCGGGCTCACCGAGCCCGACGTCGGCTCCGACCCGGCCGCGATGAAAACCCGGGCGCGACGCGATGGTCCGGACTGGGTGATCACCGGGGGCAAGATGTGGATCACCAACGGCTCGGTCGCCGACGTGGCGATCGTGTGGGCCGCCACCGACGACGGAATCCGCGGATTCATCGTGCCCACCGACACCCCGGGTTTCACCGCCAACACCATCGGTCACAAGCTGTCGCTGCGGGCGTCGATCACCAGCGAGCTGGTGCTCGACAATGTCCGGCTGCCCGCCGACGCCATGCTGCCCGGCGCGACCGGCCTCAGGGCGCCGCTGGCATGCCTGTCGGAGGCGCGCTACGGGATCGTCTGGGGAGCGATGGGCGCGGCCAGGTCGGCCTGGCAGTGCGCGCTCGACTACGCGAGACAGCGCACCCAGTTCGGACGTCCGATCGCCGGCTTCCAGCTGACCCAGGCCAAGCTCGTCGACATGGCCGTGGAACTGCACAAGGGTCAGCTGCTGTCGTTGCATCTGGGGCGCCTCAAAGACAGGGTGGGCCTGCGCCCCGATCAGGTCAGCTTCGGCAAGCTCAACAACACCCGGGAAGCGCTCAAAATCTGCCGGACCGCTCGAACAATACTGGGCGGCAACGGGATATCGCTGGAGTACCCGGTCATCCGGCACATGGTCAACCTGGAGTCGGTGCTCACCTACGAGGGCACGCCCGAGATGCATCAGCTGGTGCTCGGTCAGGCCTTCACGGGCTTGGCCGCCTTCCGGTAGGACCGTCGCATGCCCGTCTTGCGGCGCCTCGGGTGTTCGGTCCTGGCTCTCGGGCTGCTGGCCGGCTGCGCCCCACCCCGCACCGGGCCGGCTTCGTCGCCGACCAACAACGGGGCCAAGGCCGACGCGGTCATCCGGATTGTGCGTGACTTCATGACGCAAGCGCATCTGAAGGCGGTGCTGGTCCGGGTCACCGTGGCCGGCAAGGAGGTCGTGACGCGGGCCGTCGGCGACTCGATGACCGGCGTGCCGGCCACCACCGCCATGCACTTTCGCAACGGCGCGGTCGCAATCTCCTATGTCGCGACGCTGTTGCTCAAACTGGTCGACGAAAAAAAGCTGCGCCTGGACGACAAGCTGTCCAGGTGGCTTCCCGACTTTCCGCACGCCGACCGGGTCACGCTGGGTCAACTAGCGCAGATGACATCCGGCTACCCCGACTACGTCCTCGGCAACGAGGCGTTTGATGCCGAGCTTTACGCTAATCCGTTCCGGCAGTGGACAACACAAGAGTTACTCGATCAAATCTCTTCACGGCCACTGCTTTACGACCCGGGCACCAACTGGAACTACGCGCACACCAATTACCTCTTGCTGGGGCTGGCGTTGGAGAAGGCCGCCGGCCAAGACATGCCAACCCTGCTGCAGCGCAAGGTCCTTTCCCCCCTGGGCCTCACGGCCACCGCCAACTCCGATACCCCCGCCATCCCCGAGCCCGCCTTGCATGCATTCACCTCCGAGCGCCGAGCGGCCTTGAAAATTCCTGCCGGCGTGCCGTTTTACGAGGAATCGACCTTCTGGAATCCGTCGTGGACCATCACCCACGGCGCCATCCAAACCACCACCATCTACGACATGGAGGCCACCGCGGTGGGGATCGGGTCGGGCAGGCTGCTCTCGGCGGATTCGTACAAGAAGATGGTGTCGACCGAGCTGCGCGGCAAGACCCGCGCCCAGCCGGGCTGCCCCACCTGCTTCGAGCAGAACGACGGCTACAGCTATGGTCTCGGGATCGTCATATCCGGCCATTGGCTGCTGCAAAATCCCATGTTCGCCGGTTACGCCGCGGTGGAGGCCTATCTGCCGTCGCAACGGGTCGCGGTGGCGGTCGCAGTCACCTACGCCCCCGAGGCCTTCGATGACCAGGGCAACTACCGCAACCAGGCCGACATACTATTTCGCAAGATCGGTGCCGAGGTAGCACCGAACGACGCCCCACCCATGCCGCCGGGGAGGTAGGTAGCCATGGGAGTCATTGCCCGCGTTGTCGGTGTCGCCGCGTGCGGTTTGTCCCTGGCCGTGCTGGCCGCCGCGCCCACCGCGGGCGCGGAACCCACCGGCGCGCTGCCCCCGATGACATCCAGCGGCAGCGGACCGGTCATCGGCGACGGTGACGCCGCGCTGCGACAGCGGATCTCACAGCAGCTGTTTAGCTTCGGAGATCCCACCGTCCAGGAGGTTGACGGCTCGGACGCGGCTCAATTCATCACGGCCGCAGCCGCTGTCGCGGACCGCGATGTGGCGTCGGTGTTCTTGCCGCTGCAGCGGGTGTTGGGCTGCCAACAGAACACAGCCGGCTCGGGGGCCGGCTTCGGGGCGCGCGCCTACCGGCGAACCGACGGGCAATGGGGAGGCGCGATGCTGGTCGTCGCCAAGAGCACCGTTTCCGACGTCGACGCCCTCAAGGCCTGCGTCAAGTCCGGTTGGCGCAAGGCCACGGCGGGCACGCCGACTTCGATGTGCAACAACGGTTGGACCTACCCGCCGTTCGCCGACACCCGCCGCGGCGAAGAGGGCTATTTCGTCTTGCTGGCCGGCACGGCCTCGGACTTCTGCAGTGCGCCCAACGCGAACTACCGAACCACCGCGAGCTCATGGCCGGGCTAGCAGGCCGGCGGACCGTGGGGGTCCGCTGGTGGGCCCCTATGGCCCGCCAGGCCGGTCGCAGAACGCCACACACAATGCCCAAGCAGGAATTGATACCCATTGCAGTTGCCCGTCCGCCGTGCGCTCGCAATATATCGGGCCGGGGTTCCCCCAGAGTTTCGCGCCTTCCGGCGAGCACGGTTGACCAATATCGGTATCGGCATGCGCTGGGCTACTTCCGATGAGGACCGCGATTGGAGCGATCGCCGTCAATATCGCCAAGCCGACCAACCTCAGTGCGTGCATGATCGACGCCTTCCTGTCGCAACAGCGCCAAACGACAAACTTGAGGATACAAGGAAACGGGATGGAGCAGGAGGGGCATACACATCACCCCAACCGACCATCCGGACGAGCCATGGGCTCCGGGCCTTAGCTGAATCGCATTGAAATACAACAACATCAGGACCCCGTGCCTTTACCCAATACCCGTGTTTTGGGCAGGCGCCTACCGGTTAGAAGGGCGGCGGGTCGTCGTCGGGATCGGGTGGTGGGCCGTTAGTCTCGGGGGCGGTTGTGGCGGTTTGGGTGACCACGTGGGCAATCCGGCGGGCTTGGTGGTTGCGGTGGCGTTCGGCGGCGATGTAGTGGGCGCGGTTTTGCGCTCGGGTGCTGGCCCGGCGCGGCATCATCGCGGTGCGCTGCCCGCGGCGGTCGGCGCGGGCCGGGTCGGGTCGAGGTGGGTCACCGGTGGGGGTGCACAGCGCCGGGAACAGCAGCGCGCTGCCCGGGGTGGTGACATAGGTCTGGTCACCCGGCAGCGTCCAAATCACGGTGCCGTCGGGCAGTTGCTGGGCGCGCCAGCCCCAGAAGGTGGCCAGCAAATGATGGCACCGATTACACGAAGAACGTTTTGAGCGTGCCCGTGACGACCTTTGGGTTCATCAAGCAGCATCGCTACCAATCCTCCCCGTCATCATCGGGCTCGGCCATCTCCTCCATCGCCTCAGCCATCGCGGCGTCGTCGAACTCCACCTGCACGAGGTTCGGTTCGGGACCGGCACAGGTCGTGTCGATCGGTTCGGAGAACGCGATCACGTCAGCGACAAACGCTGTAGCTTCTTCGACGAGGGTTGGGTCGTCGCATGCAAAGCCAACTTCCAAGTGTGACCCGGCCCGCACGGTCCAATTGGCCGATCCCCACCACACCGTCCGCGGCTCAAAGTCCAACACCTCTTCGCCGTAACCGTTATCGGGGTCGTAGACGTTCAAAGCCAGATGACCGAGCACGAGCAATTTGGCATTCAGCAGCGGCTTGCGGTCCTCTCGTAGCCAGCCGAGCGCCCGCACCGGACCTAGCTCATGCTCAGGCATAGACGACCACGGGCCGAGGAGCAGCGTGAGCCATGCTCGGAGGGCGCCATGTCGCGAAGCCGCAATAGGGCGACGTTGGGAAACCCTTTGTCAGGGTTACGCAGTCGCGACGGGAACGAGGTTCCCTTGTCGATCACCACGCAAAAGACGCTCAATGCGAGCAGCGTCTCGGCGACCGCCTCGCTACTCAGCCAGGGCACGCAGCCGATCGCGGCTGGAACACCACGACGCCGCACCGCGAGGTGCTCGTCGAGTACCTCGCAGAGCCCATCGACTATCTTCCCGCCGAACCACGCGCGCCACCCCGACTCTTGCGGCCCCCATGCGCGGGGCTTCCCCGACCAATGCCGGAAAGTCTCGTAGTCGCCGAGCGGCATCCAATCCATCGAGCCTCGGTCTGCCTCCTCGTGTCCGGCGACCACCCCGCAACGCCGAAAACACGCCGTCGGCCGTCCTTGCCGCGACGGCCTCTACTGTTCGAGCTATGACTGAGCCCAGACCTGTCTTCGCTGTCGTGATCAGCGCCGGCCTATCCGCCATCCCGATGGTCGGCGGCCCGCTACAAACCGTGTTCGACGCCATCGAGGAACGCACCCGGCACCGCGCCGAGACAACCACGCGCGAGATATGCGAGAGCGTCGGCGGCGCGGACACCGTGTTGAGCCGCATTGACAAAAATCCCGAACTCGAGCCGCTTCTCAGCCAGGCGATCGAGGCCGCCACTCGCACCAGTATGGAGGCCAAGCGCCGGCTCCTCGCGCAAGCTGCCGCCGCCGCGCTCGAGGATGACCAGAAGGTCGAGCCGGCATCACTCATCGTGGCCACGCTTTCCCAACTTGAGCCCGTGCATATCCATGCACTCGTTCGGCTGGCCAAAGCCGCCAAGTCCTCACCGGACCAGGACGAGATCCAGCGACGCGAGGTGATGAGGGCGGCGAGTAAGGTCGAGCCCGTGCCGGTGCTAGCGGCCCTCATTCAAACCGGCGTCGCGATCGCGACAACAACCGTTTGGCACGGCAACGGCACCGGGACTCCGGCAGAAGAAAGCGGCCACATCCTTATCCACGACGTCAGCGACTTCGGCCACCGCCTGCTGGCCTATCTCAGGGCCGCCGACGCAGGTGCCGAGCTCCTCATCCTCCCCTCTGGAGGGTCTGCGCCAACCGGCGACCACCCGACGCCGCACCCGTCCACGTCGAGATGATTCGGACTCACTTCATCAAAAAGGCGGCGGGTCGTCGTCGGGATCGGGTGGTGGGCCGTGGGTCTCGGTGGCGATGACGGCCGCTTGGGCAATCCGGCGGGCTTGGTGGTTGCGGTGGCGTTCGGCGGCGATGCAATGGGCGCGGTTTTGGGTGCGGGTGCTGGCCCGGCGCGGCATCATCGCGGTGCGCTGCCCGCGGCGGTCGGCGCGGGCCGGCTCGGGTGCGGGCGGGTCACCGGTGGGGGTGCACAGCGCCGGGAACAGCAGCGCGCTGCCCGGGGTGGTGACGTAGGTCTGGTTACCCGGCAGCGTCCAAATCACCGTGCCGTCGGGCAGTTGCTGGGCGCGCCAGCCACAGAAGGTGGCCAGCAAATGATGAAGACGGCACAGGCATTTGAGGTTGGCCGCGTGGGTGGCCCCACCGTCGGCGAACGCGATGGTGTGATCCAGGTCGCACTGGGTGGCCGGGCGGTCGCAACCGGGCGCCCGACAGGTCAGATCCCGGGCCCGCACAAACGCCGCCAGCTTCACCGAGGGCCGATAACCCGGCTCGGTCCCGGCCGGGACCGGGATCGGCTGCAGCCCGGCGGTCTTGGCCAACTCGGCCACCAGCTCGGCCGGGATCAGCCCGTCGCCGCCCAGCAACGCTGCCGGCGCCTGGCCGTGGCCCTTGACGCTGGCCTGCTCGGCCACCACATGAATCACCACCGCCGACACCGGGCGCCCCTCGGCGGCACAGTCGGGATTGTCGCAGCGGCAGGCCAGCCGATCCGCCCCGGCCGCCAACGCGCCCAGCGCGTCGGCGCGGCGCTGATCTGTGCTGCGCGGATCACCGGCACACACCGTGGCCACCAAGGCGTTCAGCCGCGCATCCAGGGCTTGGGCGTCGGTGGCATACAACTGGGCGTACACCTCGCCCATGCCGTCCGCGGAATTCCAGATCGACACCTCCCGATCGCGGGCCCGCTCCCGCACCTGGCGCACCGCATCGGGGTCGGCCACCGCCACGATCCGATCTATCGCGGCGGCCAGCTGCCCCGGGTCATCGACGGCCAGCCCCGCACCCGCAGCGCCAGCTCGGCATCCACCCGCGCCAACACCTGCGGGTCGGTGATCAAATCGGTGCGATACACCAACGTCTGAAACATGTGGTAGTCGATTTCCCCGGCAGCAAACACCTGCCCGACCTTCGGCAGCCGCTCCCGCATCGCCCGGCCATGGTGCAGGTAACTGCCGGGCCGGCGATGTCGAGCCGTCGGAGAGGTGTACCTGGCCGCCATTGATGGCACTGCCGGACGCTGCCTGATCGAAGCGCGGGATTGCGCAGCGCCCAACAGCCATCCCGAGCGTCCGATCCGAAGGCGGCCCGACAAAGGCCCACAAGGCCCACAAGGCCCACAAGGCCCACAAAAAGTTACGCCGTTGGCATGACGGGAGTCGTACTGTGTAGCTGCGCCACAGCGACCAGACTGAAGGAGGACCATGACGCTCTCATCTGGTGAACCCTCGGCCGTCGGCGGGCGCCATCGCGTGGTCATCATCGGTAGTGGATTCGGCGGCCTGAATGCGGCCAAGGCGCTTAAACGGGCGGATGTCGACATCACGCTGATCTCCAAGACAACGACCCACCTGTTCCAGCCGCTGCTGTATCAAGTGGCCACCGGGATCTTGTCCGAGGGCGACATTGCCCCGACCACCCGGCTGATCCTGCGCCGGCAAAAGAACGTCCGGGTGTTGCTGGGCGAGGTCAACGCGATCGACCTGAAAGCGCAGACGGTCACGTCGAAATTGATGGACATGACCACGGTGACGCCGTACGACAGCCTCATCGTGGCCGCCGGCGCACAGCAGTCCTACTTCGGCAACGACGAATTCGCCACCTTCGCGCCCGGAATGAAGACCATCGACGACGCGCTGGAGCTGCGCGGCCGCATCCTGGGCGCGTTCGAGGCCGCCGAGGTCAGCACCGACCATGCCGAACGGGAGCGGCGCCTGACGTTCGTCGTCGTCGGCGCTGGGCCGACCGGCGTCGAGGTGGCTGGGCAGATCGTCGAGCTCGCCGAGCGCACCCTGGCAGGCGCGTTTAGGACCATCACGCCCAGTGAGTGCCGGGTGATCCTGCTCGACGCCGCACCCGCGGTGTTGCCGCCGATGGGTCCAAAGCTGGGTCTCAAGGCACAACGGCGGCTGGAAAAGATGGACGTCGAGGTTCAACTCAACGCGATGGTGACCGCGGTCGACTACAAAGGCATCACCATCAAGGAAAAGGACGGCGGCGAACGCCGCATCGAATGCGCGTGCAAGGTTTGGGCGGCCGGCGTGGCGGCCAGCCCGCTGGGCAAGATGATCGCCGAGGGATCCGACGGAACCGAAATCGACCGGGCCGGAAGGGTGATCGTGGAACCCGATCTCACCGTCAAGGGACATCCGAACGTCTTCGTAGTCGGCGATCTGATGTTCGTGCCCGGCGTACCCGGGGTGGCTCAGGGCGCGATCCAGGGGGCCCGATACGCCACCACGGTGATCAAACACATGGTCAAGGGCAATGACGACCCAGCCAATCGCAAGCCGTTCCATTACTTCAACAAGGGCAGCATGGCGACGATCTCCCGCCACAGCGCCGTCGCGCAGGTCGGCAAGCTGGAGTTTGCCGGGTACTTCGCCTGGCTGGCGTGGCTGGTGCTGCACCTGGTCTACCTGGTCGGCTATCGGAACCGCATCGCAGCCCTGTTCGCCTGGGGGATCTCCTTCATGGGCCGCGCCCGCGGCCAGATGGCCATCACCAGCCAGATGATCTACGCCAGGTTAGTGATGACCTTGATGGAACAGCAGGCACAAGGAGCGCTGGCAGCCGCCGAACAGGCCGAGCACGCCGAGCAAGAGGCAGCGGGTTAGCTCAACGCCCGATCGATATCGGCAATCAGGTCGTCGGTGTCTTCCAACCCAACCGAGATGCGGACCACACCGTCACCGAGCCCGATCGCGGCCCGGCCCTCCGGGCCCATCGCCCGGTGCGTCGTGGTGGCGGGGTGGGTGACAAGCGATTTGGCGTCGCCGAGGTTGTTGGAGATGTCGATCAGCCGCATCTTGTCGAGCACCTCGAAGGCCCGCTGTTTGGCAACATCCTCCGGGCAGTCGAGTGCGAAGGTAACGACGGTTCCGCCACCGGACATCTGACGCTTGGCCAGGTCATATTGTGGGTGCGACGGCAGGTACGGGTAACGCACCCACCGAACCGAGGGATGGCCGTTGAGGAACTCCGCGATCCGCTGCGCCGAGGCATTGCTGTGTTGCACCCGAATAGCCAGCGTCTCAAGGCCTTTCAACAGTACCCAGGCGTTGAACGCACTCATCGCCGGACCGGTGTGGCGCATCAGCTTTTGCACCGGACCGTCGATGTACTCCCGGTCACCGAGTATGGCCCCGCCCAGCACCCGACCCTGACCGTCGATGTGCTTGGTGCCCGAGTACACCACCACGTCGACCCCCAGCGGAAAGCCCTGCTGCAGTAGCGGTGTGGCAAATACGTTGTCCAGCACCACTTTTGCACCCGCGGCATGTGCCAGCTCGGTCACCGCAGCGATATCCACCAGCGACTGCATGGGATTGGACGGCGTCTCGAAGAACACGGCCTGCGTGGGTACCGAAAGCGCCCGCTCCCATTGCGAGAGGTCGTCACCGTCGACGAAGACGGTCTGCACCCCCCAGCGCGGCAGGATCTCGCTGCACACCACGAAACACGAGCCAAACAGGCTGCGCGCGGCAACCAGTCGGTCTCCGGCACCCAGCAGCGCGCCCAGCGAGGTGAATACCGCGGCCATGCCACTGGCGGTGGCGAACGCCGCCGGGGCACCCTCGATCAGCCGCAGCCGCTCCTCGAACACCGACACCGTTGGGTTGCCGTAGCGGGAGTACACATAGTGGTCCAGCTCGCCAGCGAACGACTTCTCGGCAACCGCCGCCGAGCCGTAGACATATCCGGACGTCAGGTACATCGCCTCGGCGGTCTCTTCGAACCCCGACCGCAACATCCCGCCGCGCACCCCGACGGTGGCCTGGCTGACGCCGTCGGGCAGCGCCTTCGGGGTGCGGACCGAAGACTCGTCGGTCATCCCTGTCTCCACGGCAGTCCCACCGCCCGCCAGCCCGTTGCGCCTCGATGACCCTCAGCGTCGAGATGCCCTTCGAAGCCGTCCAGCACGTTATAGGCCGGCGTGATGCCCGCCTCGGTCGCGACCTCGGCCGCGCCGATGGAGCGGTTACCGGAGCGACACAAGAAAATAACGGGCCGCTCGTGCTGATCAGCGTCCGCCGGGATGCGGTCCCGCAACTCGGCGAGGAAGTTGTCGTTGTGCGTCCCGTCGGACGTCGCCCATTCGACATAGACCACTTCACGACCAAGGCTCGACAAGTCGGGCACACCGACGAAGCGCCATTCCGCCTCGCAGCGCACGTCGACCAGGACCGCCCGCGGATTATCGCTGAGCATCTCCCAGGCCTGAAGTGGCGTGATATCTCCGGCGTAGCTCACTCGCGTGAGTCTGGCACATTTAGCCGAGATGCAACTTCGCGGGCGCGTTCGCGGGCGATTGCCACCTCGGGTGCGGTGGCCAGCGCCACCCCAAGCCCGCGGCCGAATATCACGACGTCGCTTTCCGGCACACCGAGCGCACCGGTCAGCGCATCGGCAGGTGGTGCGGCGCCGACCGCTGCCCGGCCTGCCGTGTGGTCCGGGTTGATCACCCGCGCGGCACCCGGCGAGATCATCAGGGTGTCCACCGCCAGACCCAGGATCGCCCGGGCCTGCAGTTCGAACACCGAAAGCCGCTGGCTGCGCACGGTGACCCAGGCACTCCCGGCAGGACACACGGTGACATCGGCGAAATACACCTCATCGCCGTTGATCATCAATTCGACGCCGAAAACCCCGCGTCCCCCGAGCGCCTTGACGATGCGCGCGGCGATCGACTTGGCCGCGTCCAGCGCCGCCGTGCTCAGCTTCTGCGGTTGCCAGGATTCCAACTCACCGGCATCGGCGTCGCGATGACCGATAGGTGCACAGAACTCGATGAGCGGCCCGTTCGGGCCCTGACTGCACACAACGATCATGGTGACCAAAAACTCGATCTCGACCACCGACTCGGCGCACACCCGAGGGCTCACTCCCCCAGTCTGCGGCTGTACTTGATGGCCTGCCGCGCGCTGCCAGGCGGGCTCGACCTCGTTGGGCCCGGCGACCACCGAGCTACCCTGGCCAGCCACCCCTGCCACCGGGCTCACCAGCAACGGAAACCCAGCATGGACGGCCACCGCTTGAAGTTCGCCAAGGGATCCGACGAACCAGAACGGGGCTGTGGGCAGGCCGAGCTGATCGGCGGCCAGCCGGCGCAGGCCCTCCCGGTCGGCCGTGCACCGGACGGCACGGGCGTTCGGCACCAGCTCAGTGCACTCGCCGTCGGCTTGCTCGACGGCATCGAGAGCATCCACAGACACCGCGGCGGTGACCGTCACCAAGAAATCCGGTTGCAGCCGCCGGATCACCGCCGTCAGCTCTTCAGCATCGGTCATGGTGACCACCACCGACTGGTCGGCTATCCGGTGGGCAGGCGCGCCGACATAGCCGTCGACGGCGATCACCTCCGCGCCCAAGCCCTGCAACGCGATCGCCAGCTCCCGGCTGGGTTCGGCCGAACCCAGCAACATCACCCGCCGAACGTCTTGGGGAGCTGCTGGGCGCTCATGCCTAACGGTGGGTTCGTGCTGTTCTTCCGTCCAGCCGTCGATCACCAGCTCACCCTCTCGCTCGGTCGTTGCTCGGCTCAATTATTTGTCTATTTTCGCAACTCCGCTCACATCTGCCTGTGTACTTTTGCTATGAGGAGGTGGGGGCAACTGAGTGACCTGATAACCCAAGCCATCCGAACTTGATGACCGCTTAGCCATCCATCCGGCTCCGACATGGTTGCCGCCACCCGAATAGGTATGCGCCCAGTCGCCTGGCTCGCGGCAGCGACGAACCCTGCGCGGACCGGACAGCTTCGGCAAAGGAGAATCCGTGTCTTTCGTGACGACCCAGCCACGCAGCGCTGAGGCTGCTGCCGGTGTGAGGAGCGGCTAGTCATGGATTTCGGTGCGCTACCACCGGAAATCAACTCCGCCAGAATCTATTCCGGTCCCGGCTCCAGGCCCCTGATGCAAGCGGCCGCAGCCTGGCAACGGCTGGCCAACGAACTGACCGCGACGGCGGCTTCCTACTCCTCGGTGATTTCCGGGCTCACCGGCGATGACTGGCTGGGCCCGTCGGCACTGTCGATGGCGGCCGCGGCCGTCCCCTATGTCGCGTGGATGAGGGCCACCGCCGCCTCGGCCGAGCAGGCCGCGGCTCAGGCCGTGGCCGCGGCGAACGCCTACGAGTCGGCGTACGCGGCGACCGTGCCCCCGACGGTAATCGCGGCCAACCGCCGCACAATGCTGTCACTGGTCCAGACCAATGTTTTTGGACAGAACACCCCGGCGATCGCGACTAGTGAAACGCACTACGGCGAAATGTGGGCCCATGACATCTTGGCGATGGACGGCTATGCGGGCGCCTCGGGGGCCGCGTCCCAGTTGCGCCGTTCACCCGCCACCGGCGACCACCAGCGGGGCCGGGTCGCTGAGTGACGCCGCCGCGACAGCGGCTCAGGCGGTAGTACCGGCCGCCGCGGCGACCGACGTGAGCCTGCTACCAACCCTGCAGTCCTTCCTACCGCCGCCCTTCGACGCCATTCCGAACCCCATCGAGGATCTTGACGTTCTCGTAGCCGCAGCTGTAGCCGTCGCGGCTGGCAGTTTGGGGGTATCGGCGGCGCAGCTCGGCGAGATCTACCGCCACGACGTGGTCGACGAGGCCCAAAAGGCGCCGCATTGCCCAGCCGAATCCGACCAGACACCCGCTGGGGCCGCGGGTGACGGGGATCTCCCTGAGGTCGGAGGACGGGTCACCAGCCCGCCACAGCCGCCGGTCGCCGCGCTCACCGGCTACTCCGCTAACATCGGCGGACTCTCCGTGCCGCACAGCTGGAATCTTCCGCCAGCGGTGCGCCAAGTTGCGGCGATGTTCCCCGGCGCGACTCCGATGTATATGACGGGGAGTTCGGACGGCTCCTACGCCGGCCTGGCAGCGGCGGGTTTGGCCGGCACCGGTCTGGCCGGTCTTGCCGCCCGCGGTGGCTCCGCGCCGACCCCGGCTGCAGCCGCCCCGGCCGGAGCCGGCGGAGCCGGCCCGGCTGCCACCAGGCCCGCCGCCCAGCAGACGCCCGCGGTCCCCGCGGCGGCCGCCGGGTCAGCCATACCTGGCCTACCGCCCGGTTTGCCGCCCGGCGTGGTTGCCAACCTTGCGGCGACCCTGGCGGCGATCCCCGGAGCGACCATCATCGTGGTACCGCCGTCCCCGAACGCCAATCAATAGCACTCAGGTACGGCGGGCGGCCGCTTGAGCGAGTTGCAGTCGCGAGGTGAAGCCGAGTTTGGTGTAGACGTGCGTCAGGTGCGTTTGCACTGTTCGCGGTGAGACGAAAAGCCGCGTCGCGATGTCCTTGTTGGCCAGTCCCTCGCCAACCAGTCGCACGACGTCAATCTCGGTCGGAGTAAGCGATTCCCAACCGGTGGCCGGTCGTTTGCGCCAGGAGTGGCCACGTTGCGCATAGGCGATCGTCTCCTTGATCGACAACGCGGCACCTTCGGCCCATGCAGCGTCGAAGTCTTTCTCCCCCATCGCATCTCGCAGAGCCGTCACCGACTGCACATAGTCCGAACGGTAAATCGCGAAGCGGACCGAGCCGATCTGCTGTCGGATAGCCTCGGCGGCGCCGAAGAGTCGTGCCGCCGCATGGTGGGTGCCGGCGTCGCTGGCCAGGCCGGCAAGGCATTCGAGCACGTCGGGGAGATCCAGGTGTGCCCCGCTCTCGGCCGCGCACGCGAGCGCCTTATGCGCGTCGCGTTCGGCTTCTTCCCGCTTGCCCTCGGCGACCGCGATCCTGGCGCGAGTCGCCAGCGCCATCGCCAGATGATGGCCGGTCATTGACTGCACGGCATCGTCACACCAACGACGCGCTGCGCTAAGGTCACCACCAGCCAGTGCAGCCTGGGCATTGAACGCGCGCTGCACCGCTGCCGAGAGGGGCAGCGCCAAACTCAAGTTCCGCCAGGCCGCCTCGCTGGCATGTTGAGCCGTCTGCACGTCGCCGGCGGCCAACGCGGCCGTGGTCAACGCCGAGTAGCCCATACCCGCGAAGTACTCGCCCAGCTCGGCGGCCTCGAGAGCGGCGTCGGCCGCCGCCCTAGCCGCACTCAATTCACCCTGGTAGGCGAGCGCGAAGGCCAGGCCCTGCAGGCTGTTGGCCTTGTGCAGCACTTCCTGAGACGCCTCGGCCTCGTCCACCACCTCGCCGAATTGGGCGGCGGCCGCGGCCAGCTCCCCCCGCATCAGCTGGGCGTAGCCGAGACACCAGCGGCACCACAGCGCATTGGAGTGGTCACCGATCGCGGCAGCCAGCTCGCGTGCCTCTTGGGCGGCCGGGCGTGCCGCGACCGGGTCACCCGCCACGACCGCATCGACCGCCTGAAAGGTAAGGATCTGGGCCAGCCTCCACCGGTCGTCTACCGCTCGTGCCAGGTCGATCGCCTCGGCGAAATAAGACGCGGCCGCATCGGCGCGAGCTACCGCTACCGCGATCAAGCCGCAGGCCGTGAGCGCCCGGGACAGCAGCGCCGGTTCATCGACCTCGCGCGCGATCACCAAAGCCTGTTGGGCCTGCTCCATACCGGCGGCGGCGTCGACGAAGATGTCGAGCAGGGCCTTGTCGGCCAATGCCCGGGCGCGCACCGCGGCCGCCACCTCGAGATGACGCGCATTCTCGTCGGCAAGAATGCTGTCAAACCAGGCGCGCCCCTCCTGGATGCGCCCCCGCGTCATCCATACCCGCAACAGGGAGGACGCCAGCGCCAAGGCGCCCTCGGTGTCGGAATTTTCCCGGTTCCACACAAAGGCGGCACGTAGGTTGTCGATCTCGGTTTCGGCTTGGTCGAGGCAGTGCGAATAATCGGAGGGTCCGGGATTGTCGACCCTGGCAGCCAGCGCCGTGTAGTAGTCACGGTGCCGCGCAAACACGGCGTCCACCTCGCCAGCCTCGGAGAGTTTTTCCAACGCGTAGTGGCGCATCGTCTCGCATAACCGATAGCACGTCCGGCCGCTGTTGTCGTCGGCCATCACCAGTGACTTGTCGACCAGCAGGGTGATCTCGTCAAGGACCTGGTAGCGCTGCACATCGCCGCTGCAGGCAACCGCCTGTGCGTCGTCGACAAAAAAGCAACCCACAAACACCGCAAGCCGGCGAAACAAGGTACGTTCCGGCTCGGTCAATAGCGTGTACGACCAATCCACCGAGGCCCACAGCGTCTGCTGCCGGTGCGCGGCCGTGCGCGCACCGCCGGTCAACAGCGCGAACCGGTCACGCAAGCCATCGATGATCTCGTCAAGCGTCATCGACCGCAGCCGCGCAGCCGCCAGCTCGATCGCCAGCGGCAAACCGTCCAGCCGTTTGCAGATCTCGGTCACTGCGGCGGAGTTGTCGTCGGTGAGGCGAAAGTCCGGCCGGACTCGCTGAGCCCGGTAGCAAAACATCTCAACGGCTTCATCGCTCAGTGACAGCGACGGCACCCGGTAGCTCACCTCACCCTCGACCCGGAGCGGCTCACGACAAGTTGCCAGCAACCTCACCCCCCGGCACGCTTTCACCAGCGCTAACACCAAGGCCGCCGTCGCATCCAGCAGGTGCTCGCAGTTATCCAGCACCACCAGGGCTGGACGCCCGCCAAGAAAGCGCAGCACGGTGTCCGTCGTGGAGCGGCCCGGCTGGTCGTGCAGTCCCAGCGCGCCCGCCACCGTGACCGGCACCAAGTCGGGGTCCGTGATCGGCGCCAGATCCACGAACCACGCGCGACCGAACTCACCGGCGATCTGCGCCGCGAGCTGCGCCGCCAGCCGTGTCTTGCCCACGCCGCCGGCGCCGGTCAGGGTCACCAACCGGTTATCGGTCACCAACCGGTGCACCTCGGTGATCTGCGCGCCGCGCCCCACAAAACGCGTCAGGTGCACCGGAAGACCATGGGCCACATCGTCATTGGCCACCCGCAGCGGCGGGAAATCGATACGCAATTCGGGATGACACAGCTGCATTACCCGCTCCGGACGCGACAGATCCCGCAGCGCGTGCGTCCCCAGGTCAACCAGCCATGCTTTGTCCGGGAGGCGATCGATGACCAGGCTTTCGGTCACGCCCGAGAGCACCGTCTGGCCCCCATGCGCCAAGTCACGCAGGCGCGCGGTCCGGTTGATGGTCGGACCGGCATAGTTGCCTTCGTCGCGGAGCGCGACCTCCCCGGTGTGCACGCCTATGCGCAACCGGATCGGTGCGAGCCGCGCTCGCTGCAAGTCCAACGCGGCGGCCACGGCATCCGACGCGCAGGCGAACGCGAGGACAAAGCTATCACCCTCACCCTGCTCGACTGGGCGTACGCCGTCATGGGCGGCAATCACACCAGACACGGCTTTGTCGAGGCGCGCCACGGCAGCACCCATGTCGTCTGGATGGGTCTCCCACAGCCAGGTGGATCCCTCGACGTCGGCCAACAGCAATGTCACTGTGCCCCGTGGCAGCAACTTGCTCATCCCCGCTCCACTCAGTCGCACTCATGCTAGCCAGCGGTGACCGGGTAGCAAAGGCCGTATGCCATGTCGAAGCGACGCCACCGGACGGTGGATTTCCGCCCGGCTAGCGCGACAGTGGGTCGTGCTGAATGCGCTCCGGTGGCGCGCCTTTGGCGATCAGGGCGGCCTTGGTGGCGCGGACCATGGCCGGTCCACCGCAGATCAGAATCTGCCGATCGCCCCAGCCGCCGTATCGGGAGACCACATCGGGTAGTCGGCCGGTCTGGCGCACGTGCAGACCGCGCGGCGCCGACACGTCGGGATAGTCGGCGGCCCAAGCCGGATCACCGTTGTACTCCGACACCGGCGAGACCGACAGCCACGGATTGTGCGCCGCGATCTGCCACAGCGTGGGCAGGTCGTAGAGTTCGCAGGCATAGCGTGCTCCGAAGAACAGGTGCACGCGCGGATTCACCGCGAAGCGGCTGAGGTCGATGATCAGCGCCCGCAGCGGCGCCAGCCCGGTGCTACCGGCGACCATGAGCACGTCGCCGCCGTCGCGGTCCACCCGAAAGGCTCCGTGCGGACCGGACAATCGCCACCGGTCACCGGGCCGAGTTTCACCCACGATGGCGTTGCTGACCAGGCCACCGGGAACCACCCGGACGTGAAACTCGATCCGCCCGTTCGGGTCGGCCGGAATGGCTGGGCTGAGATATCGCCACCGGCGGGGGCATTGCGGAACATGCACGTTGACGTATTGGCCAGGGTAATAGTGCAGCGGGCGGTCCAGCTGCAGCCGAGCGACAGCAAGGTCGCGTGACACCCGGATGTGCTCGACGACCGTGCCGTCCCACCAGGCGGGCGCGTCATCGGCGTCCGCGGCACCGCTCATCACCCCGATGATCAGGTTGAGCGACTGGCCGGCGGCCTCGTCGACGGCGTCCGTCCAGGCGCCCCGGCTTGGATGGCCCAGATAGTCACGCAGGGTCGTATACAGCGCGCGGCGCAACGTGTCGTACTGGGTTGGCAGCACACCGTATTTGCGGTGGTCGCGGCCGAGCTGGGCAAGAAAGGCCACCGGTTCCTCGGCGCGCTGCGCCACCAGCTCGCCGTACACCCAGTGCAGCGCCTGCCCGAAAGCGGCTCGCTGGGCGCCCATGTCGGGTGGGAACAGGTCGCGTACCGAGGCGTCGAGGGCAAACCAATGGGCATAGAAGCGGCGGACCAGTTCCGGGTCGTCGAGCTTGAAGGCGTTTTGCAACACCCGCAACGCGTCCCGGTCCTCGAGGCCCACGGACCTCGATTCTAAGCTCGCGGCGAAACGGCGGCGGATGCACAAGTGGGTAAAATTGAGCGGAACAGACTCAACATTGACGGCGTTGAACAACCCGACAAGCATTTCGAACGGACCCCGAATGGAGGTGTCGTGGACTCGTTTAACCCGACGACCAAGACGCAGGCGGCGCTAACCGCGGCGTTACAGGCGGCTTCGACCGCCGGCAATCCCGAGATCCGGCCCGCTCACCTGCTGATGGCGCTGCTGACCCAAAACGACGGTATCGCCGCACCGCTACTGGAGGCTGTCGGTGTCGAGCCCGCCACCGTCCGCGCCGAAACCCAGCGCCTGCTCGACCGTTTGCCGCAGGCGACTGGAGCCAGCACGCAGCCGCAGCTGTCCCGCGAGTCGTTAGCGGCGATCACCACCGCGCAGCAGCTGGCCACCGAGCTGGACGACGAGTACGTCTCCACCGAGCACGTGATGGTCGGGCTGGCCACCGGTGACTCCGACGTCGCCAAGCTGTTGACCGGCCACGGCGCCTCGCCGCAGGCGCTGCGGGAGGCGTTCGTCAAGGTGCGCGGCAGCGCCCGGGTCACCAGCCCCGAACCGGAGGCGACCTATCAGGCGCTGCAGAAGTACTCCACCGACCTGACCGCCCGCGCCCGCGAAGGCAAACTCGACCCGGTCATCGGCCGCGACAACGAGATCCGCCGCGTGGTGCAGGTGCTGTCCCGTCGCACCAAGAACAACCCGGTGCTGATCGGTGAGCCCGGCGTCGGCAAGACCGCGATCGTGGAGGGCCTGGCGCAGCGCATCGTGGCCGGCGACGTGCCGGAGAGCTTGCGCGACAAGACCATCGTCGCGCTCGATCTCGGCTCGATGGTCGCCGGCTCCAAATACCGCGGCGAATTCGAGGAACGGCTCAAGGCCGTCCTCGACGACATCAAGAACTCGGCCGGCCAAATCATCACGTTCATCGACGAGCTGCACACCATCGTCGGCGCCGGCGCCACCGGCGAGGGGGCGATGGACGCCGGCAACATGATCAAGCCGATGCTGGCCCGCGGCGAGTTACGGCTGGTCGGGGCGACCACGCTGGACGAATACCGCAAGCACATCGAGAAGGACGCCGCGCTCGAGCGCCGTTTCCAACAGGTGTACGTCGGCGAGCCGTCGGTGGAGGACACCATCGGCATCCTGCGCGGGCTCAAAGACCGCTACGAGGTGCACCACGGGGTGCGCATCACCGACTCGGCGCTGGTGGCAGCTGCCACTTTGAGCGACCGGTATATCACCGCCCGCTTCCTGCCCGACAAGGCCATCGACCTGGTCGACGAGGCGGCCAGCCGGCTGCGGATGGAGATCGACTCGCGGCCCGTCGAGATCGACGAGGTCGAGCGGCTGGTGCGCCGGCTGGAGATCGAAGAGATGGCGCTGTCCAAAGAAGAAGACGAGGCGTCGGCGGAGCGGTTGGCCAAGCTGCGCTCCGAGCTGGCCGACCAGAAAGAGAAGTTGGCCGAGCTCACCACCCGCTGGCAGAACGAGAAGAACGCGATCGAAATCGTCCGCGACCTCAAGGAGCAGCTGGAAGCCCTGCGCGGGGAATCCGAGCGGGCCGAACGCGACGGCGACCTGGCCAAGGCCGCCGAGCTGCGCTACGGACGCATCCCCGAGGTGGAGAAGAAGCTCGACGCGGCGTTGCCGCAGGCGCAGGCCCGGGAGCAGGTGATGCTCAAGGAGGAGGTCGGTCCCGACGACATCGCCGACGTGGTGTCGGCGTGGACCGGCATCCCGGCCGGTCGGCTGCTGGAAGGCGAGACCGCCAAGCTGCTGCGCATGGAAGACGAGCTGGGCAAGCGGGTCATCGGGCAGAAGGCCGCGGTTACCGCAGTCTCTGATGCGGTGCGGCGCAGCCGGGCCGGGGTGTCCGACCCCAACCGGCCCACCGGGGCGTTCATGTTCCTCGGCCCGACCGGTGTCGGCAAGACCGAGCTGGCCAAGGCGCTGGCCGACTTCCTGTTCGACGACGAGCGGGCGATGGTCCGCATCGACATGAGCGAGTACGGCGAGAAGCACACCGTGGCTCGGTTGATCGGCGCCCCGCCCGGCTATGTGGGATACGAGGCGGGCGGTCAGCTGACCGAGGCGGTGCGCCGGCGTCCCTACACGGTGGTGCTGTTCGACGAGATCGAGAAGGCGCACCCGGACGTGTTCGACGTGCTGCTGCAGGTCCTCGACGAGGGCCGGCTCACCGACGGGCACGGCCGCACGGTCGACTTCCGCAACACCATCTTGATCCTGACGTCCAACCTGGGGTCGGGTGGCAGCGCCGAGCAGGTGCTGGCCGCGGTGCGCGCTACGTTCAAGCCGGAGTTCATCAACCGGCTCGACGACGTGCTCATCTTTGAGGGTCTCAACCCCGAAGAGCTGGTGCGCATCGTCGACATCCAGCTGGCGCAGCTGGGCAAGCGGCTGGCGCAGCGGCGGCTGCAGCTGCAGGTCTCGCTGCCGGCCAAGCGCTGGTTGGCGCAGCGCGGATTCGACCCGGTGTACGGGGCGCGGCCGTTGCGCCGGCTGGTGCAGCAGGCCATCGGTGACCAGCTGGCCAAGATGCTGTTGGCCGGCCAGGTGCACGACGGCGATACCGTGCCGGTCAACGTCAGCCCCGACGCCGACTCGCTGATCCTGGGCTGATTTGTCTGACGAGCAGACGCGGAATCGCACGCGTGAGGTCCGCGCAGTGCGATTCCTCGTCTGCTCGGCGTGGAAGGTGACTGGGTTGTGACCTGGTCGCATTCTCGGTTCCGGGCCGCCAGCGGATAGGCTAAGCACCGATGGTCCCGCTTTGGTTCACGCTCTCGGCACTGTGCTTCGTCGGTGCCGTGGTGTTGCTGTACGTCGACATCGATCGACGCCGCGGGCGCAGCAGACGCCGCAAGTCGTGGGCGCGATCGCACGGGTTCGACTACGAACGGGAATCCACCGAGATACTCAAGCGCTGGACGCGCGGCGTGATGTCCACAGTTGGCGATGTTGCCGCCCATAACGTGGTGCTGGGTCAGATCCGCGGCGAGGCGGTGTACATCTTCGATCTCGAGGAAGTCGCCACCGTGATCGCGCTGCATCGCAAGGTGGGCACCAATGTCGTGGTCGACCTGCGGCTCAAAGGCCTGAAAGAGCCACGAGAAAGCGACATCTGGCTGCTGGGCGCGATCGGGCCACGGATGGTGTACTCCACCAATCTAGACGCGGCCCGGCGCGCCTGCGATCGGCGGATGGTCACCTTCGCGCACACCGCGCCCGACTGCGCCGAAATCATGTGGAACGAGCAGAACTGGACGCTGGTCAGCATGCCGATTGCCAGCACCCGTGCCCAGTGGGACGAGGGCCTGCGCACCGTGCGCCAATTCAACGACTTGCTGCGCGTGTTGCCGCCGCTGCCGCAGGAGATGCCCCAACAAACCGGGGTGGGACCGCGCGGCGCGGCACCTGGCCGACCCGTGGCCCCGGGCGGCCCCGCGGAGTTACCGCCGCGGCGCGCCCAGCCGGATCCGGCAACCACGGTGCTGCCCGATCCGGCTCGTCGGGCCCCCGAGCCGATCCGCCGCGATGAAGGCCGCTCCGAAGGCGTTCGGCGCCCGCCGCCGGCCGGACGCAACGGCCAGCAGGCCACCAACTACCAACACTGAGACCGCGGATGTCACGCCCGAGGCCACCGCGGTGACGCCGCATGTGATCGGCCTCCCGCGTGGCGGCGTGAGGAGAAGCCGTGGCCGGACCTGACCGCGCAGAGTTGGCTGAGTTGGTGCGCCGGCTGTCGGTGGTGCACGGCCGCGTCACGCTGTCGTCTGGCCGGGAGGCCGACTACTACGTCGACCTGCGTCGCGCCACCTTGCACCATCGGGCGTCCGCGCTGATCGGCCGGCTAATGCGCGAACTCACTGCCGACTGGGACTATTCGGTTGTCGGCGGCCTGACACTCGGGGCCGATCCCGTGGCGACCGCCATCATGCATGCCCCGGGCCGTCCGATCGACGCGTTCGTGGTCCGCAAGTCGGCGAAAGCCCATGGCATGCAGCGACTTATCGAAGGGTCGGAGGTTACCGGGCAGCGGGTGCTGGTGGTAGAGGACACCAGTACCACCGGTAACTCCGCGCTGACGGCGGTGCACGCCGTCCAAGACGTGGGTGGTGAGGTTGTCGGCGTGGCTACCGTGGTGGATCGCGCCACCGGGGCCGCAGAGGCTATCGAAGCCGAGGGACTGCGCTACCGCAGCGTGCTGGGCCTGGCCGATCTGGGGCTGGATTAGGCGTCGGCGGCATCGCTGTGCGCATTCTCGTTGCCTGGGCCACCTGCGGGGCCGTCGTCCTGTCCGGTCTGACGGGCTGCTCGGGTTCGAGTCATTCCGGTCGCACCTACGGCGCCCAGAGCGCCCGGACCGGCGAATCGCTGGCGGTGCTGGGCTGGAACATGTCGGTGTCGAATCTGCGCTGGTCCGGCGACTATGTGCTCATCGACGTGGATGCATCCCCGACGGACCCGCATGCGCCGCACGCCAAGCCCGAAGACATTCGCTTCGGGCTGTACGGCGCGTTGGCCCATCCGATGGAATCCGCTGCGCTCGGCAGCTGCGGCGACGCGATGGCCCACGTGCGCGACGTCGTGTCGCCGCTATCGGCGCCTGCCGGCCGGCTCACAGGCACGGTCTGCCTGGGTCCGCTGAAAGAGCGAAGCGCCGTCCGCGGCGTGTACACGTACTCGCCCCGCGATCGGATCCCGGGTACTGCCGCGGCCTATCCGGCCGCGTTTCCGGTGGGGATGCTGCCGACCAATCAAAACGACGCCGGTCTGGTGGTCAAGACCACCAGCGTCTCGGCTTGGCGCGCCGACGGCATGCAGCTGGGTAAGCCCCAGCTCGGAGATCCGGTGGCGTTCACCGGTAATGGCTACATGCTGCTGGGGCTGGAGGTCGACGCCGTCCCGGATCGGTATCGGGACGACTCCGCTGCCCGCGGCGGTCCCATGATGCTGCTCGCCGCACCGACACTGCCCGGCCGCGGACTGAGCCCGGCGTGCGCGACGTATGGATCCTCGGTGCTGATCCTTCCTGACGCGCTACTGGACGCGGTCCACATTAGCGCGTCGCTGTGTACGCAGGGCGAGATCAACGAGGCGTTGCTGTACGCGACGGTCGCGACAGTGGGAACCCACGCCGCGTTGTGGACCTCGCGATGAGTGCGCTTGGGCCCGGGCCTACGGAATGGGGCGCGCCGACCGGCGGCGTGGGGCCCTGGGCAGGCGACCTCCCGGACGACCCCCGATACGACCCGGTGTTGTTGCGCGACGGCGATGCTCGCAACGTCGTCGACGCCTACCGGTACTGGACCCGAGAGGCGATCATCGCCGACATCGATACGCGCCGTCACCCCTTGCACGTGGCGATCGAGAACTTCGGACACGATGCCAATATCGGCTCGGTGGTGCGCACCGCCAATGCATTCGCCGTGCACACCGTGCACATCGTCGGGCGTCGGCGGTGGAATCGGCGCGGCGCCATGGTGACCGACCGCTATCAGCGGTTATGCCACCACGACAGCACCACCGGGCTGCTGGAGTTCGCGGCGGGCGCCGGCTTGACCGTGGTGGCGGTGGACAACGTCCCGGGTGCGGCGCGCCTGGAGCAGACCGCGTTGCCGCGGGAATGCCTGCTGTTATTCGGCCAGGAAGGGCCCGGCATTACCGACGACGCCCGTGCCGGCGCGGCGGTCACGGTGTCGATCGCCCAGTTCGGGTCGACGCGAAGCATTAACGCCGGCGTGGCCGCCGGAATCGCGATGCACGCCTGGATACGGCAGCACGCGGACCTGGGCCGCGCCTGGTAGGCCTCGGCGAGCAGACACAAAATCGCACGAATCAACCGCAAACCGTGCGATTTTGCGTCTGCTCGCCGGCCCGTGCTAGCGCGGTTGCGCCGGCCTCATCTTGAACGACACTTCGAGCTTGATGCGGTAGGTGATCTTGCCGGCGCTGTCCACGGCCATGTCCTGCTCAATGACCCGAGCGACGCGGATGTCATCGACGCTATCCCGCGCCCGCTGGACCGCCTCCGCCGCCGCCTGTTCCCAGGATGTGGGGCTGGTCCCGATGATGTCGATCACCTTGTACACACTCATGGGGGTAAAGCGTATAGCTTCTTCGATCCGAGAAAGTTGGCGCGTCGATTCGTCTAGCCCGCCGAGCCCGCGTCCGCTCTCGGTTGTGAGCGAGCCCGGTGATGCGGTGATTTTCGGGTCAGCCGGGTGCGCCGGGCTTGCCCACTGCGCCGCGTTCTCCGCTGTTGCCGGGGTCGCCGGCGTTGCCGTTTATGGACCCGCTTGCTCCAGCATCGCCACCTTCGCCACCGGCGCCGGTGGCCCCGCCGCTACCGCCGTCGCCGCCGGCCCCGCCGCTGCCGATCAACCCCGCGGAGCCACCGTTACCGTCCGCATTCCCGGCCTCCCAGCGGCCCGACACCACCACACCCTCAGCCGCGCTGGATCACGGTTCAACGGGCAACAGGCACCAAAGGCTCCAGCGCACGATGCACAGTGAACCTTGCACCTGGGCCGCACCCTGTGGTATGGAACGAGCAAGCGCTGATCGCACGCAGTAGGCGTACGGCGATAGCCTCAACGCTCCTGTGCGACAAGGGAACTGGCTAATCCTCGCAGCCGGGCCCCGTCAACGGGCGGACCGGCGCGCCGAGCCTTTCAAGTCGAAGTAGCTAGCTCCACAGGGTGACGTGGACCTTTGGGCGGAACCGCGTCACCCCGACCCCGCTACCCGGGATCATCGCCTGAATACACCTCGGGGTGCTGATGAAGCCAACAAGCTCGGAGACGGCGGGTTGGCGGGCCGAAGGCGCCAATGTCGCCACACACCACTCGCCGGCGCGATCCAGCCCAGGACCGGTCACGTGCACCAACCGTCCGGCGGCAAGATCCTTGGCGACCGCAAAGCCAATGGCCAGCGTGGCGCCCCCGACGCGCATGACCTCCTCCAGCGCGGCGGCATCGCTCTGGAAGATCCGTTGCTGGGACTCCGGAATCGCCAAGCCGCGCAACATGGTTGCGATCTCACCATCTACGCTGCCGGCGGACGGACCCAACATCCATTGCTGGTGACGCAACAGCGCGGGCATCGGAATGCCTGCGGCCAGTGGGCTATTCGGCGCGACGACGGTGATGATCTGATACTTCAGGAAGGGCCGTAGAAAGATCGAGCCGTCGGAACCGATCGAGCTCTCACTGGCCGGGCCGATCGCGATGTCGACGGCGCGCGAGCAGATCAGTTCGCGGAACCGGCTGGTGGGATGCACGCTCAACTCGACCGAAAGGTCGTCGGCCCGAGACGAGAAGAGCTCGATCAGGCCCGGCGCGGCGTGTTCGGCGAAGGCGCTGGAGGCGGCGATGCGCAGCAACCGACGCCCGTGGGCGGCCTCGGTGACCTCGATCGCGGTTTGTTGTTGCAGGCCCAGGATTTCGACCGCGCGGCTGGCCAGCCGCAGCCCGCCGGGCGTGAACGCCAGCCCGGCACCGGTCCTGGTAAACAGCGGGTCGTCGAGTTCCTTGCGCAGCGCCGCGACGTGCATGGAGACTCCGGCGTCGGAAAGACCGAGTTCCGCGGCGGCCGCCCGTACCGAGCCCAGGCGAACCACCGCCGAATAGGCCCGAAGTTGAGCCGGGGTCATGCACTGAAGCCTACTTTGGGAAGCGTGCGTGAAGTGCTTGCCGAGCTGATGGCGATCTGGGCCGCCGGTGACACCGCGGGGGTCGCGACGGTGGTGCGAACCTTGCGGTCAGCGCCGCGGCCCCCAGGGGCCGCGATGGTGGTAGCCCCGGACGGTTCGGTAAGTGGGTCGGTGTCGGGCGGCTGCGTGGAGGGTGCGGTATATGAGCTGGCCGCCGAGGTGGCCCAAACCGGGATACCGCGGCTGGAACACTACGGAGTCAGCGACGATACCGCATTCGCGGTAGGCCTGACCTGTGGCGGCATCATCGACGTCTTCGTCGAGCCCGTATCGCGGGCCACGTTTCCCGAGCTGGGCGAGCTGGCCGACGACATCGGCGCGCAACGCCCGGTCGCCATCGCGACCGTCATCGCCCATCCGGACGAGCGGCGGGTGGGTCGCCGACTGGTGATCCGGCCCGACACAAAGAGCCCCGTGACGGGTTCGCTGGGTTCGGCGCGTGCCGATGCGGCGGTTATCGACGATGCGCGGGGTCTGCTCGCGGTGGGCCGCAGCGAGATCCTCGAATATGGGCCCGATGGGCAGCGGCGTGGCGAGGGCATGGAGGTCTTCGTGTCCAGCCACGCGCCGCGCCCGCGGATGCTGGTGTTCGGTGCCATCGACTTCGCCGCCGCGCTGGCGCGGCAGGGTTCGTTCCTCGGCTACCGGGTCACCGTCTGCGACGCCCGCGCGGTATTCGCCACGCCAGCGCGCTTTCCGACGGCCGATGACGTCGTCGTCGCATGGCCCCACCGCTATCTGGCTGCCCAGGCGGAGGCGGGTGGTATCGACGAGCGCACGGTGATCTGCGTGCTCACCCACGATCCGAAGTTCGACGTCCCGGTGCTCGAGGTGGCGCTGCGCCTGGGTGTCGGATACGTGGGGGCGATGGGATCACGCAAGACGCACGACGACCGGATGGATCGGCTACGCGCGGCGGGCCTGACCGACGCCGAGCTGAGCCGGTTGTCCAGCCCGATCGGGCTGGATCTCGGTGCCCGAACCCCCGAGGAGACCGCGGTCTCGATCGCGGCCGACATCATCGCCCGACGTTGGGGCGGAGGGGGACGCCCGCTGGCCGATATTGCCGGACGGATCCACCATGATGCGCAGGTAGCGGGCGAGTTCAAGGATTACTTAACTCGACATTGACGCCCTTTTCGCGGGCGGCCGACACTGGGGCGCATGCAAGTACCTGGGCCTTTCGAATACGAACGTGCCACCAGCGTGGACCACGCCATCGGATTGTTGGATCGGTTGGGGGAGGGAGCGCGGGTGGTCGCCGGCGGGCACAGCCTGCTGCCGATGATGAAGCTGCGCATCGCCAACCCCGAGTACCTCGTGGACATCAACGACCTGGCCCCCGAACTCGGCTACGTCGTGGTCGGCGGAATCAACAATCCCAACCTGGTTCGGCTGGGTGCGATGACCCGCCATCGAGAGATTCTGGACTCCGATGCGCTGGCGGCGGTGTGCCCGATCTTCCGCGATGCCGAGCGGGTGATCGCCGACCCGGTGGTCCGCAACCGCGGCACCCTGGGCGGTTCGCTCTGCCAGGCGGATCCGGCCGAGGACCTGTCGACCGTGTGCACCGTTCTGGATGCGGTGTGCCTGGCGAAAGGGCCCTCGGGTGAACGTGAGATAGCGATCGACGACTTCCTGGTCGGGCCGTACGAAACCGCGCTCGCCCACAACGAGGTCCTAATTGAGGTGCGGATTCCGCTGCGGCACAACACCTCCAGCGCGTACGCCAAGGTGGAACGGCGGGTCGGCGACTGGGCCATCACCGCGGCCGGTGCCGCGGTCACGCTCGACGGCCAGACGATCCTCGCCGCTCGGGTGGGTTTGACCGCGGTGAATCCCGACCCGGTCGCGCTGGCGGAGCTGTCCGCGGGACTGGTCGGCCAACCCGCTACCGAAGAGGTGTTCGCTGAGGCGGGCCGGCGCGCCGCGCAAGCTTGCACGCCGGTGACCGACGTCCGCGGCACCGCGGAGTACAAGCGGCACCTCGCCGGTGAACTGACCGTTCGCACGCTGCGCACCGCCGCCGGGCGCGTGCTCGGCGCGCCGGCGGCCCCCGAGGCCTGAGAGGGGAACCAACCATGCAGGTGAACATGACGGTAAACGGCGAGCCCGTCACCGCCGAGGTCGAACCCCGGATGCTGCTGGTCCATTTTCTCCGTGATCAGCTGCGGCTCACCGGAACTCACTGGGGCTGTGATACCAGCAACTGCGGGACATGCGTGGTGGAGGTCGACGGCGTGCCGGTGAAATCCTGCACGATGCTCGCCGTGATGGCCTCCGGGCACAGCATCCGCACGGTAGAGGGCTTGGCTGGGCCCGACGGCCAGCTCGACCCGGTGCAGGAAGGGTTCATGCGCTGCCACGGGCTGCAATGCGGCTTCTGCACCCCGGGAATGCTGATTACCGCGCGCGCCCTGCTGGACCGCAACCCGGATCCCGACGAGCAGACCATCCGGGAAGCGATCTCGGGGCAGATCTGCCGGTGCACCGGATACACCACGATCGTGCGCTCCATTCAGTGGGCGGCAGCGCACCAGACCGTAAAGGCGCAGTCATGACAACGATCGAGTCACGCCCTCCGTCGCCGGAAGACCTAGCCGACAACGCTCAGCAGCCGTGCGGGCACGGCCGGATGATGCGCAAAGAGGACCCGCGATTCATCCGCGGGCGCGGAACCTACGTCGACGACGTCGCGCTGCCGGGCATGTTGCATCTGGCCATCCTGCGTTCGCCGTATGCGCATGCCCGCATCGTGCGCATCGATGTGACTGCCGCGCAGGCACATCCGAAAGTCAAGGCCGTGGTGACCGGCGCCGATCTGGCCGCCAAGGGCCTGGCTTGGATGCCGACACTAGCCAACGACGTACAAGCCGTGCTGGCCACCGACAAGACGCGCTTCCAGGGCCAAGAGGTGGCGTTCGTGGTTGCCGAGGACCGGTATTCGGCCCGCGATGCATGCGAGTTGGTCGACGTCGACTACGAACCGCGGGATCCCGTCGTGGATGCCCGCACGGCGCTGGACCCGTCGGCGCCGGTCATCCGCACCGATCTGGAGGGAAAGAGCGACAATCACATCTTCGACTGGGAGACCGGCGACGCGGCGGCGACCGAGGCGGTGTTCGCCAAGGCCGACGTCGTTGTCCAGCAGGAGATCGTCTACCCGCGGGTGCACCCGGCGCCGATGGAAACCTGTGGCGCGGTGGCCGATCTAGATCCGGTCACCGGAAAGCTGACGCTGTGGACCACCAGCCAGGCGCCGCACGCGCATCGCACGCTATACGCGCTGGTGGCCGGGTTGCCCGAACACAAGATTCGGGTGATCTCGCCCGACATCGGCGGCGGCTTCGGCAACAAGGTGCCGATCTATCCCGGTTATGTCTGTGCCATTGTCGCGTCGCTGCTGCTGGACAAGCCGGTCAAATGGATGGAGGACCGCAGCGAGAACCTGACGTCCACCGGATTCGCCCGCGACTACATCATGGTCGGCGAGATTGCCGCCAACCGTGACGGCAAGATCCTGGCGATCCGGTCCAATGTGCTGGCCGACCATGGTGCGTTTAACGCCCAGGCCGCGCCGGCGAAGTACCCAGCCGGGTTCTTCGGGGTGTTCACCGGCAGCTACGACATCGAGGCCGCCTACTGTCACATGACCGCGGTGTATACCAACAAGGCGCCCGGCGGGGTCGCCTACGCGTGTTCGTTCCGCATCACCGAAGCGGTCTACTTCGTCGAGCGGCTGGTGGACTGCCTGGCCTTCGAGCTGAAGATGGATCCAGCCGAGCTGCGCTTGCGGAATCTATTGCGGCCCAACCAGTTTCCGTATCAGAGCAAGACTGGTTGGGTGTACGACTCGGGCGACTACGAGACCACAATGCGTAAGGCGATGAACATGATCGGCTACGAGGCGTTACGCGCCGAACAAAAGCAGCGGCGAGCGCGCGGCGAGCTGATGGGCATCGGGATGTCATTTTTCACCGAGGCCGTGGGCGCCGGGCCGCGCAAGGACATGGACATCCTCGGCCTGGGCATGGCCGACGGCTGCGAGCTGCGCGTGCACCCGACGGGCAAAGCCGTGCTGCGGCTTTCGGTTCAGACCCAGGGCCAGGGCCACGAGACGACGTTCGCGCAGATCGTCGCCGAGGAGCTGGGGATTGCGCCCGACGACATCGAGGTGGTGCACGGCGACACCGACCAGACACCGTTCGGGTTGGGCACCTACGGCAGCCGGTCCACACCCGTCTCGGGTGGTGCCGCGGCGCTGGTCGCCCGCAAGGTGCGCGACAAGGCCAAGATCATCGCCTCGGGCATGCTCGAGGTTTCGGTCGCCGACTTACAGTGGGAGAAAGGGAAGTTCCACGTCAAGGGTGACCCGTCGGCCGCGGTGACCATCGCCGACATCGCGATGCGCGCGCACGGCGCCGGCGATCTGCCCGAGGGCATCGAGGGCGGGCTGGATGCCGAGGTCTGCTACAACCCGTCGAATCTGACCTACCCGTACGGCGCCTACTTCTGTGTGGTCGACATCGACCCGGGCACCGCGGTGGTGAAGGTGCGGCGCTTTTTGGCCGTCGATGATTGCGGAACCCGGATCAACCCGATGATCATCGAGGGTCAGGTACACGGCGGCATCGTCGACGGCATCGGCATGGCGCTGATGGAGATGATTGCCTTCGACGAGGACGGCAACTGTCTGGGCGGATCGTTGATGGACTACCTGATCCCGACCGCGCTCGAGGTGCCACACCTAGAGACCGGGCACACCGTGACCCCGTCGCCGCATCACCCGATCGGCGCCAAGGGCATCGGTGAGTCGGCCACGGTGGGTTCCCCGCCGGCGGTGGTGAACGCGGTGGTGGATGCGTTGGCGCCGTTCGGGGTTCGGCACGCCGACATGCCGTTGACGCCGTCGCGGGTCTGGGAGGCCATGCAGGGCCGGGCCACACCACCGATCTAGGGGAGCTCGAGGGCGTCGATGTCCATCAGTGACCGGGCCGCACAGCTGGTGGCCGCGCGGACACCGTTCGTGCGCGCGACCGTGGTGCGGGCCCAGCAGCCCACGTCGGCCCGCCCGGGCGATGAGGCAATCCTGTTGGCGGACGGCACCATCGAGGGCTTTGTCGGCGGCCACTGCGCGCAGAACTCGGTCCGCAAGGCGGCGATGGGCGTGTTGCAGGCCGGCGAGAGCGTGCTGCTGCGCGTGCTGCCCGACGGTGACGTGCACTTCCCGGAAGCTCCCGGGGCGTGTGTGGTGGTCAACCCGTGCCTGGCCGGCGGATCCCTGGAGATCTTCCTGACCCCGCAGCTGCCGGCCCCGCTGATCCAGATTTACGGCGAAACCCCGATCGCCGACGCGTTGATCGAACTGTGCGGCCTGTTGGGCTACGACGCGCGCCGCGACACCGATCCGGCCGACACCGACGCCTTGCCAACTGCGATTGTGATCGCCAGCCACGGCGGGCCCGAAGCCGAAATCATCCGCACGGCGCTGGATAACGGCGTTGGGTATGTCGGGCTGGTGGCCAGCACGGTACGCGGCGCGTCCATCCTGGATTCGCTGGACCTGTCCGATGCCGAGCGGGCCCGGGTGCATACCCCGGTCGGATTGGCCATCGGCGCCAAAACTCCGGCGGAGATCGCGGTGTCGATTGCGGCGGAACTGATCGCCACGCTGCGCGGCGGCGGCCCCAGAGGCCGGAAGGCGTTGGCGGACGAGAACGGCGGCGCATGACCGCGACCCAGATCACCGGTGTGGTACTCGCCGCCGGGCGCTCCAACCGGTTGGGCACGCCCAAACAGCTACTGCCATATCGGGATACCACGGTGCTTGGGGCCACCCTCGACGTTGCCCGGCAAGCCGGATTCGACCAGCTGATCCTCACCCTGGGCGGTGCGGCGTCGGCGGTGCGTGCCGCGATGGCGCTGGACGGGACCGACGTGGTGGTCGTCGAGGATGTCGAGCGCGGGTGTGCGGCATCGCTGCGCGTCGCGTTGGCACGGGTGCATCCGCGGGCCACCGGGATCGTGCTGATGCTGGGCGACCAGCCTCAGGTGGCGCCGGCGACACTGCGGCGGATCATCGACGTCGGGCCGGCCACCGAGATCATGGTGTGCCGCTACGCCGACGGCGTCGGGCATCCATTCTGGTTTAGCCGCACCGTGTTCGGCGAACTCGCGCGACTGCACGGCGACAAGGGTGTCTGGAAGCTGGTGCACTCCGGCCGCCACCCAGTGCGCGAACTCGCCGTGGACGGCTGCGTGCCGCTTGACGTGGACACCTGGGACGACTACCGACGGCTGCTGGAATCGGTGCCCTCGTGACCTTCGCAAGTCCCGACGACGTGATCCGCCGGTTCGACGAACAGAACTACCTGCTGGATACCGGCACGGCGTCGGCAATCTATCTGGCGGTTACGCTGGGCAGGCCGCTGTTGTTGGAGGGTGAGCCCGGTGTTGGCAAGACAACAGCCGCGAAAACCCTTGCAGTCGTGTTGGATACCACGCTGATCCGGCTGCAATGCTATGAAGGGCTGACGGCCAACGAGGCGCTCTACGACTGGAACTACCAACGCCAGCTATTGTCCATCAGGCTGGCCGAGGCGCGCGGCAAGGGTATCTCAGACATATCGGAAGCGGATCTGTACACCGAGGCGTATCTGGTGGACCGGCCCATCCTGCGGTGCGTGCGGCACCGCGGACCGACCCCTCCAGTGCTGCTCATCGATGAAATCGACCGGGCCGACGACGAATTCGAGGCGTTACTGCTGGAGTTCCTTGGTGAGTCCGCGGTGACCGTTCCCGAGCTGGGCACTTTCCTCGCGGAGTGCCCGCCGATCGCGGTGCTCACGTCCAACCGCAGCCGTGACCTGCACGACGCACTGCGGCGGCGCTGCCTCTACCACTGGATCGACTACCCGGGGCCGGACCGGGCGGCCGCGATCGTGCGCCGCACGGTGCCCGGGGCTACCGCGCCGTTGATCGAGAACGCCACTCAATTCGTTTGCACTGCACGGGATCTCGATCTGGACAAGCCACCCGGTGTGGCCGAGACTATCGACTGGGTGGCGGCTTTGGTGGCACTCGGGGTCGCAGACCTCACCGCAGCGGATTCGAGTCCCGCTCTGGCCAGCCTTGGGGCCCTGGCCAAAACGCCCGACGACCGTACGCAGATTCGCGATGCGTACCAAGCTTTTACTGAGTGCAGCCACGCATGAGAGGACGCACAGGATGAAGATCGCCAACGAGTTCACCGTCAGCGCTCCGATCGAGCAGGCCTGGAGCAGGCTATGCGACCTGGAGCAGATGATTCCGCTGATGCCTGGAGCCCAGTTGATCGGCCATGAGGGCGACGAGTACCTCGGTAAGGTCAAGGTCAAGGTTGGGCCGGTCACCAGCGAGTTCAGCGGCAAGGTGCACTTTGTCGAGCAGGACCGCAACCAGCACCGCGCCGTTTTCGACGCCAAAGGCAAGGAGGCGCGCGGTACCGGCAACGCGGCCGCCACGGTCGCTGCCCAGCTGCACGAGGTCGGAGAGCGTACCCGCGTCACCGTCGACACCGATCTGAAGATTGTCGGCAAACTGGCGCAATTCGGCAGTGGCATGCTGCAGCAGGTGTCGGAGAAGCTGCTGGGCCAGTTCGTGGATTCGCTAGAAGCCGAGCTCGCGGCCCAGAGTTCAGAAAGCCCGCAAGGCACACCCCCTGCTACCGAAGCGGCGCCCATCGACTTGCTGCAGCTGGCCGACGGCGGCCAGCTCAAAAAGTACGGTTCGGCGCTGCTGGCGGCGCTGACCGTGCTGCTGCTGATCTGGGTGCTGCGCCGGCGGCGATGAATGGGATGGCCACCCCTGCACTGTTGCCGGGCGTCGACCTCGCGGCGTTCGCGGCAGCGCTGGCAGCGCGCCTTCGCGACGCCGGGATACCGGTGTCCGCCAGCGGTCAAGCGAGTTTGGTGCAGGCGTTGCAGCAGTTGGTGCCGCGTACGCCGGCGGCGCTGTATTGGGGCGCGCGGTTGACCCTGGTCAGCCGTGTAGACGAACTGGCCACGTTCGATGCGGTATTCGCTTCGCTGTTCGGGGTATTTGGCAGCGCCGAACCCGACGGTGCCAACCGCCCACCACCGCCCATTGCAGGCCCGCGCACACCGGTGGCCGGCGTCGGGCACCGCGCCAAGCGGCGATCTTGTGCCGCCCAAGCCCAGAATCTGCCCTGGGATACTCGCTCGCTGACGATGGCCAGCGCCGGTCAGGGCGGACCCAGCCGCACACTGCCCGATGTCCTGCCCAGCCGCATTGTCGCCCGGGCCGACGAGCCATTCGACCAGTTCGATCCCGACGATCTGCGTCTGCTCGGCGCCTGGCTGGAGGCCACGATGGCGCGCTGGCCGCGGCGGCGCAGCATGCGATTCGAGTCCAGCCCGCACGGCAAGCGCATCGACCTGCGGGCGACGATGAACGCGTCGCGGTCGACTGGCTGGGAGTCGGTGCTGTTGGCACGGATCCGGCCCCGCCGACGCCCCAGGCGGGTGCTCCTGCTCTGCGATGTGAGCCGCTCGATGCAGCCCTACGCCGCCATCTATCTGCGTCTGATGCGGGCGGCGGTGCTGCGCCGGGCAGGGGGCCACCCGGAGGTTTTCGCGTTTTCGACGTCGCTGACTCGACTTACCTCGGTGCTGTCTCATCGCTCGGCCGAGATGGCGCTACATCGGGCCAACGCTAGGGTGACCGACCGCTACGGCGGTACGTTCATCGGCCGTAGTGTCGCCGCCCTGCTGGCCCCGCCGCATGGCAACGCGTTACGCGGCGCGGTGGTGATCATCGCCTCCGACGGCTGGGACAGCGATCCGCCCGACGTGTTGGTGCACGCACTGACCAGGGTGCGTCGCCGCGCCGAGTTGCTGGTCTGGCTGAACCCTCGCGCGGCACATCCGGAGTTCCAGCCGCGTGCCGGTTCGATGGCGGCGGCGCTGCCCTATTGCGACCTGTTCCTGCCGGCGCACTCGCTGGCCGGCCTGCACCAGTTGCTGCTGGCGCTGGCCGGTGCCCGCTAGCCGTGTGCGCCCCTCACCACAGCTCGGTGTAGCACTTTGCTATAAGCTGTAACAGATCGCTACACCCGAGGAGAGATGTCGTGCCCAAAGCCGTCGACCGCGTCACGCGCGTCGCCGCGGATCTGGTGGACAGCGCGGCGGCCGAGGGTGCTCGTCAGAGCCGTTCGGCCAAGCAGCAGCTCGACCACTGGGCCCGCGTCGGTCGGGCGGTGTCGAACCAGCACACGGCGTCGCGGCGCCGCGTGGAAGCTGCGCTCGCGGGGCATCTGCCGATGACGGACCTGACGCTGGAGGAGGGCGTGGTGTTCAACGCCGAGATCTCCGCAGCTATCGAGGAGCGCCTGTCGCGAACCAACTACGGCGACGTGCTCGCCGCGCAGGGCATCACCACGGTCGCCCTGAACGACGCGGGCGACATCGTCGAGCACCGGCCAGACGGCACCTCGGTCGTGCTGGCGGCCACGCCGTGATCGCCAGCTCGAAGACAACGCGCCACGCGTGAAGCGGCTCGATCTGGTCGCCGGGCCCAACGGCGCCGGCAAGTCGACGTTCGTCGCCCTCACGCTGGCGCCCTTGCTGCCCGGCATCGTCTTCGTCAACGCCGACGAAATCGCCAAACAACGCTGGCCCGACGACCCAACATCGCACGCCTACCAGGCGGCGCAGGTCGCCGCCGACACCCGCGCGAGGCTCATCGACTTGGGCCGGCCGTTCATTGCCGAGACGGTGTTCTCGCACCCATCGAAGCTCGAGCTCATCCGCACCGCGCGCACGGCCGGCTACACCGTCGTACTGCACGTGTTGGTTATCCCCGAAGGCCTGGCGGTCGAGCGCGTCAGGCATCGCGTCGCCGCGGGCGGCCACGATGTGCCGGAGACCAAGATCCGCGAGCGTCACCGCCGGCTGGCCGAGCTTGTCGCCCAGGCCATCACGCTGGCCGACGGCGCCACCGTCTATGACAACAGCCGGCTCGCGGGCCCGCGGATCGTCGCTCAGTTCAGCGGGGGTGGCATCATCGGGCGCGCATGCTGGCCTTCGTGGACGCCGCCACCCTTGATGTCACGCTGGAGTAACAGGCCTGAGACGGCGTAAGACAGGCTAGGGCAGGATCGCATTATGAATCTGGCAAACCGGGCAGCCAGCGCCGAAACCGCCGTCACGCAACGGCATCTGAGACGGCTTTGGGCGTTGCCGGGCACCCAGTTGGCGGTGGTGGCTTGGCCGTCAACCCGGCGCGACCGGTTGTTCGGCAGCTGGCACTACTGGTGGCAGGCACACCTGCTGGATTGCCTGGTCGACGCGCAGCTGCGCGACCCGCAGCCGCAGCGGCGCGCCCGGATCAACCGCCAGGTCCGCTCGCACCGGGTCCGCAACAATTTCTCGTGGCTCAACAGCTATTACGACGACATGGCGTGGCTAGCGTTAGCGCTGGAACGTGCCGACCGGGTCGCCGGGGTACGACGCCGGCGCGCACTGCCCAAGCTCACCAACCAGTTCGTCGAAGCCTGGGTGCCCGAGGACGGCGGCGGCATCCCGTGGCGCAAGCAGGACCAGTTCTTCAACGCCCCAGCCAACGGCCCGGCCGGGCTATTCCTGGCCCGCTACCCAGACCAGTACGGGAAAAGGCTCAAGCGCGCAGAACAGATGGCCGACTGGATCGATCGCACGCTGATCGATCCGGAGACACACCTGGTATTCGACGGCATCAAGGCCGGGTCGTTGGTCCGCGCGCAGTACACCTACTGCCAAGGGGTGGTGCTCGGGCTGGAAACCGAGCTGGCGGTGCGCACCGGTCCGGCAGCCAGAGCGCGGCACTGCGCTCGCGTTCATCGCTTGGTCGCGGCCGTCAACGAGCACATGGCTCCATTGGGTGTGTTACGGGGCGCCGGCGGCGGGGACGGTGGCCTGTTCGCGGGGATCACCGCCCGATACCTCGCCTTGGTCGCCACCACGTTGCCGGGCGACTCGGCCGACGACGCCGCCGCCCGCGACACCGCCCGCGCGATAGTGCTGGCTAGCGCGCAATCGGCGTGGGATTACCGGCAAACCGTGGACGGGTTGCCGGTGTTCGGGGCGTTCTGGGATCGCGAAGCCGAGTTGCCCACCGCCGGCGGTGAGCAGGCGCGGTCCGTCCGAGGAGCGGTGCATAGCTCGGCGATTGCCGAGCGAGATCTGTCGGTGCAGCTATCGGGTTGGATGCTGATGGAAGCCGCCCACAGCGCCGCAGCGGTCAGCTCACTCGGGTAACACCAACGGGTCGGGGTCGCTCTGGGGTGCGTTACGCCGCGCCCGGTAGACCCGCGCCGCCGAGACCAGTGCGGGCAACAGTGAGACGAACACGATGGCCAGGATGATGAGCTGAAAGTTCATGTGCACGAACGGGACACTGCCCAAAAAGTAGCCCGCCAACGTCACACCCGCACCCCAGGCGACTCCGCCGACGATGTCGAACCCGAGGAACACCGGATACCGCATGTAGGACACCCCGGCAATGACTGGCACAAAAGTCCGCGCGATCGGCACGAATCGAGCCAGAATTATCGTCCATTTCCCGTACTTCTCAAAAAACGCGTGGGACTCGGTCACATAGTGTTTCTTGAAGAACCGGGAGTCTTCCTTCTTGAACAGCGCCGGCCCGATCCGTCGCCCGATGAAATATGCGGTCTGATCGCCGAGCACCGCGACCAGCGCAACGCACGGGGCGAGCACCCCGATGGTGACCGGTGGTGCCGGGCTAGCGGACAACAGCCCGCCGGTGAACAACAGCGACTCGCCCGGCAGCAGCGGAAACAGCAGACCGGTCTCGATGAAGACGATGATCAAAATCCCGGGCAGCACCGCGGAACCGAATACGCCGTTGGCGCCCAACCAGTACATCGGGTCGAGGATGTCCGGCATGGCCGTCACGGCGGTGCTCATGACGTCCCAACATACCGGCCATCACGCACAGGCCGACAAGCTCGGTTGCGGTGTTGCGATACTGGGTGGATCGGAGTCGTCAGGAGGAACGTTTCATGCCTATCGCAACGCCCGAGGTCTACGCGGAGATGCTCGGTCAGGCCAAACAAAACTCGTACGCTTTCCCGGCTATCAACTGCACCTCCTCGGAAACCGTCAACGCCGCGATCAAAGGTTTCGCCGACGCCGGCAGTGACGGAATCATCCAGTTCTCGACCGGTGGCGCAGAATTCGGCTCCGGCCTCGGGGTCAAAGACATGGTGACCGGTGCGGTCGCCTTGGCGGAGTTCACCCACGTTATCGCGGCCAAGTACCCGGTCAACGTGGCGCTGCACACCGACCACTGCCCCAAGGACAAGTTGGACAGCTATGTCCGGCCCTTGCTGGCGATCTCGGCGCAACGCGTGAGCAAAGGTGGCAATCCTTTGTTCCAGTCGCACATGTGGGACGGCTCGGCAGTGCCAATCGATGAGAACCTGGCCATCGCCCAGGAGCTGCTCAAGGCGGCGGCGGCCGCCAAGATCATTCTGGAGATCGAGATCGGCGTCGTCGGCGGCGAAGAGGACGGCGTGGCGAACGAGATCAACGAGAAGCTGTACACCAGCCCGGAGGACTTCGAGAAAACCATCGAGGCGCTGGGCGCCGGTGAGCACGGCAAATACCTGCTGGCCGCGACGTTCGGCAACGTGCATGGCGTCTACAAGCCCGGCAACGTCAAGCTTCGCCCCGACATCCTTGCGCAAGGGCAACAGGTGGCGGCGGCCAAGCTCGGACTGCCGGCCGACGCCAAGCCGTTCGACTTCGTGTTCCACGGCGGCTCGGGTTCGCTTAAGTCGGAGATCGAGGAGGCGCTGCGCTACGGCGTGGTGAAGATGAACGTCGACACCGACACCCAGTACGCGTTCACCCGCCCGATCGCCGGTCACATGTTCACCAACTACGACGGAGTGCTCAAGGTCGATGGCGAGGTGGGTGTCAAGAAGGTCTACGACCCGCGCAGCTACCTCAAGAAGGCCGAAGCTTCGATGAGCCAGCGGGTCGTTCAGGCGTGCAATGACCTGCACTGCGCCGGAAAGTCCCTAACCCACTAAACCGGGGCCGCTCACAAGCCGTGCAGCTCGGTCAGCGTCAGGTGCGCGACCAGGAAGTAGATGAGCAGACCCGTGCCGTCAACGATGGTGGCGATCATCGGCCCCGAAACGATGGCCGGGTCGATGCGCAACTTCTTCAGCAGCGGCGGAAGGACGGCAGCCACCAGCGACGACCACACCACGATGGCGGCCACCGTCAGCGCGACCGTCAGGGTCACCTGCGGGCCCACGCCCAATGTCCAGGCGCGCACCACCGCGGCGGCGGCCATAGTGAGGCCGACCAGCACACCGGTTGACAGCTCCTTGGCTAACACCGCAGGCACATCGCGAAACCGGACCTGACCGGTGGCCATCGCGCGGACCAGAGTGGTGGCGATCTGGGTGCCGGTGTTGCCGCCGGTGCCGATCAGCAGTGGGATGAAGAACGCGAGCGCTATCACCGCCTCCATTTCGTCGGAGAACGCCCGCAGGACGCTGCCGGTGTAGGCCTCGGCAGCAAAAAGTACCAGGAGCCAGACGACCCGCTTGCGCCATAGCAGCCACGGCGACGCCCGCAGGTAGGGCACCTCGAGCGGGGCCGACCCACCCTGGCGCTCGGCGTCTTCGGTTGCTTCCTCCTCGGCAATGTCGATGGCTTCGTCTTCGGCGATGATGCCCAGTAGCCGGTTGTCGGCATCGACGACGGGAACCGCCATCAGGTTGTGGCCCATGATTGTCTGCGCCGCGAGCTCCTTGTCAGTCAACGGCGACACGACGATGAGGTCGTCACCCATCAGCTCACGGACTCGCTGTTCGGGATTGGCCAGCACCAGGGCGCGAAAGGCGATCACACCCAGCAGGTGGGAGTCGGCGTCTGTCACATAGACGTAGGCGGTGGTTCGTGCATCGCTGCGCAGGCCCGAGGCGCGTTCCCGCACGCTGGCGACGGCCTGCGACACCGTCATGTTCGGGCGTACGGTCAGCGTTTCGGGCACCATGTGGGCCGCGGCGCAGTCCTCCGGCCAGCTCAACAAGCCACGCAGCACCATCGCCCGCTCCAGCGGTAGCAACGTCAGCAGCGCCTCCCGCTTGGGCTCCTTGAATTCGCGCAGGATGTTGGCGGCGTGGTCGGAGTCGAGGGCCTCGAGGAAGGTGGCGGCCAGCGACGGATCCATCGCGTGCAGTGCCTCTGCGGCCAGCTTGTCGTCGATCGACTCGAATAGCTCGACGGCGTTGGTGCCGTCGAGCAGTGGGCCAAGCTTTCCGAGTTCGGCTTTGGATAACGACCCGAGTTCGCGGGCGCGATCCGGCAGCTCGGTGACGACGTCGAGCCACAAATCGACGGCTTTCGGGGTGCCGATACCGATGACGTGGCGGATGTCGAGTGTTGAGTTCTCGGCGGGGCGGATGCTCACCTGGCGATCACCTGCCTCTCGTTGACGATCGAGACGCTATGCCGCCGTCTCTGCGGGAACAGGCCGCCAGTACATTGCCACAGACGGGATCCAGCCGCATTTCGGCTACGGTTGCTCGTTTCGGTGTTCGGACTAGTCGGTCCTGGTGACGTGCCGGTGATGCGGACCGGTCCTAGCACTGACCAATGGCCAAAATGCGGGCAAACCAGCCAATCCTGGCTTCAGTTGCTGGAGGACTGGCAGATCTTCCACTGATCGTCGCGAAACTGTAGGTCGAGGCTGCGGGTCGAGCGGACCTGGGGATCGAACGCCATGAAAGTGGTGACATTGGCCTCGGCGTGCGCGCCGTTGACGACGACCTGGTCGATGCTGGCGATGACCGGATATTGTTTGGCCGCCGAAACCCGGCGATAGGTTTCGGCCCAATCACGCTCGTCATAATCCACGTAGCCATCGCGGGTGGAGCCACAAGTCAGGGAACGCAGCGCGGTCAGGTCGCCGGTCTGGATGGCGATGTCCAAGCTCTGGATGGCCTGCCGCACCTGATCTTCCTGCGACATCTTCGAATGTTTGCCGCGGGTCAGCAGCACGGTGCCCAGGATCGCGATTGCCGCCAACGCCAGCACGATCACTACCACCGCCAGCGCCCAGCCCCAGGTGCGTTGCCGGACTGACGTCGCCTCCGTCCGTGGCGGGATTGATTGTGGCACAGCAGTTTTCGGGGGCATTCCGGTTGGCATCCGCGGCGGGGTGGTCGGCGCCTGGTTGGTTTGGAAAACCTCGGTGGCTGCCTCGTGGGCCGTGACGATCACCTGGGTCTCCTTGGCGTCGAAGCCGGGCGCGGTGAAACGGCGTTCGCGCTGCGCTTCCGGTTGCGTAACCGCGGCATCGTTGTCGGAGGTGGTGATCACCACGGTCTCGGTTTCGGCGTCGTGAGGCACCAGGGGGTAGCTTTCGGTGCGTTCCTCGCCAGGATCGGCGGACCGCTCGCCGGCCGGTTCGCTCCCGGATTCACCGGCTGAGCGGTCTGGCTCGGGTGCGTTGGACATGGGTGCTGCTGTCCTCCCGGTATCGAGTGGCTCTTTGGAGCTTAGCGACCCAGCCTTCGGTTGGCCCCATCGTCGAGGTGACGTGACCAAGCGCACAATAACTCCCATGACGTCGATGGGTGATCTCTTGGGACCTGAGCCAATCCTGTTGCCTGGCGACAGCGACGCCGAAGCGGAGCTGCTTGCCAACGAAAGTCCGAGCATCGTCGCGGCCGCGCATCCGTCGGCGTCGGTCGCCTGGGCGGTGCTCGCCGAAGGGGCGCTGGCCGACGACAAGACCGTCACGGCCTACGCATACGCGCGTACCGGGTACCACCGCGGCCTGGACCAGCTGCGCCGCCATGGCTGGAAGGGCTTCGGCCCGGTGCCGTATTCCCACCAGCCCAACCGGGGTTTCCTACGGTGTGTGGCGGCGCTGGCGCGCGCCGCAGCCGCTATCGGCGAGACCGACGAGTATGGACGCTGCCTGGATCTGCTTGACGACTGTGACCCCGCGGCCCGTCCGGCGCTTGGGCTCTGAACGGTCAGAACCAGATACTCCAGAAACGGGCCAGCACGCTGCCCGCGGCGGCCAGCCGGTGCGACACGCCAGACAGGTCGAAGAGCCAGTACACCACCCCGAAAAACCACCCGTTCAGCGTCGGCGCCAGGAACAGGACCAGCAGAAACACCAAAGCGAACTGCTTGGCCGGCGCCAGGGCGCGCTGCGTCTCGGGTCTCAGGTGCGGCTCCAGGGCCGCATAGCCGTCCAGACCCGGGATGGGTAGCAGGTTTAACACCAGCGCGGTGAGCTGAAGGAATGCTAGGAACGCCACCCCGGCCCATAACACCGCGTGGATCGGGTCGAACAACAACCGGGTCGCCGCCAGCAGCAACATGGCCAGCGCCAGGTTGACCGTCGGCCCCGCCAAACTGACCAGGGTGCGGCGCGCCGTCGTCATGAACCAGGTGTGCACATACACCGCGGCACCCGGCAGACCGATCCCGCCCAGGGCGATGAACAGCATCGGCAGACCGAGCGAGAGCATGGGATGGCTGTAGCGGCGGGGATCCAGCGTCAGGTAGCCGCGCACTGCGACGTCGTGGTCACCGAAACGCCAAGCGGTGAACGCGTGACCGAACTCGTGCAGGCACAGCGACACCAGCCAGCCGGCGATCACCATGACGAACACCCCGGCGTAGGCCAGCGGCTGCACCGTCTCCCCGGCCAGCCAGGCCAGCGCGCCCCCGACGGCCGTCAATCCGAGCAGGCCCAGAAAGATCGGGCTGGGTCGCACCGACTCGCGCTGGCCCGTCTCGCTCACCGGTCGAAAACTACCGGACCAGCAGCCAACCCTCGACGTTGCGGTAAAACGTCGATCGGCGCACCGGGCGGGGCGCCGCGACACCGTCCCGAAGTACCGCAGCACCGGTGGTGCCTAGCTGCGCGGCGCGCCCGCCGATCCACCGCCGCCACTTTCCGGCGCCGTCTACCGCAGCTCGCAGGCCTGGCAGGGTCAGCGTCGGCTCGATGCACACCCCGGCCACATCGCCATCGAACAGCACGGTGTCGTCAACGACCGCCTCGCCGTGGATCAGGGCCTGCTCTTCGGCCGGCAGCCACTGTGCTCGGCCGACGATTACCGACCCGGTCTCGTCACGGATTAGCGGCACCCGCCGAGCGACGCCACACCGGGCGCGCCGCGCCGCCCGGCGCCCGGCCGGCAAGCGGTAGGCCCGGGTCGCGGGGCTGCGCCGGCGCGGCACATAACCCACCTCGACGTCGAGCCGGTCGGTGCGCAACAGCCGAGTCAGTACCGCCCCCAGGTCCGCGTCGGCGCCGACGACGATGAGCCGCGAATACCGTCCGATGACGGTGTCCAGGTTGTCTTGATGGGTAGGCAAGCCGGTCAACGGGCCGGGCACGTCGGCATCACCGGAGAGCAACACCGCGACGCCGGGTGCGTTCTCGGCCGTATACATGACAGCTCCTCGCAACCTGCTGGGTAGGGTAGGTCACCGGCTGGACCACAATAAGCGGGCATAGCCTGCGAGACCAGGTGGGAGCAACTCATGCCGGCGATCGTCCTCATCGGCGCCCAATGGGGCGACGAGGGCAAGGGTAAGGCCACCGACCTGTTGGGTGGCCGCGTGCAGTGGGTGGTGCGCTATCAGGGGGGCAACAACGCCGGGCACACCGTCGTCTTGCCTACCGGCGAGAATTTCGCATTGCATCTCATCCCGTCGGGTGTGCTGACGCCCGGGGTCACCAACGTTATCGGCAACGGCGTGGTGATCGATCCCGGTGTCCTGCTCAATGAGCTGCGGGGACTGCAAGACCGCGGCGTGGACACCGCCAAGCTGTTGATCTCCGCCGACGCCCATCTGCTGATGCCTTACCACATTGCTATCGACAAGGTCACCGAGCGCTATATGGGCAGCAAGAAGATCGGCACCACCGGCCGTGGTATCGGGCCGTGCTACCAGGACAAGATCGCCCGTATTGGGATCCGGGTCGCCGATGTGCTGGACCCGGAACAATTGACCCACAAGGTCGAGGCCGCGTGCGAGTTCAAGAACCAAGTGCTGGTCAAGATCTACAACCGCAAGGCCCTGGACCCCGCGCAGGTGGTCGACGCGCTGCTGGAGCAGGCCGAGGGTTTCAAGCATCGCATCGCCGACACCCGGCTGCTACTCAATGCTGCCCTGGAGGCCGGCGAAACGGTGCTGCTGGAAGGCTCTCAAGGCACCCTGCTCGATGTCGACCACGGCACCTACCCGTATGTGACATCGTCGAATCCGACGGCGGGTGGCGCGGCCGTGGGCTCTGGTATCGGCCCGACCCGCATCGGCACCGTGCTGGGGATTCTCAAGGCCTACACCACTCGGGTGGGCTCCGGCCCGTTCCCCACCGAGCTGTTCGACGAACACGGCGAATACCTGTCCAAGACTGGCCGCGAGTTCGGTGTGACCACCGGCCGGCGCCGGCGCTGCGGCTGGTTCGACGCCGTCATTGCCCGCTACGCCGCCCGGGTCAACGGCATCACCGACTACTTCCTGACCAAGCTCGACGTGCTGTCCAGCCTGGAATCGGTGCCGGTCTGCGTCGGATATGAGATCGACGGCCGGCGCACCCGCGATATGCCGATGACCCAGCGGGATCTTTGCCGCGCCAAGCCGGTTTACGAGGAGCTGCCGGGCTGGTGGGAAGACATCTCCGGGGCGCGCGAGTTCGACGACCTGCCCGCCAAAGCGCGTGATTATGTGCTGCGACTGGAACAGCTTGCCGGAGCACCGGTTTCGTGCATTGGAGTCGGTCCGGGGCGGGAACAGACCATCGTGCGCCGGGACGTCCTGCAGGATCGCCCGTGACAGATGCGTCAGTGCACCCCGACGAACTCGATCCCGAGTATCACCACCACGGTGGATTTCCGGAGTACGGTCCGGCCAGTCCCGGTGCGGGGTTCGGCCAGTTCGTGGCGACCATGCGCCGGTTGCAGGACCTGGCGGTCGCGGCGGACCCCGGCGACGCCGTGTGGGACGAGGCGGCCGAGCGCGCCGCCGCGCTCGTCGAGTTGCTGAGCCCATTTGAGGCCGACGAAGGCAAGGCGCCGGCCGGGCGGACCCCCGGCCTGCCCGGCATGGGCAGCCTGCTGCTACCGCCATGGACGGTGACCCGGTACGGCACCGACGGTGTTGAGATGCGGGGGTCGTTTAGCCGGTTTCACGTCGGGGGCAACTCCGCGGTGCACGGCGGCGTGTTGCCGCTGTTGTTTGATCACATGTTCGGCATGATCTCGCATGCGGCGGGACGGCCGATCAGCCGGACCGCCTTTCTGCACGTTGATTACCGCCGAATCACCCCGATTGATGTGCCGTTGATCGTACGCGGACGAGTCACCAATACCGAGGGCCGAAAGGCGTTTGTGTGCGCGGAACTGTTTGACAGCGACGAGACGCTGTTGGCCGAAGGCAACGGCCTGATGGTGCGGCTACTGCCCGGCCAGCCCTAGCTGAGATTTTCTGTCTCGACACTCCAAAGCCAAACCTGCGTCAGGCGTCTGTTGAATAATCGTCACTGTCAAGACACCCAAGCGCGGAACGGGACGTTTGGCTCCACCCACCACGCGGTGGTGGTCAGCGGTTCCGGTTAGGGACGCTAGATGAGCTTCGCGGTGCTGCCCCCGGAGATCAATTCGGCGCGCCTGTACGTGGGTGCCGGGTTGGCGCCGATGCTGGACGCGGCGGCCGCTTGGGATGGACTGGCCGACGAATTGGGTTCGGCCGCGGCCTCGTTTTCGGCGGTGACGGCGGGGCTGGCAGGTTCCTCGTGGCTGGGCGCGGCGTCGACGGCGATGACGGGAGCGGCCGCCCCCTATCTGGGCTGGTTGAGCGCGGCGGCGGCGCAGGCCCAGCAGGCGGCCACCCAAACCCGGCTGGCGGCGGCCGCCTTCGAGGCAGCCCTGGCGGCGACGGTACATCCGGCGATCATCTCGGCCAACCGGGCACTGTTCGTGTCGCTGGTGGTCTCGAACCTGCTGGGCCAAAACGCCCCGGCGATCGCGGCCACCGAGGCCGCCTACGAGCAGATGTGGGCCCAGGACGTGGCGGCGATGTTTGGCTACCATGCCGGGGCTTCGGCGGCCGTCTCGGCGTTGACACCGTTCGGCCAGGCGCTGCCGACCGTGGCGGGCGGCGGTGCGCTGGTCAGCGCGGCCGCGGCTCAGGTGACCACGCGGGTCTTCCGCAACCTGGGCTTGGCGAACGTCGGCGAGGGCAACGTCGGCAACGGTAATGTCGGGAACTTCAATCTCGGCTCGGCCAACATCGGCAACGGCAACATCGGCAGCGGCAACATCGGCAGCTCCAACATCGGGTTTGGCAACGTGGGTCCTGGGTTGACCGCAGCGCTGAACAACATCGGTTTCGGCAACACCGGCAGCAACAACATCGGGTTTGGCAACACCGGCAGCAACAACATCGGCTTCGGCAATACCGGAGACGGCAACCGAGGTATCGGGCTCACGGGTAGCGGTTTGTTGGGGTTCGGCGGCCTGAACTCGGGCACCGGCAACATCGGTCTGTTCAACTCGGGCACCGGAAACGTCGGCATCGGCAACTCGGGTACCGGGAACTGGGGCATTGGCAACTCGGGCAACAGCTACAACACCGGTTTTGGCAACTCCGGCGACGCCAACACGGGCTTCTTCAACTCCGGAATAGCCAACACCGGCGTCGGCAACGCCGGCAACTACAACACCGGTAGCTACAACCCGGGCAACAGCAATACCGGCGGCTTCAACATGGGCCAGTACAACACGGGCTACCTGAACAGCGGCAACTACAACACCGGCTTGGCAAACTCCGGCAATGTCAACACCGGCGCCTTCATTACTGGCAACTTCAACAACGGCTTCTTGTGGCGCGGCGACCACCAAGGCCTGATTTTCGGGAGCCCCGGCTTCTTCAACTCGACCAGTGCGCCGTCGTCGGGATTCTTCAACAGCGGTGCCGGTAGCGCGTCCGGCTTCCTGAACTCCGGTGCCAACAATTCTGGCTTCTTCAACTCTTCGTCGGGGGCCATCGGTAACTCCGGCCTGGCAAACGCGGGCGTGCTGGTATCGGGCGTGATCAACTCGGGCAACACCGTATCGGGTTTGTTCAACATGAGCCTGGTGGCCATCACAACGCCGGCCTTGATCTCGGGCTTCTTCAACACCGGAAGCAACATGTCGGGATTTTTCGGTGGCCCACCGGTCTTCAATCTCGGCCTGGCAAACCGGGGCGTCGTGAACATTCTCGGCAACGCCAACATCGGCAATTACAACATTCTCGGCAGCGGAAACGTCGGTGACTTCAACATCCTTGGCAGCGGCAACCTCGGCAGCCAAAACATCTTGGGCAGCGGCAACGTCGGCAGCTTCAATATCGGCAGTGGAAACATCGGAGTATTCAATGTCGGTTCCGGAAGCCTGGGAAACTACAACATCGGATCCGGAAACCTCGGGATCTACAACATCGGTTTTGGAAACGTCGGCGACTACAACGTCGGCTTCGGGAACGCGGGCGACTTCAACCAAGGCTTTGCCAACACCGGCAACAACAACATCGGGTTCGCCAACACCGGCAACAACAACATCGGCATCGGGCTGTCCGGCGACAACCAGCAGGGCTTCAATATTGCTAGCGGCTGGAACTCGGGCACCGGCAACAGCGGCCTGTTCAATTCGGGCACCAATAACGTTGGCATCTTCAACGCGGGCACCGGAAACGTCGGCATCGCAAACTCGGGCACCGGGAACTGGGGTATCGGGAACCCGGGTACCGACAATACCGGCATCCTCAATGCTGGCAGCTACAACACGGGCATCCTCAACGCCGGCGACTTCAACACGGGCTTCTACAACACGGGCAGCTACAACACCGGCGGCTTCAACGTCGGTAACACCAACACCGGCAACTTCAACGTGGGTGACACCAATACCGGCAGCTATAACCCGGGTGACACCAACACCGGCTTCTTCAATCCCGGCAACGTCAATACCGGCGCTTTCGACACGGGCGACTTCAACAATGGCTTCTTGGTGGCGGGCGATAACCAGGGCCAGATTGCCATCGATCTCTCGGTCACCACTCCATTCATCCCCATAAACGAGCAGATGGTCATTGACGTACACAACGTAATGACCTTCGGCGGCAACATGATCACGGTCACCGAGGCCTCGACCGTTTTCCCCCAAACCTTCTATCTGAGCGGTTTGTTCTTCTTCGGCCCGGTCAATCTCAGCGCATCCACGCTGACCGTTCCGACGATCACCCTCACCATCGGCGGACCGACGGTGACCGTCCCCATCAGCATTGTCGGTGCTCTGGAGAGCCGCACGATTACCTTCCTCAAGATCGATCCGGCGCCGGGCATCGGAAATTCGACCACCAACCCCTCGTCCGGCTTCTTCAACTCGGGCACCGGTGGCACATCTGGCTTCCAAAACGTCGGCGGCGGCAGTTCAGGCGTCTGGAACAGTGGTTTGAGCAGCGCGATAGGGAATTCGGGTTTCCAGAACCTCGGCTCGCTGCAGTCAGGCTGGGCGAACCTGGGCAACTCCGTATCGGGCTTTTTCAACACCAGTACGGTGAACCTCTCCACGCCGGCCAATGTCTCGGGCCTGAACAACATCGGCACCAACCTGTCCGGCGTGTTCCGCGGTCCGACCGGGACGATCTTCAACGCGGGCCTTGCCAACCTGGGCCAGTTGAACATCGGCAGCGCAAATCTCGGCGACTTCAACCTGGGCAGCGGAAACGTCGGCAGCTTCAACGTCTTCTCCGGAAACCAGGGCTCATACAATATCGGTCCGGCGAACCTGGGTAACTACAACATCGGTTTCGCGAACCTGGGTAACTACAACATCGGCTTCGGCAACGCCGGCGATTTCAACCAAGGCTTTGCCAACACCGGCAACAACAACATCGGATTTGCCAACACCGGCAACAACAACATCGGCATCGGGCTGTCCGGCGACAACCAGCAGGGCTTCAATTTTGCTGGCGGCTGGAACTCAGGCACCGCGAACATCGGCTTGTTCAACTCCGGCACCAACAACGTCGGCATCGGCAACTCGGGCACCGGCAACTGGGGTATCGGCAACTCCGGCAGCGGCAACACCGGCATCGGCAACACCGGCAGCACTAACACGGGCTTCTTCAACACCGGCATCGTCAACACCGGTGTCGCCAACGCGGGCAGCTACAACACCGGCTGGTACAACACCGGCGACACCAACACCGGCATCGCCAACCTGGGCGACTTCAACACGGGCTTCTACAACACCGGCAATTTCAGTACGGGCTTTGCCAACCAGGGTGATATCGCCACCGGGGCTTTCATCACCGGCGACATGGGCAACGGCGCCTTCTGGCGCGGCGACCAGCAGGGCCTATTCAGCGCGGGCTATCGGGTCCATGTTCCCGAAATACCCGCACACGTCACCGTGGAAGTTCCCGTCAACATCCCCATCACCGCCAGCTTCACCAACACCGTCTACAGCGGCATAACGCTTGAGCAAATCAACTTCGGTTTCACCATCGACATCGCAGGGATCCCCCTGCTGGCCGGTGCAATCAGCAAGGCCGTTCTCCCGCCCATCACCGGGACCGGTCCCGCGATCACGGTCAACATCGGCGACCCTGGCGGTTCGACCGCGATCAGGATCCCGGCCACCGCAAGCGTCGGTCCCTTCGATGTCACGTTCGTCAACATTGCGGCTACCACGGGCTTTTTCAACGCCACCACCGATCCGTCCTCGGGCTTCTTCAACGGCGGCCCCGGAACCGTATCGGGCATCGCCAACATCGGCGCCAACATTTCCGGCTTCCAGAACGTCGCGAACTCCGCGACCTCGGGCTTCAACAACTACGGCTCGCTGCAATCGGGACTGGCGAACCTGGGCGATACCGTCTCGGGCGTATTCAACACCGGCATCGGGGCACCGGCCAACGTCTCGGGCATGTTCAACATCGGCAGCAACCTCGCGGGGTTCTTCCACGACCAGGCGACCGGGATGTCGATGTTCAACCTCGGCCTGGGAAACATCGGCCAATTCAACGTCGGCTTCTCCAACGTAGGCGACAGCAACGCCGGCTTGGCGAACATCGGCAGCTTCAACCTCGGCAGCGGCAACCTCGGCAGCTTCAACGTCTTCGGCGGAAACCAGGGCTCATACAACATCGGCCCGGCGAACCTGGGTAACTACAACATCGGCCTAGGCAACCTGGGCAGCTACAACTTCGGATTCGGCAACGCCGGCGACTTCAACCTGGGCTTCGCCAACACCGGCAACAACAACATCGGGTTTGCCAACACCGGCAACAACAACATCGGTATCGGCCTGTCCGGCGACAACCAGCAGGGCTTCAATTTTGCCGGTGGCTGGAACTCCGGCAGCGGCAACAGCGGCCTGTTCAACTCTGGCACCAACAACATCGGTTTGTTCAACTCGGGCACCGGCAACATCGGCATCGGCAACTCGGGCACCGGAAACTGGGGCATCGCCAACACCGGTGACACCAACACCGGCATCTTCAACACCGGCGACGTCAACACCGGCTTGCTCAACGCCGGCAACGTCAACACCGGCATCTTCAACACCGGCCATTACAACACCGGCAGCTTCAACGCCGGCAGCTTCAACACGGCCGGCTTCAACCCGGGTAGCTACAACACGGGTTATTTGAACACCGGCAGCTACAACACCGGACTGGCCAACTCGGGCGATGTCAACACCGGCGGCTTCATCACCGGCAATTACAGCAACGGGTTCTGGTGGCGGGGCGATTACCAAGGCCTGGCGGGGATCAGCCAAACGATCACCGTGCCCGACACCGCCGTTCCGGTGAAACTGCACGTGCCGATCTTCCTCGATATCCCGGTCACCGGCACACTTGGCACGTTCACCGTTCATGGCTTCAGATTCCCGGAGATCACCGGCGATATCTTCTTGATCGGCATACCGTTCAATGCCGCCACACTCGATGCATTCAGTTTCCCGAACATCTCGATTGTCCTTCCCAATATCGGCATCAACCTGGGTAGCGGGCCGGACCCGCTGATCGATATCGCCGGCACCGGCGGTCTATTGCCGATCAAGATTCCACTCATCGATATACCGGCGGCCCCGGGATTCGGGAACTCGACGACCACCCCGTCGTCGGGATTCTTCAACGCCGGTACCGGTACCGTGTCGGGCGTTGGCAACGTGGGCAGCAATAGTTCCGGCTTCTTCAACCTCACCTCTGGAAGCTCGGGAATCTCGGGCGTCCAGAACTTCGGCGAGCTGATCTCCGGCGGGTTCAACTTCGGTAACACTGTCTCCGGCCTTGTCAATGCGAGCACGCTTGGGCTTTCGATGCCGGCCAATCTCTCCGGCGGAGGGAATGTCGGTGCTACGGTCGCCGGCTTCGTCAACAACACCCAGATCCTCAACCTCGGGTTTGGCAACGTAGGCAGCGGGAATGTCGGCCACGGCAATATCGGCGACTCCAACGTCGGCCTCGGAAACCTCGGCAACGCGAACGTCGGCCATGGCAACATCGGCAGCTTCAACGTCTTCTCCGGAAACCGGGGCTCATACAATATCGGCCCGGCGAACCTGGGTAACTACAACATCGGCCTAGGCAACCTGGGCAGCTACAACTTCGGATTCGGCAACGCCGGCGATTTCAACCTGGGCTTCGCCAACAGCGGCAGCAACAACATCGGGTTTGCCAACACCGGCAACAACAACATCGGTATCGGGCTGTCCGGCCACAATCAACAGGGGTTCGGCTCCTGGAACTCCGGTACCGCCAACACCGGCCTGTTCAACTCGGGCACCAACAACATCGGTTTGTTCAACTCGGGCACCGGAAACATCGGCATTGGCAACTCGGGCATCGGAAACACCGGGATCGGCAACCCGGGTGTCGGCAACACCGGCTTGGGGAACTCGGGCACCGGCAACTGGGGCCTGTGGAACCCAGGCACCGGCAATATGGGCGTCGCCAACGTGGGCACCTACAACACCGGTGGCTACAACGTGGGCAGCACCAACACCGGCATCGCCAACGTGGGCATCGCCAACACGGGCAGCTACAACACCGGCAGCACCAACACCGGCAGCTTCAACGACGGCGACTTCAATACCGGCTTCTACAACACCGGCGACTACAACACCGGCTTCTACAACACCGGCGACGTGAACACCGGCGCCTTCATCGGGGGCAACTTCAGCAACGGCGCCTTCTGGCAGAGCGATCACCAAGGCCAGTGGGGCGCACACTACGCAATCACTGTTCCCCAGATCCCGCTACTGAACTTTAGCCTCAACATTCCGGTCAACATCCCCATCCATCTCGACTTCGGTACCCTTGCCGTCAACGGCTTCCAGATTCCGGCTATCACCCTCCGCGCCCTCGGGGTCACCCACTTCAGCGTCGGACCCATCATCGTTCCGAGGATCGCCGGCACCTTACCGGTGATCGATATCAACATCGGCGACCCCGGCGGTTCATCCTCGATACCCATCACGATCACCAGCGGCGCCGGCCCGGTCGTCATCCCGCTACTGGACATCCCGCCGGCCCCCGGTTTCGGAAACTCGACCACCGGCCCCTCATCGGGCTTCTTCAACTCCGGCACCGGCAGCTCGTCTGGATTCGGAAACGTCGGCGCCAACAATTCGGGCTTCTGGAACACCGCTTTCGCCGGCATAGGAAACTCTGGCTTGCAGAACTTCGGCTCGCTGCAATCCGGCTGGGCGAACTTGGGCAACACCGTCTCGGGCTTCTACAACACCAGTGCGGCGGACTTCGCGACGCCGGCTAACCTCTCGGGACTCTCCAACGTCGGCGCCGACCTGACCGGCGTGCTCCGCGGCCCGAACGGGTCGACCTTCAACGCGGGCCTGGCAAACCTCGGCCAATTCAACGTGGGCAGTGCAAACCTCGGCAGTGCAAACCTCGGCAGTGCAAACCTCGGCAGTGCAAACCTCGGCAATTCAAACGTCGGCTTCGGCAACATTGGCAACGCGAACATCGGCGGCGCAAACATCGGCGACTTTAACGTCGGGATCGCAAACACCGGTCCGGGGCTAACGGCGGCTGTCAACAACATCGGTATCGGCAACACCGGCAACTACAACATCGGTGTCGGCAACACCGGTAACTACAACATCGGCTTCGGCAACACCGGCAACAACAACATCGGCATCGGCCTGTCCGGCGACAACCAGATCGGGTTCGGCCCGCTGAACGCCGGCATCGCCAACATGGGCCTGTTCAACCTGGGCGACAACAACTTTGGCATGGCCAACGCGGGCAACTTCAACCAGGGCATTGCCAACACCGGCAACAACAACATCGGCTTGTTCAACACCGGCAACAACAACGTCGGCATCGGGCTGACCGGCGACGGCTTGTCCGGCTTCAGCTCCCTGAACTCCGGCGCCGGCAACACCGGTTTCTTCAACTCCGGCACCGCCAACACCGGCTTGTTCAACTCCGGCACCGGCAACACCGGCTTGTTCAACTCGGGCACCGGCAACGTCGGCATCGGCAACATGGGCACCGGCGGCTTCGGCGTCGGCCTATCCGGCGACAGCCAGGTGGGCATCGGCGGCACCAACTCGGGCAGTTTCAACATCGGCTTGTTTAACTCGGGCACCGGCAATGTCGGCATCGGCAACTCGGGCACCGGCAACGTCGGCATCGGCAACACCGGCACCGGCAACACCGGCATCGGAAACAGCGGCAACTACAACACCGGCTTGCTCAACGCGGGCCTGGTCAACACCGGCATCGCCAACCCGGGCAACCACAACACCGGCCTGTTCAACATCGGCACCTTCAACACCGGCATCGCCAACCCGGGCCACTACAACACCGGCTCCTACAACACCGGTAGCTACAACACCGGCATGGCAAACGCCGGAGACTACGGCACCGGCGCGTTCATCACCGGCAGCATGAACAACGGCTTGCTCTGGCGCGCCGACCGGCAGGGCCTGCTGGCGGCCAACTACACCATCACCATCGAGCGACCTGCCGCGTTCCTCAATGTCGACATCCCGGTCAACATCCCCATCACCGGCGACATCACCAATGTCTCCATCCCCGCCATTACGTTCCCCAGAATCGACGCCAGCGGAAGCGTCGACATAGGCATCCTCAGTGGCACCGTCTTGGCCCCGGTCGGTCCGATCACCCTGCATGGCGGGGACGCGTCGGCCCCGCTGGACACACCCATCGAAATTGACTTCGGCCCCTCGCCGGCGATCAACCTCAACATCGGCAAGCCCGACGGCTCCACCGTGATCAACATCGTGGGCGGCGCCGGCGCCGGCCCGATCAGCATTCCGATCATCGACTTGCGGCCAGCGCCCGGCTTCTTCAACGCCACCACCGGCCCGTCGTCGGGCTTCCTCAACTGGGGTGCTGGCAGCGCATCGGGCTTGCTGAACTTCGGCAACAACTCGGGCCTCTACAACTTCGCCACTAGCAGCATGGGAAATTCGGGCTTCCAAAACTATGGGTCGCTGCAGTCGGGCTGGGCGAATTTGGGCAACAGCATCTCGGGCATCTACAACACCGGCTTGGGAGCACCGGCAAATGTCTCGGGCTTGCTCAACATCGGCACCAACCTGGCTGGGTGGTTGCAGAACGGCCCGACCGAGACGACCTTCAGCGTGGGCTTGGCCAACCTCGGGTTCTGGAATCTGGGTAGCGCAAACATCGGCAACTACAACCTGGGCAGCGCCAACATCGGCGTCTACAACCTGGGCAGCGCCAACATCGGCGACTTCAACCTGGGCAGCGCCAACATCGGCGACTTCAACCTGGGCAGCGCCAACATCGGCAGCTCCAACATCGGGTTCGGCAACGTCGGTCCGGGGCTGACGGCGGCCATCGGCAACATCGGCTTCGGCAACACCGGAAACGGAAACATCGGCATCGGCAATACCGGCACCGGCAACATCGGCTTCGGCAACACCGGAAACGGAAACATCGGCATCGGGCTGACCGGCGACACCATGACCGGGTTCGGCGGCTGGAACTCGGGCACCGGCAACATCGGGCTATTCAACTCCGGCACCGGCAACATCGGCTTCGGCAACTCCGGCACCGGCAACTGGGGCATCGGAAACTCCGGTGACTACAACACCGGCATCGGCAACACCGGCAGCACCAACTCCGGCTTCTTCAACACCGGCCTGGTCAACACCGGCATTGGCAACTCCGGTGACTACAACACCGGCCTATTCAACGCCGGGAACACCAACACCGGCAGCTTCAACCCCGGCGACTACAACACCGGCGGCTTCAACCCCGGTAACTACAACACCGGCTACTTCAACCCGGGCAACTCCAACACCGGCATCGCCAACTCCGGCGATGTCAACACCGGCGCCTTCAATTCGGGCAACTACAGCAACGGCTTCTTCTGGCGGGGCGACTACCAGGGCCTAGGCGGTTTCGCCTACCAGAGCGCCGTTTCCGAAATCCCGTGGAGCTACGACAGGTTCCAACATTGAAATACCCATCGAGGGCGACATCAACGCCATCACCCAGGACGCGTTCACTATTGACGAATTCGAAATACCCATCAAGTTGCGGGTGTCGGTCTGCGTGATCTACATCCCTTTCAAGGGGTGTGTAAAGCATGTCTCGGTCACCATACCCATCACCACCGAACATCTCGGCCCCTACGAAATCGATGCCAGCACGATCAACCCCGACCAGCCCATCGACACGGCTTTCACCCAAACCCTCGATTTCGCCGGCAGCGGCACCGTGGGCGCGTTCCCCTTCGGCTTCGGCTGGCAGCAGAGCCCGGGATTCTTCAACTCGACCACAACCCCGTCGTCGGGCTTCTTCAACTCCGGCGCCGGTGGCGCATCGGGCTTCCTCAACGACGCCGCAGCCGCCGTGTCGGGCCTGGGAAACGTCTTCACCGAGACTTCGGGCTTCTTCAATGCTGGCGGCGTAGGAATTCGGGCTTCCAAAACTTCGGCAACCTGCTGTCGGGCTGGGCGAACCTAGGCAATACCGTCTCCGGTTTCTACAACACGAGCATGCTGGACCTCGCGACCCAAGCCCTTATCTCCGGCTTCGGCAACCACGGAGCCCGACTCTCCGGCATCCTCAACAACGGTAGCGGACCCTAACTCCCCCGCTACGCGCGCTCGCTCACCGGCTGGTGCCAACTGCGCCGTTCGCTCCCCCGCTACGCGCGCTCGCTCACCGGCTGGTGCCAACTGCGCCGTTCGCTCCCCCGCTACGCGCGCTCGCTCACCGGCGCGGTTTCCAGACGACCAGGGCGGTGCTCTTCGGCACCACCGCGACCTCGCGGCGCTGGTTGGCACGCAACACCGCCAACTCCTCAGCCATCTCTTGCAACCTGGACTGCAGCGCCTCGACCTGACTGGTCAGTTCAATAATGCGCTTGATGCCGGCCAAGTTGACCCCCTCGTCCTGCGAGAGGTGCTGCACCTGGCGCAGCAACTCGACGTCATGCAGGGAATAGCGGCGCCCGCCACCGGAGGTGCGCCGCGGGCTGACCAACCCAAGACGATCGTAGGTACGCAGGGTCTGTGCATGCATGCCGGCTAGCTCGGCGGCTACCGAGATCAAAAACGTCCGGGATTCCCCGTCCTTTGGGTTCTTCGCCATCAGCGATTACCTGCCCATCCGGCCCGCGGGTTGAAACCACTGGACCGCTCCGCCGCCGCATAGGCTTCCAGAGCTTCCTGAGCGGCGCCTGCCAAATTGGGCGGCACGGCCACCTTCACGGTGACAAGTAGGTCGCCGCTACCCCCACTGCGCTTGGGCACACCGCGTCCGCGCACACGCAGAATGCGGCCGTCAGCGGTGCCTTTGGGCACCCGGACCCCGACCGTGCCGTCCAGGGTAGGCACCGACAGCGTCGAGCCCAAAGCCAATTCGGTGAAGCTGACCGGAACGGTGACGGTGAGGTCGTCGCCGTCGCGGCCGAAGATCTTGTCGGGCCGCACATGCACCGTCACGTAGAGATCCCCCGAGGGAGCGCCGCGCAACCCGGCCTCGCCCTGACCGGCTAGCCGGATGCGCTGCCCATCCTCGACACCGGGCGGGATCCGCACGTTGATGGTTCGGGTGCGGGTGGTCACGCCGGTGCCTTTGCACTCCTCGCAGGGGTGCTCGATGATCGAGCCGCTACCTCGGCAGTCGGTGCACGGCTCGGAGAAGCCGAACGCGCCCTGATTGCGGTTGATCACGCCCGACCCGTTGCAAGTGGGACACACCTTTGGGCTGGTGCCTGGCCGGGCCCCGCTGCCATGGCAGTTGGTGCACGGCGCCGGGCTGGTTAATCGCAGCGGCATCGCCACGCCCTTGGCGGCCTCCACGAAATCCAACTCGGTCTCGGTCTCCAGGTCGTTGCCGCGTCGCGGGCGGCTGGGACGGGCGCTGCCACCGCGTCCGAACAAGCCACCGAACAAGTCACCGATGGTGGTACCGCCGGTTCGGCTGGCGGCGTCGAACAAGTCGTTGAGGTTGAACTCGGCGCCGTCTCCACCGACCCCGAAACCGCCGAACCCGCCCCCAAAGCCGCTGTCGAACCGACGGCCGCCGAACCCGCCGCCGGCGAACAGGCGGCGGGTTTCGTCGTACTCCTTGCGCTTGGCCGGATCCGACAGCACGTTATGCGCCTCCGAAACCGCCTTGAACCGTTCGCCGGCGGCCGGGTTGCCCGGGTTCGCGTCCGGATGCAGGTCGCGCGCCAACTTCCGATAGGCACGTTTGATCTCTTCAGGACTGGCATCAGAGGAGACGCCCAGCTCCTGGTAGAAGTCTTTTTCGACCCATTCCCTTTGGGCCATGTCGCGTCACCCCCTCTCGCCTTCCTCTTTTGTTGTTAACTGCCCGACGGTTCTGATTCTGCCTGTTCGCCCGAGGTGTCGGCGCTATTGCCCTGGTCAGCTTGATCGTTTTCGGCGGTATCTGCGACCGCAGTGCCGTCGTCGACTGACTCCAGTTCGGCCGCGTCGACGACCACCGTGTCGACGACGCCGACCAAGGCGTGCCGCAGCACCTGCTCACCCAGTTGGTAGCCCTGCCGCATGACGGTGCCGATTACCGGCTTGGACCCCTGCCCGCCGTCGCCCTCGTGTTGCACCGCTTCGTGCAGCACGGGGTCGAAATCCTCGCCCTCGGCACCGAACGCCACCAGACCCAGCCCGGTCAACGCGCTGTCTAGCTTGTCGGCGACCGACTTCAGTGGACCCGACTCCAAATCGCCGTGCTTGCGCGCCCGCTCGAGATCGTCCAGTACACCCAGCAATTGGCTGACAACGCTGGCCTTGGCTCGGTCAGCGGCCGCCTGCTGATCGCGCAACGCCCGCTTACGGTAGTTGGCGAAGTCGGCCTGCACGCGTTGCAGATCGGCGGTCAGCTCGGCGACCTTGTCTTCGGTGTGCGCCGCATCGGCCGCAGCCGTCCCTCCCGGCATGTCGCCGGGAGGGACGTGCCGCACTTCACCCGTCTCGGGATCGATCCGCCGCTTGTCAGTGACGGTTACCTGTTCGCCCGAATTGCCATCCGGCTTTTGATTTCCGTCCGTCACTTGGCCTCCCGGCCGTCGTCGACCACCTCCGCGTCCACAACGTCATCAGCCGAGCCGGGGTGGGCACCGCCCGGCTCGCCGCCGGGGTGGGCAGCGCCAGTGGCCTGTGACGCAGCCTGAGCTGCTTCGTAGATCGCTTGCCCCAGAGCCTGCGACTCCTGGCCCAGCTTCTCCATCGCCGACTTGATGGCCGAAATATCCGATCCGCCAAGTGCCGCCTTCGCTTCCGCCACCGCGGCATCAACCTTGTTCAGCGTGTCTTCAGGTACCTTCGAACCACCCTCGGCCTCACGCTGTTCTTTGACGAACTTCTCCGTCTGGTAGACCAATGTCTCGGCTTGATTACGAACATCGGCCTCCTCGCGACGCTTGCGATCCTCCTCGGCGTGCGCTTCGGCGTCCTTGATCATGCGGTCAATGTCTTCCTTGGACAGGCCCGAGCCTTCCTGGATTCGGATCGTGTTCTCCTTGCCGGTGCCCTTGTCCTTGGCGGTGACGTGCACAATGCCGTTGGCGTCGATGTCGAAAGTGACCTCGATCTGCGGAATCCCCCGCGGCGCCGGCGGGATGCCGGTCAGCTCGAAGGACCCGAGCAACTTGTTGTGCGCGGCGATCTCACGCTCCCCCTGATAGACCTGGATCTGCACCGACGGTTGGTTGTCGTCGGCGGTGGTGAAAGTCTCCGACCGCTTGGTGGGGATCGTGGTGTTGCGCTCGATGAGCCTGGTCATCACCCCGCCCTTGGTCTCGATACCCAGGCTCAGCGGGGTAACATCAAGCAGCAGAACGTCTTTCACCTCGCCCTTGAGGACGCCGGCCTGCAGAGCGGCTCCCACCGCGACAACCTCATCGGGGTTGACGCCCTTGTTGGGTTCCTTGCCGCCGGTGAGTTCCTTGACCAGATCGGTCACCGCGGGCATCCGGGTCGAACCACCCACGAGCACAACGTGATCGATCTCCGACACCGAAATGCCGGTGTCAGCGATCACCGACTGGAACGGCTTGCGAGTGCGGTCCAGCAGGTCCTGAGTGATCCGTTGGAACTCCGCGCGGGTCAGCTGCTCGTCTAAGAACAACGGGTTCTTGTCGGCGTCGACGGTGATGTAGGGCAGGTTGATCGAGGTGGACTGACTCGAACTCAGCTCGATCTTTGCCTTCTCGGCGGCTTCCCGCAGCCGCTGCATCGCCATCTTGTCCTTGGTCAGATCGATGCCGCTGGTGCCCTTGAACTTGTCCACCAGCCAATCGACGACCCGCTGGTCCCAGTCGTCGCCGCCGAGGTGGTTGTCACCCGAAGTGGCACGGACCTCAACCACACCCTCGCCGATCTCCAGCAGGGAAACGTCGAAAGTGCCACCACCCAAGTCGAAGACCAGGATTCGCTGCTCCTTCTCGCCCTTGTCGAGGCCGTAGGCCAGCGCGGCCGCGGTCGGCTCGTTGACGATCCGCAGCACGTTGAGGCCGGCGATCTGGCCGGCGTCCTTGGTGGCCTGACGCTGGGCGTCATTGAAGTAGGCGGGCGTCGTGATAACCGCGTCGGTAATGTCCTCACCGAGGTAGGCCTCGGCGTCGCGCTTCAGCTTCATCAGAATGCGGGCGCTGATCTCCGGCGCGGTGTATTTCTTGCCGTCAATCTCTATGGACCAGTCGCTGCCCATGTGTCGCTTGACCGAGCGCACGGTGCGATCGACGTTGGTCACTGCCTGGTTCTTGGCGGGCTGGCCGACCAGCACCTCACCGTTGCGGGCGAACGCGACAATTGACGGGGTGGTCCTGGAGCCCTCGGAGTTGGCGACGACGACCGGGTCGCCACCTTCCAGAACCGAGACGACGGAGTTGGTGGTCCCGAGGTCGATCCCGACCGCACGAGCCATGGTGAATCCTCCTGAATATGTAGAGCTTCTTTCCTGCACTATGATGAGTGCACCCCGCTCAAGCTTGCCTCGACGGCGGTGTGCTGTCAATTCAGAGCTGAGCCTGATGCACTCAACTTACTGAGCATGCTAACGCTGGTCGTGCGGGTCTTGTTCCCGCGTGTCGGCAGGGCACACGCTCGGGGCGTAGCTGGGAGAGGCCCCGGTCAAGCCCGGAGAGCAGTGCTCAGTCCGCCAGCTTGACCGACTTTCGATGAGAACGCGCTTCTCGCCGTATTGAACTGGCGTGCTGACGGTCGCTGAGCAGCGCTCGCCGAGTGCGGCCGCTGATTCTTTCATCGAGCCAGGAGGCGCATTCGTGTTCGGCCGCCTGCGGGTCGGCCCCATCGTCGACGCGATCCGTCACCCACTCCTCGATCAGGTCTGCCTCATCGAACGGGCCAACGGTGCTGTCGGAGTAGGTGTGCGTGGGCACGGCGAGCCGGGTGCTGTGGTACACCCACCGTTGCATGACCAAGTTGACGCCTGACTGGCTGAGCACCGCGATCCGCTCACAGGTCGGAAGCGTTGGTGAATCGATGAGTTCAAGATTGATGAAGTCCGCCGAGTGATCCTGACCGTCGATGAGCTTCGGAAGCGGCATCGTGCCGAACGGGGCTCTAGCCCAGTTGGAACGAAGCGAGTCGGGTCTTACGGGAGCGACCAGCAGTCGCGGATGGAGGTCAACGCCGTGCCGCAGCGCGCATGGGTGCTGGAGGATCATCACCATGCGACCATCGCCGAGTCGGTAGATGTCGCCCGTGAACGTCGGTCTGTGTTCTCCGACATCCTCGAGGCGGGCAAGGTATATCGACTCTGGGTCGTCGGGCGTCTCCAGCTCTGGCACGGTTACCGCTTGGGTCTTATCGAGATCACGCCGTCCTCGGCTGTGTAGGATTCGAAAGCGTTGTCTACAACGGTCTCTCGCCAGTCCTTATCAGTCTCGTTCAGTACGTATTCGACCGTACCGTCCCCAGTGTGGGTACTAGCCAGCGCCAATACGAGGTCATATCGACCTCGCTCCAGGAGGTCCATTCGGGTGATTCCCACTCCGGCTTGGATCGGCATTTCCAGCCAGGAGGCGGGCTCGCCGATGAATCGGTCCGAGAGCATGTCGATGAGGGCGAGTAGACGGGCGATTTTTAGCCGGTTCTCGCCGGTAACTCCAGCGCCCTTGCGCCATTTGGTGATTGCGGGCACGCTCACTCCGACAACGCGTGCGATGTCCCGCCAGGCAAAGCCGTAGTCCGCGAGCTGCTCAAGCGCATGCATGGGTGCGCACCGAGCCCGCTCGCCGGTCTTGGACTCCAGCTCAACCACGTGCGCCTCCCGCCGTGTGTCGCGGGCTTGCCCGTGGAGTTCCGTGAATTGGCGGTAGGTGACATCGGCGCGGTCGAACACCGAGGTCGATGGGGTGGTTTCGGGCAGCTTGTCGAGGCGGTAATCGCCGTTGCCAGAGGTGGCGTCGTCTCGGAGATTCGAGCTAGAGAACGAAATGGTCATGGTCACTCCTGCCCAGGTTGTTGCAGCACCTTTGTACGGAGTTCGGAAGTTATCAGCGATTCGAACAGTGGGCCGATGGGTGTGTGGAGCCTTTCGGCGACCTCGTCCACCAGGTGGGCGTCGAGCGCTGGGATGCCCTTGCAGGGGTCGCTCCACGCGCTGTCGATATCGATGAGGAAGAAATCTCCTTCTGCCGGAGGTTCTTTCAACCGCTGGAGAAACGGGGTTGACTGGATGACCGCGCCGCGCGCACCGGCGTACCTCAGTGTCAAGGAGTCGCCTGGCTCCGGGCCTTCGCACTGAATGACGTGCCGTTGCGCGGTGGTGGTGAGTTTGAGATCGGCAAGCTGTGTCCCAGGCCCGAGGAGACTTTCCGCCACCCAGTACGCCCAGCCGGATGGCTCCGCCAGCGATGCCCGAATCTCGTTGATGTAGCGCAGACCGATCCGGATGCAGCCATCGACTGGGGCCACGTCCTGGCGGGCTGTGACCATCGCGTGAACGATGGACCGAAACTCCTCCCAGCCCGGGTAGTCGGTGACTTCGAGGGTCATGGCGTCGGGTCGAAACGTGATCGCGGTGCGGCGATCACGGGCAACGAGCTTCTTCTGTGAGTGTGCGGTATGTTCGCCCGTTTCTAGGTTGACCTGCCGCACCTCCTCCTGTTCGAGTATGGGAGTCCATCGCGCCAGCTCCTCCTTCAGGATGGAGATAGCAGATGGCACCGGCGGCTCGGTCCGCGGATGGCGCAGTTCAATCAATACCAGCGCAAGAGGGTCATTCGGGTACTTGGGATGGGCCGTCACAACATTCATGATAACCAGAACGATAACCAAAAATGATACCCATCGAGGCCGGGTACCCAGCGCGCAGCGCCGCGGATCACGACGAATTGCTGCGCGAGCTGATGACGCTGCCGATGCTGCCCATCGACGCCGAAATAGAGCCCCGCGCTCGACGCGCAGCGTCAACTCGCGCGCGCCGGGCACCGTCGCCTTCCGTCCGTTGATCTCACATCTCTGCGCTGGCGGATCAGGTGTCGGAGTCTCACACTACGACCGCGGCTACGACACCCTCGCGGCCAGGACGGACCCGCACTTCGCGAGCGTCTGGCTGGCCAGGCGCGTCAGCCTGTGACCGCAATATCGACTGTCAACGCGGCCACCCGCGACGGTCGGCACGACAACAAAGCACCGTTGACCGATCGATTGTTTCCGATTGGTTGCCAAGCGGCACCTCGCAGCCGCGTGGGATAGCCTGACAGCCAGTCCGTTGGGTGTGCCCCATCTCACGCGCGTCCCAAGAAGCCACCATCCCAGGGAGCTCAATGCCACCGCTAGACATCACCGACGAGCGGCTCACGCGCGAAGACACGGGCTATCACAAAGGCCTCCATAGCCGGCAACTGCAAATGATCGCTCTCGGTGGTGCCATCGGTACCGGCCTTTTTCTCGGCGCCGGCGGCCGCCTTGCATCGGCGGGGCCCGGTTTGTTCCTGGTCTATGGGATCTGCGGCATCTTCGTGTTCCTGATCCTGCGCGCGCTCGGCGAACTGGTGCTGCACCGTCCGTCCTCGGGGTCATTCGTGTCCTACGCCCGCGAGTTCTACGGGGAAAAGGTGGCCTTCGTCGCCGGGTGGATGTACTTCCTGAACTGGGCGATGACGGGGATCGTCGATACCACCGCGATCGCGCACTATTGCCATTACTGGCGGGCGTTTCAACCCATCCCCCAGTGGACGCTGGCGTTGATCGCGCTGCTGGTCGTGTTGTCGATGAACCTGATCTCGGTCAGGCTCTTCGGCGAGCTGGAGTTCTGGGCCTCATTGATCAAGGTGATCGCGCTGGTTACGTTTCTGATCGTCGGTACGGTCTTTCTCGCTGGGCGCTACAAGATCGACGGCCAGGAGACCGGGGTCTCCCTGTGGAGCAGCCATGGAGGCATCGTGCCAACCGGTCTGCTGCCCATAGTGCTGGTCACCTCGGGGGTGGTATTCGCCTACGCCGCAATCGAACTGGTGGGCATCGCGGCCGGGGAAACAGCCGAACCGGCAAAGATCATGCCGCGCGCGATCAACTCTGTGGTGTTGCGCATCGCGTGCTTCTACGTCGGGTCGACTGTCCTGCTGGCCCTGCTGCTGCCCTATACCGCCTACAAAGAACATGTCAGCCCGTTCGTGACCTTCTTTTCCAAGATCGGTATCGACGCGGCGGGCAGCGTGATGAACCTCGTCGTGCTCACCGCCGCGCTGTCGAGCCTCAACGCCGGACTGTATTCCACCGGACGGATCCTGCGATCAATGGCGATCAACGGCAGCGGCCCGAGGTTCACCGCACCAATGTCGAAGACCGGCGTGCCGTACGGCGGGATCCTGCTCACCGCCGGTATCGGCCTGTTGGGCATCATTCTCAACGCCATCAAACCGAGCCAAGCCTTCGAGATCGTGCTCCACATCGCCGCGACGGGAGTCATCGCGGCCTGGGCGACGATCGTGGCTTGCCAGCTGCGGCTCCACCGGATGGCGAACGCCGGGCAGCTGCAGCGGCCGAAATTCCGGATGCCGCTTTCACCGTTCAGCGGCTATCTGACGCTGGCTTTCCTGGCCGGCGTGCTGATCCTGATGTACTTCGACGAACAACACGGTCCCTGGATGATCGCCGCAACGGTGATCGGTGTACCGGCCCTCATCGGTGGCTGGTATTTGGTCCGCAATCGTGTGACGGCCGTCGCGCACCACGCCATCGACCACACCAAGAGTGTCGCGGTCGTCCATTCGGCGGATCCAATCTGAGGTCCACGTCGACATCGCGACCACTAGCCAAGTCGCCGCACTCAACAGCCTCGACGTCGGGCACTGTGCGCAGGTATGCGGCCGCGCCCTGCCAGACCGCTGCGGGATACCAAGGCACGGCCAAGGACTCGAGCCACCACCTTGGCATTGACATCGGGCGTGTCGATCACATGCAGGACGGCGTAGTCGGCGTGCTCGCGGTCGGCCTGGGCCAGACCCGCACGCACTGACGCGCTCAGCCCCTGCTGCCAGTCCGGCGCGGTAATCGCGGTGACACCGGCCGGTGCCGACACCTCGACAGCACCCAGCACCAAAATAACGTCGTTACAACCACCGTCGCGCAACGCCCCGACCGCGGTGTCCAGCCACCCGTCAACCAGCACTTTCGGCTTGCCATACCACCGGCCCGCACCCGCGGCCAGCAAGACTCCCACGACCGTCGACGGCAACAACGCCATTCTCCGATTATGCGGGCCGTTGCAGAAGCGCGTCACTGCAGTAAATTGCGGGACCTCGCGCGTAACCTACTCCCGATATCTCAGATTTCCGGGGAGTAGCGCGTGCGGCTATCGCTCATTGCACGGGGTATGGCGGCCCTGCTGGCGGCTACCGCGCTAGTTGCCGGCTGCAACACCACCATCGACGGCAGGCCGGTCGCTTCGCCAGGGTCGGGACCTACCGAGCCGACTTTTCCGACGCCTAGGCCAACTACCGCGCCGCCGGGGACCACCGCCCCGACGCTACCGACGACACCGGTCAGCCCGACCGCGCCGGCCGGCGCCATTCCGCTCCCGCCTGACTCCAACGGTTACGTCTTCATCGAAACCAAGTCCGGAATGACGCGTTGCCAGATCAATAGGGACAGCGTTGGCTGCGAGGCACCGTTCACCAACTCCCCCTTGCGAGATGGTGAGCACGCCAACGGCATCCACATCACCGCCGGCGGCTCCGTGCAGTGGGTGTTGGGCAATCTGGGCGCCATCCCCACCGTCAGCATCGACTACCGAACCTATGAGGCGCAGGGCTGGACCATCGACGCCACCACCGATGGCACCCGCTTCACGAACAACCGCACGGGCCATGGCATGTTCGTCAGCATCGAGAAGGTCGACACATTCTGAGCGCATGCCCTTATGACCCTTGTGCCCCGAGCTGCCGTCGCTGCCCCTTGGGCTCGAAAACATGTTCCACCCGGTGGCTGATCACCGTTGCGTTGGCGCCACCAGTCACGCCCACCACTGTGACACCCGAGGGCCTGACGCGTCAGCGGCGAGCAGAGAACTCCGCCACCATCGCCTCGGCGCTGCGCACCGCCGCGCGACAGGCCCTGGTAGTGAACGGATCGTTGAGTGGATGCGCCGCACGGCGACGCCAGTGTTGCGCTGCGGCCAGCGCGGCGCGCGGGGCCTCGCGAGAATTCGCGGGATCCAGGCCCAGCCGAGCGGCGGCACTGGTGCCCGACCCGCCGATGATGCGGCGCAGCGACGCGATTTCGTCGTCGTTCAATGTCGTTGCCCGCGAAGGCAAAAGGCTTAGCATTCGGAGTTCTTCGAAGGCGTGGGTGTCGGCTAGCAACGGGTCGATGTCGGCAATGACGTACGGGGTCGCCGGCACCGGATGCGTCTGCACGAATCGGCGCAAGGAGACCAAGGCGGTATGCGCCTTAAGCATGTCGGAGCGCTGCGCGAACTGCTGGTCTATCACATTGCGCAGCGCCACCAGCCCGCTGCGCTCCAGCAGTTCGGCGGCCAGCCCGGTCGAATCGGTCACGCCGGCCGCCAGCACGGCAATCGACATCCGGATGCCGAACATGCCGAACCGCTCGAGCAATTGCGCACGGATGCCCGCGTCCACCGGTAGCGGACTGTCCCGGCGCACAAAACGGTCCACGCTCAGCAGGGCCCTATTGAGCTCGGTGCGCTCGGCACCGGCCAGCTTGCGCAGCGCGATGAACTCGGTCTGGCGCAGTGTGCGCGCGGTCAGCGCAAGAAGTCCGGATACCGGCACCACCGCCTGGCAAATGCCCATCTGGTTCAGTTCGCGGGTGAACCGCTTGGCCACGTCGTTGGCCGAGAGCATCGCGTCGATGCGGCCCGCGCCGATCTCATCCGCGCGAGACGCCACCCCGATGATGCCCAGGGCTCCCACCGACCCGCCGACCAGCCCACCGATCTGTTTGAGCAGCGCGACGTCAGCGGCGTTCAGGGTGCGCAACAGGAACACCACCGCATCCACCCGAGGCACCCCGTCGGCGGGGACCAGCAGCCGCAACGTGCGCTCGGAGGCATCGCATGCCAACGACGACGTTCCCGGGGTGTCAACAATGGTGGCGTCGATGAGTTCCTCGGCTGGCCACTCGACTTCCAGGTCGATCAGCTCGGCCGGGTTGATCCTGCGCAGGTCGAAACTCAGCCCGCCCCGACGGGTGATCGGCACGTTGGCGCGTCGACCGCCGCGATGGTTGGCGGTGACCCGCGGTGTCGGACCGTGCCGGAACCAGGTCACAATCCGGGTGGCCTCGGTGGCATCGGTCGGAGCGATGTCGTCGCCGACAAGGGCGTTGACGAGAGTGGATTTTCCGGCCTTGAGTGTGCCAGCCAACGCGATGCGCAGCGGTTCGGCTAGGCGCGCACCGATGCGGTCCAGCTGGCAAAAAACGTCGCCACGCTGACGATAGGCCGGCGCACCCCGGTAGGCCTGGATGGTTGCGTGCAGAATCGCGCGGACCCGGTCGCTGGTGCTCACGCTCGTCCCAAGCTCGCCCGGGGCGTCAAGGTTGGCTCCAAGCCGGCAAGGTTGTCGTTGACCTGGCTCAGGATACCCAATTGCCGCTGAAGTTCCCGAATTCGATTGTCCCGCTCGGTTTCCGCCACCTGCGCCGCCGCGATGGTCGCCTGCAGGGACTCGGTGAGCGACCGGGTGATCTCTTCGGCGATCTCGCGGTAGTGGTCGCGCAGCAGACGCTGGATCATCTTGAGCCGATCCCGTGATTGTTTGCTGACGACGAACGAAATGTCGTCGACGAAGCGCCGCACATTGGCCTTGGCCTCGCTGCGCACCCGCAGCAACCGGTTTTGTTTGTCCTCTTTATATGCCATCCGGCCGAGGATCAACCCGGCCCCCACCGATAGCGGGTTGAACAACCCAAGTCCGACCACCGACGACAGCATGCCAATCATGACCACGCCGCCATAGGAACCCCGCATGCCGATAATCATTTTATGGCCCCGGCGCAGCGGTTTCGATTCCATCCGGCCCAGCGCTTTGAGCCGGCCGAAGTCGGTGCCCATGACGTGGGGGCTCAGCTCTGCTGACAGGACCGAGTCCAACCCCGCGTCGGCAAAGGAGCGAGCGACGTCGTCGGCCAACGCTTCGGAACGCTGGTATGCCCACACGAAGTTGTCGCCGACCGCTGTGGCGATCGCATTCTCGACGTCGTTGCCAATCTCGGCCCAATGCGCAGTCGGGTCACAGGAGTCGATCTGGCGCTCGGCGTCTTCGGTGACGGTGCGGAAGCGGGTTCGTAGGTCGTGGTCCACGTCAGCAGTCAGGTCGTTGAACCCGTCGCCCAGCACCTGCTGCCACAGCGCTGTCTGTTGCACCGCCTGCTGGGCTTCCCGTTTGCGCCGCTCCAAATCCGAAGCAAGTCGGTCACGGAGGTTCGGGTCGTTGACCACCGATAGTTCGGAACCTAGAGACACCGCCAATTGCTCTGTTGCCGAACGTATTTCGCCGAGTACCCCAGCACGCACTCGCTCCGTCGCGCGGGAAAGCACCTGCTCGCTGAGAAACTTGACGATCGCCGGAAAGTTGGACTCTTCGTTGAGCTCTTTGTCGTTAAGCGTGACCGCGTGGCTGCGCAACAGTGATGAGACTGCGATGATCGGCATCGGAACCCGGGCCCGCTGCAGATGTGCTGCATTGGCATTGACGATCTCCCGCCAGCGCGGATACAGGTCGGTCTTGGTGGCCACGACCGCCCCGACCGGACAGATCTGGTGGGCCTGCCGCACGAACCACATCTCGGGTTCGGTGAATTCCTGGCTGGTGTCGCTGACCACCAAGACGGCATCGGCCTCGGGTAGCAGCCCCAGCGTCGCCGACAGGTGGGGCTGTCCGAGGCCGCCCACACCCGGAGTATCGATAAACGCCAGCCCGCCCCGCAGCAGCGGGCTGGGCGCGCCGACCTCGACCCGCAACACCTCGCGGCCACCGGCGTGCGGAGCCCGACGCACATCGGTGCTGATGTCATCGACGGGAATGTCAACCGCTGCGGTTGTCCCGTCGGGCCCGGCGGCCAGCACAAGCCGGGCCGACGGTTGGGCGCTGTAGCTTACGACGGTGATCACCACGGTGGCCTCGTCATCGCCTACTCGCGCCGCGGGCAGGTTGAGCAACGAATTGAGCAATTGACTCTTGCCCTGTTTGAGCAGCCCGGCGATCACCACACGGACCTGCGGGTCGGTGATCCGCTGGCGAGCCCGCGTCAACCGCTGTACTAGATCACCACGCTCGTTCAGTTTGGCGATGGCGATAGTGTGATCGATCAGTTCGACGATCACACCGACCCGACGTGGGTCATCGGGCTGGGTCACCGTGTCGCCCCACTTTCTCGCTCGTTTACGCCTCAGATCACGGTATGCGCACAAACCGGCGGGGACCATGAACGTCCCCACCGGTTCGTGAAATCGGCTCGCGAATCAGAACCCGGGTAGTCCGAAAAGGCCGTACGACGGCAGTTCGATGGGCGCCGGCGGCGTGTGCGTCACCGGCGGCTCGTGACCGACGTCAAACACCGAATGGCTCGGCGGCTTATCGTGGACCGGCGGCTCGACCGGCGTGTGCTGCGGTTGGGTAACCGCCGGCGTGTGCTCGGCCGCCGTGGTCATCGGCTGGGCCCGCGCCGGAACTTGCGGTGCCGGCGCATCGGTCACTGGCGGGTTCATGCCGCCATAGCCGCCGGTACCGCCGTGGATCAGGGGGCCACTGGGCAGGACCAAGCCATGCTCGACGGGCGTGACACCGGCGTTGACCGTGTCGACACTGCCCAGTGCGGCTCCCTCGTGGCCCAGGATGTCGCCGTGTGCCCCGCCGACCCCGGCCGCGGTTGCCCCGCCGACCCCGCCAACCACTCCAGCAGCCGCCTCGGTCTTGGCCACCACGCCAGCCGCGCCCAGGGCCGCCGGCTGAGGAGTCGGGTGCCCGACCGCTCCGAAGCCCAACCCGGCGCCGCCAGCGGCGCCGGCCTGACCACCCACACCGACACCGGCTAACGGGCCCGACAGATGAGGCATAGCAGCGCCGTTCAAGGCAGCGCCTTCACTGGCGATCAACCCCGCCTGGCCGCTTGCGTTGGAAGCCAACACTGCGTTGCTGCTGACCCCGGTCAGGCCGCTGACATTGCCGACGCCGCCGAGCCCACCACCGGCTGAGACACCGATCTGGCTAGCGATGCCCGCCTGGCCGCCGACACCAGCGCCGACACCAGCGCCAACGGCACCCTGGCCGGCAACTCCGATCTGGCCATTGCCGCCTAGGCGACCGCCGACGCCGGCACCGATAGCCCCGGCCGCGCTCCCACCGATCACACCGCCGGCCTGACCACCCAGACCCAGGCCAACCCCGCCGCCAAAGCCCATACCGGCCTGAGCACCCAGACCCGTCCCAATACCTAACCCAGCACCAACCTGAGCGCCGACCTCGGCCTCAATCACGGCAGTAAAACCCAGACCGACCTGGGCAGCCAAGCCGACCTGACCGCCGAAACCACCGCTTGACGCGGCGAGAGCCAGGCCACCCTGACCCAGGAACCCAGCACCCAGTCCGCTAGCCAGGCCCGCACCGACATCGGTCGTGATGACGCTTGCCACCCCCGCGCCCGCGTCACCGGCGAAGCCGACATTGGCGACGTCCTGCGCAAAGCCATGCCGAGCGGCGACGGCCTGCCGCAATCCGCTCATGGGGTCGCCGGCACCCAGATTCAGACCCGGCACCACATTGGCCGCCACCGATGAGATTTGGTGCGGCGCGATATCGATCAGCCCGGCACTGGTCATGGCCCGTCCCGGAGCGGCAACGAACGACCGGGCGGCGTCTTCGCTGCGGAACAGGCTCAGGATGTAATCGATAAGCGAGGTCATCTTCATTTCCCTTCAATCGAAGAAGCTGTTCGCCGGCGTGACCGGCGCTGTGCCATCGACGCTATGGATTCCGCCTCACCCCGAAATCGGGGTCTGATCCGCAAGCCGGCCAAACACCTATCGGGATCGGCCTGGCCGCCGCGTTAGGGGATTAGGGGAAATGGGGCACCCCTACGCCGGTCCGGAACTTATCCGTGGATGTCGTAGCCGTGATGATCGGGCTCGACGGTATGTGGGTCAACGACCGGGTGGTTCCAGACAGCCGGATGGTCTGTCGGCAATCCCCCGTCCTCGCTGGTCGTGTCGGGTATTTCAGCGCTCGTGAGCAGCGCCGACGTCTCATGTGGACCGGCTCGGAAGGGGCGCGGATCGGTGGGTGTCACGCCCGGTCCGGGTGGGGTCGGCTGGTTGAGAACGCTGCCGACCGCACCGTGCTGTTGGACAACACCCGCATCGGCGTGTGGGGCGAACGCATCAAGCGCAGCCGTGGCCGCGCCGCTCGCCCAAACGTTGCCACGATCGCCAGCGTGTGCCCCGCCAGCGGCTCCGATGGGTTCGGACATCGACAACGAATCCGACACCACCGGGATCAGGCTGTTCACATCCGCTCTGGTCACGTCGGTAAGGTGAGCTTCGGCGATCGACCGCTCGGGGTTCGCGGCGTAACGTGCGGCCGCTTCCGGGTCGCGCACAAGCGAGATGACAAAGTCGAGCAACGAGTTTGCCACTACCCGCCTCCTTGCCCCACCCCCGTTAGTCCCGTGTTAGCACGATGCTATCGGTTGAGGCCGCGTCCGTGTTCGGTGCGGAACCCGCCGGCCCCGGGGCGCCGTTAGGGGATGGCCGCATTAGGGGAAATGCGGGGCTGCGGGACGGGCTGGGGCTATGGTGAGGGAGCCGCCGCCGACCAGCCGTGCAGCACAGGGGGTGCAAGAACCGTGGCCAAGCATACGACGCATCGGTGACCGATTCCCTCACCGAGGTCCCGCCGGCAGCACGCCGTGCCCTCCTGGAACTCGCGAATGCCCCGACGGTACCGGTCAAGGTCCTGATCACCGGGGGCATCGGAACGGGCAAGACCACCGTTCTGGCTGCCGCCCGCGACACACTGCGCCGCTCGGGACTCACCGTGCTGGCATGCCCGCCGCCAGACGGCGAACCGCCGGAGACCGCGCTCGTCATCGACGACGCCCAGTTGCTCACCGATACCGAATTGCTCCGGCTCACCGAGCGCGTGGCCGATTCACGGCTGACGGTGGTGGCGGCCGCGGAAGCCCGCGAGCACCACCGGGCACTACGAGCCCTGACGATGGCGCTCGAACGGGACCGGCCACGAATCTCGCTCGGTCCACTTCCGGTTGCCGAGCACCTGCGAGATTGCACCGCGGGACTGCCGTTCCTCATTCATGCGGTTTCCGCCAGGGCACAGGCTCCCGCGCAAGCGGCCAAGGTGGCCCTCATCGAGCGGCTGCGCCGCCTCGACGAACCCACTCTGGACACCCTGCTCATGATGTCGCTAACCCACGAGCTAGGGGTCAGCGATGTAGCTGCTGCACTTGGGATTTCGGTAACGGATGCCCGCGGATTGGTCGATCGTGCGCACGCCAGCGGACTGATCGAGTCGTCACACACCGCGGCGTTTCTGCAGTCAGTCCATGATGCGATCGCTCAGATCGTCGGCAATGCACACCACCACGAGGTCGAAACCTCGCTGTTACGCTCACAACTCGATATCTCGCCGGTGTCGGCGGAGCTAGCGCTGCGACTGGCCGAACACGGGCTGCGCGACGAGCGGCTGGCGGACATCCTCACGCGGTACGCCGCGGACACCCGCGACGCTTCGGTCCGTTGCGCACGGCTGTACCGCGCCGCGGTCCATGCCGGCGCCAAAGGATTGACGGTCCGCCTGGCCGACGCACTGGCCCGCACCGGCGACTGTACGGCCGCGGCAACACTAGCCGACGATCTGCTCAGCTCCCCGGATGCCACCGAACGCGCTGCCGCGGTGCGGGTTGCGGCCAGCGTCGCGGTCCACGACGGCAACACGGGACACGCAGCCGAGTTGTTCGGCTGGCTGGGCCCACACCCGGACACGATGGTGAGCTCGGCCGCCACGATCGTGTTCGCCGCGAACGGCGACCTGGCGACGGCGCGTGCCACCCTGCGACTCAAGGATGCCGGTCCACCGACGATGGCAGCGCGTTGCGCGCGCAACCTCGCCGAGGGGCTGCTGCTGACCATGGATCAGCCGTATCCGGTCGCGATGGCAAAACTGGGCCAAGCCATTGCCACCGAACAATCGCTCAGCCAAGTCATTCCGGACAGCCCGGCAGCGCTGGTTACCTTGGCCGCGATACACGCCGGCGATCCGGTCCGCGCCCGCAGTGTGATCGGGCGTGCCGTGCGAGCCGGCGCCGACCCGCTGTTCCAGCGTCGGCACCTGCTGCTTTCCGGCTGGATCAAAATGCAAGAGGGGCAATTGCCGTCGGCAAGCGCGGACGTCGCGGCGGCCAGCGCCGGCACGCACCTGCACCGGCGCGACGCGTTGTGGGCCGCGGCACTGCAAACCGCGATCTCGCGTCGCACCGGCGATATCGGTGCGCTGCAACAGCATTGGTATGCGGCGATGGAAGCGCTGGCCGAGTATTCGCTCGATCTGTTCGCCCTGCTGCCACTTGGTGAACTGTGGGTCGCGGCCGCCCGAATGCGCCAGGTTGACCAGCTACAACACACCCTGGATCAGGCGCTCACGCTGCTGGATTCGCTGGGCAACCCCGCCCTGTGGTCGAACTCACTGCATTGGGCTGGAGTGCACGCTGGAATCCTCGCCAATTCGCCGGAATCGGTGGCACCGCACGGACAGGCCCTCGGTGCAATGGTCGCCCACAGCACGCTCGCGCAGGCCCTGTCGGATGCCGGTCGCACCTGGCTGCGGGTCCTGGCCGAAAACGTCGACGCCGACGAGGTCACCGCGGCGGCGCGGTCCCTGTCACACGTCGGCCTGACGTCGGATGCGACCCGACTGGCAGGTCAGGCCGCATTGCAAACATCCGACGCACGGGTGTCCGGTGCCATGCTGCAGTTGGCACGGGATCTTAAGCTGGGCAACGATTTCGGCGAGCCCCCCAGCGGGGCCGGCGACACGGAACCAGCTTCCGGTACCCCGCCGGCACCGCGCCAGCCACCGGCGGGCTCGCCGCTATCCGATCGCGAACGCGAAGTCGCCGAGCTACTGCTACTGGGCATGCCCTATCGCGACATTGGCGCCCGGCTGTTCATCTCAGCGAAGACGGTCGAGCACCACGTCGCCCGGATACGCCAGCGGCTGGGCGCTGGCTCCCGGTCGGAGATGTTGTCGATGCTGCGGGCCATGCTGGCCCCGGAGAGCTTAACCGCAGATGAGAGGCGTTGACGACCGGTAGGTTAGGACAGCCTTTCTCGCGGCGAAAGTCGCACAGATGTCAGGATGAGCAGGTTATGCAGGGGTTCCATTGAGTGCTACGAATTGGGGTGACCTTCCGTGACCACGCAAACGCTCATCAGGCTGATACTGGGCATGAGCATGACCGCGGTGGTGGGGGTGTTCGCTCTGCGGCGAGTCTGGTGGCTTTACAAGCTGGTCATGTCCGGGCAGCCGGCCAGCGGGCGAACCGACAACCTCGGCACCCGCATCTGGACCCAGATCTCCGAGGTTCTAGGGCAGCGCCGACTGTTGAAATGGTCGATCCCGGGCCTGGCGCACTTTTTCACCATGTGGGGCTTCTTCATCCTGCTCACCGTCTATATCGAGGCTTACGGCCTGCTGTTCGAGGAGAGATTCCACATCCCGGTCATCGGCCGGTGGGACGCGTTGGGCTTCCTGCAGGACTTCTTTGCCACCGCCGTCTTTCTCGGTATCACGACCTTCGCCATCATCCGTATCCTGCGCAACCCCCGCGAGATCGGTCGGAGCTCCCGGTTCTACGGATCGCACAACGGCGGCGCGTGGCTCGTCCTGTTGATGATCTTCAACGTCATCTGGACCTACGTGTTGGTCCGCGGCTCAGCGGTCAACAACGGCACCCTGCCCTACGGCAACGGGGCCTTCCTATCGCAGCTATTCGGCGCGATTCTTCGCCCCCTCGGGCAGCCCGCCAACGAAATCATCGAAACCACAGCGCTGTTGCTGCACATCGGGGTCATGCTTGCGTTCCTGATCCTCGTTTTGCATTCCAAGCACCTGCACATCTTCCTGGCGCCCATTAACGTCACGTTCAAACGGCTGCCGGATGGGCTGGGCCCGCTGTTGCCGCTCGAAGCCGATGGCAAACCAATCGACTTCGAGAATCCCAGCGAGGATGCCGTATTCGGCCGCGGCAAGATCGAAGACTTCACCTGGAAGGGGATGCTCGACTTCGCTACCTGCACCGAGTGCGGACGCTGTCAGTCGCAATGCCCGGCCTGGAACACCGGCAAACCGTTGTCGCCCAAGCTGGTCATCATGGACCTGCGCGACCATTGGATGGCCAAGGCGCCCTACATCCTGGGCCAAAAGGATGCCAGCGCGGGCGGCGAGGCCGGTCACCAAGAGCATCATCACGTGCCGGAATCGGGGTTCGGTCGAGTGCCCGGGCATGGACCGGAGCAGGCGACTCGCCCGCTGGTCGGCACCGAGGAACAGGGTGGCGTTATCGATCCCGACGTCTTGTGGTCATGTGTGACCTGTGGTGCCTGCGTCGAGCAGTGCCCGGTGGATATCGAACATGTCGATCACATCGTCGATATGCGCCGCTACCAGGTGATGATGGAGTCGGAGTTCCCCTCCGAGCTGTCGGTGCTGTTCAAGAACCTGGAGACCAAGGGCAACCCGTGGGGTCAGAACGCCTCAGATCGCACCAACTGGATCGACGAGGTTGACTTCGACGTCCCCGTGTACGGCCAGGACGTCGACAGCTTCGACGGCTACGAGTACCTGTTCTGGGTGGGTTGTGCGGGCGCCTACGACGACAAGGCCAAGAAGACCACCAAGGCCGTCGCCGAGCTGCTCGCCGTCGCCAGGGTGAAATACTTGGTGCTGGGCGCTGGGGAAACCTGCAACGGCGACTCGGCGCGCCGCTCCGGCAACGAGTTCCTCTTCCAGCAGCTGGCACAACAGGCCGTCGAGACCCTGGACGGTTTGTTCGAGGGTGTGGAGACCGTCGACCGCAAGATCGTTGTCACCTGCCCGCACTGCTTCAACACCATCGGCAAGGAATATCGGCAGCTGGGCGCCAACTACACCGTGCTGCACCACACCCAGCTGCTCAATCGGTTGGTGCGCGACAAGAGGCTGGTCCCTGTCACTCCGGTTTCTCAGGACATCACCTACCACGACCCGTGCTACCTGGGTCGGCACAACAAGGCCTACGAGGCACCACGGGAGCTGATCGGTGCCGCGGGGGCCAGCCTGACCGAGATGCCGCGCCATGCCGACCGCAGCTTTTGTTGCGGCGCAGGCGGCGCCCGCATGTGGATGGAAGAACACATCGGCAAGCGGATCAACCATGAACGCGTCGATGAGGCGCTGGCCACCGATGCCACCGCAATCGCCACCGCGTGCCCATTCTGCCGGGTGATGGTCACCGACGGTGTGAACGATCGGCAGGAAGAAGCCGGCCGCAGCGGCGTCGAGGTGCTCGACGTGGCCCAGGTGCTACTCGGATCACTAGACCACGACAAGGCGCAGCTGCCGGCCAAGGGTACGGCCGCCAAACAGGCTCAGGAGCGCGCCCCGAAAGCCGCTCCTAAGGCTGCCGCACCGGTGACGCCCGTGGAGGCACCCGCCGAGGCACCACAGGCGCCAGCGCCGGCCGCTCCCGCAGCACCCGTGAAAGGCCTCGGCATGGCCGCCGGCGCCAAGCGGCCTGGCGCCAAGAAAGCGGCCCCAACGCCCGCGGCCCCGGCTGCGCCCGCCGCGCCCGTTAAAGGGCTGGGTATTGCCGCCGGCGCCAAGCGGCCCGGGGCGAAAAAGACACCTCCCCCGGCTCCTGGGCTCGCCGAGCCAGCAGCCCAGCCGCAACCCGAAGCAAAGCCGCAACCGGAGCCCGCCGCACCGCCAAAGCCGCAAACCGACGGTGATCCGGCTGCACCGGCCGCGCCGGTGAAAGGGCTGGGCATTGCGCGCGGGGCCCGTCCACCGGGCAAACGCTGATCACGATTTGGCACCTGACAGCAAATTCCAGTGGACAACGATGGCACCATTGTGGACGTGACAACCCACCAGCTGCCCTGGCACACCGCCAGCCATCAGCGGCAGCGCGCCTTCGCTCAGTCGGCCAAGCTGCAGGACGTCCTGTACGAGATCCGCGGCCCGGTGCACCAGCACGCCGCGCGGCTCGAAGCCGAAGGTCACCGCATCCTCAAACTCAACATCGGCAACCCGGCGCCGTTCGGCTTCGAAGCACCCGACGTGATCATGCGCGATATCATCCAGGCGCTGCCCTACGCGCAGGGGTACTCCGACTCGCAGGGCATCCTGTCGGCCCGGCGTGCGGTGGTCACGCGCTACGAGCTGGTGCCCGGATTTCCCCGATTCGACGTGGACGACGTCTACCTGGGTAACGGGGTCTCCGAGCTGATCACGATGACGCTGCAAGCCCTGCTGGACAACGGCGATCAGGTGCTGATTCCATCACCGGACTACCCGCTGTGGACGGCGTCGACCTCGCTGGCTGGCGGCACTCCGGTCCACTACCTGTGCGATGAGACCCAAGGCTGGCAGCCCGATATCGCCGACCTGGAATCCAAGATCACCGAGCGCACCAAGGCGCTGGTCGTGATCAACCCCAACAACCCAACCGGCGCGGTGTACAGCTGCGAAATCCTCACCCAGATGGTCGATCTGGCCCGCAAGCATCAACTGCTGCTGTTGGCGGACGAAATCTACGACAAAATCCTCTACGACGACGCCAAGCACATCAGCCTGGCATCGATCGCCCCGGATATGTTGTGCCTGACCTTCAATGGGCTGTCGAAGGCCTACCGCGTCGCCGGATACCGGGCCGGCTGGCTGGCGATCACCGGACCCAAGGAGCACGCCAGCAGCTTCATCGAGGGCATCGGCCTGCTGGCCAATATGCGGTTGTGCCCAAATGTCCCGGCCCAGCATGCCATTCAGGTTGCACTGGGCGGCCATCAGAGCATCGAGGACCTGGTGCTGCCCGGCGGCCGGCTGCTCGAGCAGCGCGACATCGCCTGGACCAAGCTCAACGAGATCCCGGGGGTGTCGTGCGTCAAACCGGCGGGCGCGCTGTATGCGTTTCCCCGGCTAGACCCCGAGGTCTACGACATCGACGACGACGAGCAACTCGTGCTCGATCTGCTGCTGTCGGAGAAGATCCTGGTCACCCAGGGCACCGGGTTCAACTGGCCCGCACCGGATCATCTGCGCCTGGTGACGCTGCCATGGTCCCGCGATCTGGCGGCCGCCATCGAGCGGCTGGGTAACTTCCTGGTCAGTTACCGGCAATAGCAGCCGACGCACGTGATGCCCTGGGGGTGGCAGCGCGGCCGGGCGCCCTTAAGCCGGCGCGGCGGCGTCGAGGGAGCGCCGCAGGGTCCCGTCATCGGATCAAAGCCAGAAACCCCAAACAACCCCGAGGCAACAAGCACTAATCGGCCACTTGACAGGCCGTTCCACATCAAAACGGCGGTGGGTCGTCGTTGGGATCCGGTGGTGGGCCGTGGGTGTCGGTGGCCGCGGCGGTCTGGGTGAGCACCTGGGCGCGCTGGCGGGCGGCGTGGTTTTGTCGACGTTCGGTGGCGATGCGATAGGCCCGGTCTTGGGCGCGGGTGCGCCGGCGTTTGGGCATCATCGCTGTGCGCTGGTCGCAATGGTCGTAGGGTGGGTCGGCTTCCGGTGCCGGGATGCCGCCGCTGAAGTGGCACAAGCTGGGGAACAGCAGCGCACTGCCCGGGGTGCTGACATAGGTATGCCCGGACGGGGAGGTCAAAATCAGGGTGCCGTCGGGTAGCTGTTGATCACGCCATCCCCAAAACGTTTTCACCAGGTGATGGGTACGGCAGTAACATTTCAGGTTCGACGCATGGGTGGGCCCACCAGCGGCATACGGGATCGTATGATCCAGGTCGCAATTGGTGGCGGGCTCATCACAGCCGGGCCAGCGACACGTCAGATCCCGGCAGCGAACGAAATCGGCGAGCGCTTTCGACGGCGCATACCCCGGCTCGGGCGGCGCATCGCCGGGATGAACCAGCGGCACCAGCGTGGCCGTCTTGGCCAGCTCGGCCACCAGTTCGGCGGTGATCAGCCCGTCGGCGTTCATCTGCGATGCCGGCGCCGAGCCCGTGCCATTGATCGTGGCCGCCTCGGCGATCAGGTGAATCACCACCGGCGGGGCCGCAGGCCGCTTCCCGGCCGCACAATCAGCGCGCCCACAGCCACAGCCCAGCCGATCGGCCCCGCCCGCCAACGCCCCCAACGCGTCCGCGCGGCGCTGCTCACGGCTGCGCGGATCGTGCTCACACACGGTGCCCGCCAACGCGCTCAACCGCGCATCGAGGGCGTGTGCGTCGACGGCCAACAGGCTGCCACCGATCTGGCACACACCGTCTTGGCTTTCCCCGACCCAGAACTGGCGCTGGGCCTGATACTCCTTGCGCCGCCGCACCGCATCGGCATCGGCACGCGCCACGATCTTATCGACCTGCCCAGCCAGGCGGGCCTTGGTCATCGAGGGCCAACGCGCCACATTGGCGGCCAACTGCGCATCCACCGCCGCCAAAACATCAGGGTCAACGATCAAGTCGGTGCGATACACAATCGTGGCAAACATCAGATAGCCGATGTCGCCGGCGCTAAACACCTCAGCCGTCTTAGGCAGCCGCTCACGCATCGCCCGCGCATACCGCAACCGGCTGGCCGCCAGACCCTGACTGATCCGCAACGCCGCCGCCACCTCGGCGGCCACCGCCGCCATGGTGTCCATCACCCACTCCTCGCGGCCCCCGCAACGCGACCACCGATAGGCGAACAACTCCCCCAACGCCACCAACTGCGCCGCAGCGGCCCGGTTTTCGGCCCGAGTCGCCGAGCAGATCCGATCGATGAACGCCGCCGACACCCTCGTGGTCCGCGGAGCATGGCATTCAAACCGCTCATCAAAATGAGCGATCGCCTCCGGTGAAGGCATGCGCCCCCGCACCTGATCGAACATACTTTCGATACTACCATCGCTACCCGACCGGCGCCCGGTAACCCAAGGCGCTGTGGATAACGTGGATGACTAGGGAGACACCGGCTCGGTAGCCGCCGAGGGCGAGCACGGCACTCGGTGCGGTCCATGGGGTTCTTGCACCGCGCATGCCGGGCGCCGTCGAGCTTGCCGGCTCCGCTCATGGCCCGGCCAGGGCGCAGCGTTCTTGCCCGGCCGGCCGCGACCCCACCGGGCCCACTGTGCGCCACCACCCGGCCCAGGCCACCACAAGGAAACCAGCCGCCAGCATCTCGGATCAGCAACTTCCCGCCGAAGCGCCACAAGACCCGCGTGCTGGCGGCGGCCGAAGACGAGGTGTCGGCGGCCGTCGCGGCACTGATTTCCGCACACGGTCGGCGGCATCACTCCCTCAACAATCAGGCGGCGGCGTTCCATGGCCAGTTTGCACAGAACCTGAACGTGGGTGCGGGCTCGTGTGCCAGCGCCGAGACCACCGCCGATGCGCCGACCCAGGCGCTGTTGGGGCCCGCTGATCGCCAACGGCGCCAACGGCGGGCTGTTCGGCAATGGCTGGTCCGGTGGGCTGCTCATCCAGGACGGGCTACCAGGGGGTTCCATAATCACCGACAATAACCCGCCGAAATCAGTTGCGCTCCAACAACTCCAGCAGGTAGTTACCATATCCGGACTTGACCAGAGCACGGGCTCGCTGCACCAGCTGCTCGTCGTCGATCCAGCCCATGCGCCACGCCACTTCTTCGGGGATGCTGACCTTCAGGCCCTGCCGACGCTCCAGGGTCCGGACGAAATCGGCGGCGTCCAGCAGCGAGTCGAATGTCCCGGTGTCCAGCCACGCTGTCCCGCGGGCCAGCACCTCGACCGCCAACCTACCCTGATTGAGGTAGACCTGGTTGACCTCGGTGATCTCGTACTCCCCGCGCGCTGATTTCTTTAAACCCCTGGCGATTTCGATCACATCGTTGTCATAGAAATACAGGCCCGGCACCGCGTAATTCGACTTCGGGGTCACCGGCTTCTCCTCCAGAGACAGCGCCATGCCCTCGGCGCCGAACTCAACGACACCATAGGCCGACGGGTTGGCTACCCAATAGGCGAAAATTGCTCCACCACTGATGGATTGGAAGCGCTTCAGGCTGGTCCCCAGACCTGGGCCGTAGAAGATGTTGTCCCCCAACACCAATGCCACCGAATCGGCGCCGATGTGGTTGGCGCCAATGACGAACGCCTGCGCCAGACCGTCAGGCTGATCCTGGGTGGCGTAGCTGATGTTCACTCCCAAGTGCGCGCCGTCGCCCAGGAGTCGATGAAAGCCGGGCGCGTCATGCGGGGTGGTGATCAACTGAATGTCTCGGATCCCAGCCATCATCAGCGTGGTGAGCGGGTAGTAGATCATCGGTTTGTCGTAGACCGGCAGCAGCTGCTTGCTGATCCCCATGGTGATCGGGTACAGCCGGGTGCCCGAACCGCCGGCCAAGATGATCCCGCGCATAACTGGCTCCTAACTGCCGTTCGCCGACCTCAATCGACCAAATCGTCCTCGGTGAGTTCGGTGGCCGCCAGCGCCGACGCCAAGTCTTCGTGCCGGAAAACCGATGCGACGTGGTCTTGGACCACACGGAACGCCGCGGCGCCGGTCCTGGCGATGCCCGGATCTTCGCCGCTGGTGATCTTTTGTTCGACGACCACGACTCCGTGGTGCACGTACATGCGGCCAAGTTCTGCGGTTGTGGTGAGCGAGCTGGCCCACCCGCGCAGCGCATCGTGGCCCTGTACAGCCCCGTGCGCGTCACCGATGTCGATGTCGTCAGTAGACAACGCCACGAGGGTCTCAATGTCGGCGGCATTGAGGGCGTCGTGCCAGGCCAGCACGGTAGCGATCTCCGATGTGGTCATGGTCTGAAAGTTACCGTGTGCGGCGGCTACAGCGGCGTGCGATCCAGCCATTTTTGCCATACCCCGGCATCCCCCAACAGCTCGATGCCGGTGTCGGCAACCGAGAGTCGGCGCACCATCGCCAGCAGCAGCTCGGTGGCGCCGCCACGCAGTGCCACGGCACCCTTTCCGTGCCGATGCGACCAGGTGACGCCGCGCTCGTCGCGACGAACCGTCCATTCGCCGGCTTCAAGAAGCCCCGGATCGGTGGCGTGCAGATGTAAGGTGTCGTCGTCTTCGAGCGGTAATGGCGTGCCGCCGCTGCCGGCCTGGACCGCTATGCGCTCCAGGAATTCGCTGATCCCGTCGGCTGCCACGTTCGGTTCCAGTGTGAATTCGCCCCCGACGGTGATCGCCACGTCGGCGCGGTGCACTGCGACCTCGTGTAGCCGCCGCCGAACCCACCAGCCCGCCGGGCGCGGTCCGAGGAAGGTCCACACCGGCGTTTCCACACCCGTTTGTTCCACAGCGTCGACCAGCAGCCGCGCCCCGCCGTACAGCCAGGAGATCGCGTCGTCGGGGTCCGGCGGTGGCTTACCGCCCTCGACGCTGCGTGGATCGAGGAAATGGTCGAGTCGATCGCGGACAATCTGCGCCGCCCAGCGGTCCCCGCGCCCGACGTGGCGGAATAGTTGACCCAGGCTCCAGCCCGGGCAGGTCGGCACCGGGGTGGATTGATCGACGTTGCGGATCAGTTCGCCGAAGGCGTGGGTCTGCTCCAGGTATGCCGACGAGTAGTCCACCTTGGCGAGGCTACTAGCAGGCTTGCGCAACAGCGGTTATCCACAGTCTGGTGTTTCAGGGGCGCCGGTAGGAGCCGTGGTAGGGGGCCGCGCCCACCGGCGTGTCACGTCTTCCAGCGGGTCAGCCAGGCCAGTTCTTGTGCGACCTTCTCCTCGTGAAACTCCCGCGACGGCGGGTACAGCGTCACCGAGGGCGCCGACGGAGCGAAGAAATCGCCGTCGCCCTTGGCTGCCTGGTGATCACCGGTCTCGACGTAGCAGGCGCCCGTGCCGGTGAAGTGGCGCTCAGCTACGTCGTAACCGAGATGGCGGGCGACGCCGTGGGCGACAACTGCGGCCTGGGCTTCGGCGAACACGGCAGCCTTGGGCAGCGGTTTGCCATTCGGCAGCGTCAGCACGGTCGCATCGCCGATGGCCCACACGTTGTCGGCGCTAGTGGACAGGGTGCGCGGGTCCACGGGTATCCACCCGGATTCGCTGAGACCCGCTGACCGCGCCGCGGCGGAGGGCACGTGCGGGGGGACCACGGCAAGCAGATCGAACGGTTCGGACGTGCCGTCACCGAAGTGCATCGTCCTTGCGGCCTCATCGACGCGAGCTAGGGCCTTGCGAGGATGGAAGCCGACACCGTGATCCTTGAGCATCGAGACCAAAGCCTCGCCGACCTCGGGACCTGCAACGGGCATCGGCAGCGGGTCAGGCGTGAACGTGTCGATCTGTACGGTTCCGGTGGCGTAGCGGTCACCGAGTTGGGCGGCGATCAGAAACGCCGCTTCGAACGGTGCGGCTGGGCATTTGAACGGCACCCCGGCGATAGCCACAGCGATCCGGCCATGCTCGAGCGCCTCGACCTTCGCACGCAGCTCAGCCGCGCCGTCCAGGGTGTAGAACTGGCCCGCGACGTCGGCGTCGAGCGCGTCCGACAGTCCGGGAACGGCGTCGGTGTTCAGCGCCGCACCTAATGCGATCACCAACGCGTCATAGCCGATGACGCTGTTGTCGGTGTGCACTACCTGGGCCGCGATGTCAATGTGGGCGACGGTTGCAGTAACCATTTCCACACCGGGCAGCGACGCCGCGGTGGGGCGGACGCGGACGTCGTCAGGCCGCCGCCAGCCCCGCAACACCCATAGCAACGACAAGCCCAGCGTCCCGTCAAAGCTCCTGTCCACCAATATGATTCGATCCTCAGGTGGTAGCAGTTGACGGAGGGTGTCGGCGGTGGTCAGGCCGCCGACACCCGCGCCAAGGATGAGAACCGTCTTGCTCATGAGCCTGATTCCTTCGCATCGAGTTCCATATATCTTTGGAATATTAGATTCCGCCGCAGTCTTGCGCAAGGTCTTGGGGTGACTGACCGAGTCAGTCAAACTATTATCGGCCCATGGCCCGCAGCATTCCCGCGGACCGGTTTTCCGCGATTGTCGCCGCGTCGGCGCGGGTGTTCATCGCCCACGGTTACCAGCGCACCCAGGTGCAGGACGTGGCCGACGCACTCGCCCTGGCCAAAGGCACGCTGTATGGCTACGCCCAGGGCAAGGCTGCGCTGTTCGCGGCGGCGGTGCGCTACGGCGACGCTCAGGAAGCCCTTCCGCTGGCATCCGAACTGCCGGTGGCCGCTCCCGTTGCGGGCGAGATCGCAGCTGTGGTGTCGGCCCGACTGGCTGGCGAGGTCACCGACATGCGGCTCACGCACGCGTTGCGAGCGACTTTGCCGCCGGGTGCGACGACTGGAGACGCGCGAGCAGAACTCGCCGGTATCGTCACCGACCTCTACAGCCGCCTGGCCCGGCACCGGATCGCGCTCAAACTGGTCGACCGCTGTGCCCCCGAGCTACCCGACCTCGCCGAGGTTTGGTTCGGCACCGGCCGGAACGCCCAAGTCGATGCGGTCCAGGCATACCTAGTGCACCGCGAGCGCGCCGGCCTTCTGATCCTGCCCGGGCCGGCACCGATGGTGGCCCGGACCATCGTCGAGTTGTGCGCGTTGTGGGCGGTGCATCTTCACTTCGACCCGTCACCGGAGCCTTGGTCGATCGTGCAACCTGGCGTGATCGATGACGATGCGATCGCTGCGACCCTCGCCGAGTTTGTCGTTCGGGCCACCACAGCTTCTTCGGACTAACCGCTTGCAACCGAAAGGTCGTCCCCATGCGCCTCACACATCCGGCCCGACGGTACCTATCCAGTCAGGCTGCCCGGCCAACAGGCGCGTTCGGCCGCCTACTGGGACGGATCTGGCGAGCCGAGACCGCCGACGTCAATCGCATCGCCGTCGAGCTGCTCGCGCCCGGCCCGGGCGAGCGGGTTTGCGAGATCGGCTTTGGCCCCGGCCGAACCCTTGGGCTGCTCGCCGCCGCCGGCGCGCAAGTGAGCGGCGTCGAGGTGTCGACGACCATGATCGCAATCGCGGCCCATCACAACGCGAAAGCCATTGCAGCCGGCCTGATCTCGCTTTATCACGGCGATGGAGTAACCCTGCCGGTTGCCGACCACAGCCTTGACAAGGTGCTCGGCGTGCACAACTTTTACTTCTGGCCCGATCCCCGCGCCAGCCTTTGCGACATCGCTCGAGCCCTGCGGCCCGGGGGTCGACTCGTCCTTACATCGATATCCGATGACCAACCACTGGCGGCCCGTTTCGATCCCGCGATCTATCGCGTGCCCCCCACCCTCGACACCGCCGCGTGGCTTGGCGCTGCCGGCTTCATCGACGTCGGCATCAAGCGCAGTGCAGACCATCCGGCGACCGTGTGGTTCACCGCAACTGCGACGTGACGACCGCGCCGATGCTGGCAAGCGCTCGGATTACCTCGGTCGATCGCGGGGTGGCGGACGGATCGGCGATCCACTGGATCATGAGGCCATCGATGACCGCCATCAACACCGAGACGATGGTCGACAGGTTCTCCGGCGGTGCTATGTCGGTACCGGCAAGCGCAGCGCCAGCCAGATCGACCGAATGCTGCCGAACGTCGGCATATCCGGCGGCCAGGCGCTCCCGCAAGGCCTCTGAGCGCAACGCCGGAGCGTATGACTCCACACACGCATACACGGCGGGGCGGATCTGCTCGAACGAATCGACGGTGGCTTCGAGTACCGCCAGGATCTGCCCGGCCGGACCGGCGGCGCGGGAGTGATCGAATGCCTCCTGGACACGCTGGTTCCACGTCGAAAAGCACCGGCCGAGCGCATCGTCGAGCAGCGCGTCCTTGCTACCGAAGTGGTAGTTGATCGACGCGATGTTCACCCCTGCCGCACGAGCGATGTCGCGCGAGCTGGTGTTGCCGTAGCCGCGTTCTCGTAAACAAGCCAGAGCGCCGTCGAGCAGTTTGTCGCGGTTTGTGCGTTGCTGTTGCACAGCTGCATCCTATCGTGATAAGCATTCGTTTACATCAAACATTTGATTATCAGAAGGGAGCCGCCATGGCAAGCACGTTGACGACGGGCCTGCCACCCGGGCCGCGGCTACCCCGCTACCTGCAGAGCGTGCTGTACCTGAGGTTTCGGGAATGGTTCCTGCCAGCGATGCATCGCAAGTACGGCGACGTGTTCTCCTTGCGGGTGCCCCCATATGCCGACAACCTCGTGGTCTATACCCGCCCCGAACACATCAAAGAGATCTTCGCGGCCGACCCGAGGTCGCTGCACGCGGGCGAAGGCAACCACATCCTTGGTTTTGTCATGGGCGAGCACTCGGTATTGATGACCGACGAAGCCGAACACGCGCGGATGCGATCGCTGCTCATGCCCGCGTTCACCCGCGCCGCGCTGCGCGGATACCGCGACATGATCGCCTCCGTTGCGCGTGAACACATCACGCGCTGGCGGCCCCACGCAACGATCAACAGTCTTGACCACATGAATGCGCTCACCCTCGACATCATCCTGCGGGTCGTTTTCGGGGTCACTGACCCAAAAGTCAAGGCCGAGTTGACTAGTCGGCTGCAACAGATCATAAACATCCATCCCGCGATTCTCGCGGGCGTTCCGTACCCGTCGCTCAAGCGGATGAATCCCTGGAAGCGCTTCTTCCATAACCAAACCAAGATAGACGAGATCCTCTACCGCGAGATCGCCTCCCGCCGTATCGATTCCGATCTCACCGCCCGAACCGACGTGCTATCCAGACTTTTGCAAACCAAGGACACGCCTACTAAGCCGCTGACCGATGCCGAGCTTCGCGACCAGCTCATCACGTTGCTGCTGGCCGGTCATGAGACAACCGCCGCCGCCCTGTCCTGGACGTTGTGGGAACTTGCCCATGCTCCGGAAATCCAAAGCCAAGTAGTCTGGGCTGCCGTCGGCGGTGACGACGGATTCTTGGAGGCCGTCCTCAAGGAAGGAATGCGCCGACACACCGTCATCGCTTCTACCGCTCGCAAGGTCACCGCGCCGGCAGAGATCGGTGGTTGGCGACTGCCAGCGGGGACGGTGGTCAACACGTCGATCCTGTTGGCCCACGCCAGCGAGGTATCGCACCCCAAACCCACAGAGTTTCGTCCTAGCCGGTTCCTTGACGGCAGCGTGGCACCCAACACCTGGCTGCCATTCGGCGGCGGTGTGCGCCGATGCCTCGGCTTCGGGTTCGCCCTCACCGAGGGAGCGGTCATCCTGCAAGAGATTTTCCGCCGCTTCACCATCACCGCCGCCGGCCCGTCCAAAGGCGAGACTCCGTTGGTGCGCAACATCACCACCGTCCCCAAACACGGTGCACACCTGCGGCTGATCCCACAGCGCCGGCTAGGCGGGCTTGGTGACAGTGACCCGCCATAGCCGCCGGGGCAGCTCACCTTCCTCGAAATCGTGTACCTCCTCGAGTACCCAACCGGTAGCCAGGCGCGCTACCAGCTCACGGCGGAAGAAGTGCACTGCGAACCCTGCGCACTCGAAGATGTCGTCACCGTGGGCCTGCCCGGCGCCGTAGTGCGCATCGCCGGTATGCCGAACGGTGTAGATGAACTTTCCACCCGGCCTCAACACCCGGCCGACCTCGGCAACGACTGCATGAATTTCGCTGGTGGACAACGCCATACACAACGCCATGTGTGCAAAGGCGCCGTCAATGGAACCGGTTTTGACGGGCAGAGGCTGGCGCAGATCGTGCACAATCGGTTGCACCCGCGCGGAGACCCCGCGCGCTTGGGCACTTCGGCGAAGTTGCGCGACGGCAACGTCGCTGAAATCGGTGGCCACCACCGTGAAGCCCTAGCCAGCGAAATACAGGGTGTCACGCCCATGACCGGCCGCCAACTCCAGCACCCGCTGCACGCCGTCGGCATTGAACACCTCGGCGGCATATACCCCCGGCTCTGACGGGCGGGTTCCGTACAGCACCGGATGCGCTCGGTAGGTGTCCTGCCAGTGTTCATGCTGGGCAACGAGCAGTTCTGGCTGCCGCTTCACCAAACGTAGACTTCCCTTCGGCCCCACGGGCGATCAATCCCCATGCCCGACCGGTGCACCCTCGTCGACCGGCAGTCCGGCCAATCGCCATTCGAGCATTCCGTCGTCGAGGCGTTTCACCTCCCGCCCCGCGTCGCGCGCGATGCGGACGGCATCGGGGGCCATGACGCAGTAGGCACCACGACAGTAGGCGACAATGTCGCGGTCGCCAGTTAGTTCGGCGAGCCGGTCGGCCAGTTCGGCTATCGGGATATTGATGGCGCCCGGGATATGGCCGGCCTGGTATTCCTCGTGCGGTCGCACGTCGACCAGGGTGACCTCGCCGGCTTCGCGCCGCCGCAGCAGCTCCGCACGGGTGATCGCATCCTCCGGCGAACCGAGCACGTCTGCGGCCGCGACCGCCACGTCGGCCAGATGCTCGTCGGCAACCACTTGCACCAGCGCGAACAGCCTTGCCACGTCTTCCCCAGCAATCCGGTAGTACTGCCGGGTCCCCTCGCGGCGAGCCTCGACCAGCCCGCCGCTCTTCAGCGCCTGCAGATTCGCCGATGCCGTGGTCAGGTTCATCCCGGTCGCCGTCGCGATCGCTTCTACCGCGCGCTCACCTTGGGCGAGCAAGTCCAGGATTTGCAATCGCCGCCCATTGGCCAGCGCCTTGCCCACGCGCGCTACCTGGTCCAACAACGCCGCCTTACGATCGGACTGTCCAGCCATTTCCAGTCATCCTTGGGAATATAATTCCATTGCTCATTGGAACTACATAATATGCGGCGGCTGTCCACCCGCGCGCACGGATCCTCCGGACGGTGAATCGATGAACAGCTGCAACCGTCTCCCCTGCGCACACGAAGTGCTTGCTGTGTTCGCCCATCCGGACGACGAGTCCTTCGGGCTCGGGGCGGTATTGGGTGATTTCACGGCGCAGGGAACGCGGCTGCGAGGATTGTGCTTCACCCACGGCGAGGCCTCCACACTCGGCCGGACCGACCGAAACCTCGGTGAGGTGCGCCGGGAGGAACTCGCCGCTGCGGCACAGGTCCTGGGTGTCGATCATGTGCAACTACTCGCATACCCGGATAACGGTCTAGCGCAGATCCCGCTCAACGAGCTGACGCAACGCGTGGTGGATGCCCTCGCCGGAGCAGACCTGCTACTCGTGTTCGACGACAACGGCGTAACAGGCCACCCCGACCACCGTCGCGCAACCGAAGCTGCGCTCGCGGCGGCTTCGACACCCAGTATCCCCGTATTGGCCTGGGCACTGCCCCAACCGATCGCCGATCGGCTCAACGCCGAGTTCAGCGCCTCCTTCGGGGGGCGCGGTCACGGTCACCTCGACATCATGATCGAGGTTGACCGCAGCCGACAGCTAGCCGCTATCGGCTGCCATTTCACCCAGTCCGCCGACAACCCCGTGCTGTGGCGTCGTCTGGAACTGCTCGGTGACCGAGAGTACTTGCGCTGGCTGCGCCGGTCAGTGCCCTAATCGCGGCACTCCCAGCCGGAACACCCGCCAGCCTGCCCGCCGCCAGCGGGTCACGTCGAGGCAGTTGCGGCCGTCCACGATCACCCGGGCCCGCACCCGGTTGGCTAGATCAGCGGGTTCGAGATCGATGAACTCCCGCCATTCGGTAAGCACCAACACGGCGTCCGCGCGCTCGCAGGCCTCCGCAACCGAAACCGCATAGTTCAAGGTAGGGAACAGTCGGTGGGCGTTGTCCAAGGCCTTTGGATCGTACACGTGGACCGTGGCGCCGTTGAGCTGCAGCTGGCCCGCCACATTGAGGGCGGGCGAATCGCGCACGTCATCGGATTCGGGTTTGAACGCCGCGCCGAGCACCGCAATATTGGCGCCCAGCAACGAGCCACCGCATGCGGTGGTGGCCAGTTCCACCATCTTGGTGCGCCGGCGCATGTTGATGCTGTCCACTTCACGCAGGAACGTCAACGCCTGGTCGGCTCCCAGTTCGCCGGCGCGGGCCATGAAAGCGCGGATGTCCTTGGGCAAGCAGCCGCCGCCGAAACCCAAGCCCGCGTTGAGGCATTGGCGTCCGATCCGCGGGTCGTATCCGAGCGCATCGGCCAGCTGGCTAACGTCGGCACCCGCCGCCTCGCACACTTCGGAGATCGCATTGATAAACGAAATCTTGGTCGCCAGAAAGGCATTGGCGGATACCTTGACCAACTCCGCGGTCTGCAGATCGGTCACCAGAAACGGCACGCCCGCTGCCAGCAGCGGCGCGTACAGCTCGCGGACGGCTACCTCGGCGCGCGTCGAATCATCTTGTACCCCAAGGACGATACGGTCGGGGTTGAGGGTGTCGTGCACCGCGAAGCCCTCGCGCAGGAATTCCGGATTCCAGGCAATTTCCACGTCGACTCCCCGGGGTGCCAGTGCACCGGCCCGATGTCCCAGTTCGGCTGCGGTGCCCACTGGGACTGTCGACTTGCCGACCAGAATCGACGCCCTGACCAGACGCGGCACCAGCGCATCGATGACGGCGTGGACATGCCGCAGGTCGGCGCCATATTCGCCTATCTTTTGCGGCGTGCCGACCCCCAGGAAATGCACGTCGGCGAAATCGGCCGCCATGTCGTAGTCGGTGGTGAACCGCAAGCGGCCGGCAGCCAGGTTATCAGTCAACAGCTTTCGCAGGCCGGGTTCGTAGAACGGAATGTCACCCCCGGCGAGCTTGGCGACCTTACCGGGATCGATATCGACCCCGACGACCTCGTGTCCCAGTTGCGCCATACCGACGGCGTGGGTGGCACCCAGATACCCAGTGCCGAAGACGCTGCATCGCACACCACTGTGTGTAGGTGGCTGCGATGAGCGAACCGCATCGCGGCGCTGAGCACCAGGCAAACGGCAGGTGACAGCTACCCGCGACAGGCCTAGCCGCGCCGGATGCTAAGTAGACCTGATGAAGTTCTGGTAGGAGCGCGACGGCGTGGGCCCGCGCTGACCCTGGTATTTCGACCCCGCCCGGGAACTGCCGTAGGGATGCTCGGACGGGCTGGTCAGGCGCAACATGCACAGCTGACCGATTTTCATGCCGGGCCACAAAGTGATCGGCAGGTTGGCGACGTTGGATAGCTCCAGGGTGATGTGACCGCTGAAGCCAGGATCGATGAAGCCCGCGGTGGAATGCGTCAGCAGGCCCAGCCGGCCCAACGAAGACTTGCCTTCCAGCCGTCCGGCGAGGTTGTCGGGCAGAGTGAAAAGCTCCAGCGTCGAGCCGAGCACGAATTCGCCCGGGTGCAACACGAAGGGTTCCCCGTCGACCGGTTGCACCAGGCTGGTCAGCTCGTCCTGCTGCTTGGCCGGGTCGATGTGGGTGTAGCGAGTGTTGTTGAACACCCGAAACAAGCAATCGAGCCGGACGTCGATGCTGGACGGCTGGACCAGGGTGTCGTCGAACGGGTCGATCCCCAACCGCCCGGAGGAGATCTCGGCCCGAAGATCACGATCGGAGAGCAGCACCCGACGAGCGTATCTGTCGCCGCACGCTGGCTCAGCGGATGTAGAGTTCCTCGCCGGTGGGATACCCGCCGCCCACGGTCGTGATGTGGATGTGGTCGTAGTGGCCGGCCCCGGTTGTCCGCGCGCCGTTGGGCGTGTAGTAGGCGCCACGCCAAATCACATCTTGCATCCCAAATCGGGTCGCGTTCTTCAGTACGAAAGCGACGATCTCGTTGCCCAGCGCTATGCCCTCGGCGGTGCCGGGGTTGGGAACCATCACGTCGAGCGCCAAACCATTGGGATGCCATCTCAGCGCATCCGGCCGAACGCCGCCGATTTCGCGAATTTCGGGGAAAGCCGCACTGATACTGCGGGCTGTCAAGACGGTCTTGACCTGTAGACCCTGCTCGGGTGCCACCCCTACCGGCAAATACCGAGATACGATGCGCCATCTCGATGCCGAAGCGAACTGGCTGGCAGCAAGGCCCGTCCCGATTTCACCGCCGGATATCTGTGAGGAGAAAGCCAGCGGTGCAACCGGCACGATCTGCACACAACAGGGCGCGTCGTCGCCGAGAACCGGGTTGGCATCGGCGCGGGCGGCAAGCGTACTGACATCTCCGCCCGTGGCGAAGAACACGGCGGCCGGGGCGAGGACCGCAGCCAGGACCGCTGACGACTTTCGCCGGTCCCTAGCTAATTCATGTCGGCCCACGCTGAGCAGATTACGACAAGATAACGGAAGAATAAATATCTAATCTCTAGAAGACCGCCGTCAGCTGCGCCCTAGATCTGCAATCGCGACGGGATCGGTTCGCGGATATCTGCGGACTGCCGAATGGCTGCCTCGATGCCAGCCGTGACCCCGGCGACCGCCGTCTGGACCGACATGCTCGGAACACCGAGGTTGTGATCCAGTGCGGCGACGCTGGGCAGGCACGGCAGATGAATCCAACCGGCGCGGACGGGCAGACCCTTCTGGGCGAGGTGGTGCAGCACGCCGTACATGAGGTGATTGCACACGAACGTGCCCGCCGCGTCCGAGACGTCAGCTGGCACGCCGGCCTTTCGCATGGCCAGCACCATCGCGCGAACCGGTACGGTCGCGTGGTAGGCGACCGGGCCGGCGGGGTCGGTTGGCTCACCGACCAAAACCCTGCCGGCGCAGTCGGCGAGGCCGTACCGCCCGCAGTCGTTGACGTTTTGCGCGAGTCGCTCGACGGTGATCATGCTGCGTCCCGGGTATTCGCCCAGCATGATCACCAATGCTGGCTCGATCTCTGCGATGGCCTGCTGAGCTGCCGCGATCGACTCGAAGAACGTGTTGGGCACGATCCGCGAGATGACCGTTGCGCCGGCGATGGTGCGACCATCCAGCTCTTCGGCGGTGAGCTGTGCCGGATTTACCGGCGTCACGCCGTAGGGTCCGAATCCGGTGACCAGCACCTTCGACATGCTGTTCCTTCCTTATTTCAATGCCCGTTTCCCCGAAAGTCGCTGCATTTGTCACTAGCCGTCACAATGTTCAAGCGTGCCCGAGCCGAGATCTTCGACCGAAACCGGGAGGTTGGCATCAGCAACGTCACAACGGCCGCCTCGTTGGTCACCTTCCCGGTTCTCGCCGGGATTCTCGGCGGCGTGGTCCCGTCGGTGCGCACGCCGTCGGCGGCGATGGTCAGCGGCGTCCAACATTTCGCCGCGGGAATTGTCATGGCCGCCGTGGCCGGGGAAGTGCTACCAGACCTGCGCAGCAGAGGTCCGCTCTGGCTGATCGTTGTGGGCTTCAGTGCAGGCGTCGCGGTACTCGTTGCACTGCGCCGATTTGACGGCCACGGGGAACATCAAGACGGCGACGACGTGGGCGAACTGCCCGTCGGGTTCCTCACCGTAGTCGCGGTTGACCTCTTCATCGACGGGTTGCTGGTCGCAACGGGCGCGACGGTGTCCAGTCGCACCGCGATCATCATCACCATCGCCCTGACGGTCGAGGTGCTGTTCCTGGGTCTGGCGGTGGCCCTGCGCCTGGCCGGCTCCGGAATGCCTAGGATCCGGGCCGCGGCGACCACAAGCGCCCTGAGCCTAGTGATCGCGGTGGGCGGTGTGTCAGGTGCCGTGGCGCTGGGCCGGGCGGGAAATACCGTCCTGACCCTCGTGTTGGCGTTCGCGGCGGGGGCGCTGCTCTGGCTGGTCGTGGAGGAACTGCTTGTCGAGGCGCACGAAACGCCGGAGCGGCCATGGATGGCCGTGATGTTCTTTGCCGGATTTCTGATCTTGTACGGCCTGGGGGTGATGGAATGATTCTGGATGCTAGCCTTTCGAGGCAACCGTGCCGATGTAGTTCAATGGCAGAACATCAGCTTCCCAAGCTGAATACGCGGGTTCGATTCCCGTCATCGGCTCCGATGTGACACGTCGACGCTGATGGTGATGCTGAACGTCGGTGGCCCGGCGGCAAGGCGGGGAAGGCCCAAAACGATGGCCGGCCCATGCACCGTCGTCGCCGACCGCGCCGTATGGGAGCGCCCATTACCACTGCGATGCGAAAGCGGCTGGTGCACAGGAACCGTCGCCGACAGAGCGGTGCTGCCCCCGGCGTGGACGCCCCCGGCGGCCGAGGCTATGTGATACTGACCTGATGAGCGACGGTGGCGCACCTACCGTGGAATTTCTTCGCCATGGGGGGCGGATTGCCATGGCGCACAGAGGATTTACGTCGTTCAGATTGCCCATGAACAGCATGGGGGCGTTCCAGGAGGCGGCCAAGCTCGGATTCCGCTACATCGAGACCGACGTTCGCGCCACCCGGGACGGCGTAGCCGTGATCCTGCATGACCGTAGGCTGGCGCCCGGGGTGGGGTTATCCGGCGCGGTCGACCGGTTGGATTGGCGTGATGTCCGCAAGGCGCAGCTGGGTGCGGGGCAGTCGATCCCAACCCTGGAAGACCTGCTTACCGCGCTGCCAGACATGCGGGTCAACATCGACATTAAAGCCGCATCGGCGATCGAGCCGACCGTCAACGTCATCGAGCGGTGCAACGCGCACAACCGGGTGCTGATCGGTTCGTTTTCCGAGCGCCGTCGCCGGCGCGCATTGCGCCTGCTGACCAAGCGGGTCGCTAGTTCGGCAGGAACGGGCGCGCTGCTGGCGTGGCTGACCGCGCGTCCGCTGGGCAGCCGGGCATATGCCTGGCGGATGATGCGCGACATCGACTGCGTGCAACTACCGTCACGGCTTGGCGGTGTACCGGTCATTACGCCGGCACGGGTCCGCGGCTTTCATGCTGCGGGACGCCAAGTGCATGCCTGGACCGTCGACGAACCCGATGTGATGCACACCCTTCTCGACATGGACGTGGACGGCATCATCACCGATCGCGCGGACCTACTTCGTGATGTTCTCATCGCCCGCGGCGAGTGGGACGGCGCCTAAGAGCCCGGCGACACCGGAAACGGTCAGGGCATGCGGATCGGATCATCGGGATGCGGACTCAGCGGCGTGGTCTCGATGGTCATCCAGCCAGCAAGCGGTAGCGATTCCAGGATGGCCATCAGCTCGCCAGGGTCGCGAGCCCGCCACAGCCCCAGGGTGCGCTGGCCGTCCGGTCCGTCGGGTAGTGCCCACAACCGCACCAGGTGTCCCCGCCCGGCCAGCTCGGGCGCGCGGCGAGCCTCGCGCGCCACGGTGTCGTCGACCACCTGAGCCGGGGTACCCGGTGGCACCATAATGGTCGTCGCGATCAGAAACTCCGGACCCTTACCCGGCGCGATGGTTATCCCCTGGCCAACCGGGTCGTTCGGGTGAGCACCCAGCGGCGTGACGTCGTCGGTGCGCCACGACCGCGGCGGCATCGAGGCCAGCAGCTGCTCCAGTTCGCCGTTGTCGTCGGCGGCGAACAGCCCCAGGGTGCGCCATTCGCCCGGCCGCAGCGGCGGGCGCCACAGGCGGAGTAGCTTTCCCTGTGCCGCGAGCTCGCGCGAGCGGGCAGCCTCGCGGGCACGGACCCGCTCGACTGCGTCCGCGGGCATGCTATCGGGAACGCGGGTGGTCATGGTGACCAAAAACTCCATGCTTTCTCCGAGCAAGCCGGGTAGCACCCCGGGCAAGAGCGCGAGGCGTTAAAAGACGCGCACCCAGTCGACGAGCATCTCCTGTGGATAGGAACCCGTCGCGGGATCGCCGCCACCAGAACCGCCAACCGCAAGGTTCAACACCGGAAACACCTTGTAGCCGGGGTCGTTGAACGGCCACTCGCGGATGGGCTCGTTGAGGTCTTCGATTCCGGTCGCCGGAACCGAGAAGTAGGGCTCAATGCCGTCGGCGTAATCCAGCCAGAAGTACATGCCGCTCGGATTCCACGTGACGCGCCAGTTGTGCCAACCACCGTCCACACCGATCGGGCAGGTCTCGAATGCGGTGCCGTCCGGGTTGGCGTGCACGGTGGTTCCCGACGGCCAAGTCCCGTTGCCATACCACTCGATCAGGTCGATTTCGCCGCTGCGACCAGGATCGTCATTGGACAACCACCAGGCGGGCCACATGCCCGGAGCCAGGCAGTTGAACTTGATCCGGGCCTCCCAGGTGGTCCCGATGCCACCCCGCCACAGGCCGTGGACCAGGCCACCGAAATACCTGTTGCCCTCTCGGGTAGCGCGCAGCACGAGATTGGAGTTGCCGTCGAGGAACACGTTCTGTCGACTGTCGCGGTACTGCCCAAAAAACTGGGGCCGGTCAAAGCCCACCGGGTTCTTGATGGGCGTCCGGTGGTTCGACACCTGCCACTTGGACGGGTCCGGGACCGAACCGGCCGGCCCGTCGAACTCGTCGTGGAACAAAAGCCCACCGGTTGCCGCAGCCGGCGCGGCGGGCGCCGGTGTCGGACCAGCCGGCGCGGCCGGCCGGGACGGGTCGGCCCAGGCTGTCGGGGCGGGAAGCGCGGCAGCCAGGGCGCCGAACCCCGCCATCATCATCATTCGGCGACGATCCATCTCAGGCATAAGCATGGGACGATAGCAGGCCAAGCCGAATCGTGTGGTGCCGCCGGGCGCAACTACCTATGCGGCATGATCGTCGTGTGGGAGCATCTGTGCATGAACCCAGAGGATGACCCGGAGGCGCGAATCCGGGAACTGGAGCGGCCGCTAGCCGACGTGGCACGCGCCTCCGAACTCGGCGGCTCGCAGTCGGGCGGCTACACCTATCCACCCGGCCCGCCACCGCCGCCGTATAGCTATGGCGGCCCGTTCGGCGGCCCATCGCCGCGATCGTCCTCCGGCAACAGGGCGTGGTGGATCCTGGCCGCGGTCGTCGTTGTCGGCGTGCTGGTTCTGGTGGGTGGCATCGCCGCATTCAGCGCACAGCGGCTTTCCCAAGGCAACTTCGTCGTTCTCTCGCCCACCCCGTCTGTCTCCCGGGCTGTTCCAACCCCGACTGCGCAACCGGCCACCACTCTTCCGCCGGCCGGCGCCAGCCTGAGCGTCTCCGGCGTCAACGTGAACCGGACAATCGCCTGCAACGACAGCATTGTCAGCGTCAGCGGCATGTCCAACACGGTGGTGATCACCGGCCACTGCACCAGCCTCACCGTGTCCGGCATGAGGAACTCGGTCACCGTCGACTCCGTCGACACCATCGAAGCCGCCGGCTTCAACAACGAGGTCACGTATCACTCGGGCTCGCCGAAGATCAGCAATGCCGGCGGTTCCAACAGCGTCCAGCAGGGCTGACGTTACTGGGCCTCGTCCACCGGATCGTCGAGGACGCTGACCGCGATGCCGTATGGCAGGAAGCGGACTTTGCGTTTCGGGTCGGTGTTGTCCTTGTTCGCGCGCAGGGCGTCAAGCTCGGTCGCATACACCTGTTCAACGCGGGCACCACCGTCGGCGTCCACCGTATAGATGGCCCACACACCGTCACCGGCCTCGCCGGCGGTCTCCGGCGCCGGACGCGAGCGCCGGGACAAGTCCTCGAAGATTGCCGACCAGCCCGTTCCCGCGCCGGATGAGCTGAGGAACCTGCCGATCCGCTCGAACGCGTCGCGCAGTCCCTCGCTCCCCTCCCGGATCACCCGATCGAATTCGTCGGGATCGAATCCAAACGGACCATAGTCGCCCACGCGACCTCCTCAGCAACCCATACCGATACTACGGACCTGACACCGACGGGGCCAGCTCCGGGGAACGCGGCTCACCCAGAGCCAAGGCTTCCGAACGGGTTCTGCGGTTCGCCGGCACCCGGATTTTGCGGAATCGGGACCGGGATCGGAACGGGCAAAAACGGGACGTGCAACCACTCCGTGGTCATCTTCACCGTCGTCGTAGTCGTCGGAATCGTTGGAATCGTCGAAGTGGTCGTCACCGGCGGCTCGGTTGTCGTCGTTGTCGACGGTGGCGCGGTGGTCGTTGTGGTGGTCGGCGACGGCCTCGGCGTCGTGGTGACGGGTGGCGCTGTCGTGGTCGTCACCACCTGTGTGGGCGGCGGCGGTGCCGGCGCGACCGTCGTCGGGGCCGGTGCCGCACTGGGAAGCGGCGCAACGGTCGACGGCGGTGGCGGCGGGGTCGGTGCGCGCGAGCTAGGCACGACGGATCCGGGCGGCATCGGGGCCAGGCCGGGCACAATTGGGGTTGGTAGCGGGCTTGGGCGTCTCTCGATGGCTGTCAACGTCAATGCCACGCCCCCGATCGCGGTCATGGCCACTACCGCCGACACCCCGATGAGCAACTGCGACACCCGGATTCGCCGCCACGCTGGTCCTTTGGGGGGCTCGACCGCGTTCAGACGCATCGACCAGCAGGGGCCGCCTTCGTTATACGAGTCGCCCTCGAAACGCGCCGGAGCTTCGCTTGGGAAGTCGGTCTGCGACCAGGCCAACTCGCGATCGGTCAAGGCCTCATGGTCGATGACCATGACGTCGCCGGCCGGCAGCTCGATGACACTGGTGCCGGCGGCTGCGGCCGTGGCGAGGCCGATGGACGTCCGCGTTCGCGAATCGCGCTCTCCCCCACGGTTGGCGAGCAGCAACGCACCCATCGCCGCCGCGCACCCGGGTTGCGACGCGGTCAGCACAGGTCGACGAGTGTGGAACGAAAGACGTTGAGTCACAAGGGGAATATTGGCACCACCGCCGACGGTGACCACCGCCGCGAGATCCGCCCAGCTCGCGTTGTGGCGCGCCAGCATGTCGTCGAACGCGTAGATGAAGCCGGTCAATGGATCCTGGATCAGGTCTTCGAGCTGTTCCCGAGTCATCTCGATGCTCGAGCTGCACCCGGCAAGCTCAGCGAACAATTCCGTGGCAACGTCGGTGGACAGTCGTTCCTTTGCCGCACGGCACTGCTCCCTGAGTTGGCCGAGTTGCCCGACCGCGGCGGTACTGGCCGGATCGACGTCATCGCCGTACCCGAATTGGTCGATGACCCGAAGCAGCAAAGCCTGGTCGATCTGACTACCGGAAAAGTCCTGGTACCGTGCCGTGGCACTAACGGGCTGGAAATCCGACGTCCTGGAATCCGACTTGGTCTCCACCAAGGTGACGTAAGTCGCGGAGCCACCGAAATCAAGCAACCCCACCACACTGCCGTGGGGCAGGCCCAATTCCGAGTTCACCGCGGTCAACGCCGCGATCGCATCGGAAACCAGGCGCGGCGCCATGCCGCTGCGGACGAAGCCGACGTGCGTCCGCAAACCGTTACGCAGTGCGTGTACAGCTCCGGGCTTCCAATGCGCGGGAACGGCAATGGCGATCTCCGAGGAACTCGCGTCCGCACCGGCGGTCAGCACCATCGCATCCAGCGCCTCGACCAGCAAGAGGTCTGGATCGTGCACGGATCCGTCGGGAGACACCAGCGCCACCGCATCTCCAATGCGCTCAACAAAGCCGCTCATTAGGGCGCCCGGCTCGATCAAGTTCGGGTTCTGGCTAGGCACACCGATTTTCGGTGCGCAATGCGGGTACAGGGTCAGCACGGCGCGACGAGTAACCGGCGGACCTCCGTTACCCGCCGCGACCAGGTTTGTGGTCCCGATCGACAACCCCAGCGGGTCGTACATAGCGGAAGGCTTTCGTCAATAGGGGTCGGTGGCCAGCGTTAACCATAGCGGCGGGTGGGCCGTATACGGTTCGGTGACAACCTCATTGGTATGCGGTCGATGCGGTGGTGTCACCGAAGCGGTACCGCCACCGACTTGACAGATCGCATCGAGCTCATTTCACGGTCAACGGCAGTGAGCGCCTCGGCTCGAACTGGAAGACCGATCCGCGACTGACCTTGGCTACCAACACCTCCGGCAGTTCGCTCGCTGGGGCATCGGCCTCGATGAGTTCCGCGGTCCAGTCGGTGTCCGTCCCGCTGATCCGAACCTTCAGATGCGGGTCTACAGCGGTGGCGATGGCCTGCAACGGCTGCACGGATGCCGGTGTGCACAACGAAATCCAGGCGCCGTCGGCGTGGGCTGGCGAGTTGTGCACCACCAGACGGTCCGGCGACGTTTCGGCCAGCACGTAACCGGCCGGGTTGAGCAGCGGGTGTAGCTCCAGCACACCTAACGCGCCTTCGATTCCGCCGGGTAAAGCCATCGCACGGTGAATGCGTTCTGCGCCCAGCCCGGCCACTCCGATCAACTGGCGGGTGTTCACCGAAATGGCCAGTTGAGCATCGGCTTTGGCCCGTTTCCGCACGGCAATGGCGAACGACAGATTCAGCAGGTGCATTTGCAGGCAGACCTCATCGGCCATCCGCACCAGTGCGGAATGCGAGAACGCCCCGAAGTCCAGGTCGGACACCAGCGGACCCGAATAGTCCACCAGCCCGTCGTCAGACGCATCGACGTTGTCTAATTCCCAGGTGGCAGCTTTGGTTTCACGGACCGCGTCCAGCGCCGGAATACCCTCAGCCTCGGGATAGGACTCGTCGATGATGACGGTCCACGCACAGTGCGGATGCCGGTCGGCCGGCTTGCGGGGCGGCCGGTGGATGGGGCGCACCTGCGCGCGCGGGTTGGTCGCGATCGCGGTGGCGTCGAACGTCGGATCTTCGATGGTGTGGCACATGCCGACGACGTAGTCGTCGCCCATCGGCTCCACGTCGAGCAGCGCACCGCAGTGGTCGAGGTGAAACTCGCCGTGCCAGCGGTCGTGCAGGGTGAAACGGAAGTCCATGAATTGCGGCGGCGCGCCGATGTCGAGCTGTAGCCCCTTGAAGATGGTGGGCACGTCGTCGCCCTCGAAGTTCAGCGCCTTTTGCATGCGCTTGGTGTAGATCGGGCTGGCGCCCGCCCACTCCTCGATGGCGATCTGCAGCATCTCCTGGCGGCCGAATGCCTGTATACACCAGGCCATGCCCGATCGGTCGATCAGCTGGCCGATCAACAACAGCTCGGGTAACAGAACTGCCAGCTCGCTGCGGGACAACCCCGCGTACCGGGATTGGCTCATACCCCAAAGCTACCCGTGAGCCGGTGTGCTGCAATGGCGTGGTGACTCCGGGTGATCCAGCCGACATTGCAGCGATCAAACAGCTCAAATACCGGTATCTGCGGGCATTGGACACCAAGCATTGGGACGACTTCACCGACACCCTGGCCGAGGATGTCACCGGCGATTACGGGTCATCGGTCGGTACGGAGCTGCACTTCACCAACCGCGCCGACCTGGTCGACTACCTGCGCCAGGCACTCGGCCCGGGTGTCATCACCGAACACCGGGTCACCCATCCGGAAATCACCGTGACCGGCGATACCGCAACCGGCATCTGGTACCTGCAAGACCGGGTCATCGTCGCCGAGTTCAATTTCATGCTCATCGGCGCCGCGTTCTACCACGACCAGTACCGACGAACCACCGACGGCTGGCGGATCAGCGCCACCGGCTACGACCGAACCTACGAGGCGACCATGTCGTTGGCGGGCCTTAACTTCAACATCAGGCCGGGCCGCGCGCTGGCCGATTGACGCCGAACGTGAATCTCACGACGCAACACGCCGAAAACCCGTCGCACAGTTCACAATCGAGGTCCGGGGTTACTTGGCGATCGCGATCACCGCACCAGGCCGCAGCCAACGGATGATCTGCACCAGCGTGGCATCGTCGATCGCCACACAACCCGCGGTGGGCCCGCCGTCGGTGGTGTGAAAGAAGAACGCGGAGCCTTTGCCTGGGACCTTGGCCTTGTTGACGCCCATCACGACCGAATGCTTGTACTGCGGGATTTGCAGGTTCTCGCTGTCGGCCGTGCTGAACGGGCACTGGGACTTCTGACAGACCTGCATGGAGTTAAAGGTGGGGCTATTGTCGTCGCCACTCCACCAGTGATTGGGTCCGACTTGGGTATACGGCAACCCGCCACCGGGATTCGGCGCGGTGCCAAAAGCGGAGTCCAGGCTGTAAACCCCCATCGGAGTGGCCGGATATCCGCTCTTGGCTTCCGGCGCCATGCCCGCCGAACCGATATGGGTGGTGATACCGGTCTTGAGCGGCTGCCAGCCGGCGGCGGTGCGTTGGTAGACATCCATCTTGGCCGTCGAACCGCCGGTTCCCACCACCGAAACCACCTGAGTGGCATTGCCGACCGAGTTCGCGAACCACGGGTTGACGACGGCCAGGCTCACTGGCGCGAGAACCACAGCAACGCAGCCCGTGCATACCGCAGCGCACAGCAAAGCTAGGAGTCGGCTCATCGCTCAATCGTCAGACAATCACCTCGTGTGGTCAAGTCAAGGTTAGAATCCGGCTGGGTCACTGTGCGGTGACAAAGCGAAATGCACAGCGCACCATGGCTTTAGCGGGCCGTGTCGACTTCCGGTTCGGGTTGTCTCGACACCTCCACTGGCGGCGACAAAGCATGAGACGCGCGTTGGGCACCGAATATCGACGGCGGTCGAAATACGCACAGGCACACGAGGAAATACAGGTACCCCAGCGCCCAGCCGGCAACAACGTCGGTCGGATGATGCACGTTCAACGCCACCCTGGCAACACCGACCGTCAACACGCACAGCGCGCCCACCGTGATGGCGATGTGCCGAGTAAACCTGCTGTGCAGCATGGGCAACAGGACGGTTAGCAGCGCGAGTACGCTTGCGGTCGCCTCCAACGCATGCCCTGACGGAAACGAAGTCGAATGGGCAGATACCAGCGCAGTCGCCGGTCGCGGGCGGTGGGCCACGGATTTGGCCGCGATCGTCATGATCGCGTTGAGCGGTAAACAGGCCAACAGCAACAACGCTATCCGTATCTTGCGCTTCGCCAGTGCGACCATCGCGGCCAGCAAACCCAGCGGCCGCAGCACGACTGGGCCCAAGATCAGGGATACACCATCCCAGAAGCGCACCCACGCAGGGTTCTTTATCCCGATGTCGTGCGCTGCGTTCAACAACGACCAATCGAAACTATGCAGCCAACCCCAATCCTGGGAGTGCCCCACCCACATGACGGCATACACCGCGGTTGCGACAAAAGCGAGCGAAACAGCGAGAAGCGCTTGCGGGCGAGTCATGCTCTAACTCCTACCAGCATCGGTGCGGCACCGACAAAACGACTCCATACTGGCCTCATGGCTGTCATTGTTCGCAAGTGGTTTGGTCTCGGCAGGCTGCCTGCTGACCTACGCTGTCAGGTTGAGGCTGAGGGACTCATCTACCTTGCCGAATACGTGGCCGTCACCAGGCGGTTCACCGGCGTTATCCCGGGGCTGCGGGCATCGCACAGCATCGCCAGCTACGTGGGTGCGCTGGCGTTCACCGAACAGCGGGTGCTGGGAACCCTGTCGATGGTGCCGAAGCTAGCCGGCCGGGTCGTCGACGCGCGCTGGGACGGGCCGCAGGCCGGTGCCGCAACCGCCGAAATCTCGCCGACGGGTCTGCAACTCGATCTCGATGTCGCCGATGTCGACCCGAAGTTCAGCGGCCAGCTCGCGCTGCACTTCAAGGCCACTATCGGTGAAGATGTGTTGAGCCGCTTGCCGCGGCGATCGCTGGCCTTTGACGTGCCGGCCGAATACGTCAACCTCGCGGTCGGCGTGACCTATTCGCCGTGATGGTGATCTGTGGCCAGCGCCGACGGATAACTCCATCGGTTTTCGGAGACGAATTCCGCGAGTGGCCGCGCGTAGGCCCAGCCATCCAGTTCCAGCGCGGGCCGGTCCGGAAACTCGGGCACCGGCCCCAGGCACAAGATGGCCACCGGTTCGGCGTCGGCGGGCATCGCCAGCAGGGCCGCTAAACGTTGTGGGTCGAACAGCGACACCCATCCCATGCCCAGGCCTTCGGACCGCGCTGCCAGCCACAGGTTTTGGATGGCGCACGACACCGACGCCAGATCCATCTGGGGCAGGGTGCGCCGGCCGAAGATGTAGGACCCTCTGCGGTCGCACAGCGCCACCACCAGCAGCTCGGCGCAGTCGAGAATGCCCTCGACCTTCAGCGCCAGGAATTCTTCTTCCCGTGCTCCCAGGGCTTCGGCGGTGAGTAGGCGTTCGTCGTCGACGAGCGCGTGGATGCGTCGCTTGAGTGTCTCGTCGGTGATGCGGATAAAGCGCCATGGCTGCATCAGACCGACGCTGGGCGCGGCGTGTGCGGCGTGCAACAGCCGCGCCAGCACATCCTCGGACACCACACCGCCGGGCACGAACCGGCGCATGTCTCGGCGTTCGGCGATCACCCGATACACGGCCCGTCGTTCTGGTGCACTAAACATGTGCTCGGTTGGATCGCCCCGATACGACGAACCACAAACTTGACTTTGCCCCATAAAGCTTCCCCTGATACTCGACCAGCCCCACTCGGGCCAATACGTGAATGTCCTAGCATTTTTCACCCGTTCACGGGCTAGTCGAGTAGTAGACGATTGATTAGCCTGAACGTACCTCCGACGGCCAGCTGACGAACGGGTATGACGGATGGATTTCGTGGTGTCGGCGCCCGAGGTCAATTCGTTACGGATGTATCTCGGGGCCGGATCGGGGCCGATGTTGGCGGCCGCGGCGGCCTGGGACGGACTAGCCGACGAACTGGCGGTGGCGGCGTCGTGGTTTGGGTCGGTGACCTCGGGCCTGGCGGATGCGGCGTGGCGCGGCCCCGCGGCGGTTGCGATGGCGCGCGCGGTAGCCCCCTACCTGGGCTGGTTGATTTCGGCAACGGCCCAGGCTGAGCAGGCCGCCGCTCAGGCACGGGTAGCCGTGGCCACGTTCGAGGCGGCGCGGGCAGCGACGGTGCATCCGGCGATCGTCGCGGCCAACCGCGCCGTGCTGGTGTCGCTGGTGAGCTCGAATCTGCTGGGATTCAACGCTCCGGCGATCGCGGCCACCGAGGCCGCCTATGAGCGGATGTGGGCCCAGGATGTGGCCGCGATGGTTGGCTATCACGCTGGAGCGTCGGCGGCCGTCTCCGCGTTGATGCCGTTCACCCAGCAGCTGAAGAAGCTGGCGGGCCTATCGGAGCGGCTGACCAGCGCCGCGGCAGCCGCTGCCGGCCCCCCGAGCGCGGCGGGCTTCAATCTCGGCTTGGCAAACGTCGGCGCCAACAACGTGGGCAACGGAAACGTCGGCGTGTTCAACGTCGGCTTCGGCAATTTGGGCAGCTACAACCTCGGCTTTGCAAACCTGGGCAGCGACAACCTGGGTTTGGCCAACCTGGGCGGCCACAACATCGGCTTTGCGAACACCGGCAGCAACAATGTCGGCTTTGGGAATACGGGCAGCAACAATGTCGGCATCGGGCTCACCGGCAACGGACAGATCGGGTTCGGCAGCTTCAACTCGGGCAGCCACAACATCGGCCTGTTCAACTCCGGCAGCGGAAACGTCGGGTTGTTCAACTCGGGCACCGGCAATTTCGGCATCGGAAACAGCGGCACCGGAAACTTCGGCCTCGGCAACACGGGCAGCACCAACACCGGCTGGTTCAACACCGGCGACGTCAACACCGGCGGCTTCAACCCGGGCAGCTACAACACCGGGAACTTCAACACCGGCAACTACAACACCGGCAGCTTCAACGCAGGTAACTACAACACCGGCTACTTCAACACCGGCGACTACAACACTGGAGTGGCCAACACCGGCAACGTCAACACCGGCGCCTTCATCGCCGGCAACTACAGCAACGGCGTCTTGTGGCGGGGCGACTACCAAGGCCTGATCGGTGCCGATATCGCCCTCGAGATTCCCGCCATTCCGATAAACGCGCAGCTATTCAGCATGCCGATACATCAGGTGATGGTCATGCCCGGAAGCGTGATGACGATTCCGGGCATGCGTTTGCCCTTCACATCCATTGTTCCCTTCGTTGTTTACTACGGCCCGGTCGAGCTCCCGCAATCCACGCTCACCCTTCCCACGGTGACGATCACCGTGGGCGGACCAACCACCACGATCGACGGCAACCTCACCGGCATGGTGGGGGGCGTCAGCATCCCGCTCATCAAGATTCCGGCGGCCCCGGGCTTCGGGAACTCGACCACCAGCCCGTCGTCGGGCTTCTTCAACGCTGGCGCCGGCACCGCCTCGGGCTTCGGCAACTTCGGCGGCGGCGCTTCGGGCTTTTGGAACCTGGCCTCGGCAACCTCGGGACTTTCGGGCTTCGGGAACGTCGGCGCGCTGGGATCGGGTGTAGCTAACGTTGGCAACACCATCTCGGGTCTCTACAACACGAGCACGTCGAATCTGGCGACGCCAGCCTTTAACTCCGGCCTGCTGCACCACAGCGTGGGCACCATGACCCTTAACTTCGGGTTGGCAAACGTCGGCGGCAACAATGTCGGCGGTGCAAACGCCGGAATCTTCAATGTGGGCTTGGCAAACCTGGGCGACTACAATATTGGCTTCGGCAATCTAGGCGGCGACAACCTGGGCTTCGCCCACGCGGGCAGCTACAACATCGGCTTTGCGAACACCGGCAGCAATAATCTTGGCTTCGCGAACACGGGTGACAACAATATCGGTTTTGCGAATATCGGCAGCAACAATATCGGGATCGGGCTCACCGGCAGCGGCCAGATCGGGTTCGGCAGCCTGAACTCGGGCAGCCACAATATCGGCTTGTTCAACTCGGGTGACGGAAACATCGGATTGTTCAACTCGGGCAGCGGAAACTTCGGGATAGGAAACGCGGGCACCGGAAACTGGGGCATCGGAAACTCGGGCGCCGGAAACTTCGGCATCGGGAACGCGGGCAGCACCAACACGGGCTTGTTCAACTCCGGAGACCTCAACACGGGTAGCTTGAACCCGGGCAGCTATAACACCGGCAGCGTCAACACCGGCAGCGTCAACACCGGTGGCTTCAATGCAGGTAACTACAACACCGGCTACTTCAACACCGGCGACTTACAACACCGGCATGGCGAACACCGGCAATATCAACACCGGCGCTTTCATCTCCGGCAACCACAGCAACGGCCTTCTGTGGCGGGGCGACAACCAGGGTCTGATCGACCTCGCCATCGGCGTCGACATTCCCGAAATCCCGATTGTGAGCGTCGACGTGAATATCCCGATTCACATACCGATCACCGCCAGCTTCACGGACATCGTATACAGCGGGCTCGATCTTCCACCGAACACAGCCGTCACTGTTATTTTTTTCGGACCCGTCGATATCGACCCCTTCACCGTCCCAGTGATACGGATAACCGGTCCCACACCTGTGGTCATGGTGGGTGGACCCACTACCGCGATCAATATCGGCGCCACTGTGGTCGTCGACGCCATCAACATCCCGATTATCCATATTCCAGCGACTCCAGGCTTCGGCAACTCGACCGGCGGACTGTCGTCGGGCTTCTTCAATAGCGGCGCTGGCAGCGCCTCGGGCTTCGGCAACTTCGGGGGCGCCGCGTCGGGCTTTATGAACCTGGTCTCCACAACGTCGGGAATGTCGGGCTTCCTCAACGTCGGCGCGCTGGGATCGGGTGTGGCGAATGTGGGCAACACCATCTCGGGTATCTACAACGTGGGCACGTCGGACCTCTCGACGCCCGCCGTTAACTCCGGGTTGGCAAATATCGGAACCAATATTGCCGGCCTGCTGCGCGACGGCGCGGGTACTGCGGCTATTAACTTGGGCTTGGCCAACCACGGCAACCTCAACGTGGGCTTCGCAAGTCTCGGCGGCTTTAACTTCGGCGGCGCCACCATCGGCCACAACAACGTCGGCATCGGGAACACCGGAATCTTCGATGTCGGCCTGGCGAACCTGGGCAGCTACAACATCGGCTTCGGAAACCTTGGCGACGACAACCTGGGCTTCGGCAACTTCGGCAGCTACAACATCGGCTTCGGCAACGTCGGCAACGACAATCTGGGTTTCGCTAACGCGGGCGGCGGCAACATCGGCTTTGCGAACACCGGCAGCAACAATGTCGGCTTTGGGAACACGGGCAGCAACAATGTCGGCATCGGGCTCACGGGCAACGGACAGATCGGGTTCGGCAGCTTCAACTCGGGCAGCGGAAACATCGGCCTGTTCAACTCGGGCAGCAACAACATCGGATTCTTCAATTCCGGCAGCGGCAACTTCGGCATCGCAAACTCGGGCAGCTTCAACACTGGCATCGGAAACACCGGCAACACCAATACCGGCCTATTCAACTCCGGCGACGTCAACACGGGCGCCTTCAACCCGGGCAGCTTCAACACCGGTAGCTTCAACACCGGCAGCTTCAACACCGGTGGCTTCAATCCGGGCAATACCAACACCGGCTACCTCAACATTGGCAACTACAACACCGGCATCGCCAACACCGGCGACGTTGACACCGGGGCTTTCATCACCGGAAACTACAGCAACGGGTTGTTCTTAAGCGGCGATTACCAGGGCCTGGTCGGCCTCAACCTGGTGATCGATATGCCTCTCCCCATAAGCCTCGGCGTGAATATTCCCATCGATATCCCGATCACCGCCTCGGCCGGCAACATCACCCTTATGGGCGTCACGATTCCGCCCACCGGCGATATCGTCCTTTCGTCAATAGCGGGCCAGCGAGCCCACTTTGGCCCCATTACCATTCCGAACATCACGGTTGTCGGCCCCACGACGACAGTCGCCATAGGAGGGCCGAATACCGCGATCACCATAACTGGCGGTGGCGCCATTAGGATCCCGCTCATCAGTATCCCGGCGGCGCCAGGTTTCGGAAACTCGACCACCAACCCGTCGTCAGGTTTCTTCAATACCGGCGCCGGCGGCGCCTCGGGCTTCGGCAACTTCGGCGGCGCCAATTCGGGCTTTTGGAACCTGGCCTCCGCGACCTCGGGGGCGTCGGGGCTCCTCAACGTCGGCGCCCTGGGATCAGGTCTGGCGAACGTGGGCACCACCGTCTCGGGGTTCTACAACACCAGCACGTCGGACCTCGCGACGCCGGCCTTCAATTCAGGCCTGGCCAACATCAGCACCAGTATCGCCGGCCTGCTGCGCGACAGCACGGGCACCATGGTCCTCAACCTGGGCTTGGCAAACCACGGCACCCTCAACGTCGGCATTGCAAACCTCGGCGACTACAACATCGGCTTTGCAAACCTCGGCAGCGCCAACTTCGGCAGCGCCAATATCGGTGGCAACAACATCGGCGGCGCAAACACCGGAATATTCGACATCGGTTTGGCAAATCTGGGCAGTTACAACATCGGCTTCGGAAACTTCGGCGATGACAACCTGGGCTTCGGAAACCTCGGCAGCTACAACGTCGGCTTCGGAAACTTGGGCAACGACAACCTGGGCTTCGCCAACACCGGCAGCAACAATATCGGGTTCGCGAACACCGGCAGCAACAATATCGGCATTGGGCTCACGGGCGACGGCCAGATCGGGTTCGGCTCCCTGAATTCTGGCAGCGGAAACATCGGCTTGTTCAACTCGGGCAGCGGAAACATCGGCTTTTTCAACTCGGGCAACGGAAACGTTGGCATCGGCAACACCGGCACCGCAAACTTCGGGCTTGGAAACACCGGCAGCACCAACACCGGCTTCTTCAACTCCGGCGACGTCAATACCGGTATCGGCAACACCGGCAGCTTCAACACCGGCAGCTTCAATCCGGGCGATTCCAACACCGGGGATTTCAACCCAGGCAGCTACAACACGGGACTCGGAAACACCGGCGATGTTGACACCGGCGCCTTCATCTCCGGCAGCTACAGCAACGGGTTCTTGTGGAGTGGAAATTATCAGGGCCTCATTGGCTTGCACGCGGCGCTAGCGATTCCCGAAATCGCCCTAACCTTTGGCGTCGACATCCCGATACATATACCCATCAACATCGACGCCGGGGTCGTCACCCTCCAGGGCTTCAGCATCGTAGCTGCCGAAAATAATATCGACTTCACCCCCATCATCATCCCGACCATCAATATCACCTTGCCCACGGCGGCGATCACCGTGGGCGGACCCACCACCTCGATCGGTATCACCGCCAGCGCCGGTATCGGCTCCATCACCATCCCGATCATCGACATTCCCGCGACATCGGGCTTCGGCAACTCGACCACTAGTCCGTCGTCGGGCTTCTTCAACTCCGGAGCGGGCAGCGCGTCGGGCTTTTTGAACGTGGTCGCCGGCGCCTCAGGGATTTCGGGTTATCTCAATGTCGGTGCGCTGGGGTCGGGTGTGACTAACGTGGGTCACACCGTCTCGGGTTTCTACAACGCGAGCGCGTTGGACCTCGTGACGCCGGCCTTTGCCTCCGGTCTCATGCGCGACGGTATGGGCACGATGACTCTGAACCTTGGGCTGGCAAACCTGGGCAGCAATAACGCCGGCTTCGGCAACACCGGGATCTTTGACGTCGGCGTGGCGAATCTGGGCAACTACAACATCGGCTTCGGAAACTTCGGCGACGACAACCTGGGCTTTGCCAACCTAGGCAGCTACAACATCGGCGTTGCCAACACCGGCAGCAACAATATCGGCTTTGCCAACACCGGCAGCAACAATATCGGCATCGGGCTCACCGGTACCGGCCAAATCGGGATCGGCGCTCTGAACTCGGGCAGCGGAAACATCGGCTTGTTCAACTCGGGCGACGGAAACATCGGCTTCTTTAACTCGGGCACCGGGAACTTCGGCATCGGCAACACCGGCACCGGAAACTTCGGCATCGGCAACTCGGGCAGCACCAGCACGGGCTTGTTCAACTCGGGCGACGGCAACACCGGCGGCTTCAACCCCGGTAACTTCAACACCGGCAATTTCAATACCGGCAGCTTCAACACCGGCGGCTTCAACGCGGGTAACACCAACACCGGCCACTTCAACACCGGGAACTACAACACCGGCATCGCGAATACGGGCGACGTCAGCACCGGCGCTTTCATCTCCGGCAACTACAGCAACGGCATCTTGTGGCGGGGCGACTACCAGGGCCTGATCGGTTACTCCTACGCGCTGACTATTCCGGAGATTCCGGCGCACTTGGACGTCAATATCCCAATCGACATACCGATCACCGGCAGTTTCACCGACCTCGTGGTGGACAATTTCACTATCCCCATCATCGGCTTCGAATCCTTCGCGTTTAGCTTTCACATCCATACCGAGCCGGACATCGGTCCCATCATTGTCCCGAGCTTCGTGCTCAGCGTTCCCACGTTCGCGATCGCCGTGGGCGGACCCACGACCGCGATCAACATCAGCGCCACCGCCGGCCTCGGCCCCATCACCATCCCGATCATCGACATTCCGGCAGCGCCGGGCATCGGAAACTCGACCACCAGCCCGTCGTCAGGCTTCTTCAACACCGGCGCCGGCACCGCATCCGGGTTCGGCAACGTCGGCGGCAACACATCGGGCCTGTGGAACCTTGCGTCGGCAGCCTCAGGAGTCTCGGGCTTGCTCAACGTCGGCGCGTTGGGATCGGGTGTGGCGAATGTGGGCAACACCATCTCGGGTATCTACAACACGAGCCCGCTGGACCTCGGGACGCCGGCCTTCGGCTCCGGCCTCGCAAACATCGCCGGCCTGCTGCAGGGCGGCGCCGGCACGACGATCCTCGACTTGGCCGGCCTCGGCAACCTCAATGTCGGCTTGGCAAACCTCGGGGGCTCTAACTTCGGGATCGGGAACACCGGAATCTTCAATGTCGGTTTCGCAAACGTGGGCAACCACAACATTGGCTTGGCAAACCTGGGCAACTACAGCGTCGGCTTCGCCAACTCGGGCAACTACCATATCGGCATTGCTAACACCGGCAGTGCCAATATCGGCTTCGCCAACACCGGTAGCGGCAATATCGGCATCGGGCTCACCGGCACCGGTCAGATCGGGTTCGGCAGCTTCAACTCGGGCAGCCACAACATCGGCTTGTTCAACTCCGGTGACGGAAACGTAGGATTCTTCAACTCGGGCACCGGCAACGTGGGCATCGGAAACACCGGCACCGCAAACTTCGGCATCGCAAACTCGGGCAGCTTCAACACCGGCCTCGGGAACACGGGCAGCACCAACACGGGCCTGTTCAACCCGGGCAACGTCAACACCGGCGTCGGCAACACCGGCAGCATCAACACCGGCAGCATCAACACCGGCAGCTTCAACACTGGCAGCACCAATACCGGCAGCTTCAACCTCGGCGATCACAACACCGGCAGCTTCAACTCCGGTGACTACAACACGGGCTACTTCAACGCGGGTGACTACAACACGGGTGTGGCCAACACGGGCAACGTCAACACCGGCGCGTTCATCTCCGGCAATTACAGCAACGGGTTCTTCTGGCGAGGTGACTACCAGGGGTTGATTGGCCTTTCCACAACGATCACCATTCCCGAAATCCCCTACCGCTACGACTTGAGTGTTCCAATCGACATACCCATCACCGGCACCGTCGTCGCCACCACGCCAAACAGTTTCACCATTCCCGGTTTCCAGATACGAGTCTTGCTTGGTCCTGCGGCGGTGCTTGTCAACGAGATGATCGGCCCCATCACGATCGATGTCAATCAAGTCATCGCCATCGATTCGCCCATTCAGCAAACCATCAGCATGGTTGGCACCGGCGGCTTCGGCCCGATCCCCATCGGCATCAGCATCGGTGGTACCCCGGGTTTCGGCAACTCGACCACCGGCCCGTCGTCGGGTTTCTTCCACACCGGCGCCGGCCATGTATCGGGCTTCGGGAACTTCGGCGCCGGCAACATGTCGGGCTCCGGGAACTTCGGCGCTGGCAATTCGGGCTTCTTTAACGCCGGCGGCTTGGGCAATTCGGGCCTACTGAATTTCGGCGCGCTGCAGTCGGGTCTGGCGAACCTGGGCAACACCATCTCGGGCGTCTACAACACGAGCACGCTGGACCTCGCGACGCCCGCCTTCGGCTCGGGCATCGCAAACATCGGCGCCAACCTGGCCGGCCTGTTCCTCGACAACACCGGCAACCTGACGCTGAACTTCGGCGTCGCAAACCAGGGCGGCCTCAACGCGGGCATCGGGAACCTGGGCAGCGTCAACATCGGCTTCGTTAATACCGGCGACTCCAACCTGGGCATCGGCAACCTCGGCGACCTCAACTTCGGCGGGGTCAACATCGGCGGTAACAACATCGGCATCGCCAACACCGGGATCTTCGATATCGGCTTGGCGAACCTGGGCAGCTACAACATCGGGTTGGCAAATCTGGGCGACGACAACCTGGGCTTTGGCAACGCCGGCAGCTACAACATCGGCTTCGCGAACTTCGGCAGCGACAACCTGGGCTTTGCCAACACCGGCAGCTACAACATCGGCTTCGCGAATACCGGTAACAACAACATCGGCGTCGGGCTCACCGGCAACGGCCAGATCGGGATCGGCAGCCTCAACTCGGGCAGCAACAACATCGGGCTGTTCAACTCCGGCAGCGGAAACATCGGGTTCTTCAACTCGGGCACCGGCAACGTCGGCATCTTTAACACCGGCACCGGCAACTTCGGTCTCGCGAACTCGGGCGGCTTCAACACCGGCATCGGCAACGCGGGCAGCACCAACACGGGCGTGTTCAACCCCGGGGACCTCAACACCGGCAGCTTCAACCCGGGCAGCTTCAACACCGGCGGCTTCAACCCGGGCAGTGGCAACACGGGCTACCTCAACACCGGTGACTACAACACGGGCGTGGCGAACACGGGCGATGTGGACACCGGTGCGTTCATTACCGGCAGCTACAGCAACGGCTTCTTGGTGAGTGGCGACTATCAGGGCCTGATCGGCCTGCCGCTGTTGGGCATTCCGGTGACCCCCGGCTACTTCAACCTCACTGGCGGCCCGTCGTCGGGCTTCTTCAACAGCGGCGCCGGAAGCGTATCGGGATTCGTGAACTCCGGTGCCGGCCTGTCGGGCTACCTCAATACCGGCGCGCTGGGATCGGGTGTCGCCAACGTGGGCAACACCATCTCGGGCTGGTTGAACGCCAGCGCGCTGGATCTCGCGACGCCGGGGTTCCTTTCCGGCATCGGTAACTTTGGCACCAACCTGGCGGGTTTCTTTAGGGGATAACGCGCAGCTATGTCACCTGGGCCAGCAGCCGTTCACTGGTCTCCCAGAGGTCGAGCGCCTTTGCCCGATCGTAGGACTCGGCGGAAGACCGGATCGCCTTGGCGCCCGCGAAATATTGGCCCGTCACGCCCGCGAACCGCGGATCGACCGCCAGCGCCGCCAGGTGTTCGCCGGAGACCCGGGTGCTGTGAACGAAGGGAAGGACGCGCAGCATCGGCGACAGGAGACGGTACGCCAGTCGCAGGATCGGCGGATAGTCGCGGGCCAAGCCGGAGCCCGGCATTAGGCCGGGGTCGAACGCGTTGACCATCACGCCCTGTTCTCCGTGATCGAGGCGGCGGTCGAGCTCGTAGGTGAAGAGCACGTTGCACAGCTTGGACGTGGTGTATCGACGGCGGCCTTCGGCCGGCGTGTTCTGATCGGTGGGCGGGTGCGCGAGGTCGGCGGCGCAGGTATACCGAGGGTCGGGCATTCCGGTGTGCTTGCTCGGGTCGTGCGTGCCGCTGCTGACGACAACGATGCGCGCCGGACGGGCCAACCAGTCGAGAATCCCGGTCACTAAAGCAAAGTGACCCAAGTGGTTTACCCCGAACGTCATCTCGACACCGTCGTCGGTGAACGCGATGCCCGACACCACCTGCAGGCCGGCATTGCACACCAGGGCACGAATCGGCGGCAGCGGCGTGGTCCGCACGGTTTCCACGAAACTGCGCACGGACCGCACCGACGCGAGGTCCACCTCGAGAACCGAACACCGGTTTGGCTCCCCCAATTCCTCCATGGCCGCACGGCCGCGCGCCGGGTCGCGCACCGCCAACACCACATGCCACGATGCGTCGCGACGTAGCAGGGCGCGGGCGCACTGCAACCCGAGGCCGGAGCTGGCCCCGGTGATGACGGCGGTTCCGGTGTTCATGTCTCCTCCAGGAGGACGGGAATCAGGGCCTCGAGCGCTTGCCGCAGCCGCCGGTACATGCGCTCGACGTCGGTCGTGTCCGGTTCAAGGTGGCCGGCGAAATAGACGCCGTCCGACAGCGCAACCGCGAACGCGGTCAGCTCCGCGACGACGAGATCGGCTTTGCCCGGCGGGATGTCCGATGGCAGCAGGTGCGTGATGCTGTCACGAAATCGGGCGATCGCGGTGTTGCGGACCCGGCGCACCACCGCGGCAACCGCCGGATCCTGACTTCGTTCCATCGACAGCAGGTAGAACAGGCGCAGGAAGTCCGGATGCTGCGACTGCAGGCTCACCAGCTCGGTCAGCTGGCGCTCGGATCGCTGCTCGACGGGCCCATGGGCCTCATCCCAGGTGGGTATCGCGGCAAAGAAGCGCTGCGCGCCGCGCTCCATCATGGCGGCCAGCACGCCCTCTTTGGAGCCGAAGTGCCAGTAAATAGAGCTGGGTGCTAGCCCGCACGCGTCGCGGATGTCGCTGATCGAGGTCGCCGCGTAGCCCTTGGTCGCCATCAGGCGTTCGGTCGCGTCGAGAATCGATTCTCGTGACCTCTCCCCCTGCTGCTGTTTTTTCTTGGCGGGAACGCCCACTGGTGCGCCATCCTTGCGCCGGCTTGTCTCGGCTCGTAGAGTCGCGGCCGCACCCCGGCGCCAGTTCTGTATCGAACGTTACAGACAGTTACGTTAGCGCCCCCCCACGCCAATCACAAGGGTTGGTCGGGCTCCTTAAGCGGAAGGCGGGCGATGCGTGAGCCGTTCTGTTTTCTGACCGGTAAGCGCGGCGATGGCGTCAAAGTCCTTGTCGACGTGCAGTACCGTCAAGCCCGACAGTTCGGCTGTCGCGGCGATGAGCAGATCCGGGATCGACGGGCCACGGTGGTGTCCGCGGTCGGCAAGCAAGGTCTGCACCTCGAGCGCACGGTCTTCAATTCTCGGGGTTAGGTATTCCACGGGCATCGCAGACAGCGGCGGTTCACGAAACTCCCGTCGCGCTATCTCCCCGCATTCGGCCGAGAACCCTACTTCCAAGCGTGTCACGCCCGTGATGTGTACCAGGCCGCGTTCGATCCGGTTCGACCAGATTTCCATGTCAGGGCTGTCCGTGAGCCGCACCAGCGCCGACTTGTCGATCAGCCAGCGCTGGTCAGTCACCTCCACGCCTGACGCATAAGCTCGGGATCGCCCAGACCGGCAACCGCACCCCTGAGGCGTCGAAGATCCGCGGCTGTCACGGTGACGCGAGCCGTCTGCGCATCCTGGGCTAAACGCCGACGGATGTATTCGGTCCGCGACAAGCCCAAGCGTGCCGCGATCGCGTCAAGGCTTGCTAACACGTCGTCGGGGATGTCCCGAATCAGTACATCACTCATCTTCCGATGATATCTGGCGATATCAGGTATCTTCGCCGGTGACAGGGCTAACAGAGCAGAGCTGTCACGACCGAGGCAGCCTCGCGTAGGGCGGCCACGCCCGCGTTGCCGAGTGGCGCACCGAGCGCGGCAACATGAAGCCACTGCACGAGTTCCGGCAGCAGCGTGCCGTTGGGTTGCTCGACCGCCACCACCATCGCCAAGAGATCCTCGGGGACCCGGCCCGGAATGAATGGGCAGGTGATCACCCGTCCGGTGTCCGCGGCCCGATGGAGCGCGTTGGACAAGACGGCGACGTAGAGCTCGTGTTCACTGTCGCGGCGCGGCGCGATGTCGCCGGGAGCGATCAACTTCCGGCCGCCCGGTTCGCCTGGTACACCCGCTGTGCGTAGGCATCGATGTCCAACGCCGGTACGGTTTTAGCCGTGTAATCGCGCAGAGCGACACGCAGGTGCTCGTTGCGCAGTGCCTGCTCAATCATTTCCGACCGATTCAAACCCGCCGCCCTGGCGTCCGCGTCGATCGCCGCGAGGACGGCCGCGTCCACCGTCACGGAGATCTTCTCTTTCGTCATACCAGAGATCCTACTAATCGTAGGACGCGGTGTCGCCGCACCCGGGAAACGGGATTCGCCGCGGTCGTGTCATCGAGGCTGTAGTTGGCGCACAAAACTGCGAATGCGGACCACGGTATCTACAGACTCGGTGAATCCGGACTCAGCCGGGGTTGCCGTTGTTGCCTTTGCCGCCGGTGGCACCGTCGAGGCCCTTGGCGCCGTCGGCGCCGGTGGCGCCGTTGACGCCGCCGCTACCGCCGGCCCCGCCTTTCCCGCCGGCCGCACCGGTCCCGCCAACACCGCCGTCACCGCCCGTGCCGGCGGCGCCGGGGGTACCGGCATTGAAAATGGCCCCACCGTTGCCGCCGCCGCCGCCGGTCCCGCCAGCCCCGCCGGCGCCGCCGACGCCTCCGGCACCACCGGCCCCGCCGGCCCCAAACTGGCCGAATATCCCGCGCCCACCGCCGTCCCCGCCCAGGCCGCCCTTACCGCCGTCACCGGCCTCGCTGCCGCCAATAGGGGTATTTACGGAGCCGCCATCGCCGCCGTGGCCGCCGATCGCGCCAGCCGCACCGGCCCCGCCGACACCGCCGACACCGCCCGCACCACCGTCGCCGCCGTTGCCGATCCACAGCCCGCCATGACCACCGTTGCCGCCGCGCCCGCCGGTGCCGGCGATATCGGTGGCGCTAACCCCGGCCCCGCCGTCCCCGCCGGCACCACCGTTGCCACTGTCGCCAACCGGGCCGGATAGAACGCTGCCGCCGTGGCCGCCCGGGCCGCCGGCGCCGCCGGTGCCGCCGTTGCCGCCTTTGCCACCGGCGCCGGCTGTGTTGACCGATCCGCCGCTGACGTGGCCGCCGTTGCCGCCGGCACCGCCGGGCGCACCGACCCCGCCGTTCCCGCCGGTGGCACCATTGCCGCCGCTCGCAGAGGAGCCGGTAGCGCCAGTGTGCTCGACGCTGCCACCATTGCCGCCGTTGCCACCGGGTGCGCCGTCGCCGCCGGCACCGCCAGCGCCGCCGGCGCCCCCGGTTTGCGCGATCCCGATGCCCCCACTCGTGGAGGCGTTGCCGCCGTCACCGCCAGCGCCGCCCGCCTGGCCAATGGCACTGCCGTTGGCGCCATCGGCGCCGCCACCGGCGGTGCCGGGAACGCCGACGAGGTTGAGGCCGTTGCCGCCGTTGGCCGCCGGGGTGACCGGGGTGGCCAGGCCGGGATTGACGGCGTTCACGCCGGCCGCCCCGGCCCCGCCCATGCCGCCGTTGCCGCCGTTGCCGAAGAACCCGGCGTTGCCGCCGTCGCCGCCGGCGCCGCCGAGACCGCCGTTGATGCCGGCAACACCGATCCCGCCGGCCCCGCCGTTGCCGCCGAAGCCGAAGAACCAGCCGGCGGTGCCGCCGGCGCCGCCGTTCGCTCCGGCCCCGCCGTCCCCGCCGTTGCCACCGTTGCCGAAGAACCCGGCCGCCCCGCCGGCCCCGCCGGCCTGTCCGGGTGCGCCGGACCCGCCGTTGCCGCCGTTGCCGAACAACAGCCCACCGTCGCCGCCGGCCTGCCCGGTGCCCGGCGCCCCGTTGGCACCGTTGCCGATCAGTGGGCGCCCCAACAGCGCCTGGGCGGGGGCGTTGACCGCGGCCAGCATGTTCGGCCCGGCGTTGGCGGCCTCGGCGCTGGCATACGCTCCCGCGTCCACGGTCAGGGTCCGCACCACCTGGGCGTGAAAGGCGGCCGCTTGCGCGCTGGCGGCCTGATAGGCCTGGGCATGCGAGGAAAACAGCGCGGCAACCGCCGTAGACACCTCGTCGGCGGCCGCCGACATGACTCCGGTGGTCTGGGCCGCGGCCGCCGCATTGGCCGCGTTGATCGCCGATCTGATGCTGGCCAACTCACCGGCCGCCGCCGCGATCATCTCCGGTTGTGCGATCACAAAGGACACGGGAACCTCCCGTCGACTCGTGACTCCTGGACGCCAAGACACAACACGCCTACGCCGTCGCCGCGATTCAATCAGCGAGCCTACCGCCATCATCGGTGGCGTATCTAGTGCCTCGCGACGTATAGGCTCTATTGTCCGGCTTCGGCGCCGGGTGCGGTTCGCTGGAGAGGTGACAAAGGTGACGAGTGAGCGTGCCACAGGGCAGCGCGAGAACCTGCTGATCGTGCACTGGCACGACCTGGGGCGCTATCTCGGCGTCTACCACCATCCGGACGTCTACAGCCCGCGGCTGGACCGGCTTGCCGCCGAGGGCATCCTGTTCACCAGGGCACATGCCACCGCGCCGCTGTGCACACCATCGCGGGGCTCGCTGTTCACCGGCCGCTACCCGCAAAGCAACGGGTTGGTCGGCCTGGCCCATCACGGCTGGGAATACCGCACCGGGGTCCAAACCCTACCGCAATTGCTATCCGAATCGGGTTGGTACTCAGCTCTTTTCGGTATGCAGCATGAGACGTCCTACCCAAAGCGGCTGGGCTTCGACGAATTCGACGTGTCGAACTCCTACTGCGAATACGTGGTCGCCAAAGCCCAGGACTGGCTGCATAATCGCGTGCCCGCGTTAGACGGACAACGGTTCCTGTTGACCGCCGGCTTCTTCGAAACCCACCGGCCCTATCCGCATGAGCGCTACCGGCCGGCCGACAGCGCGGCCGTCGAGCTGCCCGACTATCTGCCCGATACCCCCGAGGTGCGCCAAGACGTCGCCGAGTTCTACGGTTCTATCGCCACAGCCGACGAGGCGGTTGGCCGGCTACTTGACACACTGGCCGATACCGGCCTAGACGCCAGCACCTGGGTGGTGTTCGTCACCGATCACGGTCCGGCATTTCCGCGGGCGAAGTCCACACTGTATGACGCCGGAACCGGTATCGCGCTGATCATCCGCCCGCCCACTCGCCGGGCGATGGCGCCTCGCGTCTATGACGAGCTTTTCAGCGGCGTCGATCTGGTTCCGACGCTATTGGACCTGCTGAGACTCGAGGTACCCGCCGATGTCGAGGGTGTGTCACACGCACCGGCCCTCCTCGCGCCGGACACTGAAAACGCTGCGGTGCGTGACCACGTATACACCGCCAAGACCTATCACGACTCGTTCGATCCGATTCGGGCAATCCGCACCAAGGAATACAGCTACATCGAGAATTACGCGCCCCGGCCGCTGCTGGACCTACCGTGGGATATCCAGGAAAGCCCGGCCGGCATGGCCGTCGCACCGTTGGTCAAGGCGCCCCGCCCGCAGCGGGAACTCTACGATCTACGCGCCGATCCCACCGAGACCAATAACCTGTTAGCCGGCGACGACAGCACCCAGGGCGTGGCCGCGATCGCGGCCGATCTGGCCGTGCGACTGCATGATTGGCGACAGCGCACGGCCGACGTCATTCCGTCGGACTTCGCCGGTTCCCGCATCGCCGAGCGCTACACCGAAACGTATCTGCGGATCCACCGCAAGACGCCAACGGGCCGGTCAGCGATCGCCGCCGACCGCGGCATCGACGAACACTGCAGCTAGGCTCATCGGATGTCCCGCGCTGTGAGACCGTATCTGGTGCTCGCCACCCAACGCAGCGGCAGCACGCTGCTGGTGGAATCGCTGCGCGCGACGGGCTGTGCCGGGGAACCACAGGAGTTCTTCCAATACCTGCCTAGCACCGGGATGGCCCCCCAGCCCCGGGAGTGGTTCGCTGGGGTCGACGATGACACGATCCTGCAATTGCTCGATCCGCTGGACCCCGGTACACCGGACACCGCGACGCCGGTTGCCTGGCGTGAGCACGTCCGCACCTCCGGTCGCACGCCCAACGGCGTCTGGGGCGGCAAGTTGATGTGGAATCAGACTGCGCTGCTGCAGCAACGCGCAGCACAATTGCCGGATCGCTCCGGGGATGGCTTGCGCGCGGCAATCCGCGACGTCATTGGCAACGAACCGGTTTTCGTGCACGTCCACCGGCCCGATGTGGTGTCACAAGCGGTGTCGTTCTGGCGCGCCGTGCAAACCCAGGTTTGGCGGGGCCATCCGGACCCCAAGCGCGACTCGCAGGCCGTCTACCACGCCGGTGCCATCGCCCACATCATCAGGAATCTGCGCGATCAGGAAAACGGCTGGCGCGCTTGGTTTGCCGAGGAAGGCATCGATCCGATCGATATCGCCTACCCGGTGTTATGGCGCAACCTGACCGCGATTGTGGCCAGTGTGCTTGACGCCATCGGCCAGGATCCCAAACTGGCGCCCGCACCGATGCTGGAACGGCAGGCCAACCAGCGCTCTGATGAGTGGGTCGACCGGTACCGAGCGGAGGCGCCGCGGCTGGGGCTACCCACCTGAGCGGCGCGCGCCACCAACTTCGGCGACCATGAACAGCCGCCGGAAGGGAAAGATGGTGCTACCGTCGGCCCGTGGCGGGTAGGCGTCGTTCAGCAGCGGAATGAGCTCCTGCCGAAACTGCTGCCAGCTCTCATCGCTGAGCCGCTCACGCACTGGGACCAGCGCGCTTCCGGTAATCCAGTCCAACACCGGGTGCTCGCCGGTCAGCTGGTGTAGGTACGTGGTCTCCCACACGTCGACCTTGCAGCCGGTGTCCATCAGCAGCTCCGCGTAATACGCCGGAGATTGGACCACCGCGCCCACACGAAAAGGTATGTCGCGCATTAGCTTTGCATACGGCTCGCGGCGGGCCAACGCCCGTACCGCGGCGTGCGACGGCGTCTCGAAGTTGCCGGGGATCTGAACAGCGATCCATGATCCCGGCGCCAGCTCGTCGACCCACCGGACCAACAGGTCGGAATGCTCAGGCACCCAATGCAACGCAGCGTTGCTCACCACCACATCGGTGTCGGGCTTTGGTTTCCAGTCCCGCAGGTCACCGGTGGTGGCGTCGATCCCGCGTTCGGCCGCGGCAGCGACCATCTCCGGTGAGCTGTCCAGAGCCTCGATCACCGCGCCGGGCCATCGTCGTGCCAGGTAGCGTGTCAGGTGGCCGGGCCCGCACCCCAGGTCGACCACGCGGCGCGCCCGCTCGAGACCCACCCGTGACACCAACTCGTAGAACGGGCGGTTGCGATGACCCGAAAAAGCCAGGTAGACGTCGGGATCCCACATGTACGTGCTCCTGGACAAGCGCTCGACCGAGTGAGAAATTGACGATACAGTCGAAACCTTCAGCGGTCAGCCACATTGGCGATTACCATCGACATTGATGTCCGAGATGTCAGGGACGTTCACTGCCGACGCGATCGGTCCGCCCGTCCCCATTCCCGACGTCCCCGGCGCGGATGCCGGCGCCGAGGGCCTGCCCTCGCGCTCGGTGCTGTCGGCCCGCCAGCGGATACTCGTCGAGTCTTCGGCGATCGCCGATGTCGCGCTGCGCACCGCGGTCGCGTCGGTGCTGTCCGCGACGGTGACTCCGGCCGTTGTCGCCAACGCACTACGTCACGTCAACGAAGGCAGCGAGCGCAGCAACCTGAACTTCTACGCCGAACTTGCGGCAGCGCATGATCCGGCGAAGTCCTTTCCGGCGCCGACGGAGTTGCCCAAGGTCACCTCGCGGCCGGCCAGCCCGCTCACCGAATGGGTTGCGCGCGGCACCGTGGACAACATCGCATTTGCCAGCGGCTTCCGGGCGATCAACCCCACGATGCGCCAGCGGTGGAGTGCATTGACCGCCAACAACATTGTGCACGCGCAGCACTGGCGCCACCGCGACGGCCCGCGTCCTACGCTGTGCGTCATCCACGGCTTCATGGGATCGTCATACTTGCTCAACGGGCTGTTCTTTTCGCTGCCTTGGTATTACCGGTCCGGCTACGACGTTTTGCTGTACACGTTGCCGTTTCACGGCCAGCGGGCCGAAAAGTTCTCGCCGTTTAGCGGTTTCGGCTATTTCACTAGCGGATTGAGCGGCTTCGCCGAGGCGATGGCGCAGGCAGTGTATGACTTTCGTTCCATCGTGGACTACCTGCGCCACATCGGCGTCGACCGTATCGCCCTGACGGGTATATCCCTGGGGGGCTACACGTCTGCGCTGCTGGCTTCGGTCGAAAGTCGGCTTGAGGCTGTCATCCCCAACTGCCCCGTCGTCATGCCCGCCAAGCTGTTCGACGAATGGTTTCCGGCCAATAAGCTCGTCAAGCTAGGACTGCGGCTAACCAACATCAGCCGTGATGAGCTGATCGCCGGGCTGGCCTACCACGGCCCACTGAACTATCGGCCGCTGCTACCTAAGGACCGGCGGATGATCATCACCGGCCTTGGCGATCGAATGGCTCCACCCGAGCACGCGGTAACGCTGTGGAAGCAGTGGGATCGCTGTGCGCTGCACTGGTTCCCCGGCAGCCACCTGCTGCATGTGAGCCAGTTGGACTATCTGCGGCGGATGACCGTGTTCCTGCAGGGCCTCATGTTCGACTGACGGCGTTGGTCAGCGGTGCCCGGTGGGCGCCGGCGGTAGGAGTAGGCCAGTGCAGCCGGGTCAGCAGGTCGGCAGGAGCATCGGTGTGCCCGTCGAGTCGGCGGGTGGATCGCGGATCCAAGGCTGTCAGGGCTGGCACGTGGTTTCCGTGTTGCGGGAGCAGGCCGGCCACCGGTGCGGTGCCGCCAGGCCGCCAATCGGTCCGCAATGCGCAGGCAGCGGCCACCGTGTAGCGGGTTGATGACCCGGCGGCATATGCGATCTCCAGCGCGATCCAGGTCTCCTGCGCCGGACGCGACCGGATCGCGGGCAACGTATCGGGCAACTCGGCATTGGCGCTGACCCGATATGCCGCAACGTAATCCGAGTCGGTGTGCCGCATTCCGCGCCACGTCTCGCGAGAATCCGCAGCCACCAACGCTGGGATCTCGTCGGGTGCGGCCGTACCAGCCTCCCAACCGATTTCGCGCAGATGGTCGGCGAGCCGGCGCGCCGCGACCTGCGCGGTCTCTTGCAAGGGGATGCGCGCTGACCGGGCCTGCAGCGCCGCCAGGTTATCGTCGGCGACCACCGTCAACCCGACCCAGGTCCGGCAGTCGCCGGATGCGGTGACGCGGCTGGTGATGCGAATCGTGTCGGCGCGGATGCCGTATCGGTCCAAATACCGGGCGATCAGCGTCAGCGGCAGCACGTTCGTATCCGATGCCGGCGGCCCAACCCACACCAGCACCGTTGTGCGCGTGCACGTTGCGGGCTCGGCAATCCGGCGTCGGCGGCGCAGGATTGCCAACCCGCGGCGCGCGATCGTGGTGAAATACAGCCCGCGCCAGAAGCCGAATAGCCCAATCACGACGGCGGCGGCCACGCCCAGCAGCACGTAATCGCGTGTCGATTGCCAGGGGTAGGCCAGCGCTACAGGCACCACCGCCAGCAGCACCAACGTGACCCGGCCCCTGCCGGGCCAAGAAGGGATCGGGTTCATTCGGTGGGCTCCCTTCGTCGGCGCGCTATCGCGACAGTCGCGGCTGTGAGCCCGACCAGCACGCTCAGCGCGGCTGCTCCGGCGAATGCGACGTTGCGCGGTGTGGTGTCTTTGGGCGCCGGGACCGGCGGATCGGCGACCGGCTTGGCCGGTGCGGCACCGCCCCCGGGTTCGGCGGGCAGTTGCCAGGTCAGGGCCGCCACCGCGTCCAGGTTGCCGGCGCCGACGATGTTGGAGGACTCTCGGGCGCCGCGGTGCGCGGTGGCGGTCAGCCGGCGCACCACCTCGGTGGCGTTCAGCCCGGGATAGCGGCTGCGGACCAGCGCGGCCACCCCGGAGACATAGCCGGCCGCGTAGCTGGTGCCGCTGAGAGCCACCAGTTTCTGGTGGGCGTCGGGCAGTCCGTTAGCCAGGGCGCCGTCGCCTGAGTTACTCACCGACGCAATGTTTTCCCCGGGTGCGGCGATGCCCACCCACGGCCCGGGCATGCTGAATTTCGATGGCTGCCCGGCGGATGTGAGCGACGCCACCGACAACACGTAGGGCTGCCACCACGACGGGATGGACACCGAGGTGACGCCCGCCCAGTTCCGCGGATCGTCTGGGCGGCTCAGATCGGTCAACGGGTTGGAATCACACGACGCGCTGACCGATCCGCTCGCTCCGGTGTTTCCCGCGGCCGCCACGATCACCGCGTCCTTGTCCACCGCCGCATACCGGATCGCCGCGCCCAGCGCGGCCTGGTCGACCATCCGATCGGCGGGTAGGCAGGTGATCGTGGAGACGTTGATCACCTTGGCACCAAGGTCGGCCGCATGAACGATGGCACCGGCCAGCACCGCGACGTCAAGTGTGGCCTGCGCCAGCTGCGGATCGCCCCCCGATGTGCGCGGTGAGAACTTCGTAGACATCGCCCTGATGGACAGCAGCCGCGCCGCCGGCGCCACACCAGAGAAGCCGTCATTACCGGGCTGGCCGGCGACGATTCCGGCGACCAGGGTGCCATGCCCGTCACAATCGGTCAGCCCGTCGGTCGACTCCACGAAGTCACCACCGGCATCGACGTTGGGCAGTCGCGGGCCCGGCTGCACCCCGGTGTCGATGATCGCCACCAGCTGGCCCTCACCCCGGGAAAACTGCCAAGCCGCAGGCAGATTCAGCATCGTTTGGCTGGGCGTCGGTACGCCTGGATCGGTGCCCGGGATAACACCGGAGACGCTGCACGCACCGCGTTGTTCCATCGGCGCCACCGGTCCCGGGTCTCCGCTGGGCGGTTGCGCGGCGGCGTCCACCACCGGCGGCCCGATCGCCCACGCCGGCGGCGTCCACCACCCCGCAACGACCACGGTCGCCGCCAGACACGCAAATGCGGCACGGATCATCTGTTGAGCACCCAAGCGAACAATCCGACCAGGTAGGCCATGACGGGGATCAGCGAAACATCCAGCCCGGCGGCGACCAAACCCAGCAGCCGGCGCAGCGGCAGCGAGTAGCTCTCCGGCGAAGCGATGCCCGGGTTCAGTGCCACCACAACCCAGGCCAGCATGAGCACGGCTAGCACCAGCACCGCGCCGAACGCGGCGACATAGCGTCCGGTCGCGGTGTAGAACACCAACAGGACCCCGGCTACCAGATAGGGCTGAGCCAGCAGCCACGCCTTGCATGCGGCCGAATCCCACACCCGCGCGCGCAGGGTGGCCGCGGCCGCAGTCGCCGCCACCAGATACCAGCCCACAACGCTGAGCGCCTCTGGGCGCACCGCGATGGCCACCGACCCCAACACGCTGAGCAGCACGGCCGCGGCGATGAAGCCGCTTTGATGGGCGTCACTGACCCGCACCCGCCGAGGCAAATCCTCCAGCAGGCGCAACGGCGGGGCCGACGGGGTGGGATCCCCCGGCGCCGGGATCACCGGCAACGGGAACCGCGCCCACAGTGCGGAAAGCTGAGCCGCCTGGATGGTGACCAACAGCGCCGCCACAATCAGCCCGCAGCCGATGCTCAACAACGGCAGCTGCCACAGCAATTGCGCACCGGCCGCCAGCGCCACCGACGCCCCGACCACCGCCGCTGCGGTGAAGAAGGCGACGACGCGTTCCCGTTCGGCGCTGGGAATCATCAGCGCGATCAGCGACCATGCGGCTACCCCAGCTGCACCCAGCAATACCTGCGCCGGCCCGAACTTTCCTGGCACCGCCAACGCCAGGGCCGCGCCGATGGGGACCAGCGCGGCGATCGACAGCGCGATACCCGAACGTGGCGAACGGATGGTGATCAACAATCCGGCCAGCGCGCTAGCCACCGCGATCCCGGCCACCGCCAGCAGCCCGGCCAGCACACCGGTGGCAACCCGATAGGTCACCGTCAAACCGGTAGCCAGCAGAGCCACGGCAATCACCGCGGCCAGCGCTCCTCGTTGGATATGCGCTATGCCCCAGGGCTTTAACCGCGACGTCGAAAAGATCATCGCGGCGTCGGCGATGTCTTCGACGATGCCCGGCGCGGCCGGACCGGCGGGCACCGGCTGCAACACCAACAGATCACCGTCGACGACACCGACGGTGTCCAGGCTGGCATCCAAGCTAAACGGCTGCCCGCCGACGGGCGCCAAACTCAGTTGCACGGCAGCGCCGGAGTCGGCTTGGCCACCATCGCCGTTTTGCGCCGAGGGAACCACCAAGCGTTGTACCGCGGGCAGGATTTCGCGCAGTGGCAACTCCGCGGGCAGGGCCATCTCGGTCAACCTGCTGTCCGCAAGAATGGCGACGCGGACGATCTGCATGACGGTGCCGGACATCAGCGGGACCGTTCCTGGGACATCGTGCTCACTTTCTGGTTTCTGATTACGAGGATTGGGTGGAGAAGTCCCGCGACACCCGCTGTCCCGGGAACCATTGCCCGTCTGGCAAGCACGCGGTCAGTGTTTGGATCGCGACGGCGATCGCAAACGGTGTCCCAGGGCTGAAGGTGGAGACCCACTCGCCGTCGAATGCCCGCGACGGACTCACCAACACCCGGCCCGCCGAGGTGTCGACGATGCTTAGGCCGACCTCGGTGGTGGTGTGCCGGCCGTCACGGTTGCACCCGGCGACGATCTCGACGTAGCTGCGCGGCCCCGAGAAGACGGACTCCACCACCGGCCGTGCGGACGCCGGAATACCCAGATAGTCAACGACTTCCCCGAGTGGCACGCCGGACCGCAGCCGTTCGTCGGCCCGCGCGCCCACCCGCGTCGGCAAGCTGAACTCGTCGAACCGCGCCGGCGGCCGGTGCGCCAAACCGACACCAAGAATCGGAACCAGCGCCCGGGGGTCGTCGATATCCATCGCGGTGAACGTGACCAGCTGCGCATTACGCAGCGCAACAACACCGTTTCCGGTCTTGTTGGAGGTCTTACCGGTGCCGGTGCGCAGCGCGACGATGCCACGTAGCAGCTCGCAGGCGCCGTCGGCCGAGGCCGGCCCCACATAACGCAGGTCAAGCCAGCGGTCCGGGAAGCACACCACTTTGATCCAGTCGGCGACCGCAGGGTTGATAACACCCTGCGGCGATAACAGCCCCATCCGGGTCAGCTCGTCGCGCTGACGGTCGACGAACGCACCCCGCTGGGCGGCATCACTATAGGGCATCGTGATCGCCAGCACCCACGGAAAGGTCCCCGCCCCAATGGTTTCAGCGATGAACCAAGCGTTGTCGACCGTCAGCTCGACGGCGTTGGGTGTTGCATCCATGTAGCGCGAGCTAGCCGCCCCATTTGGCGGCTTCGGCCGTGTCGCGGGCCATCATCGCCATGGTGTTGGCTTCATGGGTGCTGGACATCGCATGATAGGCCCGCACCAAATCTTCCATGGCCTGGTTCCACTGTGCCTGCCACGCCTGATACGTGATCCCGGTATCGCCCTGCCACGCACTCTGCAACGCGGCCTGCTCCACGGCGATCTCGGCACCCAAGCTCTGCAGCGTGCCGGCATATCCGGCCATATCCCCGGCGTGACCCAACATCGCGGGGTAGTTGTACATGATTTGCGACATCACAAGTCCTCTCGGTCAGCAGGGTTCGATCAGAACCCGGTATAGGTCGACGCGGCCGCAGCATCGGCGGCCACATAGGTACCGGCGGCCTCACCCAGATTCGCCTGCGCGACATCCAACAAGGTGTTGACTTTGGCGGCCGCCGCCACAAACCGGGCATGGGCGGCCTGAAACGCCGCCGACGACTCCCCCTGGTGAAACGCCTGAGCCGACATCGCCGCCTGCTCGGCCTGACCGATCGTGTGCCGCATCAGCCCCGCCTTGGCGGCAAACGCCGACTGGGAGGCCACCAACTGTGGGATATGAGCATCCAAAAGGCTCATAACATCTCTCCTTTCGACCCGTACGGGTCCACGTGATTCGGAATTCGGTTACTTGCTGTCGTGCGGTAAGCCGTCGCCTCCCCCTCTCCCCGATCCGTCGGGCGCCTCGGGCTCGTTGCTGCCCTGCTCCCAGGTCCCCGGCACCATCGGCATCCGGGGGCCGTTGCCGAACTCATCACCGGCCAGTGCGGTCAGCCCGACCGCCCGGACCCGGCGTTCTTTGGTTGCGGTCCCGGCGAATCCCAGCGTCCCGGCCCCCCGTTCGGAGGCCTGCGCGCCGTGGTCGCCCGTCGAGGGGCCGAAACCGCTATCGGAATCCATGTCCAAGAACTCGTCGCCGTAGTCCCGCAATTCAGACCGCCGGCGCCGCCGCGCGCGCGACTGCCCACGAGTTGCCGCCGCCGCGGCCGCCGCCGGAACCGTAGCGGCCGGCGCCTTGATACCACCGCGACCACCTACCGTCGGCCCCAAGCTCGGCCCCCAATCACCGCTGCCACCCACCGCATAGGCGAAACTGGCGGTCGCGGGAGCTGCCGGGGCCGGCGCTGCGCCCGCAGACGGAGCCGCGCCCGCCGCGGGCGTCGCAGCCCCAGCGGTGCCCGCCCCCGTTACGGCCATGCTGACCGCCGGCCACACCGACCCGGCGGCGACGGCGGCAGCAGCCAGCGGAGTACTCGCCGGCGGAATCACCGCGGGCGCAAGCACAATAGGTAGAAAGGCTATTGCTGCCAAGCCCAGCCCGAGCCCGGCCGGCAACAAGAACGGCGAGCTCAAGATCATGCCCCAGGTCGGCCAGCCGACCAGGTTGAAGAAAATCTGGTAGCCCAGCGCGAACAACAGCGGCCCGTAAGTGATCAGTGCCTGAATGGGATTCGTGAGGAAGGCGATGATGATCTTGATCGAGTTACCAATGGGATCCTGCAGGAACTGCCAGATGAGCTGCAACATCCACCCGTAGAAACCCGTGTAGGCGTTCCAGAGCTGTTGAAGCAACGCTAAGAGCCACTGCCAGGGGTTGACCGCCCCGACAGTGCTCGCCGCACCGCCACCTGGATTCATAACCGTCGGCGCCGGGACGGTGCGCGGCGCCGAAGCCAGTGCCGCACCCGAAGCCGCCTGATAAAGACCCATGACGGCGGCCGCCTGCAACCACATGCGCACGTAATCGGCCTCATTGAGCGTGATGGGAATCGTGTTGATCCCAAAGAAATTCGTCGCCACCAACACGGTGTGAATCACGTGGTTGGCGGCCAACTCCGCTAATGTCGGCATGGCTGCCAAGGCAGTGGTGTAGGCCGCCGCGGCGGCCTCGTGCTGGGCCGCTGCTCCTGCGGCATCCGCACTGGCCTGCGTCAGCCACGCCACATATGGCAAATGCGCGGCCACGTACCACTCCGCGCTGGGCCCCTGCCATGCCCAACCAGGTACCGCCCCCAGTAGCCCACTGAGTTCTGCTGCCGTCGAGGCATACTCGGCACTCAGCTGGCTCCAGGCCGTGGCAGCCGCCACTAGCGAACCCGGGCCCGGACCATTGCTAAGCAACGCCGAATGTACCTCCGGCGGCGAAGCCATCCAGATGGGCGCGGCCATGCTCAGCCGCCCACGACCCCGTACGTAGCGGCGGCGGCCGCATCACCGGCCAGGTAGCTGGCGCCGGATTCGCCCACACCAACGCCGGCGCGTCCCAGCTCTTCGACACCTTCGGCGGTGACGACCGCGTGCTCGACGCCCTGTGCACTGAACCCGGCCGCGGTCTGCAGCGACACCGGATCCGCCGCCGGCGGCACTACCGCGGTAATCACCGGCGCTGCGCTCGCATGCGCGGCGGCCAACCGCGCCGTCAGCGCTTCCACCGCAGCGCTGGCTGCGGCCAGCCCCTCCGGAACCACTCGCAACGTCATGACTGACTCCCCTTCTGTTGGGTTTCACCAGAAACCGCGGCCGCATCGACCAGCGGGTTGATCAACTGCACGTAGGTTGGACTATCACTGTCGGTCAACAGAATTGCTCGTCCAGCAGGCAATCGGGCAAACCGCTCACCGCGAATCTTGCCGCTGTCGGCCGGATTGCCTGCCAACATCAGCGTGGTCGCCTGCAGGTCGTTGAACCGGCGCAGCAACGGACTTGTCATCAGCAGGTGCGCCGATCCAGTGGCACGCCCGGTGACAATCACCCGTAGCCCCAAGTCGCCGGCCTGGGCCAGGAGACCGATCAGCGGGGTCCACGGCCGCTGTCCGATGTAGGGACCGGTCATCGCCGGCGAATCCGGTACCTGGTCGACGTCGTCGATGATCAGGTAGTGGGTGTGCCCGGCAAAGGTCCAGCGGGACAGCTCGGCCGCAGACATCCCGGCCGGCGGCCGGCGCGCCTCGATGAGGTTGGCCAGCCCGAGCATCGCCGGGATGATCCGATCGATGTTGGCGGTGTACTCGTTGTCGGGGAACAGTGGTTCGTCGACCAGGTGTAGCCGGCGGTCCAGCACGGTGAACGCGACCCGGTCGGCGGTGGAGTGCTCGCGGACGGTGCGGATGATGTGGCGCAGCAGCGTCGTCTTTCCTGACCTGGCATCGCCGAACACCATCAGCAGCGGGTTGGCGGCGAGGTCGAGTATCACCGGCGCCAGGTCTTCTTCGCGCTGGCCAATCACCAGTTGGTCGGGACCCCGATACAGTTCGCCGACGGCGTGCGGCGCAAGGTTGGTGGGCAACAACCGAACCGGGGGAGCCGCCATGCCGGGGTAGCGGGCGTTGATCGCGGCCACCGGGTTTGTTTGCGCGTCCAGTTCTGGAGCCGCGAACAGGAAGTGCTCGGCGGCCATGGTCAGTCCGCGGCCGGGCTGGTCGTGCGGGACGGCGTCGGCCGGGCGGCGCAGGGCGCCGACCACCCGCACGTTGCTGTCGCGCGCGTCGTGCAGTCGCAGCTCGAGACGCAGCCCGAGCCCGTCGCGCATCGCCAACGGCACTTCCAGCCAGCTCGGCGTGGTAATGATCACGTGGATCCCGTAGGCAAGGCCCACGTTGACCAGTTCGGTTACCCTGGCCAGCAACGGATTACGGGTGTTGAACTGATCGGTGTTATCGCGGCCGAAGCCATAGAGATTGTCGATGACCAGGAACACCTCACCGAACCCGTCGTCGGGGGTCGAGCCATTAGCACCCCGGTCACGGAATACTTCCCGCTGCTGCCGGGACAACAGCAGTTGCTCGAGCTCGCCGAAGGTGCGGCGGATGCGTTCGGGTTCCAGCGCTGAGGCGACACTGCCGACGTGCGCTAGATCCTGTAGCGCCCGCAGCTGCCCACCGCCGTAGTCCAGGCAATAGAAGCTAACCTCGTGCGGCGAGTGCAGGCTAGCAGCTGAGAGGATGAATGTCTGCAGCGCAGTGGATTTGCCGGACTTGGGGCCGCCGTGGATCACCATATTTCCGGCCGACGACCTAGCGTCAAACACCAACGGGTCGCGCCGCATCTCGAAGGGCCTGTCGATCTCCCCCAGCGGCCAGCGCCACTGCCGGGGGCCCACCCCGGCGCGGGCCAACGCCGCGCTCAGTGGGATCGTTTCGTCGAGTGGCGGCAGCCACAACTGCGGCGCCCGCGGACCGTAGCGGGCCAGTTGTTCGCCGATGGTCGCGATCAGTTTGCGTGGTGGGTCGGCGGGTTCTTGTTCGTCAGTATCGGCGATCACCGTGCCCGGATCCGGTTCCACCGCGGCGGCGGTGAACAGCTTGGGCTCCGGAACGGATTGCACGACAACGGCTTTAGCCGTCTGCGGCGGTTCATAGATCCCGTCGACATAGGTGCTGCGGAACCTTATCGGGGTGGCACCGGGCGCGGGCACCAAAAAGCCCACGCCTTTGTGTTCTTTGCCCGACTCGATGTGGTAGGCGTCCTCCACGCCGATGATCTGGCGAGAAACGCTGGGGCTGGCCACTTTCAGCCCAATCCGATAGGCGGTGTTCTTGTCGATGTCTTTGATCTTGCCCACGTCCAGTGTCTGGGACGCGAATAGGATGTGGATGCGAAACGAGCGACCCTTGCGGGCCACATAGTCGAACAGCTCCGCGTATTCCGGGTGATCGGCCAGCATCAAGGTGAACTCGTCGGCGACCACGAACAGTGTCGGGATGGGCGGCAGGCTATGCCCTGCGGCGATGGCGTTTTCATACTCGAGCACCGAGTTGAACGCGCTGCCCTGGACCTTGCGGCCGGCCTCACGCAGCAGCATCTCGCGACGAGCCACCTCGCCGCGCAGCGTGTCGGCGAACCGATCAGCCAACGACTTCTTCTCGGCCATATTCGAGATCACCGCAACCACCTGCGGGAAATCTCGGAAACTGTCGGCGCCGGCCTCACCCTTGAAGTCGGCGTAGATGACGATGAGCCGCTCCGCGGAGTGTGTGGTCAACAGCGACAACAGAATCGACATCAAAGTCTGCGACTTGCCCGAACCGGTCATGCCGATCATCAGCCCGTGCGGGCCCATCCCGCCCTCGGCTTCGTCTTTGAGGTCGAACATCAGCGGCTCGCCGGTGCCAGTGACACCGATCGGCACGCGTAACTCCTCGTCGCGTCGTCGCGGCGCCCACAGCGCGGGCACATCCAGTCGGGATGCGTCCTCGATGCCCAGCAGTGTGGTGAAACTCGCGCCGCGAGTGGCCGCCGAGCGCAGCCCGGCATGGGTGGGGTTGGAGTCCCACCGCGACAGTCGGCGCGCCAGGTGGGCGGCCTCATCAGCGCTGAATTGGTCGGCGGCGTCGATGTAGGGCTGCCAGCCGCCTGTCTGCCAGCGTTCGATAGCGCCGTGAGCCACCCGCAGGATCGGCTTTTCCGGATCCGAATACTGTTCCCGGTGCGGCGCACTGGCCGAGCAGTGCACGACGGTGACACCCGCGCGGCCCACCGCCAGCGGCGATGCGCCCAGGTCGTAGTCCGGGTCATCGACGACGATCAGCAAGTGCCGCAACGCATCTGTTGGCTGCCCGGTAAACGCCGGGCGGTCTGCCAGGACGGGCCCCAGCAGCGCGATGAGCTCGTCGGGATCGGTCGACAGATTGCGGGCCGGGCCCAGCGCATCGAGGCGGCCGGGAATGTCCACGTGCGGTAACCACTTCAGCCAGTTCCAATCGCGACCCTCCAGATCACGCGCGGCCAGCGCCACCCCGAGCACCGTCGGGTCGTGCCAGGTCACCGCCTGAGCGATCCAGGCGCGTAACACCGCGCGCACCTGTGCGCGCTCCCCCAGCACGGTGATCGGCGAAACCTTGGTCAGGTCGATCCCGGTCGGCACGTCGCCAATGCTGCGCTGGGTGTCGAGCAGGCTGCGTAATGCACTGTGCGACACCGGTTCCAGGTCGATCTCGTCGGCGGTGTCGTTGACTCGCAGCGTAGTAGCCAGCGGTACCGTGTGCCGGCCGGCCCGCAACACCAAAAAGTCGGGGTCGTGCGGGTCACGCTCCCATTGGCGACGTGACCCCGGCACCGACGCCAACGCCGTCGGGTCAGGATGAGACCACAACGCGCTGGCCCGCTGCTCGGCGGCCTGGGCCCGAATGTTGTCCCGCACCACCGATAGGTAACGTAGGTAGTCGGCCCGTTCGGCGTCGACCTCCTCGGTGCGCATCTTCTTGTCGTTGCCGCGGTAGAGCGCGGTGGCCGCCAACAGCAGCACAAATGGGAAGAACAACGTCTGCGGAGAAATCACCCGCATCCCGGTGGCGACCAGCGCCACGATCATCCCCACGATGAGGATCCCGATCAGATAAGGCAGCGCTCGTCGTAGCAGTGACGGTGGGATCACCCGAGGCAGCTCGGGAGGCGCCTCGATGATGATGGTGCCCTGGTGGCTGCTCGGCGGCGCCAGTCGGCGACGAGCCTCAAAGATCAGTCTGCTCACCGGTACCCTCCCTCGGCCGATACCGGACGAGCGGGCCTGCTGTCGGGCACCAAGGTGTCGTGTGCCAGCAGCGCGTCGGCACGCGACAGCGTCGGGCCGGGCACAAACAGCGACAGCACCGACCACGGGATGGGGACCGGGGGCGGGTTCAGGCCAAGGGCCTCAACCGCTTTGCCGCCTCCAGCCACTCCCTGAGGCTCATTGTCGATACCGTAACGCACCCCGGTATCCGACACCCAGAACAACGACCCGGCGCCCGGCGCATCTGGGCCGCCGCCCACCGTCTGGGTGAAGTAGCCAGTACCGGCCGCTAACGCCACTCGGGTTGCCACACCACCGTTGCCGGCGCCGACCAGCTCGACGGTGTGCACCGCATCTGGCACCGGCAGCGCCGAGCCTGCCAACAGAGTCAACGAGCTGGTGGCCGCACCCACCGGCTTGCTCCAGTACGCGCAGGTGACGGGGTCACGGGTAACGTCGACGAGACTTACCGGCTCGCTGGGATAGCGCCTGGTGTCCAACACCCGCGACACCGGCAGCTTGGCGACCTCGTCGGCCCCCAGCCGAGGCGGCTGCTGCAGACCATAGGAGTTGTTGTTGCGCAGGATTGCCGCCAATACCGGCGAAATCTGCTGCAAACCGTCCGGCAGCACCGCGTAGTACTGCACGGTGTCCGATATGGTCTTGCCCGAGTCTTTCAGGGCGTAGGAACTCACCACCGCGCCGATCGGCGCCGGCACACCGAAGCTCGCCGGGTTGCCGGCATCCGGGATGATCGGCGCCGTCAGTGGCGGTGCTTCGGGTATCGCGTTGAACAGCCCCGAGGCGATGATCCGCGGCGCGGGCACGTCGGCGCCCAGGCCGAGGCCGCTGGTGACCGCATGATCGGCCAGATCAATCGGGCTGCGCTTGCCGTCCCACAACAGCCAGGTGCCGGCGCCGCTGTCGACCAGCACCGCCTGCCCGGGCCCGAGCGCGGCCGCGCGTGCGCCGGTGTCCTCCAGCGGGCCGGCAATCACCGTCACACCCACGCCATCCGCACCGCCCCGCGACGGTGCGTTGAGGCCGTCACACACCGTCCAGTTCGCGTCGGTGGAGGTGTTCTGCACCATCCGCTCCGGCGCACCCGGGATGCCGATCAGGTTTCCGCGCGGAAACTGGTCCAACTCAGTACTTTTCACCGTCGTCGGGCTCACCGGCCGGCCGACGATCAGCCGGGCCGAGGTCAGGTTGAGCACCGGGTGCAGCTGCTCGCCCACCCGCACATACAGCGCCGCGGTGGACCGGTCGGCAAGCACCGCGTTGCTACCCGCCTGCCCATTGGGCCGAATCAACGAGAATACGAAGGAGCCGATCAACCCCGTGATCACAATCAGCACACCCATCAGCACCGCGCGTGACTGAGTGCGCAACGGGTCGACCAGCATGCGGGTGTCGTGCAATGCGATTCCGGCGGCGATTCGGCGCATCACGAACCGCCAGCCCGTCACCTGATGGCGGGTGACGAAGCCGCGGCGGTAGACAACCTTGTCGGGGTTGTTGTTGACCGGGGTTCGGGAGGCGAACGAGCGACGGTCGTGGTCGAAGTCGTGGTCGTGCTGCTGGTTCGTCATGCCCGCACCGAGAGCCCGAGGCCACGCAATAGCGGCTCTACCGATCTACCCACGTCGTCGGCCGTGATGGTCATCAGCTCCTCGTCGCTGAACTCACCGGATCCGGCATGTTCGGAATGGTCCAGCCGGAATTCACGCTCTTCTTCGGAGCGTTCGACGATGTTGCGCACAAACCGACCATTGCCCGCGATGTCGAGGCTACGTCGCGAGATTCCGTTGGTATCTGGTGTCGACTCCGCCGCCAACTTGGCGAACAACGCCTCCAAATCGTGCAGCGCGGACTGTTCGAAGACGCTGTCTCGCTGTTCGGCCATCTTGTGCGCGATCTCCACCAGCTCATGGGACGTGTAGGAGGGAAAGTCGATGTTGCGGGTGAAACGCGACCGAAGTCCCTCGTTGGTGTCCAGGAATTTGTCCAGGTCGGCGCGATAGCCGGCGATGATGACCACCAGCCGGTCGCGGTCGTTTTCCATCCTGGCCAACAAGGTGTCAATGGCCACCAACCCGAAGTCGTTCTTGGCGCCGGTGGCCACCAGGGCGTAGGCCTCGTCGAGGAACAGCACCCCGTCCAGCGCGCTGTCGATGATCGCGTTGGTTTTCGCCTCGGTCTCGCCGATGTGTTGGCCGATGAGGTCGGCGCGATGGACCTCGCGGATGTTCTCCCGCTTCAACAAGCCAAGGCCGCAATAGATCTTGGCGACCACCCGGGCAATGGTGGTCTTGCCGGTCCCGGGCGGTCCCGCAAACACCAAGTGGTGCGTGCGTTGGGCGACCGTGAGCCCACGCTGCTTGCGGACCAGTTCCATGGCCACTGAGCTCTTCAGCCGCGACACCTGGCGTTTGACCTCGTCGAGGCCGATGAACTCGGCGAGTTGGAGTTCGGCCTCGTGCAGCAGCGCGGCCTTGCGTTCGTGGGCCGCGGGATCGACGAAATCCTCCGCGCCGGGCTCGGTCGCCGGATCCCACGGATCGGTGCGGGCCTCGATCCGCCCGGCTGTGGTGGTGACGATCCCGAAGCTGGTATCCGACAGCGCCTGCTCGACCTGTTCGTTTTCGGGGTGAGCCGCATACAAGTCCTGCAGCACTTCGCTGGCCGACTCCTCATCCACATGCGCGCGCAGCACCAGCGCTTTGGCCAGTGCACCGTCGACAGCAGCGACCGCGACAGGACCGTCGGGTTCCTCCAGATAAGACAGCGCCGGGGCAAACATGCCCAGTCGGGCCAGTGCGGTGCCCAGGGTGATCTTGGCCGCGTGCGAAAAGGCCTCGTCGAGGTCGGGATCATTAACCATCGGAGTGAGCAGCTTCACGACATCCGACCAGCGCTCGGCGCGGTAGTTGATGACCACGGCGAGCCAACGGGCGGCACGCCAGCCGGCGCGGCGCTCGGTGATACCGGACACCACGTGATTGGCCTTGGCAAACTCCTCCGGCCCGCCCGTCGAAGCCAACGCAGCGGCATACGCGAGGTGGAAATCGTCAGGTCCGGTGGCACGAAAACGCAGGTACAGCCCGGTGTCGTACAGGAAGCCCAAGGCGTTATCGGCCAGTTCCACCTGCCGCTGCAACACACCAGCCGTGGTCGCCGTGCGCGAGGCGGCTTCCAGCACCCCGATGGACTGGTCGCCGGCAGCGGCCAGCCCGGTCCAGGCGTCGCACTGGTCATGGGCGACGCGGGTCAGCGCGGCGAAACCAGACCGGGCGGCAGCCAGGTCCGGCGGACGTTTACGCTGGTAAACCGCGATGCCCAGGGCACGGCAGCAGGTGGCAAATCGACCGACGACGTCAGCGTCTACCTTGCCATTTACCCGAGACGCGACGGGGGAAGCGGCCACCATGCCAATGTCATCACGCTCCACGCCTCCGCTGTCTCCTTCACCTACGCCCGCCATCGGCCGATCCGCCTGAACTTTGCCCCGAAGTTAGCATTGCATAAGCTAACTGTCGAGGCGACCGCGACCAATCGACTCGGCCCTGCGGCCAAGCTTTTAGGCACGGCTGGCAAGATCATGACCGATACTCCATTTCGTTGGTAGCCCGATATGCAGAGTGTAGCTTACTGAACATGATTTTCATTATGGAGCCCGGGGTGCCGGCAGCGCGAACGGTGCGCCGTCAGACGCGGGCGGCACTGACCAGGGTGTTGCGGGCGAACATCGGCCCGGCTTCGGATTCCGGTCCGGGTACCGGGCGACCCACCGCTTCGAGGTAGTCGTTCAACAGCGTAGCGACCGCGGTCCAACCTCGCTCGCCGAACCACTCGGCGGCCGGCGCGCATCGCTCGTTGTAGACCAGTTGAAAAAACGGGTGCTCCTCGGCTCCCTCGGCGATCGCGGCGCGCTCCTCTTCGACCTTAGCCGCATATTCGTCTGGCCCCATTGGGGCACCATCCTCGACGGCGACGTGGCTTCGGCGCCCGGCCAGGGCATCGATGCCGGTGAATAGCCGCTCCTGGGCGGTGGCCGGGAGATAGATCAGCAGCCCTTCGGCAATCCATGCCGACGGTGCAGCCGCATCGAAACCACTGTCCCGCAAGGCTTGTGGCCAATCGTCACGCAGGTCGACGGCGATCTCGCGGCGCAGGGCGCGCGGTTGGGCACCGTGGCTGGCGAGCACCTCGCGCTTGAAATCAAGGACCTGCGGGCGGTCCAGCTCAAAAACCGTGGTCCCGTCGGGCCAAGGCAGCCGGTACGCGCGCGAGTCCAGCCCCGCCGCCAGGATGACCACCTGCCGCGCGCCGGCGGCGGCGGCCCGACGGAAATACTCGTCGAAATACTTGGTGCGGGCACCCTGGAAGTTGACGAAGTGCTCGCCGAAATCGGTGCTCTTCAACTTGTGGTCGGGAAGCTTGCCGTCGAGCACATCGGCCCACGAACCGCCGACGGCACGGCAGAACGCCTCCGCATATGGGTCGACGACCAGCGGGTCGGACTTCTGGGCTTCCAGCGCTCGCGCCGTCGCGACAAACAGCGCGGTCGAACCGACACTCGTTGTGATGTCCCAGCTATCACCTTCGGTACGCACCCAATCGACCCTACGCGGCTAGCTCAGCCCCGATCTCCAGGCTCCGCCGAGCCAGGCGCATCCCGGTCCGGATCCCACGAACCCGGCACCATTGGCGTCGTTGGCCCGTCGCCGAAATCATCGCCAGCCAGCGTGGTCATCCCGGCCGCGTCGGCAACCGCCTCCCTGCGGGCCGTCCCGGCAAAGCCCAGATGTCCGGCACCCCGATCCGAGGCCACCGTGGATGTGACTGGGTCTTCGCCGGGCGGAGGGCCCCAGTCCGGATCGACGTCGATGTTCATATCCATAAACTCGTCGCCGTATCCGCGCCGCGTGACACGGCGCCGCCGCCGCGCCCGCGCTTGGTCACGTACGGCCGCCGCGGCCGCCGCCGCCGCCGCACTATCGGGCTGTGGTGCCTTGCGTTGAGCGCTGGCGCTGGCGCTCATCCCCGAGCCGAACCCGATGCCGGGCGGAGCGATGGCGTAGGGATAGCCGAACCCGGCGGCGCCGGGTGCCGGCGGCGGTGCCGGCGTGGCGCTGGCCACCGTGCTGGCCGCCGGCGCGGACGCCGGCGCGGCTGCCGACGCAACCGCCGCGCCCGGCGCGGCCATGGTCGGGGCCATCGCGACCGCCGGCAATGTCGACGGGGCCGCCGCGACGGGTGCTAGCGCCGGGATAGCCGCCGGCTGCATGCCGGCCAAGCCGGATAGCCCGGCGAACCCGGTCACCGCACCCAAGTTGGAGATGACGGAACCGAGTGCGACCGCCAGCAACTGCGGGGACTGGCTCAACGCCTCAACAATCTGCACAATGTGGGTCGGGTAGTCGAACAATAGAAGCTCAAAGTAGAACTGAAATGCCTCCACCGGATTGACAAACAGTTCCTGAACAAACGTTTCAAAGTCCTTACTGAATTCGATGGCACGAACAACCCACCAGATTGGTTGGGCTGCGTCCGTATAATCTTCGAACGGGATTCCGTTCATGGTGCCCTCGGCGGGATCCCAGATCAGGCGCCCACCGCTGATGATGCGCAATATCTCCGCGACCAGATAGTCCAGCGGGGTCGGTTCGCCCCCGTGATCGTGGTCATGATCGTGGTCATCGTCGGCCGCTTCGGCTGCCAAGATCGGCGGCGCCGGGGTGGTCTGCGGTGCCGACGCCACCGCGGCCTCGGCGACCGCTTGATAGGTCGCCATCGTGCTGGCGGCCTGCGTCCACATCCGCGCGTAGTCGGCCTCGTTGAGCGCGATCGGGATGGTGTTGATGCCGAAGAAGTTCGTCGCCACCAAGACCCCGTGAAGCGTGTGGTTGGCGGCCAGCTCGACCAACGTCGGCATGGCCGCCACCGCGGTCGTGTAGGCCGCGGCCACGGTCTCGTGCCGGGCGGCCGCTTCCGCGCTGGTTTCGCTGGCCCGCATTAACCACGCGAGGTACGGCGCGTGGGCGGCCACATAAGCCGCGGCGCTGGGCCCCTGCCAAGCGCCGGTCTGCACGGCGCCCAGCAGCCCTATGAGCTCGTCGGCGACCGCGGCGTATTCGGCGCTCAGCGACGACCACACCCCGGCCGCCGACAACACCGAGCCCGGCCCCGGCCCGCTGCTGAGCAACGCCGAATGCACCTCGGGCGGCGAGGCCATCCACAGCGTCATAGCCGTAAACACCACAGAGGACTGATGAACATGATTTTCATTACCACTATTCCACACCACGGCGCGCCGCAATGCAAGTCCCAGCCGGACACCAGCGAACGCTCGGCGCCGGCCCACGGGTGCTGCCAGCTCCCGTCGGCCGACGCGCCGACCGCATAAATGTGGGAGATATTTTGGGAAATACCAAATCCCTTTCCCGGGCCGGAGTTATTCTGTAGCCCGCCGATTTTTGCTGGTGACGTTCCCCGGGTCGGCATGACAGAGCGGTCATGCGTATTGGGAGGTGTCAGATGTCGTTTGTGATTGCGGCGCCAGAGGTTATCGCGGCAGCGGCAACGGATTTAGCCAGTCTCGAGTCGAGCATCGCCGCGGCCAACGCGGCCGCGGCGGCCAACACCACAGCACTGCTGGCCGCGGGTGCCGATGAAGTCTCGACGGCGGTTGCGGCGCTGTTCGGCGCCCACGGCCAGGCCTATCAGGCGCTCAGCGCCCAAGCGCAGGCGTTTCATGCCCAGTTCGTGCAGGCGTTGACCTCCGGTGGCGGCGCGTACGCCGCCGCCGAGGCCGCCGCCACCTCGCCGCTGCTCGCCCCGATCAACGAGTTCTTCCTGGCGAATACCGGGCGCCCGCTGATCGGCAACGGCACCAACGGCGCCCCCGGCACCGGGGCCAATGGCGGGGACGGCGGCTGGTTAATCGGCAACGGCGGCGCCGGAGGATCCGGCGCGGCCGGCGTCAACGGCGGGGCCGGCGGCAACGGCGGCGCCGGCGGGCTCATCGGCAACGGCGGCGCCGGCGGCGCCGGCGGGAGGGCCAGCACGGGGACCGGCGGCGCCGGCGGCGCCGGCGGGGCCGCCGGCATGCTGTTCGGGGCCGCCGGGGTCGGCGGTCCCGGCGGATTCGCAGCCGCTTTCGGCGCCACCGGCGGCGCCGGCGGGGCCGGCGGAAACGGCGGGCTGTTCGCCGACGGCGGGGTCGGTGGCGCCGGCGGGGCAACCGACGCCGGCACCGGCGGGGCCGGCGGATCCGGCGGAAACGGCGGGCTGTTCGGCGCCGGCGGCACCGGTGGGCCCGGCGGATTCGGCATCTTTGGCGGCGGCGCCGGCGGGGATGGCGGCTCTGGCGGGCTGTTCGGCGCCGGCGGCACCGGCGGTAGTGGCGGGACGAGCATAATCAACGTCGGCGGGAACGGTGGGGCCGGCGGCGACGCCGGCATGCTCAGCCTCGGTGCCGCCGGCGGCGCCGGCGGCAGCGGCGGATCCAACCCGGACGGTGGCGGCGGTGCCGGTGGGATCGGAGGCGACGGCGGCACGTTGTTCGGCTCCGGCGGCGCCGGCGGCGTCTGCGGGCTGGGCTTCGACGCCGGCGGGGCGGGCGGCGCCGGCGGAAAGGCGGGTCTGCTCATCGGGGCGGGCGGTGCCGGCGGCGCCGGCGGCGGGTCCTTCGCGGGCGCCGGCGGAACCGGTGGGGCCGGCGGCGCGCCCGGGCTCGTCGGCAACGCCGGCAACGGCGGCAACGGCGGCGCCAGCGCGAACGGCGCCGGCGCCGCCGGCGGCGCCGGCGGAAGCGGCGTGCTGATCGGCAATGGCGGTAACGGTGGTAGTGGCGGCACTGGCGCACCCGCCGGCACGGCCGGCGCCGGCGGCTTAGGCGGGCAGCTACTAGGTCGAGACGGATTCAACGCCCCCGCCAGCACGCCACTGCACACCCTGCAGCAACAAATCCTCAACGCGATCAACGAGCCCACCCAAGCCCTCACCGGGCGACCGCTGATCGGCAACGGCGCCAACGGCACTCCGGGGACCGGGGCCGACGGTGGGGCCGGCGGGTGGTTGTTCGGCAACGGCGGCAACGGCGGCCACGGAGCGACCGGCGCCGACGGCGGAGACGGCGGATCCGGCGGGGCCGGCGGAATCCTGTCAGGTATTGGCGGCACCGGCGGGTCCGGCGGCATCGGAACGACGGGCCAAGGCGGGACCGGCGGGACCGGCGGAGCCGCCTTGCTGATCGGCTCCGGCGGCACCGGCGGCAGCGGCGGGTTTGGCCTGGACACCGGCGGGGCCGGCGGGCGCGGCGGTGACGCCGGCTTGTTCCTCGGTGCCGCAGGGACCGGCGGCCAGGCCGCCCTCTCCCAAAACTTTATCGGTGCCGGCGGCACCGCCGGAGCCGGTGGTACCGGTGGGCTGTTCGCCAACGGCGGGGCCGGCGGGGCCGGCGGGTTTGGCGCGAATGGCGGGACCGGGGGGAACGGATTGCTCTTCGGCGCCGGCGGCACCGGCGGGGCGGGCACGCTCGGCGCCGACGGCGGCGCCGGGGGGCACGGCGGGCTGTTCGGCGCCGGCGGCACTGGCGGTGCTGGCGGCAGCAGCGGCGGCACCTTCGGCGGCAACGGCGGCAGCGGCGGCAACGCCGGCCTACTCGCCCTCGGCGCCTCCGGCGGCGCCGGCGGCAGCGGCGGCAGCGCCTTAAATGTCGGCGGGACCGGCGGGGTCGGCGGGAACGGCGGCAGTGGCGGCTCGCTCTTCGGCTTCGGCGGTGCCGGCGGCACCGGTGGCTCCAGCGGCATCGGCAGCAGCGGCGGCACCGGCGGTGACGGCGGTACGGCCGGGGTGTTCGGCAACGGCGGCGACGGCGGCGCCGGCGGGTTTGGCGCTGACACCGGTGGGAATTCGAGCTCGGTCCCCAACGCCGTGCTGATCGGCAACGGCGGCAACGGCGGCAACGGCGGGAAAGCCGGCGGCACACCCGGCGCCGGCGGCACCAGCGGGCTGATCATCGGCGAGAACGGGCTCAACGGCCTGTAACCGCGAACCGGCCATCAGACCAACAGCCGGCCAGCCATGGTCGGCCGGCCCAGATCCCCCAGCATCAGCCTGCGGGCTGTCCTTCAAGACACACCGGGTTCACCCGGTACACGAAGTCGCTTACCAGAGTTTGACCAAAACCCCCCAGGTGTTGTCGCTGGAAATGGGATGCTTCTTACTGCCGATTTTTGCTGGTGACGTTCCCCGGGTCGGCATGACAGAGCGGTCATGCGTATTGGGAGGTGTCAGATGTCGTTTGTGATTGCGGCGCCAGAGGTTATCGCGGCAGCGGCAACGGATTTGGCCAGTCTCGGATCGAGCATCAGCGCGGCAAACGCAGCCGCGGCGGCCAACACCACGGCACTGATGGCCGCGGGCGCCGACGAGGTGTCGACAGCCATCGCCGCGCTGTTCGGCGCCCACGGCCAGGCCTATCAGGCGCTCAGCGCCCAAGCGCAGGCGTTTCATGCCCAGTTCGTGCAGGCATTGACCTCCGGTGGCGGCGCCTATGCGGCCGCCGAGGCCGCCGCGGTGTCGCCGCTGCTGGATCCGATCAACGAGTTCTTCCTGGCGAATACCGGGCGCCCGTTGATCGGCAACGGCGCCAACGGCGCCCCCGGCACCGGGGCCAATGGCGGGGACGGCGGCTGGTTAATCGGCAACGGCGGCGCCGGAGGATCCGGCGCGGCCGGCGTCAACGGCGGCGCCGGCGGCAACGGCGGCGCCGGCGGCAACGGCGGCGCCGGCGGGCTCATCGGCAACGGCGGCGCCGGCGGCGCTGGCGGGGTCGCCAGCAGTGGGATCGGCGGGTCCGGCGGAGCCGGCGGCAACGCCATGCTGTTCGGCGCCGGCGGCGCCGGCGGCGCCGGCGGCGGCGTAGTAGCCCTCACGGGCGGGGCCGGCGGCGCCGGCGGGGCTGGCGGCAACGCCGGCCTGCTCTTCGGCGCCGCCGGAGTCGGCGGGGCCGGCGGATTCACGAACGGCAGTGCACTCGGCGGGGCGGGCGGCGCCGGCGGGGCCGGCGGGCTGTTCGCCACCGGCGGGGTCGGCGGATCCGGTGGGGCCGGCAGCTCCGGCGGGGCCGGTGGGGCCGGTGGCGCTGGCGGGCTGTTCGGCGCCGGCGGCACCGGCGGGCATGGCGGGTTCGCCGACAGCAGCTTCGGCGGAGTCGGCGGGGCCGGCGGGGCCGGCGGGCTGTTCGGCGCAGGCGGGGAAGGCGGCAGCGGCGGACACAGCCTGGTCGCCGGCGGGGACGGCGGGGCCGGCGGCAATGCCGGCATGCTCGCCCTCGGCGCCGCGGGCGGCGCCGGCGGAATCGGTGGGGACGGCGGTACTCTCACGGCCGGCGGCATAGGCGGCGCCGGCGGCGCCGGCGGCAACGCTGGGCTGCTCTTCGGCTCCGGCGGCTCCGGCGGCGCCGGCGGATTCGGCTTCGCCGACGGCGGGCAAGGCGGCCCCGGGGGCAACGCCGGCACGGTCTTCGGCTCCGGCGGCGCCGGCGGCAACGGCGGAGTTGGCCAGGGCTTCGCCGGCGGGATCGGTGGGGCTGGCGGCACCCCCGGGCTGATCGGTAACGGCGGCAACGGCGGTAACGGTGGCGCCAGCGCGGTGACCGGCGGCAACGGCGGGATCGGCGGCACCGGCGTGTTGATCGGCAATGGCGGTAACGGCGGTAGCGGTGGGATTGGCGCGGGCAAGGCCGGAGTGGGCGGCGTCAGCGGGCTGCTGCTCGGTCTAGACGGATTCAATGCTCCCGCGAGCACCTCGCCACTGCACACCCTGCAGCAAAATGTGCTCAATGTGGTGAACGAGCCCTTCCAGACGCTCACCGGCCGCCCGCTGATCGGCAACGGCGCCAACGGGACTCCTGGAACCGGGGCTGACGGCGGGGCCGGCGGGTGGCTGTTCGGCAACGGCGCCAACGGGACCCCGGGGACCGGGGCTGCCGGCGGGGCCGGCGGGTGGTTGTTCGGCAACGGCGGTAACGGCGGGCACGGTGCGACCAACACCGCCGCCACGGCTACGGGCGGGGCCGGCGGGGCCGGCGGGATCTTGTTCGGTACCGGTGGCAATGGCGGGACCGGCGGGATAGCCACCGGTGCTGGAGGGATCGGCGGGGCCGGCGGCGCCGGTGGGGTCTCCTTGCTGATCGGCTCCGGCGGCACCGGCGGCAACGGTGGGAACTCCATAGGCGTCGCTGGCATCGGCGGGGCCGGCGGGCGCGGCGGCGACGCCGGTTTGCTCTTCGGCGCGGCCGGCACCGGCGGCCACGGCGCCGCTGGCGGTGTCCCGGCCGGCGTCGGCGGCGCCGGCGGCAACGGCGGACTGTTCGCCAACGGCGGAGCCGGAGGGGCCGGCGGGTTCAACGCAGCCGGCGGGAACGGCGGGAACGGCGGACTGTTCGGAACTGGCGGCACCGGCGGGGCCGGCACGAACTTCGGGGCCGGTGGGAACGGCGGGAACGGCGGACTGTTCGGAGCCGGCGGCACCGGCGGCGCCGCCGGCTCGGGAGGGTCCGGGATCACCACCGGCGGCGGCGGGCACGGCGGCAACGCCGGCCTACTCTCCCTCGGCGCCTCCGGTGGCGCCGGCGGCAGCGGTGGCGCCAGCTCCCTTGCCGGCGGGGCCGGCGGAACCGGCGGGAACGGCGCCTTACTCTTCGGCTTCCGCGGCGCCGGCGGCGCCGGCGGGCACGGCGGGGCAGCACTTACCAGCATCCAGCAAGGCGGCGCCGGCGGCGCCGGCGGGAACGGCGGCTTGCTCTTCGGCTCCGCCGGCGCCGGCGGCGCCGGCGGCAGCGGTGCCAACGCTCTAGGCGCCGGTACCGGCGGCACCGGCGGTGACGGTGGCCACGCCGGGGTGTTCGGCAACGGCGGTGACGGGGGTTGCCGGCGGGTTTGGCGCCGGTACCGGCGGCAGCGGTGGTGTCGGCGGCAACGCCGTGCTGATCGGCAACGGCGGCAACGGCGGCAACGCCGGCAAAGCCGGGGCCACGCCCGGTGCCGGCGGCACCGGCGGGCTGCTGCTCGGCGAGAACGGACTCAACGGCTTGCCATAGCAGGCAGACCTGCGACCACACGCGGCGTTGAGGGCATCAGTTGCTCACCGCAGATGATGCCGTAGATGCGCTATCCTGAGCATCATGCGCACCACCGTGTCAATCTCGGATGAACTACTGGCTACCGCCAAACGCCGGGCCCGCGAGCGTGGTTAATCGCTGGGCGCTGTGATCGAAGACGCCCTTCGGCGGGAGCTCGCCGCCGCCCGTACCGGCGGCGCCCGGCCAACCGTCCCCGTTTTTGACGCCGGCACCGGTCCGCGGCCAGGTATCGACCTAACCTCGAATACGGTGTTGTCCGAAGTGCTCGACGAGGGTCTGGAACTGAACTCGCGGAAGTGAGCCTGGACAGGCACAAATAGGCGATGTTCCTCATCGACGTCAACGTGCTGCTGGCTGCACACCGCGGTGACCATCCGAATCACCGAACCGTCCGCCCCTGGTTCGATCGACTGCTTGCGGCCGACGACCCCTTCACAGTGCCGAACCTAGTGTGGGCGTCGTTCCTCCGGCTAACAACGAATCGACGCATCTTCGAGATTCCGTCACCACGAGCGGATGCATTCGCATTCGTCGAAGCCGTCAACGCCCAGCCCCATCACCTTCCGACAAGCCCCGGCCCCAGACACCTGGTGCTGCTGCGAAAACTCTGCGACGAGGCCGACGCATCGGGCGACTTGATACCTGACGCGGTACTCGGGGCCATCGCCGTGGAGCATCACTGCGCCGTGGTGAGCCTGGATAGGGATTTCGCCCGGTTTGCCTCTGTGCGCCATATTCGCCCGCCAATCTAGCGAGCGGTCTACCGGCAACGGTCCACGCGAAGCCGGCGATTACACCAGCGGGCGCCCGCGCCTCATCCGCCGGTCCAGGTCCCAGAGCATCAGGTTGAACGGGAACTCCCGGACAAACCGCGGCATCAGGCGATTCACCGTGCGCAGCACGGCCATGAGCGCGTCAAAGCGCCGCTGCTTGGTCGCGTCCCACGGCAACCGCATCTCGTCGCGAAACCGCTGCGGCAGGAAACCGGTGGTGATCAGCAGCGCGATACCCTCCGACAGCCGCCGCAGCGGACCCGGCAGTGCGATCCCGCGAATTCGGAGCGCCACGATCGGATACAGGTAGTCGCGAACGACGTCATCGATGTGCACCCTGTCCAGTGATTGCCGCCAGTAGCGGTCGAAGGCCGCCCGATCCGGTGGCCACATCTGCGGCGGCACCTGCAACGTGGTGCCCATCGCCATGCCCGCGCGGTAATGATGGTCGGCCTCTTCGTCGTCCATCTCGCCGACGAAGGTGCGGTAGACGTCGACGCCGCCCTTATAGAGGCATGCCGCCACCCACAGCTGTAGTTCGGGATCGAACGCGTGGTAGGACACCGGGCTCTCCGGAGTCGAATACACCTGCGCGTGAACCTTATTCACCGCGCGACGAAAGGCCGCCTTCTGGTCGTCGCTGCCGGCAACGGCCACCGCAACGTAGGTAAAGGTGGTGCGCGCCCGCTTGATCGGATGGCGGTCCAGCCGGCCGCTTTCGACACGGCTCTCCAACACGCCGTAGCCGACACCCGGCATCGCCAACTCCATGATCACGTTGGCCGGGCCGGCTAGCAGCGCCACTCCCATCAAGCTGTCCTCGTTACCGCCGGGGCCGGCCGCCGATCGCCGGCGCCTGGCCAGCTGGAGACGGGGTGGGTCGGCCATGGGACGCTCGACGTGGGGGATGGGCTGGTGAGCCACCAGCGAAATCGCCATCCGAAGGCCTCCCGGCGCTGCCGCTAATTATGGAAACACCTGTATCCTGATATTGGCCGGTATCGTGCCCGAGTGTCAAGATGATCCGTATGACGCGCAGTGATCGACCCTACCGCGGCGTCGAGGCCGCCGAGCGACTGGCGACGCGCCGTCGCCAGTCGCTCTCTGCCGGCCTGGACCTGTTGGGGTCCGACCAGCACGACATCGCCGAGCTAACCATCCGCACCATTTGCCGGCGGGCCGGCCTGTCGGTGCGCTACTTCTACGAAAGCTTCACCGACAAGGACGAATTCGTCGGCCGCGTGTTCGACTGGGTGGTGGCCGAGCTGGTCGCCACCACTCAGGCCGCGGTCACGGCGGTACCGGCGCGGGAGCAGACTCGCGCGGGCATGGCCAACATCGTGCGGACCATCACCGCAGACGCCCGCGTCGGACGCCTGCTGTTCAGCACACAGCTGGCCAACGCAGTGATCACCCGCAAGCGTGCGGAATCCAGCGCCCTGTTCGCCATGCTGTCCGGCCAACATGCCGTCGACACCCTGCACGCACCGGCAAATGACCACGTCAAGGCGGTCGCACACTTCGCCGTCGGCGGCGTCGGGCAGACCATCAGCGCCTGGCTGGCCGGTGACGTGCGACTCGATCCCGACCAGCTGGTCGATCAGCTAGCTGCGCTGCTCGATGAACTCACCGACCCAAACTTGTCCCGTCCCCGGGTAGCGGCAACAGCTGCCAAATCCGGGGCTAACGATCCGCAGCCACCGGAGGTCGCCGGTCAGCCGCCGTCTTCGGCACGGCCTGCGCGTCGCTCGTAGTGAATTCCTTTGTCCAGCAAGCGAATTCCAGAGTTATCCCATCGGGGTCCTGGAAGTAGAACGAGCGTACGTACACACCGGGATGCACCACCGCGGACACCTGCGTCTCGCTGTCGTCATGGTTGAGCACCGGGCCGACCCGCACGCCTTTGTCCTTGAGCCGCTGCCGGTAGGCGTCGAACCTTTCGGCGGGTACATGAAACGCCAGATGGTTCATGGTGCTCACCGCGCTGGTGATGTCGCCGATGCCGGGGATGGCAACCGGCGACGAAAGACCGGGCACCCGATCAGGTGCATCGGCGAACCAGAAGAAGGCGACACAATCGCCGTTGCCGGCGTCAAAGAAGAAGTGCTGCCCTTGGCCGCCGGGCAGATCGAGCGCCTTGATCAGCGGCATCCCCAGGATGTTGCTGTAGAAGTCCACGGTGCGCGCCATGTCCGAACACACCAGCGCGACGTGGTTGATCCCACCAAGCTCGAATTCGGTGTTGGTGTTGTGCGGCTTGATCATCGTGCGGCTCCCATTGGCTCCCCGGGACGGCGGCCTGGCCAAGCTCTGAATCTGAATCTAACATCAGGTTCAGTTTTGTTCCAGGGAGGTGCCCAGGTGCCGGACTTCCCGACGCAACGCGGTCGGCGGACCCAGGCCGCAATCGACGCCGCCGCGCGGACGGTCGTGGTGCGCAACGGAATCCTGGCGACCACCGTCGCCGACATCACCGCCGAAGCCGGCCGCTCGGCGGCATCCTTTTACAACTACTACGACTCCAAAGAGGCGATGGTCCGGCAGTGGGCGCTGCGCTTCCGCGACGACGCCAACCAGCGGGCATTGTCGGTGATCCGGCACGGCCTATCCGACCGCGAGCGCGCGTATGAAGCCGCTGCCGCCCATTGGTACACCTACCGCAACCGCCTCGCAGAAGCGATCAGCGTGTCACAGTTGGCGATGGTCAGTGACGACTTCGCGCAATACTGGTCCGAAATATGCCAGATTCCAATATCGTTCATCACCGAGACGGTCAAACGCGCTCAGGCGCACGGCTATTGCGTCGGCGATGACCCCCAGTTGATGGCCGAGGCGATTGTGGCAATGTTCAACCAGTTTTGCTACCTGCAGCTCAGCGGTAAGCGTTCACGCCGTGGACAACCTGACGATCAGGCGTGCATCCAGACCTTGGCCAACATTTACTACCGCGCCATCTACAGTAAGGAGGACAGCTCAAATTGACTGGTCGTGCTGCCACGCCCGGGGTCATCCGAGAGTTCGTCGGGCTGCCGTCGCGAACCGCGGGGCGTGCGGCTGCCGGTGGGCACCCATGCCAGGGGCTGTACCACCACAGCGTGGGACGCAAACCGAAGGTGGCGCTCATCGCCGCGCACTACCAGATCGATTTCTCCGAGCACTATCTCGCCGAGTACATGGCGATCCGCGGCATCGGGTTTCTGGGCTGGAACACCCGATTCCGTGGTTTCGAAAGCAGCTTTCTGCTCGATCACGCACTGGTCGACATCGGCGTCGGGGTGCGCTGGCTCCGCGAAGTTCAGGGCGTGGAAACAGTGGTGTTGCTTGGCAATTCAGGTGGTGGCTCATTGATGGCCGCCTACCAATCACAAGCGGTCGATCCGAACGTGACTCCCCTGGACGGTATGCGACCCGCAGCCGGGGTAACCGAATTGCCGGCCGCCGACGCATACGTTGCCGCCGCAGCTCATCCCGGCCGTCCGGATGTGCTCACCGCTTGGATGGACGCCGCCGTCATTGACGAAAATGATCCGGTTGCAACCGATCCCGAACTTGACCTGTTCGACGAACGCAACGGGCCGCCGTACTCACCGGAGTTTATCAGCCGGTATCGCTCCGCGCAGGTCAAACGCAACCACACCATCACCGACTGGGCCGAATCCGAACTCAAACGTGTTCGCGCAGCTGGCTTTTCTGATCGGCCGTTCAGCGTGATGCGTACCTGGGCCGACCCGCGCATGGTCGATCCCAGCATCGAACCGACCAAGCGTCGGCCCAACCAGTGCTACGCGGGCACGCCGGTGAAGGCGAACCGCTCCGCACACGGCATCGCCGCGGCCTGCACGCTGCGCGGCTGGCTGGGCATGTGGAGCCTGCGGGTGGCCCAAACCCGTGCCGCACCCCACCTGGCCCGGATCACCTGCCCGGCCCTGGTGCTCAACGCCGAGGCCGACACCGGAATCTTCCCGTCGGATGCCCAGCAGATCTACGACGGGCTCGCCAGCAGCGACAAGACTCAGGTCTCGATCGACACCGACCATTACTTCACCACCCCGGGCGCCCGCAGCGAGCAGGCCGACACCATCGCCAAGTGGATAGCCAAGCGGTGGCGCTGAGTGTTCTCACCCATTTCGCCGGCCATCCGCTAGCCAACGTTAATAACCGACCCACCGGTTGTTAGCTTGGAAGGTGCTTGGCCGAAACGTCCAACAGCATGGGAAGGCGAGCAATGTCGATCGCTATTACTCCTGAGCATTATGAGCTGGCCGATTCGGTGCGTTCCCTGGTGGCGCGGGTAGCGCCGTCCGAGGTGCTGCACGCGGCGCTAGAATCACCGGTCGAAAACCCGCCGCCTTACTGGCAGGCCGCGGCCGAACAAGGCTTGCAGGGTGTGCATCTGGCCGAGTCGGTCGGCGGCCAGGGTTTCGGCATCCTCGAGCTAGCGGTGGTGCTTGCCGAGTTCGGCTACGGCGCCGTGCCCGGGCCGTTCGTGCCGTCGGCGATCGCCAGCGCGCTGATCGCAGCCCATGATCCGCAAGCCAAAGTCCTCGCCGAACTGGCAACCGGTGCGGCCATCGCCGCCTACGCGCTAGATTCCGGGCTGACCGCCACCCGCCATGGCGACGTGCTGGTGATCCGGGGCGAAGTCCGCGCGGTTCCGGCCGCGGCGCAAGCCTCCGTTCTGGTGCTACCGGTGGCCATCGAAAGCCGTGACGAGTGGGTTGTACTGCGCAACGATCAGCTCGAGATCGAAGCGGTCAAGAGCCTGGATCCGTTGCGGCCCATCGCGCATGTTCGGGCCAACGCGGTCGACGTCAGCGACGACGCCCTGCTGAGCAACCTCACGATGACGACCGCTCACGCGCTGATGTCCACCCTGCTGTCCGCTGAAGCCGTTGGCGTCGCGCGGTGGGCGACCGACACCGCGTCGGCATATGCCAAGATCCGCGAACAATTCGGCCGGCCGATCGGGCAATTCCAGGCGATCAAGCACAAGTGCGCCGAGATGATCGCTGACACCGAGCGGGCCACCGCCGCGGTGTGGGACGCGGCGCGAGCCTTAGACGACGCGGGCGAATCTAGCTCCGACGTCGAATTCGCGGCGGCGGTGGCGGCGACGCTGGCACCGGCGACCGCTCAGCGCTGCACGCAGGACTGCATTCAGGTGCACGGCGGCATCGGCTTCACCTGGGAGCATGACACGAACGTCTACTACCGCCGGGCGTTGATGCTGGCCGCGTGCTTTGGCCGCGGCTCGGAGTATCCGCAGCGGGTGGTGGACACCGCGACGACTGCCGGTATGCGTCCGGTAGACATCGACCTGGACCCCTCTACCGAGAAGCTGCGGGCCCAGATCCGGGCCGAAGTCGCCGCGCTGAAGGCGATGCCGCGAGAGCCGCGCACTGTCGCGATCGCCGAAGGTGGGTGGGTGCTGCCATATCTGCCCAAGCCGTGGGGTCGGGCCGCCAGCCCGGTCGAGCAGATCATCATCGCCCAGGAGTTCACCGCCGGGCGGGTCAAGCGGCCGCAGATTGCCATCGCGACGTGGATCGTGCCGTCGATCGTCGCGTTCGGAACCGACAATCAGAAGCAGCGCCTCCTGCCGCCAACGTTCCGAGGCGACATTTTCTGGTGCCAGCTGTTCTCCGAGCCGGGCGCGGGATCGGACCTGGCTAGCCTGGCAACCAAGGCCACCCGGGTCGACGGTGGCTGGCGCATCACTGGTCAGAAGATCTGGACCACCGGCGCGCAGTACTCCCAATGGGGTGCGCTGCTGGCGCGGACGGACCCGTCGGCGCCCAAGCACAACGGCATCACCTACTTCCTGCTGGACATGAAAAGCGAAGGCGTACAAGTGAAGCCGCTGCGCGAGCTCACGGGTAAGGAGTTTTTCAACACCGTCTACCTCGACGACGTGTTCGTCCCCGACGAGTTGGTGCTCGGGGAGGTGAACCGGGGGTGGGAGGTCAGCCGCAACACCCTGACGGCCGAGCGGGTGTCGATCGGCGGCAGCGATTCGACCTTCCTCCCCACCCTGGGCGAGTTCGTCGACTTCGTTCGCGATTACCGTTTCGAAGGACAGTTCGACCAGGTCGCGCGACACCGTGCCGGGCAATTGATCGCCGAGGGCCACGCCACCAAGCTGCTCAACTTGCGCTCCACGCTGTTGACGCTGGCCGGGGGTGACCCGATGGCGCCGGCGGCGATCTCCAAGCTGTTGTCCATGCGCACCGGCCAGGGTTATGCCGAATTCGCGGTGTCGTCCTTTGGCACCGATGCGGTGATCGGCGACACAGAGCGATTGCCCGGCAAGTGGGGCGAGTACCTGCTAGCCAGCCGGGCCACCACCATCTACGGGGGCACGTCGGAGGTCCAGCTCAACATCATCGCCGAGCGGTTGCTGGGCCTACCCCGCGACCCGTAAGTACCCGCGCGAGCAGCTACAGCTTGCGTAGCTCACGTTTGAGGACCTTGCCGGTGGGGTTGCGCGGTAGCTCGTCGAGGAAGATCACCTCCCGCGGCACCTTGTAGCGGGCAAGATGATCGCGTACGTACTGCTTGATGGTGTCCTCGTCGAGGTCAGCTCCCGGCTTCTTGACCACGAACGCGCGCAGCCGGGCACCGAACTCCTTATCGTCGACGCCGATCGCGGCGGCCTCCACCACGTCGGGATGCCCGCTGATCAGATCCTCGACTTCGGCGGGAAACACGTTCTCACCACCAGAGACGATCATCTCGTCGTCGCGGCCGCTCACATACAGCAGGCCGCGCTCGTCGAAGTAGCCGACGTCGCCGGACGACAACAGGCCGTCGATGATCTGCTTGCCACCGCCGCCGGTGTAACCCTCGAACGGGAAGGCATTGCCCACAAAGATCCGGCCAACGGCACCCTGCGGCACCTCATTGCCGTTCTCGTCGAGGATCTTAACCGTCACCCCCTTGACGACGGGCCCCACCGTGCTGGGGTTGAACTGCAGATCCTTGGGGCCGGCGATGGTGGCGAACGCGACCTCGGTCGAGCCGTACATGTTGTAGATGACCGGGCCGAGGTCCCCCAGCGCGCGGGTGGCCAGCTCGGCACCCAATTGCGATCCGGATACGAACACGATCTTCAAGCTCGACAAGTCGGGCTTGGGTTCGGTTTTCTCCAGCTGGTCGAGGATCCGCGACAGCATCACTGGTACAACGACCATGGATGTCGCCTTGTGCTTTTCGATGTCTTCCAGCACCAACGCGGGCTTGAACCGCCGCCGCAGCACCAGCGTCGAGCCCAGGAACATGGCGAGCGCGGCGTGCATGTAACCCAGCGCATGGAACATCGGCGACGGCAACAGCGTCACCTCGCCGGCCTTGAACGGCACGTGCGACAAAATGCCGCCGATCGGAGCCAGCGTCGGCGGTGTGTTACGGTTCGCCCCCTTCGGGGTGCCGGTGGTGCCGCTGGTCAAAATGATGATCGACGCACGGCGGCTCGCCTTCGGGGCGGGCGCGGTGCTGCTGTGCGCAATCAGCTCGGCCAACGTTTCGTCGGAGCTGCCCGACGGCTTGTCGTCGTCGGGATTGACACCAAGCGCCCGCAGCTTGCCCAACGGTGGCTGGGCCAAGCTGACGGCCTTGGTGTACTCGTCGTCGTAGATGATCACCTTGGCGCCCTCACGGTCCGACACCTCTTTGATCTGCGGGCCGGAGAACTCGCTGTTGAGCAAGATGATGCGGGCCCCCACTCGGGCCGCCCCGTAGTTGGCGATGACAAACCAGCGGTGGTTGCGCGCCAAGATGGCGACGCCGTCCCCGGCGCGGACACCCTTGGCCAGTAGGCCATTGGCCACCGCGTGTGCGGCCTCGTCGAGTTCGGAAAACGTGAGCGTGCCTTCTTCGTCGATGACGGCCGCCCGGTTGGGGGCGCGCCTGGCATTGTGCGACGGCAGCATGCCGACTTCCCCCCACTTGCGGATATCGGCTGCGAGCGCGGCGTAGTTCAGCGGCGGCTCCAGCCCGATCGCGCCCGATTCGATGATCTTCCGCAGGTAATGCAACTCGGCAGTGCCGCGCGCGACGTACTGTCCGATGGACTTCTGGAGCTTGGAGACGGCCTGCCCGGGCAGATCAGTGAGGTTAGGCATGACCTCACCCTATGTGAGGCGGGTCGCAAATTACCATGAGCCGCATGGCCGCCCCGGTGTCGCTGGACGTGCACGGACGCCAGGTCATCGTCACGCATCCGGGCAGGGTCGTCTTCCCCGCTCACAACGATCGAAAGGGCTACACCAAGTTCGATCTGGTCCGCTATTACCTCGCCGTGGCCGAGGGGGCGATGCGCGGGGTGGCCGGCCGGCCGATGATTCTCAAGCGTTTCGTCAAGGGCATCTCCGCCGAGGCGGTGTTTCAGAAGCGCGCACCGGCAAACCGGCCAGACTGGGTGGACGTGGCCGAGCTGCACTATGCGTCGGGCCGCTCCGCCGCGGAGGCGGTCATTCACGACGCCGCCGGGCTGGCGTGGGTGATCAACCTGGGGTGTGTGGATCTCAATCCGCATCCGGTGCTCGCCGGCGACCTCGATCATCCCGACGAGCTGCGGGTGGACTTGGACCCGATGCCCGGGGTCGCGTGGCAGCGGGTCGTCGAGGTCGCGTTGGTGGTCCGGGAGGTGCTGGAGGATTACGGGTTGACCGCATGGCCGAAGACGTCCGGGTCGCGGGGCTTTCACGTCTATGCCCGGATCGCGCCTTGCTGGTCGTTTCCCCAGGTGCGCCTGGCCGCCCAGACCGTTGCGCGTGAGGTCGAACGGCGCCTACCCGACGCGGCAACCAGTCGTTGGTGGAAGGAAGAACGCGAGGGCGTGTTCGTCGACTTCAACCAGAACGCCAAGGACCGCACGGTCGCGTCGGCCTACTCGGTGCGGGCCACCCCGGATGCCCGGGTGTCCACGCCGCTGCACTGGGAGGAGGTGCCCGGCTGCGACCCGGCGGTGTTCACCATGGCCACCGTGCCCAGCCGGTTGGCCGACATCGGTGACCCCTGGGCCGGGATGGATGACGCGGTTGGCCGGCTCGACCGGCTGTTGATGCTGGCCGAGGAACTGGGTCCGCCGCAGAAGGCGCAATCCGCCAAGCCGCTGATCGAGATCGCCCGCGCCAAGACGCGGGCCGAGGCGATGGCGGCGTTGGACATCTGGCGCGACCGGTATCCCGGCGCCGCGGCTTTGCTGCGGCCCGCCGATGTGCTGGTCGACGGCATGCGCGGGCCGAGTTCGATCTGGTATCGGATCCGGATCAACCTGCAGCACGTCCCGGCCGACCAGCGCCCGCCGCAGGAGGAGCTGATCGCCGACTACAGCCCGTGGCCGCGGTGAGAGCGCGTCGGCAAAATTAGCGCTTATATTATGCATCTGAAGTCTGTACATTTTTGTATGGCAAGTGGGTACGCGGTCGAAATCGAGAACTCGGCAGCTAAAGCAATCCAACGGCTGCACCGCCACGACCAGCGGCGCATCTGACCGCCGTCGCCGCGCTCGCCGACGAACCGCGCCCGCGTGGCTGCGAGAAGATGAGTGGCTTCGACACCACTTACCGCATCCGCCTCGGCAACTATCGCGTTGTTTACATCGTCGACGACGCAGCGCGTGTCATCACCGTTACTCGCGTCGGACACCGAAGGGGGGTCTACCGATGACCAGCAGTCTAGTGCCTATTAGTGAAGCCCGCGCTCACCTATCGAGGCTTGTGCGTGAATCCGCCGACGATGACGTCGTGTTGATGAATCATGGCCGACCCGCAGCCATCCTCATCTCAGCTGAGCGCTACGAGAGCCTAATGGAAGAGCTTGAAGACCTGCGCGACCGGCTCAGCGTGCACGAGCGAGAGCACGTCACCATGCCGCTGGACAAGCTCGGTGCCGAGCTGGGCGTTGACATCGGCAGAGTCTGAGTTTGCGCGTGGCTCACAACGTGAGACCGCCGCCGGGCTAACTACACCCCCACCTGGCCCATGGGGGTGGTTCTACGCAGGTAGCAGTACCAGGTGACGACGAGCAGGGCAAGGAAGAACGCCACGTAGAAGTGCAGGGCGGGTTCGATATTGCCGAAGTGCACCTTCGACCAGGCGTAGGCCAGCGGCACCACAAACCCGCCGAACGCGCCGATCGAGGAGATGATGCCCAGCGCTCCGGCGGCCTGTCGGCGCATGTTCACCATCGTTTCCGGATCCCCGCCGGCGACTTCGCCTTTGACCTGGAAGATCCTCGAGATCATCCGGTAGCTCGAACCATTGCCGATGCCGGTGGCAACGAACAAGAACATGAAGCTGACGAAGAACACCGGCAGATTGACCGACTGCACCGACCACAACGCCGCAGCCGCCCCGGCCGCCAGCATGACGAAACTGGCCGCGGTGATCCGCGCACCGCCGATCCGGTCGGCGAGCTTGCCGCCCAGCGGACGGACCAGGGAACCGATGCCCGCGCCGAGGAAGGCCCAACCCAACGCGATGTCACCACGGCCAAACACGGTCTTGAGCAACGTCGGGAAGGCCGCCGAATACCCGATGAACGACCCAAAGGTGCCGATGTACAGCAGCGACATGATCCAGGTGTCGGCATGCCGCAGCGACTGCCACACCGGCTTCACATCGGCCTTGGCCTCCGTGAGGTTGTTCATAAACAGGAATGCGCACACCGCGGCGGCGACGGCCAAGGGCACGAAGAACAGTCCGGCACGCGACAGTGCCACCCCACTGCCGGCGACCACGATGGGCGGAATGATCTTCTGCACCACCGCCACCCCGATGTTGCCTCCGGCCGCGTTCAGGCCCAGCGCCCAACCCTTGTCCTTCTCCGGGTAGAAGAACGAGATGTTGGCCATCGATGAGGCAAAGTTGCCGCCACCGAAACCGGCGGTGGCCGCGATCACCACCAACACCGCGAACGGCAGGGAAGGGTGGCTCACCGCCCAAGCCAGCAGCAGGCACGGGATCACCAGCAGCGCCGCCGAGACGGTCGTCCAGTTGCGGCCACCAAAGATCGGGATCGCGAAGGTGTACGGCAGCCGGAGGAACGCCCCGACACCGCTGGGGACGGCGACCAAACATAGGGCCTGGCTGGCGGACAGCGCCCAGCCGGACGCGGCGGGGTGCCCGGGAGCGGCGGCGGTCATCTGGACAACCACGATGCTCCACAGCATCCACACGCTGAAGCCGACGTGCTCGGCGAAGATGGAGAAGATCAGGTTACGGCGGGCGATCGGCCTGCCGATCGTCTCCCAGAACACCGGGTCTTCCGGGCGCCAGTCGTCGATCCAGTGATCGCCCTCATCCTGCTGGCGTGGCAGCGCATAATCGATTGCCGGGGCGGTGGTGAGTGCCATCGGTTAGGTCTCCTGTCGACAAGCGGGCGACATCAGCGGTAATGACGGCTCGACGCTAAAGAGACCCTGTTACCGGCCCGGATGCGCGCTGTTACAGCGGAGATACCTTTAGGTGGCTTCGGCCCGTCTGCCGTTGTGAGGACGGGACCGGCTGCGAGCGTGAAGGGGGAGTCCGGGTGGTTGGCGCGGGGTGGCACTTCTGGGTCGACCGGGGTGGCACGTTCACCGACGTTGTGGCGCGCCGGCCGGACGGACGGCTGCTGACCCACAAGCTGCTGTCGGACAACCCGGCACGCTATCGCGACGCCGCGGTGGCCGGCATCCGTGCGCTGCTAGCGAACGGCGAGGCGGGCACGCGCGTCGACGCGGTGCGGATGGGCACCACGGTGGCGACCAATGCGTTGCTCGAGCGCACGGGTGAGCGCACACTGCTGGTGATCACCCGCGGTTTCGGCGACGCCCTGCGCATCGCCTACCAGAATCGTCCGCGCATCTTCGACCGGCGGATCGTGTTGCCCGAGATGCTTTATGAGCGGGTCGTCGAGGTCGATGAACGGGTCACAGCCGACGGCCGGGTGCTGCGGGCACCCGACCTGGAGGCATTGGGCGAGAAGATGCGGCAGGCCCATGCGGACGGAATCCGCGCGGTCGCGGTGGTGTGCCTGCACAGTTACCTCTACCCGGGACACGAGCGAGAAATCGGTACGCTGGCGCAGCGCATCGGCTTCGCCCAGATCTCGTTGTCATCTGAGGTCAGCCCGCTGATGAAACTGGTCCCGCGCGGGGATACCACCGTGGTCGACGCCTACTTGTCCCCGGTGCTGCGCCGATACATCAACCAGGTGGCCGACCAGATGCGGGGTGTGCGACTGATGTTCATGCAGTCCAACGGGGGGCTGGCGCAGGCCGGGCACTTCCGCGGCAAGGACGCGATTCTGTCTGGTCCGGCCGGCGGCATCGTCGGCATGGTGCGGATGTCGGCGCTGGCCGGCTTCGATCATGTTATTGGCTTCGACATGGGCGGCACCTCGACCGACGTGTCGCACTACGCCGGCGAGTACGAACGCGTCTTCACGACCCAGGTTGCCGGGGTCCGGCTGCGCGCGCCGATGCTGGACATCCACACGGTGGCCGCCGGCGGCGGGTCGATTCTGCATTTCGACGGGAGCCGCTACCGAGTCGGCCCGGACTCGGCCGGAGCCGACCCCGGCCCGGCCTGCTACCGCGGCGGCGGACCGCTGTGCGTCACCGACGCCAACGTGATGCTCGGCCGCATCCAGCCCACCCACTTCCCGTCCGTATTCGGTCCTTCCGGCGACCAGCCGCTGGACGCCGGGACCGTGCGGCGTGGCTTCACCGACCTGGCCGCCGACATCGCCGCGCGGACCGGCGACGACCGGTCACCCGAGCAGGTCGCCGAGGGATATCTGCGGATCGCGGTGGCGAACATGGCCAACGCGGTCAAAAAGATCTCCGTGCAAAAGGGACACGACGTGACGCGGTACGCGCTGACGACGTTCGGCGGCGCCGGCGGTCAGCACGCATGTGCGGTGGCCGACGCCCTCGGCATCCGCACGGTGCTGATCCCACCAATGGCCGGCGTGCTTTCCGCGCTGGGGATCGGCCTGGCCGACACCACCGCAATGCGCGAACAATCGGTGGAGATCCCGCTCGGACCCGCCGCGCCACAGCGTTTGGCCAGCGTTGCGGAATCCCTCGAACGAGCCGCCCGCGCCGAGTTGCTGGACGAGGGCGTCCCGGGTGAGCGCATCCGGGTGGTTCGCCGGGTGCACCTGCGCTATGAGGGAACCGATACCGCGATCCCCGTGCAACTGGCCGAGATCGAGACCATGGCCACGGCGTTTGAAAGCAGCCACCGCGCGCTGTACACGTTCCTGCTGGATCGTCCGCTGATCGCCGAAGCGATCTCGGTCGAGGCGACCGGGCTCACCGACCAGCCCGACCTGTCCCAGCTGGGCGATCAGGCCAACGACACCACCGGCTCGTCGGAAACCGTGCGGATCTATTCGAACGGATTGTGGCGCGACGCACCGCTGCGGCGTAGGGAGGCGATGCGGCCGGGCGACGTGCTGACCGGTCCGGCGATCATCGCCGAGGCCAACGCCACCACCGTCGTCGACGACGGCTGGCAGGCGACGATGACGGAGACCGGGCACCTGCTCGCGCAACGAGTGGTCACCCCGCCGCGGCCCGATGCGGCCACTCGGGCCGGTTTCGAGGCCGGTTTCGAGGCCGACCCGGTGCTGTTGGAGATCTTCAACAACCTGTTCATGTCGATCGCCGAGCAGATGGGCTTCCGGCTGGAAGCCACCGCCCAGTCGGTGAACATCCGGGAGCGGCTGGACTTCTCCTGCGCGCTGTTCGATCCGGACGGCAACCTGGTCGCCAACGCCCCGCACATTCCGGTGCACCTCGGCTCGATGGGCACCACCGTCAAGGAAGTGATCCGCCGGCGCTTGAGCGGCATGAAGCCCGGTGACGTATACGCCGTCAACGACCCGTACCACGGCGGCACCCACCTGCCGGACATCACAGTGATCACCCCGGTGTTCAACACCGGCGGCGAGGACGTCCTATTCTTTGTCGCCTCTCGCGGGCACCACGCCGAAATCGGCGGCATCACCCCCGGCTCCATGCCCGCCGACAGCCGCGAGATCCACGAAGAGGGCGTGCTGTTCGACAACTGGCTGCTCGCCGAGAACGGACGGTTCCGCGAGGCCGAAACCCGGCGCCTGCTTACCGAGGCGCCGTTCGGTTCCCGCAATCCCGACACCAACCTCGCCGATCTGCGCGCGCAGATCGCCGCCAACCAAAAGGGCGTCGACGAGGTCGGAAAAATGATCGACCACTTCGGCCGCGACGTGGTGGCGGCCTACATGCGCCACGTCCAGGACAACGCCGAGGAAGCGGTCCGCCGGGTCATCGACCGGCTCGACAACGGCGCCTACCGCTACCGCATGGATTCGGGCGCGACGATCGCCGTGCGCATCACCGTCGACCGCGCCGCCCGCAGCGCGACCATCGACTTCACCGGAACCTCGGCTCAGCTGGACACCAACTTCAACGCACCGACCTCGGTGGTGAATGCGGCGGTGCTCTACGTGTTCCGGACCCTGGTCGCCGACGACATCCCGCTCAACGACGGTTGCCTGCGCCCGTTGCGTATCGTCGTCCCCGAAGGCTCGATGCTCGCACCAACCCATCCCGCCGCGGTGGTCGCTGGCAACGTCGAAACCTCGCAGGCGATCACCGGCGCGCTGTTCGCCGCGTTGGGTGTGCAGGCCGAGGGATCCGGGACGATGAACAACGTCACGTTCGGCAACGAGCGGCACCAGTACTACGAAACCGTAGGATCGGGCTCCGGGGCCGGTGACGGGTACCACGGGGCCTCGGTGGTGCAGACGCACATGACCAACTCCCGGCTCACCGATCCCGAGGTGCTGGAGTGGCGCTACCCGGTGTTGCTGCGCGAGTTCGCCGTACGTCAGGGCAGCGGGGGCGCCGGTCGCTGGCGGGGCGGCGACGGCGCCGTCCGACGCCTCGAGTTCACCGAGCCGATGACGGTCAGCACGCTCTCCGGTCATCGGCGGGTTCGGCCCTACGGCATGGCCGGCGGCTCCCCCGGAGAGCTGGGACGCAACCGAGTGGAACGCGCCGACGGCAGCACCGTCGAGTTGGCCGGATGCGGCTCAACGCACGTCGAGCCGGGCGACACGCTGGTGATCGAAACCCCCGGCGGCGGCGGATACGGGCCAGCAAGTACCAGCGCCCGACGCCGGCGGTAACGCGCGCGATACCCTCACGCTGTGCGACAGGGATGCAGCCGCCGGGGATTCTTGCAGGTCGCCGAGGCTGCAGCAGCCACCGGGCTGTTCGCGGGCTGTTCATCGCCCAAACCCCCGCCGGGCACTCCTGGCGGCGCGGCGGTAACTATCACCCACCTGTTCGGTCAGACCGTCATCAAAGAGCCACCCAAGCGCGTGGTCAGCGCCGGCTACACCGAGCAGGACGACTTGCTCGCGGTCGATGTGGTGCCCATCGCGGTGACCGACTGGTTCGGTGACCAGCCGTTTGCGGTGTGGCCGTGGGCGGCGCCCAAGCTCGGCGGGGCGCGGCCGGCGGTATTGAACCTGGACAACGGGATTCAGATCGACCGAATCGCCGCCTTAAAACCCGACCTGATCGTGGCGATCAACGCCGGGGTGGACGCCGATACCTATCAGCAGCTGTCGGCGATCGCCCCGACCGTCGCCCAGTCCGGCGGCGACGCATTCTTCGAGCCGTGGAAGGACCAGGCCAGGTCGATCGGCCAGGCGGTGTTTGCGGCCGACCGGATGAGGTCGCTGATCGAGGCCGTCGACCAGAAGTTCGCCGCGGTGGCGCAGCGGCATCCGCGCTGGCGGGGCAAGAAGGCGCTGTTGCTGCAGGGTCGCCTCTGGCAGGGCAACGTGGTCGCAACCCTGGCGGGCTGGCGAACTGACTTCCTCAACGACATGGGTCTGGTGATCGCCGACAGCATCAAACCCTTCGCCGTCGATCAGCGCGGCGTCATTCCGCGCGATCACATTAAAGCGGTGCTTGATGCCGCCGATGTGCTGATCTGGATGACCGAGAGCCCCGAGGACGAGAAGGCGTTGTTGGCCGACCCGGAGATTGCGGCGTCGCAGGCAACCGCCCAGCGGCGCCACATCTTCACTTCCAAGGAACAGGCCGGAGCCATCGCCTTCTCGTCGGTGCTGAGTTATCCCGTGGTGGCCGAGCAACTGCCGCCACAGATCAGCCAGATCTTGGGCGCATGAGCATTTGCTAAGGCACCTCTGGCAGTCTCGAAAATCCCTGGCCGAGCCGAAGATTGCAGCGCTACCGTCGACGCATGAGTGTGATGGACGTCTTTATGGACGCGGCATTGGCCTGCACCGTGCTCGACTACGGCGACCATGCGCTGATGCTGCAATGTGACAGCACCGCTGACGCAATGGCATGGACCGATGCATTGCGAGCCGCGGCGCTACCCGGTGTGGTCGACATCGTTGCGGCCTCGCGCACCGTATTGGTGAAGCTGGACGCGCCCCGCTACCAAGGGGTCACCCGTCAGCGGCTGCGCAGGTTGCGGGTCACCCCCGAGGCGGTGGCTGCGGCCGATCACCGATGCGACCTGGTAATCGACGTCGTCTACGACGGCCCAGACCTCGCCGAGGTCGCCCGCTGCACCGGCCTGACCACCGCAGCGGTCATCAACGCCCACACCGCCACCGGATGGCGGGCGGGATTCAGTGGGTCCGCCCCGGGGTTCGCCTACCTGATCGACGGCGACCCGAGCCTGCGGGTGCCGCGCCGGCCCGAACGGCGCACCTCGATGCCGCCCGGATCGGTCGCCCTCGCCGACGGATTCAGCGCGATATATCCATCTCAAGCGCCCAGCGATTGGCAGATCATCGGCCACACCGACGCGGTCCTGTGGGATGTCGACCGACCCCAGCCGGCGCTGCTCACACCGGGCATGTGGGTTCAGTTCCGGGCCGCCTGAGCTGGAGGAAGCAGCCATGACAACACTGGAAATCCTGCGCAGCGGACCGCTGGCCCTCGTCGAAGACCTCGGCCGTGCCGGACTGGCCCATCTCGGTGTCGGTCGATCCGGTGCCGCCGACCGCCGCTCCCACACGCTGGCCAACCGGCTAGTCGCCAACCCCGACGATTGGGCCACGGTCGAAGTGACCTTCGGCGGCTTCTCGGCGCGGGTTCGCGGCGGCGACGTCGACATCGCGGTGACGGGCGCCGACACCGATCCGACCGTGAACGGAATCATGGTCGGCACCAACAGCATTCACCACGTCCGGGACGGCCAGGTGATCTCACTGGGCACCCCACGGGCCGGGCTGCGGACCTATCTGGCGGTGCGCGGCGGCGTCTGTGTGGAGCCCGTGCTGGGGTCACGCAGCTACGACGTGATGTCGGCGATCGGCCCGTCGCCGCTACGGGCCGGAGACGTGCTGCCGGTCGGCGAACACACCGACGACTATCCCGAACTCGACCAGGCACCGGTGGCCGCTATCGAGGAGCATCTGGTGGAGCTGCGGGTGGTGCCCGGGCCGCGCGACGACTGGCTGGTGGACCCGGACGCGTTGGTGCATACCATCTGGATGGCGTCCAACCGCAGTGACCGCGTAGGAATGCGGCTACAGGGCCGCCCGCTACAGCACCGCTGGCCGGATCGGCAACTGCCCGGCGAAGGCGTTACCCGCGGCGCAATCCAGGTGCCGCCCAACGGATTACCGGTGATCCTGGGGCCGGATCACCCGATCACCGGAAGCTATCCGGTCGTCGGCGTCATCACCGACGAGGACATCGACAAGGTCGCGCAGATACGGCCCGGCCAATATGTGCGACTGCACTGGGCACGACCCCGGTCTCGGTTGCCTGGCCAGGGTGTAACACAAGCCTGGTAGACAGGGACTGTGCACACCCAGGTACACACGGCCCGCCTGGTCCACACCGCCGATCTTGACAGCGAGACCCGCCAGGACATCCGTCAGATGGTCACCGGCGCGTTTGCCGGTGACTTCACCGAGACCGACTGGGAGCACACGCTGGGTGGGATGCACGCCCTGATCTGGCATCACGGGGCGATCATCGCGCATGCCGCGGTGATCCAGCGGCGACTGATCTACCGCGGCAACGCGCTGCGCTGCGGGTACGTCGAAGGCGTTGCGGTGCGGGCGGACTGGCGGGGCCAACGCCTGGTGAGCGCGCTGTTGGACGCCGTCGAGCAGGTGATGCGCGGCGCTTACCAGCTCGGAGCGCTCAGTTCCTCGGCGCGGGCCCGCAGACTGTACGCCTCACGCGGCTGGCTGCCCTGGCACGGCCCGACATCGGTACTGGCACCAACCGGTCCAGTCCGTACACCCGATGACGACGGAACGGTGTTCGTCCTGCCCATCGACATCAGCCTGGACACCTCGGCGGAGCTGATGTGCGATTGGCGCGCGGGCGACGTCTGGTAATCCGCTCCGCTGCACGGCCGCCCTCACACGCTGGCGGTAACCGTGTGAGCGAAAGTTCACGCCGGGGTCACTACCGGAAGCGCCCGGGCAACAAAGGATTTCTAGCGTGATCGAGAACGTCGATCACGATAGGGGTCAGTATGGGCCGTTCCCACCAGATCTCCGACTGGGATCCCGAAGACTCGGTGGCGTGGGAGGCCGGCAACAAATTCATCGCCCGACGCAATCTGATCTGGTCGGTGGCCGCCGAGCACGTCGGATTTTCCGTCTGGTCCCTCTGGTCGGTGATGGTGCTGTTCATGCCCACATCGGTGTACGGCTTTTCCGCCGGCGACAAGTTCCTGCTCGGCGCCACCGCGACCTTGGTCGGGGCATGCCTGCGCTTCCCTTACACATTTGCCACCGCAAAGTTCGGGGGGCGCAACTGGACCATCTTTTCCGCACTGGTGCTGTTGATTCCGACCGTTGGCAGCATTCTGTTGCTGGCCAACCCTGGTTTGCCACTGTGGCCGTATCTGGTGTGCGGTGCGCTAGCCGGCCTCGGCGGCGGCAACTTCGCCGCCTCCATGACGAACATCAACGCTTTCTTTCCGCAACGACTCAAGGGCGCCGCGCTTGCGCTCAACGCGGGTGGCGGCAACCTCGGGGTGCCGATGGTGCAGTTGGTCGGCCTGCTGGTGATCGCAACGGCCGGTGACCGCGAGCCCTACTGGGTGTGCGCGATATATCTGGTGCTGCTGGCGGTCGCCGGCCTCGGCGCCGCACTGTACATGGACAACCTGACGGAGTATCGCATCGAGCTGAACACCATGCGTGCGGTAGTGTCCGAGCCGCACACCTGGGTGATCTCGCTGCTGTACATCGGCACTTTCGGCTCGTTCATCGGGTTCTCTTTCGCATTCGGTCAGGTGCTGCAGATCAACTTCATCGCCAGCGGTCAGAGCACGGCGCAGGCCTCGCTGCATGCGGCCCAGATCGCCTTCCTGGGGCCGCTATTGGGATCGCTGTCCCGAATATATGGCGGCAAGCTCGCCGACCGTATCGGTGGCGGCCGAGTCACCCTAGCTGCCTTCTGCGCCATGCTGCTGGCCACCGGAATACTCATCAGCGCAAGCACTTTCGGTGACCACCTGGCCGGGCCGATGCCGACTGCGACGATGGTCGGCTACGTCATCGGCTTCACGGCTCTGTTCATTTTGTCCGGCATCGGCAATGGCTCTGTGTACAAGATGATTCCGTCGATCTTCGAGGCGCGCAGCCATTCGCTGCAGATCAGTGAAGCCGAGCGCAGGCAGTGGTCGCGGTCGATGTCAGGCGCGCTGATCGGCCTGGCCGGGGCGGTCGGCGCGCTCGGCGGAGTGGGCGTCAACCTGGCTCTGCGAGAGTCCTACCTGACCAGTGGCACGGCCACCTCGGCATTTTGGGCCTTCGGGGTGTTCTACCTGGTCGCCTCGGTGCTGACCTGGGCGATTTATGTGCGTCGGGGCCTAAAGAGCGCCGGCGAGCTCGTGCCGGCGACCACCGCACCCGCGGGCTTGGCCTACGTCTAGCGCCACGCCCGAAGCCACAGAGGTGGGTATCGGCAATGGGCAATCCGGCAGCAATTGCCTGGTAACGCGACTGAAACCTCACAGGCCTAGACACGTCATATGGCCCAGGCACACTCGGCGCCACTGACCGGCTACCGGATCGCGGTGACATCCGCTCGCCGCGCCGAAGAGCTGTGCGCATTGCTTCGCCGCCAGGGCGCCGAGGTCTGTAGTGCCCCAGCGATCAAGATGATCGCGCTTCCCGACGACGATGAACTGCAGAACAACACCGAGGCGTTGATCGCCGACCCGCCTGACATTCTGGTCGCCCACACCGGCATCGGATTTCGCGGCTGGTTGGCCGCGGCCGAGGGGTGGGGGCTGGCCAACGAGCTCCTGGAATCGTTGTCGTCGGCCCGGATCATCTCCCGCGGACCAAAGGCAACTGGTGCGCTGCGTGCCGCCGGCCTGCGTGAAGAGTGGTCCCCCGACTCTGAATCGTCGCATGAAGTGCTGGAATATCTGCTCGAATCGGGGGTGTCCCGTACGCGTATTGCCGTCCAGCTGCACGGTGCCGCCGACAGCTGGGACCCGTTTCCGGAATTTCTGGGCGGGTTACGTTTCGCCGGCGCGCAAGTGGTGCCGATCCGGGTTTACCGGTGGAAGCCGGCGCCACTAGGCGGCGTGTTCGACCATTTAGTCACCGGGATCGCGCGACGACAATTCGACGCGGTCACCTTCACGTCGGCACCTGCCGCAGCCGCGGTGCTAGAACGCAGCCGTGAATTGGATATCGAGGACCAACTGTTGGCTGCGCTGCGTACCGACGTGCACGCGATGTGTGTCGGCCCGGTAACTTCGCGGCCGTTGATCCGAAAGGGCGTCCCGACGTCGGCTCCCGAGCGAATGCGGTTGGGAGCCTTAGCCCGCCACATTGCCGAGGAGCTGCCGCTGCTGGGTTCGTGCACGTTCAAAGCAGCCGGCCACGTGATCGAGATCCGTGGAACCTCTGTGCTGGTGGATGATTCGGTGAAGCCACTATCGCCGTCCGGAATGGCGATTTTGCGCGCGTTGGTACATCGCCCCGGCGGCGTCGTCTCTCGTGGCGACTTGCTACGCGTCCTACCCGGCGACGGCAGCGACACCCACGCCGTGGACACCGCCGTCCTGCGGCTACGAACGGCTCTGGGCGACAAGAACATCGTGGCAACAGTGGTGAAACGTGGCTACCGTCTCGCCGTTGACAGCCGGCACGATGACGTATGAACCTGATCTTGACGGCCCACGGAACCCGCAGACCGTCCGGTGTCGCGATGATAGCGGACATCGCCGCGCAAGTGAGCGCGCTCGTCGACCGCACTGTGCAGGTCGCCTTCGTTGATGTGCTCGGACCCTCACCCAGCGAAGTGCTTTCCGCCCTTTCCTGCCGTCCCGCAATCGTGGTGCCCGCGTTCTTGTCCCGCGGATATCATGTTCGCACCGACCTGCCCGCTCATGTCGCAGCCAGTGCGCACCCGCATGTCACGGTCACCCCCGCGTTGGGGCCATGCCGTGAGATCGCGCAGATAGTCACCCAGCAGCTGGTGGAATCCGGTTGGCGTCCTGGCGATTCAGTGATCCTCGCAGCGGCCGGCGCGTCGGATAGGCGGGCACGTGCCGACCTGCACACCACTCGGACGCTAGTGTCCGAACTGACCGGATCATGGGTGGACATGGGATTTGCGGGCACCGGCGGTCCGGATGTGCGCACGGCTGTGCAGCGGGCCCGAGACCGGGCCGAAGCCAACCGAGGTGCGCGCCGCGTCGCGGTCGCCTCCTTCCTGTTGGCAGAAGGCCTTTTTCAAGAGCGGCTGCGGGCATCCGGTGCCGATGTGGTAACCCGACCGCTCGGCACCCATCCGGGCTTGGCACAGCTGGTCGCGAACCGATTTCGCAGCGCGGTAGCACGTCAGCAACGGCTGCACCGCTGGCATGGCACGCCGACACCGGTGACGCTTGATCTTTGATCACAGCGGGGTGATCCTGACACCATGGCCCGTAGCCAAGAGCCATCACGCGGACTCCTCGACCCGGTAGCGAAGATGCTGCGGTTGCCCTTCGGCACACCGGATTTCATCGAAAAAATCGTCACCGGAAGCGTCAACCAGGTAGGCCGCCGAACCCTCTACGTGCTGATCACCACCTGGGATGCGGCCGGCGGCGGTCCCTTTGCGGCGAGCGCCATCGCAACCACCGGGCTAGCCAAGACCGCCGAGATCGTGCAGTCCATGTTCATCGGACCGGTCTTCAACCCGTTGCTCAAGATGCTCGGGGCCGACAAGATTGCCATCCGAGCGTCGCTGTGCGCCGCTCAACTCGTCGGTTTGGGCATCATGCGCTACGGGGTGCGTTCTGAGCCGCTGCACTCCATGTCGGTGGAGATGCTGGTCGACGCCATTGGCCCGACAATGCAGCGCTACCTGGTCGGCGATATCGGTCGCGGATAGCCAAATGAGTAAGTCCTAAACTCCGTGCCGTGTGTGCACTGGCTGCGCCGAACGTGTACTGGTGGCGGGGACACGTCGCCGGGCGCTGCCGCCGTGGTTGCACGTTCGGCGCGTCAGCTGGTCGACGACCACGTGGTCGAACCCGAATCGCGCCGCCCCGGCCGACCGAAGCGACTCACCGACGCCGAGCTCCGCCGTCGGCGATGGTCGCTGTGCCCAGCTAAGCGCGACAACTCGGTTTCTGCAGGTCAACGCCGCCTCCAATCCCGCACAGCCACGACCAACTTGGGAACAAAACCGCCGGCCAGGCGCCTGTCGCTGAGAGCTGGGCAGATCGGATGTCGCCTAGTGCAGTGACACATGTGACTGTTGCGACCGTGCGATGTGACCGACCCCTGCTTGGCAAATGCCGCTCAACGTGCAAATCCACGCTCTGCATGCCAATATTCTTCCCGTCAGGCGATGACGATGCAGGAAGCCGGTGAGAATCCGGCGCGGTCCCGCCACTGTCACCGGGGAGCGACCCTCGTAAGCCACGGCCACAGGCTGGAAGGCGAGGCAAGCAACGATCCGGGAGCCAGGAGACTCGCGTCATCGCGTCCTGCCACCCGGGGCGGTGTACCCCGAGAAAGCTAACCGGTCATGACGCTCCAAACCTTGTCTAGCGGTCGGGCCACCACCACGCTGCTGGGCCTTAACGTGGCTGCTCGCGACGCGACGACACCTCCGCCGGCGGTCAGCCGCCGATGACCGCCCCGATCTGGATGGCTTCGCCCCCAGAGGTGCACTCGGCGCTGCTAAGCAGCGGGCCTGGGCCCGGTCCGCTGCTGGTGTCGGCCGAGGGGTGGCACTCGTTGAGCATCGCCTACGCGGAGACGGCCGACGAGCTGGCCGCGCTGTTGGCCGCCGTACAGGCCGGCACCTGGGACGGCCCGACCGCCGCGGTTTACGTGGCCGCCCATACCCCTTATCTGGCGTGGCTGGTGCAGGCCAGCGCTAACAGCGCGGCCATGGCCACCCGGCAAGAAACCGCGGCCACCGCCTACGGCACCGCCTTGGCCGCGATGCCAACGTTGGCCGAGCTGGGCGCCAACCACGCCCTCCACGGCGTGCTGATGGCGACGAACTTCTTCGGCATCAACACCATCCCGATCGCGCTCAACGAGTCCGACTACGCGCGGATGTGGATCCAGGCCGCCACCACGATGGCCAGCTATCAAGCGGTCTCGACCGCGGCGGTGGCCGCCGCACCGCAGACCACCCCAGCCCCCCAGATCGTGAAAGCCAACGCGCCGACAGCGGCTTCCGACGAGCCGAACCAAGTCCAGGAATGGCTGCAATGGTTGCAGAAGATCGGGTATACCGACTTCTACAACAACGTTATACAACCGTTCATCAACTGGCTGACCAACCTCCCCTTTTTGCAAGCGATGTTTTCCGGATTTGATCCGTGGCTGCCCTCGCTGGGTAATCCGCTAACCTTCCTAAGCCCGGCCAACATTGCGTTCGCCCTTGGCTACCCCATGGACATCGGATCTTATGTCGCCTTCCTGTCGCAAACCTTCGCATTCATCGGGGCGGATCTGGCGGCGGCGTTCGCGTCGGGCAATCCCGCAACTATCGCTTTTACCCTGATGTTCACCACGGTCGAAGCCATTGGCACGATCATCACCGATACCATCGCGCTGGTTAAAACGCTGCTCGAGCAAACTCTTGCGTTGCTCCCGGCGGCGCTGCCCCTGCTAGCCGCCCCGCTGGCGCCGTTGACCCTTGCCCCTGCGAGTGCAGCAGGCGGCTTCGCGGGCTTGTCTGGGCTGGCGGGCCTGGTTGGCATCCCGCCATCCGCGCCGCCCGTCATCCCGCCGGTCGCGGCGATTGCCCCGAGTATCCCGACCCCCACCCCAACTCCAGCCCCAGCCCCGGCCCCCACGGCCGTGACCGCGCCGACGCCCCCGCCCGGGCCGCCACCGCCGCCGGTGACCGCCCCGCCGCCGGTGACCGGAGCCGGCATACAAAGCTTCGGGTACCTGGTGGGTGACCTGAACTCGGCGGCGCAGGCCAGGAAGGCCGTCGGCACCGGCGTTCGAAAGAAGACGCCGGAACCCGACAGCGCCGAGGCCCCAGCGGCCGCGGCGGCGCCCGAGGAACAGGTTCAACCGCAGCGGCGTCGGCGGCCAAAGATCAAACAGCTCGGCCGCGGTTACGAATACCTGGATTTAGACCCCGAAACCGGCCACGACCCGACGGGTTCGCCTCAAGGAGCGGGAACCCTGGGTTTCGCCGGAACAACCCACAAGGCCAGTCCCGGACAAGTCGCAGGACTGATCACGTTACCCAACGACGCGTTCGGCGGCAGCCCACGCACGCCAATGATGCCCGGAACCTGGGACACCGACTCAGCGACCCGGGTGGAGTGAGAAACCTTCGGGAGACGGATGTCGGGTCTGCTGGTCGCGGGTACGACAAGCGACGCCGGTAAGAGCGCCGTGACCGCGGGGCTGTGCCGCGCGTTGGCCCGACGCGGTGTGCGGGTGGCGCCGTTTAAGGCGCAGAACATGTCCAACAACTCGATGGTCTGCCGAGGCCCCGACGGCACGGGCGTGGAGATCGGTCGGGCGCAATGGGTGCAGGCACTCGCGGCTAGGACCACGCCCGAGGCGGCGATGAACCCGGTCTTGCTCAAGCCGGCCAGTGATCACCGCAGCCACGTGGTGTTGATGGGCAAGCCCTGGGGCGAGGTGGCGTCGTCAAGCTGGTGTGCGGGGCGGCGAGCGCTCGCCGAGGCCGCATGCCGCGCCTTCGACGCCCTCGCCGCCCGCTACGACGTCGTTGTCGCGGAGGGCGCCGGCAGCCCGGCCGAAATCAACCTGCGCGCAGGTGACTACGTCAACATGGGGCTTGCCCGTCATGCGGGACTGCCGACCATCGTCGTCGGTGACATCGACCGCGGCGGGGTGTTCGCTGCGTTCCTGGGCACCGTCGCGTTGCTGGCTGCCGAGGACCAGGCGCTGGTCGCGGGGTTTGTGGTCAATAAGTTTCGGGGCGACTCCGACCTGCTGGCGCCAGGTCTGCGCGACCTGGAACGGGTCACCGGGCGCAGGGTGTACGGCACCCTGCCGTGGCACCCCGACCTCTGGCTGGACTCCGAAGATGCCCTCGACCTACAGGGCCGGCGCGCGGCGGGCACCGGGGCCCGCCGGGTAGCCGTCGTGCGCCTGCCACGAATCAGCAACTTCACCGATGTCGACGCATTGGGTCTTGAGCCCGACTTGGATGTCGTGTTCGCTTCCGACCCCCGCGCGCTGGACGATGCCGATCTGATCGTGTTGCCGGGCACCCGGGCAACGATCGCCGATCTAGCCTGGCTGAGGGCGCGAGACCTAGATCGTGCGCTGCTGGTGCATGTTGCGGCGGGCAAGCCGCTGCTCGGCATTTGTGGCGGGTTCCAGATGCTGGGCCGGGTGATTCGCGACCCGTACGGCATCGAAGGTCCGGGAGGGCAGGTGACCGAGGTCGAGGGCTTGGGTTTGCTCGACGTGGAGACCGCATTTTCCCCCCACAAGGTGCTGCGGCTACCGCGCGGCGAAGGACTCGGTGTGCCCGCGTCGGGGTACGAGATTCACCACGGCCGGATCACCCGCGGTGACACCGCCGAGGAGTTCCTCGGCGGCGCGCGCGACGGACCGGTGTTCGGCACCATGTGGCACGGCTCGTTGGAAGGCGACGCCCTGCGCGAGGCCTTCCTGCGAGAGACGCTCGGCCTCGCCCCGTCGGGCTCATGCTTCCTGGCCGCACGCGAGCGCCGCCTCGACCTGCTCGGCGATCTCGTCGAACGACACCTCGACGTCGATGCGCTGCTCAACCTGGCCCGCCATGGTTGCCCGCCGACCTTGCCCTTTCTCGCTCCGGGCGCGCCATGAGGCCGCCCCACCTACGATGACCCGGTGCGGATACTGGTCACTGGCGGCGTCCGCTCGGGAAAGTCCACGCACGCCGAAGCGTTGTTGGGCGATGCGGCCGACGTCGTCTACGTCGCGCCTGGCCGCCCGGCCGCTGGCAGCGATCCCGATTGGGACGCCCGGGTCGCACTGCATCGCGCTCGCCGCCCACCGACCTGGCTAACGGTGGAAACGGCCGACGTCGCGACGGCTTTGTCCGAGGCACGAAGTCCCGTGCTCGTGGACTGCTTGGGCACCTGGCTGACGGCCATCATGGATGGCGAGGCGTTGTGGTCTGCTGCGACCGCGGACGTCTACGCCGTCCTCGAGGCACGGCTCGACGGGTTGTGCGCCGCGCTGACCGGATTGCCCACTGCGATCGTGGTGACGAACGAGGTCGGCCTCGGGGTGGTGCCATCCCATTCTTCGGGCGTGCTGTTTCGCGATCTACTGGGCACAATCAACCGACGCGTGGCAGCCGTCTGCGATGAGGTACATCTGGTCATCGCCGGACGTGTGCTCAAGCTGTGAGGTTCGCGGGGTGAGCTAGACCGCTACCCGCGCGACCTGAATGCGGCCTTCGGGTGTGACGCGCGCCGGATACACCGGCACCGAAACGCGCGGATCGTCGAGGCACGAGCCATCGTCGAGCGCGAAAGCCTGCTTCAGGATCGGCGATTGCACCATGGCGCGACCTCCGCGATCACCGACGATGCCGCGGGACATCACCGCAGCACCGGAGAACGGGTCGACGTTACCGACCGCGTGCACCGAGCCGTCGTCGAGCCGGAACAGTGCCACCTGACTACCGTCATCGAGTAACACCCCGACACCACGTCCCGGAATGAGATGGTCGTATGCGCAGGCGGTGGTCCATACCTGAATGTCGTTGAGAAGCGTCACAGTCCCTCCTTTGTCCTCCCGGACTTCATGATCGGACCCGCGGGATACCAATGGACACAGGTACTTTGCGCCCGGCACGCTCGGTGAAGGTCACCGTCGAGTCGACGGCATCGGGGGCGTTGACGAAGGAAACGAACCGGGACAGCTTGTCCGGGTCCTCCAGCACGCCCTTCCACTCGCACTTGTAGTTGGCGACATGGCGTTGCATCGCGGCCTCGAATTCCTCGGCCAGACCCAGCGAGTCCTCGCAGACCACCTCGCGCACATGGTCCAGCCCAAGCGATTCCACCCATGGCGCGGTTCGCTGCAGCCGGTCGGCCGTGCGGATGTAGTAAATGAGAAAGCGGTCGATGTAGCGGATGAGCGTCTCTTTGTCGAGGTCGCTGGCCAGTAGTTGAGCGTGCTTGGGCGTCATGCCGCCGTTGCCGGCGACGTAAAGGTTCCAGCCTTTCTCGGTGGCGATCACGCCCACATCCTTGCCGCGCGCCTCGGCGCATTCCCGCGCGCAACCCGAGACGCCCAGCTTTATTTTGTGCGGTGCCCGTAGCCCGCGATAACGCAGTTCCAGGTCGATGGCCAGCTGCACCGAATCCTGCTGACCGTAGCGGCACCAGTCGCTGCCCACGCAGCTCTTCACGGTCCGCACCGCCTTGCCGTAGGCGTGCCCAGATTCCATGCCGCCATCAACCAGTCGCTGCCAGATCAAGGGCAGCTGATCCACCCGGGCGCCGAACAAGTCGATCCGCTGACCGCCGGTGATCTTGGTGTAGAGGCCGAAGTCCTGTGCGATCTGGCCGATCAAAATCAGGTGTTCTGGCTTGATGTCACCGCCAGGCACCCTCGGCACCACCGAGTAACTGCCGTTCTTCTGGATGTTGGCCAGGAAGTGGTCGTTGGAATCTTGTAGCGAGGCCTGCTCGCCGTCCAAAATGTGGTCGGAGCCGGTGGATGCCAGGATAGAGGCGACCACGGGTTTGCAGATGTCGCAACCCTTTCCGCGTCCAAAGCGGTCAAGCAACCCGGAGAAAGTCCGGACTTCGGTGGCGGTGATGATTTCAAAAAGCTCCGCGCGCGACTGGCTGAAGTGCTCGCACAGCGCCTTGGACTGCTCCACACCCTCGGCTTCTAGCAGCTGCTTGAGCAGCGGCACGCACGACCCACACGACGTGCCGGCCGCGGTGCATGACTTCAGCGCGGGAACGTCCCCACAACCGTCGGCAATCGCGCACTTCAGCTCGCCCTTGGTGACGTTGTTGCACGAGCAGATCTGGGCCGAATCCGGCAGCGCCCCAACACCTAAAGCGCCAGCGCCGGCCCCAGATCCGGCCGGCGCGATCAGCGCCAGGGGATCCCCGGGCAGTTCGGCGCCGACCATCGGCCGCAGCACCCCGTACGACGAGGCATCGCCCACCAGCACGCCACCGAGCAGCGTGGTGGCGTCGTCGGAGAGCACCAACTTGGCATATGTGCGCTTCACCGCGTCATTGATGACAACCTCGAGGCAGTTCTCGGTTGCCCCCATCGCGTCGCCGAAGCTGGCGACGTCGACACCCAACAGCTTGAGTTTGGTCGACAGGTCCGCTTCGGGGAACTCGGCCGACCCGTCCAGCAGTCGGTCGGCCACCACCTCGGCGCTGGTGTATCCGGGCCCGACCAGGCCGTAACACCGCCCGTCTATCGCGGCGACTTCGCCGACCGCGTAGATATCGGGATCGCTTGTCCGGCAGGACAAGTCGGTGAGCACACCGCCCCGGTCGCCGATCGCCAGCCCCGCCGCCCTGGCCAACTCGTCGCGCGGCCGGATGCCGGCGGCAAAGATCACCACCCCAGCATCGATCACCTCGCCGTCGCTCAGGCGAACCCGCGCCCACACCGAGCCATCCGAATGCTTCACCGACTCGATCGACTCGGTACCGGTCCCGACGTGCACCGCGATCCCGAGATCGGCGATCATCCTGGCCAGTAGTGCACCCCCGGCCTCGTCGATCTGTTGGGCCATCAATCGTGGCATCATCTCGACGACGTGTGTCTGCAACCCGAACTGGCGCAGCGCATTGGCGGCTTCCAGGCCCAGCAGGCCGCCACCGATAACCACCCCGCCATCGGTGTGACCGCCGTCCAGGGTGCGCTGGGCGCCGGCGCGGATAGCGTCGAGATCGTCAAAGGTGCGGTAGACGTGGCACGCGGGCAGGTCGTGGCCGGGCACCGGCGGGACGAATGCGTAGGAGCCGGTGGCCAGCACCAGGGTGTCGTAGCGATGCCGTTGCCCTGCCGCGGTGACCACCGACTTGGTTGCCCGGTCAATCTGGGTGACTCGGGTGTTTAGTAGCAACCGAACCCGCTGGTCACCGGCGTAATCGTTACCCGGCAAGGCCAACAGGGCGCGGTCCCAGCTTTCGGTATAGGACGTCAGGCCGACCCGGTCATAGGCCGCATCGCCCTCCTCGGCCAGCACCGTGATCCGCAGCGACCCGTCCGCGTCACGGGCACGCACCGCTTCGACCAGCCGATGGCCCACCATGCCGTGGCCGACCACGACGATCTCGCGAGCCGCGGCAGGCGCGCGCGAACTCCCAGCCGTAGGCATGGTCTGAGGGTATGAGGGGCAAATTACCGAAAAATCGCCGAATGTGACGCACATATGACGCTGTGATCACACCTGGCGACCGGCTGTGTGACAGTGTTCGCTTCCGGTGAACGCCGAGGTGGAACTTAAGCGTGGTCGACTCAGGTTCTTGGTATAGCGGGCCGGCAACGCGCCGGACACAGCTAACTCACAACGAAGCATGAGGAGATAACCATGAACAATCTCGCATTGTGGTCGCGTCCGGTGTGGGACGTTGAGCCCTGGGACCGCTGGCTACGTGACTTCTTCGGCCCTGCCGCGACGACGGACTGGTACCGCCCGGTCGCCGGAGACTTCACGCCGGCCGCCGAGATCGTCAAGGATGGCGACGACGCGGTGGTCCGTTTGGAACTGCCCGGCATTGACGTCGACAAGGACGTCAACGTCGAGCTTGACCCTGGCCAGCCGGTGAGCCGCCTGGTGATCCGCGGCGAACACCGCGACGAGCACACGCAAGACGCCGGAGACAAAGACGGCCGCACCCTGCGTGAGATCCGCTACGGATCATTCCGCCGCTCGTTCCGGCTGCCCGCGCACGTCACCAGCGAGGCCATCGCGGCTTCCTATGACGCCGGTGTGCTGACCGTCCGGGTTGCCGGCGCCTACAAGGCCCCAGCCGAAACTCAGGCGCAGCGCATCGCCATCACGAAGTAGTTCGCGATACGGCATGATCCGGCCGGGCCGATGGGTCCGCCGGATCATGCCATTGGGCCGAGTAGACCCAACGACTCCGTCCGTCGATAGCTAGTATCGGGAGCGTACTGTGATCTGTAACACCGCCAGCCCAGGGAGCACCCATTGTCCACGACTGCCGAACTCGCCGAACTGCACGACCTCGTCGGCGGACTGCGGCGGTGCGTGACCGCACTGAAGGCGCGATTCGGCGACAACCCGGCAACGCGTCGCATCGTGATCGATGCCGACCGGATCCTCACCGACATCGAATTGCTCGACACCGACGTCTCTGAATTAGACCTGGAACGGGCCGCCGTACCGCAACCCAGCGAGAAAATCGCCATCCCCGACACCGAGTACGATCGCGAATTTTGGCGCGATGTCGACGATGAGGGTGTCGGAGGTCACAGGTACTGAACAACCGAGCCCCCCAGAAAAAGGGGGCCGTTCTCTGTGTACCCTTCGACGAGATAACACGCGAAGAGGATCACATTAGATGAGCGCACCCACGGCGAACCGTCCTGCGATCGGCGTTTTCACACCCACCCGCGCACAAATCCCAGAACGGACGCTTCGCACCGACCTCTGGTGGTTGCCACCGCTGCTGACCAACCTCGGTCTTTTGGCGTTCATCTGCTATGCGACCACTCGGGCGTTCTGGGGCAGCCAATACTGGGTGGAAAAATATCATTACCTGACGCCGTTCTACTCGCCGTGCGTCAGCGCGTCCTGCCAGCCCGGCGCCAGTCATCTCGGCGTCTGGTTCGGGCATTTTCCAGGGTGGATTCCGTTGGGAGCGATGGTATTACCGTTCCTGCTTGGATTCCGGCTCACCTGCTATTATTACCGCAAGGCCTACTACCGGTCGGTATGGCAGTCGCCGACAAGCTGCGCAGTGCCCGAGCCGCGGGCTCATTACACCGGTGAAACCCGGCTTCCGCTGATCGTCCAGAACACCCACCGGTATTTCTTCTATATCGCGGTGGTGGTGTCGCTGATCAACACCTATGACGCGATCGCGGCATTTCACTCGCCGTCCGGATTCGGCTTCGGTTTGGGCAATGTCATTTTGACGATCAATGTGGTTCTGCTGTGGGCATACACCATCTCGTGCCATTCGTGCCGGCACGCCACCGGCGGTCGGCTCAAGCATTTCTCCAAGCACCCAGTGCGATACTGGATCTGGACACAGGTCAGCAAGCTCAATACCCGACACATGCAATTCGCGTGGATCACGCTGGGGACCCTGGCGCTCACCGATTTCTACATCATGCTGGTGGCCAGTGGCAGCATCACAGATCTCAGATTTATTGGCTGAAGGATCGTTTCAGAAGCTGAGCGAGGTTTTATGGTTGAGGTCGAGCGGCACTCCTACGACGTAGTCGTGATCGGTGCCGGCGGCGCGGGGTTACGCGCGGTCATCGAGGCGCGGGAACGCGGCTTGAAAGTAGCCGTCGTGTGCAAATCCCTATTCGGCAAGGCCCACACGGTCATGGCCGAAGGCGGCTGCGCGGCCGCGATGGGCAACGCCAACCCGAAGGACAATTGGAAGACTCACTTCGGCGACACGATGCGCGGTGGAAAGTTCCTGAACAACTGGCGTATGGCCGAGCTGCACGCCAAGGAGGCGCCGGACCGGGTCTGGGAGTTGGAGACCTACGGCGCGCTGTTCGACCGCACCGACGATGGCCGAATCAGTCAGCGCAACTTCGGCGGACACACCTATCCGCGACTGGCGCACGTCGGCGACCGCACCGGCCTGGAGTTGATCCGCACCCTGCAGCAAAAGGTTGTCTCGCTGCAGCAGGAGGACCACGCCGAGCTCGGCGACTACGAAGCGCGGATCAAAGTGTTCGCCGAATGCACCATCACCGAACTGCTCAAGGACCAAGGCGCGATCGCCGGAGCCTTCGGCTACTGGCGGGAAAGCGGCCGGTTCATCGTGTTCGAGGCGCCAGCGGTGGTGCTTGCCACTGGCGGGATCGGCAAGTCGTTCAAGGTGACATCCAACTCCTGGGAGTACACCGGAGACGGGCACGCGTTGGCACTGCGGGCCGGGGCGACGCTGATCAACATGGAGTTCGTCCAGTTCCACCCGACGGGCATGGTGTGGCCGCCCAGTGTCAAGGGAATTCTGGTCACTGAGGGTGTTCGCGGCGACGGCGGAGTGCTCAAAAACTCGGAGAACTCTCGCTTCATGTTCGACTACATTCCGCCGGTGTTCAAGGGCCAGTACGCCGAGACGGAGGAAGAGGCCGACCAGTGGCTTAAGGACAACGACTCGGCCCGACGCACCCCGGACTTGCTGCCCCGCGACGAGGTCGCGCGCGCGATCAACTCAGAGGTCAAGGCCGGCCGCGGTACCCCGCACGGCGGCGTCTACCTCGACATCGCATCCCGGCTGACACCCGCCGAGATCAAACGGCGATTGCCGTCGATGTATCACCAGTTCAAAGAGCTCGCTGAAGTCGATATCACAACGCAGGCAATGGAAGTCGGGCCGACGTGTCACTACGTGATGGGCGGTGTCGAAGTAGACGCGGACACCGGCGCCGCCACGGTGCCAGGCCTGTTCGCTGCCGGTGAGTGTGCCGGCGGTATGCACGGCTCCAACCGGCTGGGCGGCAATTCGCTGTCCGATCTGCTGGTATTCGGCCGGCGGGCCGGCCTGGGCGCAGCGGATTACGTACGGGCACTGAGCAGCCGGCCAGCGGTTTCAGCGGAGGCTATCGATGCGGCGGCCCAGCAGGCGCTGAGCCCCTTCGAAGGACCGAAAGACGGCTCGGCGCCGGAGAATCCGTACGCGCTGCATATGGACTTGCAGTACGTGATGAACGATCTGGTCGGTATCATCCGCAACGCCGACGAAATATCCAGGGCGCTGACTCTTTTGGCCGAGCTGTGGTCGCGCTACCACAACGTACTCGTCGAAGGTCACCGTCAATACAATCCGGGCTGGAACCTGTCCATCGACCTGCGCAACATGTTGCTGGTCAGCGAGTGCGTGGCCAGAGCTGCGCTACAGCGCACCGAAAGCCGAGGCGGCCACACCCGAGACGACCATCCCGGTATGGACCCCAACTGGCGCAGGATCTTGCTGGTATGCCGGGCCACCGAAACCATGGGCACCGGTGGCAGCGGGTCCGGCGACTCCAACTGCCACATCAACGTCACCCAGCAGCTGCAAACGCCCATGCGACCCGACTTGCTGGAGCTCTTCGAGATCTCGGAGTTGGAGAAATACTACACCGACGAAGAGCTGGCCGAGCATCCAGGACGGAGAGGCTAAATGACGTACAGCGCGAGTATGCGGGTGTGGCGCGGAGACGAAAGCTGTGGCGAACTCCGCGAATTCACCGTGGAGGTCAACGAGGGCGAGGTCGTGCTGGACGTCATCCTCCGTCTACAACAGACGCAGACACCGGATCTCGCAGTGCGCTGGAATTGCAAAGCTGGCAAGTGCGGATCCTGCTCGGCCGAGATCAACGGCAAACCGCGACTGATGTGCATGACGCGGATGTCGACATTCGACGAGGACGAGATCGTCACGGTCACCCCAATGCGGACGTTTCCGGTGATTCGCGATCTTGTTACCGACGTCTCGTTCAACTACCAAAAAGCGCGCGAGATCCCGTCTTTCGCGCCACCCAAGGAGCTACAGCCCAGCGAGTACCGAATGGCGCAAGTCGACGTTGCACGCTCGCAGGAGTTCCGCAAGTGCATTGAATGCTTCCTGTGCCAAAACGTCTGCCACGTAGTTCGCGATCACGAGGAAAACAAGGATGCGTTCGCCGGCCCCCGCTTCCTGATGCGAATCGCCGAACTCGAAATGCATCCGCTGGACACCCGGGACCGACGCAGCCAAGCACAGGAAGAGCACGGCCTGGGCTACTGCAATATCACCAAGTGCTGCACCGAAGTGTGCCCAGAAAACATCAAGATCACCGACAATGCCCTGATCCCGATGAAAGAACGGGTCGCCGACCGCAAGTATGATCCGGTGGTATGGCTGGGCAGCAAGCTGTTTCGCCGCTAACCCCCGGTTTTAGGTCGGGAAGTGCGCGAAACCTGAGGCAAGCCACGAACATCCACGGACTTGGCTGGAGCGAACCGCGTCGCTGAGTAGGCAGCCGTCAGGTTCAACAGCAGAACGATCATCACCGGCCACACCGCATCGTGATCCTGGGCAATCAACCCCAGCGCCAAACCCATACCGACTAAGCCTGCGTTGATGACGAGCTGGCCGAAGGAGATGAGGGATGTTCGCAGGCCGGGTTCGGCGTCACGGGCAATCCACAGTTGGCCTGCGGTGAATACGCTTTGATTGGCGATGGATACCAGTGCAATCACCAGACCGATGGCGACGACGTTGGGCCACGCTCCGGCCAAATCGAATGCGATGGATAGCACTGCCGCGGCGATGCTAACGAGTGCACTGCCGACAAACAAACCGACCAGGCCAAATCTCTCCCGGACGCGGTTCCACAACGCGATCCCACCCAAGAGTCCGACGCAGACGAAAAGGACGACGGCAACGACCTCGTCGGGCTGGTCCCCGGGTACGGCGGCGACGCGAATGCTGTGGAACGAGGACCCGAGCACGACCGAGCCAAAGAGTACCTGCACAAGCAGGTACCGACGATACCAACCATTGGTTCGGATAGCCGTCCAACCGACGTACACGAGTTTGTGCAGACCGGGCGCCGCATGGACCCTGGGGACGATCCGGTGAGGCAATGCCCGGCATATGGCCGCCGAGATAGCCATTGCCACGGCTGCCGTCCACAGTAGGTGAATGTTCCTGCTTAATGGGTGTTGGTCGGGTACGAATGACAGCGTCGCCGCCACCACGGCCGTCAAAGCCGCCCCTACTCCGACCTCGGTAAGAAGAATGCGGGCTCGGGCGGTTCCTGATGGCATAGCCGCCACCAGATCCGCGAAGGCGACGAAGGAGATCGCCGAAACGACCCCGATCAGCGTCACATTGACCACCAATAGGATTCCAGCGACGCTTCCTTTGCCGATGGTTGCGCACAAGGCATTGACGCCAGCCAGGACGGCCAAACAGGACACAATAATGAACAATCGGTGACGGCGTGGAACGGCGGCCACCGCCGGCGGCGCGACCACATTCCCGATCGCCCCACCGGCCGTGAATGCAGGAAAAATAAGAGCCGCTATCCACAATTCGGCGTCGAGCTCGGCTACCACAAACGGTAGAACGATCGAGACATTCCCGAGCTGAAGTGCGGCGCTATAGAAGCCGCTCTGCGCGATTATCAAACGCAAAATACGCTTACTCATGCCATCGGCGCTGCTCACCCGATGCGACGTTTTTGCCACGCTCCACCGCCTGCCGCGAGACCTCAAGTGGGCATGCATCCCACCCGTTCCCGGAAACCGGTTCCGGCGGGTCGGCTCATCGCTTCATCCTGCGTCCTGCCATTCTGCTTTTGGCGGCAGATAGAACTTCCCATCATCGTCATACAAAGACCGGTCTGCGCGCAACGAATGAAAGCGACCAATAGTTGTGCCTCTCAAACATGGGCACGACTACTGGAAGCAAAATGACGTGATCTACCATCATTTATCGCAACCAGAATGGGCCGCTGACCGCTATGTTGTCCGGACAGACCAAGTGGGCGTCCGTATAGACGTTTAGACGCCGAGTCGGCGGAGCACGCTGCGATGGAACACAATGGGCGCTACGTTGGGATCCACCTTGACCTGGTTGACCCGTAAGACCACGATGGTGTGATCTCCCGCCGGGACCAGCTGCTCGATCGCGCTCTCGAGCCACACGCTGGTGCCCTTGATGAAGACGGCGCCGGCGTCGTTGGATACCGTCTCCAAACCGGCGAACCTGTCCCCAGTTTTTGCGGCCAGTGTGCGCACTGCGGCGTCATGGGCCTCGCCGAGCACGCTGATGCCCAGCATCGGCACGCCGGTGAGTTTCGGCCATGTCGTCGAGGTGTTCTGCACACAGAACGACACCAGCGGCGGTTCCAGCGAGACCGGGACAAAGGTACTGGCTGCCAAGCCTTGCCGCACTCCGTCGACCTCCGCAGCGATGGCCACCACCCCGGTCGGGAAATGGCCGAAGGCCTCCCGCAGTGAGGACGGCGTCAGGTTGTTCGTTGAGTTCACCGAACTTCATTCGCCCCTAGAGCCGAGGACGTAGTTTTCGCATCCGACCCTACTCGCCGGACATCCGCGCGCATGTCCGTACCAAGAGGCCGCATCCGCGTGAGCCGATGATCTACGCTGCCAGGCGCTGCCGCCCTAGACTCCGCATATTCTTCATTTGATCGCTATCGCCGCAGGTGAGAGGACCGACACGGCCAGGATCACCGCTAACCCAACCGGTTGGTTAGTTAGTTGGTGCAATGTAGCTCACATCAACTTGCATTGACCTATGCAACGGATATATTTTGACGGTGTTACTGGTGGGTAACTTGGTTTCGAGTACCCAACCCTACCCAACCCTGAGGTGGCACTCTCAACGAGGAGGATCGGCAGTGAGCCACTACCGGAGCAACGTCCGTGACCAGGTTTTTAACCTGTTCGAAGTGCTGGGCGTCGACAAAGCTTTGGGCCATGGCGAATTCAGCGACGTCGACGTCGACACCGCCCGCGACATGCTGGCCGAGGTCAGCCGGCTGGCCGAGGGGCCGGTGGCCGAGTCGTTCGTCGAAGGGGACCGCAACCCGCCCGTTTTCGACCCGAAAACCCACTCGGTGATGCTGCCGGAATCGTTCAAAAAGTCAGTCAACGCGATGCTGGAAGCCGGTTGGGACAAGGTCGGCATCGACGAGGCACTCGGGGGCATGCCGATGCCCAAGGCAGTGGTCTGGGCGCTGCATGAGCACATCTTGGGCGCCAATCCGGCGGTATGGATGTACGCCGGCGGCGCGGGCTTCGCCCAGATCCTCTACCACCTCGGCACCGAGGAGCAGAAGAAGTGGGCGGTCCTAGCCGCCGAACGCGGCTGGGGATCGACCATGGTGCTCACCGAGCCGGATGCCGGCTCCGATGTGGGCGCTGCCCGAACCAAAGCTGTCCAACAGGCCGACGGGTCCTGGCACATCGACGGCGTCAAGCGGTTCATTACCTCGGGTGACTCCGGCGACCTGTTCGAGAACATCTTCCACCTGGTGCTGGCTCGCCCGGAGGGCGCCGGTCCCGGCACCAAGGGCCTGTCGCTGTACTTCGTGCCCAAGTTCCTGTTCGACGTCGAAACCGGCGAACCCGGCGAGCGCAATGGCGTGTTCGTCACCAACGTCGAACACAAGATGGGCCTAAAGGTCTCGGCGACCTGTGAACTGGCGTTCGGCCAACACGGCGTCCCCGCCAAGGGCTGGCTGGTCGGCGAGGTACACAACGGCATCGCGCAGATGTTCGAGGTCATTGAGCAGGCCCGCATGATGGTCGGCACGAAGGCCATCGCGACGCTGTCCACCGGCTACCTCAACGCGCTTCAGTACGCCAAGTCCCGCGTGCAGGGTGCCGACCTGACCCAGATGACCGACAAGACCGCGCCCCGGGTGACGATCACACATCACCCCGACGTGCGCCGCTCGCTGATGACCCAGAAGGCTTACGCCGAGGGCCTGCGTGCGCTCTACCTCTACACCGCCACTTTCCAGGACGCGGCTGTCGCCGAGGTGGTGCACGGTGTGGACGCCAAGTTGGCCGTCAAGGTCAACGACCTGATGTTGCCGGTAGTCAAGGGTGTGGGCTCCGAACAGGCTTACGCCAAGCTCACTGAAAGCCTGCAAACCCTGGGTGGATCCGGCTTCTTGCAGGACTATCCGATCGAGCAGTACATCCGGGACGCCAAGATCGACTCCCTGTACGAAGGCACCACCGCCATCCAGGCACAAGACTTCTTCTTCCGCAAAATCGTCCGTGACAAGGGCGTGGCGTTGGCGCACGTGTCAGGCCAGATCCAGGAGTTCGTCGACAGCGGTGCTGGCAACGGCCGGCTGAAGACCGAACGCGCGCTGCTGGCCAAGGCGCTCACCGACGTCCAGGGCATGGCGGCCGCACTGACCGGCTACCTGATGGCCGCGCAGCAGGACGTCACCAGCCTCTACAAGGTGGGCTTGGGTTCGGTGCGCTTCTTGATGAGCGTCGGTGACCTCATCATCGGCTGGTTGCTGCAGCGTCAGGCCGCGGTGGCGGTGGCGGCACTCGACGCGGGTGCCACCGGCGACGAGCGGTCCTTCTACGAAGGCAAAGTCGCGGTGGCGTCGTTCTTCGCGAAGAACTTCTTGCCGCTGTTGACCAGCACCCGCGAGGTGATCGAGACGCTGGACAACGACATCATGGAACTCGACGAGGCCGCGTTCTGATCCTTATCTGTTGACTCTGCGTCCACCGGACGGGTTACTCGCACTTTTGCGTGGTGGACGCAGAGTCAACGAACGATGGGGCAAGCCCAAAAAGACCGCCGCTGGGTCCCCTCCCACCAGCGGCGGCCCTTTCCAGGGGATTGCCCCGCATTGCCGTCGGGGTCGGGGGTCAGACAACAACACGGGGCTATCCGAGTGATCGGGTACCCATCTGCTCAGGGCGCAAACCACCCGCAACACATTTCTTTGGGCGGCCCACCGGCCACTCGGGACTTCCCGCGAGGCACTTACCGAGCCGTCAGCGTCAGGCCTCCAAAATCGCGGCCACACCTTGGCCGCCGGCCGCGCAGATCGAAATCAGCCCGCGCAGCGGTCCGCCGCCTTTTTTCGCCGCCTTCTTCTCGGCGAGCTGCTTGGCGGTCTGCGCCAAAATCCGCCCACCGGTCGCCGCGAAGGGGTGCCCGGCGGCCAACGACGACCCGTTGACGTTGAGCTTGGACCGATCGATCGACCCCAGCGCGGCGTCCAGGCCCAGCCGCCGCTTGCAGTACTCCTCGGACTCCCACGCCGCCAGATGCGCGAGCACCACGGAGGCAAACGCCTCGTGGATTTCGTAGAAGTCGAAGTCCTGCAGGCTCAACCCGTTACGGGCCAGCAGCCGGGGTACCGCGTAGGTCGGCGCCATCAACAGGCCGTCGTTGCCGTTGACATAGTCGACCGCGGCGGTCTCGGCATCCACGAGATAGGCCAGCGGAGCCAGCGAGTGTGCCTCCGCCCACTGTTCGCTGGCCAGCAATGCCACCGAGGCGCCGTCGGTCAGCGGAGTCGAATTGCCGGCCGTCATCGTCGCGTCACCGGCCTTCACTCCGAAGACCGGACGCAGCGTGGCCAGTTTCTCGACGCTGGAGTTAGGCCGCAGATTGTCGTCTCGGTACAGCCCTAAAAACGGACTGACCAGGTCGTCGAAGAAACCCCGGTCGTAGGCGTCGGCCATATTGCGATGGCTGGCGGCGGCCAGCTCGTCCTGGTCTACGCGTTTGATGCCCATCTGCTTGGCGGTGACGGCGGCGTGCTCGCCCATCGACAGCCCGGTGCGCGGCTCGCTGTTGGCGGGGATCTCCACGCCCAGGCTGGCCGGCAGCGTGCCCACCAGCTTGAGGCGTTGCACGTTGGACCTAGATCGGCGCAGCTTGAGCAGGGTGCGGCGCAGGTCGTCGCCCAGGCCGATCGGCGGGTCCGAGGTGGTGTCCACCCCGCCAGCGGCGGCCACCTCATACCGCCCGGCGGCAATGCCGTCGGCGGCCGCGATCGCGGCCTGCAGGCCCGTCCCGCAGGCCTGCTGCAGGTCGAACGCCGGCGTGTACGGCGAGAGTTCGGAGCCCAGCACGCATTCGCGCATTAGATTGAAGTCGCGGCTGTGTTTGAGCACCGCACCGCCCACCACCATGTCCAGCCGCTCGCCGGCGAGTCCGAATCGGTCCACCAAGCCGCTCAGCGCCGCGGTGAACATGTCCTGGTTGGACGCATCCGCGTAGGCACCGTCCGATCTGGCGAACGGGATGCGGTTGCCGCCCAGTACGGCGACTCGCCGCCTGGTCTGTGAAGTGTTCTTAGCAGCAGGGGCCACTGTTTTCTCCGTTGATCAGTTCGGGGGATCGGCCGTTGAGGGCCATACTACCCACTGTTCTTACTCTGAAGTAAGTTAGTCCTCGATACGGTTACGTGTATTGGCGCGCCCGACCCCCACACGATACGGAAGGCAGCTGAAGTGGCTCCCAAGCGTTCGTCCGATCTGTTCTCGCAGGTTGTCAACTCCGGTCCAGGATCGTTTTTGGCCAGGCAATTGGGTGTTCCGCAACCCGAGACGCTTCGCCGCTATCGAGCAGGCGAACCGCCACTGACCGGGTCGCTGCTGATCGGCGGGGCCGGCAGGGTCGTCGAACCACTGCGCGCGGCACTCGAAAAGGACTACGACCTGGTAGGAAACAACCTGGGCGGGCGCTGGGCGGACTCGTTCGGCGGGCTGGTCTTCGACGCCACCGGCATCACAGAGCCGGCCGGGCTCAAGGGGCTGCACGAGTTCTTTACTCCGGTACTGCGCAATCTCGGCCGTTGCGGGCGCGTGGTGGTTGTTGGCGGCACACCCGAAGCGGCCGCCAGCACGAACGAGCGGATCGCGCAGCGCGCGCTGGAGGGCTTCACCCGCTCGCTGGGCAAGGAACTGCGCCGCGGTGCGACAACGGCGTTGGTCTACCTGTCGCCGGACGCCAAGCCCGCAGCTACCGGCCTCGAGTCGACCATGCGATTCCTGCTGTCGGCCAAGTCGGCCTACGTCGACGGCCAAGTCTTCTCTGTCGGGGCGGACGATTCCACACCGCCGGCCGACTGGGAGAAGCCGCTGGACGGCAAGGTCGCCATTGTGACCGGCGCGGCCCGCGGCATCGGCGCAACCATCGCCGAGGTGTTCGCTCGCGACGGCGCCCACGTGGTCGCCATCGATGTGGAGTCCGCCGCCGAGAACCTGGCCGAAACCGCCAGCAAGGTGGGCGGCACCGCGCTGTGGCTCGACGTCACCGCCGACGATGCCGTCGACAAGATCAGCGAGCACCTGCGCGACCACCACGGTGGCAAGGCCGACATCCTGGTCAACAACGCCGGCATCACCCGTGACAAGCTGCTGGCCAACATGGACGATGCGCGTTGGGACGCCGTCCTGGCTGTCAATCTGCTTGCCCCGTTGCGGCTCACCGAGGGTCTGGTGGGCAACGGCAGCATCGGAGAGGGTGGTCGGGTGATCGGGCTGTCGTCGATCGCCGGCATCGCCGGCAACCGCGGCCAGACCAACTACGCCACCACCAAGGCCGGGATGATCGGCATCACCCAGGCGCTGGCACCCGGCCTGGCCGCGAAAGGCATCACGATCAACGCCGTGGCACCGGGATTCATCGAAACCCAGATGACGGCCGCCATCCCGCTGGCCACCCGTGAGGTAGGCCGCCGGCTGAACTCGCTGCTGCAGGGCGGGCAGCCCGTCGACGTCGCCGAGGCCATCGCCTACTTCGCCAGCCCGGCGTCAAACGCGGTGACCGGCAACGTCATTCGTGTCTGCGGCCAGGCCATGATCGGCGCGTGAGGGGACAGTAGTGACTCAACCCAGCGGCCTGAAGAACCTGCTGCGCGCGGCGGCCGGGGCGCTACCCGTGGTGCCCCGGACAGACCAGCTGCCCAACCGGACGGTGACCGTCGAGGAGCTGCCGATCGACCCCGCCAACGTCGCGGCCTACGCGGCGGTCACCGGTCTGCGCTACGGCAACCAGGTGCCGTTGACCTATCCGTTCGCGTTGACTTTTCCATCGGTGATGTCGTTGGTGACCGGCTTCGACTTCCCGTTCGCCGCAATGGGAGCGATACACACCGAGAACCACATCACGCAATACCGGCCGATCGCGGTCACCGACGCGGTGGGCGTGCGGGTGCGCGCGGAGAATCTGCGCGAACACCGCAGGGGCCTGCTGGTCGATCTGGTGACCAACGTCAGCGTCGGCAACGATGTCGCCTGGCACCAGGTGACGACGTTCCTGCATCAACAACGCACCAGCTTGTCCGGCGAACCCAAACCGCCGCCGCAAAAAAAGCCCAAGCTACCCCCGCCCGCCGCGGTCCTGCGGATCACCCCGGCGAAGATCCGCCGCTATGCCGCCGTCGGCGGCGATCACAACCCGATCCACACCAACCCGATCGCGGCGAAACTGTTCGGCTTCCCCACCGTCATCGCGCACGGGATGTTCACTGCCGCGGCGGTATTGGCGAATATCGAAGCCCGTTTTCCGGACGCGGTGCGCTATTCGGTTCGGTTCGCCAAGCCGGTGCTGCTGCCGGCCACCGCGGGACTCTACGTCGCCGAAGGCGATGGCGGCTGGGATCTCACGCTGCGCAATATGGCCAAGGGATACCCCCACCTGACCGCTACCGTGCGGGGTCTATAGCCGGGGCCACGCGGATCGGCCCGGCGTGGTCAGCCATCCGACGTTATCGGGTCCCACACGCGTGAGAAGCCGAAGTCGGTGAAGCCGTTGATGTTTCGAGTGGCGAATTCGTCGACACCATGATGGCGCAAGGTCAGTGCCAGCCGGGCATCGAATAGGCGCCGGCGAGCAATTCTAGGCGTGGCCGCCAACACCCACACCTCGTTCATGACCGGAGCGTTCTCGAGGAGCGCCCACCGCCGGTTGCGACGGAACGTCTGACAGACTTCCGCCGCCTCGGGGCCCTCGAGCGGTCGCGTCACCACCGTAGGATTCCGCAGCAATTGATACAGCTCCATAAGCACGAGTTCGCAGACTGCGACGTCGGCTCGACCAGCGCACTCGACGAGGAAGGCGGCGGCGGCGTCATGCTCGGGGCAATCCCGGTTCTGCGCGTACAGCAGGATATTCGTATCGATCGAGAGCACGGGCTACTCACGCCTCGTTGGCGAGCTCGCGCCACGTTTCTTCGGACGCACGAAACGGACCGAGTCGACGCGGCGTGGGCGGCTGCCAGGTGTCGGACGCCGCATCGCGCCTCGGATAGATCCGCACCATGTGCTCCAGCCCGCGACGAACGACCTCGGCAAGGGTCATTTCGTGCTCGTGCGCGACCCGCTTGGCGTCCCGGTAAAGCTCATCTGGGAGCTGGACTTGCGTTCGAATCATACATCGAATTTACATCTGCATCTAAAATACACCCACATCTCAGTGGCCGATACCGCGCAGGTCAGTGCCCGGTCTCGAGCCGATCCACCGGCGCGCCCTTGAGGCCGAGCCAGAACAGGTTGATCATCATCTCGGCCGCCTCGTCAACGTCGGTGTCACCGATACCGAGCCGGGTGGCCACTGCCTCGCCGGCGCCCACCAGCGCGACGGCCATCATCTCGATTTCGGCGTCCGTAAGCGGGCCGCGGGTGCCGGCCCGCACCAACTCGGCCACCAGTTGGACGATCTGTTCGCGCCCCTCACGCACCGTGTGCGCGAACGCTTGGGAGCTGGTGGCCTGGGTGTACATCACGATCCACGACGCCCGGTTGGCATCGATATAGCGTAGGAACGACACGATGGTGTTGCGCAGCAAGTCTTTCGGGCTCTGGTCGAAGTTGATGCTGGAACGCAACGCGTCGATGAACCGGCTCATCTCACGGTTCAGGCAGGCGCCGAACAGGTCTTCCTTGGAGCCGTAGTACAGGTACAGCATCGGCTTGGAGATCTGCGCCTCGGCAGCGATCGCGTCCATCGAGGTCTCGTGGTAGCCGTTAACCGAGAACATCTGCACGGCGGCATCGAGCATCTGCTGCTCTCGGACAGCACGCGGTAGTCGCTTGGTACCACCTGCCATCGCCAGCCCCTTTTGGGCCCCTGTAGCCCGTCTATCTAACCCTACGGTAAGCAGTGGGGCGCCAGCCGCACATCGCTAACGGCCACACCCCGGGTTGGGCCCCTTCATGGTCGCCACCCGCACCACCGACCGGTCGACCGCCGACATCGGCAATTCACCGGCGCGCAGCGCCTGTTCCAGGCGGTCCAGCACCGCGGGCACCTCTTTGGTGGTAACCCACAGTGCGATATCGGCACCGGCTTGCAAGGTGCGCAACACCGCCTCGCTGACGCCAAACCGGTCTGAGATCGCGGCCATACCAGAGAGGTCGTCGCTGAACACTGGACCATCGAACGGCGGTGCGCCGTATCCCGTGCCGGTGCGCAGCAGGTTCACCGCGGCCTTGCTCAGACTGGCCGGCTCGGAGCCGGTCAACCCAGGAACCTGCAGATGACCCACCATCACACCGACCGGCGCCTGGGTCACCAGCGTTCGGTAGGGCACCAGGTCATCGCCCACCAGGTCATCAAGCGGTGGTGTCGTGACACCCCCGTTGTGCGAATCACCCGAGCCACGCCCGTGACCGGGGAAATGCTTGAGCACCGGCAGCACCCCGGCATCGCGCAGACCCTGCGCGTACGCCCCGGCATACGCGGTGACCGTAGCCGGATCCGAGCCGAACGACCGGTCCCCGATCACCGTGTCATCCGGGGCGTCGGTGACGTCGACCACCGGGGCGAAGTCGATGGTGATACCCAGCTTTCTCATCTGCCGGCCGCGGTCTCGAGCCAAGTCGCGCACCTGCTGGACGGTTCGGGTTTGTGCCAGTTCGCGGGCCGACGGCCCCGTACCGCCGATCAGCGACCTCAACCGGGACACCCGCCCGCCTTCCTCGTCGACACTCACCGCCAGCGGCAGCGGACCCCCGCCGGCAACGATCTCGGCCAGCGCGCCGTCAAAAATCGTCAGGTCGGTGTCGCTGCCGATGAGGATGCCGCCGACGTGGTAGTTGGTGACCACGGCTTGGGCGTCCGCAGCATCTCGCACGCCGACCACCAGCAGCTGGGCCAGCTTGTCACGGGGGGACAGCAGCGCCGGGATCCCCGCCGGCTCGGCGCAGCTCCGGGGCACGGGAACGGCTACCGGAGTTGCGGGCGACGCGCCGGAGGTCGTCGACGATCCGGTGGGTGTGCCGCCATGGCTGCAGGCCACCACCAACGCTGCTGCCGCAGCGAGTATCGCCAGTGTGCGTGGAAAAGCCATCCGGACATGCTGTCACGGTGGCGCATACGCTCCGGGTTGGGGGGCCAGGCCCACGCTTCTGCTAAGTTGCCTCTAGCCTCTCAAGCCGCACCCACAGCCGTCGAGGAGCCACCGATGAACCGGATCGTCGCGCCCGCCGCCGCAAGCGTGGTGGTTGGTCTGTTGCTGGGCGCGGCCGCGATCTTCGGAGTGACCCTGATGGTGCAGCAGGACAAGAAACCGCCACTCCCCGGGGGCGATCCGTCGTCATCAGTGCTCAACCGGGTCGAGTACGGTAACCGTAGCTAGCCCCGCGACCCGGGCGCCGCAGGCTGAGGCGGCCTCCGGGTCGCAGGTGGCGCCGTTGTCTCGCAAATGGCTGCCGGTGGTCGGCGCGGTAGCGTTGGCGCTGACGTTCGCCCAATCCCCCGGACAAGTCTCCCCCGACACCAAGCTGGACCTCACCGCCAACCCGCTGCGCTTCCTGGCGCGTGCGACCAACCTGTGGAACAGCGACCTGCCGTTCGGGCAGGCGCAGAACCAGGCCTACGGGTATCTGTTTCCGCACGGCACCTTCTTCGTGATCGGTCACCTGCTGGGAGTGCCCGGCTGGGTCACTCAGCGGCTGTGGTGGGCGGTGTTGCTCACGGTCGGCTTCTGGGGCCTGCTGCGGGTAGCCGAGGCGCTGGGCGTCGGCGGCCCGTCCTCGCGGGTGGTCGGCGCCGTGGCGTTCGCGCTGTCACCACGGGTGCTGACCACACTCGGGTCGATCTCGTCGGAAACCTTGCCGATGATGCTGGCGCCGTGGGTGCTGCTGCCCACGATCCTGGCGCTGCGGGGGACTTCTGGCCGCTCGGTGCGCGCGCTGGCCGCCCAAGCCGGGCTGGCGGTGGCGCTGATGGGCGCGGTCAACGCCATCGCGACGCTGGCCGGTTGCCTGCCGGCGGTGATCTGGTGGGCCTGTCACCGGCCGAATCGGTTGTGGTGGCGCTACACCGCGTGGTGGCTGTTGGCGATGGCCCTGGCGACACTGTGGTGGGTAATGGCGCTGACGCAGCTGCACGGGGTCAGTCCGCCGTTTCTGGACTTCATCGAATCTTCCGGCGTGACCACGCAATGGTCCTCGCTGGTGGAGGTGCTGCGCGGCACCGACAGCTGGACGCCGTTCGTGGCGCCGAACGCGACCGCGGGCGCGCCGTTGGTCACCGGATCGGCGGCCATCCTGGGCACCTGCCTGGTCGCAGCGGCCGGGCTGGCCGGACTGACTAGCCCGGCGATGCCGGCGCGCGGCCGGCTGGTGACGATGCTGTTGGTCGGGGTGGTGCTGCTGGCCGTTGGCCACCGCGGCGGGCTGGCTTCGCCGGTCGCCCACCCGGTGCAGGCGTTCCTGGACGCCGCCGGCACCCCCCTGCGCAACGTACACAAGGTGGGGCCTGTGATCCGGCTGCCCCTGGTGCTGGGCTTGGCGCAGCTGCTGAGCCGAGTTCCGCTGCCAGGCAGCGCGCCGAGGCCGGCGTGGCTGCGCGCGTTCGCGCACCCCGAGCGGGACAAGCGAGTAGCGGTGGCGGTGGTAGCCCTGACCGCGCTGATGGTCAGCACCTCGCTGGCGTGGACCGGCCGGGTCGCCCCGCCCGGCACGTTCGGTGCGCTTCCCCAGTACTGGCAGGAGGCCGCCGACTGGCTGCGCACACACCATGCCGCGACGCCCACTCCCGGGCGGGTGCTGGTGGTCCCGGGCGCCCCGTTCGCCACCCAGGTGTGGGGCACCAGCCACGACGAGCCGCTGCAGGTGCTCGGCGACGGCCCGTGGGGCGTGCGCGACTCCATTCCGCTGACCCCGCCGCAGACCATTCGAGCGCTGGACTCCGTGCAACGCCTGTTCGCCGCCGGACGACCGTCGGCGGGGCTGGCCGATACCCTTGCCCGCCAAGGCATTTCCTATGTGCTGGTACGCAACGATCTGGATCCCGAGACGTCGCGCTCGGCACGACCGATTCTGCTGCACCGTAGCATCGCAGGGTCGCCCGGGCTAGCGAAGCTGGCGGAGTTCGGCGCGCCGGTGGGTCCTGATCCGCTGGCGGGTTTCGTCAACGACAGCGGCCTGCGACCCCGATATCCCGCGATTGAGATCTACCGGGTGAGCGCGCCCGCCAACCCCGGTGCGCCCTACTTCGCCGCGACCGACCAGCTCGCCCGCGTCGACGGCGGACCCGAGGTCCTGCTGCGTCTGGACGAACGACGCCGGCTGCAGGGCCAGCCCCCGCTGGGTCCGGTGCTGATGACCGCGGACGCTCGAGCTGCCGGCTTGCCGGTGCCCCAGGTCGCCGTCACCGACACCCCGGTGGCCCGCGAGACCGATTACGGCCGGGTGGACCACCACTCGTCGGCGATCCGGGCACCCGGCGACGCCCGGCACACCTACAACCGGGTGCCTGACTACCCGGTGCCGGGCGCGGAGCCGGTCGTCGGTGGATGGACCGGCGGCCGGATCACCGTGTCGAGCTCCTCGGCGGATGCCACCGCCATGCCCGACGTCGCCCCGGCGAGCGCACCCGCGGCCGCCGTCGACGGTGACCCGGCGACCGCTTGGGTGTCCAACGCGCTGCAGGCCGCCGTTGGGCAGTGGCTGCAGGTGGATTTCGACCGTCCGGTGACCAATGCCGTCGTCACCCTGACACCCAGCGCGACCGCGGTCGGCGCCCAGGTCCGACGCATCCTGATCGAGACCGTCAACGGCAGCACCACCCTGCGGTTCGATGAGGCGGGCAAACCGCTCACCGCCGCACTGCCCTACGGCGAAACCCCCTGGGTGCGGTTTACCGCGGCCGCCACCGACGACGGGTCGGCCGGTGTGCAGTTCGGCATCACCGATCTGGCCATCACCCAATACGATGCGTCCGGTTTCGCCCATCCGGTTCAGCTGCGACACACCGTGCTGGTGCCCGGGCCGCCGCCGGGTTCGGCGATCGCGGGCTGGGACCTGGGATCCGAACTGCTGGGCAGACCGGGCTGCGCCCCGGGACCCGACGGCGTGCGCTGCGCCGCCTCGATGGCCCTGGCACCCGAGGAACCGGCCAATCTCAGCCGCACACTGACCGTACCCCGCCCGGTGTCGGTGACCCCGATGGTGTGGGTGCGACCACGGCAGGGCCCGAAGCTGGCCGACTTGATCGCCGCGCCTTCCACCACCCGGGCCAGCGGTGATTCCGACCTTGTCGACATCCTCGGCTCGGCGTACGCGGCCGCCGACGGCGATCCGGCCACCGCCTGGACCGCGCCGCAGCGGGTGGTGCAACACAAAACCCCGCCGACGCTGACGCTGACCCTGCCGCGGCCCACCGTGGTGACCGGGCTGCGGCTGGCCGCCAGCCGGTCGATGTTGCCGGCCCATCCGACGGTGGTGGCCATCAACCTGGGCGACGGCCCCCAGGTCCGACAACTGCAGGTCGGCGAGCTAACGACGCTATGGCTGCATCCCCGGGTGACCGACACGGTGTCGGTCAGCCTGCTGGACTGGGACGATGTCATCGATCGCAACGCGCTGGGCTTCGACCAGCTCAAGCCGCCGGGGCTGGCCGAAGTGGTGGTGCTTAGCGCCGGCGGCGCCCCGATTGCGCCGGCCGACGCCGCCCGCAACCGCGCGCGTGCGCTCACCGTGGATTGCGATCACGGCCCGGTCGTCGCCGTCGCGGGCCGGTTCGTGCACACCTCGATCCGAACCACGGTGGGCGCCTTGCTGGACGGTGAACCGGTCGCCGCGCTCCCGTGTGAACGCGAGCCGATAGCGCTGCCGGCGGGACAGCAGGAATTGCTGATCAGCCCCGGCGCCGCGTTCGTGGTCGACGGTGCCCAGTTGTCAACTCCCGGTGCTGGATTGTCAAGCGCGACAGTTACTTCTGCTGAAACGGGTGCGTGGGGTCCCACCCACCGCGAAGTTCGGGTTCCCGAGTCGGCCACTTCCCGGGTGCTGGTGGTACCCGAAAGCATCAACTCGGGCTGGGTGGCCCGCACGAGCACCGGGGCCCGGCTGACACCGATCGCCGTCAACGGGTGGCAGCAGGCCTGGGTGGTGCCCGCCGGGAACCCCGGCACCATCACGCTGACATTCGCACCGAACTCGCTGTATCGGGCGAGCCTGGCGATAGGGCTGGCCCTGCTGCCCCTGCTAGCTCTGCTGGCGTTCTGGCGGACCGGGCGACGGCAGCTCGCCGACCGGCCCACACCACCCTGGAGGCCCGGAGCCTGGGCGGCGGCCGGGGTGCTGGCGGCCGGGGCGGTGATCGCCAGCATCGCCGGGGTCATGGTGATGGGCACGGCCCTCGGTGTGCGGTATGCACTGCGCCGCCGGGAGCGACTACGTGACCGGGTCACCGTCGGACTGGCTGCGGGCGGGCTGATCCTGGCCGGCGCTGCGCTGTCCCGGCATCCGTGGCGGTCGGTCGACGGATACGCCGGGAACTGGGCCAGTGTGCAACTGCTGGCACTGATTTCGGTTTCCGTGGTGGCGGCATCGGTGGTCGCCACATCAGAGTCTCGTGGTCAAGACCGCATGCAATAGTTGGTGTGAACGCCGTGTCCAAGGAGTAACGGCCATGGGATGGTTTTCAGCGCCCGAATATTGGCTGGGCAGACTGGCGCTGGAGCGCGGCACGGCGATTATTTATCTGATCGCATTCGTCGCGGCCGCACAGCAGTTCCGGCCCCTCATCGGAGAGCACGGCATGCTGCCGGTGCCGCGGTATCTGGCTGGACAGTCCTTCTGGCGAACACCGAGCATCTTTCACTTTCGCTATTCCGATCGGGTGTTCGCCGGGGTCTGCTGGTTGGGTGCCGTGTTGTCGGCAGCCGTCGTCGCCGGTGCGGCCTCCTTCGTGCCGTTGTGGGCCACGATGCTGATCTGGCTGACGCTGTGGGTGCTCTACCTGTCCATCGTCAACGTCGGGCAGGCGTGGTACTCATTCGGTTGGGAGTCGCTGCTGCTGGAGACCGGCTTCCTGATGATCTTCCTCGGAAACGAGCGCACCGCCCCGCCGATTCTGACGTTGTTGTTGGCGCGCTGGCTGCTGTTCCGGGTCGAATTCGGTGCCGGATTGATCAAGATGCGCGGCGACTCGTGCTGGCGCAGTCTGACGTGCCTGTACTACCACCACGAAACACAGCCCATGCCGGGCCCGTTGAGCTGGTTCTTCCATCACCTGCCTAAGCCATTGCACCGGATTGAGGTGGCGGGCAACCATTTCGCCCAGCTCGTGGTGCCGTTTGGGTTGTTCACACCACAGCCCGCAGCCAGCATCGCCGCCGCGATCATCGTGGTTACCCAGCTATGGCTGGTGGCATCGGGAAATTTCTCCTGGCTCAATTGGCTGACCATCCTCTTGGCGTGCAGCGCGATCGACACATCTTCGGCCGCGGCGCTGCTGCCGATGCCGGCCCAGCCGGCGCTGTCGGCACCGCCGCAGTGGTTCGCCGGCCTCGTGGTCGTATTCACCGCGGCGGTGCTGTTGCTGAGCTACTGGCCGGCACGCAATCTGCTGTCCTCTCATCAACGAATGAACATGTCGTTCAACCCCTTTCATTTGGTCAACACCTACGGGGCGTTCGGCAGCATCTGCCGCACCCGCCGGGAAGTGGTAATCGAAGGGACCGACGAGTCACCGATTACCGAACAAACCGTCTGGAAAGCATACGAATTCAAGGGCAAGCCCGGTGATCCGCGCCGGCTGCCGCGGCAATGGGCCCCCTACCATCTGCGGCTGGACTGGCTCATGTGGTTCGCCGCCATCTCACCGGGCTACGCACTACCGTGGATGACGCCATTCCTAAACCGGTTGCTGCGCAATGATCCTGCGACGCTGAAGCTGTTGCGCCACAATCCTTTCCCGCAATCTCCGCCTCGGTATGTGCGCGCGCAGCTGTATCAGTACCGCTTCACCACCGTGGCCGAGCTGCGACGGGACCGAGCCTGGTGGCACCGCACGCTGATCGGGCGCTACGTCCCGCCGATGTCGCTACGCAAAGTCGCCTCGCCACCGGCCGATTGAACGGGCCGATTAGCTCCCGACGAACATGCGATCGGTGACATGTTCCGCCACGCTGGTCCTGCCCGTGATAGAGCCCACCCCAGCCGATAGGAGGCCCCGACACCTCCTGCTCGGGAGCGCTGGCCACGTTAGTGGCAGGCTGGACACCGGACGATTTGTGCAAACCCACCCAGCAAAGGATGTCAGCGTGCCCATCGCCACCATCAACCCGGCTACCGGCGAAACAGTCAAGACATTCACTGCGGCGACCGATGACGAAGTCGACGCGGCAATAGCCCGGGCCCACCGGCGGTTCGCCGACTACCGCCAGACCAGCTTCGCCCAGCGCGCCCGGTGGGCCAATGCCACCGCCGACTTGCTGGAAGCCGAGGCCGACCAGGCCGCCGCGATGATGACGCTCGAGATGGGCAAGACGCTGGCCGCGGCCAAAGCCGAGGCACTGAAGTGCGCCAAGGGTTTTCGCTACTACGCCGAAAACGCCGAGGCGTTGCTGGCCGACGAACCCGCCGATGCGGCCAAGGTCGGGGCGTCGGCGGCCTACGGCCGATACCAGCCGCTCGGGGTGATCCTGGCGGTGATGCCATGGAACTTCCCCCTGTGGCAAGCGGTTCGGTTCGCCGCACCGGCACTGATGGCCGGAAACGTCGGCCTGCTCAAGCACGCGTCGAACGTGCCGCAATGCGCGCTGTACCTGGCCGACGTCATCGCCCGAGGCGGCTTCCCGGACGGCTGCTTCCAGACGTTGCTTGTTAGCTCGGGAGCCGTCGAAGCCATCCTGCGTGATCCCCGGGTCGCGGCGGCCACGCTGACCGGAAGCGAGCCGGCCGGCCAATCGGTGGGCGCTATCGCCGGTAACGAGATCAAGCCGACCGTGCTCGAGCTCGGCGGCAGCGACCCGTTCATCGTTATGCCGTCGGCCGATCTGGACGCCGCGGTCAGCACCGCCGTCACCGGCCGGGTGCAGAACAACGGCCAATCCTGCATCGCCGCCAAGCGGTTCATCGTCCACGCCGACATTTACGACGATTTCGTCGACAAGTTCGTCGCGCGGATGGCGGCGTTACGGGTCGGCGACCCGACCGACCCGGACACCGACGTGGGCCCGCTGGCCACCGAGCAGGGCCGCAACGAGGTTGCCAAGCAAGTCGAGGATGCTGCCGCGGCGGGCGCGGTGATCCGGTGCGGCGGAAAGCGTCTCGACCGGCCGGGCTGGTTCTACCCGCCGACCGTGATCACCGACATCTCCAAGGACATGGCTCTCTACACCGAGGAGGTCTTCGGTCCGGTCGCCTCGGTGTTCCGCGCGGCGAACATCGACGAGGCCGTCGAGATCGCCAACGCCACCACCTTCGGGCTGGGATCCAACGCCTGGACCCGCGACGAGACCGAGCAACGACGCTTCATCGACGACATCGTGGCGGGCCAGGTTTTTATCAACGGCATGACGGTGTCCTATCCCGAATTGCCGTTCGGCGGGGTCAAGCGCTCGGGCTATGGCCGGGAACTGTCCGCACACGGGATACGCGAGTTCTGCAACATCAAGACCGTCTGGATCGCCTAGCGTTCCCCTGGCGAGCAGACGCAAAATCGCCCAATTCGGCACGAAATTGGGCGATTTTGCGTCTGCTCGCCAGGCCTAGGCCGAGGCCGCTGCCAGGGTGCGCCGGTCCTCGTCGGCGAAGGTGTCCTCCAGCTGCGCGGGCGAGTAGTCGACGTCGATTTCGGCGACCGGCCGGCCGCGGGCGTTGCTGATGGTGCCGAACCGGCGCATTCCCTTGTCGGTCGAGTATTGCAGGAAATCGTCCTTGGACAGGTCGAATGGGGGCTGGTCGCCGTACAGCGCAAAGCCCTCCTCGATGAGGCGCAGCGCCAGCGGGATGAGCTCGTTCATCCGTGTTTCGAACACCGTCCAATTGGCGTCGTCGGCGGCGACGTGGCGCCGACAGGTGAAGGTGCCCCAAGCCATGTGGCGTCGCTCGTCGTCACCGATGCGCCGGACCAGCTCCTGCATGCCGGGAAGGATTGCGCGTTCCACACAGATCTTGTGCCAGGCGTAGTAGCCCGTGAGCGCCAGCATGCCTTCCACGATGTGGTTGTAGGTGACCGACGCCCGGACCTGGGCGGCCGGTGAGGGATCGGCCGACAATGCGTTGAGGCACTCCGGCAACTCCGCGTAGAAGATTTGGCGGTAGGCGGGCAAGTCGTCGAGATAGCGATGCAAGTCTTCGCTGATTCCGACGGCATCCAGCCACATGCGAAACACCTGGGTGTGTTTGGCTTCCTCGAACGCGAACTGCGTCAGATACATCTCGTCGGCCAGCCGTCCCTCGGCCCGCATCGCGGACATGAACGGCTGGATGTCCTCGGTCACCGCCTCCTCGCCGGCAATGAACTGGGTGCACAATCGGGTGGCGTAGTCACGTTCGTCGTCCGACAACTTCTCCCAGTCCGCCCGGTCGCGCGTGAAGTCGATGTCGGCCGGATGCCAGAACTTTGCGTTGCCCCCGGCGAACAGCTTCAGTGGCAGGCTCGCCCAGTTGAGTCCGCCCGCGGCGAGCGAGCCCGAACGTGTGCGTGTCATGTGATCTCCTCCGATCGGGTCTGGGCTGAGTTGGTCGCGGGGTGCTGGGCATCGAAGGCCGCCGCCAGCACGGCGACAAGCCTGCGCACGGCCAGCGCGGGCTGCTCAGGTGTGGGCTCGTCGAGGCCCAGGATCGGATCCAAACCACGCATGTATGGAGCCAGCGCCAGGTGCGGAAAGATCAGCAGCAGCAGCGACATCAATGCACCGGTGTCGGAATCTGCGCGCAGGTCGCCCCGCGCGTGCGCGTCGCGCACCAGCGGCCGTAGCACGTCCAGGTAGTGGCGGTGCAGGACGCTGCGCACGCTGATGCGGGCATCGGTGTCGACCTCCAGGGTCGCCGCAGCATGCAACGCACGTTCCCGAGGATGCTCGGCGAAGTAGGCGACCCAGCCATCGAGCAGGTCGGTGAGGAATTCGAAGAACGGCCGGTTCGGGTCCAGCTCGCGGATCAGGTCCTCCATGTAGGAGCGGACTCGCTGGCTGGCGATGTCGGCAATAAACGCGTAGAGGTCGCGCTTGTCCGCGAAGTACTGGAACAGGCTGCCCTTGGCGACTCCGGCACGCCGGGCTATGACGTTCAAGCTGCCGCGGGAGAATCCGTGCGCACCGAACTCAGCCTCGGCGGCTTCCACCACGGCGGCACGGCGAGCCGGATCGACACGCGCCCACGTCACCGTCGGCATGGGGCCTCCTTGCGTTGGTGACCACTGGTCATTCTACTGTGCGCTGCATCACGGTCAAGGCTGGCGTCGAGATTGACACCAGCGCGCGAAAGTGCGAGTGGGCAACACGGCAGCGTCGATCTCGACGCGGCGCACTATGGTGCCATTTGATATGCGCCGTTGAGCGCGAGCACGTGGTCCTTCCAGATCTGGTCGTAGCGGGCGGGATCGTGCACCGGCCGACGGACCATTCGCATGGCGAACCGAGCCTGTTCGGCTGTCGTGGCGGACCTGCCGTGCAGCTCGACGGCATGGGTGTTGAAGTCCCGAACCAGTACGCCGAAGATCTCGTCGATCAAGGCCTCGTCGACACCAGATAGCCGGGCCTCCTCCAAAATGAGCTGGGCATAGGGCACGTTCGCGAAGAGTTGTCCCACGCCGAAGGCAAAGTCGATATCCTTCTGCTGTGCCGCGTCCGGGGTGGCGCTGGCCAGCAGCTCGGCGAACACGTCGACTTGCTCGCGCAGCAGTGCGACATTAGGCAGATGCGCGCAGGTGTCAAATGACGCGCGCCAGTCGTGGAAACGCACCTTACCCAAGCCCCCGGTGGGTCCCTGGGCAAACAGGAACGCGTCATCGGCGGCGTCGTCGCGACGCGGGATGACCGGCAGCGTGGAGTCGGGAGCGAACAGGTAGTTGGGCATGAATTTGCCGAGTAGCCCGATGTTGATGTGCACGGTGCCTTCCAACCTGGGCAGCAGGCCAATCTCGCGAGCCACGGTCTCGAAAAACGTGTCCTTTTCCACCCCTTTGGCCGCAATGACGTCCCACAGGGCGGTGATGACCCGCTCGCCTTCGCTGGTGACCTTCGCCTTGGTCAGCGGGCTGTAGAGCAGGTAGCGACGGTCGGCGGCCGACGCGCTGCGCATGTAGTCGCTGGCCCGGCTGGCGACCAGCTTCATCGCAATTAGCCGCACGTAGGCGTCGGTGAGCAGCCGCCGCACGTGGCTGAAGTCGGTCACCACAGTGCCGTACAGGTGACGGTTGGCCGCGTGGGTGACCGACTCGTAGAGGGCGTGGGTGCACATTCCGATGGCACCCCAACCCAGGTTGTACTTGCAGACGTTGACCGTGTTGAGGGCGGCGTGGAAGGCTTCGGCGCCACGATGCAGGATGTCGGCCTCGGTGACCGGGTAATCGCGCAGCGCGTAATTGGCCACATAGTTCTGCGAGTTCACCACATTCTTGATCAGGTCATACCGCTCGTGCTGGGAGTCGGCGACGAAGAAGACGTACTCCTGGCTTTCTGGGGTGCCGGCGATCTTGCCGAAGGTGGAGACCATCCGGGCCACGTTGGCGTTGCCGATGTAGTACTTCTCGCCGTTGGCGGTCCAGCCGCCGTCGCTGGGGGTAAGGATCATGTCGGTCTGATAGACGTCGGCGCCGTGGGTCTGTTCGGACAGGCCGAAGGCGAACACTTCGCCGGCCTCGAGCCCCGCGGCGGCCTTGCGCTTGGCGTCCTCGTTGGCGCTCATCCAGATCGGGCCCAGGCCTAGGGCGGTCACCTGGAAGGGGTACCAGTAGCTCAGCCCGTAGAAGCCCATGATCTCGGCGAACTCGCTGATCCGGTAGGTGTCCCAGCGGCAATCATCGGCGCCATAGGAGGCCGGCGTCAGTAGGGAAGCAAAGATGCGTTCCCGCCCGACGAAGTCCAGGAAGTCCGAGTACCAGATCCGCTCGTGGTCGTCGTGCTTGAGCCGGGCCTTCCCCCTGGACTCGAAGAAGTCCACCGTCGCGGCCATGATCTCCCCGGAGCGACGGTCTGGGTATTTGCGTGTCAAATGGTTGGGGTTGAGCAGCATAAGAATTGGCTCCCGAGCGGTTCGGTCAACGACGAGGGTGACGCTACTGCACTGCGGCCCCGCAAGACACCGATTGCGGCCTAGCATCAGTGACGTGCCAGAACTAAATACCGCTCGCGGACCCATCGACACCGCTGATCTCGGCGTCACGCTGATGCACGAGCACGTCTTCATCATGACCACCGAGATTGCGCAGAACTACCCGGAAGCCTGGGGCGACGAGGACAAGCGGGTGGCCGGCGCCATCGCCCGGCTAGGCGAACTCAAGGCCCGCGGCGTGGACACCATCGTCGACCTCACGGTGATCGGGCTGGGCCGATACATCCCGCGCATCGCCCGGGTGGCCGCGGCCACCGAGCTGAACATCGTCGTGGCCACCGGCTTGTACACCTACAACGACGTCCCGTTCTACTTCCACTACCTCGGGCCGGGCGCACAGCTGGACGGCCCGGAGATCATGACCGACATGTTCGTCCGCGACATCGAGCACGGCATCGCCGACACCGGCATCAAGGCGGGAATCCTCAAGTGCGCCACCGACGAACCCGGCCTCACCCCTGGTGTCGAGCGGGTGTTGCGCGCGGTCGCCCAAGCACACAAACGCACCGGGGCGCCGATCTCCACCCACACCCACGCCGGGCTGCGGCGCGGCCTTGACCAGCAACGCATCTTCGCCGAGGAGGGGGTGGACCTGAGCCGGGTGGTTATCGGACACTGCGGCGACAGCACCGACGTCGGCTACCTGGAAGAGCTCATCGCCGCCGGCTCCTACCTCGGGATGGACCGGTTCGGCGTCGACGTGATCTCACCGTTTCAGGACCGGGTGAACATCGTGGCCCGAATGTGCGAGCGCGGCCATGCCGACAAGATGGTGCTATCACACGACGCCTGCTGCTATTTCGACGCGCTTCCCGAGGAGCTGGTGCCGGTGGCGATGCCGAATTGGCATTACCTCCACATCCACAACGACGTCATCCCCGCACTGAAGCAGCACGGCGTCACCGACGAGCAGCTGCACACCATGCTCGTCGACAACCCGCGCCGCATCTTCGAGCGGCAGGGCGGCTATCAGTGAGACAGCCGCGCCGGGCGAATGCCATGGGCTTGGCATTGTGCATATATATCGGCTCCTTATTGATATATACTCCGATTCATGGCGAAACATCTCGTCGACATCGACGAGCAGGCTTTAAACATGGCTCGTACAGAATTGGGCACGACGACGATCAAAGACACCGTCAACGCGGCCCTGCGGCAAGCCACGTCTCAGCGAGTTCAACGCGTCGCCGCCGCTCTCGACACGCTGGCCGCCGCACCGCCAGAGGACCGCGCCGAAGCATGGCGCTGAAATATCTTCTCGACACCAGCGTGATCAAAAGGCTCAGCCGGCCCGCCGTGCGGCGGGCGGTGGAACCGTTGGCTGAGGCCGGTGCCGTCGCTCGCACGCAAATAACCGACCTTGAAGTCGGGTACTCCGCACGCAATGAGACCGAGTGGCAGCGGCTCATGGTGGCATTGAGCGCGTTCGACCTCATCGAATCGACGGCATCGCATCATCGCCGCGCGCTTGGAATCCAGCGCCTACTCGCTGCGCGTAGTCAGCGCGGTCGCAAAATCCCGGACCTGCTCATTGCCGCGGCCGGCGAGGAACACGGGCTGGTCGTTCTACATTACGACGCGGACTTCGATCTCATCGCCGCCGTGACCGGTCAGCCCTGTCAGTGGATCGTGCCAGCGGGCACGATCGACTAGGTGCCCGCCAGGTGTCAGCCGGCCGAGTCAGGGTGCAATCGCGTCCGCCTGAAGTTCGCCGACCGATATGGGTTCGTTGCGGCGCTCCCAGCGGCGCAACGCTTCCCGGCAGGGCGACTCGACCAGGGCGTAGCTGACCGCGGCGATCGCGAAACCGAAGATCAGCGTCAACACCAGCACCGTCGGCATTCGCCCGGTAAACGGGAACGCTCCGATCACGGGAAACACCATGGCCAGCGCGGCCAGATGCCAGATGAACAGGCCATAGGACCAACGGCCCAGGGTCACCATCGCGGGGCTGCCCAGCAGCCGGTGCGACGTGTCGGGCCGGTCCAGCACCAGCGGCGCCACCAGCGCGAACGCTACCAGCGAGCCCATCGCGGTCTTCACCGCGAATTGTGCCGCCGTGCCCGGAACCAGGCCCTCCGGACCCGCCAACGGCGAGGCCGCCACCAGGTAACCCAGCAGCGCGGTAACCGCCATCGCCACGCGGCGGCGCGCCCACCGATGCGGCAACCCGACCGGGCTGTAGGCCCACTCCGCCAGCAACATTCCCGCGGCGAACCACGAGAAGAACGCCGGCGGCCAGGTCAACGGGTTGATCCCCGACCCGGCGTCCAACGGGAGCCAGCCCCACGCCCAGCTGAGCGCCGCCAGCGCCGCGATCGCCGGCACTCGGGCACCGACCGGAATTCGGCGGCCCAGCAACGCTAAGACCGGCAGCGCCGCATAGAAGGCGACCTCCACGGACAGGCTCCACATCTGGGTCAGGCCGCCGGTCAGGGTCAGCGGCACATAGATCTGGGTGAGCGTCAGGTTGGCCAGCCACACGGTCAGGCTGGCATGATCCGCGTCGGGCAGCAGGGACAGGATGACGACCACCGCCACCACATAGGCCGGCATGATGCGCGCCACCCGCGATCGCAGATACGGACCGGTTCGCGGGTGTGACCGCAGATCTCGCGCCGCTGCGGCGTGTCCGCGCCACAACAAGAATCCCGACACGGCGAAGAACACCGCCACCGCCAGATCGAAGCGGCCGAACAGCCGCCCGCCCACACCGCTAGAGTGCCCGGTCTGGAACGCGACGTGAGTGACCACGACGCCGACGGCCGCGCATGCGCGCATTCCCTCGACGGCGGGCAGAAAGCCACGGGTCCCACCCACCACCTGGCCGTTGGTCACCAACACAGTGTGCCTGTGAGGTGTTTGCGGGCGAATCGGTGCACCCGATTCGTCCGCCGGGCCCATACGCTCTGCTGTTAGGGTCAAACGGGTTTTGCCTCGCTTGGTCAGGTCGGAGCGGGTCCCGACCGACGAGTCCATGGACCATAAGGAGGTCACAGCAACGTGAACCGCGCCGGCGACGATGCAGTGGGGGCACCGCCCGCTTGCGGGGGACGAAGCGATGAGGTGGGGGCACCACCCGCTTGCGGGGGAGAGCGGCGCAGGTGAACCGGGCAGTCATGTTGCGGTTCGCCGCGTGCGGCGCTATCGGACTCGGAGCCGCCCTACTGATCGCCGCCCTGCTGCTGTCGACCTATACCACCAGCAGGATCGCTGAGATCCCACTCGATATCGATGCCACGTTGATCAGCGACGGCACTGGAACGGCACTCGACTCGGCGTCGCTAGCCACCGAGCACATCGTGGTCAACCAGGACGTGCCGCTGGTGTCCCAACAGCAAGTCACCGTCGAATCGCCCGCCAACGCCGACGTGGTCACACTTCAGGTCGGATCCTCGCTCCGGCGCACCGACAAGCAGAAGGACAGCGGGCTGCTGCTGGCGATCGTCGACACGGTCACCCTCAACCGCAAGACGGCGATGGCTGTCTCCGACGACACCCACACCGGCGGCGCCGTCCAGAAACCGCGGGGCCTCAATGACGAGAACCCGCCGACGGCCATTCCGCTGCGGCACGACGGGCTGTCTTACCGGTTCCCGTTTCACACCGAGAAGAAGACATACCCCTATTTCGACCCCATCGCACAGAAGGCGTTTGACGCCAACTACGAAGGCGAGGAGGACGTCAACGGTTTAACCACATACCGCTTCACGCAGAACGTCGGCTACACCCCCGAGGGGAAGCTGGTGGCTCCCCTCAAATACCCGTCGCTGTACGCCGGCGACGAGGACGGCAAAGTCACCACATCAGCGGCGATGTGGGGGCTACCCGGTGATCCGAACGAGCAAATCACCATGACCCGCTATTACGCGGCGCAGCGAACATTCTGGGTGGACCCGGTGTCCGGCACCATCGTCAAAGAAACCGAACGCGCCAACCACTACTTCGCTCGTGACCCACTCAAACCAGAGGTCACGTTTGCCGACTACCAGGTCACCTCCACCGAAGAGACGGTCGAATCCCAGGTCAACGCGGCTCGCGACGAGCGCGACCGGCTGGCGCTGTGGTCGCGGGTGCTGCCGATTACATTCACCGCGGCCGGCTTGGTCGCGCTGGTCGGCGGTGGTCTGTTCGCGTCGTTTAGCCTTCGGACCGAAGGTGCGCTGATGGCTGCCAGCGGGGATCGGGACGACCACGATTACCGCCGCGGCGGCTTCGAAGAACCGGTGCCTGGAGCGGAGGCTGAGACCGAGAAACTGCCCACGCAGCGCCCCGACTTCCCGCGCGAGCCGAGTGGCTCGGATCCGCCCCGACTCGGTTCGGCGCAGCCGCCCCCACCGCCGGACGCGGGGCATCCCGACCCCGGCCCGCCCGAGCGGCGCTAATCAGGCGACGTGCGCTGGTTCCGACCGGGGTACGCGCTGGTCTTGGTGCTGCTGTTGGCCGCGCCGCTACTGCGGCCCGGATACCTACTGCTGCGCGATGCAGTGTCCACACCACGGTCGTATGTGTCGGCCAACGCCCTAGGGCTGACATCGGCGCCCCGGGCGACTCCGCAGGACTTCGCGGTCGCTTTGGCGTCACACCTCGTCGACGGCGGCGTCGTGGTGAAAGCGCTGCTGCTGCTGGGGCTTTGGCTGGCGGGCTGGGGCGCGGCCCGACTGGTCGCAACGGCACTACCCGCAGCGGGGGCAGCCGGCCAGTTTGTCGCGATCACGCTGGCGATCTGGAATCCCTATGTGGCCGAACGACTTTTGCAGGGCCATTGGAGCCTGCTGGTCGGCTATGGGTGTCTGCCCTGGGTTGCGACCGCGATGTTAACGATGCGAACAACGGTTGGCGCGGGTTGGTTCGGGCTTTTTGGGCTGGCGTTCTGGGTTGCGCTGGCCGGCCTGACCCCGTCCGGGCTGCTACTCGCCGCGACAGTTGCGGTGGTGTGCGTGGCGATGCCCGGCGCGGGCCGCCCGCGCTGGCAATGTGGGGTCGCGGCGTTGGGCTCCGCGCTGGTGGGTGCGCTGCCCTGGCTGACGGCGTCGGCGCTGGGCTCGTCGTTGACCAGCCACACGGCAGCCAATCAGCTTGGGGTTACCGCGTTCGCGCCACGCGCCGAACCGGGGCTGGGCACGCTTGGCAGCTTGGCCAGTCTCGGTGGGATCTGGAACGGCGAGGCCGTACCTAGCTCGCGGACAACGCTTTTCGCAGTGGCATCCGCCGTCGTACTACTCGCCATGGTGGCGATCGGACTACCGACTGTGGCGCGCCGGCCCGTGGCAGTGCCGCTGCTGACACTAGCGGCGGTGTCCGTGATGGTCCCGGCTGTCCTTGCGACCGGCCCAGGTCTGCACGCGCTACGGGTGGTGGTCGATGCCGCACCCGGCCTGGGCGTGCTGCGCGACGGACAGAAGTGGGTCGCGCTGGCGGTACCCGGATACACACTCTCCGGTGCGGGCACGGTGCTAACGCTGCGACGCTGGCTGCGACCGGCAACGGCGGCGGTGGTCTGCTGTCTGGCGCTGGTCCTAACGCTGCCTGACTTGGCGTGGGGGGTGTGGGGCAAGGTTGCGCCTGTGCACTACCCGTCCGGTTGGGCGGCGGTGGCAGCGGCGATCAATGCCGATCCCCGGACGGTTGCGGTCTTGCCCGCGGGCACCATGCGGCGCTTCTCGTGGTCCGGTTCGGCACCGGTACTCGATCCGCTCCCCCGTTGGGTTCGCGCCGATGTGCTGACCACAGGTGATCTGGTCATTTCCGGGGTGACCGTTCCCGGCGAAGACGCGCACGCCCGGGCGGTCCAGGAGCTGCTGCTCACCGGGCCCCATCCGTCAACCTTGGCCGCGGCCGGCGTCGGGTGGCTGGTCGTCGAATCCGACAGCGCCGGCGACATGGGCGCGGCCGCACGCACCCTCGGCCGGCTAGCAGCGGCGCACCGCGACGACGAATTGGCTCTTTATCGGGTCGGCGGCCAAACCTCCGGTGCATCGTCGGCCCGCCTCAAAGCGACAATGCTCGCGCATTGGGCGTGGCTTTCGATGCTGCTGGTCGGCGGCGCTGGCGCGGCCGGCTATTGGGTGCGCCGACACTTACACCACTGCGAAGACACGCCGGCGAGCCGCGCCCAGGATTAAGTCTGTCGAAGCCGGCTCAAACCACGCCGCTGACAAAACGGCTGGCCTGCACTGCCTCCAACACGCTGCGCAGCGCTTCGGCGCTTTGCCGCCAGGAGAACTCACCGCTACGCGCCTGTGCCTTGGCGCCGAGTTGGTCACGCAGCACCGAATCGGACAGCAGTTGTTCGAGCCAAGCCACCAATTCGGCCCGGTCGTCGACCAATATGCCGGTCACCCCGTCGACGATCGAGTCCGCCAAACCACCGGAGGATCTGTACCCGATGGTGGGCACGCCGTGCTGGGCCGCCTCGATGACCGCGAGCCCCCATCCCTCTTTACGTGAGGGCAACAAGTGCACCCAGGAGCTTTGCAGCACATGGTGTTTGGTCACATCGTCGACATGCCCGTGAAAGGTAACGGCGTCAGCAATGTCGAGCCGGTGCACATGGTCAACGAGGCGCTGCCGCCACCAGCCACCGCCGACGATGTCTAGGTGCAGGCCCGGTATCCGAGGCTGTAGCTCCGCGACCGCTGCCAACGCGTCCTCGATCTGCTTGTGCGGCACCAGCCGGGAGAGCACCACCACACGCGGCGTGGGCGCACGTGGGCCGGACAACGTTGGCGACGGCGCCTCGTCGAGGCCGTTGCGCACCACAGCGATCCGCTCGCTGTCCACACCGAGGGCGATCAGATCCCGCGCCGACGGCAGCGACACCGTCACGTACTGGTTGCGCCGGTGTAGCCGTGGCGACAACATCGACTCGACATACCAGCCGAGCCGACCCATCATCCGCCCGGCCACCGGCCACTGCTCACGGTGGCAATGGTGTACCAGTACCAGCGACCGCCGGCCATACAACAGCCGGGCCACAAACGGCCAGCCGTTTTGGGTATCGACGACCACATCCGGGCGCACTCGGCGCAGCGGCCCAAGCCCACATCGGGCTGCGGCCATCGCCAGCAACGCCCATAGATACACCGAGTAGCGCCCGCCGGCACGACTGATCCGCACCCCGTCGACCAGTTCATGCCGTGGCGCACCGGGATAGCGAGCGGTGCGCAACGTGACTGCAATGCCCGATGCGGCCAACTGAGCCCCGATGCGTTGCAGATAGGCTTCGCTCCCGCCCCCCTGGGGGTGCCCGATGTCGCGCCAGCACAGCAGCAACACCGAGCGCAGAGCAGACATTGGTCGATAGCCTAGCGGGCCGTAGGGTGTGCCAGGTGGCGGTCACCGATGTGTTCGCGCGACGGGCGACACTGCGGCGCTCGCTGCGACTGCTGGCAGACTTCCGCTACGAGCAGCGCGACCCGGCACGGTTCTATCGCACACTGGCGGCCGACACCGCAGCAATGATCGGCGATCTGTGGCTGGCCACACATAGCGAGCCGCCAGTTGGCCGTACGCTGCTCGACGTTGGCGGCGGGCCGGGGTATTTCGCGACGGCGTTCTCCGACGCCGGTGTCGGCTACATCGGCGTCGAGCCGGACCCTGATGAAATGCATGCCGCCGGACCTGCGTTCACCGGCCGGCCCGGCATGTTCGTCCGGGCGTCAGGCATGGCACTGCCGTTCGCCGACGACTCGGTAGACATCTGCTTGTCCTCCAATGTCGCCGAACACGTGCCGCGCCCCTGGCAGCTTGGCACCGAGATGCTGCGGGTGACCAAGCCAGGCGGGTTGGTCGTGCTGTCCTACACGGTTTGGCTGGGGCCATTCGGCGGGCACGAGATGGGCCTCAGCCACTACCTCGGCGGCGCCCGCGCCGCCGCCCGATATGTCCGCAAACACGGCCATCCGGCAAAGAACAACTATGGGTCGTCGTTGTTTGCCGTGTCCGCCGCCGAGGGTCTGCGCTGGGCTGCCGGCACCGGAGCCGCGTTAGCCGTATTTCCCCGCTACCACCCCAGATGGGCGTGGTGGCTGACATCCGTCCCGGTGCTGCGTGAGTTCCTGGTGAGCAATCTGGTATTGGTGCTCACACCCTAATAATGGAACACGTTCTCGTTTCGCGTTCGGCTTGGGTAGGGTGACGCCATGACCGCCGGCGACGATGCCGAGCGCAGCGATGAGGAGGAGCGGCGCATATGTCTGACAGTGCCACGGAATACGACAAGCTTTTCATCGGCGGCAAGTGGACCAAACCGTCGACCTCCGATGTTATCGAGGTACGCTGCCCAGCCACTGGGGAATATGTCGGCAAGGTGCCGATGGCGGCCGCCGCCGACGTCGACGCCGCGGTCGCCGCAGCACGTGCGGCGTTCGACAACGGCCCCTGGCCCTCGACCCCGCCGCACGAGCGTGCGGCGGTGATCGCTGCGGCGGTCAAGATGCTGGCTGAGCGCAAGGACCTGTTCACCAAGCTGCTCGCAGCCGAAACCGGCCAGCCGCCGACCATCATCGAGACGATGCACTGGATGGGTTCGATGGGGGCGATGAACTACTTTGCCGGTGCAGCGGACAAGGTCACCTGGACCGAAACCCGCACCGGCTCCTATGGACAGAGCATTGTCAGCCGTGAGCCGGTCGGTGTGGTGGGCGCGATCGTGGCCTGGAACGTCCCGCTGTTTCTGGCCGTCAACAAGATTGCGCCGGCGCTGCTGGCCGGCTGCACCATCGTGCTCAAGCCCGCCGCCGAAACACCGCTGACCGCAAACGCTTTGGCGGAGGTGTTCGCCGAGGTGGGCCTGCCCGAGGGGGTGTTGTCGGTAGTGCCGGGAGGGATTGAGACCGGTCAGGCGCTGACGTCTAACCCGGACATCGACATGTTTACCTTCACCGGCAGCTCGGCCGTCGGCCGAGAGGTCGGCAGGCGTGCCGCTGAGATGCTCAAGCCGTGCACCTTAGAACTCGGCGGCAAGTCGGCGGCCATCATTCTCGAGGACGTCGACCTGGCCGCAGCTATTCCGATGATGGTGTTCTCCGGCGTCATGAACGCCGGACAGGGCTGCGTCAACCAGACCCGCATTCTGGCTCCGCGCTCCCGGTACGACGAAATCGTGGCTGCGGTAACTAATTTCGTAACGGCTCTCCCGGTGGGCCCGCCGTCGGACCCGGCAGCTCAGATCGGGCCGCTGATCTCGGAGAAGCAGCGGACTCGCGTTGAAGGCTACATCGCCAAGGGCATCGAGGAGGGCGCTCGGTTGGTGTGCGGCGGCGGCCGTCCCGAGGGCTTGGACAACGGCTTCTTTATCCAACCCACCGTATTCGCCGATGTCGACAACAAGATGACCATCGCACAGGAGGAGATCTTCGGGCCGGTGCTGGCCATCATTCCTTATGACACCGAGGAGGACGCGATCGCGATCGCCAACGATTCAGTGTATGGGCTGGCGGGCAGCGTGTGGACCACCGACGTGCCCAAAGGCATCAAGATCTCGCAGCAGATCCGCACCGGGACATACGGAATCAACTGGTACGCCTTCGATCCCGGCTCACCCTTCGGCGGCTACAAGAACTCCGGAATCGGCCGCGAGAACGGGCCCGAGGGTGTCGAACACTTCACCCAGCAAAAGAGTGTCCTGCTGCCGATGGGCTACACCGTCGCGTAGCTGGGCTAGGTGCCCGTCCAACGGGGCCGGCGCCTCTCGGCGAACGCGATCGCACCTTCCTTCGCGTCGTTGGAGGTGAACACCGGCACCAGGATCTTCATCTGCTCAGCGAACATAGTGTCGGGACTCCACCCACGCGACTCGGTGATAATCCGCTTGGTGGCCACCACCGCCAGCGGCCCATTGGCGGTGATCTTCTCCGCCAACGCGATCGCAGCATCGAGGGCGGTCCCCGGCTCGGCCAAAACGTTGACGAGCCCCAGCTCGTGCGCGCGTTCGGCCGGTAGGTTGTCACCGGTCAGCGCCAACTCCATGGCTATCGCATACGGGATGCGCTCCGGCAACCGCAGCAATCCCCCGCCGCCGGCAACCAGACCCCGCTTGACTTCAGGAATCCCGAACGCCGAATCCCTGGCCGCCACGATCAGGTCGGCAGCAAGCGCCAGCTCGGTGCCACCCGCCAACGCGTAGCCTTCCACCGCAGCAATGAGCGGCTTGGTCGGCGGACGTTCGGTAAAGCCAAGGCCGCGACCTTCGACGACGACATTCTCGCCCCGGGCGAACGCCTTGAGGTCCATGCCCGCGCAGAACGAACCGCCCCCACCGGTCAGGATTGCCACCGACAGGCCGGCATCGCCGTCAAGCTGATCCATCGCATCGGCCAAGCCCCGGCTGACTGCGGCGTTGACCGCGTTCTTGGCTTTCGGGCGGTTGATCGTGATGATCAAAATCCGATCCCGCTGTTCTACCAGAACCTCAGGTTCGGTGTTGGCTGCGTCGCTTTCGCTGCTCATACTGGCCTCATACTCGTCCGGTGTTTCGTGTCATGCCTGCGCCATCGCGGACTCGACGACTGTCAACTCCACGGAAAGACCAGCGGCGCGGCGTATTTCGATGAAGTCCGCGATCATTCCCGCGGTTACTTCATGCGGGTCCTGCACGGTGGAACCATCGGTTAACACCGAGATATTGAGCTGATCGACATAACTCCACACCGTGATATTCAATCCGCTACCGGCGGTCAACGGGCCCACCGAATAGATCTCGGTGACCAGCGCGGCCCCCACGCGGCCGCGTTCGCGCGGACCGGGAACATTCGAGATATTCAAGTTGAGTACCTTGTTCTGCCCGTCGCGCTCAGACAACCACCGGAACAAGGCTTCCGCACCGGCAGGTGGCCAGTAAGCCGCCCAGCGGCTGATCAACTCCGGTCCCAAAAGCTGGTGGCTCTCCTTGGCGGAGACCGCGTTTTCGTGACAGACGCGCACCCGCTGCAACGGGTCGTCGGAGTCGGCAGGCAGCGCCACCAGCATTCCGGTGAAGCGGTTACCGGAGATCCGCTCCGGTGAGAAGTCGTAACTCACCGGGACCGACGCCAGCAGCGGTTCGGCCTTGCCGTCATAGCGCAATAGCAGGGTACGCAGAGCGCCGGTCGACATGGCCAGCACCATGTCGTTGATCGTCGCCCCCAGCAACTTGGCCGTCGCCTTCACGTCAATCAGCGCCAGGGTGGCGGTGGCGAACCTGCGCTCCGGGGTGAGCCGGTGATTCATGAACGTCGGTGGCGGGGTAAATGGCATGGTCAGTGCGGGTGAGAGCTTGCGCGAGCTACGTCGCACCCGGCCTAGACCCTGCGTGGTGTACCGGATGGTTGCAGGAATCCGGCCGAGGTGGCGCAAGTGGTCGATGAACGCCGCGGACAGCAACTGCCGCTTGGTAGGAGCGGGGTCAGGCACATAGCGGCCGACCTCCGGTCCCGGCAGCAGATCCATCCCCCGTGCCATCATGTTTGCCGAGGCAACACCGTCAGCCAACGCATGGTGAATTTTGGCAACCACCGCGATCCGGTGGTTGGCAAGCCCCTCAACGAAGTACATCTCCCACAGCGGGTGGTCGCGGTTCAGCGGGGTGCTGGCGATTTCTCCGACCGCCTCGTCGAGTTCGCGCCGACCCCCCGGGGCGCGCAACCGCCACGGCCGGATGTGGTAGTTGAGATCGACCTGGCAGTGCTCCCGCCACATCGGGTGATGGAACTTCAACGGGACATCAACCAGCTGATAGCCCAATGGCTCAAGCTTATGCAGCCGGCCAGCGATCACCTCGCGAAACGCGTCGACACCGAATTCCTGTCTGTCCGAATCCAATTCGATCACGGCGACCTTGAGTGTGTGCATGTGCACATTCGGGGTCTCGCTGTAAAGCAGTACCGCGTCCCAGCCGCTGAGCCGTTTCACCGCAGCCCCCTACTCATAGGGCGACCATACAATTGGCCGGCGTTTAGATGACCTCTTTCGCGAACTGTGCCCGGCTGCGATGAACCTGGTTGAGAAACAGCGCGATCGCGTGTGCCGTCGGGCCGGTGCGAGCGCCGTCTAGCAGGTCGAAGCCGTGGCCCGCACCGGGCAGCTCCAGGTAGCCAACCTGTGAGCGGGAGACCGCTCGTAACCGCTCGACAAAGCTCCGCGCCTGCTCAACCGGGATGACACAGTCACGGCTGCCATGAATCACCAGGAATGGCGGTGCATTTCTGGTGACTCGTTGGATCGGCGACGCGTCACGGAACACTTCGGGGTGACGATCAATCGTGCGCTGAACCACTACCCGCTCCAGAAAATCGACGAACCGGGCACGTTCCGGGGTGGAGCGGTCCTCCCAGTCGTAGCGGCCGTAAATCCCCACCACCGCGTCGACCGACGTGTCGGAGCCCTCTGGCAGCTCGGCCTGATATTGCGGGTCGTTGGCGGTGAGCCCGGCCAGCGCGGACAAGTGGCCGCCGGCCGAACAACCAGCCACCGCAATGAAATTGCGGTCACCGCCGAATTTGTCGACATTGGCCCGTGCCCACGCGATGGCGGTCTTGACATCCAGGATGTGTCGTGGCCAGCGGTGATGCGGTGCGACCCGGTAGTCGATCGATAGGCACACCCACCCCTGTGCGGCCAGCCGAGACAGCACCGCATACCCCTGGATGGCGCGACTGCCGTGCACCCAGGCACCGCCTGGGACGAAGATCAACACCGGCGCGGGTTTGGTGGGCATATCTTTGCGGCGCCATACGTCGAGCAACTGGGCCGGGTCGTCGCCGTAGAGGACGCGACGGCGGTGGACGTAACGGCGGTGGCGCAGCGCCCCGCAGACCGGCGGCGTGCGCTCCGGCGCCGGCCATTCGACGGCAAGGTCGTCGGGCGAAACGATGCCGCGTAAGGCCGCGACGGAAACCTCCTGCGTGCTGGCACGATCTCGACGGCGAACCTCGTTGATACCGGGGGTCAGTAAATCCTTCGCCGTCGCGGACAAGAAATCGGATGCGTGCCGGGCGCCCCAGACGCCGATGGCAGTAACGCCGCCGAGCGGCTTGAGGTGCTTACCCACCACCGGTAGCGAACCCCCGGCGACACTCAAGGCCAGCATATAGTCAGCGGGACGGGCACGTAGCAACCATCTGATGTAGGCCACACCGGTTGACCCGGCGGCGCGTCGCTGGTTCATGGTGGGAGCCTACTCCTCGTCGATCGCGTCGACCCGCGAACACCCCGCTCGGCGCCGCCTCACGTGCGCCACCACCAGCCGAATGGCGTAAGCGGCCGCGCTGATCCCGAACGCGACCGCGGTGAGCAGCAACCACCTGCCCAGAAATGGTTCCTGCGTCTGTCCGGTCGCATCCAGGTATGTCGGCGCACCCTGTCTGATGATGCCGGGCAGGAAAACCAGCAGCGTCAAGCCGGCTGCCAGCGCCGGGATCCGAATGTAGTTGCGTACCGGTAGTTCCGGGCGGCGGCGGGGCGCCGAGACGTCGCGCCTGCCGACTAGCCTGGCCAGGATCCGGTCGGCCAGCGCGTAGAGCGGGTACAACAGCAGGTCGTGGGCTACGACGGCGGCGACAAACCAGACCGCGATCGACTGCCACCAGGTGGCCTGGTTCCACAGCGCCGAGGGCCTGGCGGTGGCCACGATGTAGCCCAGCAGGGCGAAGCCAGACACCATCGCCAGCAGGTGCAATGGACCTGACCCGTAGGAGTTTTTGAAACGCGTTGCAATGTCGAACATTTCACCTCTTGTGGAATTCGATGCCAGCGACCCATTTCGTGTTGTGCACACCGGGCAGTGCGGGAACGATGATGCGGGCCGGGTAGCCATGATCCAGCGACAGATCCGCCCCGTCGACCCGCAACGCCAGCAGCGCATCGGGGTCGGCGATCTGGTTTGCCGCCAGCTTCGCCTCGCCGAACGCCCCGCCGCGCTGCAGCGATGTAACCCGTGCCGAGCGCGCCGCCGGCACGCCCGCCAGCAGCGCCAGCTCGGCCAGCGGCACGCCGCTCCAGGTGCGCACGGCCGACCACCCTTCGACGCAGGCCAGCGGCAGCCGGGCGGTGCGTTGCGGCAGGCCGGCCAGCGTGGCGCGATCCAGCACTACTTCCGCAGGCCCGCCACACAGCACCAGCCGCCAGTCGGGGCCAATGGCCTCCGCGGTGATCCCGGCGGCGGCGGCGGTCTTGTTGACCGGGAAGTCGCCCGGGCTCACGACACGGCCCCGGGGCAGCAGCAGGGCGGCCTTGCGGGTGAACCCGCCCAGGGTTTGCCCAACCGTCAGCACCCCGATCAGCAGCACCCCGGCACCGACCAATCCCAGGGCACCGCGTCTGCTTAGCGTGGCCTCGCCCGGATTGACCGACACCAGCCCGTCCGGATCGCACGGCTGCGCCCGGGTGTCAGCCACGTTGGTACCCAACACTTCTCGCATCGGTATCGATCGCAACCCGGTGACCATGTGGGGGATCTTGACCACGATATGCAACAGGAAACCCGCAATGAAGACCCAAGCCCCAAAATAGTGGCCGGTGTAGAAGCTGAACCCGAAGATGTAGTCATACTGAATGTTGAGCACGCCGGTGACGATCTGGAACAGGATCCCACCGACCAGCATCAGCACCGACAACCGTTCGAGCACCTGGGCAATCGAGCGCGCCGGCGGCCACACAAACAGCCGCGGTATCACCGACCACAACTTGGCCAGCACCACGGGAATGATCACCAGCCCCAGCCCCACATGCAGCCCCTGGGTCAACCGGTACAGCCAGGACGGACGGGTGGGCCAGGTGAAAGCGGGGAGTCGCAGCCAGCCGACGTCACCGGGGATGGCCTGGCCCAGCTGCGGCGCATAGGCGATATAAGAAAGTAGCCCGGTGATGATGACGAAAGGCAACGCCACCAATAGCACCAGGCCGAACACCGACGTCAACCACGGACCACGCAACGGGCTGCGAAACCGGGTGAGCCGGTGCAACGCCGGCGGTGGATGCCGCTGCAGCCAGCGCCACAGCCCGGCGGGAAAACCGTAGGCATCCTCGGCTTCCGCCCCTCTTGCTGGATCACTCATCAGGCCACCATCCCGATCCTCGTTCGACTAACCGCAGCCTGCCAAAGCCATCGCTGTACCGAGGCGAAATTGCGCCGACGCATACTGGACCGGTGTCCGGCAACGAAGTCCACCCCGACCTGCGTCGCATCGCCGTCGTCACCCCACGACAGCTGGTCGGTCCTCGCACCCTGCCAGTCATGCGGGCATTGATCGTCGTCGCGGGGCTTCGAATGTCCCGTACACCCCCCGATATCGAGGTGCTCACCCTGGAATCCGGGGTCGGTGTCCGGCTATACCGACCCGCCGGCAGCAACGAACCAGCGCCCGCGCTGCTGTGGATCCACGCCGGCGGATACGTAATGGGCACCGCGCAACAGGACGATCGGCTCTGCCTCCGGTTCAGCAGCAGACTGGGCATCACTGTCGCATCGGTGGACTACCGCCTGGCGCCGGAAAATCCGTATCCTGCCGCCCTGGGCGACTGCTACTCGGCGTTGACCTGGCTGGCCAGCCTGCCGGCGGTGGACCCCGCGCGGGTGGCAATCGGCGGCGCTAGTGCCGGCGGCGGCCTCGCGGCGGCGCTGGCTCTGCTTGCCCGCGACCGTGGCGGCATCACACCGGCATTTCAGTTGCTGGTGTACCCCATGCTCGACGACCGGCCGTCGATCGCCCCCGCCAACCCGCACTACCGGCTATGGAACGGGCGCGCCAACCGGTTCGGCTGGCGGGCATATCTTGGCGATGCGGACGCACGGGTCGCGGTCCCGGGACGGCGTGACGACCTAGGAGGGCTGGCGCCGGCATGGATCGGCGTCGGCACCCACGACCTGCTCCACGACGAGGATCTGGCCTATGCCGAACGTCTGACAGCAGCCGGGGTGCCATGCCAGGTAGAAGTAGTCGAAGGCGCCTTCCACGGTTTCGATCGTGTGGCCCCGAATGTTGGGGTCTCACAAAGGTTCTTCACTAGTCAGTGCAACAGTTTGCGTGCCGCGCTGGCCCTTAGTAACCGAACCTAGAATTGCAAGGCGCTAAAACGCCAGTCGAGCACCTGCCGATCGGGCTCACTCGCCGAATCGCTGACCGCGTAGACCAGTGACCGCAGTCCCAGCACACCCCCGTCTGCGTGGGCCTGCGCAGACTCGATATGCAGCTCGCTGTAGAGGGTGTCGCCCTCGTGTACCGGAGCGGTGTGGTCGCAGGATTCCCAGTCCAGGACGGTCGCCAGGTTAGGCAATAGCCGGGTTGCCTGCGCGAGTGCCAGTCCGATGGTATGCCCGCCGTAGACCAGCCGTCGTCCGCTGACCCGCCAATCATGGTGCGTAGCAGCGATATTGAGGGTGAGCCGAGCCAGCTCCGGCGCTCCACTGACCAGGTCTGCGGTGCTATGCAACACCGCACCGGCAATACCGGCATCGAAGTGCGGCCCGGGAACCCGCTTTCGGAAAACCGCACCGTCCCAGTGTGCGGTTGGATCGGCGGCCGGCGCCGGCGCGTCGGCACCGATCCTGGACAAGTCGTCACCTGGCACAGCGCCGGGTTTCCAATCGGGGCTGGCGGGCAGCATGGCGCACCGGTAGAAATCGAGCACCAACCGATCGGTCCGGTCGATCGTGGTCATCCGCAGCCCCGCCAATCCGGTTGGCGCACGGCCCGGTTTGGGCGAGTTGGCTCGCAGCCCCACCACCTCGGTACGGGTGTAGAGGGTGTCGCCCACTGCCGGAAATCGGTGAAACCTGAGCCCGCGGTAGAACAGGTTGGCTTTGACCCGCTGAGTCGCCAAAGTTGACTGGCCGATCGCCACATCGCAAACCAGGCCCGGATGCGCCAGCGGCCCCGGCATACCCGTCACCGCCGCACACAGGTCGGAGTCCAGAGCCAGGCGTAGCCGGTTACCCACGATCGACTGATGGGCGGCCGCCAGCCCCAGCGACAGTGTGACCCCCGGCGCCCAGTCGAACACCTGACCTTTTGACAGGTCATCGAAATAGGGCCCGCCGACGCGGATGCCCCCATACCCGCTAGCCACAACGCCACATGCTGGCAGGCTATCGGACAGGGGGTCAATACGGAGGGCGACAAAAGGTGCGCAACGAGCTCAACGACGACGAAGCGATGCTGGTCGCCACCGTGCGGGCATTCATCGACCGAGACGTGAAGCCAACCGTCCGTGAGGTCGAGCATGCCAATAGCTACCCGGAGGCGTGGATCGAGCAGATGAAACACATCGGCATCTACGGCCTGGCGATCGACGAACAGTACGGCGGGTCGCCGGTGTCGATGCCGTGCTATGTGCAAGTCACCCAGGAGCTGGCACGCGGCTGGATGAGCCTGGCCGGCGCGATGGGCGGGCACACCGTCGTCGCCAAATTGCTGACCCTGTTTGGCACCGAGGAACAGCGGCGGACATATCTGCCCCCGATGGCCAGTGGCGAGCTGCGGGCCACCATGGCGCTAACCGAGCCCGGCGGTGGCTCGGATCTGCAGAACATGTCGACCACGGCGTTGGCCGACGGCCCTGAAGGCTCTGCCGGGTTGTTGATCAACGGCTGCAAGACGTGGATCAGCAACGCCCGCCGGTCCGGACTTTTCGCGGTGCTGTGCAAGACCGACCCGAACGCCACACCGCGGCACCAAGGCATGTCGATCGTGCTCGTCGAACCCGGGCCGGGACTCACGGTGTCGCGGGACTTGCCGAAGTTGGGTTACAAGGGCGTCGAATCCTGCGAGCTGTCGTTCGACAACCTCCGGGTGCCGGTCTCGGCGATCCTGGGCGGAGCCATGGGTCAAGGCTTTTCGCAGATGATGAAGGGACTTGAAACGGGTCGCATCCAAGTGGCCGCGCGGGCGCTGGGCGTGGCGACGGCGGCACTCGAGGACTCGCTGGCCTACGCTCAGCAACGGGAAAGCTTTGGCCGACCGATCTGGCAGCATCAGGCGGTCGGCAATTACCTGGCCGACATGGCGACCAAGCTCACAGCGGCCCGTCAGCTGACCCGCTATGCCGCCGAGCGGTACGACAGCGGCCAACGCTGCGATATGGAGGCCGGGATGGCCAAGTTGTTCGCCTCCGAGGTCGCGATGGAAATCGCCCTAAACGCCGTGCGTATCCACGGCGGCTACGGCTACTCGACCGAGTACGACGTGGAACGGCGGTGAAGGCACCAACGAGATCCAGCGCAACGTGATAGCCGGACAACTGGTGGCCCGGGGCGGGATATAGCCGGTGTCTGGGTGGACAGGTCGGGCCCCCGGCAGCATCGGTCACACCGAGTATTTTTCGACCAGCCCGCTCTTGTAGAGCTTTCCGGTGTCGGTGCGCGGCAATTGCGGTTCGAACGCGATCGACCTTGGACACTTGAAGTGTGACAAGCGGTCTCGTAACCAGGCTAATAGCTCGCCGGCGAACTGATCGTTGGCATCGGCGGAGTCGACGGTTTGCACCGCGGCCATGACACGTTGACCCATCTCGTCGTCGGGAACGCCGAACACCGCCGCGTCGAGCACCTTGGGGTGGGCGACCAAGAGGTTCTCCGCCTCCTGCGGGTAGATGTTCACGCCGCCGGAGATGATCATGTGGTGGCGCCGGCCGGTCAGGAACAAGTAGCCGTCGTCGTCGAGATAGCCGACGTCGCCGACGGTTACCCAGCCGTGCTTGTTGCGCGACGCCGCGGTTTTCGCCGGATCGTTGAGGTATTCGAAGGGGTACCCGCCCTCGAAATAGATTTCGCCCGGCTGGTTCGGCGGCAGCTCGCTGCCGTCGGCGCCCACGATGTGCACCCCGCCCTGTATGGGCTTGCCGACCGAACCCGGATGCGTCAACCAATCCTCGGCTGTGATCAACGTCGACCCGCTGGCTTCCGAGGAGGCGTAGTACTCGTCGATGATCGGTCCCCACCAGTGAATCATCTGCTCCTTGATCTGGACTGGACATGGAGCGGCCGCGTGGATCACTCGCCTAAGGCTGGACATGTCATACGAATTACGAACTGCTTCAGGGAGTTTCAGCATCCGGACGAACATGGCCGGGACGAATTGCGCGTGGGTCACCCGGTAGCGCTGGATGGCGTCGAGGGCGCCCTCGGCGTCGAACTTCTCCATCACGACGGTGGTGACGCCCGCGGCCAGTGCGCTCATCGTCCACACTGACGGAGCGGTGTGGTACATCGGCGCGGGACTCAGATATACCGAGTCGGCGTCCATCCAGAAATCGAGCAGTGCCGGCATCATCCCGGGTGCCGCATCCGGTGAGACGTGTGGCAATTCGCGTTTGATTCCCTTCGGTCGGCCAGTCGTTCCCGACGAGTACTGCAGCAGGTCACCCTCGCGTTCGTCCTCGATCGGGGTGTCTGGTTGATCGGCAACGCATTCCGGGTAGGTCATCCAGCCGACCAGACCGCCCCCGGCAAGCATCAGCAGGTCCGGCAGCCCGCCCGGAAGGTGTTCGGCCAGGCCGTGGCAGGTCTCGCGCAGCGCCGCCGAACCGACAATTGCTTTGGCACCGCTGTTGTCGACGATGTAGGCGGCCTCGGAGGCGGTCAGGTGGGTATTGATCGGCACGTAGTACAACCCGCTGCGGCGAGCCGCCCACATGACCGCGTGCACGTGCTCGTTGTTCTCCATCAGGATGGCCACGACGTCGTCCTCGCGCAGACCAGCCTGGCGGAACCAATGCGCCAACCGGTTGGCGCGGGCCTCCAACTCGTCGAAGCTGATGACCGTCCCGGACGGATACAGGATGACGGCGGGCTTATCGGCGCCGATATACGGGCGAATCTGCATGCGCCGAGGGTACGTCGCGGCCCGGCGACCAGAGCCGCAGGGCGCAATTCCGCCCATCACCAGCCGAAATCGTTTGTAAAGTTCTCCACGTGGCAACTCTTCTGGTCAATCCTCCAGGCGTCCGTCAAGACGGGCTGTCGTACGTTGACGGACTCAAGCTTGGAGATCCGTGGCTGTATTGCTCCATGCCCATGGAGCACCTCGGGATGATGTCGATCAAGGCATACGCCAAGACCCAAGGGATCGCAGTCACCTCCGTCAACGGCCTGGTCGCCGGCCACGGGTCCGTGCAGGAGACGTGGCTGGCCATGCAAAGCGCCGCCGCCTTATCAGGAACGCCCCGGCTTGTCGGCTTTTCCTGCATCGACACATTTCCGGAGGTGTTGTGGTTGGCGCAGCGCGCGAGACAGGCCTGGGATGGCGTGCGCATCGTCATCGGGAATGCGATGGCAACACTGAACTACGAGCGCATCCTGCGCCAGCATGACTGTTTCGACTACGTCGTCGTTGGCGACGGGGAGGTAGCGTTCACCAAGCTGGCCTTGGCCCTGGCGAATGACGCTGCGGTTGACGACGTCCCGGGACTAGCCCGCCGTAGTGAGCAGGGACAGATCCTGCGCACACCCTCCTCGCTGGTCGACCTTGACGAGTTGCCTCGCCCGGCTCGCGACGAGTTGCCGACCGTCCTTGCTGATGGCTTCGCCGCCTCCGTCTTTTCCACCCGCGGATGCCCCTACCGCTGCACGTTCTGCGGCACCGGGGCCATGTCCGCGATGCTAGGGAAGGACAGCTACCGGGCGAAGTCGGTTGACGCGGTCGTCGACGAGATCGATTATCTGGTGTCGGACTACGACGTCAACTTCCTATCCATCACCGACGACCTGTTTATCTCCAAACACCCCGGTTCGCAGCAACGCGCCGCTGACTTTGCCAACGCGGTACTCAGGAGGGGGATCAGCGTCAACTTCATGGTCGATATCCGGCTGGACTCCGTTGTCGATCTGGACTTGTTCAAACATCTGCACAGGGCGGGCCTGCGTCGGGTATTCATCGGCGTGGAGACTGGGTCCTACGAGCAACTGCGCGCCTACCGCAAGCAGATCCTCACTCGTGGACAAGATGCCGCCGACACGATCAACGCCCTGCAACAGCTCGGCATTGACGTTATCCCGGGCACCATTATGTTTCACCCCACCGTGCAGCCCGACGAGCTACGCGAAACAGTCCGCCTGCTGCGGGCAACAAAGTATACGGTCGGCTTCAAGTTCATGAGCCGGATCGTCCCCTATCCGGGAACGCCGTTGTACCAAGCGTACTCGGACGCGGGTTATCTCACCGCGAAATGGCCCCTCGGTCAGTGGGAATTCGTCGACCCAGAGGCCTCCCGGGTCTACGCCGACGTCGTAGCCAAGGTCGCTCCTGACGTCGGAATCAGCTTCGATGAGGCTGAGGCGTACTTTCTTTCGCGGCTGGACGAGTGGGAGAATGTCATCGCCGGCCGAATCGCTGAGGCGACGTCGTGACACACGGAATGGTGCTCGGCAAGTTCATGCCGCCCCATGCGGGACACGTCTACCTTTGCGAGTTCGCGCGGCGATGGGTGGATGAGCTGACCATCGTCGTCGGATCAACGGCAGCAGAGCCGATTCCGGGCGCCCAGCGCGTTGCATGGATGCGGGAGCTGTTCCCCTTCGATCGCGTGGTCCATCTGGCCAACGAGAACCCGCAGCGCCCGTGGGAGCACCCGGACTTCTGGGACATCTGGAAGGCGAGCCTGCAGGGCGTGCTGGCAACCCGCCCCGACTTCGTCTTCGGTGCCGAGCCCTACAACGCGGACTTTGCCCAGGTCCTCGGAGCGCGTTTCGTGGCGGTCGATCACGGTCGCACCGTCGTTCCCGTGACTGCAACCGACATCCGCGCGGACCCGCTTGGCCACTGGCAACACATCCCACGGTGCGTGCGGCCGGCCTTCGTCAAACGCGTGAGCATCATCGGACCCGAATCCACCGGGAAGACCACGCTGGCACAGGCGGTTGCGGAAAAGCTCCGAACGAAGTGGGTCCCGGAGCGGGCGAAAATGTTGCGGGAGCTCAATGGCGGCTCACTGATAGGACTGGAGTGGGCCGAAATCGTTCGCGGACAGATCGCGTCGGAGGAAGCCTTGGCTCGTGACGCCGATCGCGTCCTGATCTGCGACACGGATCCGCTCGCGACGACCGTGTGGGCCGAGTTCCTGGCGGGCGGCTGCCCGCAAGAGCTCCGTGATCTAGCTCGGCGTCCCTACGATCTCACACTGCTCACCACGCCCGATGTGCCCTGGGACGCCGACGACGGACGCTGTGTCCCCGGCGCACGCGGTACCTTTTTCGCCCGCTGCGAGCAGGCTCTCCGCGCCGCGGGACGATCATTCGTGGTGATCACGGGCGGTTGGGAAGAGAGGCTTTCGGTGTCTTTGCGCGCTGTCGAAGAACTTGTGCGTGCCCGCCGCTAACGAGCGCGAGCAGACACTAAAGCCCTCGACACGCCGTGCGTGCGGGGGCTTATGCGTCTGCTCGCCCTAACCTAGGCGCTCCTTCAGGGCGTCGAACTCATCTTTGACACCGGTCGGCAGCTTCTCGCCGACGAACTGCAGCCATTCTTCGATCAGCGGCAGTTCCTGACGCCATTCATCGGCATCGACTGCCAGCGCCGCGGCTACATCGGCGGCGTCGACGTCCAGTCCGTCCAGGTCCAAGTCCTCCACGGCGGGAACGGTGCCGATCGGGGTGGTCGCACCGCCGGCCTTGTGCTCGATGCGATCGACGATCCACTTCAGCACCCGGCTGTTCTCGCCGAAGCCCGGCCACAGGAAGCGACCGTCGTCACCGCGACGGAACCAGTTGACGAAGAACACCTTGGGCAGCTTGGACTCATCGGCGTGCTTGCCCAGGTTGATCCAGTGCTGGAAGTAGTCCCCAACGTTGTAGCCCAAAAACGGCAGCATGGCCATCGGGTCGCGGCGCACATTGCCGACCTTGCCCTCGGCCGCGGCGGTCTGCTCGCTACCCAGGGTCGCACCGATGAACACCCCGTGCTGCCAGTCGCGCGCCTCGGTGACCAGCGGAACCGTGGTCTTGCGGCGGCCGCCGAACAGGATCCCCGAGATCGGGACGCCCTGCGGGTCATCCCACTCGGGGGCCAGGATCGGGCACTGCGACATCGGTGTGCAGTACCGGGAGTTCGGGTGTGCCGCATTGGTTTCCGTCTCGCGGAAGTACCAGTCGTTGCCCTTCCAGTCGATCAGGTGCTGCGGGTCGCCTTCCAGGCCCTCCCACCACACGTCGCCGTCGTCGGTGAGTGCGACATTGGTGAACACCGTGTTGCCGGCGGCAATGGTGCGCATGGCGTTAGGGTTCGACTTCCAGTTGGTGCCCGGCGCCACCCCGAAGAAGCCGAATTCCGGGTTGACGGCGTACAGGCGACCGTCCTTGCCAAATCGCATCCATGCGATGTCGTCTCCGAGTGTCTCCGCACGCCAGCCGGGGATGGTTGGCTGCAGCATCGCCAGGTTGGTCTTGCCACACGCCGACGGGAATGCGGCCGCGAAGTAGTAAGCCTTGTTCTCCGGCGAAATCAGCTTGAGGATCAGCATGTGCTCGGCCAGCCAGCCCTCATCGTGGGCCATCGCCGACGCGATACGCAGTGAGTAGCACTTCTTGCCCAGCAACGCGTTGCCGCCGTAGCCCGAGCCGTAGCTCCAGATCTCCCGGGTCTCCGGGAAGTGGGTGATGTACTTGGTTTCGCTGCAGGGCCAGGCCACGTCCTTTTGGCCCGGTTCCAGCGGCGCGCCGACCGAGTGCAGCGCCTTGACAAAGAAACCGTCGTCGCCCATTTTCTCCAGCGCGGCCTTGCCCATCCGGGTCATGGTGCGCATGGAGACGACGACGTACTCGGAGTCGGTGATCTCCACACCAAGTTTGGGGTCCTCGGCGCCCAGCGGTCCCATACAGAACGGCACCACATACATGGTGCGCCCGCGCATGCAACCCCGGTACAGGTCTTTCATGATGGACCGCATTTCGCCGGGATCCATCCAGTTGTTGGTGGGGCCGGCGTCGATCTCTTTCGCCGAGCAGATGTACGTCCGCGACTCCACCCGCGCGACATCGGACGGATCCGACAATGCCAGGTAGGAGTTCTTGTGCTTCTCGGGGTTGAGCCTGATGAACGTGCCGGCCTCGACTAGCTGATCGCAGAGCCGCTGGAACTCTTCTTCCGAGCCGTCAGTGAAGACCACCCGGTCCGGCTGGGTGAGCTCGGCGACCTCTTCGACCCAGGACAGCAACCCCTGGTGATTCGTCGGCGCGGTATCCAGACCGGGGATGGTCGCTGAGGTCATCGAATTCTCCTGCGTAGTTATCGGGTGCTCGCGGTTACGTATGGGTTAGGTATGCCCGTCTTGGTGGCGAGGCTGATACGGCCGCTCACCTAGTGAGACACTTTTTATCCAGATTATCGCCCAGAACTTGTCAGGGAAGACTTGGGCGGGTATAAGCCTGCTCACAACAACGATTCAGAAGCTTCAGAACAGGCCTGTTGTGGGCGCACCCGGCTCGCCGAGTTCTGCACGCACCGCCTCAAGTGCGGCCCGCACCGCCGGCATCTCCCGGTCACGCAGGGCCGCGGCCCGCGCCGCAGCGACGGCGTGTTCGCGCAGTTCGCCGTCAATGATGCTGACCTGATCGGCCACCCGGGCGTTCTCGGCGTCGTCGCGTTCACTAATCGCGGTGCTCAGCAGCGTCTCGACAGCCACCACCCGAGTGGCGACCAGCTGCTCCACCACGGACCGCAGCGATGCCGTCACCTCACCCGTCCAGCGGTCCACCACGACACGGTCGTGCAGCAGCGCGCGGGCATTCACCACCCAGGCGGTCACCGCCAGGCCGATCGCCACACCCGCCACCATCCCCGATGCAGCCAGGCCGGGAGTAAGACCCGCCACCAGCCTGCTCAGGGTCAGCGCGATACCCAGCCCGAACCCGGCGCCCAAGAGTGTTGTCAGCCGGATCTCCAATCGTCGTGATGTCAGTGGCGGGGCCACAACCGTCGGGAGCACCGCCGGGAGGTTCTCGAGGACCGGTGGCTGCACCGGCACACCCAACAGCTGCGCGACGTCGGCAAGGTGCGCGACGGCACCTTCGCCCACCTCGGCGACCACCTCCTGGACCCGGCCGCGCGTGTATGCCGCGAACCTGGCGATGTCCTTCCGGGACAGACCGGCGACGTGCTCCTGCAGCTCGACGCGCAGCAACGAACACCGATTGCGGGCAAAGTAGGACAATTTGACCCGAGCGTGCTGGATCTGCGCGCGCAGCGCGATGGTGTGTTCAGACTTCGATTGACGCCCCTGCCGCAGGACCGTGCGCCGTTGCTGGCGCAACGCGTCGACCCGTGCCCGCCGACCGGCGCTCTGTGCATCGCCATCGAACCGCCGCGCGACCATCAGAAGCCGGGATTCCCACGCACGCAACATGTTTCGCCGCGCGACAGCCGGATCGGCGAGCTGTTTCTGGATGGCGGCGACCAAGTCGTCCAGGTATGGCTCGCCCAGCTCAGGTGCGGCGGCCGCGCCAACCCAGGGCACCCGGGCGTAGCGGGACGCGCGCGCGGCCAGCCTGTCGCGGTTACTGGTAAGCACGTCACGCCAGCCGCGGTGCACGTCGATCTTGGACACCACAGCTACCACCGCATCGGTGTGCTCCGCGGCGGTGTCCAGCAACACGCAATCGGATTCGGTCAGCGCGGTTGCCGCGGAAACAACGAACACCACCGCCACCGGCGCATCGCCGGGTCCCAACTCTGCCGTCTCGACGAACCTACGCTGCGGCAGCCTTTCGGCCAGTGCCGCGCGCACACCGCTAACCCCGGCCAGCCACGGACCGGTCACCAGCACCACCTCGCGGCGGTTGATGACCGGCAAACCCAGCCCGGCAAGCCCCGGCGCGATCGCTGCCACCAGCTCGTCCACCCCGGCCGGGTCATCACTAGCCGCGCGGATCACGATGACTTCCGGTATCGGTGCAGGGGCATGCCGCCGGCCAGCGACCACAGCCGAAGGGATCCCCGAGCGATATCCGCGCCGCACGTGCGGTGCATGTCACCGTTGTCCAGGCTGTAACGATGCCACCGCACCGCCCGCGGCAGGTGGGCGGCCGGATCGTCCAACGGGCCAACGTCTAGCCCGACGGCCAGGGCTACGTCGACGGCGGCCGCCATCCGGGCGAGAACTGTGTCGTCGTCGCGCAAGAACTCACCGATCGGACCGCCGATCTCCTTGGCCTGCGCGGCCAGCGCCTCCAGCTCCGCGACCGCGTCAAGCAACCGCCGGTAGCGCACCTCAGAACCGGCGGCGGTGACCTTGTCGATGACGGCGTCGACACCGCTGACCCGGCGTAACAGGGTGCGGAGCTGCGCCGGGGTTCGCGAGGGCCGGCCCGGCCGGAACGCTGCCATGCCCAGTGCGATGCCGAACAGGTCGAGGGTGTCCAGCAACCGCAACCGTACCTCGGTAGGGACCGGCAGGGCTGCCGCCAGAAACCCCGCAACGGCTCGGTCGAGAGCGTCAAAGCCGTCGGGGTGGGCGGCTAGCGCCCGCAGCACGGCCCGCAAGGTGTCATCAAGATCGTCGAGCGCCGCGACGGCGAGCAACCCGATCATGGACTCCATGGGGACCCCGAGGAGTGTAGAAAATTGCGCGCACCGGGCCTGCGCCATCACGATCGGACCTGCACCCGAGAGCGGGCCGGCCAGATCGGCCTTGTTCAACACCGCCACCACCGGGCGCCGGGTGGCGGCGATGGCTTCGCGGTCCTCGGGCTTGACTACCTCGACGGTGACGTAGACGACCAGGTCGACGTCAGAGTCGGCGGCGCGTGCTTGCGGTGTCACCGTCATGCCCGACGAGCTCCCAGCACCCTGCAGGGCGCGCGCCACCGTGCGGCAACCCACCCCGGGACGCCCACGGACCGCTACGCGCAGCGGTTCGGCGGCCCGCTGCGCGATCGCCACTACCCGCTGGTCGGCGGAGCTGGTGGCGAATCGCGCCAGCTCGTCGACGAAAATCTGGTGCCCTTGTCCGCGCATCTCCCACCCGATCGGTTCGTTCAGAATGGTGGCACCCTCGCCGCCGAGGCGCGAGTCAGCAGTTGTCCGCTACCCGCCGAAGGCAACTGTTGGGTATCAATCTGGACCAGGGGCGGCTACGCCGGGCGCTGATGGTCCACCATGGACAAATGCATGCGCAACCCGGGGTAGGGCTACGTCCCGACACACCGGTGGCATCGGGCCAGCTCCCCAGCACGAGCATCCGGTCGCGGCGGTCGGGGATCTCCAAGGCCCAACGCGAGACCTGGGAGCGACTTTGGCCGGAGCTTGGCCTCCTGGCGCTACCTCAATCCCCGCGCGGGACACCGGTGGATACCCGTGCCTGGTTTGGCCGTGACGCGCCGGTGGTGTTGGAGATCGGCTCCGGCAGCGGCACGTCGACGCTGGCGATGGCGAAGGCCGAACCCCATGTCGACGTGATCGCTGTGGACGTCTATCGCCGCGGGCTGGCTCAGCTGCTCTGCGCGATTGACAAAGTGGGCTCCGACGGGATCAACATCCGGCTGATCCTTGGCAATGCCGTCGACGTGCTGCAACACTTGATCGCCCCCGATTCGTTGTGCGGTGTTCGAGTCTTCTTCCCCGATCCGTGGCCGAAGGCACGCCACCATAAGCGCCGCCTGTTACAGCCGGCCACCATGGCCTTGATCGCAGACCGGCTCGTTCCCAGTGGTGTGCTGCACGCCGCGACCGACCATCCCGGCTACGCCGAGCACATCGCCGCGGCCGGCGACGCCGAACCCCGGCTGGTTCGCGTCGACCCCGACACCGAACTGCTGCCGATTTCGGTCGTCCGACCGGCTACCAAGTACGAGAGGAAAGCCCAGCTTGGGGGCGGCGCAGTCATCGAGTTGTTATGGAAAAAGCACGGTTGCTCTGAAAGAGACCTGAAAATTAGATGATGATGAGCCTGACCGAAGACGTGACTTCACAAACATCTGAATCCCTCGCCCGGCACTCGGTACTGGCGGAAGACTTATCGCAGGACGGGCTGACCAGTCTCGGTGCGCCGGGGGCACGGGTATTGCTGGTGTGGGACGCTCCCAACCTCGACATGGGTTTGGGCTCCATCTTGGGCCGCCGGCCGACAGCACTGGAACGACCACGATTCGACGCCCTGGGACGCTGGCTGCTGGCCCGAACCGCAGAGATTGTGGCCGGCCGTCCAGGCATCTCGACCGAACCGGAGGCCACCGTCTTCACCAACATCGCCCCTGGCAGCGCCGAGGTGGTCCGGCCGTGGGTGGACGCGTTGCGCAATGTCGGATTCGCCGTCTTCGCCAAACCGAAAGTAGACGAGGACAGCGACGTTGACCGCGACATGTTGGCGCACATCGACGAGCGCTACCGCGAAGGGCTCGCCGCGCTGGTGGTGGCGTCGGCCGACGGTCAGGCATTCCGCCAACCGTTGGAGGCGGTCGCCCGCAGCGGAACCCCAGTTCAAGTGCTCGGATTTCGTGAACACGCCAGTTGGGCGCTAGCGTCGGATACCTTGGAGTTCGTCGACCTGGAGGACATCGCTGGTGTTTTCCGGGAACCACTACCTCGAATCGGCCTCGATTCGCTACCTGAGCAGGGGGCTTGGCTGCAGCCGTTCCGGCCGCTGTCCTCGCTGTTGACCTCGCGAGTGTGACAGCCGACGTGTGTGACAACCAAAAAGCAATACGCGGGTCGCTGCCGATCCAGTAAGGAGCTTACGTGTTCGCCTGGTGGGGTCGAACTGTGTACCGCTACCGGTTCATCGTAATCGGGGTCATGGTCGCTCTATGCCTCGGCGGCGGCGTTTTCGGGCTGAGCCTCGGCAAGCACGTCACGCAGAGCGGCTTCTACGACGACGGCAGCCAATCGGTGCAAGCATCGGTGCTGGGCGACCAGGTCTACGGCCGAGACCGAAGCGGTCACATCGTCGCGATCTTCCAAGCCCCAGCCGGCAAGACCGTTGACGACCCGGCCTGGTCAAAGAAGGTCGTCGACGAGCTCAACCGGTTCCAGCAGGATCACCCCGACCAGGTCTTGGGATGGGCCGGCTACCTGAGAGCGAGTCAGGCGACCGGCATGGCCACCGCCGACAAGAAGTACACCTTCGTTTCCATCCCGCTCAAGGGTGATGACGACGACACCATCCTCAACAACTACAAGGCCATCGCACCCGACCTGCAGCGGCTCGACGGAGGCACGGTGAAGCTCGCCGGGCTGCAACCGGTGGCCGAGGCGTTGACCGGCACCATCGCCACCGACCAACGGCGAATGGAAGTGCTGGCGCTGCCGTTGGTGGCGGTGGTGTTGTTCTTCGTGTTCGGCGGCGTGATCGCCGCCGGCCTACCGGTGATGGTCGGAGGGCTGTGCATCGCCGGCGCGCTGGGCATCATGCGGTTCCTCGCGATCTTCGGTCCCGTGCACTATTTCGCCCAGCCCGTGGTGTCGCTGATCGGTCTGGGGATCGCCATCGACTACGGGTTGTTCATCGTGAGCCGGTTCCGCGAAGAGATCGCCGAAGGCTACGACACCGAGACGGCAGTACGGCGCACGGTGATCACCGCCGGACGCACGGTGACGTTCTCGGCGGTGTTGATCGTCGCGTCGGCGATCGGTCTGCTGCTCTTCCCGCAGGGTTTCCTGAAGTCGCTGACCTACGCCACGATCGCATCGGTGATGCTGTCGGCCATCCTGTCTATCACCGTGTTGCCGGCCTGTCTGGGGATCCTGGGCAAACACGTCGACGCGCTCGGCGTGCGGACCCTGTTCCGGGTGCCCTTCCTGGCGAACTGGAAGATTTCGGCCGCCTACCTGAACTGGCTCGCCGACCGCCTGCAGCGGACCAAGACCCGCGAAGAGGTCGAAGCCGGCTTCTGGGGCAAGCTGGTTAACCGGGTGATGAAGCGCCCAGTGCTGTTCGCCGCACCGATCGTCATCATCATGATTTTGCTGATTATCCCGGTGGGCAAGCTGTCATTGGGCGGGATCAGCGAGAAGTACTTGCCGCCGACCAATTCGGTGCGCCAGGCGCAGGAGGAGTTCGACAAACTCTTCCCCGGATACCGCACCAATCCGCTGACACTGGTGATCCAGACCAGCAACCATCAACCGGTCACCGACGCGCAGATCGCTGACATCCGCAGCAAGGCGATGGCGATCGGCGGATTCATCGAGCCGGACAACGATCCGGCGAATATGTGGCAAGAGCGTGCCTACGCGGTAGGCGCATCTAAAGATCCATCGGTGCGCGTCCTGCAGAACGGGTTGATCAACCCGGCTGACGCGTCGAAGAAGCTCACCGAGCTGCGCGCGATCACCCCGCCCAAAGGAATCACGGTCTTGGTCGGTGGAACTCCCGCCCTGGAGCTGGATTCAATCCACGGCCTGTTCGCGAAGATGCCGCTGATGGTGGTCATCCTGCTGACCACCACGATCGTCTTGATGTTCTTGGCGTTCGGCTCGGTGGTGCTGCCAATCAAGGCGACGCTGATGAGCGCTCTGACGCTCGGGTCCACCATGGGCATCCTGACGTGGATATTCGTCGACGGACACTTTTCGAAGTGGCTGAATTTCACGCCGACCCCGCTGACAGCGCCGGTGATCGGGCTGATCATCGCGCTGGTCTTCGGCCTATCCACCGACTACGAGGTGTTCTTGGTGTCCCGGATGGTCGAGGCGCGAGAGCGCGGCATGTCGACCCAGGAGGCGATCCGGATCGGCACCGCAGCCACCGGACGCATCATTACCGCCGCGGCGCTGATTGTTGCCGTCGTCGCGGGCGCGTTCGTGTTCTCCGACCTGGTGATGATGAAGTATCTGGCCTTTGGACTGATGGCGGCGCTGCTGCTGGACGCGACCGTGGTGCGGATGTTTTTAGTGCCATCGGTGATGAAGCTGCTCGGCGATGACTGCTGGTGGGCACCGCGCTGGGCCAGACGCCTGCAGACCCGCATCGGGCTGGGCGAGATCCACCTGCCCGACGAGCGCAAGCGGCCCGTCAGCAACGGGCGTCCCGCACGTCCTCCGGTCACAGCTGGGCTGGTTGCGGCGCGCGCCGCTGGGGACCCGCGCCCACCGCACGATCCGACCCATCCGCTGGCGGAGTCACCTCGACCGGCCCGCTCGAGTCCAGCAAGCTCACCGGAGCTCACGCCTGCCCTGGAAGCAACTGCCGCGCCGGCGGCGCCGTCTGGGGCGAGCACCACACGGATGCAGATCGGGTCGTCGACGGAGCCGCCGACAACCCGCCTCGCGGCTGCCGGTCGGTCCGTGCAGTCGCCAGCATCCACGCCGCCACCAACCCCGACCCCGCCATCGGCCCCGTCTGCCGGTCAGACCCGGGCTATGCCGCTTGCGGCGAACCGCTCCACAGACGCAGCCGGTGACCCGGCCGAACCCACCGCGGCCCTGCCAATCATACGGTCGGACGGCGACGACTCAGAGGCAGCCACTGAGCAGCTGAATGCCCGCGGCACGAGCGATAAGACGCGTCAGCGCCGCCGCGGCGGCGGCGCCCTGTCCGCCCAGGATCTGCTTCGCCGCGAAGGACGCCTTTAAACCTCGGTGAGGTGATCGGAAGAAACGTCTGCCACGTCGGCGAACGGATTCCCGCCCAGCAGCACCTGCACCGCATTGTTGAAGAAAGCGACCGTCGGGACGGCCAACAGGGCGCCGACGACTCCGGCAAGCACACCGCCAGCGGCAATGGCCAGCACCACGGCCAGCGGGTGAATCGACACCGCCCGACCCATCACCAGCGGCTGCAGTAAATGGGCCTCAAGTTGGTTCACCGCGATTAGCAAACCGACCGTGATCAGCGCGTAGCCAATGCCCTTGGCCAGCAGGGCCACCACCACGGCCAGAAACCCGGCGACCACGGCACCGATCAACGGAATGAAGGCACCGAAAAACACCAGCGAGGCCAGCGGTAATGCCAGCGGCACACCCATCACCGCCAGCCCCGCGCCCACCCCGGCCGCATCGGTCAATGCCACTAGGAAGGTGGCCCGCGCGTACCCGATCAGCGACGCATAACCGGCGCGCCCCGCCGCACGCACTCTGTCACGGACGCTGGCCGGGAAGGCCTTCGTGACGTACTGCCAGATGCTCCGGCCCCCGTAGAGGAAGAAAATGAGCGTGAACAGTACCAGCACCGCCGCGGTAACCAGCTCGGTAATGGTGGCTGCAGTCGACAATGCGCCACTGGTCAGCTTCGCCTGGTTGTTGCGCAGCGCCTCGATCGCGGCGTTGCCCGCGTTGTCGATCTGTTCGCCGCGCAAGTGCGCCGGGCCTTCGATCAGCCATCTGCGCGCGGAGTCGATGCTGCGCTCAACCTCGGTGACCAGATGCGGCAACCCCGCGATGAATTGGCTGACGACGAACGTCAGGATGCCGCCGAGAACCGCGAAACCGCTCAACAAGACCAGCGTCACCGCGACAGCGTGCGGCAGGCCCCGGGAGTCCAGCCAATCCACCGGCGGCACCAGCAACGCACTCAACATCAGCGCCAGCAACACCGGGACGACGATGACCTCAAACTTGTTGAGGACCCACAGCAGCGCGACCATCGCGGCCAGGATGACCAAGAACCGCCACGCCCAGGCCGCGGTCTTGCGAACCAGCGGTGCGACCGAAGCGTCATCCAGGCTCGCCGACATCCGGCAAGCGTAACGGGAACGGCGGCGTCGTAAGGTCGCGGCGGGTCGCGTCGAGCCCGCATAGTTACTTTGCCAGGCGGCACGATCCGGTCACGACCCCCCAACGAGGCTGACACGGTTAGCGATGTATCGCGATTACGGCGCCACCTGCACGGTTACCCTTAAGCACGTGTCGCACGACGCCCCCGCCCGCAACCTCCGCCAGCGCGTGGGGGCACTCCCTCGCACGCGGGTGGGGGCACCCCCCGCTGAGGGCGTACCCCCGCGCGGCAAGTACTGGTGGTTGCGATGGGCGGTACTGGCCATCGTCGCAATCGTGCTTGCTATAGAGGTGGCGTTGGGCTGGGACCAGCTCGCCAAGGCCTGGGTGAGCTTGTATCGCGCCAAGTGGTGGTGGTTGCTGGCCGCGGTGGCAGCCGCGGGCGCCTCGATGCACAGCTTCGCCCAGATTCAGCGAACCCTGCTGAAATCCGCCGGGGTGCACGTCAAGCAATGGCGGTCGGAGGCCGCCTTCTACGCCGCCAACTCGCTGAGCACCACGCTGCCGGGTGGGCCGGTGTTGTCGGCTACGTTCTTACTCCGTCAGCAACGCATCTGGGGCGCCTCGACGGTGGTGGCGTCATGGCAGCTGGTCATGTCGGGCGTGTTGCAGGCGGTGGGCTTGGCATTGCTCGGGTTGGGTGGCGCATTCTTCCTGGGCGCCAAGAACAACCCGTTCTCACTGCTGTTCACCCTGGGCGGCTTCGTCACATTGCTGCTACTGGCCCAGGCGGTGGCGTCGCGGCCGGAGCTCATCGAGGGGATCGGCAGGAGAGTTTTGTCGTGGGCCAACTCGGTTCGCGGTAGGCCGGCCGATGCCGGCCTACCGAAGTGGCGCGAGACGCTCATGCAGCTGGAATCGGTCAGCCTGGGCAGGCGCGACCTGGGCGTGGCGTTCGGTTGGTCGTTGTTCAACTGGATCGCCGACGTAGCCTGCCTCGGTTTCGCCGCGTACGCCGCCGGCGACCATGCCTCGGTCGGTGGGCTGGCGGTCGCCTACGCCGCCGCCCGCGCGGTCGGCACCATACCGCTGATGCCCGGTGGTCTGTTGGTGGTCGAGGCGGTGCTGGTACCCGGCCTGGTATCCAGCGGCATGCCCTTGCCGAGTGCCATCTCGGCGATGTTGATCTACCGGCTGATCAGCTGGCTGCTCATCGCCGCAATCGGCTGGGTGGTGTTCTTCTTCATGTTCCGCACCGAGAGCACCGCCGATTCCGACAACGATCGCGACCCGCCAACCGATCCAAACCTGCGACTTGTCATCCAACCGCAGGGCACACCCTGCGACGACCCGGTCGAAACCACACCGCAAGGTCCAGCGCCGACCCCTGACCTGCGACCAGAAGGCGGCGAGACACCGCCCCGGTAGGCGACCGCTGCCTCACGCTCGACTGCGCCGGACCCGGCGGCGGTCCGGCATCTACCGGCGGGCGCCCTGCACCGCCTGCATCAAACCGATCGCCTGCAGGCCGCTGATCGGCAGCGAGCACCGAGTCGAAAGATCGGTCAGCGGTTGCGAAAGCGCGTGCAGATCCGATGCGACCTTGGGATTCGCCTCGAAATGGGCCTTCAGCGATGCGACCGACCCCGGCCCTACCTGCTGCTGCAAGACCGCGGTCATCACCTGGTTGGTCTCTGGGTGTGAATCCAGGTAGTCGCCCATCGACTTGGCGACCGAACCGACCGTCCTCGCCACTTCGCTGGCCGCGCACGGGTCCGACGCGCCGGTCGCTGATGGTTCGGCCAGCAGCGCAACGGCGGCCCCCGGCAACGCGAGGGCGATCAGTACTGCCAACAGCCTGCGCCGCGTCGTCGCGGTGCCTGTCTTCATGGATGACTCCTTACGGTTTGCGACGGGTTTGCGACGGGTTTGCGACGGCCCGGCGGCCTGGGAGTTCCCGCCCCCGACGATCCGTCATCCTGCCATCTCGGCCCTCGGCGCCGCCAACTCCAGGTGCTGTGCGGTCCACGCCGAACGCATGCACGCGATCTTCGGTAGGCTCGCGGGCACGCACTGCGCGAGAGTACGGGGAGTCCGAAATCCAGCAGTTCATGATGCGCTTGAGCCGCAACCTGCGCAGGTGCCGTTGGTTGGTCTTCACGGGTTGGTTGCTGGCGTTAGTGCCGGCGGTTTACCTGGCGATGACGCAGTCGGGGAATCTAACCGGTGGCGGTTTCGAAGTCGCCGGGTCGCAGTCATTGCTGGTCCACGACCAACTCGACGCGCACTACCCGGACCGGGGAGCCCCGGCGCTGGCGCTGGTAGCGGCCCCCCGACCGGATGCTAGCTACCAAGACATCGACAATGCCGTCGCGCTACTGCGACAAATAGCCAGCGAACTGCCTGGGGTGACGGAGGCACCCAACCCCACCCAACGGCCCCCGCAACCGGACCGGCCGTATGTGGTGTCGCTGCGGCTGGACGCCCGCAACGCGGGCACCAGTGACGTCGCCAAAAAGCTGCGCGACCGAATAGGCGTCAAAGGCGATCAGTCCGGGCAAACTGCCAACGGCAAAGTGCGGCTCTATGTCATCGGGCAGGGCGCGCTGTCCGCGGCCGCGGCGGCAAACACCAAACACGATATTGCCAACGCCGAACGCTGGAACCTGCCTATCATTCTGATGGTCCTGGTTGCGGTTTTCGGCTCGTTGGCCGCCGCAGCGATCCCGCTGGCACTCGCCGTTTGCACGGTCGTCATCACCATGGGCCTGGTGTTTGTGTTGTCGATGCACACCACCATGTCGGTGTTCGTGACATCGACCGTTTCGATGTTCGGCATCGCGCTTGCCGTCGACTACTCCCTGTTCATCCTGATGCGCTACCGCGAGGAACTGCGTTGCGGACGCCGGCCGCCCGACGCGGTCGACGCCGCGATGGCCACTTCGGGGTTGGCTGTGGTGTTGTCCGGTATGACGGTCATCGCGTCGCTGACCGGGATCTACCTGATCAACACCCCGGCGCTGAGATCGATGGCCACCGGGGCGATTCTCGCGGTCGCGGTTGCGATGCTGACGTCGGCCACCCTGACACCTGCCGTGCTAGCAACATTTGCCCGCGCGGCGGCCAAGCGGTCAGCGTTAGTGCACTGGTCGCGGCGGCCGGCAAGCACGCAATCTTGGTTCTGGTCCCGCTGGGTCGGGTGGGTGATGCGCCGACCCTGGATCACAGCACTGGCGGCATCGACCGTGCTGCTTGTCATGGCGGCACCGGCAACCTTGATGGTGCTGGGCAACAGCTTGCTGCGCCAGTTCGACTCGTCACACGAGATCCGCACCGGCGCAGCGGCCGCGGCCCAAGCGCTGGGGCCGGGCGCGCTGGGCCCGGTTCAGGTGCTGGTCAGGTTTGACGCCGGCGGTGCGTCCGCACCCGAACATAGCCAGACAATCGCCGCAATCCGTCATCGGATCGCACAGGCGCCCAACGTCGTTTCGGTGGCCCCACCGCGATTCGCCGACGACAACGGCAGCGCTTTGCTCAGCGCGGTGCTATCGGTCGATCCCGAGGATTTGGGCGCCCGCGACACCATCACCTGGATGCGGACCCAGCTACCCCGGGTTGCCGGCGCGGCACAAGTGGACGTCGGCGGGCCGACCGCTCTGATCAAGGATTTCGACGACCGGGTGTCCGCGACGCAACCGCTGGTGCTGGTCTTCGTGGCGGTGATCGCGTTTTTGATGTTGTTGATCTCAATCCGCTCGGTGTTCCTGGCGTTCAAGGGCGTGCTGATGACGCTGCTGTCGGTGGCCGCCGCCTACGGCAGCCTGGTGATGGTCTTCCAGTGGGGCTGGGCACGGGGGCTCGGTTTCCCGGCGCTTCATTCGATCGACAGCACCGTTCCCCCGCTGGTCCTGGCGATGACGTTCGGGTTGTCGATGGACTATGAAATCTTCCTGCTTACGCGAATCCGGGAGCGGTTCCTGCAGACGGGCCAGACCCGCGACGCGGTCGCGTACGGTGTGCGCACCAGCGCGCGCACGATCACCAGCGCCGCGTTGATCATGATCGCGGTGTTTTGCGGGTTCGCGTTCGCCGGCATGCCGCTAGTGGCCGAGATCGGCGTGGCGTGCGCGGTCGCGATCGCCGTGGACGCCACCGTCGTGCGGCTGGTGCTGGTACCGGCATTGATGGCGATGTTTGACCGATGGAACTGGTGGTTGCCCCGATGGCTGGCCCACATCTTGCCGTCGGTCGACTTCGACCGACCGCTGCCGAAAGTCGACCTCGGTGACGTCGTGGTCATTCCTGACGACTTCGCCGCGGCGATCCCGCCCAGCGCGGATGTGCGGATGGTGCTCAAGTCGGCGGCCAAGCTCAAGCGACTTGCGCCGGACGCCATTTGCGTTACCGATCCGCTCGCCTTCACCGGGTGTGGATGTGACGGTAAGGCGCTCGACCAGGTGCAGCTGGCCTACCGCAACGGCATCGCCCGGGCGATATCATGGGGCCAGCGCCCGGTGCACCCGGTCACCGTGTGGCGCAAGCGGCTCGCGGTCGCCCTCGACGCGCTTCAGACAACCACCTGGGAGTGCGGGGGGGTGCAGACTCACCGGGCGGGCCCCGGCTACCGGCGGCGCAGCCCGGTGGAGACGACCAACGTCGCATTGCCCACCGGTGACCGCTTGCAGATCCCAACCGGCGCGGAAACGCTGCGCTTCAAGGGCTACCTGATCATGTCCCGAAACAGCAGCCACGACTACGCCGACTTTGCTGACCTGGTCGATACGATGGCACCCGAAACCGCCGCCGCGGTGCTGGCTGGGATGGATCGGTACTACTCTTGTCAAGCACCCGGGCGGCAATGGATGGCCACCCAGTTGGTTGGTCGCCTGGCAGATCCGCAACCGTCTGACCTCGGTGACCAGTCGCCCGGAGCTGATGCCCAGGCAAAGTGGGAAGAGGTCCGGCGGCGTTGCCTGTCGGTGGCCGTGGCGATGTTGGAGGAGGCGAGGTGACGTTGGCAGCCGAGCCACACCCCGCACCGCCGCAACAACCCACCGTCGCGTGGAGCGAGCCGGACGTCGACCGGCGGGTCGAGTTCTGGCCTACCGTCGCCATTCGTTCGGCGCTGGAAAGTGGCGACATCGCCACCTGGCAACGCATAGCGGCCGCGCTCAAGCGCGACCCCTACGGGCGGACAGCACGCCAAGTCGAAGAAGTCCTCGAGGGCATACCGGCGACCGGCATCGCCAACGCCTTTTGGGAGGTGCTGGACCGGGCCCGTACTCACCTAGACGCCAATGAGCGCGCCGAGGTGGCCCGTCAGGTTGGGCTCCTGTTGGACCGCTCTGGCCTGCAACGACAGGAATTCGCGTCGCGCATTGGCGTCACAGCGCAGGACCTGACCGCCTACCTCGACGGCATCGTGAGCCCGTCGGCCTCGCTGATGATCCGGATGCGGCGGCTGTCGGACCGGTTCGTCAGAGCCAAATCCGTACGTGCCGCCGACTCTTAGCGAGCGTTGATCGGCGTCACGTCGAGCACCAGCCAGCCGCTGCCCCGCTTGGTCAAGGTCACCCGCAGCGCTCGCGCCGCTTGACTGGTCGGCTGGCCGGGAATGCTTTGGCTAACCCGCAGAATCACCGCAACACTGGCTGCCGACGGCCCGATCGCCTCCACGCCGGCCGCCAGCGTAGCGGCCTGGGCCGTAACACCGCGCCGTGCGAGATCGGCGCTGGACTTGGCGTATTGCTCCTTGAACCCGCCCGCATGTTCGGGCACCATCATCGCCGCGGCCCGGTCAACAGCGGCGGCCGGTGCGCTCGGGGAGAATGACGCGACCGTCTCGGCCATCCCCGTGGCAAGATGCACCACTTCCCGGGAATCCCGATTGAAGTCGCGGTCCGGTGTCGTCCAGCGCAGGTACCCAGTCACCACCGCCGCCGAGATCGCGGCGGCGCACAGGAAGACAACGGCCAGTCGCAGCCCGGGCGCATCGTCGTCGGTACCGACGGTTACCGAATCACGACGCAACAGCCAGAAGTTGATTGCCACACCTTCGACCACCAGCAGCACCAACACCGAGCACGTCGAAACCCACCACAGGGGCCAGCCGAGCAAGACGCCGATCGCGGCCAGGGCGGCGATCGTGGCCAGTGGTGCCAGGACATCGAACACCACCAGCCGCCAAGCATTTCTCATCGAATCGACTCCAACCGGGAGATCATCAGCTTGCCGTCCACATCGGAGACATCGAGCCGCAAGTTCCAGTGCACGGTCTGGGGTTTGGCGCCGGCGTTCTCACTGACCGACGTCGCGACCAGCAGCACCGAGTCGGTGCGAGTGGCAAACGGTGGCAATTTCGTGGTTACTACCGGTCGGGCGGCACCGGACTGGGTATCCAGCTCGCGGTGCACCGTATCGATCGCTACCGCCTCGATCCTGCCGCTGCTGTGCGTCCGCAACTTCTCCACCACCTGCCGGTAGGGCTGCACGACAGCGTCGAAGTCGGTGTTGAGTTGACCGACCGTTCCGTCGTGCAGTCGCTGCAGGCTGGCATCGATGTTGTCGGCGTTCATGTTGATCAGCACGGCCGTCCATTCAGCGGCGGTCAGCATGACCCGGGTCAGGTAGGTACGCTCGCCGGAGTCATCGCGGTGTGCGGACCAGATCATCGCACCCAGCACGACCGCGGCGACCGATAGCACGCCGAGTAGTGTCGAGGCGATACCGTAGGTCGAGAACATCGGACCGGCTGATGATTTGGGTTCGGCCGCGGCGGCCTCCGCGGCGTCGGGCCGCGAGTCGTCTTCCGCATCTTCTTGGGCCGGTGGCTGGCTCTGCTCCCCGTCAGGCATGGCCCGATCGTTGCACCCGAAAAGAGGTGGAAGGATGGCGGGGTGACACTTGCCATCCCCTCGGGTATCGACCTGAGCCACATCGACGCTGATGCCCGACCCCAAGACGACCTGTTCGGCCACGTTAACGGCCGCTGGCTGGCTGAACACGAGATACCAGCGGACCGAGCGACCGACGGCGCCTTCCGTAGCCTGTTCGACCGCGCCGAGACACAAGTGCGAGACCTGATCATCCAGGCCAGCCAAGCAGGTGCTGCGGTAGGCACCGATGCGCAGCGCATCGGCGACCTCTACGCCAGCTTCCTCGACGAGGAAGCCGTCGAGCGCGCAGGGGTGCAACCGCTGCACGACGAATTGGCCACGATTGACAGCGCGGCCGACGCCACCGAATTGGCCGCCGCCCTTGGCACTCTGCAACGTGCCGGCGTGGGCGGCGGCATCGGAGTCTATGTCGATACCGATTCCAAAGACTCGACCCGTTACTTGGTGCATTTCACCCAATCCGGCATCGGATTACCCGACGAGTCCTACTACCGTGACGAGCAACACGCCGCCGTGCTAGCGGCCTACCCGGGGCACATCGCCCGGATGTTCGGCCTGGTGTACGGGGGCGAGAGCCGTGACCATGCCAAAACCGCGGACCGCATCGTCGCGCTGGAGACCAAACTCGCCGACGCGCATTGGGATGTGGTGAAGCGCCGCGACGCCGACCTTGGCTACAACCTGCGCACGTTTGCCCAGCTGCAGACCGAAGGGGCGGGTTTCGACTGGGTCAGCTGGGTGACCGCATTGGGGAGCGCTCCGGACGCCATGACGGAACTGGTTGTGCGCCAACCTGATTACCTCGTCACCTTTGCCTCGCTGTGGGCGAGCGTTAACGTTGAAGACTGGAAATGCTGGGCGCGTTGGCGTTTGATCCGCGCCCGGGCCCCCTGGCTGACCCGCGCCCTGGTCGCCGAGGACTTCGAATTCTACGGCCGCACGCTTACCGGCGCACAGCAGCTTCGGGACCGTTGGAAGCGTGGGGTGTCACTGGTGGAGAACCTGATGGGCGATGCCGTCGGAAAGCTCTATGTACAACGCCATTTCCCGCCGGATGCCAAGTCCCGCATCGACACCCTGGTGGACAACCTGCAGGAGGCGTATCGGATCAGCATCAGCGAGCTGGATTGGATGACGCCGCAGACCCGGCAACGCGCGCTAGCGAAGCTGAACAAGTTCACCGCCAAAGTCGGCTATCCGATCAAGTGGCGCGACTACTCGAAGCTGGCGATCGACCGCGACGACCTCTACGGTAACGTCCAGCGCGGCTACGCCGTCAACCATGACCGCGAGCTAGCCAAGCTTTTCGGCCCGGTCGACCGCGACGAGTGGTTCATGACACCACAAACCGTCAACGCCTACTACAACCCGGGGATGAACGAAATCGTCTTCCCCGCAGCGATTTTACAGCCACCATTTTTCGATCCGCAGGCCGACGAGGCCGCCAACTACGGCGGGATCGGGGCGGTGATCGGGCACGAGATCGGGCACGGTTTCGACGATCAGGGCGCCAAATACGACGGCGACGGCAATCTGGTCGATTGGTGGACCGACGACGATCGCACCGAGTTCGCCGCCCGCACCAAAGCGTTGATCGAGCAGTACCACGCTTACACGCCGCGCGATCTCGTCGACCACCCCGGCCCGCCTCATGTGCAAGGCGCGTTCACCATAGGCGAGAACATCGGCGACCTGGGCGGGCTGTCGATCGCCCTGCTGGCTTACCAGCTCTCGCTGAACGGCAACCCCGCTCCGGTTATCGACGGGCTGACCGGCATGCAACGGGTGTTCTTCGGCTGGGCACAAATATGGCGAACCAAATCGCGTGCAGCCGAAGCAATCCGCCGGTTGGCGGTCGATCCGCACTCCCCGCCGGAGTTCCGGTGCAACGGTGTGGTTCGCAACGTGGACGCTTTTTATCAGGCCTTCGACGTCACCGAGGATGACGCGCTGTTTCTGGACCCGCAGCGCAGGGTCCGGATCTGGAACTAGGCTAAGACCCCGCGAGCAGGCAGAATCGCCCATTTGGGATACCAAATGGGCGATTCTGCGTCTGCTCGGCGGATGGCGGCGGGCACGTGCTTGTGCCAGGGGGTGCCGGCGTAGGGGTCGCGCCATCTCGTCGAAGTAAGTGCGTTCGGGGCGACACCGGCGACGACGGTGCGCCCGTCGTCGCCGGTGTAGTCCAGCCCAAAGCCGTTGGGCAGCGCGGCGTGTCCGGCCAGCATCGTCTCGGTGACCTCCACCGTCGCCTCCGCACTGCCCGCCGCGGTCGTGATACGAGCCAGGCACCCATCGGCCAGTCCCAGGGCCTGGGCGTCTTCGACGCTGACCCGCAGCGCCCCGTTGGCGTCGCGTTTGCGCCAGGACGGGTCACGGAAGATGTCGTTGGCCGTGTACGCGCGGCGCTCGCCCACCGACAGCACGATCGGCAGTTGAGGCGTGGTCAACCGCGACGGGGTCTGGGTCAGCGACCGGATCTCTGCCAGCATTTCCGGAATCTCCAGGGCGATCTTGTGATCGGGGTGGCTAATCAAAGCGAAGTCGTCTTCGTAGTTGTGCACGGTAAACGTGACCCCGGAGGGGCGCTCGAGAATCGCGTCGAACAGCGCGTTGCCGTCGGCGTGGCCGGCGCGGCGGACGGCGTCAGGGTAGGCCATCGCCGTCTTCTGGGCAAGTCCCCACAACGCGGCCGCCCCGGCCAGACCGTCCGGCAGCGTCGGCCCGAGCGTTTCATAGAGCACATAGGCGGTCAGTTTCGCCACGGTGGGATTGGTCGCCGCCGCCGCGAGGAACGCCTCGGTATACGCCTGGCGACCCTGAGCAGCGGCCTCTCGCAGCGGCCGCAGGTCCGCTTCGTCGACTACGCCAAGTGCCCGCACCAGCCGCGCCCAAATCTCGGGTTCGGGCAGTGTTCCGGGCAGTGGCGGAAACAACGGCCGGCGCAACTGAAAGCCGTTGCGTGGAAACTCGAAATTGAAGAATGTGGCTTCCGGCTTCTCGAACTGCGACGCCGCCGGCAGCACGTAGTGGGCGAGCCTGGCCGTCTCGGTCATGGCGACATCGACGACCACCATCAGTTCCAGCGCCTGGAATGCCGCCCGGCAGGCGGCTGAATCGGCCAGCGAGTGAGCCGGATTGCCCCTCTCTACGATCATCGCCCGAAACCGATCCGGGTGCTCGGTCAGGATCTCCTCGGGCACCACGTTGCCCGGGATCAGGCCCGCGATAATAGGCGCACCGGTGACCGGTGTGCGGCCGGAGACCTGGCTGAACAGCGGAGCGAACGACGAATGCAGGTGTTGGCCACCCTTTTTCGCGAAGTTGCCGGTCAGGATCCACAGCAGCTTGTTCAGATAGGAGCAGACGGTGCTGTTGGGCGCCTGCTGGATTCCCAGGTCTTCGAACACCGACACGCTCGCGGCGGTGCCGATGCGCCGGGCCGCGGCACGCAACAACTCCTCGTCCACCCCGCAACGCTGCGCGTAGTCGGCGACCGGGACCTCTTGCAGGGCGGCGCGCACGGTGTCCACTCCGTGCACGTGCGCGGCAAGAAAGGCTTCGTTACAGAGGTTTTCCTGGACCAAGACCGCGGCCAAAGCCGCCAAGCACCAGGCGTCGCAACCCGGTTGCACCCGTAGATGGAAGTCGGCCATCTTCGCGGTGTCGGTGACGACGGGATCGATCACGATCATCGACCGGCCGGGATCCTTGGCGATCTCGTTGAGCACGACCCGGGCCCGCGGGAAGCTCTGCGACATCCATGGGTTCTTCCCGACGAACACCGACACCTCGGCGTTCTCGAACTCGCCGCGCGTGTGACCGCCGTACAGCTGGAAGTCGACCCAGGCTTCGCCGGTCTTCTCCTGCGCCAGCGCATTCGACCGGTAGCGCGACCCCAGTGCCTTCAGAAAGGCGCCGCTGTAGGCGCCGCCGAGGTGATTGCCCTGTCCGCCGCCGCCGTAGTAGAAGATCTTGTCCCCGCCGTGGGTATCACGGATCTGTTTGAATCCCTCGGCAATCTCGACAATCGCCGTGTCCCAGTCGATCTCCTCGTAGGTGCCATCGGCTCGGCGGCGCATCGGCGAGCTCAGGCGAGCCCGGTTGTTCTGGTAATGGTCCAGCCGCAACGCCTTGTTGCAGGTGTAGCCCGCAGACCCCGGATGCGCCTTGTCGCCCCGGATGCGGGCCAGTCGGCGATCGTCGACTTGCACGACGATGCCGCAGTTGCACTCGCAGAGGATGCACGCGGTGGGCAGCCAATCAGAGCTGGTCATCATCGGCTCCTTTCGGGCAGCTCGGCCAGCAGCAGGTTGCGCAGCTGGCGGTGAACCAGATCCAGCGGCGTCAGGTCGCGCCGCACCCGAGCCAGCAAGATTGCGCCCTCGAGCGTCGACGTCGCCAACACCGCCAGCTCGTGCGCCCGATCCGGCGGTATGCCGTCGGCAATGAACCGCTGGGCAGTCAAGTCCGACCAGCGGTCAAACACCGCCGCTGCACGCGCGATCACCGGGGCCATCCGCTCGCGATCTTGTTCGTCGCCCGCCTCCACCGAGACCGCGGCGATCGGGCAGCCGGCGCGAAAGTCGGTGCTGAGCAGCTGCTGGCGATACTTGTCAATCAGCGCGTCCAGCAGCTCCAGGCCCCCCTCGGCCTCGTTGATCATGGCGGCGACATGCTCTCCGGCGTAATCGACGGCCTCGCATAGCAGTTGGGTACGACCGCCCGGGAAGTAGTGATAGGCCGACCCCCGCGGTGCGCCGCTGTGCTGCAGCACATCCGAGATGGCGGTGGCGTGGGCTCCCCGTTCCCGAATCAACAGCGCGGCCGAGACCACCATCCGTTCGCGTGGACCTTGCATCGCCGCTCCATCCGAGGCATATGTATGTTGCTATACATAATGGCTACCGTGCACGTTACACCACTCGCTTGGGATCGGCCCGGCCGCACGTACGTCGGACGCCGGCCATCAATCAAATGAGGCCCGCGCGCAGCGCATGTGCGACGGCATGCGTGCGGTTGCGGAGCTTCAGCCGCGTCACTATGTCATGAACGATGTTCTTGATCGTGCGCTCGCAATAGTTGAGCTGCACCGCCACTTGGTGCGTGCTCAAGCCGTCCGCTAGCAGACGCAGCACCGCCACCTCACGCTCGGCAAGAGCGGCGGCGCACGGTGTGTCAGGTTCGGCGGTCGGGGTGGACTTGATGCGGCCGACCAGGTAACGCTGGACACGTTCGGGGAGTCGCAGGCGGCCTTCGGCGGACAACCGGATTGTCTCGACGATGCAGTCGAACGTGCTCTGGCTGCGATACAACAACCCGGTCAACCCCAGCTTGATCATCCGGAAAACTTGTTCAGCGGAGAATTCGTCGGCGACGACGACCAGTTTCGGGGCGTGACTGGGGCCATCCTTCTGCACGTCCTCGATCTGGCATAGAAGAGGCGCGGTGATCGTGGTGGCCAGCACGAGCAGGACCGAGGTTTCGCATCCAGCCTGCCAAGCGCGCACGTCGAGCTCCCGGTGAGACGAGAGTCGGGCCAAAGCTCCATCGCGGGTCAACGGGTCGCTCGCCACCACCGCGACCGAAATGACATTCACCGGTGCCATTTGCACCCGGTCCGGACGGAGGATGAACTCCTCGCGGAATTTCGCTCCGCTGCGCTTGACCACATGCGGAATGTCGGTCCCCCCTGTGGTGTTCCTTCCGGGCGCCCCCAGCCCTAGGCACTGATTCGACAACATGGCTCCTGAAGGCATGCTTGCCGCTGGATCCGTTCCGGTCCTGGCTGAACTTCTACGGCTGTTCAATGAAATTTCCGCCCCGCTCCGGACCTCGCTGACCGGACCCGAGAACCCCTCCACGCGAACAAGGGAGTTAGTTGTCGGCGGGAACAGTTTCTATAGTAACCGATTGGGTTGGTATCGCAGACGCCAGTCGCGGACACATGTTCGTGGCCAGAAGCCGTTGATTCGGCAGATCAACCACAACCGTCGGGATCCGGCGCCCGGTCAACTCGCCACCCATTCGGTGGCTTGGTGACGTCTATGCGTCAATACATTGAAGCTGAGTGATTTCCGGCGAACACAGTCGAGTATGGGCCGCCCACAGCCGCGAATAGTGGCCCCCAGCAGCGAGAAGTTCGGTGTGGGCGCCGTCCTCGACAACGGTGCCGTGCTCGAGCACGACAATGCGGTCGGCGTGTTCGGCGATGGCTAGCCCGTGAGCCACGATCAAGGTCGTCCGACGGGCTGCCAGGGTGAGGGTGGCCCGCTGCACCACGGCCTCGGTGGCAGGATCCAGGGCCACGGTGGCCTCATCCAGCAGCAGAATGTCGGGGTCAACCAGACGCGCCCTGGCCAATGCGAGCAACTGCAGCTGACCGGCGGACAGATTGCGCCCACCCGCGGTGACCTGATGCAGGTACCCGTTGTCGAGTGCGGTGATCATCGGATGGGCACCGACCTCCCGCGCAGCCCGTTCGACCTGGGCATCGGTGGCATCGGGCCGTCCGTATGCGATGGCATCGCGGACCGTCCCGGCGAAGACGTACTGCTCCTGCGTCACGATGCCGAGCCGGTTGCGATAGCCGTCGACATCGAACTCCCGCAGGTCGCATCCGTCGACTCGGACCGTCCCATGGGTCGGATCGTAGAACCGCGCCACCAACTTGATCAGGGTGGATTTCCCGGATCCGGTGGAGCCGACGAACACCACCGTCTGCCCGGCCGGAATTCGCAGGTTGATGCCGGCCAGTGCCGGCACTTCTCGTGTTCGGTAGGAATAGTGGACGGCGTCGAAAACCACTTCACCACGCAACGTCCCCACCGGTCGTGCCGCCGGCGACGACGGTGTCCGCGTGCTCAGCAGCGACCGGATCCGCCCGGCCGCCACCGCCGCACGCTGGTAATCGTCGAACATTTGCGCCAGTTCGCCTATCGGCGTGTACAACAGCTCGATGTAGAGCAGATAGGTCACCAGCGCTCCGACCGAGATCACCCCCGCTCGCACCTCGCGTGCACCGTCGAGCAGGACCAGGGTGGTCGCCAGGCTGCAGAGCAATGCCACGAACGGGTAGTACAGGGCTAGCAGCCGCTGCCCGCGCACCCCAAGTCGGCGATAGTCGTCACTATGAGCGAAATAGCTTTGCAGTCCCCGGTATTCGGCGCGGAACGCCTGGGCGATCCGCAACCCCGCCGCGTACTCACGCAACGTGGCGGTTACCGTCCCCAACCGGTGCCGCGCCCGCCGATAGGTCCAATTCGACGCCCGACGGAATTGCCAGGTCGCAAGGGCAAGCACCGGCATGGTGGTGAAGATCAGCAACACCAGCCGGGCGCGGATGGCCAGCAGCGCCACCAAAATGCCGACCAGGGTCACCACGCTGATCACGGCAACGACCAGACCCGTGCGCAGGAACGCCACGATGGCCTCGACGTCGGCGGTGACCGCGGTGACGATCTGGGCATCTCCGTCGTCTTCAAATGCGTCCAGGCCCAGGCGCTGGGCATGGGCGAAGACGACGGACCGCAATCGAAACAGCACCTGCTCACCGGTGTATCCGGCGACCATGGCACTCCCCCACTGCACGACCCACCTAATGACCACGGTGGCGGTGCCGGCGAGCGCTGCCCACCAAAGCGCCGAGAGCACATGGCGGCGAATCCCGACGTCAATACCGTGGCGGATGAGCAGGGGCGGCAGCAGACCCGCGCAGGTCTGCACGGCCACCAACAGCAGGCTCAACGCAAGCGGGCCGCGGAACTCACGCAGCAGGCGGCGTAACGGGTCGGGGCCGGGTGGGTGATCGTGAGGCCCGGGGTTGTGGACGTTGGTGTGCTGCGCGGCCTTGGTGCCGAGCCCGGCCACCGGTCGACACACCGGCGAGCGCTCCGCGACAACCAGGTCATCGGCGAGATCCGGCGCGGGCGACAGCAATTCCCGATAGCGGGGACAGCGCTCCCACACCTCGTCGGGGGTGCCGACATCGAGCAGGCGCCCGGAGTCGAGGACCGCGACCCGGTCGGCCAAGGTAAGCATGGATCGGCGGCGGGTGAAAATGACCGCGGTGCGATCCGCGATCGCCTCCCGCAGCACCTCCTGAATTCCGCATTCGATGACCGCATCCACGGCAGAGGTCGGGTCGTCCATGATCAACAACCGCGGCTGGTGCAGTAGCGCCCGGGCCAGGGCGATGCGTTGGCGTTGCCCGCCGGACAGCGTCAGTCCGCGCGCACCGACGGCCGTCTGATACCCGTCCGGCAGAGTGTTGACGAACTCCTCGATGTGCGCCGCCCGGGCCGCCGTGGCAATCTGTTCGGGCGTCGCATCCGGGCGGCCATAGGCGATGTTTGCACCGATCGTTCCGGAGAACAGGACGGCATCTTCGGGTACCAGGCCGATGGCTGACCGCAGCGAGTCGAGCGTCAGCTCGCGCACATCCTGACCACCGATCCGCACCGCGCCCTGTGTGACGTCGTAGCAACGCGTCGCCAGCGACGCCAACGTGGATTTGCCGCTGCCCGGCGCACCGACCACCGCCAGGGTCTCCCCGGCCCGGACCGACAGGCTTATCTCGCGGAGCACGGGGCGGTCAGCCACATATCCGAAGGACACCCGCTGGAACTCCAGTGATAACCGAGCCTCCGGCGACAGCGGCTTGGTGCCGTCAACCAGCGTCGGCCGGCTGTCGATGAGTTCGAGTACCCGCACCGCGCCGGCGCGCGCCTGCTGGGCAATGGTCAGCATCCCCGCCAGATCGCATGCCGGCCGCGCCAGCAATGTCAGGCAGGCCCAGAAGGCAACAAAGGTGCCCACCGTAATGCTGCCCTGCGCGGCCATCCATCCGCCGAGCGCGAAGACCGCCATCTGACCCAACGCGGGCAGGGTTTGCAGCAGCGGACCGAAGTGTGCGTTGAGCCTGGCCACCCGCAGCTGGGCAGCATAGAGCGCGCGGGATGCCGTCACCAGCTTGACCGTCTCCCGCTCCTCCTGCCCGAACGCCTTGACGACCCGGATTCCGCAGACCGCCGCATCGACGACTCCGGTGACCGCGGCCTTGTGTTCCTGGGCACAGTGGGTGGCTGCGGCCAGCAGCCGGCGGCTGCGGTGGGCGATCAGGCCAATCACGGGTACCAGCAGCACCGCAAGCAGCGCAAGCGGCACCGACAACCAGGTCATGACCGCGACACCTAGTAGCAGTGTCAGCACATGCCTGAGCACATTGGGCACATCGAACAGCAACGCCTGCACCAGTTGCAGGTCATTGGTGGTGCGGACGATGAGCTGGCCGCTGCTCCACCGGTCCTGTTGTCGGCCGTCCCACCGCAACAGGGCCTGAAAGGCGTCCATGCGCAGGTCATGCTGTACCAGGTGGGCAATTCGACCGCCGTAGTACCGGCGTACGTACATCAGCAAGTAGGTCGCCCCGGCGGCGGCGACCAGAACCACGGCCCAGGGCGCCAGCGGTCTGTGGTCGGCCGCGATCGCGTCGTCTATGACACGCTTGGTTACCAGCGGAACCAAAACGGCGATGACGGTGCCGGCCAGCGCCGCCCCGAATCCCAACAGCAGATCGCGCCGATGCCGCATGACATAGCCGGACAACCGCCACCAGCAATTCGTGCGCATTCGCCATATCCTTTCTCGTTCAGTGCGCCGATCACCCGGTGGTTGAACTAACGGGAAATCAAGTCTTCCCTTTCGGGCAGAACCCGAACAAGCGCATAAACTCGTGCGCGGCATCCATTCTCGCGTGTGCGCCGCCGGCACCGAATATTCCGGTCACTTCGATAACCAGAAAGGACACCGGGTTTTCCCTTTCGGGCAGACCCCCAGGTAATAGGTCTGGCGATAACGCCGCCTCCGGAGGTACGTTCTGCAGTCGACCTCGACGGGTCAACGAACCGAGTTCTTGCGCAATACGCGAAAGCGGAGGTGATTCAGATTTCCCGGGACATGAGCTCACTCGGTCAGACTGCGACCACCCAGGCCTTGCCGGATAATTCCGACGGAATCCAGCTGACCAAGTTCGCCGCCGATGACATATTGCCGCTGGAATACGCACCACCGATCGGTCCCGAGCTGGTGTCACAGGACCAGCTGCCCGCCGCCTGGGCCTACAAACGATTCCGTGATCTAGATGACAAGGAGTCCTACCGCAGGAAACTGCTGCAGGAGCTGACCGACGCGCTGGCGGCCCAGGGTTCAGAAGCTGCCGAAATCGCCACCGCGGCACTACGAGACCTCATCGATCAGATGGCCGAGCAGGGCGCAGTCGTCCTTGCCGACATCGTCGAGTCGGACGACTTTTTGGAATTGGTAAAACGCTACGACGAACTCATGGCCCGGGAGGGCAGTCGCAGTTTCATTCACCGCTTCCTAGACCTGCGGCGAAGCCCCGGAATGCTGACCGATCCAGCGGTCAATGGCGCGCTGGTGCACCCCTTGATGATCGCGTTGATCTCCTATGCCGTCGGTGGACCGATCAGAATGATCGATGCACGCGGCAAGGACGCCGAACCGCTGTCGGTCCTGGCCCAGGACAACATGCTGCATATCGACAACACCCCGTTCAACGACGAATACAAGATCCTCATTACCTGGCGGCGCGGAACCGCGCAGGGGCCAGCGGGACAGAATTTCACCTTCCTACCCGGCACCCATAAACTCGCCCGCACCTGCTTCGTCAACGAGGACGGGGTGCCGTGGTCGAGTGAAAATGCATCGATCTTCACCACCCCCGACAGCATCCGCAAGGTGTTCGACGCGCAGCGCCAGCTGGGCGGTCAGGACCACCCAACGGTGATCGAGGTGACCGATTCCGAGCGACCGCTGAGCGGTGTATTCGCCGCTGGCTCGCTGGTGCATCACCGCTTCCGCACCGCCTCCGGAAGTGCTCGCAGCTGCATCATTCTGGTTTTCCACCGCGTCGCCGACAATCCAGGGCGGATGGTCAGCGATGTCGAGGACAGTTCGGATGTCTCCTTGAGCGAGCTGTTGACTAGGGGTGTACCCGACGAGTCTTACCAGCAGCGATTTATTGCCACCCTGTGCGCCGCCGCTGACGAGATTGCCGAACTGCTCCTCAAGTGGAAGAAAACCCCGCAACGTCCGGTATCGCTACCACTGCAGACAAAGCAGATCGACGGCGCGCGGTTCGAGGAATGGATTTCGGCGGCCACCAAGGCCCCCGAAGTGCGCGAGATCCGCAACCGCGAACTGACGATTCCCTACGGTGAGGTCCTGTCAGCGGAGGAGTTCTTCGACCTGATCTGGCGCCTGATGCGGTTCGACAAGCATGGCCCGCTGGATCTGATCCTTTACCACGACAACCGCGAGGAACCGCGGAAGTGGGCGCGCAACCTGATTCGCGAGATGTCAGCAGATCGGCTATACGAGCGGTTGCTGGGCTGGCTTGCCGACATTCAGCAGCCCCGCCCGGCCGACTGTCTACGTCCGCTGCAGATCCACGCGCTAATCTCCGAGGTGCTAAAGACGCTGCCGCTGGACGAAGACCAAGACCCGCCCGCCGATTGGCACTTCGACTTGCTCGGCATGAGCCATGCCGAGGCCGCGCGCTCGGTCAAACACCTGCTCGAGGATGTGGCCGAGGCACTGCTGCGCTGCGAGGACATGGCCGCTTACCTATCGACCAGCTTGTTCGCCTTCTGGGCGGTCGACGCCGCCTACAGTCTCGACGGCAGGCGCAACCTGGTGGTGAAAGACTGCGCCCGCCGGCTGCTTCGGCACTACACGATGCTGTCGCTGACCTGCTTTCAGTAAAGCTCCAGTAAGGGGAGCCGCGATTGGCTACGGGTCACTCGTGGGCAACCGCGCGGCCGTTAGATCTGCCAGTCCTGGGCACCGTCGTTTTTGTTGTAAGTCCCGACAGAGTTCTTCACGACGACCGGGTCACCGCTGCCGAAGTTGTCGTAGAACCACTTCGCGTTGGCCGGGCTGAGGTTGATGCAGCCGTGGGTGACGTTGCGCTTGCCCTGATCTGCCACCGACCACGGCGCGCTGTGCACGAAGTTGCCGCTGTTGTCGATCCGGACGGCGTCGGAGACGGTCAACTTGTAGCCTTGGGCCGAGTTGACCGGGACCCCGTACGTCGAGGAGTCCATGACCACGGTGGCGAACTTCTCAAGCACGTAGTAGGTGCCATTCGGGGTCTGGTGGCCGCCGGACACCATGCCCATCGACATGGGGAAGGTCTTTTGCACGACGCCGTTGCGGGTGATTGTCATCTGATGCGTGGCGTCGTCGGCGGTGGCCACCAGCGAATCACCGGTCCGGAAGCTCGACTTGGTGCCGGCCGCATCGATGTTTACCGCGGTGTTGGCGGGCCAGAACTCAAACGGGCGCCAGCGTACCTGAGTCGGGCTCATCCAGTAGAACTTGCCCGGCACGGGCGGGATGGACGAAATGTGGATGGCGCTTTCGGCCATCGCCCGGTCGGCGATCGGCACCGCGAAGTTGATGACGATCGGCTTGGCCACACCGACCATCGCGCCGTCGACCGGATTGAACGTCGGCGGCCGGAACGGCGGCGGGCCAACAAACGATGTCGGATCCTGCCCGGCAACGGGGCCCGCTGCTACCGGCACTGCCAGCGGGTCAGGCGGGGGCGGCGCGAGCGGGTCAGGTGGCGGCGGCGCCAACGGGTCAAGTGCCGGCGGCAGCGCCAACGGGTCGGGTGGCGGCGCCAACAGGTCAACTGCCGGCGGGTCGACGGGTCCCGCTGTGCCCCCGGGGCCCCGGGACCTCCGGGATCGCCGGGAGCCGCGTCCGGGTCCGCCACGGCAACGCCAGCACCCAGCATCAGCACCGCAACCACTGCGGCTATGTTCAGAGCGGCGAATAGACTCCCCCTCGTCCAGCCCTGCTTCCAGCGCGACATAATTGCTTTCCCTCCGGTGACGTTCTTCAGCCCAGTGTGGCATAGCGGCACCAACTGGTCCCGCTGACCTGCTGTGTTAGCCGTCGCCGGGACTCAGAGTCGGATTCTCGAACAAGTGCTGGCTAACCGTCATCCCGAACAACGCAACACCCATCAAACCCGCCGACGCGGTCAGCATCATCGCCAAGCTGCGCTCGTAGAGCAGCCCACCCAGCAGAGCGCCGGCCATGATGCCGATCTGAAACGCCGTCACATACAAACCTGAGGCCCCGTCGGGGTCGTCGCCGCCGCTACGCATCGCCGCCGATTGCAGCATCGGTGACACGGCAGTGGCCAAGGCTCCCCACAGCACAATCGCACCGGTGCCCAGCAGTGCCGTCGCCGCGGTGTGGCGTTCACCGAATGCCAGCGCGGTCAGCAAGGTGAACGCCGCCGTCAGTCCGGTCATACCGACGATGACGGCGCCCTTGGGCCAACGGTCCAACGGCCGCGCCACCAGGGGCACGGACACCAGGCCGGCGACCCCATAGGCGGCGAGCAGCCAGGCCAGATTCGGCCCACGTACACCGACGACGTCGCGGATGATCACCACGATGTAGGTGTAGGACACGAAATGGCCGGTTACCGCGATCATCGTGAGCACACTGACCTTGACCAGGCGAGGATTACGGTGGTGACGAGCCCGTCGGCCAACGTGCTCGAGCTGGTCGGCGCGCAGCACCATCTCCGGCAACGCCAGCCGGGCGGCCAGGGCGACCGCGGCCGCCGCGCCGGTCACGCACACCGCCGCCAGCCGCCAACCCCACATCAGGCTCATGGCAGCCGTGAGTGGGCTACCGACGACCAGCGCCAGACTGGTTCCGATGTAGATCGACGTCGTGGCGCGCCCGGCGTGACTGGGCGGCACCAGCCGGGTGGCGATCGGCGCGATGACCGCCCACAGCAGGCCATGGGTGACCGCGCAGAGCACCCGCCCGGCGGCCAGCACCGCGAAGTTGGGCGCCAGCGCCGAGACGAGTTGCGAGACGGTCAGGCAGACCAGGCTGACCACCAGGGCCCGGCGGCGCGGCCAGTGTGCGGTCCAACGCACCAGCGGAACCGTTGTCACGGCCGCGACAAGGGCATACCAGGACAGCAAGGTCCCAACTAGGACCACGCTGACGCGCAAGTTCCGCGCTATCGCCGACAGCGCGCCCACTGGCAGGATTTCGGCGGTGACATAGATAAAGGCCGCGCAAGCCAGCACGGACAGTTGCGTGGCGATCCGTGGCGTCCACGGTCGCGTCGTAGTGGCGGAGGTTCCGGTTGGGGCAGTCATCGCGTCCTGCGCGGAATCGGCCGCGAAGTTCGATGGTTCGGGGTCGTTCAGGGCACGATTACGCTGCCCCTACCGTACGCACCGCACCAACGGGTGGTGGGCAGGTTTGCGCTTCAACACGCGGCGATCAGGAACGAACCAGGCGCGCGATTGCTGCCGAGGCCTCTGCCAGCTTGCCGTCAGCCCCAGGACCGCCCTCGGCCACGGCACGGGTGACGCAGTGGCTCAGGTGCTCGTCCAGCAGGTTCAGCGCCACCGACCGCAACGCACTGGTGACGGCGCTGATCTGGGTCAGAACGTCAATGCAGTACTTGTCTTCCTCGATCATTCGCGCGATGCCGCGCACTTGCCCCTCGACGCGACGCAACCGCTTGGCGTAGTTGTCCTTTTGCTGCGTGTAGCCGTGTGCTGCTGTCATTTACTCGCCATCTCCAGAGATACTCGCCAACCCGAAAGCAGGGCCCAGGCATGCTACCCATCATATCTTGTACCCCAGCGGGGTATCGGACCTAGAATTTGGCAACCGTGCCGCGGCGAGCGCATCCTTGGGCCGCATACTTGAACAATGCCGCAAACCACCGACGAAGCCGCTTCCGTCTCGACGGTCGCCGACATCAAGCCCCGCAGTCGAGACGTCACCGACGGCCTGGAGAAGGCCGCTGCCCGGGGCATGTTGAGGGCGGTGGGCATGGACGACGAAGACTTCGCGAAGCCACAGATCGGGGTCGCGTCGTCGTGGAACGAAATCACGCCGTGCAATCTCTCATTGGACCGGCTGGCCAACGCGGTCAAGGAGGGGGTGTTTTCGGCCGGCGGCTATCCGCTTGAGTTCGGCACGATCTCGGTTTCGGACGGCATCTCCATGGGTCATGAGGGGATGCACTTCTCGCTGGTTTCCCGTGAGGTGATCGCCGACAGCGTCGAAGTCGTGATGCAGGCCGAACGACTCGACGGTTCGGTGCTGCTGGCCGGATGCGACAAATCGCTGCCCGGAATGCTGATGGCCGCCGCACGACTGGATCTGGCGGCGGTGTTCCTCTACGCGGGCTCTATTTTGCCCGGCCGGGCCAAGCTCTCCGACGGTAGCGAACGAGACGTCACCATCATTGACGCCTTCGAGGCGGTCGGAGCGTGCTCTCGCGGTTTGATGAGTCGCGCCGACGTCGATGCCATCGAGCGGGCAATCTGCCCCGGCGAAGGGGCATGCGGCGGCATGTACACCGCTAACACCATGGCCAGCGCCGCCGAGGCGCTCGGCATGTCGTTGCCGGGCAGCGCGGCACCGCCGGCGACCGACCGCCGGCGCGACGGGTTCGCGCGTCGCAGCGGTCAGGCCGTCGTCGAGCTGCTGCGCCGCGGCATCACCGCCCGCGACATCCTCACCAAGGAGGCGTTCGAGAACGCCATCGCGGTGGTAATGGCGTTCGGCGGCTCGACCAACGCGGTGCTGCATCTGCTGGCCATCGCCCACGAGGCCAACGTCGCACTATCGCTTCAGGACTTCAGCCGGATCGGGTCGGGGGTGCCGCATTTGGCCGATGTCAAGCCGTTCGGCCGCCATGTGATGTCCGACGTCGATCACATCGGCGGTGTGCCGGTGGTTATGAAGGCGCTGCTGGACGCCGGTCTGCTACACGGCGACTGCCTGACGGTTACCGGTCACACCATGGCCGAGAATCTGGCTGCCATCACCCCGCCGGATCCAGATGGCAAGGTGCTACGTGCGTTGGCAAACCCGATCCACCCGAGCGGTGGCATCACCATCCTGCACGGATCGCTGGCACCCGAAGGTGCGGTGGTCAAGACCGCCGGATTCGATTCCGACGTATTCGAAGGCACCGCAAGAGTTTTCGACGGCGAGCGCGCTGCGCTGGACGCCCTTGAGGATGGCACCATTACCGTGGGCGACGCCGTGGTAATCCGGTACGAAGGACCCAAGGGCGGCCCCGGGATGCGCGAAATGCTCGCCATCACAGGCGCGATCAAAGGCGCAGGACTCGGTAAAGATGTTCTACTGCTGACCGACGGCCGGTTCTCCGGTGGAACCACCGGCCTGTGCGTTGGCCACATCGCACCGGAGGCGGTCGACGGCGGACCGATCGCACTTCTGCGCAACGGCGACCGGATCCGGCTCGACGTGGCCGGCCGCGTTCTCGATGTGTTGGCCGATCCGGCCGAATTCGCGTCCCGACAACAGGATTTCAGTCCTCCACCGCCGCGCTACACTACTGGCGTACTGTCCAAGTACGTCAAGCTGGTCAGCTCTGCCGCGGTCGGCGCGGTCTGCGGCTAGCCGCAACTAGCCGCTGCCTGGCCGGGACCGCCCCGGCCAGGACATTCCCGAGTTGCCCTCTGGCTCGCGAACTTCGAACTATCCTTGGTTAGCCGCGGCCCGCGTGCGCATCCCGAAGTAGAAGCCCAGGACGGCTACCACCGCACCTGCGATGATGTGCGACCACATCATGCCAGCCGTCACCGCGACCCCTGGTAGCACCCACGGCGAGAAAATGACCCACACACCGAGCACGGGTAGCGTCCAGGTCATGCCGTGTGTGCGATCCAGGGCCGACGCGAACCCATACGCCAAGTACGCGACCGCGATCCCCACGATAAGGTCACACGTTGGCAGCCCTCTGGTGGCGCTGAAGCCGACGATCCACGGCGATGCAGCCACATACAGGCCCGCCAGCAGGGCCAGACCGAATGTGAAATGCGCGATCGTCGACTCGGCGGCGCGGTCGAAGCTGGCACGCAGAGCCAACAAATCAGGGTGTTGATCAATTGATGAATGGACTGTACTCATTTTGCAACCTTTCTGTTATGCAGCAAAACTTTTGGGCTCGCTGCCACCCATCCATCTGCTCCAAGATTACGCCCGTTTTCGGGATGCCAGCAACGAAAATTGGGCGCCGGACCAGCGGCTACCGCACCAAAGCGAGGGCGAAACCGTCCCAGCCCTTGCGCCCGACGGTCTGGATCGCCGTGGCGTCTAGGCCGGGGTGCTCACCCATCATTTGCAGCGTCCGACGTGCCGCCACTGCGTCGGCATCGTCGGACTCAGCAAGAATCCCGCCGCCACGAATAACGTTGTCCACCACGATCACTGCGCCGCGCCGGGCCAACCGGATCGCCCACTGAATATATGCGACGTTGTTCTCTTTGTCGGCGTCGATGAACACCAGGTCGAACGGGCCACCGGCCAACGTCGGCAACGTGTCCAGCGCCGGACCGACGACCACCTCCACCCGATCGGCGACGCCCGCTCGCTGCAGGTTCACCCGGGCGACCTCAGCGTGCTTGGGCTGGTATTCCAGCGTGACCACCCGTCCCTGTGGGCCCGCGCCACGCGCCAGCCAAATGGTGCTGAAGCCACCGAGTGTGCCGATCTCGAGGACGCGGCGCGCCTGGATGGCACCGGCCAGCAGGCACAGGAACTTGCCCTGCTGTGCCGACACCGCGATGCGGGGTAACTCGGCCGCGTCGCTGGCCGCCAATGCCGCGGCTAACGCCGGATCGTCGCCGACCAGTGTGCTGTCCAAAAATGCGTCGACGTCGGGCGGGTTGGGTTGCTGGTCCATGCCCAAACGCTAGCGCGACCACCGACCGTCGCGCGCCAGCAGGCAACCGCCCACCGGCCTGGGGGTTTACCAGATACCCGTATAGGGTATATATTTAAGTAGCTGTTCTGGATTACCGACAGCTGACCACCTGGGATTCCTCGGGGATCCCCGACACGGATGAGGGTGATACGAATGACGAACTACGAGGCTGGGACCTTGCTGACCTGCAGCCACGAGGGCTGTGGCTGTCGGGTTCGCATCGAAGTCCCATGCCACTGTGCTGGCGCCGGTGACGCCTACCGCTGCACCTGCGGCGACGAATTGGCCCCGGTCAAGTAGACCTATCATGCCGGTCGTGGGTACGGGCCTCGCTGGGCCGGCCCGTCACCGCCCGAACCCACGGCCGGCCAGCTTGACCTTGGCTGCCAGCTTCAGCGCTACCGCCGAAGCGCCCACCGCCACCGTGTAACCGCCCGGCTCGATGCGCCAGCTTCTGGCCTCGCCGTCGTAGCGGGCGAGCAGTCGCGGGTCCGCCTCGATCCTTACCCGCCGAGTCTGGCCGGGTTCGAGCTCGACCCGCTCGAATCCCAGCAACCGCAACCGCGATTCGCCGGGAGCTGCGATCATATACAGCTGCGGGACATCCGCCCCGCTGCGGTCGCCCGTGTTGGTAACGCTGAAACTGGCGTGCACGGTGTGGCCGCCCGTCACCACCAGGTCACGATACTCGAAACTGGTATAGGACAAGCCGTGACCGAACGCGAACATCGGGGTCTGATTTGTGCTGGCAAACCAGCGGTAACCAACATCGGCGCCCTCGGTGTAGTGGATCGTGGTCGATGTCCCCCACGGGGCACCGAGCTCGGGCGGTTGCGAGCGTGGCGTCTGACCGAGATCGACCGGGAAGGTGATCGGCAGCCGGCCCGAAGGATTCACCTGCCCGGTCACAATCTCCGCAACGGCCTGGCCACCCGCCTGGCCCGGATACCAGGCCTGCATGATGGCGTTCACCGAGTCGCGCCAGGGCATGGTCACCGGGTTGCCCGTCTCAAGCACCACAACGGTATTCGCGTTGGCGGACGCGACTGCGGCGATCAGCGCATCCTGACCCCATGGCAGCGACAGATCGGCGCTGTCGAAGCCCTCTCCTTCGGCACGGATCGCGAACACGATCGCGATGTCTGCTCGCCGCGCAGCCAGCACCGCCTCCGCCGGGTTGATGCCAGGATCGAACTCGAACTGCGCGTTGGGCAACCGCTTTCGCAACTCACTCAGCGGGCTTGACGGCAGCAGGTAGAGATTACGCAACCCGGCTGCCAAGCCAGACCCACCGATCGGTATCACGCCCGCATAGCCCCCCGGCGGGGTGACGGCGCTCGAACCGTAACCGGCTGGCACACCGAGGTGTGCATAGCCGCCGATGACGGCAATACGCCCGGCCGATTCGGGAGCGAGCGGCAGCAGCCCTCGGTTTTGCAGCAGCACGATTCCTTGCCGCGCCATCTGTGCGGCAATCTCGTTGTGCGCATTCATGTCCGGCGCCGGCGCTGGTTTCCATCGGTCGATTCCGACGGCAAACATCGACCGCAGGATCCGCCGTACCATGTCCGACAGGCGCCCCTTGGGTAGATTGCCGTCGGCGTAGGCGGCACGCAGGCGGTCGGTGAATGCTTCCGACTGCCACAGCACTGCATCGATCTGCGCACCGCACTCTTGGTCCAGGCCGGCCAGCGCGCACTCCCAGCTGGGTGTTCCGCCCCAATCCGACATCACCCAACCGCGGTATCCCCAAGCACCTTTCAGCACGTCGTTGAGCAAGTGGTCGTTGCCGGCAGCGTAATCTCCGTTGACCTTGTTGTACGCCGCCATCACGGCGCCGGGCTGCGACCGCTCGATGACGATCTCGAACGCCAACAAGTCCGACTCGCGGTGCGCGTCGGGATCGATGACCGCGTCCAGCCAGTGCCGATTGGTTTCGTTGCAGTTCAGCGAGAAGTGTTTCGTCGTCGCAATGACACCCTGCTGCTGAATCCCGATGATCGACTCCGCGGCCATCGTGGCACTCAACAACGGGTCCTCGGAAAGGTACTCGAAGTTGCGGCCGTTACGCGGGTCGCGCGCCAGATTGATTGCGCCGGCCAGTTGCACGTTGAACCCGCGACTGCGCGCCTCCCGGCCGATCGCTTTGCCCGAGGACCGGGCCAGCACCGGGTTAAAGCTGGCCGCTAGGGCAAGGCCGGCGGGCAGCGCCGTAGCGGTGTCACCGGGGCGGTAGCCAGGGTTGGTGACGCCCAGACCGGCATCGCTCATCAACAAGGCCGGGACCCCGAGCCGGGGAATCCCCGGCACATACCCGGCACACATCGGCACGCCCTGTGGGATGCGTTCATCGCGCACCGGCCACAGATCGCTGGCCCCGGTCAGGCCGACCAACAGTGAGAATCGCTCGTCGTCGGTCATCTGGGCCTCGACCTCACGTGCCCGCAGGTCGGCGTCTAGCTCGTTCAGCGCACGCCCTCCTGCGCGTAGACGACGCGAAACACGTGACCAACTTCGGGTCCCATCACCAGCTCTGTCAGGGTGCACACCGTCGCCACAAACTCGGGTCCGTGTGGCGGTGGCACCTGGCACAAATGATGCGCCACTTCGTGTAGCACGACCAACTCGCGCATCGCCCAACCGGCGGTGTGCCGGTCGGGTACCGCAATAGTGCCTGTGCCGCCATGGTTTTCATAGTGCGCCGCGGTGGCCGCCCGGCGCGCCCGCACGCGCACCGGCGACACCGTCGGCCAGTTCTGCCCTACCGCCGGTAGCGCAAGCACGTCGTCCACATAACGCTGCACCGATGCCACCGAACCGAACCGACCTTCTGGGGGCAGCGTCAACTGGGTACCGAAGAACTCCACCGTCGGTGAGCCGTGTGCGGTGACGCGGTCGAACAAGGTCCGGACGAACGCCTCGGCCGCGTACACCCTGGCACGCTGGGAATCCCGCGGAACGTCCGCGCCGATCACCGGCCCAGCGCGGCCCGTGCCCCGGGCAGCTCGGGGTTGTTCCCGAGTCGTGCTTGCCGTCCCGCTCGATCACCGGCGCGCCGTGCCGCCGACGAGTATCCCGCGGTGGCCCGGCTGGCTCGCCAGGCGCCGCGCGCCTTAGAGGAACGACGGTAGTACTCATGCAGCTCGATGTCCTTGTCCCGCAGGGCAATTGCGGTACCAGGCGGACGATCACGGTCCTTGGTGGCTTCCTGCCGAGTCTGCTCTCGGGCATCGGCCAAGCGCTGGCCGACCCGGGCGCCGAACGCCAGCTGGAAGTTGAGTCGGGCGGTGATCGTCGGCGTGGGCCGGTGCGCTCCCGAGGCGAGGTAGGCGTCGGATGCCCGGACCATCTGGACCACCAGGCTGGCGTATAGGGCGTGGCTGGTGTCGATGTCCTCGGCGAACCCGTAGGCGTACACGAACGTCGAATTCGATGCCACGTCGCAGCGCACGTCGTTGGCCGCCGCGATGAGCACGAAGAGCTGCACATAGGTCCGCAATCCGCGGGTGCCCGCCGCCCCGATGGTGATGGTGCGCTGTGTCGGGGCCTGCGCGGGTGAACGGTTGCCCGCGTGCGACCGGGCCACCGCCAGGTCGATGGATGCCGCCGTGGCCAACCGTTGTGCGGTGCTCATGAACGCGTCGGCCTCGTGCGGGTTGTCGGTGCCTTCGGCCTGGCGCAGCAGGGCTGCGATGCGGGCCAGCATCTTGTCGTTGGTCATGGCGCCAAAACTAGTGGAGGGCTGCGACAGGTCGGCTCGGCCTACAACCGCTCGGTGAGCCAGGCGACCACATCGTCGAGCACCTGGTTGCGCTCCGGCTCGTTGAACACCTCGTGGTACAGCCCGGGATACTCCTTCAGCTGCACGTCGGCCGATCCCACACATTCGACCAGGCGACGGCTGCCCTCGATGGGGATCAGCCGGTCATCGGTGCCGTGCAGCACTAGCAGCGGCGCGGTCAATGCCGGTGCTCGCCGCGGCATGGTCTCGCCCACCTGCAGCAGCGCGCGGCCAATCCCGGCCGGAACCCGTCCGTGGTGCACGAGTGGGTCGGTGTTGTAAGCCTGGACCACCTCAGGGTCGCGAGAGATGGCAGTAAAATCCAGTTCCTGCACCGGCAGGCCGGGCACCACGACGCCCAGAAGCTTGGCGGCAACCGCCACTACCGGGCTCACCAGGTCCTGTGCCGCCACCGCCGGCGCCGAAAGCACCATCAGGTCGTAGTTGTCTGGACGTTCGACACCGTAAGCGAACACAATGCCGCCGCCCATGCTGTGCCCGAGCACGATGCGCTTGCACCCGGGATATTCCCGGGTGGCGATCCCAACGAGGGTGTCGAAGTCAGCGGTGTACTCGGAGATGTCTCTCACTAGCACCCGTTTGCCACCCGAGCGGCCATGCCCGCGGTGGTCAAGCGCATAGGTGACCAGGCCGGCCGCGCCGAGCCGCTGCGCGACATGGTCGTAGCGGCGGGCATGCTCGCCCAGACCATGGGCCAGCACGACCACCGCTTGCGGCGCGGTGTCCGGCGTCCAGACGTCGTAGACGATGCGCACATCGCCGATGCCCGCGAAATTCCGTTCAGTCCGGGTGGTAGTCATTACCGGGAGCGTAACGGCTGCTCCGGTGAGAGTGTCGGAGACTCTGCGTAGGCTCATTGACGTGAGTGTGCTCGCAGAAAACTCTGGCCGCGAGCCCGCCGACGAACGGCGCGGGGACTTCTCCGCCCACACCGAGCCCTACCGGCGTGAACTGCTCGCACACTGCTATCGCATGACTGGCTCGCTGCACGACGCGGAAGACCTTGTTCAGGAGACGCTGCTGCGGGCCTGGAAGGCCTATGAGGGCTTCGCGGGCAAGTCCTCGCTACGCACCTGGCTGCATCGGATCGCCACCAACACCTGCCTGACGGCGTTGGAGGGCCGTCGACGCCGGCCGTTGCCGACGGGGCTCGGGCGGCCGAGTGCCGATCCGTCCGGGGAGTTGGTGGAACGTCGAGAGGTGTCCTGGCTGGAGCCGCTGCCGGACGTGACGGACGACCCTGCTGATCCCTCAACGATCGTCGGGAACCGGGAATCGGTGCGGTTGGCCTTTGTGGCGGCTCTGCAGCACCTCTCACCCCGGCAGCGAGCCGTACTGCTGCTGCGCGACGTGCTGCAGTGGAAATCGGCCGAGGTGGCCGACGCGATCGGTACCAGCACCGTCGCCGTCAATAGCCTGCTGCAGCGGGCCCGCTCTCAGCTGCAGACGGTCCGGCCCAGCGCCGCCGACCGGTTGTCCGCGCCGGATTCACCCGAGGCGCAAGACCTGTTGGCCCGCTATATCGCCGCGTTCGAGGCTTATGACATCGACCGGTTGGTCGAGCTGTTCACCGCCGAGGCGATCTGGGAAATGCCGCCGTATACCGGCTGGTACCAGGGCGCACAGGCCATCGTCACCCTCATTCACCAACAGTGCCCCGCCTATTCGCCTGGCGATATGCGCCTGATTTCGTTGATCGCCAACGGCCAGCCCGCCGCGGCCATGTACATGCGTGCCGGTGACGTGCACCTGCCTTTTCAGCTACACGTGCTGGACATGGCCGCCGACCGCGTGTCACACGTGGTGGCCTTCCTCGACACCACCTTGTTCCCGAAATTCGGCCTGCCCGATTCGCTGTGATGGCGAACGTGACGTCATGACCGCCACCGTCGAGATAAGGCGTGCGGCCGACCGGGCGGTCACCACGACGTCCTGGCTGAAATCCCGGCATTCGTTCTCATTCGGCGACCACTACGATCCCGACAACACCCACCACGGGCTCCTGTTGGTGAACAACGACGACCAAATGGAACCGGCTTCGGGTTTTGATCCCCATCCACACCGTGACATGGAAATCGTGACCTGGGTGCTGCGGGGAGCGCTCAGACACCAGGATTCCGCCGGCAATAGCGGAGTGATCTATCCCGGTCTGGCCCAACGCATGTCGGCCGGCACCGGAATCTTGCATTCGGAAATGAACGATTCTGCTACCGAGCCGGTGCATTTCGTGCAGATGTGGGTAATACCCGATGCAACCGGCATCACTGCCAGCTACCAACAGCAGGAGATAGACGACGAACTGTTGCGCGCCGGCCTGGTAACCATCGCGTCGGGCATACCCGGGCAAGACGCAGCGCTCACCCTGCATAACAGCAGCGCCTCGTTGCACGGCGCGCGGCTGCGGCCCGGCGCTACGGTCAGCCTGCCCTGCGCACCCTTCCTGCATCTGTTCGTCGCCTACGGCCGCCTCACTCTGGAAGGTGGCGGCGAGCTTGCCGACGGGGACGCGGTGCGGTTCACCGACGCTGACGCCCGCGGCCTGACCGCCAATGAGCCGTCGGAAGTACTGATCTGGGAGATGCACGCGAAGCTGGGCGATTCGGCAACATAGAGTGGCCACGACAGACAGGAGCCCGCATGTCTCAAGCGCAGCCGCGCCCCGCCGCACCCAACCCCAAGCGGAACGTCAAAGCGATTCGGACGGTGCGTTTCTGGATGGCACCGATCGCCACCACGTTGGCCCTGATGTCGGCGCTGGCCGCGCTCTATCTGGGCGGCATCCTAAACCCCATGACCAATTTGCGGCATTTCCCAATCGCGTTGGTGAACGAGGACGCCGGGCCCGCGGGCCAGCAGATTGTCGACGGTCTGGTTTCCGGCTTGGACAAGAACAAGTTCGACATCCGAGTGGTTTCGCCGGACGAGGCCAGGCGGCTGCTCGACACCGCGGCGGTGTACGGCTCGGCGCTGATACCGCCGACCTTCTCGTCGCAGCTACGGGACTTCGGGGCGAGTGCGGTGACGCCAACCCGCACAGACCGGCCCGCGATCACGATCTCAACGAATCCGCGGGCGGGCACGCTGGCAGCTAGCATCGCCGGCCAGACGCTGACCCGGGCACTGACGGTGGTCAACGGCAAAGTGGGCGAGCGACTTACCGCGGAGGTAGCGGCCCAGACCGGCGGTGTGGCACTGGCCGGGGCGGCGGCGGCCGGGCTGGCCAGTCCCATCGATGTCAAATCCACCGCCTATAACCCACTGCCCAACGGCACCGGCAACGGGCTGTCGGCGTTTTACTACGCCCTCTTGCTGCTATTGGCGGGCTTTACCGGCAGCATCGTGGTGAGCACCCTGGTGGACTCGATGCTTGGCTATGTACCAGCCGAATTCGGCCCCGTCTATCGCTTCGCCGAGCAGGTCAACATCTCTCGCTTCCGTACGCTGTTGGTCAAGTGGGCGGTGATGGTGGTGCTGGCGTTGCTCACCTCGGGTGTCTACCTGGCGATCGCCCACGGCCTGGGCATGCCGATTCCGCTCGGGTGGCAAGTATGGCTCTACGGAGTATTCGCGATCATAGCGGTCGGCGTCACGTCCAGCTCGCTGATCGCGGTGCTGGGCTCGATGGGCCTGTTGGTCAGCATGTTGATCTTCGTCATCCTCGGATTGCCGTCGGCGGGCGCGACCGTCCCGCTGGAAGCCGTACCAGCGTTCTTCCGCTGGTTGGCTCAATTCGAGCCGATGCACCAGGTGTTCCTAGGTGTGCGGTCACTGCTGTATCTGAACGGAAACGCCGACGCCGGCCTGTCCCAGGCCCTGACCATGACGTCGATCGGGCTGATCATCGGGCTGTTGCTGGGTGGATTCATCACACACCTGTACGACCGCAGCAGCTTCCACCGAATTCCGGGAGCGGTCGAGATGGCGATCGCCGTGGAACACCAAGCTCAATACCAAGCTCGCCAAAGCGCACGCGAAAGCTCAAGCGAACAACCGTAATTCGAACGCGGCCGAACCGTCACGCAGCTGTTACTGAAGTTGACAGTGTGATCAGTGTGCCTAATGCTGGGATGGTTGCATGTGGATTCGGGCCGAGAGGGTTGCTGTGCTGACACCGACTGCCAGCCTGCGCCGATTGACGGCTTGCTACGCCGCGTTGGCGGTGTGCGCCGCCCTCGCCTGCACCACCGGGCAGCCGGCCGCCCGCGCCGCCGACGGGCGCGAGATGCTCGCCCAAGCGATAGCCACCACCAGGGGCTCATACCTGGTGTACAACTTCGGCGGCGGTCATCCTATGCCGCTGCTCAACGCAGGTGGTCACTGGTACGAGATGAACAACGGCGGCCATCTGATGATCATCAAGAATGCCTCCCAACGGCTTTCACCACATCTACTGGTAGACACCCACACTGGAGACCAGGCGCGCTGCGAACACAACCCAGGTGCTCGCACCGGTGAAGGCTTGTGGCAAGCCTCCGAGATCTACCCGCCGCTTAAGGCGTGGCAGCGTATGGGGCGACCCACCATTGCGGTCAACGCCAACTTCTTCGACGTTCGCGGACAAAAGGGGGGCAGCTGGCGGTCGACCGGCTGCAGCTCACCGCTGGGCGCCTACGTGGACAACACCCGCGGACAAGGACGCGCCAACCAAGCGGTCACCGGCACCGTCGCCTACGCCGGAAAGCAGGGCCTTTCCGGAGGAAATGAGTTGTGGAGCTCGCTGACGACGATGATCCTTCCGGTCGGTGGTGCACCGTATGTTTTGCGGCCCAAAAGCAGACAGGACTACGATCTTGCCACTCCGGTGATCGAGGACTTGCTCAACAAGAATGCACGGTTCGTCGCCGTGGCCGGAATCGGGCTGTTATCCCCCGGCAATACCGGCCAGCTCCACGACGGCGGTCCCAGCGCCGCGCGAACGGCGCTTGCCTATGCGAAGCAGAAGGACGAGATGTACATCTTCCAGGGCGGCAACTACACCCCGGACAACATCCAAGACCTGTTCCGCGGCCTGGGTAGTGACACCGCGATTCTGCTCGACGGCGGGGGGTCATCGGCGATCGTTCTGCGCCGTGATACCGGGGGCATGTGGGCCGGCGCTGGGTCGCCGAAAGGATCGTGCGACACCCGTCAGGTGCTCTGTGACTCCCATGAGCGGGCGCTGCCCAGCTGGCTGGCGTTCAACTAAGGCTTCGCAGCGCCGGCGGGCTCGGTCCCGCTACACCTGCGGCGTCAAATCCAGCGAGGTGATGGTCGTCATCCTGGTCACCAGCCACCGCGCGTCATAACGCTTCATGAACAGCCGGTAGGACAGATACTTCAATGCTGGGATGTTCTTGGTCACCGGACTGGTGGTCGTGGTGTTGGTGTAGACGATGGCAACGGCATCCCGGCCGCTCAGCGATTCCACGGCAGCACCGGTGACCTCGGTATCGTTGGTAATCTTGGCCTGTTTGTTTGCTGCGGCGATCTGGTCGACGAATCTGCGGTACTGAGCCGCGAAATCACCGCTGAGGTAATTCGCGGCCCGATCGGCCAGGGTGTCCATGTTCTCCGGCGTGTAGGTCCACAACGTCGTGATCGCATTGGCGGCGGTCCGCGCGACCATGAGCTTGGTGGCCACCACGGCGCGCTCGGAGAGGTAGGGCTCCACCGTCGCACCAGCGAACGCTGCCGAGCCCACGAACAACGCAGCGGCCACGCCGACCGTGATCGCTAACCGCCTGCCACGCGATCGTCTTGCCCGTGTCTTGCCGCCCCTGGCAGCCGTCGCGGCCGAATCATCCTCGTCAGCTTGGCTGTCAGCCACGGCGGCACCGCGTTCGTCCGGCTCTCCCGCGGCGTCGATCTCGCCCCGGTGGCCCTCGGTGGCTGCGGATGCCGTGTCGGTGGACTCTCCGTTGGCAACGGACTTTTGGGTCAGATCACCGGAAGCAGACTGCTGATCTTCCACTCGTTACCTTCCTGCTTAGCCGTTACCAGCCAACGATTGGCGTTCGAGACCACCCGCTTGCCGTCCGCGGATTTCGAGGTGATCTGGGTGACCACCAGCACGTTGGCACTACCATCCTCGTTCCACCTCTGTACGCCCGCGTCTAGAACCGTTCCTGTGGTCGGTTCCACCCCGGAGATGCGAATCAGGATATCGTTTGCTCTTTCGTGGTACTGCTTGGCGAAGTCGCCCGTGGCGTGGGACAGCACCCGCTCCGCATATTCGTTGGCGTGAAACGGATCCGGTGACGTGAACATGGTCATGAAAGATCGGACATCACTGAGCATCACGATATCCTTGTGCGCTGCTCGCTGGTGCGATTCATGGGAGATCCGCATGAGCGCACAGGCTGAGATCGCCGCGGCCATAACCACAGCGGATGCGGTCAGAGCCAGCGGCAAACCCCATCGCCGCGACGGTTCGATTGACTGCGGGGCCAGCAGCGCCCCCTCGCCGGGTTCAAACTTACGACGGGGGCTCATTTTTCGCCGGTGGGTTGTCGGGGTTTCATCACGACTGCCAGATCGTCGAGGCGCCATTGCCCGCGCGATTTTTGGAAGATCGCCCGCACAGTTGACTGAATATACCGCTGATTGGGTGGTGTACCGCGTTCACCCTGCATGAACAACAGCATGGTCGCCTGAGCTGGTGTCGCCGACAGCACCGCGCTGTCGGTAACCCAGTACTGGTTACGAACAGGTCCCGACTCGCGCACCGAATCCTGTTGGATGCTCAGCTGCGGGCGGTACCTGTCGGTGGCCAGCGATCGCGCCCGTTCGAAATCACGCTGCACCGTTTCGGGGTCGTAGCTCAGGACGTCGACCACGAGCTTCGGGCCCCGCGTTGCGAGCTGCGCGCGAGTGTGATCGGTTTGCCATTCATTGACGTACACCACCGCAGCGCCCACCGCGGTTGCGCTCGCGCACGCGCCCGCCGCCGCCAATGCCACCGCCGCCGTCAGTCGCCGTATCACCGCGGGCCGCTGCACCGGTTCGACACGTCGCACCTCAGTGCGCAACAACAGGTCGGCGAAGGTGCGTCGCCGCGAATCCCACAGCGGCCACAGCCAACCCACAAACAGCGAGAGGGTGTCCACCAAGTGCGCCAAATCCCGGACCAGCAACCGCCACGGACCGATGGCGGAGCCGTCACGCCGAACCACCCGGATGCCGGTAAGAGCGCGGCCAAGACTCCATCCGGTAATCGTCGGCAACAACAACCGGTTAACGGCCAGAAGGAGAATGGTCAATCCGAGCAGACAAGCGCATAACCACCGCCACGCGCTGCCCGGCGGCACCGTTAAAGCCGTCAACGCCATGGTCGCCGCCACGGCGAGCCCGGGCAGCACGTCGATGGCGAAGGCGCCCGCCCGAACATGCCAGGGCGCTGCACCGTTCGGTGTCGCCTGGGGCAGGGTGGTCGGCGTCTTCTCGACCACCACCGTCACTTCGTCACCTGGTCGAGTTTGGCGATCTTATAGCGGCCCTCATCCAGTGCCATCCGGACCCGAAGACGGTAGCCGACTTCATGGGCATCCGAGTCGGTGTTGGACACCTTGACCCGGAGCGCCACCAGAACATCGACCGACCCGTCATTGTTGTTGCGCTCGACCGCCGCGCGCATATCGGTCACTTGCACGTGGACGCTGGCCGCTTGATACGCCTCGACGAGCATGCTGGTGTACAACGACGCCTGGGCACCGAAATCACCGGTGCCACACTCGATGATCTTCTGCATGCTAGCCGACATCGCCCCAGCATCGGGTGCCTGCGTGGCCGCAACGCAATCCTTAGCGGCCTCAATGGCCGCAAGGTCCTCGCGCGCGATTGATTGGCTTTCCTGGTGTGAGCGCAACGCAAAATAACCCGCTGCGCCAAGGCCACCGGCCAACGCGAGCAGCGTCGCCGCAATGCCAACAAGCCAGCCTCGCCGCAACCGCGACGGGCGCCGCTCGACGAGGGCCTGTTCTGGGCACGCGTCCTCGCCGAGCTCTCCGGCGTCAGATTCCGCCGAATCCGCCGCCTTCACCTGCGGGCCAGTCTGGTCGGCTCCGGCGTCAGATTCCGCCGAATCCGCCGCCTTCACCTCCGTAGACGACGACTTATTCGCATCGGCAGGGTTCAGCTGGCCGGCGCCAGCATCTCCTTCCATCCGTCGTCTCCTGTTGTGCTCGAGTTTGCGACGGCGTACTTGACACCATCCGGCCCCACCAGTTCACCGCTGGCCGGGCTATAGACCGCCGACGGGCCCGATGTTGGAGTGTAGACGCACGGGTTAGGCTGCTGCCCGTTGCACTGCACAGTACCCGAACCCGGTCTTTGCAACGGGTCACTGACCGGCGGGGGCGTTCCTTGCACCTGATCGGCGGGCGCCGGATTCAAACCGGTGTTGATCGAGGGCGCCGGAATCACCAACCCGGGCTTCACCGGCTGATCGCAGCGCGCTCCAGGTGCCGGGCAGGTGAGAATCTGGTTCGGATCACCAAACCACGGGTTGGTACCCAGCGGAACGTACGGGTCCTTACTGCGGCACTCCTTCGGCGTCGCCGCTCGTTTGCCCAGGACATCGACACAGGGAATGTTGCGCGCCCCCCGGACTTGCAGCTGGGCATCCTGGGGAATCTTGCAATAGGTTCCCGACGGCAACGGCCTGGGACTGGTATCGGCCGGAGACCGCCACTCCGATGCAGGAAGAAAACCCGTCAAGCACGGCGGCGGATAGTTGATCGCCGGCGCGAGCGGCAGCTGGGCAGCACCCGGAGTTGGCGTGAGTACGGTCTGTGCGATCGCGGCACCCTGTGGGAGGAACACCAACAATTGCTCCACGCCGGCGTGGTAGCGCTTGAGCATATCGAACACAACCTCAAGATTGGCCAGGGTCTGTGGCAGCGAATCGCGAACACCGCTGAATACCGCGTTAACCTCATCGGCGGTGGGGGCCGCCTGGGACAGGATGCTTCGCACGTTCTGATCCCTGGTCGCGGTCTGTGCGGCCAGATTGTTCAATTTGCGCGCCCAGCGCTCGATCTGATCACCCGTGTTGACCTGGCTGTCCAAAATCGGCCCGGAGTTCTCGATGATGTCGTTGACGTCGCCAATGTTGGTTTTGAAGTCACCGACGATCGCTTGAGTGGAATCGACCAACCGTTGCAACGCGGGTCCCAGCCCACCCACCGCTTGCGCGGTCTCGTCGAGCAGCAAGCCGATCTTCTCCGTGGGCAATGCGGCCAACCCGCGATTGGAATTGTCCAGCGCCGGCCCGATCTCACTGGGAACGGTGCCCTTGGTGATGGTCTGTCCGGAGGAGAAGTATTTACCCGGAGCACCGGTGGACACCAGGTCGATGTACTGCTCGCCCACCGCTGACACCGAATGCACGTTCGCCGAGGCATCGACGGGGATTTTGTAGTTGCTGGCGATGCTCATCGTCACTCGTGCGCCCTGGTCGGTGGGCTCGACGGCAGTAACCTTGCCAATGGTGATACCGCGGTAGGTCACATTGGCCGTCGGATACAGGCCACCCGATGCGGGCAAGTCGGCCTTCAAGGTGTACTGCCCGATACCCACCAGACTCGGAATTCGCAGGTAGTACCAGCCCAATACGACGATTGCGACTACGGAGACGATCGCAAAAAGGATCAACTGGCGTCGGATGAAGCGAGTCAGCACTGGCGATTTCCCCTTTCTACCAGCGGGCCGCCCGGCGCATCGTTGGGGTTCGGTGTGTACCGGATGTCGGGAATCATTGTCTCGGGATCGCGGCCAAAAGACTGCTCGAGGGCGCGCAACGCACCGGAGAATCCGGTCCCGGTAAGGAACGCATTGTCGATGGCGCTGTAGGTCAGGTCCAGCGTCAGCGACAAGTTCATGTAGTCGCCCCGCACCAGCTGCGGCACGGTGTCGACGTCAAAGGGCTGGGTGAGGATCAATTTGAGCGCACCCACCAGATACGGAGCGGCTCGACGCAGTTCCTTGAGCGGGCATTGCAGCGCCTGCAGGTCCTGGTGCAGATCGCCCCGGGCAGCCGAAAGATACTGGTCGGCGGACTGGCTGAGCCGGCCTACCGCATCGGAAGCGTTGATCAACAGTTCCTGCTTATCCGCAAAGTGCTTGATCAATGGCGGTAGGTCGGTGAGCACCCGATTGAGGACTTCCGAACGACCGCCCACATAAGCCAACAACCGATTGGTGGAATCAATGGCGCGGGTAATGTCATCGCGTTGCTGGTTGAGCTCGTCGGTGAAGGTGTCGAGCTTGCCAAGAAAGGCCCGGATCTGGTCCGCCCGCCCCGTCACGATGGCGTTGATCTCTTGCTGAATCCCTTCGAGGTTCACCAGGCCGCCGCCGCGCAACAAGGTGGCGATGCTGGCCAGCGTCTGCTCGGTGGTGGGATAGGCCGAGGAGCGCTTCAACGGGATGGTGTCACCATCCTTCAGCGGCACCGGCGACGGATCTGGCGGCGCGGCCAGCTCGACGTGCTGCGAACCCAGCAGGCTGGTCTGCCCGATCTTGGCGGTGGCATTTTTCGGTAGCGTGACGTCCTTCTTCAGGCTCAGCGTCAGCGTGGCCACCCAGTTCTTCAACTTGATCGCGCGGATCGATCCGACCCAGACGTCGGCCACCATGACCCGACTGTTGCCGTTGATCGCCAACGTGTCCGGCATCTGCACGTAGATGGTGTAGGAGCCCGGGCCGGTGCCCGGGCCGCCGGGGATCGCCACATTGGAGATGCCGCGCCAGCCGCACGAACTCAGCAAGAGTGCGAGCACCAGCAACACCAGCCCCTGCCAGGCTCGGTGGCGCATCACCCGCATCCGCGCCAGCACGCTCATCATTGACCCCCTCCTGCCTCAGCGGGCAACGGCGCCCCCACCGGTGCCGGCGTCGGTGGCACCGGACCCGGGATTACGTCGGGCCCAGGAGGCGGCGGTGGTATCGGCACCTGTGGGGCCTGTAAACCGATCGGCGGCAGCACGGGGTACTCGTCGTACGCATTCGGGGGTCCGGGCGGGGTTTGCAGCCCTGACGACGGAGGGGCGATATCGGGACCACCCATGAGTTCGGCCAGGGACTCCGGCGTCAGCAAACCCTGCGTGATCGGTCCCACCTGAACCCCTTGCATCCCGGGTGCCACCACCCAACCGGGCTGCGTGTTGCGGTGTGACAACGGCGTATCCGGCACCCAGATGCCGGGCACCGTGGTGTCCTTGTACCCGTTGGGCGGCTGCAAGCGGGGCTCGGAGTACGCGATCTCTTTAGGCAGTGTCGAGGCGGTGCTGGCCACGTTCAGGCCGAACGGAAAGTAGTTGAACTTGATCGCATCGAGGACTGGCGCCAGATACTGCGCACAGAGTTCGGCCGACTCTTGATAACCGAGCCGGCTACCCGCCTGAATCGAGCTGCAGATGAACTCCATCGGGTTGGCGAAATTCGTGAACGCGGAAAGCGACACCACGCCACCGTGTGTCGGATGGTAAAGCTGGTTAATGTTCGCCGCCAGCGTCGGGAAGATGTGCAGGACGGTCTCCAACCCATCCAACGGATCGGGCTGCAGCAACGTGGTGGTCACGGTCGCGAGATTATTGACGTCATGCGTCAGCACCTCGCGGTTCTTGGCGAAGAACGGGCGCGCGACGGCGAGCAAGCTGTCGAATTGCTGGATGGCGTTCGACAGGTCCGCATCGGAGTGGGTCAACCTGTCGGTGAACTCCGCAAGGTTCTTGTTCAACGCGACGAACTGTTGGTCGTCCTGATGTAGCGCGTTGACGAATAGCGCCAGGCTGCGTACCACCGCGAAGAAGTCGCCGCGGCCCTCATTCAAGGCGTTCAACGCCTGCGACAGGCTGTTCAGCGTGGTGTTGATTTGCTTACCCTTGCCGGCCAGCCCGTCGGCGAATGCCTCGATGACTTCGCCGAACGGCCCCTTGGGCTGCTCAGGTGTCGGGCCGAGCTCGTCGATAATATGCGAAACGCTGTCCCGCAGCTCGTCCCACTCCGTCGGTACCTGGGTGCGCTCGACCGGGATCACCGCATTATCGGCCAGCACTGGACCACCTCTGTAGGGTGGCTCCAACTGAATGTTCCGCGACGCCACCAAGGTGGGGTTGAGGATCACCGCGGAGGCATTGGCAGGCACCTTGTACTTGTTCTGGTAGTGGAAAGTCACCTTCATTTTGTCGCCGGCTGGTTCGATCTTGTCGATCGAACCGACCGGGAGGCCCATAATCTGGACCTTGTCTCCGACATACAGCGCATTGGCTTGGGTGAAGTAGGCGACCACCGTGTTGTTCGTCAGTTTTTGATAGAGCCGCACACCAACAATTCCGGCGGCCAGCGCCAGCACCACCACCAACGATCCGATGACAACCGAGGCCCGCGACAGCTGCGGCAACCGCAGGTTGCGGATATCAAAGATGGTGCTCAATTCTCGCTACCTCCCGTCACGCCACTACCGCCGGTGCCGCCGGGGTTGATGAACGGGGCCGGCAACTGCGGCCCGGGGCCCGGTGGTGCCGGCGGGCCTGGCGCCGCCGGGGGCGGAGCCGGACCAGGCGCCGGCCCGAGGGGCAGCGTGCGTGCCCCGGGGGGAGCCTCCTGTGGAATCGGCACCGGCGTGCCGGGAACGTTCGGCGGCACCTCACCCGGACGTCCCGCGATTGGTAGGCCCGGGGCGGGCGGTGGACCGTCTGGGTTCGGCGGCGACGTCGCGACATCCAGCGGCGCCGGGAAATCGGGGCCACCGAATGGACCTTGAGTGAGGTTAGCGCAGGGCAGCGGATCCCACGGCCGCGGCAGACCGTCCGCCGGCGGGGTGTAGGAGCACGGCGATCCCGGCGGCACCGCCGGCCCGGGATGCTCGGGCGTGCCCTCCAACACCGGCGGTGGTGGCGGCGGCGCACCGTTGGGGAACCGGGTGCCATTGGGGTCGGGCCACCGGTATGCCGGCAGCCCGGCGCTGCGCCAGAAGTCCTCCGGGCTAATACCACGCTTCTTGAATGCCGCATCGACAAACGGCTGCAAGATCTGACCCGGCACCAGGTTGGCCAGCAGCACTTTGAAGTAGGGCCCAGAGGCAAACGTCTCACCGAACGACGCGCTGAATCTGCCCAAGATCGTCAGGGTTTCAGCCAAATCCTCCTTGCGGTCGACCAACAGGTCGGTGAGGATGCGCAGCTGCTCGAGCACATGGTTCAGGTTCGGGTTGTCGTTGATAAGGTTTTGCACCTGGGCCGAGAAAGCGGAGATGTTCCCCAGCAGGGCGTCGACCGCGCGGCCGCGCTCGTTGAACGCGGCGATCAGGGTCTTAGCGTTGACCAATAGGCGGTCGACCTGCTCACTGCGATCACCCAGGATGCTGGCCACCTGGTTGGCCTGGGCTAGTAGGTGCGTGATCTGCTCGTCGCGCTTGCCGATGGTGTCGGAGAACTTAGCCACCCCGTCGAGGGCGGCGCTCAGGTGCGGATAGGTCTGATCAACGGTCTCCGACAACACATTCAGCGACCGCTTGACCGTCTCGATGTCCCAGCCGGATGCGGCCTTGGTGACGTCGAAGAACGCGTCGTAAATCTGGTACGGGGTGGTGCTTTGCCCAACCGGCAAAACGCCCCCGGGCGGCAACGCTTGGGCGCCGCGCGGCTCGATCTCGAGCACTTTCCTACCCAGGATGGTGTCGGTGCGGATGGCTAGGCGGCTCTCGGTGCCGATGGTGTTGGTGCCGATGGAGAACTTGACCACGATGTGGTCGCCGTCGATCTTGAGCCCCTCCACGGTGCCCACTCCCAAGCCGGCGATGCGTACCCTGTCGCCCTTGTGCAGTCCGCCGGAGTCGGTGAACTGGCCGTAGTAGCTCGGCTTTGCGAATAGCATGGGAACACTGGTAAAGCTTTGGCCCACAGCGACAACGAGCAGCGCAACGACGATGCCCATGAGCCCAATTCGCATTCGGTTGGGTGGTTCCAGCGTTCTCATTGCGGCGTGCACCTACCCGTCGGCTGGCTAAAGAGCTTCACCGTGCGGACCGGCCCTCCGGCTTGGAATCCGTTCCACTTGATCTGGAGGTCGCAGAGGTAGAAGTTCTGGAAATCGCCGTAGGTTCCGTTGGCGCGTCCGAGCGCCGTCAACGCGGTCGGCGTCTTGTGGAGCAGGTCGTCCAACTCGACGCGCTGGTCGATGACCGGTTGCTGAATAGCGTCCAGGTAGCTGACGGCCTTGCGCACCAACGTGCGATTCTCGGCAAGCAGGTCGGCCACCGTGCCGGCGCCGTTGCTGATGTGCGCGAGGCCGCCGGCCAACTGGTCGGAGTGGTTCCTCAGCCCAGTGATCAGATTCTCCAAGTTATTGACCGTCTCGTCGAACTCTTTTCGATGCTTGACCGTGGTGTCCAGCACGATGTTCAGGTTCTTGACAACCTCACCGATCGCCTGATCGCGCTCCGCGATCTGGCTGGTCAGTTGCGCGGTCTGGTCGAGGATGTCGTTTATGGTGCCACCTTGCCCCTGGAAGACGGTGATGAGCGCGTTGGCGATGTTGTTCACCTTCGCGGGATCCAACGCCCGAAACACCGGCTTGAAACCACCGATCAACGCGTCCAGATCCAAGGCCGGTGACGTGCGGGACAATGGGATGAGTCCACCTGGCGGCAGCAGATCGTTGGCCCCCTTGCCCTCACCCCGTTTGAGCTCCACGTACCGGTTACCGATCAGGTCGGAATAGCGGATCTGGGCGGTCGTGGACTGATACAACGGCACCGAACGATCGATATTGAACTCCACCCGAACCCGACGGCCACCGTCGACCAGGTGTAGTGCTTTGACCTTGCCGATCTCTACCCCCGAAGCACGGACAAACTGGCCTTGGCGCAGCCCGCTGACATTGCTGAACTCCGCGGTATAGCCATTAGTCCGGTCGAAGCGCATCTGACCGAAAATCACGATGATCATCACCGTGAAGAACAGCAGCACCACCGAGACGATGCCGAGTTTGACGACGGTTCCAGTGATTTTCATGGGTTGATCGTGTTATCCCCTACCTGACGGCCCCAGACGTACTCGACTGCATAAGGCGAGCCAACCTCCATGTGGTTGTACGGGGCGAGGCTGGCACCGGTGTCCATCACCAGATACGGCGCTGGCCACAGATCCCGGGTGATCGGCTGCCAGCAACCGGGGGCGCCCCCCGGGCCACCGCGAGCGTTCACCCGCGGCAGATTCTCCGGATAGGTATAGGGATTGGGCGCGCCGCCAACGATTCCGGGTAGGGCTCCCGCTAGATTTGCGGCCACCGCGAGGGGCGGCGCTATCAATCCGGCTACCAGTCCGATTCCGATTGCCGCCCCATTGGTGGCTAACGCCAGGGGAGACAACAAGGAGATACCTATCCCGGATAGGATCTCTGAGTTCGTCCTCAGCGAGTAGCCGTTACCGCCACCGGACGCCGCTTTAGCGAGCGGATCGGCATCGTAGAAGTTGCGGATCGTGCAGAACAGTTCCGGGCTATAAGTGTCGAGCAGGGTGGCGGTGGGGACCAGGTCGGCGACCCCCCGCTGCAGATACGGCCCGCCGCGGTCGAAGACATCGGCTGTGGTGTTGCCGAACCCGGCCGCCGCCAACAGCGCCGAATCCAGTTCCGCTTGCTGGGCATTGATGGTGCGGGCGGTGGTCACCGAACTGTCGAGAAAGTCGAACAGGTCCGGCGCCGCGTCGGCGTAGACGTCGCCCAGAGCCGCCAATTGCTGAATGTCGTGGCGCGACTGCGGCATCCGCGAATTGAGGTCATCCAGAACGGTGTTGGCGTTGACGATCGACTCGCCGAACTTATCGCCCAGCCCGGTCAACGCCTCCGCGGCCGCGCTCAGGGTCAGGTTCAGCTTGACCGGATCCACCTTCTCGGCGATCGAGGTGAGCGTCTGGAACAACGTGTTGATCTCGGTGGTCACCGACCGTACGTCGATGACGTCTTTTGGCGTTATCCGCCTCTTTGTCGGGTTTTTCGGCGTGGTCAACGACACATACTTACCGCCGAACACCGTGGTCGCCTTGATGTCGGCGTTCACATTTGCCGGAATCAGGTGGATGTAACGCGGATCCACATCCAAGATGAACTTGGCCGCCGACTCGCCGTCACGTGTGACCTCCGAGATGGTGTCTACCCGCCCGATCTCCACCCCGTTATAGGTGACCTTCGACCCGGGATCCATCACCAAACCCGCACGAGCGGACAGCATCGTCAACTGCGTCTTGGGCGTGAACTCCCCGCGAAACTGCAGGTATACCAAGGCAACTACGAGCGCGAAGACCAGCACTAGACCCAAACCCGCCGTCTTGTAGGGCGGCACTCGCGCCTTGTTCAGCTTCCCCGGCGTCGTCATGCGGCTACACCGTGAGATTGAAGTTCGGGTCGACACCGTAGAGCGCCAACGCTGCAAACAGGACAACGACCTGCACCGAGACCAACGAGAAACGCATCGATCGGCCGACGGCCTCGCCGACACCGACGGGGCCTCCACCGGCGGCGTACCCGTAGTAGCAGTGGCTGACCATGACGATCGCAGTGATGATGAGGGCCTCCAAGAAGGACCAAAAGACATCGTCGGGACGCAGGAACGTTTGAAAGTAATGCTCGTAGGTGCCGTTCGACTGCCCGTAGAGCACCGTGGTGGTGATCTGCGGGGACAGGAACGACATAATCATCGCCAACGCGTACAGCGGGATGATCACCACCAGCCCGGCCATGATCCGGGTGGAGGCCAGAAACGAGATCGACTTGATGCCCATCACTTCCAGGGCATCGATCTCCTCGCTGATCCGCATCGCGCCCAGCTCGGCCGTAGCACCCGCACCGACCGTGGCCGCCAGGGCGACACCCGTGACAACTGGGCCGGCGATGCGCACGTTGATCAGTGCGGCGAAGAACCCGGTGAACGCCTCGACACCGATGTTGCCCAGCGACGCGAAGCCCTGGATTGCGACCAGCGAGCTGCCGGACAGCGTGACAAAGCCAACGATGGCGACCGTGCCGCCGACGACGGCCATCGCGCCGGTACCCATGCCGATCTGGGCGATCAGCCGCAGCGTCTCCTTGCGGTAGTAGCGCAGCGCGTGCGCGATCTGCCCGATGCTGGTCAAAGCGAACCAGGTGAGCTGGCCGGCCTCGTCCAATCCACGGGCCGCCGCACCTCCATATTGACGAAGGTTGGCGACCGCCCGCGGGAAGCGGGCGCGCAGCACAGCAGCGGTCGACATGTCAGCGCCCCGTCCCGAATCGCACACCGATGGTCGTCAAGATCACGTTGACGGCGAACAGGGCAATCACACACAGCACCACGGTCTCGTTGACGGCGGTGCCAAGACCCTTGGAACCGCCACGGACGGTCAGCCCCCGATAGCAGCCGACAAGGCCCGCGATCAGGCCGAACGTTGCGGCTTTGATGGTTGCGATGACCACCTCGGGCAGGCCGGTGATCAAGGTCAGCGTGGCAAGGTAGGCGCCGCCCGAAACGTTCTGCAGATAGACACCGAAGAGAAAGCCACCGACCAGGCCGACGGTGATCACCAAGCCGTTGAGCAGCGTGGCGACCAGCATCGAGGCGAGCACCCGCGGCACCACCAGACGGTGGATGGGATCGATGCCCAGCACCTCCATCGCGTCGATTTCCTCGCGGATGGTGCGGGCACCCAGGTCGGCGCAGATGGCCGTGGATCCGGCGCCGGCGACCACCAGCACCGTTGTCAGCGGGCCAAGCTGGGTGACCGCGCCGATCGCCGCGCCGGAACCGGAGATGTCTGCCGCGCCGAACTGGGCCAGCAGAATATTGAGCGTGAAGATCAACAGCACCGTCAGCGGTATCGAGACCATGATCGTCGGTAAAAATCCGACCCGCATGATGAACCAGCACTGCAGAATGAACTCGCGCCACTGGAACGGCCAGCGAAACAGCGCCTTTCCAGTCAGCACACACATGCGAAAGAATCCACCGACGAGGGTCAGCGGGGTTTGCAGTTGGTCGCGGACGTAACCGCCAAGCGTTGTCGACGTCGTCACCGCGGCTCCCTCAAGCCGCCGACCTGGGTATCGCGGCGCCGCGGCGCATCATGTCGCACGCCTCCTCCTTGCCCCGACCCTTGGTGTGTGACCGCCACCTCGTTACTCACAGGGAGTAACGGAGACCACAGGAATCTACCCGATGGCCAGCCAGGAGTGTAAGGCATCCGCACATTTAACCCTTCGTCAATAGCGGGCAAACGTTACAATTTCTGTCGGTTTTCCCTTCTCTCCGTGAAACCAGCTGATGCAGAACGTCTTTCAACATTCACACAGGCGCCGTAGCGCAATCGCAGTTCAGTCTTGAGCACCTTCCCCGCGGGGTTGCGGGGCAGAGCGTCCACGATCTCGAGCGCCTTGGGGTGCTTGTAGCGCGCAAGCCGGTCGGTCAGGAACTCACCTAGGTCTTCGATCCGAAGGTCGTCGTTCGTTACGGCCGCGACCGCGATCGGCACCTCTCCCCACTTCTCGTCGGCCCGGCCGATGACCGCGACTTCGGCGATGTCGGGATGGCTGGCCAGAACGTTTTCCAGCTCGGCGCAGTAAATGTTTTCACCGCCGGAGATAATCATGTCCTTCTTGCGGTCCACCACCCAGACGTAACCGTCGGAGTCCATACGAACCAGATCCCCAGAATGGAACCAGCCGCCTGCGAACGCCTCCGCGGTGGCCTCCGGGTTGTTCCAGTAGCAGCTCATCAATGTTGGTGCCCGGTAGACAATTTCGCCCACTTCGCCGACGGGGACATCGTTCATGTTCTGATCGACCACCCTTGCGGCGACGGTCGGGATCACCCTGCCGACCGATCCGCGCTTAGCGATCGCATCTTCGCCGAGCAGCATGCAGGTGACCGGTGACATCTCGGTCTGGCCGAATGCGGCCAGTATCTGGGTTTCGGGAAAGGTTGCCGACATCTGCCGCAGCAACGCATCCGGCGCCGGCGCAGCTCCCCACGACAACACCCGTAACCTCAAGTCACGTGGTCGTGCTTGCTGTTCGGTACAGACCGCCTGCCACTGCGCGGGAACCAGAAAGATGCCGGTGACCTTCTCTGCCTCCAGCACGTCGAGCAGCTGTCCCGGGTCGAACGCGCCCAGCGGATAGATCACCGTGGGCAAGCCGAGCAGCAGCCCGGTCAGCATGTTGCCGATTCCGGCGATATGGAACAGCGGGACGCCGACGAAACCGACGTCGCTGTTGATATTGGCGCCACTGGTGTAGAGCGCGGTCATCGCCTGACCGGTGAGGTTCGCGTGAGTCAGCACGGCGCCCTTCGGGCGGCCGGTGGTGCCCGAGGTGTACATGATCAAGGCCGGCGAGTCGTTCGGGATGTCCACCGGTTCGTGGACATCCCCGGCCTCGTTGAGTAGGTCCTCATAGCCGAACACGCTGTCCTGGCTGGATCCGCCGGCGACCACGATCACGCTCAGCAAGGGCTGGATGTTGCGGACACCGATGGCCACCGGAGCCAGCGCAGCTTCGGTCAGCATCACGTGTGCGACACAGTCTTCGACCAGGACGGCGATTTCGGTTGGGGTGAGCCGGAAATTCAGTGGTACGGCGATGGCCCCGATCATGTTGGCGGCCAGCACCGACTCGACGAACTCGGTGCGGTTAAGCATCAGGATCATGACCCGATCGCCGAAACCGACCCCGCGACCGCTCAATGCGCCCGCCAGCGCCGCAACCCGGCGCCTTAGGTCAGCCCACGTCATGGTGTTGCCCACAAACCTCAGCGCCGGCGCGTCTGGCTGCATCATCGCGTGCCGTTCGAGCTGGTTGACCCAGTTCTGCCGGCGAGCAAGGTAGGGCTGCTGTTGGGCTAGTGTTAGCGCCCGCGTCAGGTGACTGGCCAGTTGCGCGGTCAACTATCCCTTCCTTCCCTTCCTTTCACTTGCGCATCCCTTGCGCCAGGTTGATATTTGATAAAGCATGATGTTGTCTGGGTCACACTATGGCCTGAGCGGCCCAACAACAAGCCCCCGCCAAGCCCCCGGCAAGTCCCCGGCAATCCCGGCCCGACCCTGAAAGTCCTGGCAAGCCACGTGAACGCACCTCTATCGGCGAAGCCGCGGAGCCAGCTTCCCCTGCGCCGGGCACAGTTGTCCGACGAGGTCGCGGGCCACCTGCGGGCCGCCATCATGTCGGGCGCCCTGCGCTCTGGAACGTTCATCCGTCTCGACGAGACGGCAGCCGAGCTCGGAGTCAGCGTCACGCCGGTGCGGGAGGCGCTGCTGAAACTGCGCGGTGAGGGGATGGTCGGGCTGGAGCCACATCGCGGCCACGTGGTGCTGCCGTTGACCCGCCAAGACATCGACGACATTTTCTGGCTGCAGGCCACCATTGCCCAAGAACTTGCCACATCGGCCACCGCTCACATCACCGACGTTGAGATCGACGAGCTGGACCGCATCAACAATGCGCTGGCCGGTGCTATCGGGTCCGGTGATGCCAAAACCATCGCGTCGATCGAGTTCGCGTTCCACCGCGTCTTCAACAAAGCGAGCCGCCGGATCAAGTTGGCCTGGTTCCTGCTTAATGCCGCGCGCTATATGGGCGCAGGTGTTCGCGGCCGACCCGCGATGGGGCGCGGACGCGGTGAACAGTCATCGGCAGCTGATCGCCGCGCTGCGCCGCCGCGACACAGCCGCCGTAATCGAGCACACCGTCTGGCAGTTCACCGATGGGGCACGCAGGCTGACGGAGGCCCTGGCTGAGACCGAAGTCTTCGGCTGAGCCCGCACATGCCTTAGCTGGCCGCCAGCTGCTCGGCGCGCTGCTTGAGATTTTCGGCGAGATGCTCCAGGACGTTGTTGAGCAGCATCTTCACCATCGGCTCGGGCACCGGCATGGTGACCTGGACGTCCATGTCCACCGTGAGCAAGCTCGCGGCGCCGGTTGCCACCACACTGAACAGCTGCTCCTGCTTGGCAAACAGTTCACCCTGCTGCATGACGGTTTGAATCTGGTTTTCGCCTGGGTAGTACACGGCGTGGATATAGGTGCCCTCGATGCCTTGAACAGCGGTGTCGAGCCGCACCTGGCTGGGACGCCCGTCATCGTAGCGAGCGAGCACCCATGCGCCCTTGACCCCTTCATTCCACTCTGGGTAGCGCTCGATATCGGCAACGATGGCCATGATCGATGCGGCGTCGGCGGTGACCTCGACGGTCTTGCTCAAAACTGGCATTCGGGAAGCATACCTGGGTCGCGGTGAGCACGAGATTGCCGTCATGGCTGTGGTTGGAGCGGCGAAAATCACAGCCCTGAACGCAATCTGGGCGCGGCTTATCCGCTTACGCAAGCCGTCGACAACAGCGACCGAATGGCCTCGGGAATCGGAACCGGCCTGCGGCTAGTCCGATCGACATAGACGTGCACCCAGTGCCCGAGTGCGGTGATCACCCCCGCATCGTCAGGCTCCTTAAACACACCCAGCCGGTAGGTGACGCTGCTGCGCCCCAACCGCGTCACAGCCAGGCCCACCATTAGGCTCTCCGGGAAACGCAGTTCCGAGAAATAACGGCAGCCCGACTCCGCGACAATGCCCAGCACAGGCATCGCGAGCGGGTCAACCCCGGTGCTCGTGTTGATCCAGGCGTTTATCGCGGTGTCAAACAGCTGGTAGTAGACGGCGTTGTTGAGGTGGCCGAACATGTCGTTGTCGGCCCATCGAGTTCCCACCGGCCACAGCACCGGAAAGTCGCTGCGCAGGAGCTTCTCCGGTGCCGGCAGTGCAGCCATGGTTGTATTCCAACATGCCTGCCATCCGGGGCGCGGTGCTAGACCAGATCGGTGTGCCGCGGCCCTATTGGCGGTCGAAACCAATCAGCGTCGTCGAGCTGCACCTGGACCCGCCCGACCGCGGTGAGGTCCTTGTCCGAATCGAGGCTGCGGGCGTGTGCCACTCCGACCTGTCGGTGGTCGACGGCACCCGGGTACGGCCGGTGCCGATCTTGCTCGGTCATGAAGCCGCTGGAATCGTCGAGCAGGTCGGCGACGGCGTCGACGGGGTCGCGGTCGGTCAGCGAGTCGTGCTGGTGTTCCTTCCGCGTTGCGGCCAGTGCGCGGCGTGCGCGACCGACGGTCGGACGCCGTGCGAACCGGGCAGCGCGGCCAACAAGGCCGGCACACTGCTCGGTGGCGGTATCCGGCTCAGCCGGGGCGGCCGCCCGGTGTACCACCACCTCGGCGTCTCGGGTTTCGCGACCCATGTCGTCGTCAACCGGGCCAGCGTGGTTCCGGTGCCGCACGAGGTGCCGCCCACCGTCGCTGCCCTACTCGGGTGCGCGGTGCTCACCGGTGGGGGTGCGGTACTCAACGTCGGTGATCCGCAGCCCGGCCAGTCGGTCGCCGTCGTCGGCCTCGGGGGCGTCGGTATGGCAGCGGTGCTCACCGCTTTGACGTATACAGACGTTCGTGTGGTCGCCGTCGATCAGCTACCCGAAAAGCTGTCGGCCGCAAAGGCCTTGGGCGCCCATGAGATCTACACACCGCAGCAGGCCACGGCCGGCGGGGTCAAAGCCGCCGTGGTTGTCGAAGCCGTCGGTCATCCTGCCGCGCTGCACACCGCGATCGGGCTTACCGCGCCCGGAGGGCGCACCATCACCGTCGGGTTGCCGCCACCGGATGTCCGGATCAGCTTGTCGCCGTTGGATTTTGTCACCGAAGGCCGGTCACTGATCGGCAGCTATCTGGGTTCGGCGGTGCCCAGCCACGACATTCCCCGCTTCGTGTCGTTGTGGCAATCGGGCCGTCTGCCGGTGGAGTCGCTGGTGACGTCAACGATTCGGTTGGACGATATCAACGAGGCGATGGACCACCTCGCCGATGGCATCGCGGTGCGTCAGCTCATCAGTTTCACCGGTGATCTCTAAAGGCGCTGAATGCTTGCGCAGCACCGGTCAGTCGAACAAGACCGCGGCGTTAAGGTACCCGGTCGGGTCCAACGCCGCCTTGACCCTCCGCATCGCGGCGACGTCGTTGGCCTGCCGGGACATTCCCAGGTAGGCACGCTTGCGGCTGCCCACCCCATGTTCTGAACTGACGTTACCGCCGCATTCGGCGATGAGGCCCATCATCTTTGCGTACAACGCCGGTTCCCGATCAGGCGGGCAACGCAGCACGTTCAGGTGCAGGTTGCCCTCACCGATGTGACCGAACAACAGCGGCAACGCCTCCGGAGAATCCGGGACGTGTCGGTGAACCAACGCGACCGCATCTCGGGCGAAGCCGCTGATCGCCGACAATGGCAGCGAGACGTCGAACTTCAGCGGCGGGCCGTACACACCGAGCACCTCGGCCAGCGATTCACGGGTGCGCCACAACCGTTGCTGCGCAGCGGCATCCACACCGACCGCGGGCTCCCCGCACATCCGTGCACCGCCGAGCAGGTCGGCGAGCCGGTCGGTCTGATCGTGGTCGGCGGCCAGTTCCACCAATAGCAACCAGTCAGCCTCGACGGGGGGGCGAACGCCAAGATGTTCACGGGTTAGCGCGGCGGCCCGACCGTCAATCAATTCCAACGCCGCGATGCCCTCCACGTCGCGGAACATTCGGCCGGCATCGACCAGCGCTGCCAGCTCGGCGAACCCGCACACGGCTGTCACCCGATGCGACGGGGTGGGGTGCAGCCGCAGATCCAGCGCGGTGATAACCCCCAGGGTGCCTTCGGCCCCGACGAACAGCGCGGGCAGGTCGTAGCCGGTGTTGTCGCGACGCACCCGGCTGTGCCGGCGCAGCACCGTACCGTCGGGCAGCGCGACGTCTAGCCCGACAACCTGCTCGCCCATGTTGCCGTAACGGACCGTGCGCAATCCGCCGGCGTTCGTCGAGGCCATGCCACCGACGGTCGCGGTATCCCGGGCCGACAAATCCACGCCGAACACCAGCCCAGCCGTTGACGCGGCGTGCTGCACCGCGGCCAGTGTGACCCCGGCACCGATCTCGATTCGGCGCTCAACGGTATCGACATCGCTGACGACGCAAAGCCGTTCGGTAGACAGCAGCACGTCGTCGTGTTCGGGAACGGTGCCCGCCACCAGTGAGGTGCGGCCGCCTTGAACGGTGACATAGGCTCCAGCGTCCCGGCACACCCGCAGCACTTCGGCGACCTCTTCAGCCGAGCCGGGCCGCACCAGCGCGCTGGCCCGGCCCCGATAGCGGCCGGTGTGGTCGACGCTGCGGCCGGCCAGCACGTCAGGGTCGGTGGTGACGTGATGCGATCCGACCGCACTCACCAAGCTGGTTAGCATGCTCGCGGTTATAGCAGCCGCCATAGGTCAGGCAGTCATCGAGGTTTGTCCAAACGCCGGACGTAGCGGCAGGACCGCCTTACTCTCGTTAAGTACCTAATACCCGCGGTAGCGGGTCAGTCCCAAGTGACCGGTGCGGGCGCCGGTCCGTTGGGAAGGACGGGGAGATGTCGCACCTGGTCACAGCCCCTGACATGCTGGCGACGGCAGCTGCCCATGTGGATGAGATCGCTTCCACGCTGCGGGCCGCCAACGCGGCTGCGGCAGGCCCGACATGTAACCTGCTGGCCGCGGCCGGCGATGAGGTTTCGGCGGCAACGGCGGCCCTGTTCAGCGCATACGGGCGGGAGTATCAGGCGGTCGTCAAGCAGGCCGCGGCGTTCCACAGCGAGTTCACCCGGACGTTGGAGGCCGCCGGCAACGCCTACGCACACGCCGAAGCGGCCAATGCGGCCCGGGTATCGCACGCGCTGGACACTATCAACGCACCGATCCGGACGCTGTTGGGCCGTGCGCCGTTGAGCCCCAACGGATCCAGCGGGGCCGGCGGGCTGCCGGCGATCGCGCAGCTGGCTGCGGAGAGTCCGATAACGGCGTTGATTATGGGCGGCACCAATAACCCGCTACCCGACCCCGAGTACGTGACAGACATCAACAAGGCTTTCATCCAGACCCTCTTCCCGGGTGCTGTCTCGCAAGGCCTGTTCACGCCCGAGCAGTTCTGGCCGGTTACCCCCGACCTCGGCAATCTGACGTTCAACCAGTCCGTCACCGAAGGCGTGGCGCTGCTGAATACCGCCGTCAACAACCAACTGGCCCTCGACAACAAGGTCGTTGCGTTCGGCTACTCGCAGAGCGCCACGATCATCAACAACTACATCAATTCGCTGATGGCGATGGGTTCGCCGAATCCGGACGATATCTCCTTCGTCATGATTGGTAGTGGCAACAATCCCGTCGGCGGGCTGCTGGCGCGCTTCCCCGGCTTCTACATCCCGTTCCTGGACGTGCCGTTCAATGGCGCAACCCCGGCGAATAGTCCCTACCCGACACACATTTACACGGCCCAGTACGACGGCATCGCCCACGCGCCGCAATTCCCGCTGCGCATCCTGTCGGACATCAACGCCTTCATGGGCTACTTCTACGTGCACAACACGTACCCGGAACTCATGGCCACCCAGGTGGATAACGCGGTGCCGTTGCCGACCTCCCCGGGCTATACCGGCAACACCCAGTACTACATGTTCCTGACTCAGGATCTGCCACTGCTCCAGCCGATCCGTGACATCCCCTACGCCGGTCCCCCGATCGCCGACCTGTTCCAGCCGCAGCTGCGGGTGCTCGTCGACTTGGGCTACGCCGACTACGGGCCGGGCGGCAATTACGCGGATATCCCCACTCCGGCCGGGCTGTTCTCGATCCCCAACCCGTTCGCTGTCACGTATTACCTGATCAAAGGGAGCCTGCAGGCGCCCTATGGCGCCATCGTGGAGATTGGGGTGGAAGCCGGATTGATTGGGCCGGAGTGGTTCCCGGACAGCTATCCGTGGGTCCCGTCGATAAACCCGGGCCTGAATTTCTACTTCGGCCAGCCACAGGTGACACTGCTATCCCTGATGAGTGGCGGTCTCGGCAACATCCTGCACCTGATCCCGCCACCGGTCTTCACCTGACGCGGCCGCGATAACGATTGGCCGAAAACGCCGGGCTTCCCGGCGGGCGCGCTCTAGGCTCTAAGGGCCCCAGCGTCGAACAGGAGACCAGATGTCCTACGTCATCGCGGCCCCGGAGATGTTGGCAACGACGGCCGCGGACGTGGACGGGATCGGTTCGGCGATACGAGCGGCCAGCGCGTCCGCTGCGGGTCCAACGACCGGACTGCTGGCCGCGGCCGCCGATGAGGTGTCGTCGGCCGCTGCAGCGCTGTTCAGCGAATACGCGCGCGAATGTCAAGAGGTCCTAAAGCAGGCTGCGGCGTTCCATGGCGAGTTCACCCGGGCGCTGGCTGCCGCCGGGGCCGCCTATGCCCAGGCTGAAGCCAGCAACACCGCTGCTATGTCGGGCACCGCCGGGTCCAGCGGCGCCCTCGGTTCTGTCGGGATGCTGTCAGGCAACCCGCTAACCGCGTTGATGATGGGCGGCACCGGGGAACCGATCCTTAGTGACCGCGTCTTGGCGATCATTGACAGCGCATACATTCGGCCCATTTTCGGGCCCAACAACCCGGTCGCCCAGTACACGCCCGAGCAGTGGTGGCCGTTTATCGGGAACCTGTCACTGGACCAATCCATCGCCCAGGGTGTCACGCTGCTGAACAACGGCATCAACGCGGAACTACAAAATGGGCATGACGTCGTCGTTTTCGGCTACTCGCAAAGCGCCGCGGTAGCGACCAATGAAATACGCGCTCTTATGGCGTTACCACCGGGCCAAGCCCCAGATCCAAGCCGGCTGGCTTTCACGTTGATCGGTAATATCAATAACCCCAACGGCGGCGTCCTCGAGCGTTACGTGGGCCTTTACCTCCCGTTCTTGGATATGTCGTTCAACGGTGCGACTCCACCGGATTCCCCCTACCAGACCTACATGTACACCGGCCAATACGACGGCTACGCCCACAACCCGCAGTACCCGCTCAATATCTTGTCGGACCTCAACGCCTTCATGGGCATCAGATGGGTGCACAACGCGTACCCCTTCACCGCGGCCGAGGTTGCCAATGCCGTGCCGTTGCCCACGTCTCCGGGCTACACCGGCAACACCCATTACTACATGTTTCTGACCCAGGACCTGCCGCTGTTGCAGCCGATTCGCGCCATCCCCTTCGTAGGGACCCCAATAGCCGAGCTGATTCAGCCCGACCTACGGGTGCTAGTCGACTTGGGCTATGGCTACGGCTACGCCGACGTACCCACCCCGGCCAGCCTGTTCGCGCCAATCAACCCGATCGCCGTGGCCTCGGCCCTGGCGACCGGGACCGTGCAAGGCCCCCAAGCCGCCCTAGTAAGCATCGGATTGTTACCGCAGTCCGCGCTACCCAATACGTATCCGTATCTTCCGTCGGCGAATCCGGGCCTGATGTTCAACTTCGGTCAATCCAGTGTGACGGAGTTGTCGGTGCTCAGTGGCGCCCTCGGGTCCGTAGCGAGATTGATTCCACCGATCGCGTGAGGTTCACGTTTCCTTCCGAGTTCCAAGCGGAGACTGGTTGCGGATCGATTCGTCGCGGATCAGCCCGCGCAGCAGTGCCGTGCTGAACTCCGCCGCGATCTCCTTGGCCGTTCGGCGCCCGCTCGGCCGCAGCCAGCGGTAGCTGCCCAGCGTCATCCCGATGTACCCCAGCGCCACCACATGCGAGTCGCACTCATAGAACTCGCCGCTGGCAATCCCGCGGTCGATCAGGCCGTGTACGTGCTCGTAGACTTGCTGCTCCTTCTCGCGGACCTCGGCGACCTGCTCGCTGGTGAACCACTCGGTGATGTAGGGCTGCTCCTGGAAGTACACGGCGGCCCGCTCGGGGTTGCTCGCGATCGCAGTGAGCAGCCGGACCGTGTACTGGTACAGCGCTTCACGGGCCGTCCAGGACGGATCGTCGTGCACGGCGGCCAGGGTGCCCTCGGCCGCCTGACGGTAAATGTCGAACAGGATCAGCGACTTGCTGGCGTAGTAGTGATAGACCGTTGCTTTGTTGAGCCCGATCACATCGGCGACGTCGTCCATCCGGGTGCCGTGATAACCGCGCGCCGCGAATAGTTTGGTGGCAACAGCCAGCAACTCCTCACGGCGGCTTAGCCCGTTGGGGCTGGTGTCGGATGGCATCGCTACTCGCTATCGTCGCTGCCGGTGGAGCCCATGGGCCCCGGCCGAAGCTGTATCAATCAACTGGTTGTTCAGTTTAGGCAAGGCGGCGACAACCTGTCGCACCGGCGCGGATGTGACTAAACTCCGTTGCGAACCAAGTCGCGAGTCGAGAGGGTGAAGTGATGGATCCGAGTCCTGACTACGACGTGAGCGACGAAATCGAGTTCTTCTTCCGGTACCTCACCTGGGGTCTACGCGGGGTCGAAACCGGCGACGGATACCCGCCGCCGGCGTATCCGCCCGTCTGAGCCAGCGCTCGCGCGCTACAACGCCTTGAGTTCCTCGGAGACTTCGGTCACCGATTTCTTCGCATCACCGAACAACATAGTGGTGCCGTCGGCGTAGAACAGCGGGTTGTCGATGCCGGCGAACCCGGAATTCATCGACCGTTTGAGCACGATCACCGACCTCGACTTGTCCACGTTGAGGATCGGCATGCCGTAGATCGGGCTGGACGTCTCGTTGCGGGCCGCCGGGTTGGTGACGTCGTTGGCGCCGATCACGATGGTGACGTCGGTGCGGGCGAACTCGTCGTTGATGTCGTCCATGTCCTTCATCGCGTCGTAGTCGACTTCGGCCTCGGCCAGCAGCACGTTCATATGCCCGGGCATCCGGCCGGCGACCGGGTGAATCGCGTACTTGACCGGCACACCCCTGTCCTCCAGCAAGGTTGCCAGGTCCTTCACCGCATGCTGCGCCTGCGCGACGGCCAACCCGTAGCCGGGCACCACGATCACCTGATTGGCGTATGCCATCTGGATCGCGGCATCGGCGGCCGAAGTGGCCTTGACGTGTTTGTCGTCGCCGCCGCCACTGGGCGCCACACCGCCGCCGCCGAAACCGCCCGCGACGATCGCCGGAATGGAGCGGTTCATCGCCTTAGCCATCAGGTTGGTCAGGATCGAGCCGGACGCGCCGACGATCATGCCGGCCACGATCATCGCGGTGTTGTTCAACGCCAGACCCGCCGCCGCGGCCGACAGGCCGGTCATGGCGTTGAGCATCGAGATGACCACCGGCATGTCGGCGCCACCGATCGGCAACACCACCATCAGACCCAGCACGCCGGCGGCGACCAACAGGCCGATCATCCACCACAATGCGACCCCACCGCTCCCGGGATGCGCGTGCAGTCCGATCACCACGGCGGCGGCCACGGCCACGGCCAGCAGCAACAGGTTGATCGGCTGCTGCGCCTTGCCGAGTCCGATCGGCCGCCCGGAGATGATCTCCTGCAACTTGCCGAACGCGACGATAGACCCCCAGAACGAGATCGACCCGATGATCGCGGCGAACAATGAGGCCACCACGATGTGCACGGTCGGCGACTCGCCGTGCTGGAATGCGGAAAAGCCGGTGGTATCGATGAACTCCGACAGCGCGATGAGTGCGACCGTTCCTCCGCCCACGCCGTTGAAGAATGCCACCAGCTGCGGCATGGCGGTCATCTTGGTCAGTCGCGCCGGCGGCACACCGAGCACAACACCCACCACCAGACCGGCGATGATCAGCGGCCATTGGCTGGTGTGTCGGATCATGACCAACGTGGCCGCCACGGCGATGGTCATGCCGGCCGCGGCGATCAGGTTCCCGCGCACCGCGGTCTTGGGGCCGGTGAGCCCCATCAACCCGTAGATGAAGAGTGAAAAGGAGATGATGTAGAGAATCTCGACCAGGTAGTGCAGGTTCATCGGAGCGCCTCGTCGCGGTCGGGCTTGGCTGGCACGGCGGGCTTCTTGGCCTTGAACATGCCGAGCATTCGGTCGGTGACGATGAATCCGCCGATGACGTTCAGCGTGCCGAACACCACCGCGACGAACAGGATGACCTGCAACACGAGCGATGGGTGCTCAATTTCGCCGAAAACCACCAGCGCGCCGAGAACGACAATGCCGTGGATGGCGTTGGTTCCTGACATCAGCGGGGTGTGCAACGTGTTGGGCACTTTCGAGATCACCGCGAACCCGACGAATCCGGACAGCACCAGGATCGCCAGGTTCTCCAACAATTCGTTGTACATCTAGGAGTCCTTCCCGCGGGTGACACACGACTGGGCAATCACCTCGTCGTCGAAGTCCGGGGCCAGCCTGCCGTCTTTGATCAACAAGTCGAGTAGCGCGGTGATGTTCTTGCTGTAGAGCTCGCTGGCGTGCTCGGGCATCGTGGCCGGCAGGTTCAGCGGTGCGGCAATGGTGACGTCGTGCTTGACGACTGTCCGGCCGGGCTCGGTCAATTCGCAGTTGCCGCCCGTCTCGCCGGCGAGATCCACCACCACGCTGCCAGGCTTCATCGCTTCCACTGCAGCGGCGGTCACCAACGTTGGCGCCGGGCGGCCCGGCACCAGCGCGGTGGTGATCACCACGTCGAAGCCACTGATCGCTTCTTCCAATGCCTTTTGCTGCTGGGCGCGCTCGTCGTCGGTCAGTTCGCGGGCGTAACCGCCCTCACCGGACGCTGAGATGCCCAAATCAAGCCATTGAGCGCCCACCGATCGGACCTGGTCGGCCACCTCGGGACGCACATCGTAGCCCGTGGTGCGCGCGCCTAGCCGTTTGGCCGTCGCCAGCGCCTGCAGGCCGGCCACGCCGACGCCGAGCACCAGCACCGTGGCCGGCTTCACCGTTCCGGCCGCCGTCGTCAGCATCGGAAAGAACCGGGTCGATTCCGAGGCCGCGAGCAGCACAGCCTTATACCCAGACACGTTGGCTTGCGACGACAGCGCGTCCATCACCTGCGCCCGCGAGATGCGCGGGATGGCCTCGAGCGCGAACGCCTGCACCCCGGCCTGGGTCAGCGCGCCGATCGAGTTGTCAGCATTACGGGGCGCTAGAAAGCCGATCAGTGTCTGCCCACCGCGCAACCGGCCGACCTCCGCCGCCGTCGGCGGCGCGACCTTGACAACGACGTCGGCGGCCCAAGCATCCCCGATGCTGGCACCGACAGCGGTGTAGAGCTCATCGGGAAGCAGCGCGCGCTCGCCCGCACCGGCCTCGACCACGACCGCCACACCACGGTTCACCAGCGACGCGACCGCCTTGGGAACCAGCGCGACCCGTCGTTCGTCGGGCCCCGACTCGGCAACCACCCCGACCCTGGTGCTCTGCGTCTGCGGATCTGTCATGGCGCGTACATCCACTTTCCTTACTGAACGCCGATAGATTTGCTCAGACACCCTACCGGGCTACCAGAGCGGTATTTCCTGGCCATACTCGGATGCCGAGCGCGCACCGAGGTAGCGACGCTCGGATTCGGCGATCGGCACGTCGTTGATGCTGGCTTCGCCACAGTTCGGTGCCGTAGCTGCGATACCACTGGCCGTTGCGGTCACGGGATTCGTACTGGAACCGCATCGCAATGCGGTTGTCGTGGAAGCTCCACAAACTCTTGCGTAGCGAATAGTCGAGCTCGCGCTGCCACTTGCGGGTCAGTTGAACGGTGGCACGAAACGACGGCGAGCAGACGCAAAACCCCCTTCTCGTCGGCGTGTCGAGGGACTTATGCGTCTGCTAGCGCCGGTAGATATCGTGGCGGAATGGACTTCGCGATGTCGGCCAAGGCCATCGACTACCGCACGCGGTTGTCCGACTTCATGACCGAGCACGTCTTCGGCGCTGAGGCCGATTACGACGACTATCGCCGCGCGGCCGGACCGGCCGACCACACCGCGCCGCCGATCATCGAGGAACTGAAAACCAAGGCCAAAGACCGCGGCCTGTGGAACCTATTCCTGTCGGCCGAGTCGGGATTGACCAACCTGGAGTACGCGCCGCTGGCCGAAATGACCGGATGGAGCATGGAAATCGCGCCCGAGGCACTCAACTGCGCCGCACCGGACACCGGCAACATGGAGATCCTGCACATGTTCGGCACCGAGCAGCAACGGGCGCAATGGCTGCGGCCGCTGCTCGACGGCAAGATCCGCAGCGCCTTCTCGATGACCGAGCCGGCGGTGGCCAGCAGCGACGCCCGCAACATCGAAACCACCATCTCCCGGGACGGTGCCGACTACGTCATCAACGGCCGTAAGTGGTGGACGTCGGGAGCGGCGGACCCGCGGTGCAAGATCCTCATCGTGATGGGCCGCACCAACCCGGACGCAGCCGCCCACCAACAGCAGTCGATGGTCCTCGTCCCGATCGACACCCCCGGCGTGACGATCGTTCGCTCCACACCGGTGTTCGGCTGGCAGGACCGGCACGGCCACTGCGAGATCGACTACCACAACGTCCGGGTCCCGGCCACCAACCTGCTCGGCGAAGAGGGCAGCGGATTCGCCATAGCCCAGGCCCGGCTGGGGCCGGGCCGTATCCACCACTGCATGCGTGCGCTGGGCGCGGCCGAACGCGCCTTGGCACTCATGGTGAATCGCGTCCGCAACCGGGTGGCGTTCGGCCGTCCGCTAGCCGAACAGGGCGTCGTGCAACAGGCGATTGCTCAGTCCCGCAACGAAATCGACCAGGCAAGGCTGCTGTGCGAAAAGGCGGCGTGGACAATCGACCAACATGGCAACAAAGAGGCGCGCCACCTGGTCGCCATGATCAAGGCGGTGGCCCCGCGGGTGGCCTGCGATGTCATCGACCGCGCAATCCAGGTCCACGGGGCCGCCGGCGTCAGCGACGACACCCCGCTGGCCCGGTTGTACGGCTGGCACCGCGCCATGCGCATCTTCGACGGTCCCGACGAGGTGCACCTGCGCTCCATCGCCCGCGCCGAGCTGTCGAGGGAGAAGTCCACCTTCGCTGCGGCGGTCACCTGAGATGGCTGTCCGTGAACTGCCGGGCGCGTGGAACTTTCGTGACGTCGCCGACACCGCAACCGCATTGCGGCCGGGGCGGCTGTTCCGGTCCAGCGAGCTGAGCCGCCTCGACGACGCCGGCCGGGCAACGCTGCGCCGGCTGGGGATCACCGACGTTGCCGACCTGCGGTCGTCCCGGGAGGTTGCCCGCCGCGGTCCAGGACGGGTTCCGGACGGCATCGACGTCCACCTGCTGCCGTTCCCCGACCTCGCCGATGATGACGCCGACGACTCAGCGCCGCACGAAACCGCATTCAAGAGGCTGCTAACCAATGACGGGTCCAACGGCGAGTCCGGCGAATCCAGCCAGTCGATAAATGACGCGGCCACCCGCTACATGACCGACGAGTATCGCCAATTCCCAACGCGCAATGGAGCACAGCGCGCGCTACATCGTGTCGTCACACTGCTTGCCGCCGGACGCCCGGTGCTCACCCACTGCTTCGCGGGTAAGGATCGCACCGGCTTCGTGGTCGCGCTGGTGCTTGAAGCGGTCGGCCTGGACCGCGACGTCATCGTCGCCGACTACCTGCGCAGCAACGACTCCGTGCCACAACTGCGGGCCCGGATCTCCGAGATGATCCAGCAGCGTTTCGACACCGAACTGGCACCCGAGGTGGTGACGTTCACCAAGGCCCGGCTGTCCGACGGGGTCCTGGGTGTCCGCGCGGAGTACCTGGCCGCCGCACGCCAGACCATTGACGAGACCTACGGATCGCTGGGCGGCTACCTGCGCGACGCCGGTATCAGCCAGGCCACAGTCAACCGGATGCGCGGGGTGCTGCTCGGATGAGGGGAAACGCTTTCGCGCGAATCCGATTCGCGTAAGCGACCACCAGGGCAGCGGGACCGCTCTGGGCTGACCAAAACCCCGGGTTGACCCGGTTGGCCGACACCTGGTGCTAGGGGAGTGAGACGATGTCGTATCTGATCGCTGAGCCGCGGATCGTAGCGGCGGCCGCCGCCGAGGTGGCAGGAATCGGTTCGGCCGTGAGTACGGCCGGCGCGGCCGCGGCAGGCCCGACGTGTGCACTGGCCGCGGCGGCCGGCGATGAGGTGTCGGCCGCCATCGCGAAACCGTTCGGCGCATACGGCCAGGAATACCAGGCCGTGCTCGCTCAAGTCGAGGCGTTTCACAGTTAGGTTCCACCAGACGTTGGCCGCCGCGGCGAACAGCTACGCAGATGCCGAGGCCGCCATCGCCAGCACCCGGCAAAATCAGCTGGCTGTGCCCGCCGCCGCACCAACCCCCGCGGCGGCCGCGATGATTCCGCCATTCCCGGCGAACTTGACCACCTTGTTCTTTGGGCCCACCGGAATTCCACTACCACCGCCGTCTATGTTGACGCCGCCAATACGCTGTAGGTCCGTTCGGCGGGCGCTACAAGCCGTCTTCACACCCGAAGAGTTGTACCCACTCACCGGTGTCAGAAGTTTGGTCCTCAACACGTCAGTGGAAGAGGGCTTGACCATCTTGCACGACGCGATCATGGTAGAGCTCGCGACCACCGGAAACGCGGTCACCGTTTTCGGCTGGTCGCAAAGCGCCATAATCGCGTCGCTGGAGATGCAGAGGTTCACGGCGATGGGCGGGGCCGCACCTTCGGCGAGCGACCTCAATTTCGTGCTTGTCGGCAATGAAATGAACCCCAATGGCGGTATGCTCGCGCGGTTCCCGGATCTGACGCTTCCGACTCTGGACCTGACGTTCTATGGCGCAACGCCCTCGGACACGATCTATCCGACGGCCATCTACACGCTCGAGTACGACGGGTTCGCCGACTTCTCGCGATACCCGCTCAACTTCATTTCCGACCTCAACGCGGTTGCAGGCATCACATTCGTACACACCAAGTATTTGGACCTCACGCCCGCGCAGGTCGAGGGCGCTACTAAATTACCGACGTCGCCGGGCTATACGGGGGTCACCGACTACTACATCATCCGCACCGAGAATCGGCCGCTGCTGCAACCGCTGCGGGCGGTGCCGGTCATCGGAGATCCGCTGGCCGACCTGATCCAGCCGAACCTGAAGGTGATCGTCAACCTGGGCTACGGCGACCCGAACTACGGCTACTCGACGAGCTACGCCGATGTGCGAACGCCGTTCGGGCTGTGGCCGAACGTGCCGCCTCAGGTCATCGCCGATGCCCTGGCCGCCGGAACACAAGAAGGCATCCTTGACTTCACGGCCGACCTGCAGGCGCTGTCCGCGCAACCGCTCACGCTCCCGCAGATCCAGCTGCCGCAACCCGCCGATCTGGTGGCCGCGGTGGCCGCCGCACCGACGCCGGCCGAGGTGGTGAACACGCTCGCCAGGATCATCTCAACCAACTACGCCGTCCTGCTGCCCACCGTGGACATCGCCCTCGCCCTGGTCACCACCCTGCCGCTGTACACCACCCAACTGTTCGTCAGGCAACTCGCTGCGGGCAATCTGATCAACGCGATCGGCTATCCCCTGGCGGCCACCGTAGGTTTAGGCACGATCGATAGCGGGCGGCGTGGAATTGCTCACCCTCCTCGCGGCGGCCTCGGACACCGTTCGAAACATCGAGGGCCTCGTCACCTAACGGATTCCCGACGGCATCGACGTCCACCGACTACCGTTTACCGACCTCGCCAATGACGAGGCAGCATGGCCCCATTTGGGTTCACTCCAAAGGCCAGACACAACCGCGGAGTCGCTTTACGCTCAACGTATCGGCTCGACGGGTGGGTTATGGGCCCCGTCGACAAGGAGGGATGGGGTTTGTCGTACGTATTCGCGCAGCCGTCGGTATTGGCAGCGGCGGCTACCGATTTGGCCGGGATCGGCTCGGCGATCAACCAGGCTACGGCGGCCGTCGCGGCCCCGACAACCGGCCTGGCGGCGGCTGCCGCGGACGAAGTGTCCACGGCCCTTGCCACGCTGTTCGGCGCGTACGGCCAGCAGTTCCAGGCGATCAGCGCACAGGTTGCGGCGTTTCACAACGAATTCACCCAGAGGTTGGCGGCGGCCGCAAACGCATTTGTCAATGCCGAGGCCACCAACACGAGCGCGCTGGTGCAGGAGGCGACGGCCGGACTCTTTAAGCCAACCTCACCCCCGGTGCTACCGCCAATGTTCAACCAAAATACGGCGATCATCATGGGCGGCACCGGGTCACCGATACCCACGCCGAGTTATGTCAACGCCATCACGACCTTGTTCATCGACCCCGTCGTCTCGAATCCGGTCGTCAAAGCGCTGGTGACGCCCGAAGAGCTATATCCGATCACCGGCGTCAAATCCCTGCCCTTCCAAACCTCGGTGCAGTTGGGCCTACAGATTCTCGACGGCGCGATTTGGGAGCAAATCAACGCCGGAAACCACGTCACCGTGTTCGGCTATTCGCAGAGCGCCGTCATCGCGTCCCTGGAAATGCAGCACCTCATCTCGCTGGGTCCCAACGCTCCCAGCCCCAGCCAGCTCAATTTCATCTTGATCGGCAACGAGATGAATCCCAATGGCGGGATACTTGCGCGCATACCCGGTCTGAATGTCACCACCCTCGGCCTACCGTTCTACGGGGCGACCCCGGACAATCCCTATCCGACGACGACCTACACCCTCGAGTACGACGGTTTCGCCGACTTCCCGCGGTATCCACTCAATGTCCTGTCCGATATCAACGCAGTATTCGGGATACTCACGGTGCACACCACGTATGCGGACCTCACACCGGCACAGATAGCGTCGGCCACGCAGTTGCCGACACAGGGCACGACGTCGAACACGTACTACATCATTGAAACCGAGCATCTGCCGCTGCTGGCCCCGTTGCGGGCAATCCCGGTCATTGGCCCACCGCTGGCGGCGCTGGTCGAACCGAACTTGGAAGTAATCGTCAATCTGGGTTACGGCGACCCGAGGTTCGGCTATTCGACGAGCCCGGCGAACGTGCCTACCCCATTCGGGCTCTTCCCGGATGTCCCGGCGAGCGTTGTCGCCGATGCCCTGGTTGCCGGAACGCAACAGGGCGTCAACGACTTCATGGTCGAGTTGCCAGCCGCCCTGAACACCCTGCCCCAAACTCCGATGCCCGCGTTCCCGCCGTATGTGCCGACGCTGCTACCGCCGCCACCGCCGCCACAACCGGCGACGCTCATCAACATCGCGGACACTTTCGCTTCCGTTGTGTCGACCGGCTACTCGATTCTTCTTCCGACGGCAGATCTAGGTCTTGCCTTCGTCACTATCCTGCCCGCCTATGACCTCACCCTGTTCGTGAATCAACTGGCGGCCGGCAACCTCCGCGCTGCGATCGAGCTGCCGCTCGCGGCCACCATTGGGTTGGCCGCCCTGGGCGGCATGATTGAATTCATCGCGATTGTGGTGACGTTGGCCGACATTACTCAGCAACTGCAAAGCTTCAGCATCTGATCGCCCGATGCTCGGGTCATTCAGCACTACTACGTGATCACCCCGGCCTGCCGCTGCTCGAGCCGCTGCCGGCCCTCGATCATGAAGAGCCGGTTTTCGATGATGCCGGTTGCTGCTGGCACCAATCCATCGGGAAGGCCAATGGTGGCCGGCACTGGGTTTGGGGTTCACCGCGATGGGTGAGTATGGGAAGTTTGGTACGTATGCGGCGTCTTGGTGCGACCGGCCAGGGGCAGCCCGTTGGCGCCGTCGCCCAGCGTGAACTGAGGGCGGAGAATCGGCCGAAATCTCGCCCTCAGTTCACGCTCGGCGCCCGCTTGGCCTCACCCCGTCAACGTGCACCCTCGGTTACCCTTGCGACCTAGTGCCTCGGGCAGACACGCCGAGGTCTTCCTTTTCGGCAGCGTGGAACCGCCCATCATCGAAAGACCGCGACCCCTACCCGGCAACGACGCGCCGACCCGCCCTACACCCTCATCCGCGAAGAGCCCCCAATATGTCAACGCGTTCGTGCACCACATCCGCGCCAGGTACCGGCGTGGCTGCCCAATCCGTTGTTGGCGAACTTGTCACAGACCGGCGGCTCGTCGATGCTGACGTTGCCCGACGACCGGGCGCCCACCGGGCTCCCTGACCCTGGCATCGAAGCGCTCGCGCACACCAAGATCGCCAGCACCATTTCCACTGTGGTTGCGGACGGCTACGCGGTTGTGCTTTCGACGGCCGATATCGCCAACAGCTTGCTGGCCAACGCGATCGGATACCCGATTGCTGCCAGCGTGGCGTTGGTCACGCCGGCAGCGGGTGCGAATTCCTCGTGTTGGCCCGCCGATCCGTCACAGCATCACCGTATCGCCGAATCGCGAGCATGCGCTTAGGGCTCGAGCACAACCTTGCCGAGCACACCGCCGTCGTCCAGACTCTGCAACGCGGCCTGTGCTTCCGACAACGGATAGCGTTGCGGCGGAGGCGGTCTGAGCCCCAGAAAGACCAGCTGGTTTAGCCCCCAGGCGAACAAGGCGGCCGAACCGGGAACCGCGTTGAGATACTCGCCCCACCCGACGCCCACCACGCTGATATTGCGCACCAGCAGCCGGTTGACCTTGAGGGTCGGTACAGCACCCGCGGCAAAGCCGATCAACAATAACTTGCCGTCGATCGCCAGCACGCCGAGCGCGTCGTCGAATGTCGGTCCGCCGATGGGATCGACGACGATGTCCACCCCCTGACCGTAGGTGTGGTCACGCACCTGCTGAGCCCAGCCCTCGGTCAGCGGAAGCACCACGTCGGCACCGAGCGAAGCGACATAGTCGATCGCACCTTCGCGGTGCACCATGGCTATCACCTTGCCAGCCTGCATCGCCTTCGCGATCTGGACGGCGGCCGTGCCCACTCCGCCGGCGGCGCCGAGCACCAGCACGGTGTCTCCCGGTCGCAGCGCGGCACGCCGAGCCAGGGCGAAGTACATGGTGTTGTAGTTCACCAACAGCGACACCGCCCCGGCGTCATCGAGCTCGACGGGGCTGCGAACCACATTGGCCACCGGTACGGCTATTTGTTCGGCGTAGCCGCCGAGCACTCCGAATGCTGAAACACGTTCGCCCACATGAAAACCCGCATCCGACGGCGCCGAACGCACCACACCCGCCGTTTCCATGCCGGGCACGAACGGCGGCGTTAGCTTCAGTTGATACTCGCCCTTGGTCAGCAGCAGGTCCGGAAAGCAGACGCCGGCGGCCCGTACGTCGATAACAACCTTTCCGCCGTCACCGGATACCTCGTCGATGTCGGTGTACACCATGCCGGACGGGCCGGAAAGTTCTTTTACGACACAAGCCTTCATTTACTTCTACAACTTGAATCCAGCAATTTTCGCACCGGACAGATCGGTGATCTCGGCCCACCGCGCCGCAACATCTTGTACCGACGGCGGTTTGTCGAAGTTGGCGCCGTCGTTGCCAAACAGCGCAACTCGCTGCACCTTGCCACCACCGACGACGTACACCGATGCGTTGTCGGCACACTCCTCGGTGCACAGGTAGGCCACCACCGGTGCGACGAACTCGGGTGTGAGCTTTTCCAGTACTTCGGGCGGCAGGATGTCCTGGGTCATCCTGGTCGCCGCGATCGGGGCAAGAGCATTGGCGTGGATGTTGTACTTGGCTCCCTCCAGCGCCAGCGTATTGATCAGGCCGACCAGACCAAGCTTGGCCGCCCCATAGTTGGTCTGGCCGAAGTTGCCGAACAGCCCGCTGGTGGAGGTCGCCACCACGACCCGGCCGTAACTCTGCTCACGGAAATGCGGCCAGGCCGCGCGTAGCACGTGGTATCCGCCATAAAGGTGCACCTTAAGCACGGCGTCCCAATTCTCGAACGACATCTTGTGGAAGGTGCCGTCGCGCAAGATCCCGGCGTTGCTCACCACACCGTGCACGGCGCCGAATTCGTCAAGCGCGGTCTTGATGATGTTCGCTGCGCCGTCCTCGGTGGCGACGCTGTCGTAGTTGGCGACCGCCCGGCCCCCCTTGTCGCGAATCTCGGCGACGACCTCATCGGCCATCGCCGAACCGGCGCCCGTGCCGTCGCGGGCGCCACCGAGGTCGTTGACCACGACGCTGGCGCCCTCCCCGGCGAGCGTAAGGGCGTATTCGCGGCCCAAGCCACCGCCGGCTCCAGTAACGACGATGACGCGATCTTGCACTCCGGGCATCAGGCTCCTCTCCGCAATCACAATTCGGGGTTATAACGAGTCGGGTGTCAACGGGGCGACAACCCGCGCCCAGGTCAGAACAGCCGGCGAGCCACCTTGATGGCGCGCTCGGTGTACGGCGGGTAGATAAAGCTGGACAGGTCGGGTCGGGTTGGTTTGGTCAACACCGACTTACGGTGGCTGAACTCCTCGAAACCCCAACGGCCGTGGTAGGCACCCATGCCCGATGCGCCGACACCACCGAACGGCAGTTTGGCCGTCGACACCTGAAAAGCCAAATGGTTAACCATCATTCCGCCCGCCGGCACCTCCCTGATCACCCGCTCGCGAACCGCACGCGACTTAGTGAACAGGTACGCCGATAGCGGCTTGGGCCGCGAGTTCACGAAGCGAATCGCGTCGTCCAGAGATTTGACGGTGACCACCGGCAGGATCGGTCCGAAGATCTCGTTGCTCATCAACGGCCCGTCCGGGTCGGGATCGACGACCACGGTGGGTTGGATGCGCAGGTTCGATGCGTCACAGTCGCCGCCCACGACGACCCCGCCGCCGTCGGCTGCAGCGTCGGTTTTCGCTGCGGCGAGGTATCCACTCAGCCGGTCGAATTGACGCTGGTTGACGATGCGCATGCCCTGCGGCGCACCGGAGCGGAACTTGGTGAGGGCCGCGGTGATCTTGCTGACCAGCTCGTCGCGGACGGTGGCATCCGCCAGCACATAGTCGGGTGCAACGCATGTCTGCCCGGCGTTGAGCAGTTTGATCCAGGCGATCCGCTTGGCCGCGACATCTACATCGGCATCGGCCGCGACGATCACCGGGCTCTTGCCGCCGAGCTCGAGGGTGACCGGGGTCAGGTGCGGCGCGGCGCCTTCGTAGACCTTGCGGCCGATCTCGGTGCCACCGGTGAACATCACGCGGTCGAAACCCTGAGCGATCAGCTCCTGACTCACCGCACCATCGCCCTGCACGACCGCGATCGCTTCGGTGTCGAGATAGCGATACACCAATTCGGTCATCAAGTGCGCCGATGCAGCGGCGATTTCCGACGGTTTGAGCACGACGGCGTTTCCAGCGGCAATGGCTCCGACCGCCGGACCCAGGGTCAGGTAGAACGGGTAGTTCCAGGCACCGATGATTAGCACGGTGCCATATGGCTCGTACTCCACCCAGCCGCGGCCGGGCAGCTGCGGCACCTCGAGCAGCAGGTAGCGGCGCCGCATCCACCTGCGCACCCGCTTGGCCGCGTATTTCGCTTCGGCGGAGGTCGTCGCGATGTCAGCGAGGTATGCCTCGAACGGATTGCGATCCAGATCCTCGGCGAGTGCCGCGGCGATCGCGTCCTCGTTCTCGTCCATCAACTTCTGTAGCGCGCGCAACTGCTGCTTGCGCCACTCGACGCTGCGGGTACGCCCGCTGGCAAAGGTCTTTCGCAGCCGAGCCACCGTTTTAGCGACATCGGTTTGCTTTTCATCCGAAACGGGCGCCGGTTCGCGCGGAGCCTCGGTCTCAGATTTCTGGGTCTTCCGGGCAACCGATTCGGTGGTCATCATCGTCCTTCCGTCCGGCGGCGCGACCGCCTTGACGCGGTCACTCATCGGTGATAACCGCGATCCTAGTCACCCGGTTGAACCAGCAATAGAAAAGATCCAGCCATATATCCGGATATATAAGGTCAGTCGGATGCGCTCGCTACAACCGCTCTGCGGTGACAAACTCGGCGAACGCAGTCGGGTCGTCCGCCATCGGCACCCCCTCAACCCAGCGACCCACGCGGCGCATCTCGTCGGGCGCACGTTGGGATCGGGCCCGCCAACCGTGATCGGTGAGCCAGTCGGCAACGGACGCCCGATCCTGGTCGTGGTAGACCAGTTCCTGCACGTCGATGGTCTGCTCGATACCGAGCACATCGGCCACTTTCTTGAACCGTGCCCGCATTTCTGCTCGCCGCTCTTCGCCGTGCACCGGCGCAGTCTCGGCCGCGATCCGGCTGCCCGCCACGCTCACGGCGCCGACCTGGGTGAACAGCCGGTCCTGGGCCTCGGCCGGTAGGTACATCAACAGCCCCTCGGCCAACCACGCCGTGCGTGCCGTCGGGTCAAACCCGGCATCACGCAGCGCGGCGGGCCAGTCCTGGCGCAGGTCGGCGGGCACCTCACGGCGACCAGCCGACGGCGTTACCCCGTTTTCCGCCAGCGTCGTGGACTTGTAGGAAAGCACCTTGGGTTGATCGATCTCATACACGATGGTTCCGGCGGGCCAGTCCAGGCGATAGGCGCGGGAATCCAGTCCGGACGCCAGAATCACTACCTGCCGGATTCCGGCGGCGACAGCGCTGGCGAAGTAGGTATCGAAGAAGTTGGTCCGCACCGCTTGGTAGCTGCGCAGATAGGCGACGATGGCCGCGGTTTCGGCATCGATGGCAGCCGCCTTGGCTACCAGTGTTGGGTCGAGCATGGCTTCCCAAATGGCGCCGGCCCCGGCGTTGGTGACGAGCAGTCTGGCGTAGGGATCGCGGATCAGCGGGTCGGGCCGGTCGGTTTCGACGGCCCGGGCAGCAGCCACCATCACTGCGGTGGCGCCGACGCTGGTCTTGATATCCCAGGTGTCGTCATGGGTGCGCATGGCGCTCATCCTGTGCTCCCTCTGGTTCTCGTGATGCCGGTGTCACGCCGGTTGAGCGGGTGTGACCAGACGCCCTCGCAGCAACGTGGTGCGGACGGTCTCGTCGACCAGGTCTTGCGGGATCGCCCGGCCCAGTCGGGCCATCTCCTCGCGATTGCTCACGCTGTGCACCTGCCAGCCATGCGTGGCCAGCCATTGCGCGGCATCCGACCGGTCGGGCTCGTGGTAGGTCAACGCCTGGACATCGATGTCTAAACCGAGTCGCTCGCGCATCCGATTCCAGCGCTGCGTGTTGCCCTTTGTGTTCATGGTGAAAGCCTCGACAGCGACCTGGCTGCCCGGTGCGCTGAGCGCGGTGACCATGTCGAATAGCCGGTCCGCGGCGTCGCCGGGCAGGTAGGGTAGCAAGCCCTCGGCTAGCCAGGCAGTCGGTTGGGTGCCATCGAATCCGGCAGCTATCAGCGCGGCCGGCCAGTCGTCGCGCAGGTCCACCGCGACGGCATGCCGTCTCGCCGTTGGAACCGCGCCATGCGATTGAAGAATCCCCGCCTTGTACTCCAACACCGAAGGCTGGTCGATCTCGTAAACCACAGTGCCCGCCGGCCAGTTCAGGCGGTAGGCCCGAGCGTCCAGTCCGGCAGCGAGGATCACCACCTGCCGGACACCTGCGTCGACGGCGGCACCGAAGTACTCGTCGAAGAAGTGGGTGCGCACCGCCTGGTAGTCGCAGGCAACCCGATGCACGCGTCGGCCGAGCTGATCACCGTCGAGCCAGGCCAAATCGGCGTCGGCCAGCCGTGCCCAGGCGGTACCCGCCGACGACACCAACACCTTGGCGAACTCGTCACGGATCAGCGGATTGGTCGCGGCCGTTTCCACGGCACGTGCCGCCGCGACCCCCAACGCGGTGGCGCCAACGCTTTCGGTGATCGCCCAGGTATCGCCAGCGGTCCGTCGCGAGGATGGTAACGAGGACACGTCGTCGAGTTCGGTCACGGCATGCCATGCTACCTAAGTAAGTTAGGTAACCTATACGATTTGTGTGGCACATCACTACGCTTCGGGGCCGCCGGTTAGGTCTCGGTCAGGTCGGAGGCCGCCAGAGCGTGCCGGCCAACAGCTGCTGGAACGAATCGGTGATGGTCGCCATCCGCTGATAGCTCCCGACAAAACCGATATAGAAGCCCACGCCACACAACACGACCAACAGCGTCTCGGCCAACGAAGAGACATCGACGTCGGCGGCTAGTTCACCGCGTTCGATCGCATCATTGACAGCCCAAACCAGGAATTCTCGGGTTGCTCGCACCGCATCGTTTTCGGTCCGACTCAATTCTGGATGCCGCTGGGATTCGAGCACGGTGGTGGCCAGGAACGCGGTCGAGGCGGGATACTGGGCATCGGCCTCCATCGCGAAGTCAACGACGACCGCCAGCCGCCCCATCAAGGTCGGCTCGCGGCGTGCCCGTTCGATGCCGGCCACAATGACGAGTTCGTGGGTTTGCTCCACCACCTCTTGGTAGAGCACCCGCTTGTTGGCGAAGTAGTGGTTGATCGCCGGTCGGGTCAGGTCGGCGCGGACGGCGATCTCCTGAAAAGTCGCGCCGTCATAACCACGTTCGCTGAACACTTGACGGGCGGCGTGCAGAATACGCTTCCGAGTCTCATCTGCTTTCGCCGCCGGGGGACGTCCCGGGCCGCGACCGGCCGTGAGCGACATTGACATCACTAAAGTGTGCCACCACTGCGGCTTGGTACCTACCGTTGGGCGGGATGCTACGGAACTTGTCAGCTTGGCTCCGGTCGCCGGGGGCGAGCAGGGCCCACCGGCTCTGTCCGTTGCGAGTCGGTAATGGCCGACCGGCCTGAACGCGGCCACGACGAGCGGCGGCGTCATGACAGAGGTCGGGGTCCAAGAGTGCGGCACCGTTTCGGATCTCCTCGCCGCACAGCGGCGGTGATCGCGTACGTCCAGACCTGGGCCATGGTTGCGCTGCTGATCGTCGGATAGCGCTGGCCAACTCTGGGATGGCGCCGGGCGACTGGTCGGTGTTCGCTTGGCATGCTGCTAACCTCCCGACCATGCCGGAGGCGGAAGACATCGGGAACGAGGCCGCCGGCGGACGATTCGGCGTATCGATCAGGAGCGCGGGCTACCTGCGCAAATGGTTCCTGCTAGGCATCACGATCGGTGTCATTGCCGGCCTGGGCGCCGTCGTCTTCTACCTCGCGCTGAAATACACCAGCGAGTTTCTGCTCGGCTACCTCGCGGACTATCAGATTCCCACTCCCGTTGGGGAGGGCGGCCACCGCGGGTCCACCGGTTTCGCGCGTCCGTGGGCGATTCCGCTGGTGACGACGGGCGGGGCGGTGCTGTCGGCATTGATCGTGGCCAAGCTCGCCCCGGAGGCCACCGGTCACGGCACCGACGAAGCGATCGAGTCGGTGCACGGCGATCCGCGCGCCATCCGAGGTCGGGCGGTGCTGGTGAAGATGGTGGCCAGCGCCTTGACCATCGGCTCGGGCGGTTCAGGCGGCCGCGAAGGCCCGACCGCGCAGATCTCGGCCGGCTTCTGCTCACTGCTGACCCGCCGGCTGAACCTGTCCAACGAAGACGGCCGGACCGCGGTAGCGCTGGGTATCGGCGCCGGCATCGGCGCCATCTTCGCTGCGCCACTGGGCGGAGCGGCGTTGGGCGCCTCGATCCCCTACCGCGACGACTTCGACTACCGCAACCTGCTGCCGGGTTTCATCGCCTCGGGAACCGCCTACGCCGTGCTCGGCGCCTTCTTGGGCTTCGACCCGCTGTTCGGCTACATCGACGCCGAGTATCGCTTCGAAAAGGCGTGGCCACTACTGTGGTTCGTGGTGATCGGGCTGATCGCAGCCGCCGTAGGCTACTTGTATGCCCGAGTCTTTCACGCGTCGGTGGCAATTACGCGCCGGCTGCCCGGGGGCCCGGTGCTCAAACCGGCGATCGGCGGACTGCTGGTCGGGCTGTTAGGTCTGCCGATTCCCCAGATCCTGAGCAGCGGCTATGGCTGGGCGCAGCTAGCCGCCGATCGGGGGACGCTGCTGAGCATCCCGTTGTGGATCGTCATCGTCTTGCCGATCGCCAAGATCCTCGCGACGTCGCTGTCGATCGGCACCGGCGGATCAGGCGGGCTATTCGGGCCGGGAATCGTGATCGGCGCCTTCGTCGGAGCGGCGATCTGGCGGCTAGGCGAGCTCACCGAGCTGCCCGGGGTGCCCCACGAGCCGGGCATCTTCGTCGTGGTCGCAATGATGGCGTGCTTCGGCAGTGTCTCCCGCGCGCCGCTGGCCGTCATGATCATGGTCGCTGAGATGACCGGCTCGTTCTCGGTGGTGCCTGGAGCGATCATCGCCGTCGGTATCGCGGCACTGTTGTTGTCTCGCACCAACGTCACCATCTACGAGACGCAGCGACTGAACCGGCAGACCGCCGAGGCCGAACGCGGAGGCAGTGATCGGCCGACAACGGCTTAGCGGCGCCGGCAGCCGATCTGGCGGGAATCGGGGCGCCGGACCGAGCAAGATCCCCGTCAAACTCCCCTACAGCGCCCGGATGTTCTGTACCGGCAGCCGGGGCCCGCGGCGCGGCTCACGCGCCAAGCCGCTGGCTTCGAGCAAGCGGACCACCCGGTGGCGATGCGGGCGCATCGGCTCCAGCAGCTCGAGCATGCCGGCGTCGTCGACCGGCCGGCCCACAAGCGTCCAGCCGATCATCTTCGGAATGTGGTAGTCGCCGACCGACACGGCGTCGGCGTCACCGAACACGCGTTGTGTGGTCTCGGCCGCGGTCCATACCCCGACTCCAGGCAACGATGTCAGCGCCTCCGCCGCCCGAGCCGCGGGCAGCGACACCAGCCGCTCCAGCGACGCCGCCCGCTGCGCGCAACCCACCACCGCGCGAGCCCGCCCCGGGTCGACATTGGCGCGATGAAACTCCCAGGACGGGATGTGACGCCACACCTCGGCCGACGGCGGCACCCGCATGCCGGGTGGCGCCGGACCGGGGGCCTGCGTTCCGTACTTGGACACCAACAGCCGCCACGACCGAAACGCGTCGGCGCCGGGTACCCGCTGCTCGATGACCGCCGGGATCAAGGCTTCCAGCACCTGGCCGGTGCGGCCCAGGCGCAAGTTCGGCAGCCGGCGGTGCGCGGCGGCCACGGCCGGATGCAGCGGCACGAAATCGCTGGCGTCGTCGGCGGCGCCCAGCATGGCGGGCGCCATGTCGACAAACTCCTCGGCACCGCTGCCCCACGCCACGCAACGGGCGGCGTCGCGCCCAGCACGGCTGATCCGCGCGGTGACCGGCCCGGTGGGCAGCAAGCTGGTCCGCCAGATAGTGCCGTCACCGGGGACCCGAAAGCATGGATCCTGCTGACCGCGACGCAACGGCGCCAAGGTGTGCGCGAAGCCGGCCGCCCCCGCGAAGGTGACCACCGCTTCGACGACCACGTCAATTGACCGCACGCTGTCTCCCGAGACAAGATGGCGATGTGATGACGCCGTTCGACGACCCGCAAGCCGAACTGGCCTGGATGTTCCTGCAAAGCCTCTGCGAGGGCGGAGATCTCGACGAAGGCTTCGCGCTGCTCAGCAACGACTTCACCTACTGGAGCATCGTCACCCGTACGGAATTGGACAAGAAGACGTTTCGGCGAGCAGTCGAGCGGCGCAAGCAGGTCTTCGAGGTCAACATCGAACTCATCCGCTGCGTCAACGAGGGTGAAACGGTAGTGGTCGAGGGGCATTGCGACGGTGTGAGCGCCGACCGGACCCGATATGACAGCCCGTTCGTCTGCATCTTCGAGACCCGTGACGGGATGATCATCTCGCTGCGCGAATACAGCGACACCCAGTCGTTGGCCGAGGTATACCCGGTAGCCTGCGCTACCCCGGGAAGATGCTGATTTCGGCTTTGTCCGGATAGCACGCGACATGCCCCGCGATCGCCGCTACCGCCGGATAAGGGTTTTCGTACGTCCACATCACGTCGTCGACGATGTCGCCGGCGTCGGTAGTCACGCTGTAATAGCTGGCTTCACCCTTGAACGGGCAATAGGTGCTGGTCTCGGTGCGGATCAGCCTATCCTGTACCACGTCGGCCAACGGAATATATTGCACTGCAGGGTAACTGGCTTCCTGCAAGCACAGCGCCGCGGCCGTGTCCGCGACCACCTCGCCATTGACGCGTACCTGCACCCGTCGGTTGGTCGGCTCGATGGTGATCGGGTGATCGGCGCTGGGTTCTAACACAATCCGGTTGCTCATGACCTGTGCAACACGTGCCGGCGATCAACATTCCCGGCAGCGTCCCTAGGCCTTTTCGGATCACGAGGCCGCGGGGTCCTTCCCGACGGTGCGCATCGCCGCCCAGAACCGGGCGGCCTCCCGGATCGACTCCTCCACCGGACGTGGCTGCCAACCCAACTCGCGGACGGCCTTGCCGTGGTCGACATCGGCCTCGGAACGCATCATGCGCACCGACGCCAGGCTGAGTTCGGTATCTTTGCCCGTGAGTCGGGCTCGCAAACTGCCCAACGCACCCAGGGCGTAAAGCACCGGCACCGAGATCGACCATCGTGGCGGCGGGACACCGGCCTCATCCGCGGCGATCCGCACCACTTCTTGCAACGGCATCATGCGTTCGGAGATGAGGTACCGTTCGCCGTTGCGCCCGCGTTCGGCCGCCAAGATCAGCGCCCTCGCAGCATCGTCGACACCCACCGCCTCCAGCCGGATGCCGCGCATCGTGAAAGGCAGCCTGCCGAACACCGCGCCCGCGATGAAGGCGCCGTGTGGGGTGCGGCCCCAGTCGCCGCCGCCGTAGGTTGTCGACACACACATCGCGACGGCGGGCAGACCTGCGTCGTGCGCGTATTGCAGCACCAGATCCTCGGCCGCCACCCGGGACCGCACGTAAGGAGTCACCTTGCGGGTATCCACCCGGTCTTCTTCGGTCGCCACGTGTCCACGCCGACGACCCACCGTCGCATAACTGCTGGTGAAGACGAACCTGCGCAGGCTGGCGTCTGTGGCCACATCGAGGACGTTGCGCAGGCCTGCCACATTGGTGCGAAACAGCGGGGAGGGATCGCGCAACCAGGCGCGGGTGTCGACCACACAGTAGTAGACGTCGTCGCAGCCGGCCATCGCCTCGGCCACGGTGGCGGTGTCGAAGACGTCGCCGTGGAATCGGGTGAGCGGTAGATCGTCGATGCTCCGGGTGTTGGCAGCGGGTCGCACCATCGCGCGTACCTCACCTTTCTGCGGCGCGCAGTCGGCGACGAGCTGGCGAGTCACGTGCGAACCCAGGAAGCCGTTCGCGCCAATGACCAGCTTGGGTGCGTTCATTTAAGGACCTCCATGCCGGCGCATCCAACGCGCCGCGTCCTCGTCGAGGGTGCCCAACTCCTGCGCCTTGCGACACCACTTCATCGCCGCCCGCAGGAACCGCAACGGGTTGTAGATGTCTTCTTGACGGCACCACTGGCCATTGCCGGCATAGGTGATGATCGAAATGTTCGTCGCGCTGATCACGCTGCCGTCGCCGGGGTCGAGCATGGGGTTGTCCAATTCGCAGATAATTCGCCCGGTGGACTCGTCGATCACCGACCACAGCGACGGGAAGGCCACCATGTGACTGCCCGGGAAGGTCGTCATCGTTTCTTGAATCCAGGCACGTACCCGCTGGCGGCCTCGCATGATGCCCGCCGCGTGCTCGATGTATTCGACGTCGGGGGTGTAGTGCTGCACCCAGCAATCCCAGTCGCGCGTCGCGGCGGCGCGGGCCACGGTCTTCTCGAACTTCTCGAAGGCGGCGGCGAGTTCAGCACGGGAGAACTCCGAAGCGCTCACAGTGCGGTCTTCGCGCCGTTACACTCCATCGCCGGAGTGTAGCCTGATCGGGAGGTCCGGAAATGACGAGCAATCAGAAAGCGATCCTCGCCGGCGGCTGCTTTTGGGGGCTGCAGGATCTGATCCGCAACCAGCCCGGTGTGGTCTCCACGCGGGTGGGCTACAGCGGCGGGAACATCCCCAACGCAACCTACCGTAACCACGGCACGCACGCCGAAGCCGTCGAAATCATCTTCGACCCCACGGTCACCGATTACCGCACCCTGCTGGAATTCTTCTTCCAGATCCACGACCCGACAACCAAAGACCGGCAAGGTAACGACCGGGGGACCAGCTACCGGTCGGCCATCTTCTACTTCGATGAGCAGCAAAAGCGGATCGCGCTGGACACCATCGCCGATGTCGAGGCATCCGGCCTGTGGCCCGGCAAGGTGGTGACCGAGGTCAGCCCGGCCGGGGATTTCTGGGAAGCCGAACCCGAGCACCAGGACTACCTGCAGCGCTACCCCAACGGGTACACGTGCCACTTCGTCCGGCCCGGCTGGAGGCTACCCCGACGGACCGCCGAATCTGCACTGCGGGCCAGCCTTTCACCCGAACTCGGGACCTGAACGCGGGCCCGAGCTGGCCGTCAGCGTCGGCGCATCACCACCCGACCGCCATCCTTCGGGGTGAATGCAACTCCTCGACCGTGGCTGCGCTCGCCCGCGGCCGTGGTGGTCTCGAGGGTGAAGTGGCGCAGCACCGTTCGCAGCACCACATCCATCTCCATGTTGGCGAATGCGGCCCCGACACAGCGGCGGGTCCCGCCACCAAAAGGGATCCACGCAAACGGGGATGGCTTACTTCCGATGTAGCGCTGCGGGTCGAAGCGATCCGGCTGCGGGAAGACGTCGGGATCGCCATGTATCTGGGCGATATTGATAATGATCGAATACCCGCGGGGAATCACCCACTCGCCGAGCTGGTAAACGGGTGGATTGACGCGACGAGCCGCAAAATCGATGACGGTCCTGGCCCGCTGTACCTCCAGGATCGCCGCTTGACGCAGCTCGTGACCGCCGTTGTCGACCTCCTCGACCAGAGCCGCGAGCACGTCGGGGTGCCGGCTGAGCCGCTCGAACGCCCAGCCCAGTGTCGCCGCCGTGGTTTCGTGCCCGGCGGCCAGCAGCGTGAGCAGCTCGTCGCCAATGTCCTTGCGCGACATGATGGAACCGTCGTCGTAAGTGCTGCGCAGCATCAACGCCAATACGTCGGTCCGATCGGCGAAGTTCGGGTCGGCCCGCTCGGCTTCGATGAGCTTGTCGATGACAGTGTCGTACTGGCGCCGCCACTCGGCCAGCCGGCCCCACGGGCTAAGGCGGCCATAGTCGCGTTTGGGTTTCGGTAGCGCCGCCAGGCGCGAGCCCAGCGTGACCCACGGCGGAATGAGGCGGCGCAGCTCGTCTAGTTCACTGCCGCCGGCCCCGAAGATCGCACGCAGGATGGCGTTGAGCGTGATATGCATCATTGACGGCAGCGTTGCGAAAGCCTGTCCTTGCGGCCAATTGGCGGTCTCGCGCAGGGTCTCCTCTTCGATGATGGTCTCGTAGTTCTTCATGCTCTTGCCGTGGAAAGGCGGCGCCAGTAGCCGGCGCCGCCGCCGGTGGTCGTCGCCGTCCAGCGCGAACACCGAGCCGGAACCGAACATCCGACTCAGGTTGGGCTGGATGTTGCCCAGCTCCTCAGGACTGCTGGTGAAGACCTGCCTGGCTAGCTGCGGGTCGGCGACCACCACGACCCGGCCGTACATCAGGATATTGGCGGTGAAGGCCTTGCCGTAGCGACGCACGAACCGCCCCAGCAGCCGTCGCCGTGACACCACGAAGGCCAATCCCTGGAACAACTTCGGCCCGCGGACCGCCGGGGGAAGTCGGACTACGGGCGGTGCCGGTGCGGCGGTGACGACTTCGCTCATGGCGGTGTTGCTCCTAACGTCCCTGGATCGGGCGTGGTACGGTGGTGTACCGTGGCTTGTCCAGTACGGTACTCTTTGGTACCAAACCTGACAAGGGATAGGTAGAGGAGGCGCGGGTGACAGCAGTCGCCGCCGGCGCGTTGGTCGTCGAGACCGACTCGTTTCGGCTACGGTTGCTCGACGGCCTGGTCGCCTCGATCGGTGAGCGGGGTTATCGCGCCACCACCGTCTCCGACATCGTCCGGCACGCCCGCACATCCAAGCGCACGTTCTACGACCGGTTCACCAGCAAGGAACAGTGCTTTTTGGAACTCCTGCTAGCGGACAACGAGACGTTGGGCAACAGCATCCGGGCGGCCGTCGATCCAAACGCCGACTGGCACGACCAGATTCGTCAGGCGGTCGAGGCCTACGTCACCCATATCGAATCCAGGCCGGCGGTGACGTTGAGTTGGATCCGTGAATTCCCGTCGCTCGGTGCCGCCGCTTACCCCGTCCAGCGCCGCGGCATGGAGCAGCTAACCAGCCTGCTGATCGAGCTCAGCGCCAGCCCTGGGTTCCGGCGGGCTAACCTACCGCCACTGAATGTGCCACTGGCCGTAATCTTGCTGGGCGGTTTGCGTGAACTGACCGCGCTGACCGTCGAGGACGGCCAGCCGATCCGGAACATCGTCGAGCCGGCGGTGGATGCGTCAATCGCGCTGCTCGGTCCCCGCAGCTAGGAACGCACGCACCCGGTCGAGCACCAGCTCGGGTCGCTGCTCGACGATCCAATGGCCCACGCCGTCGACCAGCTCCACCTCGAAATCGCTGGCCCGCTCGGCATAGCCGTCCAGCAGGTCGGGCGTGATCACCGGATCTCCGGTGCCGTGCAGCCATCGGACCGGGACATCGACCCGAGCGTCGTTGTACTCGCCGCGCAGCCAGCGCAGCATTTCCCTGGTCTGAAAGGTGCGATACCACCGCGATCCGGCCTCGGCGTGCCCCGGCTCGCGCATGCAGTCCAAGTACAGGCGCACGTCGTCATCGGGAACCCGAAATCCGCCCCCGACCCACCCGGTCAACAGCCGGAAGTAGCGGCCCTTAGGATCGCTGATCACCCGCGGGCCGATCACCGGCAGCGACATGGGGATCTGATACCAGAACCGCCACATATTGCGGAGCATGCCAAGATCGCGCTTCACCCAGGGTGCCACGGTGTTCACGCCGAAAAACCCGGTCACCTTCTCGGGATGGCGCAACATCATGATGAACGCGACCGGCCCACCCCAATCGTGGGCCACCAGCTTGACCTTGGCCACACCCAGGCCGTCCAAAACCGCAGCCAGATCGTCAGCCATCTCGGTCTTGGTATACCGCGAGCGGGGCGCCGAACTCCAGCCCGCGCCGCGCAGGTCGGGACACAGCACCCGGTTGCCGTCGGCGGCCAGCGGGCCGATGAGGTCGCGCCACTCCCACCAGTTCTGCGGGAAGCCGTGCACCAGCATTACCGCCGGACCATCGGCCGGCCCGGCGTCCGCAACGTGGATCCTGACGCCTTCCGCCACATCCACGTGCCGATGTTCGACACCTTCCAAGGCGGGCAGAGCGATCATTGCCTGACAAGCCTATGCCAGAACCGCATACCCGTTGATTCCGCGTGTACCGGGCGGGTCGCACACACTATTGGGTGGCAGACGACGGCTGCGGGTGCCGACCCACGCGATCCCGGCAAGCTCAGCCTGACGATCTGCGCACCACTTTTGCACCTCGGGAGCTATCTCAGCGCACCGGCGGTCAGAGATTGCCGCGACTGTGAGTCTGGCGACGCGACACGCCGGTGCGGCGTCGCCAGATTCACGGTCGCGCAGTGATCACCCGGCCGGACGAACGATCCAGCTGCCAAGAACCGCTACCGAGGCTCCCGCCACATCGCCCATAGCGGCGGCCCCGCGTCGGGCAGAGCGATCTCACGGGTCACCCGGAAACCGAACCGTTGATAGTAGGGCACATTCTCGGGTTTGGTGGATTCGAGGTAGGCCGGACAGTGTTCGGCATCGCAACGGTCCAGCCGTGACCGCATCAGCACCTGACCGAACCCCTGGCCGCGGACCGTCGGGTCGCTGCCGATGGCGGCCAGATACCAGTGGGGTTCTTCGGGATGCACACGCATCATCACGTCCAGCGCCGCGCGGGCCTTGGCCGTCCGAAAGCCGAACACCCGCAGGAACCCCGGTGTCATCGCCAGTTGCTGGCGGCGCGACTCCCGCCATCGATCCGGGGGATCCCACAGCGCCGCCCCGCCGATGCCCGCCGCGCCGCGGGCCACTTCCACACCACCGCCGGCCAGATGCTGGTGGCGGACAATCGTCGCGAACAACCGGGTCAGCCTTGCGGTGCGGGCGTTGTCGTTCGACAGTAACCAGCTCATGACCGGATCGTCATAGAACGCCCGGGCCATGGTGCGGGACAGCTCGCGGACATCGGCCCTGCGCGCTGGGCGTGCCTGCGGGGTCATCTCGCCAGGCTAACCGGTGGCGCCGACGGTGAGTCAGGATGCACTCTCGAAGGTGTGCTGCAGCGCGACGCGGGTAGTGCAGCCCGATGACCGGCATCTCACGGCGGACGTTCGGTCTGGCCGCCGGGTTCGGCGCGATCGGCGCCGGTGGGCTAGGCGGCGGTTGCAGCACGCGCAGCGGTCCGACGCCGACCCCAGAGCCGGCAAGCCGCGGGGTGGGTGTCGTCTTATCCCACGAACAATTCCGCACCGATCGGCTGGTGGCGCACGCCCAAGCCGCCGAGCAAGCTGGCTTCCGGTATGTGTGGGCCAGCGACCACCTACAGCCATGGCAAGACAACGAGGGCCATTCGATGTTTCCCTGGCTGACCCTGGCGTTGGTGGGCAACAGCACCAGCAGCATCTTGTTCGGCACCGGGGTGACCTGTCCCATATACCGCTACCATCCGGCCACCGTCGCTCAGGCGTTTGCCTCGCTGGCGATCCTGAACCCCGGACGGGTGTTTCTGGGGCTGGGCACCGGCGAGCGGCTCAACGAACAAGCCGCCACCGACACGTTCGGCAACTACCGCGAGCGCCACGACCGGCTGATCGAGGCCATCGTACTGATCCGCCAGCTGTGGAGCGGTGAGCGGATCTCGTTCACGGGCCACTATTTTCGGACCGACGAGCTCAAGCTCTACGACACGCCGGCGATGCCGCCGCCGATCTTTGTCGCCGCGAGCGGCCCCCAGAGCGCCACCCTGGCCGGCCGATACGGTGATGGTTGGATCGCCCAAGCCCGCGACATCAACGACGCCAAGCTGCTCGCCGCGTTCGCCGCGGGCGCTCAAGCGGCCGGACGAGATCCCACCACCCTGGGTAAGCGGGCCGAACTGTTCGCCGTCGTCGGCGACGACAAGGCGGCCGCCCGCGCCGCCGACTTGTGGCGATTCACCGCCGGGGCCGTCGACCAGCCCAATCCGGTCGAGATCCAGCGTGCCGCCGAGTCGAACCCGATCGAGAAAGTGCTGGCCAATTGGGCGGTCGGTACCGATCCCGGCGTCCACATCGGTGCGGTGCAAGCGGTTCTCGACGCCGGCGCCGTCCCCTTCCTGCATTTCCCCCAGGACGACCCGATCACCGCCATCGACTTCTACCGCACCAACGTCCTGCCCGAACTGCGCTGAAGCCGCTAGACCGCACCTACGATGGTCTTGCTCTATCAACGATGCCGGTGCGACGCCGCGCCGGGGAACGGTTGCCGACGGTGTGGGACTTCGAAACCGACCCGCAATACCAGTCCAAGCTGGATTGGGTCGAAAAATTCATGGCCGAGGAACTCGAACCGCTCGATCTGGTCGCCCTCGATCCTTACGACAAAAAGAACGCCGACACGATGGCGATCCTGCGGCCGCTGCAGCGGCAGGTGAAAGACCAGGGGTTGTGGGCCGCGCATTTGCGTCCCGAACTCGGCGGACAGGGCTTCGGTCAGGTCAAGCTGGCGCTGCTCAACGAGATCATCGGCCGCTCCCGGTGGGCGCCGTCGGCGTTCGGCTGTCAGGCGCCGGACTCCGGCAACGCCGAGATCCTGGCGCTGTTCGGCACCGACGAGCAGAAAGCCCGCTATCTACGACCGCTGCTCGACGGCGAGATCACCTCCTGCTATTCGATGACCGAGCCGCAGGGTGGTTCCGATCCCGGGCTGTTCGTGACCGCGGCGACCCGCGATGCCGCGGGAAACGGGGACTGGATCATCAACGGCGAGAAGTGGTTTTCCACCAACGCCAAGCATGCGTCGTTCTTTATCGTCATGGCCGTCACCAAGCCGGAAGCCCGTACGTACGAGAAGATGTCGCTGTTCATCGTCCCGGCCGACACCCCGGGCATCGAGATCGTGCGCAACGTCGGTGTGGGAGCCGAGTCCACCCGGCACGCCAGCCACGGCTACATCCGCTACCACGACGTCCGGGTGCCGGCCGATCATGTGCTCGGCGGCGAGGGCCAAGCGTTCATGATCGCGCAGACCCGATTGGGCGGCGGCCGAATACATCACGCGATGCGGACAATCGCGCTGGCGCGCAGAGCATTCGACATGATGTGCGAGCGTGCCCTGTCGCGCCAGACTAGACACGGGCGGCTCGCCGATCTGCAGATGACCCAGGAGAAGATCGCCGATAGTTGGATCCAGATCGAGCAGTTCCGGCTGCTGGTACTGCGCACCGCGTGGCTTATCGACAAACACCACGACTATCAAAAGGTGCGCCGCGACATCGCGGCGGTCAAGGTGGCGATGCCCCAGGTGCTGCATGACGTCGTGCAGCGGGCCATGCACCTGCACGGCGCGCTCGGGGTCTCCGACGAGATGCCGTTCGTCAAGATGATGCTGGCAGCCGAGTCACTGGGCATCGCCGACGGCGCCACTGAGCTGCACAAGATGACCGTCGCCCGCCGTACGCTGCGCGAATACCAGCCGGTGACAACGCTTTTCCCGTCACAGCACATTCCGACCCGGCGCGCGCACGCCGAGGCCTGGCTGGCCCAACGCCTCGAGCACGCGATCGCCGAATTCTGACCGCGAGTTGCCTCAGGCGACGTAGCGCACGATGCTTTCGGCCACACACGCCGGCTTGGCCGATCCCTCGACCTCGACGGTCGTCGACACCGTCGCCTGCACGGTGCCGTTGCCCAGATCCTCGACACCGACCAGCGAGCTCGTCGCACGCACCCGCGAGCCGACGGGTACTGGTGCCGGGAAGCGAACCTTGTTCAGGCCGTAGTTGATTGCCAGCTTGACGCCCTTGACGGTGTACATCTGGTGTTGCAGGCGCGGGAGCAACGCCAGGGTCATGAATCCGTGCGCGATGGTGGTGCCAAAGGGACCCGCAGCGGCCCGTTCCGGGTCGACGTGGATCCACTGGTGATCACCCGTTGCGTCGGCGAACAGATTGACCTCTTCCTGGGTGATGGTCACCCAGTCGCTCTGCCCGACCTTTTCGCCCGCGGCGGCGGCCAGGTCGGCGACCGACTCGAAGGTGCGCATGGGTCTCTCCTCTGGTCGGCAGTAAGCATAGGGGTTGTGCGTGCGGTCGTTGCGCCGCTCGGGAGCCAGCCGTGACCCGGGTGTGTCAATCGCCCAAGGTGTCCGGGCCGACGCTGAATCGTTAGCCAACCGCGATCTCGCGCTGCGGCCACGACATTCGAACTGAGCGTCCTCGGTGTGTTTCACTCGCCCAGAACAGATTCGACCGCGTCGTGCGGCAGATGAGAGTTGGGATTGGTAGTAGCTATGACGTTCTTCGAACAGGTGCGAAGGTTGCGGAGCGCAGCGACAACCCTGCCGCGCCGGCTGGCTATCGCGGCTATGGGGGCTGTCCTGGTTTACGGTCTGGTCGGTACCTTCGGCGGGCCGGCCACCGCGGGCGCATTCTCTAGGCCCGGTCTTCCAGTGGAATATCTGCAGGTGCCATCCGCGTCGATGGGCCGCGACATCAAGGTCCAGTTCCAGGGCGGCGGACCGCACGCGGTCTACCTGCTCGACGGTCTGCGGGCCCAGGATGACTACAACGGCTGGGACATCAACACCCCGGCCTTCGAGGAGTACTACCAGTCAGGGTTGTCGGTGATCATGCCCGTGGGCGGCCAATCCAGTTTCTACACCGACTGGTATCAGCCCTCGCAGAGCAACGGCCAGAACTACACCTACAAGTGGGAGACCTTCCTTACCAGAGAGATGCCCGCCTGGCTACAGGCCAACAAGGGCGTGTCCCCGACAGGCAACGCGGCGGTGGGTCTTTCGATGTCGGGCGGTTCCGCGCTGATCCTGGCCGCGTACTACCCGCAGCAGTTCCCGTACGCCGCGTCGTTGTCGGGCTTCCTCAACCCGTCCGAGGGCTGGTGGCCGACGCTGATCGGCCTGGCGATGAACGACTCGGGCGGTTACAACGCCAACAGCATGTGGGGTCCGTCCAGCGACCCGGCCTGGAAGCGCAACGACCCAATGGTTCAGATTCCCCGCCTGGTCGCCAACAACACCCGGATCTGGGTGTACTGCGGTAACGGCACACCCAGCGACCTCGGCGGCGACAACATACCGGCGAAGTTCCTGGAAGGCCTCACCCTGCGCACCAACCAGACCTTCCGGGACACCTACGCGGCCGACGGTGGACGCAACGGGGTGTTTAACTTCCCGCCCAACGGAACACACTCGTGGCCCTACTGGAACGAGCAGCTGGTCGCCATGAAGGCCGATATCCAGCATGTGCTCAACGGCGCGACACCCCCGGCCGCCCCTGCTGCGCCGGCCGCCTGAGCCAGCAAGCCAGCATCGGCAGCAGCGCAACGGCCAGCGCTGCTGCCGATGTGTGGAACATCCGCACTGGGTCGGACCTTCCGGGTGAAGTTGGCGTGGTCACCCCTTCGCCAGCGCCACTGGAAGCCAAGCTAACTCGACCCGTAATTGGTTGCGGGCGTGGAGGTTCCCGAATCTAATTCGCCTCGCCTGAGCGCTCGAAAGAGCCGCTTTCCCGGCTGGGGCCGCTTTTGATTGACCAACCCTCGCCGGTCAGCGTGCAGGTAGGTATAGCCGGTTGTCGCAGCGCACACTACCGCCGCGACCGCGAGCATCTGGGGTCCGGTGACGACCATACTAATGGCGCCACCGGCCGCGGCGCCTAGCACGAAGCTGGCGTGCAGCAGGAAGTAGCCGAGCCAGTCCTCCACTTTTCCGCCGGCCAGGTGACGTTCGATGCCCTGGCCCATCTTGACCAATGTGCCGGTCACATAGCTCAACGGAACCGATACCTCGCCATCCTTGACGAACGATGTGTTCAAGGCGCCAATCCCGAAGACCACGAACAGAATCGGCACAAAATCGAGCATGCTCTCGTGCCAGCCGCCCAGCATAATGTCGACTCCGGCGGCAAATATCAAACTGAAGGTGGTCAGCACGGTCGGGCCGTGGGGATGCGCCGCCCAGAAATGCCGCCGGCACACCGACGCAATCACCACGCCGGCGACGAAGAATAGAATCAGCAACGACGCGGTGACAGACATCCACGCGTCGTCCCCAAACAATCCCAGCACCGCGCGCTGCGAATTGCCGGTCATGAAAGTAACGAAGTATCCCGCGGAGTGGGTGAACGCGGTTGCCCCCAGTATCCCGGCCAGCGCCGCCAACACCCATGACAGCCGCGCCTCACCGTCATAAATCTCTCGTTGCACACGAGCATGCTTCCAGACGCCCAGGACGCACGCACGCCAAGCAATAAGCCGGACACCCCGGCCGGTATCAGCTAGCGGTCAGGCGGGCGATCGAACGCAGCGGAATCGGAAGCCAACCCGGCCGGTGCCGTGTCTCATAGCCGGTCTCATAAACCGCCTTGTCGAGTTCGTAGGCGCCCAACAGCAGCGCCGAATCTCGCGGGTCGATTCCCGACGCGACCGCGTAGCCGTCGCAGAAGGCGGCGCGATTGCGCTCGACCCATTCGCGGGCGCGAGCGGCAAGTTGTTTGTCGGTGGCCTGGTCCACCAGCGGCCCGTAAGCGGCGTACTCGAACGATCGCAACACACCGGCCACGTCGCGCAGCGGCGAATCCGGCGCTCGCCGTTCGTCCAGCGGCTGGCCCGGCTCGCCTTCAAAGTCGATCAACAGCCAGCTTTCCGGGGTACGCAGCACCTGTCCCAAGTGCAGGTCACCGTGCACCCGCTGGACCGTGATTGCCTCCGCCGCGAGCTTCTGGAATTGCTGTTCGATCGTTGGCGCGTACTCCCGCAGTTCGGGCACCACCGCCACCGTCGACGACAGCCGCGCCAGCATCCGGTCCACCGGGAACGTTGCCTGCGCGGTTCCGAGGCTGTCAGCCAGCGTGGCGTGCACCGAGGCGACCGCCTCGCCGAGCCGGTAGGATTCACCGGCGAAATCGCCGCCGACTTCGTGGGCATAGAGGTCTCCCTCGGCGAAGAGGTCCCGCACGCTGGCGGTGGCCATCGCCCAGCCTTCGGCCGCGTTCGCCTCATACTCGGTCACCATGCCCAGGGCGTACGCCAGAGCATCGGTTGGCGAACGATTGGGCCGCCCAAACTGGTAAGCGCCCAGCAGGCGGGCCACATGTGGATTACCGGCACGGGTAAGCACGCGGTTCAGCTCTATGTCGGGGTTGATCCCGCTGCTTACCCGGCGGAACACCTTGAGGATAGCCCGCCGATCGAAGATCACACTGGTGTTGCTCTGTTCGGCGTCACATACCCGCGGCTGCGCGGCAAAGGGCAGCTCGACGTCTGGCTCCCTGGTGAACGTTACTTCGCCGGTGGATGTGCCACAGACGGCGGACGAGACGATTAGCGACAGGAGGAATTGCGGCCCGGCGACGTCGTAGAGAGCATCGAATCCCGTGCGATCGTCGGCGACGCCGATGGCGGCTTTCGTGCCGTACTCGGACGCCGGCTCAAAATCCCATCCGACGAGCACCTGGTAACGCTCCGTTGCACCGTCGGTGTAGGTTACGTCGACCAGGACTAGGTCGAGGTTGTGTCGCAGGGCGACGACTACGCCCGGCTTGACCGTGGCCAGCTCGCGGTTGCGTCCGGCATACCAACGTTGCCGCGAAAGCCAATCGGACCATGGCAGCTTGGTTGCCAGCGTGTCCGACCGAGTCATAGGCGCCGCTCCTCCTCATCGCTTCGCTGTGCATCGTCGCTGGCGCGAGTCATAGGCGCCGCTCCTCCTCATCGCTTCGCTGTGCATCGTCGCCGGCGCGAGTCATAGGCGCCGCTCTCCCCCGCAAGTGGGAGGTGCCCCCACCTCATGTGTGGTCAACTGGAACCAGTAGAACCCGTGTCCTGGCAGCGTCAGCAGATAGGGCACCTGGCCGATGCGTGGAAACTCCACGTGCCCGGTCAGCTCGACCGGCGTGTAGTTGGTCCATTGCTGCAAGTCCAATTCGATGGGCTGCGGGAATCGCGACAGGTTGTTGACACAGAGCACGGTGTCGCCGTCATCGCCGGCCACCTGACGCACGTAGGCCAGCACCGACGGGTTGGACCCGCCCAATTCCTGGAATGCGCCGACCGCAAACGCGGGGTGTCGGCGACGCACGGCCAGCATGGTGCGAGTGAAGTTGAGCAGCGACGTCGAGGTGTCGCGTTGCGCCTCGACGTTGACGGCCTGATACCCGTAAACCGGGTCCTGGCTGGGCGGCAGGTACAGCCGACCCGGGTTGGCGGTGGAGAAACCCGCGTTGCGGTCCGGTGTCCACTGCATCGGGATGCGCACGCCGTCGCGATCACCCAACCAGATCACGTCGCCCATCCCGATCTCGTCGCCGTAGTAGAGGACCGGCGAGCCGGGCAGCGACAGCAGCAGCGCGGTGAACAGCTCGATCTGGTTGCGGTCGTTGTCGAGCAGCGGCGCAAGCCGACGACGGATTCCGACATTCGCCTTCATCCGTGGATCCTTGGCGTACTCGGCGTACATGTAGTCGCGCTCTTCGTCGGTGACCATTTCTAACGTCAGCTCGTCGTGGTTGCGCAGAAATATCCCCCATTGCGCCATGTCAGGGATTGGTGGGGTCTGGGCGATGATCTCCGAGATCGGAAAACGGGACTCCCGGCGCACGGCCATGAAGATGCGCGGCATCAGCGGGAAGTGAAAGGCCATGTGGCACTCGTCGCCACCGGTGTTGGGATCACCGAAATATTCGACGACATCGCCCGGCCACTGATTGGCTTCGGCTAGCAGCACCCGGCCGGGGAATTCGTCGTCCACCACCTTGCGGACTCGCTTGAGAAAAGCGTGTGTTTCCGGCAGGTTCTCGCAGTTGGTGCCCTCACGTTCAAAGAGATAGGGCACCGCGTCCAACCGAAACCCGTCGATGCCCAAGCCGAGCCAAAAGCGGATGACGTCGATCATCGCCTCTTGCACGGCGGGGTTGTCGTAGTTCAGATCCGGTTGGTGGGAGAAGAATCGGTGCCAGTAGAACTGTCGGCGGACAGGATCGAATGACCAGTTCGACTCTTCGGTGTCGACGAAGATGATCCGGGCGTCGGTGTAGCGCTCGCTGGTGTCGCTCCACACGTAATAGTCACCGTACGGTCCGTCTGGGTCGCGGCGGGACTCCTGAAACCAGGGGTGCGACTCCGAGGTGTGATTCATCACCAGGTCGGTGATGATGCGGATACCTCGCCGGTGAGCGGCGTCGACCAGGGCGACGAAATCGTCGACGGTGCCGAATTCGGGCAGCACCTTGTAGAAGTCGCGAATGTCGTAACCGCCGTCGCGCAGCGGCGAGTCGTAGAACGGCGGCAACCAGATGCAGTCGATGCCAAGCCACTGCAGGTAGTCGAGGCGATCGATGAGTCCACGCAGATCGCCGGAACCGTCCGCGCTGGCGTCGAAGAACGCCCGGACCAGCACCTCGTAGAAGACGGCGTGCTTAAACCAGGTCGGATCGGCGGGCAGGGCGGCGGCGCTGCCGAAGTCCTTGGCATCCGGATGCTCGACCACACCGCCTTCGACGTGACTGCCCTGCACGGGAGGGTGCTCGACGCTGTGTTCTGCCTCGTTCATTGCTTCCACGATGCCACGCGCACGGGAGACGGAACTCGGGGGCTCACGCGGCAATCACGGCTGGCGCCAATCCAATTGGCCGGCCGGCGGGTGGTATCCGCGACGAAATCAGGCCGGGGGTCCCTCGGCCAATGTCACGTTCCCTGTACGCGTGCCGCCCGACTTGGTTTGCCAGGTCACCGAGATGACGTCACCGGGATGATGCCCGTTAAGCGCGTCCGCCATCGCGGTGGCCGAGTTGATCGGAGCGCCGTCGACCGCGGTGATCACGTCGCCGGTGGAGATGCCGAGACTTGCCGCCGGAGCGCTCCCGACCACGCGTTGGACTCGTGCGCCGTTGCCGTTGTTGTCGACAACACCCAAGCCGAGGAAGGCGGTAGGCCCGATATGAACGGTGGGTGACCCCCCACCCGATCGGATCTGGCCCGCGATCGCCATCGCCTGCCCGATCGGAATGGCGAATCCCTGCCCACCCTGGGACAGCTGGAAGTTATCGGACGCGGCCGTGTTCATACCGACCACCTGTCCTAGGCCGTTGACGACGGGCCCGCCCGAATCACCGGGCTGGATCGCGGCATCGAACTGGATCAACCCGTTCAATGTCTCTTCGGCACCGGTCAGCGAATCCGACGCCTGCACGGTTTGGCCGAGCGCGACCACCCTGCCAGGCACCGCACGGGGCGTTCCGCCCTGCCCACCGCTGTTGCCCATCGCGACGACGGGCTCACCAACCGCGACGCCGCCACCGATCGCCGCCGACGGCAGGCCACCGGCACCGCGCAGCTGCAGCACCGCGACATCCTGGGTGCGGTCATACCCGACCACATCGACGCCGTAGGTTTGGCCGGAGCCGACGCTGAACGCATTGATGTCGGTGGCGCCCGCGATCACGTGGTTGTTGGTCAGCACGACACCGTTGGGATCGATGACGATGCCGGTCCCGGCGCCCACGGCGTTGTTGTAGCCCAGTTTGGTGTTGATGTTGACCACCTGTGGCCCCACTTGGGCGACCATCGCGGACGGGTCGAGGGGCAGCGCGGGGAAGTCGGCGAACCGGTCCTGCGACAAGGCCGGCGGGGCCGCCTGGGCCGGCGCCGTGGCCAGGCCCAGCCCGACGGCAGCCAGCACGCTCAGCAACCATGACCACCTGAGTGAGCGGCGGCGCGAATTGCTCATCCCGTAACCTCCTGTGTCGGGGTAGCTATCAGAAATTGTCCCAGCCTTAAGGGTCCGGGCGGCAGGATTTTTCTACACCAACGTAGTCCAGATCGCCAGCTCAGCGGATGGCCATGCCCCGGACCGGCACCGAAACCCTCGTTGATCGGGGCTAGCCGGGTTGGCCGGTGTCGCCGGGTTGGCCGGGTGCACCGAACAAAGCCGTCACCAATCCGCTCACCGCCGCCTGCAGTGTTCCGCCGGTGCCGGGGGCGCCGTCGCCGCCGTTGCCGTATAGCTGGCCGCCAGCGCCCCCGTTCCCACCGGGCCCGCCGTCACGGCCAACCAAGGCTCCGGCGCGGTCCCCGCCGGCACCGCCGGCGCCACCGTGGCCGATCAGCCTGGCGTCCCCACCGACGCCGCCGGCGCCACCGATACCGGTGTTGCCGGCCGTGACGGCTCCGCCGTGGCCGCCGGACCCGCCATTGCCGAAGAGGTGCCCTCCGGCACCGCCCGCGCCGCCGGCCGCGCCATTAGCGAAACTGCTGTCTCCGCCGGCGCCGCCGGCGCCGCCGTGCCCGATCAGCATGGCGTTCCCGCCGGCACCGCCTACTCCGGCGACCCCGCCGGACGCGCCGACACCGCCGTCGCCGCCGGCCCCGCCGTTGCCGATCAGCCCACCGGCGCCACCCGCGGCGCCCATGCCTGCCTGACCGGGCAGCGGTGGGCCCCCGGTACCACCGCCTTGCCCGCCGTGTCCGCCGGCGCCGCCAGTACCCCACAGTCCGCGGCCGGCGCCGCCCTGGCCCCCGTCGCCGCCGGCGCCGCCGCCGAGGCCGATTGCGCCTTGTCCGCCGTGTCCGCCGGCCCCGCCGTCGCCGTAGAGCCATCCGCCACCGCCACCGGCACCGCCGAGGCCACCGTCTCCACCGCTGACGATGTTGGCATCGGCGCCGTTCCCGCCATTGCCACCGCCGCCGCCGGCGCCCCACAGCCCGGCGGCACCGCCCGCACCGCCGTGACCGCCAGCCACGCCTGCGCCGACACCCGCCCCGCCGGATCCGCCGACGCCGCCGTTGCCCCACAGCCATCCGCCGTGCCCGCCGGCCCCGCCGGCCGCGCCGGAGCCGCCGGCCCCGCCGGACCCGCCATGGCCGATCAGCCCGGCCGGCCCGCCGGCACCCCCGGCCTGCCCAGCCGCCCCGGAGCCGCCATTGCCGCCATTGCCGTACAAGATCCCCCCAGCCCCGCCGGCCTGCCCAGTCCCCGGCGCCCCATCGGCACCGTTGCCGATCAAGGGGCGCCCCAGCAGCGCCTGGGTGGGCGCGTTGATCGCGGCCAGCAGCTGCTGCTCGACCTGGGCCTCGGCGGCCGCATATGCTCCAGCGCCACCGGCAAGCGTCTGCACGAACTGCTGATGAAACGCCGCCGCCTGGGCGCTGAGCGCCTGATAGGCCTGAGCGTGGCCGGAAAACAGCGCCGCGATCGCCGCCGACACCTCATCGGCACCCGCGGCCAGCACGGCGGTGGTCGGCGCAGCCGCGGCGGCATTGGCCGCGCTGATCGCCGATCCGATACCCGCCAGGTCTGTTGCCGCGGCCACCACAATCTCCGGGGCTACGCTGACAAACGACATCACACACCTCCCCAACCCGCCCGCCCCACCACCGGCGAACACGCTCGTTGGCGGACGACATTGTTAGGTGAATCTGAACGTAGCGCGACCCGGCACCGCACACGGCCTTTTCGCCAAAATTGTCGCCCTTCAGTGCGGTATCCGCAGACCGAGACCGAGCCGGCCAATTGCCGTGCGCGTCAATGGATTACCACCCGGGCCAGGTGCACGCGCACCCTGTCGGGCTAGCTGCCCGAGATGTCCGCTGGTCACGGCTGCGACAGCTGACTGTCCAGACTTCGCGACGTCGAGCGGCGGCTGAGCACAAGCTAACGCCGTGGGAGAATCCGACCCGTTTCTCGCTGTACGAACTCGTCGAGCACGGGACGCAGCAGCTTAGATACGCTCATCTTCCGGCTGCGCGCCAGCTCCTTGAGCTTGGCGTGGGTAGCCTTCGAAACGACCACCTGCACAGCCGGCGAGTGCGCAGAGCCGCCGGACAGAGACTTGCCGCCAGGAATCAGGTTGGCTTCTCGTTCGCGCGCCAGCCGCAGCGACTCTGAAGCCATCTGCTCGACGCGCTCGTCCGTTAGCCGCTCGCCATCGACATAGACCTCCTCTTGCTTGAGATCGACGTCAGACACCTCGACATCGTCGCCGATCACGTAGTCGGCGGGGTTACGTGGCTTCTTCGTCATCGCTTCCACTCCTTCGGCATTGCGTGAGTGATGATCAGGTCACCGTCGTCGGCTTCGACGGCGACGACCTCGGTAAGACGGCCCGACGTATCGCGGCCCTGGTAGTACAGCGAGCCATCTTCCTGAATGACCGGAACACCGCAGTGGCGCATAGCGGCGACGATGCGGTGCTTGGACACGCGGTGCTTCCGGGCGTTCCTCGTGACCCTGACCCGCTGCACGCCTCGAGTATGTACTCGATACTCGGGATGTGTCAAAGCGTCAACGGTCGTCCGTTCGACGCGATAGCACTGGTCTCTGTTCGTCTCTGTCACGTTCAAACCGACCCAACCGATTCCTGCGGCGGCCGAGACCGACCCGGCCAATTACCTTGCGCGCCACTGGATTACCACCGGCACCATTAGCACGCACGCCCCATGGACCGGGCTGCCCGAGATGTCCGCTGTCACGGCCGCGACGTCTGGCCGTCCAGACTGCGCGACGTTGGGCGGCAGCTGAGCATAAGCTGGCGCCGTGGGGGAATTCGACCCAAAGCTCAGGTTTGCCCAGTCCCCCGTCGCACGACTGGCCACCAGCACGCCCGACGGCACACCCCACCTGGTGCCGGTCGTATTCGCGCTCGGCGCTAGGCGCCCGGCCGAGGCGACCGGTGCAGACGTTATCTACACCGCCGTCGACGCGAAGCGGAAAACGACGCAGCGGCTGCGCCGGCTCGCCAATCTCGAGCACAATCCACGGGCCAGCGTGCTCGTCGACAGCTATGCCGATGATTGGACCCAGTTGTGGTGGGTCCGGGCCGACGGGGTCGCCGCGATTCATCGCGATGGCGAGGTGATGCGCGCCGCATACCGCCTGCTGCGCGCCAAATATGCTCAATACCAATCGGTTCCGTTGAACGGCCCGGTAATCGCAATAGCAGTCCAGCGCTGGGCCAGCTGGCACGCCTGACCACAACGACGGCTCCGATTGCCTACTACTCACCTGACCCGACCCTTGTGCTGGGCGGCAGTTGGGAGAAAAGTTGCCTACTACGTCCTGCTGGGCCACACCACGGGAACCGACCCCGGAGAACTGGAGGAAAGCCATGGCCGACAGAGTGAATGCTTCCCAGGGCGCGGCCGCCGCTCCCACCGCAAACGGGCCCGGCGGCGTTCGCAACGTGGTTCTGGTGGGGCCCTCGGGGGGCGGCAAGACCACCCTCATCGAGGCTCTCCTGGTGGCGGCCAAGGTGTTGTCCAGGCCGGGCTCGGTCACCGAGGGCACCACGGTCTGCGACTTCGACGAGGCGGAGATCCGGCAACAGCGCTCGGTGGGCCTTGCGGTCGCCTCGCTGGCTTACGACGGCATCAAGGTCAACCTCGTCGACACCCCTGGGTACGCCGACTTCGTGGGTGAGCTGCGGGCCGGGTTGCGGGCCGCCGATTGCGCACTGTTCGTGATCGCGGCCAACGAGGGCGTCGACGAACCGACCAAGTCCCTGTGGCAGGAATGCAGCCAGGTCGGCATGCCCCGCGCGGTGGTCATCACCAAGCTGGACCACGCCCGGGCGAACTACCGGGAAGCGCTGACCGCGGCACAAGACGCCTTCGGCGACAAGGTCTTACCGCTCTACCTGCCGTCCGGTGACGGCCTGATCGGATTGCTTTCGCAGGCACTGTACGAGTACGCCGACGGCAAGCGAACGACACGAACCCCGGCCGAGTCGGACACCGAGCGAATCGAGGAGGCGCGCGGCGCCTTGATCGAAGGAATCATCGAGGAATCCGAGGATGAGTCCTTGATGGAGCGCTACCTCGGCGGCGAGACGATCGACGAGTCGGTGCTGATCCAGGATCTGGAGAAAGCCGTCGCCCGAGGCTCGTTCTTCCCGGTGATTCCGGTGTGCAGCAGCACCGGGGTCGGCACACTGGAATTGCTTGAGGTAGCCACCCGCGGATTTCCGTCTCCGATGGAGCACCCACTGCCGGAGGTCTTTACCCCGCAGGGTGTCCCGCATGCGGAGCTGGCCTGTGACAATGACGCGCCGTTGCTCGCCGAGGTGGTGAAGACGACGTCGGACCCCTACGTCGGCCGGGTCAGCTTGGTGCGGGTGTTCTCCGGAACCATCAGGCCCGACACGACGGTCCATGTGTCGGGCCATTTCTCATCGTTTTTCGGCGGCGGAACTAGTAACACGCACCCCGACCACGACGAAGACGAGCGCATCGGAGTCTTGTCGTTCCCGCTGGGCAAGCAACAGCGCCCGGCAGCAGCCGTGGTCGCGGGCGACATCTGCGCCATCGGCAAGCTGAGCCGGGCCGAGACCGGGGACACACTCTCGGATAAGGCCGAGCCCCTGGTGCTGAAACCCTGGACCATGCCCGAGCCGCTGCTGCCGATCGCCATTGCGGCGCATGCCAAGACCGACGAAGACAAGCTGTCGGTCGGGTTGGGCCGGTTGGCCGCCGAAGACCCGACACTGCGGATCGAGCAAAATCAAGAGACCCATCAGGTCGTGCTGTGGTGTATGGGCGAGGCCCATGCCGGCGTCGTCCTGGATACACTGGCCAACCGGTACGGCGTCAGCGTAGACACGATCGAGCTGCGGGTGCCGCTGCGGGAAACCTTCGCCGGCAATGCGAAAGGCCATGGCCGCCACATCAAACAGTCCGGTGGTCACGGTCAGTACGGGGTGTGCGACATCGAGGTGGAGCCGCTGCCGGAGGGCTCCGGGTTCGAGTTCCTCGACAAAGTGGTTGGCGGGGCGGTGCCGCGGCAGTTTATCCCCAATGTGGAGAAAGGTGTCCGCGCACAGATGGATAAGGGAGTGCACGCCGGCTACCCGGTGGTCGATATCCGGGTCACGTTGCTCGACGGCAAAGCCCACAGCGTCGACTCTTCCGATTTCGCCTTCCAAATGGCCGGCGCGCTCGCATTGCGGGAGGCCGCGGCCGCGACGAAGGTGATCTTGCTCGAGCCAATCGATGAGATTTCGGTGCTGGTACCCGACGATTTCGTCGGCGCGGTGTTGGGCGACCTGTCCAGTCGTCGTGGCCGAGTGCTCGGCACCGAGACCGCGGGGCACGACCGCACGGTGATCAAGGCCGAGGTGCCTCAGGTCGAGCTGACCCGCTACGCAATCGATTTGCGCTCGCTGGCGCATGGGGCCGCATCCTTCACCCGTTCGTTTGCCCGCTACGAACCGATGCCGGAATCCGCCGCCGCCCGGGTAAAGGCCGGGGCCGGCTAGCTACACCGAATGGCCGAACCGTTCGGCGACAGCGCGGCGGTCGAGCGAACCCTTCGCGGTGTGCGGCAGCCCGCTGGCCTCCTGGAAGGAGGCCGGGATCTCGAAGGCCGCCAACCGTTCCCGGCAGAACTGGACAAGCTCCTCGCGAGTCGGCGGGGCGGACTCACGAGGCACAATCACCGCCGCGACCGCCTCGCCGTAGAGCTGGTGCGGGACGCCGAATACGGCTGCCTCCATGACGTTTGGATGGCTGGCCAGCACGCCCTCGACGCGCTCGGGCGAGATCTTTTCACCACCTCGGTTGATGAGTTCCTTGATGCGGCCGCGGATGCTCAGGTCACCGGCCGCCGACAGGGACCCGAGATCACCGGTACGCAACCAACCGTCGGTGAAATTCGCGGCGGTTATCGTCGGGTCACCCAGATACCCGCGTACCACGGTGGTCCCCCGCAGCCAGATCTCCCCGACCGCGCCCGCGGGCAGTGGCAGCCCGTCGGACCCGACGATCCGGATTTGCGCTCCCGTCGACCGGCCGACCAGACCGGTTGACACGACGGGAGTTTCGGTTTGGTCGATACCCTCAATCTGCGTTGTCGTTACCTGGTGGGTGGCTTCGGTCATGCCGAAGGCACACACGACCGGTGCCGCGAACTCGGTTTGCAGTGCTAGCGCGGCTTGGGCAGTGAGCGGTGCGCTGCAGCTGCGGATGAAACGCAGTGCGGCAGGTTTGCGCCCCGACGGTTCGGTTGCCGATCGCTCCAGCAGGATTTGGTGAATCGTCGGAACCGCCGTATACCAGGTGGCTCCAACGGCTTTGATGTCGTCCCAGAAGGTGTGCGCGGAGAATCGCCCGCGTGCGGGCAGCGACACCGCGCCGCCGGACGCCAGGGTGGCAAGCAACGACGCGATCAGCCCGTGGCCATGGTAGAGCGGCATCACCGCAACGGTGGCGTCCCGCGGGCTCAGCCGGTACCCGGTGATGATGGCGCGGACCGAGCTGGCGATGTTTGCGTGCGTCCAGGGGACCATCTTCGGCAGGCCGGTCGTCCCGCCGGTGAACATGATCATGGCGTCATCGGGTCGCAGTCCCTCGGGCGTCGAGGTTGCGGGGTTCGGCTCGGTGGCGGCGTCCAGGTGGACCGACAAGGTGCCACCCGAGGGGCCGCTGTCACCGCCGACGTTCACCGTGAGCGGCCACCACCGGGTGGTGGGTTCTGCCCTGTCGTGCGGCCCATCCGCGTCAATCAGCACCACCCGGGCTCCCGCGGCCTGGCTTCGGACGCGTTGCTCGGTGATGGGCAGCGCCGGATCCAGCGGCACGACGACGAGATCCGCACGCGACGCCGCCAGCAAGGCGACGACGAATTCGGCGTTGCTGCCCATGCGCAGCGCGACCCGGTCACCGGGCAGCAGGCCGGACCGCGTCAGCTGGCCGGCCAGCTCATCAACCAGACGGGCCAGGTCGCGGTGGCTGATCGCGATGCGATCCGCGGTGACGACGAGCGCCGGAGCCTCGGGCAGCCGGGTCGCCGCCACCTCGACAAGATCGGCGATGCGCGGGCCGAAGTCGGATGCCATCGCGAACGCTCCTTCCATGTGTTCGGTGTGCGGGTTCGGCACGATCAGCACAGTGCCGGGCTCGCCTGCCCGGCGTCCAATACCGATCCGCTAACGGTTGATAGACCGCGTAAATCGCTGCATAGTGACTCGGTCTTGGACACGGCCGGCGCCCCGGACAACAGTGAACACCATGACCACACGATCGGCATCTCCCTGCACAGTGCTGACCGACGGCTGCCACCTGGTGGTGGACGCCCTCAAAGCCAACGACGTCGACACCATCTACGGCGTTGTCGGCATCCCGATCACCGACCTGGCTCGCGCCGCCCAAGCCTCGGGGATCCGCTATATCGGTTTCCGCCACGAAGCATCAGCGGGCAATGCGGCGGCCGCCGCGGGGTTCCTCACCGCACGGCCCGGCGTGTGTCTGACGACGTCCGGCCCCGGCTTTCTCAACGGCCTGCCCGCGCTGGCGAACGCCACCACGAACTGCTTCCCGATGATCCAGATCTCCGGATCGAGCAGCCGGCCGATGGTCGACCTGCAGCGCGGCGACTATCAGGACCTCGACCAGCTCAACGCCGCTCGACCGTTCGTGAAGGCGGCGTATCGGATCGGCCAAGTCCAGGACATCGGGCGCGGCGTCGCGCGCGCCATTCGCACCGCGACCTCCGGGCGGCCCGGCGGTGTATACCTCGATATCCCCGGCGATGTGCTGGGCCAGGCCGTTGAGGCATCGGCTGCTTCCGGCGCCATTTGGCGGCCGGTGGACCCGGCTCCCCGACTACTGCCGGCACCGGAGGCGATTGATCGCGCGCTGGACGTGCTCGCCCAAGCGCAGCGACCGCTGCTCGTGCTCAGCAAGGGCGCGGCATATGCGCAGGCCGACAACGTTATTCGGGAGTTTGTGGAGCACACCGGCATTCCCTTCCTGCCGATGTCGATGGCCAAGGGGCTGCTGCCCGACTCACACCCGCAGTCGGCGGCTGCGGCTCGTTCGCTGGCGATGGCCCGCGCCGACGTGGTGCTGCTGGTTGGCGCTCGGCTGAATTGGCTACTAGGCAACGGAGAGTCGCCGCAATGGTCGGCCGATGCCAAGTTCATCCAGGTCGATATCGAGGCGTCGGAGTTTGACAGCAACCGGCCGATCGTGGCACCGCTGACCGGCGACATCGGCTCGGTAATGTCGGCGCTCCTCGAAGCTGCGGCCGATCGTTCGAGCGTGGCCTCGGCGGCGTGGACCGGCGAGCTCGCCGACCGCAAGGCCCGCAACAGTGCCAAGATGCGTCGGCGGTTGGCCGACGATCATCATCCGATGCGGTTCTACAACGCGCTTGGTGCCATTAGGTCTGTGCTGCAACGCAACCCGGATGTCTATGTGGTCAACGAAGGCGCCAACGCGCTGGACCTCGCCCGCAACATCATCGACATGCACCTACCGCGGCACCGGCTCGACAGCGGAACCTGGGGCGTGATGGGCATCGGCATGGGCTACGCCATCGCGGCCGCCGTCGAGACCGGGCGACCTGTCGTGGCGATCGAGGGCGACAGCGCATTTGGCTTCAGCGGCATGGAGTTCGAGACCATCTGCCGATACCGACTCCCGGTCACCGTCGTCATCCTCAACAACGGCGGCGTCTACCGCGGCGACGAGGCAACGATCTTTAGGTCGGCCGCCCCGGTGTGGCGACACGACCCAGCGCCCACCGTGCTGAACGCTCATGCACGTCACGAACTGATCGCAGAGGCGTTCGGCGGCAAAGGATATCACGTAAGCACCCCAACCGAACTGGAGTCGGCGCTGACCGATGCACTGGCATCGAACGGACCGTCACTCATCGACTGCGAACTCGACCCTGCAGACGGGGTGGAGAGCGGCCACCTGGCGAAGCTGAACACTACCAGCGCAGCGACGCCCGCGATCAGCGGCGACGGGTGATCCCCCGCAGCTGCGTGTCAAAGAATTCGTTCAGCGCCAGCGCCTGCGCGCATGTTATGAGCGCTCGGGCAACCGGAGATCCCGGTCCCAAGGCGTTGGTAGCCAGGGCGATCTGGGCTTTCAGCACCGGATCGACCAATTCGACCGCGCGGATCTCACCACCCGTCGGCCCGCTCATTGGCATTGCCCATAGCCAGGTGTGCGGAACGATGGACGCCCAGTTGCCGGTTGCCACCTGTGCGAACAGCGAAGCAACGGAATCGGTTTCGACCTGCGGGATCGCCGAGACCGCGTGGTCGGCGAACGCGGCGTCGATAACCTGGCGGTCCCGCATATCCGCAGTGAGCAATGCCAACGGTAGTTGCGCGGCATCCCGCCACACCAACGTCGATGTCCCCGGCGGCAGCATATCCGCCGGCGACAACAGCACGTACTGCTCCTCATAGAGCGGCACCAGATCAACATCATCACTGTCTTGGGTCTCGGGGTGCACGATGACGGCATCGAGCTCGAATTCGCGCAGCCGTCGGTACAGCTCGGTCGCAGCCAGCCGGGAACAGACTTGCACCTTCGCCAACGGGTGCGCCGAGCAAAACGCCGACAGCACCAGGGATGCCGTCGTTGACGCGGTGGGAACCGTGCCTAGCCGAAGCGTCCCGGTTATCCCGGACCGCACCGCATCCACCTCGGCCTTGAACGCAGCGTGCTCGGCAAGTATCCGCTTGGCCCATACCACCAACCGCTCACCCTCGCGAGTAAGGCCTTCGAAACTGTGTCCGCGATTGATCAGGGTGACGTTGAGTTCGCGTTCGAGCTTGGCGATTGCCGAAGACAGCGCAGGTTGCGACACGTAGCACTTCTCAGCGGCCCGAGCGAAATGCCGCTCCTGGGCGACCGCGACGAAGTACTCCAGCTGACGGAAGAGCACCCGCACCTCCTCGGCCTTGGCACCGATTCCGCTGAGGCTAACGCGAGGCCGCGCGGCCTGCCAATCCGCACCCGCGGGGCGGCGGGGCTATCCAGAAACTGCTTGCTCGGCCCGCAATGGGTCGATGGTCACTAGAATGTCGTGTGTCGATCGCACCATCTCGGGAGGGTGGACGCCATGCGTCGAGTGGTTCGTTATCTATCCGTTGTGGTCGCGATCACGCTGATGCTCACCGCGGAATCAGTCAGCATAGCGACCGCCGCGGTCCCGCCACTCCAACCGATCCCAGGCGTTGCGTCGGTGTCGCCGGCTAATGGTGCCGTGGTGGGGGTGGCGCACCCGGTGGTGGTGACATTCACCACGCCCGTGACCGATCGCCGCGCCGTCGAGCGGTCCATCCGCATCAGCACACCGCACAACACGACCGGACACTTCGAGTGGGTCGCTAGCAATGTCGTGCGGTGGGTGCCCCACCGGTATTGGCCACCTCACACCCGTGTCTCGGTGGGTGTGCAGGAACTGACCGAAGGATTCGAGACCGGTGACGCACTGATCGGGGTTGCCAGCATCTCGGCACATACCTTCACGGTCAGCAGAAACGGAGAAGTCCTCCGCACCATGCCCGCGTCGTTAGGCAAGCCCAGCCGCCCGACACCAATCGGTAGCTTTCACGCAATGTCCAAGGAGCGCACGGTCGTGATGGACTCGCGTACCATCGGCATCCCGCTGAATTCCTCGGACGGGTATCTGCTCACCGCCCACTACGCGGTTCGTGTTACCTGGAGCGGCGTGTACGTGCACTCGGCCCCCTGGTCGGTCAACTCGCAGGGATACGCCAACGTCAGCCACGGCTGTATCAACCTCAGCCCGGACAACGCGGCATGGTACTTCGACGCCGTCACCGTTGGTGATCCCATTGAGGTGGTCGGCTAGCGGCACTGGCCGCGAGCGTGCGCAGTTGTAGGGCCCAGACAGCGTGTCGGTGTACCAACACGCGCGCGCGGGTTGGGCTAGCGCCGGTCCAACGGGTAACCGCGCCACGCGCCGACGCCCGCTCAGTCCGCAATCACCGCGATCGGCATACGTGCCACATACCGGTCGGCCCGCTCCTGCGGGGTCCAGGCGAGCGGTGCGCGAAACGTGTCCGTCAGACGCCGACTCACCCGCAGCAGCGACCGTGCCCGCCCTTTCGTCGCACGGGTAACACGTTGTGGAACAACAAAAGTCATGATCATCGTGGTCATGTTCTTCTCCTGCAGGAAGCCCGATCAGCGTGCGTCATTCAGAACGCCACAACTGCGCCACATCGGACATGCGCAGTAACTCGCGAAAGCTCAGAAGGCAGAAAGAATGCCGGAGCCAGATCGGGACAAGACGAATGTCGGATCGGGACTGTCGCTCGGACTCATCTCGCCCTCACCTCCTCACGGCCAGGACACACGGAGGTGTCGTCTCAGTCACCTCACGAAGAGGCGTCAGCGCCCGGTGCTTGCGGGGTCTCATGCTTGCACTGGGCTCCCCGATCGTCAAACCGGTACGCGCCAAGTCGAGTGGCTCGTCGCAAGGACACAGCCAGCACACAGCAAGATTCCAGCGTTTCCGAGCGCTGAAGCCACGGCATCAGCAACTCCACGCCTTACGGGTGCCGTGGACTCTGGGATATGCCAGGTCACCGCTCCGCCTTTGGTAAACAGGCAAGGAGCCACCGATCCTCCGCACTCTCGTTCGAGGCTGCGTGCGACTTCGATACGGCGACGCGGGTCCACGATCATCATGAGGAAGCCACCCCCACCGGCACCCGAGACTTTCCCGGCGACCATGCCGCTGGACTGCGCGACCTGGTAAGCGTGCTCGATTGCGGGGTTCGAGATTCGGGTTGACGTCCGCTTTTTCGCTTGCCAGCCGCGAAGCAGTGAATCGGCGAAGCCGGGTATGTCACCCACCACGAGAAGATCCTTCATTTCGAGTGCCTCGGCGCAGATCGAGTGAGTGGCCGCAAGCGCGTCCGCGTCTCGCTCGACGACATTGCGTTGTTGATCGGCGATGACTTCCGACGACAGCCTGGAGACGCCGCCGAAGTACAGAAGAAGGGAAGCTTCCAGTTCGGCGATCACCTCCCGCCGTATCCGAAGCGGATTCACCACGACTTCTCCGTTGGGGCGGGACTCCATGAAGTTGAAGCCGCCGAAAGCCGCGGCGTAGTGGTCTTGCCAACCACCGGCCATGCCGAGATCAACCCGTTCGATTTCCCAGGCCAGTCGCGCCAGCTCGTATGGGCCCGGCGACGAGCCGATGAGCGCACATGTCGTGAGAAGCATCGCCACCACCAAAGCAGACGACGAGCCCAGCCCCGACCCGGGAGGAGCGTCCACCTGCGTCGCCAGCTGGAGCGGAAACGGTGTACCACCGTTGAACTCCGCAATCACCCGCCGGTAGACGGCGACGTGCAACGGAAAGTCTTCTTCGAGAGACGCCAGATCGTCGATCGAGGCCTGGCCGGCTCGGTCGCGGTCCGGCGAGCGAAAGGCGATCTCATCTCCTGTTCCGCGCTCCGCGAACGCGTAGGCGTATTTGTCGATGGTTACGCTAAGAATTCGTCCGCCAAACTGGCTCGAGTACGGTTCCACGTCTGTCCCGCCACCGCCGAGTCCGAGCCGCAACGGCGCTCGCCCGCGCAAGATCGCCATTAGCCCCGCTCCCCCCGCGCATGTCCGACTGCGACAGCGAACTCCCAGAGCGAGTCAAATGACGCGTCAGCGACACCGCCAGAACTGGCGCCCCCTATCTGGACACTGGCACATGCACCGGCAGCAGCGGCGACGTTGTGTGCCAATTCAAGATCGCTGAGGCTGTCCCCAACCACGATGCTCAGCAATGGCTCACTGTCGGGGTGTCGTCCGAGCCAGTCGAGGACCAGACCCGGTCTCGGCTTACGGCAGCCACACCGCTGCGAACGGTGGTGCGGGCAAACCTGAAATCCATCTATCAGCACGCCATCGGATGCAAGCTGCATTTGGAGGTGCCGATGTATCACCATCACGTCGACGGCGCTCATCAATCCGGCACCCACGCCCTGCTGGTTTGTCACGACAACGATGTACGGAGCCCATGCCCGTAGCTTCTTCAACGCCCGCGCCGCCCCGGGCAACCATTCAAACTGCCGCCAGTTCCGTACGTAGTCGCCGACCACTTGTCGATTGATGACCCCGTCTCTATCGAGGAAGAGACACCATTGGTGTCCCGCACGTTCCGCGACCATCTTTCGAATGGCCGCGTAAGGATCGGCTTTCCTATTGGCGAGGCGCGAAAAGCGCGTGTTCGACATGTTCGGAGATCGCATGAATAAAAACGATGTGAGATTCCTGGATTCGCCCGGTGTCGCGTGACGGGACGTTGATCAAGAAATCTGCGAATTCTGCCAGCTGGCCGCCGGATTCGCCCGTCATTGCAACAACCGTCACACCCAACTCCCTTGCGGTTTTCGCGGCCCGCAGTACACTCATAGAATTGCCGGAGGTACTTATCGCAAAAAGCGTGTCGCCGGGACGCGCAGATCCTTCGAGGGCCCTGGCAAAAACGGTGTCGTAGTCATAGTCGTTGGCCACCGCTGTTAGGTGCGACGAATTGGCGTGGAGTGCCTCGGCGCCAAGCGGTGGCCGATCAAAGATCAGGTGACCCGTTAGCTCCGCGGCAAAATGTTGCGCATCCGCAGCGCTACCACCGTTGCCACACATGAAGACGCGTGCTCCCGCACGATAGCCGGCAATCAAGCGGTCCCCAATTGCGCGAGCGGCTTCCAGCAAGACCCGGTCATTGAGGATGCGTGTCTTGACAGCGATTGTCTCTACAAAGATCTCCTCAGCAGTTCTCGCGGTGCACACCTTTTGTCGATACTGAGAGTCCGTTACGGTCAATCTTATCTGCTCCTCAGGTTGGCAGGACAAAGACATTCGGTCACACCATCAGGGCGGACTCGGATTTGCTACGCCAATAATCGAACATGTCGGCAATCGTCTGAGTCAAACAGATTTCTTGTTGCCAGCCTGTTATGGCCGCCAGCTTGCTGCAATCTCCGTAGATGATCTTTTCGTCGGTGGGCCGAAGAAGGGCGGGGTCGACTTCCGGCACGATATCGTCACGTTTACAAGCCGCGATTACTTGTTTGAGAACGTCGCCCATCTCGTAGGCGATCGAACCTCCCACATTGTAGTCAGCCCCGGCCTCGCCTTTATCCAGCATCAGCATCAACGCCCGATTGAGATCGCGGACGTCCACGATAGTCCGTTTCGTCTTAAGATTTCCCACCCGGATGGCACTTTGTTCCGGATGGTGCTCCAACCATGTACAACGGCGGACGAAATCGGAAAGTGCATCTCCGACTTTGCGTGGCCCGGTGCAATTGAAGATACGAGCGACGACGGTGTGCATGCCGTAAGACTTGTGATATTGATACGCCAGCATGTCGGTGGCCGCCTTAGAAACACCATACGGATGGAGCGGGCGAAGTTCTCGCCGCTCATTAATCGGAACCTCGGATGGGTCAACAAATCCATATTCGGCCGACGAGCCCGCAACAATAATCTTTGCGTGCGGTCGCACGCGACGTAGTGCTTCGAAAACGATGGCGGTGCCAACCATGTTGGTGGTCAGCGTCTCAACCGGCCGGGCCCACGAAACCGCCGGATAGCTTTGGGCCGCGAGATGAAATACCGCGTCGGGGCGGAATGTCGCTATCGAATCGTAGACCGAGCACCAGTCGGTGATATCGACTTCTGCTCCGTTGAATTGCAGGTCCGACGGATCGATGGTCGGCCTGCAGTAGGTAGCGTACACATCGTGTCCGGCGGCCAGCAACATTTCGGCGAGATGTGACCCCATCATTCCGCCAGCCCCAGTGATCCACACTTTCATGGACTGTTCCTATTCGCCTTTCTCGACAAACCGCACCGGCCTGAGCATCAAGGAGTCCAGTTCACCTCGAATGGATAGTGCGCACCTCGTTGCGCGCGCCAGATCGGGGAGCGCCCTCGTTGTGTAAATACAAACCCAGACGTGCGGGCTTCAATGTTTGCAGCGAGGCCGCGGCTCGTCAAACGGTTACGCACCACTTAGACAGGCTCATCACAACGACACAGCCAGCACACAGCACAATTCCAGGGTTACCGTCGCGCTCATCCGGAGCACACGGCGGATTAACTGGCGACCCGCACCGAATCCTCAAGCCACGGTATCAGCCACTTCACGCCTTCCTGGGTGAGATGAACACCATCACTGCGGACCTTGATGCCGTCGACCTTGGCCGTGTAAACGCCGTCTGGACAAAGCTTTTTGTTGAGGTCGATCATTCCGACGTTCGAGTGTTGGCTAATGGCGTTATGTAACATGGCGTTCCATTTGTTCACACGCTCGGGTTGATCCTCCGGATACAAGCGGCCGTCCGGCTTTTCGCCGCCGCGGCTGTAGGGCACGGTGGTGACCATCACTCGAACCCCGGTGGATCCAACGATGCTGAGCGCTCGCTGTAGCTCGGCGTTGAGGTACGCATCGAAGGTCGGGTCGCCGATATGTGTCCACCGCCCCTCATTGACCCGGTCTACCGTCTCCCAGCGGCCGACGATCAGCAACGCAACGTCCGGTTGGTCCCGGTTGACCTGCGCCGACCATCTGGCCGGCCAGCCGTCGCATTCCGCCCTCTGCTCCAGGGTTTGACCGATGTACCGATACGGTGTGCCGCGTACCAGGCTGCAGCCGATGACGGTGTGGTCGATGAACCGGAATCCGGGAGTCGGCGGCAGGTAATGCATCAAAGTCCACCCGATCGAATCACCGAATACCGAAACGGTGAACGGCCGGTTGGGATCTCGTGGCCCGGGCGCGGGCTGACTCGCTTCCGGCGGCGACGGCGAGACCGCGGCGACCGCCGAAACGCCGGGCGGAAGGCCGATCTCGCGTAGCCCCGGTCCGGCTCCGACCGGAACAACGAGCATCGTCACGGCGGCAGCGCTGGCAACGGTCGCCGCTGCCAGCGGCAACAGCGGAACCCGTGCCGGTCGCCAGCGCCGAATAGGTTGCTCGATCAGCCACCACGACGCACCGGCCAGCACCACCGTGGCTGCACACCTAGCGGCAAACAGGGCCGGGCCCGACCAGCCCGTACGTTGGCCGTTGAGCGCCAGAAAGATTGGCCAGTGCCACAGATAGACGCCGTACGATATGGTGCCCAGCCACACCAACGGTCGCCAGGCCAGGATGCGGGCCACCGCTCCGCGCTGCTCCATGGCTACCGAGGCAACCACGATGACGGCCGCACCTGCCACCACGATCAGCAGACCATGGCGGAACTCGCCCACACTGCCCGTTGCGACGTGAGTCGTCACCGCCAGCCCAGCCAGCCCGACGAACGGCAACAGACGGGCAATCCGCCGTCCCCAGCGAGTCCGGATCAGGCACCACCCGCGGTTCAGCGATGGCCAATCCCGCACCAGCAGAGCCGCTGCCGCGGAGCCGATCAGCAACGCCTGCGCACGGGTATCGGTGCCGAAGTAAATCCGGTCGCGGGTGGCCGCCGAGGTAAATGCGACCGCGGCGGTGGCGGAAGCCATCGTGCCGAGACTGGCAATCAGGAACGCGGCGAACCGAACCCCGCCCACCGTGGCCCGTCTGCAACGGCGCCTCGCCCGGGCCGCCAACAGTAGCGTCGCCCCGATCAGCAACAGTGGCCAGACAACGTAATACTGCTCCTCCACCCCCAACGACCAGGTGTGCTGTAGGGGCGAGGGTGGAGCGCCCTGGGTGAAGTAATCGGTATTTTGGGCCACAAACCGCCAATTCGCCGTCCATAGGAACGCGGCGATCGCATCGCTCCGTAGCCCGGTGAGAGCTTGGTCAGGAAATAGTGCGCGTGCGGCGCTCACGGTGAGAACCATCAGCACCAGCGCCGGCAGCAGCCGCCGCGCACGGCGAATCCAGAACCCGCTCAGATCGATACGACCGGTGCGCCCCAGCTCGTCGAGCAGCAGCGAGGTGATGAGAAATCCGCTCAAGACGAAGAAGGCGTCGACGCCGATGAACCCGCCGCCCATACCGGGGATGCCGCCATGGCTGGCGAGTACCAGCGCGACCGCTATCGCACGAAGGCCATCTAACGCTGGAATTCCGCTGCGCCGCTCCGGCCGATCCCATACGGCCAGCCGACCGACCCGGCGCACCGGGGCCACCCAACGGGGCCGGGGAACAGAACGTGCCGGCACGGAGTGAATCCCGCCCGGCTCAGCTCTCGCTGTTAGCGCGCCCTGACCACTTCGTCGTCCGGCGCAGTGCTTGCTGCCGATACGTCGCTGCCCCTCCTCTTGATCGTGGCGAGTTTAGATGTGACCGCGTCGGATTCCCCGAAGACACGCGAAGACAAGCGGCTATCGGTTTTGATGTGTTCAGCTCAGGTTGAGGCGCCCACCGAACAGTGCGAGCAAATCGACTGTGCGCCAGCCGATCAGCACGACGAACGCAACCAAAACGGTGATCGTCACTGTGGCCTGGATCAAGTTCCGACGTTCCCTGGGCGCGTAGACGTAGGTCGCTGCCACCAGCGCACCCGTTACCAGCCCGCCGACGTGCCCCTGCCAGCTGATCGCCGGCGCGAGGAACGTGAAAGCCAAGTTGATCACGATGAGCGCGACGACCCAACGAACATCAAGGTGGAGCCGCCTGGCCACCATGAACGTGGCACCGAAAAGACCGAACACCGCCCCCGATGCCCCCGCCGTCGCCGTATTAAGCGGTGCGATCAGATAGACCAACACCGAGCCACCCAGCGCGCTCACCGCATACAGCGCGCCGAACCGCAACCGGCCCAGCCACATCTCCAACGGCGGACCCACCACATACAGCGCCCACATGTTCAACAGCAGGTGCATCGCCCCGTAGTGCAGGAACGCCGAGGTCACCAACCGGTAGGTCTGACCGCTGGCGACCGCGGGTGGCCACAAAGCGAGCTGCCGTTCCAGACCCATCACGGTCACTTGCATGACGAACACCAGCGCATTCAGCGAGATCAGCGTGTATGTAACCACCGGAGTTGCCGACCGCTGCCGCCCGCCGAATGGGGTACGAGGCTGCCGCACCGCCCGGGCGCCTTCGCGCACACACTCCGCGCACTGGTGGCCGACGGGACCCACGCGCATACATTCGCCACAGATGTACCGATCACATCGGGTGCAGCGGACGTAGGTCCGGCGCCCGGGATGGCGATAGCAGGTGGGCGACTCCGATGAGCTGGCGCCACTCATCGCACCATTGTTGCCTGCGCCGTTGGGCGGGATGCAACACGCCTAGCTCGGCCCGGGGGTTCCGGCGAAGCCGAATATCGTGCCGCCGCTGCCGCCAGCTCCGCCGGGCCCGCCGAACATGCCCGGGCCACCGTCACCGCCGTTCCCGATCAACCGGGCGTTACCACCGTTACCACCGGCCGATGCAGCAGCGTCACCCGCGCCTGCACCGCCACCGGTGCCGCCGTCGCCGATCAGCCCGCCGCTACCGCCGTCACCGCCCCTGCCACCTGGAATACCGGCCCCGAATCCGGACCCGCCGGCCCCGCCGGCCCCGCCCTGGCCGAACAGTCCGACAGCGTTGCCGCCCATACCGCCGTTGCCGGCCGACGTGCCCGGCCCGCCTAGACCGCCGGGGCCGCCGTTGCCGAACACCAAGCCCCCGTTGCCGCCCATCCCACCCGCCGAGGAGACTGCGCCGCTGCCGAGCTGGCCATTGCCGCCGGCTCCGCCGTTGCGGACGAACCCGGCGTTACCGCCAATACCGGCAAGCCCGCCGTTAACGTCACCCAGACCGCCGGTACCACCGGCCCCGCCATCGCCGAACACGCCGCCCAAGCCGCCGTTGCCGGCGTTTCCGCCGTCTCCGCTAGCGCCGTAGCCGCCGGCACCGCCGACCCCACCGTTGCCCATGAACCGGCCATTGCCGCCGCCACCACCGAGCCCGCCGTCGGCGCTGCCGATGCCCCCGGCACCGCCGGCCCCGCCGTGACCGAACAGTCCGGCGGTGCCGCCGTTACCCGCGTTGCCGCCGTTGCCGACACCGCCCATGCCGCCGACGCCGCCCATCCCGCCGGTACCTCCGCTGCCAAACAGACCGATGGCGTTACCGCCGGCACCGCCAGGCCCACCGTCACCGGTGGTGCCAATCCCACCGGCCCCGCCGGGCCCGCCGTTGCCGAACAGCAGCCCACCGGCGCCGCCCGCCCCGCCCGCACTGCCAGCTATCCCCGGCCCGCCGACGCCGCCGGACCCGCCGTTACCGATCAGGCCGGCTGCACCGCCGTTACCACCGGCCTGATCCACCCCGCCGGATCCGCCGTTGCCACCGTTGCCGAACAGCAACCCGCCGGGCCCACCGTCTTGCCCGGTGTTCGGTAACCCGTTGGCACCGTTGCCGATGATTGGTCGACCTAGCAATGCCTGGGTGGGCGCGTTGACCACGGTGAGGACGTTCTGCTGCACAGTCTGCAGAGCCTGCAGCGGAGTTGCGTTGGCTGTCTCTGCGGCCGCATAGCAAACCGCACCCATGTTGAGCGCCTGCACGAACTGGTCGTGGAACGCCAGTGCCTGGGCACTCAGCGCCTGATACTCCTGGGCGTACGCCTCGAATAGCGCTGCGATCAGCACCGAGACCTCATCGGCACCCGCGACCGATAGCGCCGTCGTCGGAGCGGCCGCTGCCGCGTTGGCTGTGCTGAGCGCCGATCCGATACCCGCCAGATGTGTTGCCGCCGCAGCCACCGTCGCCGGTGATGTGATCAAAAGCGACATCAGGGACCTCTGCCGTTTTCGGGCAAGCTGTCTGGTGGCTAGGAGCCAAATGTAGCGCGGCTTCCGGGGCACGTTGCGCCAATTGCGGGGATTCGGCTGTCCAACACGCATTCCCGCTCCGGCAGCTGGTCACAATCACTGGCGACCACCCAAGAGCGAGCCCGCCGCGGCCAACCCGCTGGTGCCTCCGCGTCGAGGTGGCGCACCACGCAGAGTGTTCCCTAGTCGGCTTAATTGCCTTACTGTGTTTCGCGTGGAGTCAAACGGAAATCCGGATTTGGTGCCCGTCGAAACATTGCACTCCGGTGACCCGATCACCGATGTCAACGGTGGCGGTCAGCGGTACATCGTCCTTGAGTCGAAGACCGTCGGTGACAGCTGCGTGGTGCTCGAGCTGGAGTCGAGAGTGAACCACCAGCTGCAGGTCATCGAGAAGTCCTTCCCGGCGGGTTACCACGTCGGCAGGGCCCACCACCGCATTTTGTGAGCCGATTTCGTCGGCCCCCCAATGTCGGCCGCACAATGCAACGCTTGGCCGCTTGCCGGCTGATTCACGGACCCCACCGCATCCACTGATTCGATCCGTGAGCCGTTAGCCAGGCGTTGCCGCGTCGTTGGGATCGTTTGGGTCGGTTTCACGTGCCCGCCACCGGCGCGTCACGGGCCCGCCCGTACTCAAGCTAGATCCGACACGGCGTCTGCATTCATCGCTCGCAGACCAAAGGGGTCCGGACTGCCTTCACCGGCGACCTCACCCGGCGAAGTATGCGCAAGTCGGTAGACATGGCGCTGATACGCCATCAGGATTAGGCGCGGTATCGGTAGTTGAAGGGTGACTCAGTGAAGATCCCGGGTGTGGCCACTGTCCTCGGTGGTGTGACCAACGGAGTAGCACAGACAGTGCGAGCCGGCGCCCGCTTGCCGGGGAGTGCGGCCGCGGCGGTGCAGACGCTGGCCAGCCCGGTGCTGGAGCTGACCGGCCCGGTGGTGCAGTCGGTGGTGCAAACGACTGGTCGCGCAATCGGGGTACGCGGTTCCCACAACGAATCGCCTGACGGAATGACACCGCCGGTGCGTTGGCGCAGCGGACGGCGCGTGCATTTCGACCTGGATCCGCTACTGCCATTCCCTCGCTGGCACGAGCATGCCGCCATGGTGGAGGAGCCAGTCCGCAGGATCCCGGGCGTGGCCGAGGCCCACGTTGAGGGCTCATTGGGTCGGCTGGTGGTCGAACTTGAACCTGATGCGGATAGCGACATCGCCGTGGACGAGGTACGTGATGTGGTTTCCGCGGTGGCTGCCGACATATTCCTGGCTGGGTCGGTGTCGTCGCCGAACTCGGCACCATTCGCCGACCCAGGTAACCCCTTGGCGATCCTGGTGCCGTTGACCGCTGCGGCAATGGATCTGGTAGCGATGGGTGCCACGGTCACCGGCTGGGTCGCCCGACTGCCCGCCGCACCGCAAACCACCAGAGCCCTGGCCGCTCTGATAAACCATCAACCGCGAATGGTGTCGCTTATGGAGTCGCGGTTGGGTCGAGTGGGCACCGATATTGCGCTCGCCGCTACGACGGCGGCGGCCAACGGGCTAACCCAGTCCCTGGGCACACCGCTGCTCGATCTGGTGCAACGCAGCCTGCAAATCTCCGAAGCGGCGGCGCACCGTCGCGTATGGCGTGACCGCGAACCCGCGCTGGCCTCCCCCAGACGGCCGCAGGCTCCGGTGGTGCCCATCATCTCGTCGGCCGGGGCCAAATCGCAGGAGCCGCGACACAGTTGGGCGGCTGCGGCGGCAGGCGAGGCTTCGCACGTCGTGGTCGGCGGATCCATCGACGCCGCGATCGACACCGCCAAAGGGTCAAGGGCCGGGCCGGTGGAGCAATACGTCAACCAGGCCGCAAACGGTTCGTTGATCGCCGCGGCCAGTGCACTGGTGGCCGGCGGTGGTACCGAGGACGCGGCCGGCGCGATCCTGGCCGGAGTACCACGTGCCGCGCACATGGGCCGACAGGCGTTCGCGGCGGTGCTGGGTCGCGGGCTCGCCAACACCGGGCAACTAGTCCTCGACCCCGGCGCGTTGCGCCGCCTGGATCGGGTGCGGGTGGTCGTTATCGACGGCGCAGCGCTGCGCGGTGACAACCGCGCCGTATTGCATGCACAGGGAGACGAACCCGGCTGGGACGACGACCGCGTCTACGAGGTCGCCGACGCCTTGCTCCATGGCGAGCAGGCACCCGAACCCGACCCCGATGAATTGCCGGCTACCGGTGCCCGCTTGAGATGGGCTCCGGCTCAAGGGCCGTCGGCAACGCCGGCTCAGGGCCTCGAGCATGCCGACCTGGTGGTCGATGGCCAATGCGTGGGCAGCGTCGACGTGGGGTGGGAAGTCGACCCATACGCAATCCCGCTGCTGCAGACCGCGCACCGAACCGGAGCGCGGGTGGTTTTGCGCCATGTCGCGGGCACCGAAGATCTATCGGCCAGCGTCGGTTCGACGCATCCGCCTGGCACGCCGTTGCTGAAGTTGGTGCGTGAGTTGCGCGCGGATCGCGGACCGGTATTGCTGATCACCGCGGTGCACCGGGACTTCGCATCCACCGATACGTTGGCCGCGTTGGCCATCGCTGACGTCGGTGTGGCTCTCGACGATCCCCGCGGGGCAACACCATGGACTGCCGACCTAATCACCGGCACCGATCTGGCCGCGGCGGTGCGGATCCTGTCAGCGCTTCCGGTGGCCCGGGCAGCCAGTGAATCCGCGGTACACCTCGCCCAAGGTGGCACCACCTTGGCCGGGCTGTTGTTGGTCACCGGTGAGCAGGACAAAACCACCAACCCAGCCAGCTTCCGTCGCTGGCTCAATCCGGTCAATGCCGCTGCCGCAACGGCTTTGGTGTCCGGAATGTGGTCGGCCGCCAAGGTGCTGCGGATGCCCGACCCCACCCCGCAACCGCTGACCGCCTGGCACGCGCTGGACCCCGAGATCGTCTACTCGCGGCTAGCCGGCGGCTCCCGACCCTTGGCCGTCGAACCCGGAATCCCGGCCTGGCGGCGCATTCTGGACGACCTGTCCTACGAACCGGTGATGGCGCCGCTGCGCGGCCCGGCACGAACCTTGGCGCAGCTGGCGGTGGCCACCCGCCATGAACTGGCCGATCCGCTGACTCCGATCCTGGCGGTGGGCGCCGCAGCATCGGCGATTGTCGGCAGCAATATCGACGCGCTACTGGTAGCGGGCGTGATGACGGTCAACGCGATCACCGGTGGGGTACAACGATTGCGAGCCGAGGCGGCGGCCGCCGAGCTATTCGCCGAGCAGGACCAGCTGGTGCGCCGGGTGGTGGTGCCGGCGGTAGCGACTACCCGACGTCGACTGGAGGCGGCCCGGCACGCCACCCGGACGGCCACGGTGTCGGCGAAGTCGCTGCGAGTCGGCGATGTCATCGACCTGGCCGCGCCGGAGGTGGTCCCGGCGGATGCGCGCCTGCTGGTGGCCGAAGACCTCGAGGTCGACGAGTCCTTTCTTACCGGCGAGTCGCTACCGGTGGACAAGCAGGTGGACCCCGTCGCCGTCAACGACCCCGACCGGGCCAGCATGCTGTTTGAGGGCAGCACCATCGTCGCCGGACACGCCCGCGCGATCGTGGTAGCCACCGGAGTCGGCACCGCCGCACATCGCGCGATCTCGGCGGTCGCCGATGTCGAAACGGCGGCCGGAGTCCAGGCCCGGCTGCGCGAGCTGACCAGCAAAGTGCTGCCCATGACGTTGGCCGGCGGCGCCGCGGTGACAGCTCTGGCGTTGCTGCGCCGGGCGTCGCTGCGGCAAGCGGTGGCCGACGGCGTCGCCATCGCGGTGGCCGCGGTCCCGGAGGGTCTACCGTTGGTGGCCACCCTCTCCCAGCTTGCCGCCGCCCAGCGCCTGACGGCACGTGGGGCGCTGGTGCGCTCGCCTCGCACCATCGAGGCGCTGGGCCGTGTCGACACCATATGTTTCGACAAGACCGGCACACTCACCGAGAACCGCCTGCGGGTGGTATGCGCGCTACCGAGCAGCACCGCAGCCGAACGGGATCCGTTGCCGCAGACCACCGATGCGCCCTCCGCCGAGGTGCTGCGGGCCGCCGCGCGCGCGTCCACGCAGCCCCATAACGGGGAAGGGCACGCGCACGCCACCGATGAGGCGATCCTCGCGGCGGCTAGTGCGCTGGCCGGTTCGCTTAGTAGCCAAGGCGATTCGGAGTGGGTGGTGCTGGCCGAAGTACCGTTTGAGTCCAGTCGCGGCTACGCCGCCGCGATCGGCAGAGTGGGCACCGACGGGATACCGATGTTGATGCTCAAGGGCGCTCCGGAGACGATCCTGCCGCGCTGCCGACTCGCCGACCCGGGCGTCGACCACGAACATGCCGAATCCGTGGTACGCCACCTCGCCGAGCAGGGCCTGCGTGTTCTGGCAGTCGCGCAGCGCACCTGGGACAACGGGACCACCCATGATGACGAGACCGACGCCGACGCTGTCGACGCCGTCGCGCACGATCTCGAGCTGATCGGCTATGTCGGATTGGCGGATACGGCCCGGTCTTCCTCGCGTCCGTTGATCGAAGCCTTGCTGGACGCCGAGCGCAACGTGGTGCTGATCACCGGCGACCATCCGATCACCGCCCGGGCGATCGCCCGCCAGCTGGGACTACCGGCGGACGCGCGAGTCGTGACCGGTGCCGAACTTGCCGTCCTGGACGAGGAGGCGCATGCCAAACTCGCCGCCGACATGCAAGTCTTTGCTCGGGTCAGCCCGGAACAAAAGGTTCAGATTGTGGCGGCGCTGCAGCGCTGCGGGCGAGTGACCGCGATGGTCGGCGACGGCGCCAACGACGCCGCGGCCATCCGGATGGCCGACGTGGGCATCGGAGTGAGCGGGCGCGGTTCCTCTGCCGCCCGTGGGGCCGCCGATATCGTGCTGACCGACGATGACCTGGGCGTGCTGCTCGACGCGCTGGTCGAGGGCCGCAGCATGTGGGCCGGTGTTCGTGACGCGGTGACGATTCTGGTCGGCGGCAATGTGGGCGAAGTTCTGTTCACCGTCATCGGGACGGCGTTCGGGGCCGGGCGGGCGCCGGTGGGGACTCGTCAACTGCTGCTGGTGAATCTGCTCACCGACATGTTTCCCGCGCTTGCGGTGGCCGTCACCTCGCAGTTTGCCGAACCCGACGACGCCGAATACCCAACCGATGACGCGGCCGAGCGAGCGCAGCGCGAACATCGACGTGCGGTGCTGATCGGGCCTACGCCCTCGCTGGACGCGCCATTGCTGCGTCAGATCGTTAACCGCGGCGTCGTCACCGCCGCCGGCGCAACGGCAGCCTGGGCCATCGGGCGCTGGACTCCCGGAACCGAACGACGCACGGCGACAATGGGTTTGACTGCACTCGTGATGACCCAGCTAGCGCAGACACTGCTGACGCGCCGGCACAGTCCGCTCGTCATTGCCACCGCACTGGGCAGCGCCGGGGTGTTGGTCGGCATCATTCAAACCCCGGTTATCAGCCACTTTTCGGGTGTACCCCGCTGGGACCGGTCGCCTGGACGGGCGTCTTCAGCGCCACGGCAGGAGCCACCGCAGTCTCAGCGCTGGCACCGAAGTGGTTGGCAAGCACAGTCGGTGTCGTGCAACCTGATGAACGCCCTGACGACGCGGAAGACTCTGACGCGGGTGGATAGAACCTATCGACGCCCTCGGTAGCATCCAGCGCGCGCTGAGCCGTAGTGTCGGCGTCTGTACCACGGGCTGGTAGTCGGGATGGATACCGGGGTTTCATCGAGATTCTCCTGAGTTGCGGTGTGCCGAGAATTCCCCAGCCGCATCGGGCATTTCGTGGCACGGGTCGTCATGCCAGTCGCCGAAAGGGTCGACGTAGGACTGCCAGCGTTGCGGAGATGCCATTTCGTCGTCGCTGAGCAGCGCCGCGTTCAGGGCATTGACGATGTCGGTCGGATCGGCGCCGCATACCAGTACCGTCATCGCGGTGTGCCGGTCTCCGAACGGGTAGACCCACATCAGGTCGGCGAACAACCGCCGCTCCAGGTCGACATAGGCCACCTCCGAGGCCGCCATCGCCGCCAACCACTTTCCGGCCGATGCGACCCGCAGACCGCCACCGGCTGATTCGAGCCACATGACCTGATCCGGCCGGTTGGCCAGCCACAGCCGACCTCGAGTGCGAACCACGCCATCGAGCAGCAGGTCAACCGCGGCATGCAGACGTTGCGGGTGAAACGGGCGGCGGGCACTGAATTCCACGATCGCAACCTCACCGTCGGCTGCCAACGGAGGCAGGCCCGCCAGCAATGGCGTGTGCGGGGTATCGGTACGACCCCTCCGTGAGTTGTCGTCCAGATGCGCCAGCGCCAGCTCGACGCGGTCGACGCCGCCGGTGATTCGCGCTCGAGGGGCCAGTCGGCGCAGAACCGCCACGGCGACCGGTTCCGGGTGGGTCAGCACCAGAAGGTCGGCGAACTCGGCCTGACCGACCGTCACTTGGGCCACCGTGCGCCCGTCGGGCAGTTCGTCCTCGCCGAGTGACTGCGGCAGCCACCTTACGCAGTCCACACAGGTCACCACGGCCGCGACCCGCACGTCGAGGGCGGCTGGTCCGTCTGGGTATCCGTGTCCGACGCAAACCCGCACGTGGTCGATCGCCCAGCAGATGGGCTGGGGCTCCAGCCACGGCGCCAGGTGCACGACGATCCGGCCGACATTGTCTCGGCGGTGCAGTCTGCGTAACAGCACCAGCAGGTCGTCGCGGATTGTGCACGACACACAGCCGTGGGCGAACTCCAAAGCGTCCTCCGTGGTGATCAATTCGCCACGGCTCAGCGTGGCAGTCATCCGTCGCACCACATGGCCGTCAAACCGGTGCTCCACGACCACCGTTCCGGTCCGGCGCAACAAGGCGCCCGTCACCTCGTCGGTGTGATCCTGACCTGCCACCAATATCACCGGAGTACGCATCGCCAAACCTTATTGAAAATGATTGCCATTAAACTGCACCCACGCTACCGTGCCGTGCAACGGTTGTCGAAAACTATTTTCAACAGGCTGGTCCGGGAGGAGGTTCGCCATGTCCGCCCGCTGCCAAATCACCGGCCGCACTGTGGGTTTCGGTAAGGCTGTGTCGCACTCACACCGCCGCACTCGGCGACGTTGGCCGCCCAATATCCAGCTCAAGGCCTACTACTTACCGTCGGAGGACCGCCGCATCAAGGTGCGGGTCAGCGCCCAAGGAATCAAGGTCATCGACCGCGACGGGCATCGAGGCCGTCGTCGCGCGGCTCGGGCAGGATCCGCCCCGGCGCACTTCGCGCGCCAAGCGGGCTCATCGCTCCGAACGGCGGCGATCCTGTGAGCACAACTGATGGCGCGCAACGAGATTCGTCCAATTGTCAAGCCGTGTTCGACCGCAGGGACCGGTTATACGTATGTCAACCTATGTCACTCGCAAGAACCGGCATAACGATCCCGTGATCCGCCGACAGCCCACGAGTGCAAGACCGTTACACCATCAAGGACTCGGACGCGCCGGCGTGCATGAGCCGGGTGCGAGCGACACCGTAGGCGATCTCACGCATTGCAGCGTCCCCATGCAGCGCGTCGCCGAAAGCCTTGCCGTCGAGCTCCCACAGGACCGATGGCTCACATGCCCGCACCGTCGCTATGCGCCGCATGCCACCGAGCAAACACGCCTCGCCGAAGTGGTCTCCGGCACCGAGTCTAAGGATGACCTTCCCGTCGACGAGCGCCTCAAGCTCGCCGGATTCGATGACAAAGAAGTGGTCGGCCCGCTCACCTTGGCGGAACAAGGTATAGCCGGAGCGCACCTGAAGGCGGCGATACCCATCGATCGAAAGCAACGGTAGCCGGCTGAGAGCTTGGAGCGGGACGTCGATGTTCAGAAACGATGCCACGATGTCGCCCTGGTCGATCAGCCCGAGATGCGGATGATCGGATGACATTTCGTCGGCGACCGCGACCGACGCATACAACACCGCGGCCGCCAACAACGCCATCGTGAGCGCCATCGACGCATCGCCGCACATGGGCGAACCGTCAAAGTTGACCGGGAAGCCCGAATTCAACAAGGTAGCGTCGACACTGCCGTCGGCTACCCTGAGGTCGGCATGGCAGTCAGGATTGGGCGTCGTGCGCCGACGCAACGCGACGGCATCGAACTCGCGATCGGACGAAGACGCCGACATCAGCAATACGCCGGGGCGCAGCAATTCGTGCATGCTGGCGGGCACACTGGTGGCGCCGGTGGCACCGATGATCACGTCATAGCCGCCGATCGCATTCGGAAGATCGATGGGCGTCATACAGCCGGAGCGCGTGTCGTACACGTCCACCCGGTCATGCAGCGGACGCAGCACATCGGCCAGGGCAGTGCCGATTGCGCCCGCGCCGGTGATCAGGATCGCTGCGCTTGAGTCGATGCCCGCGGTGCGCTCGAATGCCGTCTGTGTCACGCGTGCGGCGATGATCGGCGACTCGTATAGAAGCTTTGCCGACGAGCGGGCGATGTTGATGACGGGAAACCCCAGCGCACAACCGACGATTTTGGCGTAGCCGGCGGACGTCTGCTCGATTCCGATCACGTCGGCGCTCGCATCGAGCATGGCGCCGGCGACGGCTAGCAGCGATCCGCCGTCGTCGAGGAGCACGACACGAGCCGTACGCCCGGCCGTAAGCCGCGCCCAGGATTCGGCGAAAAACCGTTCTACGTGGCGGGTGTACTGGGTGTCGAATGATTCGTGGGGTGCGTAGGCGTCGCTGCAATCGTCGACATAGATGCCGTCGGCCCGCATCGCGTCGACAACTCCCGGGTGAGTGGAATAGCACTTGCCGATCACCGCGACGTTGCGCGGATCGAGGCCGACCCGAAATAGCGAACGCAGCATGGCGTGCGTTGTTTGCAGCAGGTGTTGGGCGGCGATCAAGATAACGCCGTCAAGGTTGCGGTCGCGACCAGCGAGGATCGCGTCCACGAGAGGAAACGTTGTGACGGGCGTCACAGTCGGAAACCTAGCACGCCAACCGCAGAAATCGGACCAAAAGAATCCATCGCCAGTGCATCCAGCGGGCCATAGGGAACCGATTACCGCCTGCTTACGACTTGTAGGCTGACGGGTGCAAATACGCCGATCCGAGGAGGGCCGTGGCGGCTCCAGTTGTGGGAGATGCCGACCTGCAGTCGGTGCGGCGGATCCGGCTCGATGTTTTGGGTATGTCATGTGCGGCCTGTGCCAGCCGCGTCGAGACGAAGCTCAACAAGATCCCCGGAGTACGCGCATCCGTCAACTTCGCAACCCGCGTCGCGACCATCGATGCCGTGGGCATGGCAGCCGATGAGCTGTGCGGGGTGGTCGAGAAAGCCGGATACCACGCGGCACCGCACACCGAGACAACCGTCCTAGACAAACGGACAAAGGATCCCGACGGCGCCCACGCCCGCAGACTGCTGCGGCGGCTGCTAGTCGCGGCGGTGTTGTTCGTGCCGCTGGCTGACCTGTCGACGTTGTTCGCGATCGTCCCCAGCGCCAGGGTTCCCGGCTGGGGATACATATTGACGGCCCTGGCCGCTCCGGTTGTGACCTGGGCCGCATGGCCCTTCCACTCGGTCGCGCTGCGAAACGCGCGCCACCGGACGACATCCATGGAAACGCTGATCTCGGTCGGGATCGTGGCCGCCACCGCCTGGTCGCTTTCGTCCGTCTTCGGCGATCAGCCGCCACGGGAAGGCTCGGGAATCTGGCGGGCCATTCTCAACAGCGACTCGATCTACCTCGAGGTCGCGGCCGGTGTGACCGTCTTCGTTCTTGCCGGTCGTTACTTTGAAGCACGAGCCAAGTCCAAGGCCGGCAGCGCGCTGCGTGCGCTGGCGGAGCTAGGCGCCAAGAATGTGGCGGTGCTGCTGCCCGACGGCGCGGAGCTAGTGATACCGGCGAGCGAACTCAAGAAGCGCCAGCGCTTCGTGACGCGGCCGGGGGAAACCATCGCAGCTGACGGAGTCGTTGTCGACGGCAGCGCGGCGATCGATATGAGCGCCATGACCGGTGAGGCCAAGCCGGTCCGTGCCTATCCGGCGGCCTCGGTCGTGGGGGGCACGGTCGTGATGGACGGCCGCCTGGTCATCGAGGCCACCGCGGTAGGGGCCGATACCCAGTTCGCCGCGATGGTCCGCCTCGTGGAGCAAGCCCAGACGCAGAAGGCGCGTGCCCAGCGCCTCGCCGACCACATCGCGGGCGTGTTCGTGCCGGTGGTTTTCGTCATTGCTGGACTTGCAGGTGCGGCCTGGCTCGTCAGCGGCGCAGGCGCGGATCGCGCGTTCTCGGTCACGCTAGGGGTGTTGGTGATCGCGTGCCCGTGTGCGCTTGGGCTCGCGACACCTACCGCCATGATGGTTGCTTCCGGACGGGGAGCGCAGCTAGGGATCTTTATCAAGGGGTACCGGGCACTGGAAACCATCCGGAGCATCGACACCGTGGTGTTCGACAAGACCGGCACGTTGACGGTTGGGCAGCTGGCGGTGAGCACCGTAACAATGGCAGGTTCAGGCACCAGCGAGCGAGATCGCGAGGAAGTGCTTGGCCTCGCCGCCGCTGTCGAATCGGCTTCCGAGCATGCGATGGCGGCGGCCATCGTTGCCGCTTCGCCGGATCCGGGTCCAGTCAACGGGTTTGTCGCCGTCGCGGGCTGCGGTGTATCGGGGGAAGTCGGCGGCCATCACGTTGAGGTCGGCAAGCCATCCTGGATTACCCGGACCACGCCCTGCCACGACGCGGCTCTGGTGTCCGCGCGCCTGGACGGCGAATCCCGAGGCGAGACTGTCGTTTTTGTGTCGGTCGACGGTGTCGTCCGCGCAGCCCTGACAATCGCCGACACCCTCAAGGATTCAGCGGCTGCCGCCGTCGCTGCGCTACGCAGCCGCGGGCTGCGGACGATTCTGCTCACCGGCGACAATCGGGCCGCCGCCGACGCGGTGGCGGCGCAGGTCGGCATCGACTCCGCTGTCGCCGATATGCTGCCCGAAGGCAAGGTCGACGTGATCCAACGGCTCCGCGAGGAAGGACATACCGTCGCCATGGTCGGTGACGGCATCAACGACGGTCCCGCGTTGGTGGGTGCCGACTTGGGGTTGGCGATCGGGCGTGGCACCGACGTCGCGCTCGGTGCAGCCGACATCATTCTGGTGCGCGATGATCTGAATACTGTTCCGCAGGCGCTGGACCTGGCCCGTGCAACCATGCGGACGATCCGGATGAACATGATCTGGGCGTTCGGGTACAACGTCGCAGCCATCCCGATTGCCGCCGCCGGACTGCTCAACCCTTTGATCGCCGGTGCCGCCATGGCGTTCTCGTCATTTTTCGTCGTGTCAAACAGCTTGCGGCTACGCAATTTTGGCGCTCAATAGCATGCCCAGCATGGCGGAACAGCAATTTTCCGTCGATGGACCGCACTGACAAGGGTTCAGGTCGGGGTCAGATCCAGGACTTCTGCTGCAGCCTGTGGAGGGAATCTCCGGCTGGCCCACCTCCTCGCCGGATCGTTCGCGTGCCAGCGCCCCGCGGTCCTGGTGTAGCCGAGCACGGGCAGATACGCCAACCGCTTCCAAAATCATCTGCACATTCAGCGCCGCATTCGCGACAACTCGCGAAGCATCGCGTTGTAGGCTTCCAGCTCGTCGTCGGCGTAGTCGCTGTCGGCATGCCGGTCTTCGCGGGACGCGACTCGGCGGTCTTGGCGCGCCCATTGGGTAACCAGCGCCACGATGACCATGATGACCGGCAATTCCGTTAGGCTCCAAGCAATTCCACCGCCGAGATGCTGGTCGGCGATGATGCTCGACAACCACGGCAGATTGACGGAACGATAGAACGTAGCGCCCACCGTAGACGACATCGTCATCAGCGCGATCCCGAAGAAGGCGTGGAACGGCATCACCGCGAACAACAGCCCGATCCGGCCCGGGTAGGGCAGTCGGCGCGGCCCTGGGTCGATGCCGATGATCGCCCAGTAGAACAAGTACCCGACCACCAGGAAATGGATCGCCATGAACTCGTGGCCCCAGTGATAGCGGACGAAGGTATCGAACAGCGGTGTGAAATAGACGATATAGGGCGAGGCCACAAAGAGGACGAATGCGGTGATCGGGTGCGACAGGAAAGTTGTCACCCGGGAGTGCAGCAGCCAGGTCAGCCATTCGCGAGCCCCCGGCGGCCGTCCATCACCCGTTACCGGCAGCACCCGCAGCGCCAGCGTGACCGGGCCACCGAGCACCAACAGGACCGGGATGAACATGTTCAGTGTCATGTGTTCGGCCATGTGGACGCTGAACATCGCCGAACCATAGGCCCGTACACCGGAGCCGCTGGTGAATACCAGTGCGGCGCAACCAGTCAGCCAGGCGATCAATCTGCCCACCGGCCAAGAGTTACCTCGGCGCCGCAGCGCGGCGAAGCCCGCCGCATACCCGATCGCGAGAACCACACCAGCGGCTCCGATCAGGCTATCGAAGCGCCACACGGTGAGCACCCGGGCTATGGTCGGCGGTTGCGGCAGTTCATAGCCGAGGAAGACATCCCAAGCCGTGAACGCGTGGGTGAGAAATCGCGGCGCGGTCATAACGGCCATGGCAGCTATCGAAGCCATGGCGGCCATCATGGCCAGTGCGGCACCGGAGCCACCACCGCGGCGACGGCCCGCATGTGGCGGCCTGACCAACAGCCGCCAGCAGTCAAACAACCACACCGACGTCAGGATTACCCCCGCAAGCAGACCAAGGCGGGCAAAATCCGAATCGACCGCCCAGCCCGGGATGAAGAGATAAAGCAGCATCGCTCCGTATGCCAACGCGAGCGCTCCACAGGTGACCTGCGTTACCAGCACAGCGCGGCTTGGCGTCGTTCCCGCCAACGCCGCAGCGATCTTGAGCCCGGTCAAGGTGGCGAACGCGACCGCGAACACGATCGCGGCGCTGGTCGCGTAGTCATGGTCGGGTCCCTGTCCCGGGTTACCGGTCACCGCGGTGGCGACGACGGCAAGCACAGTGGGGACAAGCAGCACAACGTGCCCGAGCCAGCGAGTGTACAGCCGCAGCGCCGTCGCAACCACCAGCGCGCAGATCGCCGCAACAATCCACCCGCGTGCCATCTCGGAGGCGGCGACGGAGTCCGATAGTGCCCCACTAGCCAGCAGTCTCGCGGGCCCCACTCCAGTATCGTGGGCGGCCTGAATGACCACCATGGTCGCGGCTAGCCCCAACCAGAGACCTGAAACACGTTCTGCCAGCAGGTGAATCCGGAACGCCGCGGCGTCGATTAAGCCATCCGGCTCGGGTTTGGCCGTCATGACCACGTGGATCAGCGCGCCCAGACACAGCGCACCGGCCAGCGACGCGGCGAAGAACCCGACCGGCTCGGCGACGCTGACGAAGGCGCCCGGATAGGGATTGCCGGCCTCAGCGTAGCGGCGCGCTCCCGACACCAGCCCGAAGGCCGCGACCACCGCGCACACACCCAGCAGGCCAATTGCCAGCCGTACCATCGCCATGGAGTTCGACCGGGGCGTTGGCACAGCCGACGTCGCACTCTTGGTAGCCCCGTGCGTCCCCATTCCTGGAGCTTACGGCCGCGCGTCAGGGCCGATGCTCATCGGCCGGGAACCGCCAGTTCCCCGGTACCGGCCTAGTGGCCATCAACCACATATTCTGCTCGCAGAATCGATGCCGACCCGAAAGTGACCACATGATCTCCCCCGACCATGGCTGCGCTCTTTATCGCCGAGCAACTACAGCAGTCCGAGCAGTTGTAGGTTGGTGACGTAGTTGATGATGGTCGGCGCCGACACGTGCGGGATGTCTGGATTGTCCTTGTCGGAGCCGACTTTCGCCGCTCGCACCGCGGCACGGAATCGGTCGGTCGGCGCGGAGCACCCCCTGGTCGGCTTAAGCGGCTGCAATCGCTGGGAATTGCTCGCCAGCAGCATCGGCAGCACCGAGTGCCGGCGTTGCCGATCCGGCAGAGCGCCCAGGCTGGCCTCAAACCGCTGCAACCACTCCGCAAAGTCATCGATGCGGCGTATCGGGTAGCCGGCCTCAATCAGCCAGTCCACATACTCATCGAGCCCGATACCGTCGTCGTGCGGGTTCATCACGTGATAGGTCGCAAATCCCGCCAACGATGAGCCGGCCACCCGCGCGCCCAGCACCGCGATCGCCTCGGCAACGAAGGTGACTGGCAGCCCGTCGAAGTGCGCGCGTTGCCGATTGCCCTCGGAGTCCGGTTCGTAGAACGAACGAGGCGCGATGCCGGTAGCCATCAAGCTCAACACCATCCGGGTGACCCAGTCCGACATGTTGAGCTGTCCGGCATAGCTGGTGTCGGCCAGGATCATCCCGCAGCGAAACACCGCGACCGGCAGCGCGCACAGGTCGTTGGCCTCGCGCAGCAGCACCTCACCGGCCCACTTGCTGGTGCCGTAGCCGCCAGCCCAGCCGCCGTCGACGGTGCGGGTGGGGCTGATTACCCGGATGTCGGCGTCCTCGGTGAACGCCGACGGCTCGATCGCAGCACCCACGTCGGCGGTTGACACGTAGGTGAAGGGTTTGAGCTTGGTGGTAAGCGCGATTCGGATCAGCTCGGCGGTGCCCGCGACGTTGGGCCCGAACAATTCGTGGTAGGGAAACGCGTTGACCATCGCCGCGGAATCGACAATCAAATCCACGGTTTCGGCCAGCCGCCGCCACATCGGTTGGTCCAGGCCCAGGTCGGGTTCGCTCTTGTCGCCTGCGACGACCTCCAGCCGGTCGGCGGCAAGCTCCTTGAAGTGCCGCAGCAATTCCGGGTCACCGCTATCGAAGGTCTTCTCCAGACGACGCCGCGCATCCTCGTCGGACTCCGCCCGCACCAAACAGATCAGCCTGCCGTCGACGTCCAGCCGCCGCAGCAATTCAAGGACCAGATACCGTCCGAGGAAACCCGTCGCGCCCGTCAGCAGGACCGTCCGTAGCTCGGGGCTCGGGCCCGGCAGGTTGACGGCGGTGGCCAGCGTGTCGGCGTCGATGAACCGGTCCAGCGTGAGGTCGCTGGCATGCACCTCGGTGGGGTTGTCGCCGTGCACAGACACCAAGCGCGGATCGCTGGTCGGTCGGGCATCTCGCCCCAACAGCTGGCTTAAACCTCTCGTCGACGACGCGTGCAGCAACGCGCGCACCGGCAGATCGGCGTTTAGGGTGGTGTTGATCGCGGCGATAACCCGCATTGCCGCCAGCGAATCGCCGCCGAGCTCGAAGAACGAGTCGTCGACGCCGACCCGCTCAAGCCCAAGAACCCGGGCAAAGATGCCGGCCACGGTCTTCTCAACCGGCCCGGCCGGAGCGCGATATCCGTTGGTATCACCGTATTCCGGTGCCGGCAACGCACGATGATCAAGTTTGCCGTTGACCGTCAACGGAAGCGCATCGATCACTACCACCGCGGCTGGCACCAGGTAACCGGGCAATCGCTGGGCTAGTTGCGCCCGCAGCCCGGCCGGGTCCACTGCCCCGGGGGCAATTTCGGTGGCATACCCGACTAGGCGCTTGTCCCCAGGGCGGTCTTCACGGGCGATTACAACCGCTTGACCTACCCCAGCCAGCTCGGCCAGCGCGGTCGCAACCTCGCCGAGCTCGATGCGATACCCGCGGATCTTGACCTGATCGTCGGTGCGCCCCAGGAACTCCAACTGGCCATCGGCGCGCCAACACACCAGATCCCCGGTGCGATACATGCGTGCCCCGGAACCGCCGAATGGGCAGGCCACAAACCGTGACGCGGTCAGCCCCGCCCGACGCCAATACCCAACACCGACGCCCGCACCGGCAATGTACAACTCTCCGGCCACCCCGGCCGGTACCGGGCGCAACCAGCTATCCAGCACAAACAACGCCGCCCCCGACACCGGAACACCAATCGGCGGCATCCCCGAACCCGGTCGCAACGGCGCACTTATCGCCGCACAGATCGTGGTCTCGGTTGGGCCATAAGCATTTAGCATCACCCGCCCGGGCGCCCACCGATCCACCAGCGCTGCCGGACATGCCTCACCGGCCACCACCAACGCCACCGACTCCAAACCCTGCGTCGGCAACATTGCCACCGCAGCCGGAGTCTGAGTCAGCACGCTGACGTGTTCGGCCACGAGCAGCCCATGAAAGTCGTTCGGCGAGGCCGCCACCGACTCGGGCACGATCACCAGTCGCCCACCACCTAGCAACGCGCCCCAGATCTCCCACGCCGAGGCGTCGAAGCCATAGGAATGACACTGCGACCACACCTGCGCCGCCGACAAGCGTGCCGGCAGTGATGCGAACAGCCTGGTGACGTTGCGATGGGTGATCCCCACGCCTTTGGGCTCGCCGGTAGTGCCCGAGGTGTACAGGATGTAGGCGAGGTTCACTGCGGCCGGCATGGGTGGGGGCGTGCCCGGATATGCCGCTAAAGCATCGACGACATCGATGATCGGCAAGTCGTGTCCCGCCAACCGGGAGCGCAGCCCAGCCGTGGTGACCGCGGCCACGGGCACCGCGTCGCCGAGCATGAACGCCACCCGCGGCGGAGGATTCGCCGGATCGATCGGCAGATACGCCGCCCCGGTTTTGAGCACTGCCACCATCGCCACGACCGCCGGCGCGCACCGCTCGAACAGCAGCGCCACACACTCGCCCGGGCCGGCCCCACAACCTGCCAGCCGATGCGCTAACCGGTTGGACGCCTCGTCGAGTTCCCGATACGTCATCGACGCGTCCCCGCAACACACCGCCTCCGCTTCGGGGATACGTGCCACCTGGGCGGCCAACATCTGCGGGATCGACACCGGCGTGGGCGCGGGCGCAGTCAGCACAGCGCGGTTACCCCACTCATCCAACCGGGCACGCTCGGTCCCATCCAGCGCATCGATCGACGACACCGTCCGTTCCGGAGCAGCGGCCACCGCCACCAACACCTTCCGCAACCGCTCGATAAGCACGTCGATTGCTTGGGCTTCAAACACATCGGTGCGGTATTCCACCGCTCCGCCGATCCCGGCAGGTTCGCTACCCTCGCTGAAGCGTTCCGCTAACGAAAACACCAAGTCCATGCGGGCGGTGCGGGTGTCGATCGGCATCGGGGTGGCCTGCAGATCACCCAAATTCAGCTGTCCAACCGGATTGTCCTGCCAGGCCAACATCACCTGGATCAGCGGGTGATGGGTCAGGGCTCGAGTGGGTTTGAGGCGATCAACGAGCACCTCGAAAGGTACGTCTTGATTTTCGTAGGCGGCCAGGCTGCGCGCTCGCACCTGCCCCAGCAGTTCGGCGAAGCTGGGATCACCGGCCAGGTTGACCCGCAACACCAAGGTGTTGACAAAAAAGCCCACCAAGTTATCCAGCGCAGGATCGCTGCGGCCGGCGATGGGAAATCCGACCGCCACATCGGGGCTTCCGCTGAGTTTCGACAGCAGCACGGCAAGCCCGGCAGCTACCACCATGAAGCTGGTCGCGTTGTGCTGGCGGGCGATCCGACGCACCTGCTGTTGCACCGACGCCGGCCAATCCACCACCAAACTGGCGCCGCGCTGATCGGCAACCGGTGGATAGGGCCGAGCGGTGGGCAGCCGCAGCCGTTCCGGCATACCGGCCAACGCATTTTCCCAGTAGGCCAGCTGCGCGGCGATCGGGCTGTCGCTGTCGTCGAGATCACCGAGGATTTCCCGCTGCCACAGCGTGTAATCGACATACTGCACTGGCAATGGCGCCCAGTCCGGTGCCCGACCCGCACAACGGCTGGCATATGCCGCACTCAGATCGGCCGTCAGCGGAGCCACCGACCAGCCGTCGGCGGCGATATGGTGTGCAACCGCCACCAGCACATGTTCGTCGTCGGCGATCCGGAAAAGCCACGTCCGCAAAGGTATCTCGGTTGCCAAATCGAAGCTGTGGCGCGCCGCCTCCTCGATGGCCCGTTGCAGCCGGTCAGCCGGCCATGCGGTGGCATCGACGATGTCGCAGCCAAGATCTGCCCGCCGCGCTTCGATGACCAGCTGCCGAGGGACCCCGTCGACCGCCGGAAACACCGTCCGTAGGCTTTCGTGGCGGCCCACGACATCGGCGACCGCCGCGCCCAACGCCTCGGTATCGAGATACCCGCGCAGCCGCAACGCCACCGCCATGTTGTAGACCGGAGCGGGTCGCTGTAACTGGTCGAGAAACCATAGTCGCCGCTGGGCAAACGACAACGGAATCGCCGCGGGCCGTTGCGCGGCCACCAGCGGCCTAAACCGATCTTCGCCCGTCGGCGCGTCGGGCGTTGGCGCGTAATCGGCCAGATTGGCGGCGGTATCGGCACCGATCAGATCCAGCAGCGAGAGGCGCCACCCCAGATACCTACGCGTCTCGGGCAGTATTCTGATGAGATCCAACGAGCCGATGCCCTCACCAAGCAGCGACGAGTCCGGCCCGATTGCCCGGCCGAGCTGCCGGCTCCAGATCTGCGAGAGGCCGGCCGCTCGCTGACCCGTCTCGGCGGTGTTTAGCCCAGCAGCTGACCACTGAGGCAGCCTCGGCAGGTTGTCGCTGTCGATCTTCCCGTTGGGCTTCCTCGGGATATTCGGCACGCCGACAACGAAAAACGACGACACTCCCAGACTCACGAGGACGAGCCTGATCCGGGTCGCCGCGGCAGCGTCTTGTTCGCCCTCGCGGGTCCGTTGGCTCTTGAACCACACTCCGAGGCTTCCGCTGTGCAACTCGACGGCGACATCTGACACCGCGGGGTCTTCGGCGATGCGCCTGGTTACCTCAGCGATATCGACACGCTTGCCGGAGATCTTGACGACGGCGTCTTTGCGTCCGGAGAAGACCGGAAATCCTTCGGCGTCGACGGTCACCCGGTCGCCAGTGGCAAAGGCACGGCGTCGGGAACCGTCTGCGGCCGTCACGGTGCCGAAGCCGTCGCCGTCGATCCCGAGGTAGCCGTCGGCGACTAAATCCCCGACAATGACGACTTCACCGAACGCGAGGAACACCGTGTTCGGTAGGATCGGCCGGCCGAGCCTGAGCAGTGCGCCGTCCATGGTGGTCTGGTCGCAAACGATCGGCAAGAAGGTGGCGACGACCGTGGCTTCTGTTGGACCATAGCTCGAGAGCAGCGAGATCCCTTGTGAAGCAGCCGATTCAAGCCACTTGTCCACGGCGCTACAGCGGATGGCTTCACCGCCGATTACGATCTGCCGCAGGCGCGAGCGGCCGATCGCGTCAATGGCGTCGCCGTCGGCGCACAACAGCTGCCAGACGGCGGTCGGCAGGTCGACGATTGTCGTCTCGCGGGCGACGAGATCGTCAACCAGCGCCGCCAGGTCGCCGGTTTTCATAGCCGCGGATCGCACCAGTCGCGCGCCACAGGCCGCGCCACCGAAAATCTCCTCGACGCTGATGTCCGATGTCAACGGAGCGCACTGCAGAACGGTGTCGTGGGCTCCCCAACCGTAGGCGCGGCTGATCGCATCACAGAAAACCGCGAGCGAGCCGTGTGAGATTCGCACCAGCTTGGGTTGTCCGGTAGTTCCCGAGGTCGGCATGATGTAGGCGGTCTTGGTGGCCAGCAGTGCGTCGTGTGTCACCTGTGTGACGCGCTCGTCAACGACCTTCCGCAGCTCGTCATGGCCGACAACCGCCAGCTGGGTGGCGGCCACGTCGACCACTGTCACCAAGATGCCATCGCCGTGCTCGGTAATCGCATTGGTCCGCACGGAAATTTCGTCAGCGGTGTCGCAGACGCTGTACCCGCAACCCGCAAGGTGACACGCGATGAGCAGGTCAATGGTCTTGTCGGTGTCGTCGTCGGTGAACACCAGAACATCACCCGGTGCGGCGCCGCGTTGCACCAACCACGCGACCCACGGGTAGACGAAGCGGCGCCTGCCGAGAAATTGGTGGACGCCCCTTGCGGAATCGAGAAACCACGCGGGCGTCGACGGCTGACGGGCTGGCCAATCGCCTTGGCAGCGAGTCCCGTCCGGGCCGATCCCGAACCAGTCGTTGACGATCATGGCGATCGGCCGATCCCACATCGCCGCCATCGATTCCAACGCTGCCGCTATCCGTTCCGCGACCTTGGGGTGTGTCTTGCACGCGGGCAGATCGGCTCGGTTCCAGATGGCTAGGTTCAGTGTGCGCTGTTCTTCGTCCAGAACAGACGCCACCGTCATGCCCTCGACCGGACCGATATCCGTGGCAATCGGGACCTCCGACAAGAACGGGCGCAGGCCAGGTGCGCATGGCTCGCGAATGAAATTTAGCGTCAACGCCTCCACGTGAGATGTCCGGTTGATCGCCAAATACATTCGGCGGTAATGCTCCTCACGAAGCCACCGGCGTCTTACCGCCTTGACATAGCCGCGGTCAAGCGTTCGAACGACATCGGACACCGACGCAAATGGGGGAAACCGGACGGTCTGGGCAACCGAATTGACCAAACAGGTCGCGACATTCAGATCAGAATCTCCGAACCGGTTGTCCACCGTGTGCACCAAGAGGGTTTCGGTGTTCTGCCGAAGGCTCGCGTCCACCGCGACGGCCGCCGCAGCCACCAGCACATTAAGCGGGACCCGCTGCGCTTCCGAAAGGGTCAGGATGGCATCAAACGCGTTGCCGCAGATCGTTGCCGATTCGTGCAGGACGCCCTTGGCCGCGGTCCCGGGAGCGTCGCTAACGCTGTGCCCGTGCCCGCCGTGGTATGCTTCGTCGGCGAGTTCACGCTGCACGACAGCCGACAGGCGCCCCCGCGATTCTTCCACCTTGGCCGTCTCACGACGGTGCGCCTCCCTGAGCTTGGCTAGACCCGCACCGACACTGGGGGTTTCGCCCGCCGGGTCGGTGGTCAGGTAACGCGCCAGGTCAGCTTCGATCGTCCCGGTCGCGCCGCCGTCCAGCAGGATGTGGTGGGTGTGAACGTCCAGACCGGTCACATACCCGTTCGGGTCGGTGTGCACCGTATGCCGCACCAGTGGCTTGCCCAGGATGCCCGAACACCATGTGCTCTGCAGGTGCTCATCGGCTGACCCCACCCGCACGATGTCGCCGAACCGTAGCCGCGGCACCAGATCCGGATAGTCTGCCCCCGAATTCTCCAGGACGCAAAGTTGCACGGGGTTGTCCAGTACCGTTGCGTGCAGAGCGGCCAGGAATCTCGCCAGCTCCAACCGGCGGAACCGATAGCTCTTGCCGATCAGATATAACGCGGGATTGTTATCCTGGCGCACGCCGTTGTAGAGGTTGCGCTGCGAGCGGCTTAACCGAACTCGGTGCACACAGCCTCCAGCTCGCGAAGCCAACCCGCAATCGACGGGTTCGCGGCCAATCGGGACGGCAGTTCGGATTGTCGGTTCACGCCTAGCTGCTTCATCAGCAGAACAAACCGAACAGAGTCCAGCCCGAGGTCGCGGAGATCCGTTTCGTCGCCATCAATGAGATCCGCCTCGTCGATATACAACACGTCGCAGACGGCGGCGAGGATTCGGTCCCGCACCGGCTCAGCCACGAACGACCACTCTGGCCTTGTCTGCTGTTGCCGCCGCTGCAAGCGAGGCCCGCATGACCTTGCCGGACTGCGTTCGTGGAATGTCGGTGACGATCACAATTGTCGACGGCCGCGCCATCGGCTCGGACTCCCGTCGAAAACGAGCCGCAATCGTGTGCTTGAGCGCCCGGGCTGCCGACTCGTCAAGCTCTGCCGATGCGACCACGGCCAGGCCCACCAGCGCGCCGAACTCTTCGTCAGGAATCTCGTAGCACGCGGCCTCGCGGACGCCCGACACGCCCTCCGCGATGCGATCGACCTCGTCGGGCGCAATGTTCACGCCACCACAGATGATCATCTCCGAGGATCTTCCCTTGATGTAGAAGAAGCCGTCCTCGCGGCGCTCCAGCAGGTCACCGGTGTTCACCCAGCCGTCAATCAGCACCTCTGCGGTGCGTTCGGGATTGTTCCAGTAGCCCAGCATGTTGGCCGGTGACTTAATCCATAGCGTGCCGAACGAGGCGGACGGGCCGGCGCCGGGGGCGGTAGGGCCGATGCCATCGGTAGCGGCAAGATAGACGTCCACGCCAGGGTACGGACGGCCAACAGCACCTGCTTCGATCTTGACGATCGAGCCGTCATCGGTCGGCAAACACAAAGCCGTGCAACCGGTCTCGCTCAATCCGTAGACCTGTGCGGTGCGCACGCCGGTAGCTTCGATAAACCGCACATCGGCCGCGATCGCCCGCGAACCACCGTATCCAACTAGGCGCAGCGAGGGAACCGTCGCGTTGGCGGACTTCAGTTCAGAAACTAACTTCGAAAGAAGCGTTGGCACTAGGCACGTCGTCGCCACCGCGTTCGTGGTGAGAATCTCCAGCAACGATGTCGTATTCTCGCCGCCGGTGACACACAACCCGCCGTGCATCAGGCAGGTAAGTATCCACCACAGTCCACCGATGTGCGTCGCCGGCAGCGGCGAGTAGGTGGTTTCGCCGACGACCCAAGTGACCCAGTTCAAACCCTCTTTTTGCAAGATGTCCGGGACGGCGAAGAAGGTGCGGTTGGCCAGTAGCACAGCCTTGGGCTCGCCCGTGGTACCGCTGGTGAAGATCATCGCCAGCGGATCCTCGCTCCCCTGGTCCGCGTTCCCGGCGAGGCTGGCTGCATCCAAGGAATGCTCGGATTCCCGTGTAACAGCGGCTATGTCGACCGCGATCACTGGTATCGAGTGCAGCGCCTCGGGAACGGCGGAAGATGCCATCTTGCTCCCTGGTGCGACGAGAGCCGCTGCGGGGTCGGTGATCTGACAGAATCGTTCGATGGCTGCGATCGGAAGATTGCCGTCGGCCATGACGGCGATCGCCCCGAGCTTTGCACACGCCAGCACCGACAGGTACGTCTCGGGTCCATTGTCGGAAATGACCAGCACCCTAGAACCCCGGCTAACCGACTGGGCACGCAAATCCGCGGCAAGGCCACCAACTTCGGCGACGAGTTCACGGTACCGCAGTGCGCTAGTGCCGTCGCAGCGACGCAAGGCGATTGCTTCCGGCTGCTGCCGTGCCTGCTCGAAGACCCGGTCCAGCACGGTAGATGGCAACTGAGGCATAGCTTGAAACTTCTTTCCTCCCATTGGATTACGGAATGTTGAGGGCCGCTAGTTCGATCTCACCGGACGCCGCCCCGCCGTTCTCGTCCCAGAACTCGATGACGCACGGGACCTTGAGATAGCGCCAGGTTCGTTCGATGACCTGCAGATCTCGACACAGGAGGCGGGCAGAGAACTTTTGCGGGTTCAGCGGTTTTCTGAACCGCGATGATGCCTTCCTGATCAGCATGCTAGAGAGCTGGTGTTGGCAGTAGTCGTCGATCGACCAGCCGCGAAGCACCCGGATTTCCTCGTTGAGGACGGCCGGAGCGAAGGCGCTGTAGGCGAGCTGATTGAAACACAGAATCAGTTCGACCGCGTTGAAGTGCCCCGTGCTTCGAATATAGGCGGACTCACCGATCGTGAAGTTGCCATAGGCAAGAACCGAATCCTCGGTGGCGCTGTACTGTGCGTCGATGAGGTAGCGACATCCTTTGCAGGAGTAGGGCTCGAGCACTCTGGCCAGCAGTTCCTCTGCGATCGGAACCGTGCCGCTGGATGCCAGCACCCGTGTGCAGGGCGTCAAGTCGGTGTGGCTCATGCCGCGTATCCCGGCGTCTTGAGGCCATCAAGCATGGTCAGGCGGTAGGTCGTCAGAGTGCCCGCGGCGCTGCCGTGCTTCGCTCGGTGCATGAGAACCCGGTTGTCCCACAAGATGATGTCGCCAACCTGGTAGTGCTGAGTATGTATGAACGGCGACTGGTACTCAGGATCGAGCTGTCCGGTCGCGGCCATGAGTTCTTGCAGCACCTCCGGATCAACCGGATTGCCGTCCTTGTCCTCGATCTTGGTGGTGCCCGTCGCGCAGATGTAGAGGATCTCTTGGCCGGTCTTTGGGTGCCGGATGACCGTAGGCCACTTTATTGGGGGCGTGGTCCGGTTGATCTCGTCCCATACCTCTCCGATGGGCCGGTAGACGTCGCTGGGTCGGATCTTGATGTGGCGTCGAGGGTCGTGGGTGCTGACGGTTCCGCGGGCCGGGTCTCGCTTGGCGGCGGGCAGCGACTGCCAGACCCTGGCGAGATCGATGAAATAGGTCCCGCGGTCGTGTCCAGGCACCGCCAGCGGCAGCACCATGGAAAACGCGAAAGGTTCCGGCATAAACATATAGTCGATATGCCAGAACGCGCCGGTTTTTGGGACCCCCTGACCTTCCTCAGTGGAGGAGACAAAGATCTCCGGGTGGTCTTCGTGATGGTACATGGGTTCGTAATACGGAACGATTTGTCCAATTATCCTGCCGAGTTTGATGAACTCCCGCGGAGACGGATGGACGTCTTTTAGCACAACGAGCTTGTTCGTGTAAACGATATCCCGGATCTCGTCGGTGGTTATATCGTCCAGATTCTTGGGATCGACCCCTGTGACCTGCGCACCGAGTCCCTCGCCTTTGACCTTAAGCGTCATCGGTTCTTTTCTCCTTGTTCATTGTTCGGCGTCGGTTGTCCAGGTAGTGGGCAGCAACGGGACTGTAGTGCTTGTGCTGTGCGACGACAGTTGAACCATTCCGGCCGCGGCGCCGCTGGTTGTCGGTGCGGTACCGGCAAAGCCGAGAGTGCCGGCACCTTGACTGCCAGCCGCGTTGGCGGGAGCGGGCACATCCGTAGCGGCGTCCACCGTGGCGGTCGCGTCCAAAAATTCGTCGCGGTAACCGCGTATCCCGACGCCGCTTTCGCTGCGCTTTCTTCGGTGGGCTCGGGCGAGGCCCGGTCGTGCTGCGCCCGCGGTTGCAAGGGTGTCGGCGGCGGTGTCAGGTGATTTGGTGCCGGCTTTAGGGCCAGAGCTAACCCCGGGTGGCGCCAGGCCGGGCACGGCATAGCTGATGCCGGGTGCAGCCGAAGCGCTGCCAACCGAGTTCGAGCTGGGAGCGGCGGGCGCGGGGTTGCTGGTGGGCGGGCTTCCGCCGGGCACGGCCGCCGTGGCCGGCGTGACAGCCACAGCCAAGTTTGCGCCCCATTGGTCGCCGGGACCGAGCGCTGCGGCGATAGGAAGCAGTCCAGCCGGGGGCAGGTTCAGCAAATGGATCAGCGCGCTTAGGGCGGTCAACGCGCTCAAGGTGGGAGTGAAGAACGGAAGCAGGAGCAGGCCGTACGAGGCGTAATAGGGATACCAAAGAAAGTCGTACAGCTGCAGGGCAACAAGGGCAAGGACGACCGTTACGGCCGGGCTGAAGCCGAATTGCTCGAAAAACTCCAGAAAATACTTGTACGGGTTGGCAATGAAATCCAAGATATCCCGGATGAGCTGACCAATTGAACTCAATACGTCTAGCCGGGTATCTGCGGCATCGCCGCCGGGCGCGCGGATCGGTGGCGCCGGTTGGGTGGACGGTACGGCCACCGTGGCCGCATCGGCGACGGCCTGGTAGGCGGCCATGGTGTCGGCGGCTTGCAGCCACATGCGGACATAATCGGCTTCGTTGAGCGCGATCGGAACGGTGTTGATCCCGAAGAAGTTGGTGGCGATCAGAACGCCATGAATGGCGTGGTTGGCGGCCAGCTCTGCTGGGGTGGGCATCGCGGCCAGGGCGCTGCAGTAGGCAGCGGCAGCCGCTACGTGCTGTGCGGCGGTGACGGCGCTGTTGATCGCGGTTTGCTCAAGCCAGGCCAGATAGGGGCCATGGGCAGCCACGTACTGGGTGGCGGCGGTTCCCTGCCAGCTGCTGGCCTGAACCTCGCCCAACAATTGGCCCAACTCGGCGCATGCGAGTGCGTACTGATCACTAAGTTCTTGCCACTGCTGCGCGGCAACAAGCAATGATCCCGGACCGCACCCGGCGCTCAACAGGCCCGAGTGCACCTCCGGTGGTATAGCCATCCATATCGTGGCCGCCAGGACTCACCTCCTTGCCTAGGCAGCGCTTTGCTTCACCCGCGGTGTTAGTCGGCCATAACGGGCAGAAAGTTCCCATCGCGCCCAGGAAAGGTGCGGTACCTTCCCGTATCAACTCGTAGGATCTGGGTAAATCCCTTGTGTCACTTCAGTTTCACGGTTATCAGCGGGGCGCTCTTTGTCAGTGCCCGACGTTATGATTCGAACATGTTAGCGAATAGCCGGGAGGAGCTTGTCGAGGTCTTCGACGCGCTGGATGCCGACCTGGACCGCTTGGACGAGGTGTCCTTTGAGGTGCTGAGCACCCCGGAACGGCTGCGGTCTCTGGAACGTCTGGAATGCTTGGCGCGCCGGCTACCGGCGGCCCAGCACACGTTGATCAACCAACTCGACACCCAAGCCAGCGAGGAAGAACTGGGCGGCACGCTGTGCTGCGCGCTGGCCAACCGGCTGCGCATCACCAAGCCCGAAGCCGGCCGACGCAGCGCCGAAGCCAAGCCTTAGGGCAACGTCGGGCGCTCACTGGCGAACCGTTGGCCCCGCAGTTGACCGCCACCGCCACCGCCCAACGCCAGGGCCTGATCGGCGAGGCGCACGTCAAAGTGATTCGCGCCCTTTTTCGCCCACCTGCCCGCCGCGGTGGATGTGTCCACCCGCCAGGCCGCCGAAGCCGACCTGGCCGGCAAAGCCGCTCAATATCGTCCCGACGAGCTGGCCCGCTACGCCCAGCGGGTCATGGACTGGCTACACCCCGACGGCGACCTCACCGACACCGAACGCGCCCGCAAACGCGGCATCACCCTGAGCAACCAGCAATACGACGGCATGTCACGGCTAAGTGGCTACCTGACCCCCCAAGCGCGGGCCACCTTTGAAGCCGTGCTAGCCAAACTGGCCGCCCCCGGCGCGACCAACCCCGACGACCACACCCCGGTCATCGACACCACCCCCGATGCGGCCGCCATCGACCGCGACACCCGCAGCCAAGCCCAACGCAACCACGACGGGCTGCTGGCCGGGCTGCGCGCGCTGATCGCCTCCGGGAAACTGGGCCAACACAACGGTCTTCCCGTCTCGATCGTGGTCACCACCACCCTGACCGACCTGCAAACCGGCGCCGGCAAGGGCTTCACCGGCGGCGGCACCCTGCTACCCATGGCCGATGTGATCCGCATGACCAGCCACGCCCACCACTACTCCCCCGCAAGCGGGAGGTACCCCCAGGCGATCTTCGACCACGGCACACCCCTGGCGCTGTATCACACCAAACGCCTAGCCTCCCCGGCCCAGCGGATCATGCTGTTCGCCAACGACCGCGGCTGCACCAAACCCGGCTGTGACGCACCGGCCTACCACAGCCAAGCCCACCACGTCACCGCCTGGACCAGCACCGGACGCACCGACATCACCGAGCTGACCCTGGCCTGCGGCCCCGACAACCGACTCGCCGAAAAAGGCTGGACCACCCACAACAACACCCACGGCCACACCGAATGGCTACCACCACCCCACCTCGACCACGGCCAACCCCGCACCAACACCTTCCACCACCCCGAACGATTCCTCCACAACCAAGACGACGACGACAAACCCGATTGACCCCTGAACGCGAGCCCCACGGCGCTCACGCACCACCCGGGCCACCGTGCTCGCACAAGCCACAACGGCCGGGAGCTTTAACCACCACGCATCAACCGTTTTGCAAGGCTGCAGGGGTGTGCCCGCGGCGATGTGGTCCGAGCCCGCTGGAGCAATCCGTCGGCATTGCGCGACTATTGATGGCATGGACTGCGAGGTCGCGCGCGAAGCGCTGTCGGCACGACTCGACGGCGAGCGCGCACCGGTGCCCTCGGCGAGAGTCGATGAACACCTGGGCGAGTGCAGCGCCTGTCGCGCATGGTTTACCCAGGTGGCCAGCCAGGCTGGTGATCTGCGTCGGCTCGCCGAGTCCCGCCCGGTTGTCCCGCCTGTTGGGCGCCTCGGGATCCGCCGGGCGCCGCGGCGGCAACATTCACCGATGACCTGGCGACGTTGGGCGTTGCTGTGCGTGGGCATCGCGCAGATCGCCCTGGGCACCGTGCAGGGGTTTGGCCTAGACGTCGGCCTGACCCATCAGCACCCGACGGGTGCCGGCACCCACTTGCTCAACGAGTCCACGTCGTGGTCGATTGCGCTCGGTGTGATCATGGTGGGCGCGGCGCTATGGCCGAGCGCCGCCGCCGGCCTGGCCGGTGTTCTGACGGCGTTCGTCGCCATACTGACCGGCTATGTGATTGTGGATGCGCTGTCCGGCGCGGTCAGCACCACGCGGATTTTGACTCATCTGCCGGTGGTGATCGGCGCGGTCCTGGCAATCATGGTGTGGCGAAGCGCCTCTGGTCCTCGGCCGAGACCGGATGCGGTCGCCGCTGAGCCCGATATCGTGTTGCCCGACAACGCATCACGCGGACGACGGCGCGGTCATTTGTGGCCCACCGACGGTTCCGCAGCCTAGCGGGTATCGCCCAAATTTGCGCAACCGCAAGCTGTTTGAGACCACGAAGAACGATGAGAACGCCATGGCCGCACCGGCCACCAGGGGGTTGAGCAGTCCGGCAGCGGCGACGGGAATCGCGGCGATGTTGTATCCGAATGCCCAGACCATGTTGAGTTTGACGGTGCGCATCGTGGCCCTTGCCAGGTCAAGCGCAAGGGGTACAACGTCGAGGTGGTCGCGGACCAAGATGATGTCGGCGGCACCGATCGCGACGTCCGTGCCGCGCCCGATGGCCATGCCTAGATCGGCACGGGCCAGTGCGGGTCCGTCGTTGATGCCGTCACCGACCATGGCGACGACATGTCCGCGGTCGCGTAGCTGCTCGATGACATCGACCTTGCCTTCCGGCAGGATGTCGGCGATCACCTCGTCGATGCCGACGCGAGTAGCCACGGCCGCCGCCGATTCGGGATTGTCACCGGTCAACAGCATGGTGCGCAGACCACGATCGGCCAGGGCGGCCACGGCGTCTCGCGCCGAGTCCTTGACGGCGTCGGCGACCGCGATGACCCCGCATGGTTCGCCGTCGACCTCGACGAATACGGCCGTCTCACCCAGCGATTCGGCGTGGCGCCGGGCCGCGCGCATGTTGGGGTGGCACGACGAGGACCCGATCCATGACGGTTTGCCCACCCGTACCGCCCGCCCGGACACGGTGCCGCTGACGCCGCGGCCGGGTATGGCGCGAAAGTCGGTGACCGCGTCTCGCCGAGTCGTTGCCGCGGCGATCGCGAGCGCCACCGAGTGCTCGGACGCGGCTTCCACGGTCGCGGCCAAGGCGAGCACCTGGTCGGCCTCCCAGCCCGGTGCCGCGGTCACCGCACTGACCTGCAGCCGGCCCGTCGTCAGGGTGCCGGTCTTGTCGAAGACGACGGTGTCCACCGCGCGGGTGGCCTCCAACGATTTGTAGCCCTTCAGAAATATTCCGAGCTGGGCACCGCGACCAGAGGCCACCATCATCGCGGTCGGAGTCGCCAGCCCCAGGGCACACGGGCAGGCGATGACAAGCACGGCGAGTGCGGCCGAGACGGCACGGTCGGGTTGTCCCCCGGCGATTAGCCATCCGGCTGCGGTTAGTGCCGCGATAACCAACACAGCGGGAACAAACACCGAGGAGATCCGGTCGGCTAGTCGCTGTGCGTCGGCCTTTTGCGCCTGCGCTTGCTCAACGAGGCGGACCATTCCGGCGAACTGGGTGTCGGCGCCCACCGCGGCCGCCTCCACGATCAGCCGGCCGTCAAGCACTGTGGTGCCGCCGATGACCTGCCCCCCCGGACGCACCCGGGTCGGTTTGGCCTCGCCGGTCATCGCGCTCATGTCGACCGCAGCGGACCCGTCGACGGCGAGGCCGTCGGCGGCAACTATCTGCCCTGGACGCACCACGAAGCGCTGCTGTTCTTTGAGTTCGTCGGCCGGGATGACCATCTCCGACCCATCCGGTAGCAGGACGGCTACTTCCTTGGCGCTCAGCGCCGCCAAGGCTCTCAGCGCACTGCCCGCCTGCGACTTGGCGCGCGCCTCGAAATACCGCCCCACCAGCACGAACACCGTGACACCCGCCGCGACCTCGAAATAAATAGCATCGCTTCCCAGCAGCGCCTGCCATATGCCGCTGCGCTCGATGGGCGAGTGATTGCCGAAGACGGTGTACAGCGACCAGATCGTGGCGGCCGTGATACCGACCGAGATTAGCGTCTCCATGGAGGCGGCGTGGTGGCGGGCGTTGCGCATCGCAACGCGGTGAAACGGCCACGCCGCCCAGGTCACGACCGGCAGTGCCAGCGCGCTTAGCACCCACTGCCAGCCGGTGAAGCGCGTGGCAGGCACGACCCCAAACATCACCGACAGATCGGCCACGGGCACAAACAGCACGGCGGCGATCGCTAGCCGGATCAGCAGCTGTCGAGCGTGGTCGGCGTCCGGATCACTCGCGCTCCGACCGTCATCCGTGCACAGATCGGCCTGATAGCCCGCGCGGCGGACCGCCTGGCACAGCGCGGCAGCGTCGACCGCCTCGCTGGTGTCGATGGTTGCCACCCGGGTGCCGAAGTTCACAGCTGCCCGAACCCCCGGCAGCTTGTTGAGGGTCGATTCCACACGGTGGGCGCACGCAGAGCACGACATCCCGCTGATTCTGAGTTGTATCCGCTGCACACTCGCGTGGTGTTCACCGGTCACGGCCGTCGTCATCGTGGCTCCTCACTTCCGGCCGACCTGTGGCCTCCGCTCAACATCGGCGGCGGCATGACCAAGTTAATGACCAAATTACTCACCTCACCGAAGCCGCCTGACGCGGTGAACGCACCGGCGGATAGTCGTCTTCAACAGGCCGTCAACACCGGCAGCAAGCGCAGCAGAACGCGGGCCGAACTGGCCGCCACCTCGCCGACAAACCGATTGAAGTCCACCCCCGAATCGGCTCCGGCGAGATCGGAGAGCGCGCGAATGACCAGCCATGGGATATCGAAGGACGCGCAGATTTGCGCCACCGCACCGCCTTCCATTTCGACGGCCATACCGCCGAGTTCGTGGTGCAGCCGGTTGCGGGTGCGCTCGCAGTGAAGGTATTGGTCACCGGTCAGGATGGTGCCGTAGTAGATGCGTGGCTGCCGGCCACCACCTCCCGCGGCGGTGGACAGCGGCGCCAGCGTGAACCCGTCGAGGCGGTGTTTGACCCGATCGATGACCGCGGGATCAACCGGGTATCCGAGCCGCTCGGTCGGTTCGATGAAGGGGATGTGTCCGGGCTGATAGGGGCGCAGCCGCTCATCGGTGAGCAGACCGAAGTCGTGTTGGACGACCCGATCGGCGATGACGATGTCACCGATGCATAGCTCGGGATCCAGCCCGCCGGCCACTCCCGTGAAAACGATGGTGCGGCAGCCGAATCGATCGGCAAGCAGCGTTGCGGTCAGGCCCGTGTTAACTTTGCCCATGCCGGCGGCGGCCAACACGACCCGGTGCGCGTCGAGTTGGCCGCTATCGAAGAGGATCTGCGCGACCTGCTGGCGTTTCGCATCGACCAGGACACCGCGCAGATACGCCAGCTCTTGCGGGATCGCACAAATGACGCCGACCGTCACCGCCATCCGTTCGGTCGCAACTCAATCTCCAATCGCCGGTCACCGGCGGCTAGCGGCTCTCCCGCGCCGCGCGCGATTGTAGCGAGAAAGTCGCGGCCCTCGGCGCGGGCCTGACCTCAACAACGCTCCACGCCTCTGCGCATAAGGCGCAAGTCAGAGCGCTGGCCGCGGCGCCTGGCGCGCAGCACGGCCTGCAGTGCGTCGCGGGCACGCGCTGTGATTGGCGCGACCACGCCGCGGTCGGTAGAGCTCTGGCTGACCCAGGTTGGCAGTGTTGACACAGCGTCGGTCCTTCGTCGGTCCGGCGACATTGCGCCACCTGATCCAAGTTCACCCGGGCGGCTTTACGGGCACGCCGCGCCGGAGTAAACAGTGCGAAAAAGGCGCTGGTGACCTTTGACACAACCCGCAGGCCCCGCACAGGTGGGATTTTGGCTGGTCAGGTGAGCATCGCGGCGCGCTCGAGGTCGAGCAGCTGCTCGCCGCGCCGTTCGACGTCATAAGCCTTGCGCCCGCCGCGCACACCGAACAACCGCTTAGAAATCAGCAGGTAGACAACGGCGGCGACATTGATGCTGAAGGTCACGACCCGAGTCGTCGTGATGCCCTTGGCCAGGTCGTGAACCTCCAACGGCAGGAAAATTGAGGTGGCCACCACCGCGAAGTACTCGCCCCAGCGCTTCAGCAGCCACAAACCGACCCCCTCGACGGCCTGCAGCACTGCGTATGCCGCCAGCATGCCCGTGATCAGGGCCAACGTCGACGGTTTGGCGGCCAACGCTTTCTCCAGAGCGTGGATCACCGTCATTTGATCGACCTTGAATCCGGCCGCACGCAGGACCGGCAAGTCCCTATCCAGGGTCGCCTGGATAGCTCCCCGCGCACCGCGAAACTCCCACACCGCCCACGCGGCCAGCGCCAACACCAACGCCCGGACTAGCCGTTCGACCCCGAGCGCGCGAATGATGATGGCCTGACGTAACGCCTTGCCGCGCATAATCAACGGCGCATCCTCGGGAGCACCACGCCCCTGCGGCCCACCGAGCGCGAAATCGCCGCAGCGCAAGCAGCGCCATACTTCGCCCAGCCCGGTGCTGGCGCGCAGCCGCGCAGCAAGTGCCGCGTCGTCCGGCGCGTAGGTGACGTGTCCCCCGAGACCACAGGTGATCAACTCCCACCGGTTGCGGATGCGGTTTTGGTTCTTGGCCACTTGCGCTCCTTAGCTGCCGGTCTGAGGTGGTTTGCGACCCGTATCCGCCGATCATTGGATGCGGGCAGCCAATCTCGCAAGCTAACGCGCACTTGGTCATATCGGCCGCCGCCATTGGGTTCTCCCGATTAGACGGGTGCGCGCCACGTAACGAGCACCCGGCCGTACAGCAGCCGACGGATACACGCCCCGGGCAGCAGGGCGCGAACGTGGCTGCGTAGCTCATGCAACGTCTGCGGGGGCGGCCACTTGATCGGAGCGGAATGTTCCCACTTGCCCTTGACGCGATTGGCCATGCCGCAGGCAACCCAGCTTGTCAAGTGCCATAAGCCGTTTCGCAGCGAGGGCGTCACGAAGGTGACCACGGCCAGCGTCCCACCGGGAGTTACCAGCCCGCCGAGCCGGCTCAGCGCCGTCCGAGTGTCCTCGATGTGGTGCAGGGCGGCATTGGAGACCACGGCGTCGAAGCCCGCGTTGGGCAGCTCAGCCGTCATGATGTCGGCATGCAGCCAGCGGATCGGCGCGTTGGCGAACCGTGTCTGCGCACGTCGCAGGACGGGCGCATCGATGTCCACTGCCGTGACGTAGGGTATGCGCCGAGCCAGCCGGGCAGCCAGCAACCCGTCGCCGCACCCGACGTCGAGCACGCACTGGGTACCGAGCGGCACCATGGCATCCAGCAGAGCGTCGTAGTGGATGTTGGCGTTCCACGGTTGATCCACGGTGACATCCTGCTCGACGGCGGAGTCGTCGCTCGCGCTAGCCCGAAGCTACGTCGGGCCAAAAATCCTATTCAGGCAGGTGATCTGGTACATCTTTTCTTGGTGCAACCGAACCCGTGAGCGAGCGTGTCGGTACACCGACACGCCCCCATGGCGTCATGCCCTACCGCGGGCGTACTGATCGCTCAGCTTGGCCAACGTGGCCTCGATTCCCGCCGCATTGGACTTCGCGAAACCCGTCATCTCGTAGAACTTCAGGCCGTTCTTGATCGCACCGGCGGCGTGGTAGTCGAATGTCTCGGTGACGCGGGTCAGTGTCGGTGACAGCGATTCGAATTCCCATCTCCACCGATGGCCTAACGGGTGGCTCCACTCGACCAATTCGTTCGGTTTGAGCGCGGTCACCCTGCTGGTGATGCGATACGGTAGGCCGAACAACTTCATCTTCGTCGAAAACTTCGACCCGACAACTAATTTCGCCGGTACCTTGATGTTGCCGCGAACCGTGCCCGATCCGTCCAGTTCGCGGTGGCGCCGGGGATCAGCAACGATGGCGAACAACTCGGCCGCCGGCGCGGCCACCTCCACCGAACGGCTCACCCGGCCGGGTCCAGCATCGACAACGGTCACAGTCATCATGTCTCCCTTCGGTTGTATCCCTGGTGTGCCCGGTTTGACCGCCCGGTACTCCTCGCGTCCACCCCAAACAGCCAGACCGAGGTCACCGGTGCGCACTCGACGCCACGACAGGCTCCCCGAACGTCCCTTGACCACGGTACTTCTAGTTTGGCGCAACCGAACCCGCGAGGGTGCGTGTTTGTACACCGACACGCCGCTAGGGCCGTACAACTGGGCGCGCTCACGGTTAGAGGTCGTTGCCCGCGTAGGACTGGTTGAAGCTTTTGTTGGCCAACGGGAAGTCGGGGACGATGGTGTCGGCCATCGCCACCGGCAGTGCGGGCCAGTTGAACCAGGACGGATCGACGACTTTCGCCCGGGTGATGCGGCCATCGACGTCAATTTCGACGCGGTGCACGATAGTGCCGCGCCAGCCTTCGACGATGCCGATACCGCTGCTGGGCGCGCCCACCGGGTGCAGTGTAGCGGCGTATTCTATTGGACCGGTGTGTGATTCGACAATGTGTTGAGCAAGAGCGGCAGACGCGGCGAATTCGTCGCGCCGCACGGTGTAGCGAGCCAAGACGTCGCCGTCAGGCGCGCCGATCTCGGTGATGGGCAGCACTATGGTGGGGTGTTCGACCCGGGCGTCGCTGCGCAGTCCGCTGGCGCGGGCAACATAGCCCAGGCAGCCCAGGGCGCTGGCGTCGTCGGGGTGCAGCACGGCGGTGCCGGCGAAGCGGTCGTAGACCACCGAGTTGGCCAGCGTCAGGGTGGCGACCTCGGCGAGATCGACGGCGAGCGCTGCAAGCTCGTCGGTATCGGGCAGCGCACGCAGCGCAACCCCGCCCGCGCGGATGGCGCCGCGCAGTAGCCGGTGACCGGTGACTGCGGCATTGCGCCGCAACAGATTTTCGCGGATGCGTTGGGCGTGAGCGTTGGCCAGCGAGTAGCCGACGTCGTTGGCCAAGGCACCCAGGTCGGCGGCGTGGTTGTAGAGCCGTTCGAGTTCGACGATCAGGGCCCGCAGCCGGTGGACCTCGTGGGGCAGCTCGATGCCGAGAGCGTCTTCGATCGCCAGGCTGTGCGCGAGCGCGTGCGCTGCCGACGTGTCGCCGCTGATGCGTTCGGCGAGATCGACCGCGGCCGTGGCGGGGCGGCCGTGGAAGAGTTTCTCGATGCCACGGTGCACAAACCACAGCCGCGCCTTCAGCCGCACGATCGTCTCGCCCGCGACAGAAAACCGGAAGTGACCGGGTTCGATGAGGCCGGCGTGCACCGGCCCGACCGGAATCTCGTACACGCCGGGTCCTTCGACGGCGAGGAACGGGAAGGCCCCCGTATCAGTGAATTCGGGCGCGGGCCCGGCGTCGGTGCGCATGGGATGCCAGTCGGGCCAATGCGCGTGCCGTACCAGTCGGCGGGGTTTGGGATGGCCGACCGGGCGAATTCCGTACAGGTCCGCCATTTCGCGCTCGAACCGGCCAGCCGGAAAGGACAGGTACGCCAACGATCTGATCTCTGGATTATCCGCCGGCACAACGTATTCCAACTCGACGCGGCGATCTGGATAGCCCGCCAAGAAAAGGTACACGACACGCAGACTGTCGCCGTCGTCGTGGGCAGCGACCAGGGCCAGGCGAAACGAATCGGCCCAGAGTTGTTCGGCCGTCGCTATCAGTCCACGCTCGGATACCCGGTGGCGCAGCCAGCTGGCACTCATCACGGTAGACCCACGTTGCTGGCGGCGATGCCAAGCAGGTCGGCGAGTGGGCCCGCGGTGATGCCGAGGGCCGCCGAGACGACGATGCCCACCATCAACGCCGCCGCCGCGGTGGCCGGCACGGTGATCGCCGGCGCGCCCGCCGCCGGGGTGCCGAGCAGCATGCGTCCGGAATTGCGTGCCAGAGCCGTGAAACCGATGGCGATCAGCAGCAGCGCCGCACCCAGCACCCAGGCCAGCCGCTCGTTGGCCAATGAGCGCGCGATCGCCAGCTCGCTGGCGAACATCGCGAACGGCGGCAAGCCAAGCAGGACGATCAGGCCGACGGCAAACGACACGCCGATCAGCCGCGACCGTCGCATCACGCCGGTGATATCGGCGATGGCGGTGGAGTCGTGTGCGGCCTGCAGCTGACCGCCCGCCAGAAACAGCACGGTCTTGCCGATCCCGTGGGCGAGCACGTGCAGCAGCAGCGCGGCGATCGCCAATGTCGTGCCGGCGGCCGCGGCGATCGCGATCAGGCCCATGTGCTCCATCGACGAGTAGGCCAGCATCCGCTTGACGTCGCCGGTCACGGTCAGCATCAGCACCGCCACCAGCAGCGTCGCCAACCCGACCACGAGCAGCCCGTTGCGCAGGTAGGCGGGCCCGCTGACCGCGTCGAGGATCGGCCGCAATCGGATCAGCACCGAGAACGCCACCGCCAGCAGCACGCCGCTCATCAGTGCGGACACCGGTGCGGGGGCTTGGCTGTGCGCGTCCGCCAGCCAGGTGTGAAACGGGAAGAGGCCCGCCTTGGCGCCATAACCGATGAGCAGCAACCCGCCGGCCAGTCGAGCGACCCCGGGGTCTAGGCCGGCGGCGTGTTCGGCCAGGATATCGAGGTTCAGCGCGCCGGCAGCAGCGGCACCGGAATCCCGCGCGGCGAAATACAGCAGCACGGTACCCAAGAAGGCGACGGCGATCCCGACCGAACAGATCACCACGTATTTCCAGGTCGCTTCCAGCGCGGTGCGGGTGCGGCGATGCCCCACCAGAAACGCGGTGATCACCGTGGTGGCCTCGATCGCTACCCAAATGACGCCGATGTTGTTGGCGCACACCGCCAGAACCATCGCGCAAAGAAACGCCGGGGTCAGCACCCCATACAGCCGAGCGCTACGTCCGTCGATATGCCCGTGTGCCAGCTCGGTGTCGATGTAGCCGATGCTCGCCGCGGTGGCCAGTGTGCCGACGATCCCGATGACGACGAGCATGACCACCGTCAGCGCATCGGCGCGCAGCAGACCGCCCAGCCCGAACTGCGCCCCCGACCCCATCCAAAACCCCATCGCCACAGCGCAGGCCAGCACCGTCGTGGCGGACAGCGCGGTGAGCGTCGCCGTCGTGCGTCGCCACCCGGTGATCAAGGAGGCGATTGACGCGGCGAGCGGTGCGAGGATCGCGGCAAGCAGCAAACCGGTCATCAATCCCGCAACTCCCGCAGCTTGTCCAGGTCGGCATCGCCGAAAATGCGGCGCAGCCGGCCGGTCAACACGCCGATCACGATGACCGCGAACAGCACGTCCAGCGAGGCACCAAGTTCGACGATCAGCGGCACCCCGGCGGTGAGCAGGAATGCGGTCGCCGCGATCCCGTTGTCTAGCATCAGGAATCCGGCGGCCTGCGAGACCGCGTGCAGCCGCGTGGTCATCACGAACAGCGCGATCAGCACCACCGCGAACGCGGCCGGCACCGCGTTGATGGTGACGCCCGGTTCCAGGTTGACCACCGGCTGGGTGATCGCGAACGCGGTGAGGGTCAGTCCGGCGGTAATCAGCAGCGAGCTGGCGGTGTTGACCAACGGGGTGGCCTCCCGCTGCGCGGCCGCTTCGGCGCCCACCGCGCGGGCCAGCAGCCAGGGCAACACCAGCGCGCGCAGCGCCAACACGGCGATGCCCACCGCGATCAGCGCACGGTCGTTGTCGCGGATGCCGCGCAGTAGCGGGATCGCGGCCAGCGCAGCACCCTGCCAGGCCAGCAGCCGCACAATGGCCCGCAGGTCGCGGCGCCAGACAATCAGCACCGACGCCAACACCAGCCCACCCGCGGCGAAGTCGACCAGGATCGAGAAGTTGGCGTTACTCATCGCTGGCCCCTCACGCCCCCACCGTGAAGAAGTTGGCGGCGGTGACCGCGAGCAAGGCCAGCAGAAACGAGCCGGCCAGCAGTTCGGGTACCCGGAACAATCGCAGTTTGGCGAGGAACACCTCGAACGTCGCCAGCAGCACCGCGAGAATCGCGACCTTGGCCGCCACCGCCACCACGCCGGTCAACACGTCGAGCGCGGTGGGCGCGGCGCCGGCGATCCCCCACGGCAGGAACAGATTCGCCAGCAGTGCCAGCAGCACCGTGAGCCGCATCCCGGCCGCCCATTCGACCAGCGCCAGCCGTGGGCCGGCGTACTCGAGGACCATGGCCTCGTGCACCATCGTCAATTCCAGGTGGGTGGCCGGGTTGTCCACCGGCAGCCGCCCGGTCTCGGCGACGATGACAATCACCAACGCCACGAAGGCCAGTACGCCGGCCAGCGACACCACGTGGCCCGGGTGGTCGATCGTACTCGCCACCAGCGCACCGAGATTGGCCGATCCGGCGGGGATGGACAGCGCGAACACCGCCAGCAGGATCGTTGGTTCGACCAGTGCGGCGATGGTGATCTCGCGGCTGGCGCCCATGCCGCCGAAAGAGGTGCCGGTGTCGATGCCGGCCAGGGTCAGTGCGACGGTGCCCAGGAATAGCAGCCCGACCACGGCAAACAAGTCGGCGCTGGGGTCCAGGGGTGACCCGGTGGCCACCAGAGGTGCGATCGCGGCGATCAAAAGCGTTGTCCCGGCGACGATCACCGGCGCGGCGGCGAACACGATCGTCGTCCCCGCCGGTGTGATCTGTTGCTTGCCAAGCTGTTTGAGCAGATCACGCCACGGTTGCAGCAGGCCGGCGCCGGCCCGGCCTTCCCAGCGTGCCCGTACCTGCCGCGTCATACCGATGACCAGCGGCGCACCCACCATGACCCCGCCGATTTGCGCGGCGCCCGCTAGGTAGGACATCACGTTCACCTCGCGACCACCAGCACGATCAGTACGCCCAGCGCGCCGTAGGCCAGGTAGCGGTGCACGCTGCCGGTGTGGGCACGGCGCAGCAGCTCGGCCATGGCGGCCACCGCCCCGACCACCGGAGTATAGAGGCGCTGTTCGATCGCGTCGGCGACCGCGGTCCGGTAGGTGATCCGCTCGGCCATATAGCGCGACTCGGCGGTGTGGGTGACCTCGATGTCGGTGTCCGGGCGCAGCACGTCGCCGAAGACCCGCTGCAGCGGCTCGGCGAACGACGTGGCCGTGTATTGCATGCGCACGGTGAGATCGGCCGCGCCGCAAGCCCACAGCGGCAACCTGGCCGGCGCCGGGCGCCGGCGGAAACGCCACCGCGCGAGGACGGCTACCGCCAACGCCGCGGCGAGCACAGCGGCGGCGATCACGCCGGGCGCGATCGACCCGGACATCGCGGGCAGCCGCACCACGGCGCCCAGACCGGTGAACTTGACCGCCTGAGCGGCCGGCAGCGTCGCGGCGGCCCGCCGCACCATGGGTGCGACCAGCAGCGGTGCCACCGCCAGCACCAGGCAGGCGCCCGCCGCGATCGCCATGCCGGCGCGCATGCTGGCCGGCGCCTCACGCGCCGCTTCGGCTTGGGTGGAGCGGGGACGGGCGAGAAACCCGATCCCGAAGGCCTTGGTCATCGCCGCCACGCTCAGACCGGTGGCCAGTGCGACCACGCCGACCGCCAGCGGTGTCGTCAGCGCCACGATGGGGTCGTGTCCGGGGGCAGCGTGGATCAACGACTGGACCAGCAGCCACTCACTGACAAACCCGGCGCCCAACGGCAGACCACATGCGCCCAGTGCGGCCACCCCGAAAAAGACGGTGGTCGCCGGCATTCGGCGGGCCAGCCCGCCGAGCAGGTCCAGGTCGCGCAGCCCGGTCGCGGCCAGCACAGATCCGGCCGCCATGAAGGCGAGGCTCTTAAACGCCGCGTGCGCAATCATGTGCAGCATCGCTGCGGCGGCGGCGATCGACGCCGGCCCGTAGGCTCCGGTATCCGCGAAAAGTGTTGCCGCACCGAGCGCCAGCGTGATCAGGCCCATGTTCTCGGTCGTCGAATAGGCCAGCAGCCGTTTGAGATCGGCGGCCACCGAAGCCTGCAGCACCCCATACAGCGCGGACGTGCCGCCCACGGCCAGCAGCGCAAGCCCCCACCAGCGTGGGCCCGGCCCCAGCAGCTGCAGATCGAAACGGACGATGCCGTAGATGCCCAGGTTGACCATCGCCGCGCTCATCAACGCCGACACCGGGCTCGGCGCCTCCGGGTGGGCCCGCGGCAGCCAGGCGTGCAGTGGCACCAGGCCCGCCTTCGAACCAAACCCGACCAGCGTGAGCATAAATACGGCGGCGCGGACCCCGTCGCAGACTGCCCCGAGGCCGGCGAACCGGTCGGAACCCCCGGCCGCCGCCAACACCACCAGCCCGACCAGGATTGCGATGAATCCCAGCTGAGTCATCACGGCGTACCACAGGCCCGCCGAGCGGACCTGCGGGCGGGCGTGCTCGGAGAGCACCAGGATCAGCGACGCGATCGCCATCAGCTCCCACGCCAGCAGAAACGTCGTCACCGAGCCCGCGGCCGGCACCAACAGCATCGCCGCGACGAACAGCGGCACCACCGCCATCGGGACCCGACCGAGGTGTTCACGGCGCACGTAGCCGATCAGGTAACAACCGACCGGAGCCGCTACCGCGCCCGTGAGCGCCATGAAGAATCCGCCCAACCGGTCGAGCTCGATGTGCACGCCGGACAGCGGAAGCAGCCAACCGACGTGCACTACACGCACCGGTCCAAACATGCCCAGCAACCCCACGCCGACCCCGGCAACGCCCACGCCCGAAGTGACGACCCCGCCGGCCGTCGGTGCAGCGGTCATTTCCCGGTCACCGATCGCAGCGCCGCCATGATGGCCGCGGGTGTCGGCGGGCAGCCGGCGATCTCGACGTCGACGGGTACCACCTCGCCGACCGCACCGACCACGCCGTAGGCGTCGGCGAACACCCCCCGGTTCAGCGCGCAATCCCCGCACGCGATTACCACCCGCGGGCGCGGCGTGGCCTCCAGGGTCTTGCGCAGTGGGCCGGCCATGTTGTGCGTGACCACGCCGGTCACCAACAACGCATCGGCGTGTCGGGGCGAGGCGACCAGCCGCGCCCCGAACCGCTCCGCGTCATACACCGGGCCAAAGGCGCCCGAAATCTCCACCTCACACCCGTTGCACGAACCCGCGTCAACATGTCGGATCTGCAGCGAACCCCGTACCCCGGCGGGTGGTTCGGCTATCGCCGCCGGTAAGGGGGCCGCGGGCTCGACCACCCGGCCAACACGGAAAATCTTGGCAACCCAACCCATGGCGTTACGTGGCCGAGCCGCCGGCGCGGAGGTCCTCTAGCACCGCCACCCGGTCGCTGAGCACCCTGGCCAGCACCTTGCGTGCCACCGCCAGCAGCTCGGCGATATCGGGTGCGGCAATCGAATAGATCATCGCGTTGCCGTCACGACGTGCCGCGACAACACCCGCCCGGCGTAGCACACCCAGCTGCTGGGACAGGTTCGACGACTCCAGGCCGACGTCCGAGGACAGCAACTCACCGACCGAACGGTCCCGCTCGACCAGCAGCTCCAAAATCCTGATCCGCGCCGGATGCGCAAGGGTTTTGAAGAACTCCGCCTTGAGCTTGTACAGCGGTTCGGACTCCACCGCGTCTCCTGAGAGCTTCAGCGTTACATCGGTTGACGAGTTGAAGAATTTATCAGATAGTGCGGATGCGTGCGGGCCGCCCGCGGCCAATCGGCTACGGCGTACGCGAGTCAGCAACGATGCGGATGCCGGTGACGATCTCGGGTTCGATCGCGACCACGGTGTCCATCGCCATGTTCACCCACGGGTGTAGCAGCCGCTGGTAGCGGGCAACCTGCTCGGGATCGCTGACCTCGGTCGCCAGTCCCGTCACCACCACACTCCACCCCGTCCGACGCCGCGGATCAAGGTCGTCGGCTTCGTAGGCGACCACGACACCGGCATCGGCGCTCGATCGCACCGCAACGGACACCTTGGCCGTCAGGCGGGTGCGCCCGATCACCCGACCGTCGACCACGAGGTGATTGACTGGACGGATCGCCGGCAGCGCCGCGCGGGTGAACACCACACGCCCATGGTCAACGCTGGCCAGCAACCGCATCGCCTCGTCACGGTCGAGCTCGACCACCTCCCGGGCGCTTTGCGGGCTGGCGCGCCGCGAGCCCGGGCTCATGCCAGACCGTCGGCAACGCCGTCACCGGTCGGGGTGATCAACCCGAGGTTGCCGTCGTAGCGGGAGTAGAGCAGCTGGCCGCGGCCGGTGGCCTGGTCGGTGAAAAACAGGAATGGCAGTCCATGTTCGCGCGCCCGGTCCACCGCGGCGGCCTCCGTGAGAACCGGTGTCGGACGCGAATTCACAATCAGCGGCACCGGCGGCCCGGCTGGGGCGCGACAACGTGACCATCCTGGGGGAAATACGTGGTGCTGGCGGGCCAGCCGCAGCCCCGACGGTCCAGCCCGATAGACCACAGCGTCCTCCCCCGTCTCGGCGTCGGTGAACAAATGCACGTCGTAGTCCATGGCGTCCATAGCGGCAATCGCCTGCAACGGGGTTGCGCGCCTTAGCACGACCGGTTTGCGGCGGGTGACTAGCGCCTCGGCCGGCGTGGTCAATCGCCGGCGGGGCCGATCCGGCCAAGGCCGGGGGCACCACTGTGCCGACGCCCGCACGATCTGTCGATCCAGTCTGATCAGTGCGGGTCGCAGATCATCGATGCCCGCGGTGGCGGCCTGCGCCCTTAATGGGGTGTCACCTACCTGCAGGTTTATCTGCACCAGCGTCGGCCCATCGGCGCAGTTCGCCATGGTCAGCCGCACCCGAGCACCCCCGGTGACGCCCCGATCGGCCAACACGCGACCCACGGCACGAGCCAACCGTTCGGCCTGGGATGCGTTAGCCCGGCCGCCGGAGAATACGGCGACATCCGGGAATTCCCGCGCGTGCGATGGCTCGGGTGCACATACGACGAGGCGACTGCGTTTCGGTTCCACCTGCTCGGCTTTCGATTGTGGCCCGATTGTGGCCAATGCCCAAAGCTTGTCTGGCCGACACGGACGCGGACAGGGCCGAAAGTCCCATGCCAAATGTGGGCTGTGTCACCACCCGGAAAATTCGGCTAGTCCGCGGCCCAACGGCGGCATTTCGTGTGGATCGACTCGTTGCCACACGTGCGCCCAGTAGGCTTTGAGTGTGGCAGTTTCCGTCGCTGCGCAGAAGCTGAGGCTCGCTCTGGACATGTACGAGGTTGGCGAGCAGATGCAGCGCATGAGGCTGGGTCGTGAACGGCCCAATGCGGACGTTGTTGAAATTGAAGCAGCTATCGACGCGTGGAGGATGACGCGTCCCGGGGCGGAGGAGGGTGACAGCGCAGGCCCGACGTCCACACGGTTCACATGAACGCTGTGGAGTCGACACTCCGTAGGGTCGCCAAGGACCTGACCGGATTGCGTCAGCGGTGGGCGCTGGTTGGTGGTTTCGCGGTGTCTGCGCGATCCGAACCACGTTTCACCCGTGACGTGGACATTGTTGTCGCGGTGGCAAACGACGATGCCGCGGAATCTTTAGTCCGTCAACTTCTTACCCAGCAGTACCATCTCCTGGCGTCGGTAGAGCAGGACGCGGCCAGACGGTTGGCAGCGGTCCGTCTCGGAGCAACCGCAGACACTGCCGCGAATGTTGTGGTGGACCTCCTTTTCGCGAGCTGTGGCATCGAACCGGAGATTGCGGAGGCTGCCGAGGAGATCGAGATCTTGCCCGATCTAGTCGCTCCGGTGGCCACAACGGCGCATCTGATCGCGATGAAACTTCTTGCGAGAGATGATGATCGGCGACCCCAGGATCGCAGTGATCTACGTGCGCTCGTGGACGCCGCATCGCCTCAAGATATCCAAGATGCGCGCAAAGCTATCGAGCTGATTACCCTGCGCGGCTTCCACCGGGACCGCGACCTGGCAGCGGAATGGACACGCCTCGCCGCCAAGTGGTGACCAGCCAGTCCTGCGCCCAGTTCTGGAACTCAGATCCCGGTCCGCAAGCCATTTTGCCGAGGCCGCGCCCAGCGCTAGCCGTTAAGCATCCCGTCGATGAGCCGGCGCAGCACCTGTCTGGTCTCCCGACGGGCGCGCTTGGGGTCGTCGGCGGTGGCGATGAACATCGCCGCCTCGTCGAGCGCGCCAATGAGCACCTGGGCCAGCGGCCGCACCGGTTGACGAGCCAACTGGCCGGCCCGGATCGCCTCGGTGATCAACTGTTCGGTCATGCCCAGGCTGTATCGCTGGGCGACGTCGCGGAAACCCGCCCAGCCCAGCACGACGGGCGCATCCAGCAGGATCAGCTGACGCACCTCCGGATCACCAGATACCTCGAGCCAGGCATCGACCGCTGCCCGGATTGCATCGGCCGGCGTCGCCGCCCCCGAGGCGGCGACCAAGGTGGCCATCCGGGCCATCACGTCTTGCTCCACGACCTCCACCACATCGCGGAATAGTGCTGCTTTATCGGCGAATTGGTGGTACATCGCCCCCCGCGTGACCCCCGCCTCGGTCGCGATTTCCGGCGTCCCCACCTCCGCATAACCCCGTAACCCCCACAGCTTGCGGGCCCCGGTGATCAGCGCCTCGCGGGTCGCCGCGGAGCGTTCCTCCTGGGTGCGTCTCTTGATTTCCATACAATCTGTTGGTAAGTTACCGGCAGTCTGCTTGTAAATGTACCTCGAAGGGTGGGCATCCATGTCGACGATCGACATTAGTGCCGGAACTATTCATTACGAAGCAACCGGACCCGAAACTGGCAGGCCTGTCGTGTTCGTGCACGGGTACATGATGGGCGGTCAACTATGGCGACGGGTCAGTGAGCGACTCGCCGGTCGTGGCCTGCGCTGCATCGCCCCCACCTGGCCGCTGGGTGCGCATCCTAAGCCGCTACGCCCCGGCGCCGACCAGACCATCGGCGGGGTTGCCGGCATCGTCGCCGACGTCCTTGCCGCGCTCGAGCTCAAGGACGTGGTGCTGGTCGGCAACGACACCGGCGGGGTCGTCACCCAGCTCGTCGCGGTCCACTATCCCGAACGGCTCGGTGCCCTGGTCCTCACTAGTTGCGATGCGTTCGAACACTTTCCGCCGCCGATCCTCAAACCGGTGATCCTGGCCGCGAAATCGGCCACCCTGTTCCGGGCCGCGATCCAGGTGATGCGGGCACCGGCCGCGCGTAACCGCGCGTATGCCGGTTTGTCGCACCACAACATCGACCATCTCACCCGGGCCTGGGTTCGTCCGGCGCTATCCAACCCGGCCATCGCCGAAGACCTGCGTCAGCTCTCGCTATCGCTGCGCACCGAAGTCACCACCGCAGTCGCCGCCCGGCTGCCTGAATTCGACAAGCCGGCGCTCATCGCGTGGTCGGCGGATGACGTGTTCTTCGCACTCGAGAACGGTCAACGGCTCGCCGCGACCATCCCGCGCGCCCGTTTCGAGGTAATCGAGGGAGCACGGACGTTCTCGATGGTGGATTCCCCGGACCGGCTCGCCGACCAGTTGTCGACGGTCGCGGTGCGCACGTAGCCGGGTGCCCGTTTGGGCCAAGAAGTTCCGCGGCACTGCCTTTTGTGGCCCGCGGGACTTAGAATGCCCGCTGTGACGACCCCGTCCAACCACTGGGGGGACGAACGAAGGAAGCTCTCGCATCAGCCACCGGTGCGGGGTCAGATTCTTGGCCGCAGGCAAGCCCGGCGGCTGAGCCAGCACTTCGCGCGGGTCGGCGTCGAAGCCCCGCCGAAGCGCCTTCAGGAAATGCTGTTGGGCGCTCCCGCCGCCGACGAAGAATGGACCGACGTCAAGTTCGCACTGATCGTGACCCAGCTGAACCATGAGAAGCGCGTCGCGAAATTCCACCGCCTACAACGCCGAGCCACGCATTCACTAATCTGTCTGGGTTTGGTTCTCGTGGCACTGAACTTCCTGATCTGCCTCGCCTACATCTTCTTCAGCCTGACCCAACACGCCGCAGCGTTGTGAATCTACTGGTTGGCTTAATCGATGATGTCGCGCAGGGCGGCCGCGATAGCCTCGATCGCCCGATCCAGTATTGCGCGGGTGGTGGCGAAGTTCAGCCGCGCAAATCCCGAGCCCACCGCGGCGCCGAACGGAATGCCAGGCGACAGCGCCACCTTCGCCTTCGAGAGCAGGTATTCCGCCGGTTCAGACGGCAGAGCCAGCGCACGGAAATCCACCCACGACAGGTAGGTACCGTCCGGAGCGTTGACCTCTACCCCGGGAGCTAACTCCGGCAGCGCCCGTGCCAGATGATCACGGTTCGCCCGCAGATAAGGGAGCAGCTCGTCCAACCAAGATTCGCCATGATGGTAGGCGGCGATGTTCGCGCGGATACCGACCGTTGATGCGCCCATGCGGTGCAACATGTTGATCCGGTCCCAGTCGTGGGCGTCACGGCGGTTAGACAGGATCACCTGAGCGCACATCAGACCCGGCAAGTTCCAGCCTTTGGACGCCGACACCAACGTGACCACGACTTCAGCCGCCGCCTCCGACACCGAAGCGGCGGCGACATGGCGCGATCCGTAGACCACCGGTGCCCAGATCTCATCCGCGATCACCCGGGCGCCGTGGCGGGCCGCGATATCCACAATCGCACGTAGCTCGGCTTCGGTGAACGCCGTACCCAGTGGGTTATTCGGATTGCAGATAATCACCGATCCGGCACCGCGGACGAACGCGGCCTGCAGAGCGTCCAGGTCCAGCAGGTAGCGTCCCGAGTCTTGCTGCACCATTGGGACTTCCACTCGTTGGCGGCCGGTGACGTGCAGGACGTCGAAAAACGGCATGTAAGCCGGAACCGGCAACGCGACCGGACTCTCCGGCCGGGTAAGGAATTCGACGACGACTTCCATCCCCTTCAGGACATCCGGCACGACGCGGACCCAGTCCGGTCGGGGGCACCAACCGTAGCGTTGTCGGCACCAATCGGCCGTCGCCCTCGGCAGGCTGTCCTCGCCCAACGGCGGGTAGCCGAACTCCTCGTTGTCGACGCACGCCCGCACCCCGTCGAGCACAGCCGGTGCGGTGGGAAAGTCCATCTCCGCCAGCCACAGTGGCACTACATCGGGCCCGAAATAGTTCCACTTGAGCGTGTTGCGACCCCGAAGCTGTTCCTCGGTCAACAGATTGAAGATGCTGTCCTGCATTTTATGACGGGGTTATGACGGGGTGTTGTAGCCCACAGCGGATGCTTGTAGCGGTACCTGGGTTCCGCTGCGCCAGACGGCTTTGACGTCGCAGAGTCCGGCGGGGTCATGGTCCACACCTGCCGCAACAGCCAGCAGATCAGCGTCGTAGCCCGGCGCGATGCGACCCTTGCGGTGGCCGAGCCCACAGCTGGCAGCGGCCGCTGCGGTGGCGCCGGTCAGCACCTCTGTGCTGGTGAACCCGTGTCGAGACAGATACACCAAATCGTCGGGGAGCACGTCATGGCGTCTGCCCGGGGCGACTCCAGCGTCGGTGGACAGGGCGACACGCGCACCGGCGTCGATGAGCCGGCGGATGTTTCGCCATCCATCCTGCACAACCGCGACAAGGTTCTCCGGCATCTCCGGATACACCCGGGGAATCGTCATACCGCACCACACACCTTGGGCAACAATCGCTTCAACAACATCCGGGCTGGCGGCGGCGCTGCCTTCGCTCAAGAACGTGCAGTGCTCGATGCCGTCAACACCCGCGGCGACCGCCGCGGCGATCCCTGCGGTGGCATGTGCATGTGCGGTCACCGGTAGACCTACCTGCTCGGCGGCCGCCACCACCGCGGCCAGTTGGCCGCTGCCGTACTGCGGCTGCCACGGATCGGATGCTGTGGTAACGAATCCGCCCGTGGCCATCACCTTGATCCAATCCGCTCCCCGCGCGGCCCGCTCCTGCACCGCATCAACCAGCTCCTCGACGCTATCGGCCACGCCGCCGAGGAACCAGCAATGCCCGCCGCTGCGAGTCAATGGTGGCCCAGAAACCACCAGTTCCGGCCCCACCGTCGTTTTCTGCCGATACTCCTCCCGCAGCGCCAAGGCCGCATAGTCACGGTCGCCGAGATCGCGAATCGTGGTGATCCCGGAGCGCAACGCGGCCGCGGCGTGCCGTCGCGCCCGTCCCACCAGCACCGCATGGGGGTCGCCGGCCAAATCCTCTGGCCTACCGTCGGGGTCCCAGCACAAATGCGCATGCGCATCCACCAGACCCGGCAACAAAGTCGATTCACCCAGATCAACCAGGTTCATATCGGGGCAGGCGGAGCCAGCAAAATCGACCGCGCTGATCCGACCATCCTCGACCACGACCAGCACGGGACCACGCTGAAACCGGTATCCGTCGAACATTTGCCTAGCGCGAATCCCGATCCGTCCCGGACGCGCCGACACCTGGCTAATGCTCAGATCGCCCATCGCTCAGGGACCTCCAAACGCGCACGCGGTGTGAACCGCCACCGCTGCCCCGGCAGTGGCTAGTTCCGGCCAAGCCGGGTTAGTCGTTGGCAAGCGCACGATGCTCGATCAGATCGCGCAGACCCCCCACGCCGAGCCGCTCACGAAACGCCTGCACGGTATAGCCGACGGCCGTCGCGTCGCTGCGGGCACGCACGGTCGCCGAGCGCGGCAGGTGAAACAGCACGCCTATCTCGCCGAAGTAATCCCCCGGCCCGGCAACCTTGACCAATTCCTCACCGCCGTCGGCCAATTCGTGCACAATCTCAAACTCGCCCTCCGACACCACGTAGATCAGGTCGCCCATCGTGCTCTGCTCGAACAGCACCTCGCCGGCCTGAAGATGTACGGTTTCAGGTGGCCGATTTGTCTCCGCGAAATCGGGTGTCAGCTCAACGACGCGATCGGCCATCGGCAACATCCTGCTGTCGTGGGTTGCGACCACGACCACACGCTCGCCATCGGCCAGTTCGCGGATCAACCGCAGCACCTCCTCCACCTGGATGAAATCCAGGTGTGCGGTCGGTTCGTCAGCGAGGATCAGTGGCGGATCCAGCGCAATCGCGCGTGCCACCGCGACTCGTTGCTGCTGACCTCCGCTCAGATCACCGGGTCGATGATTCATTCGTTCCGCGAGATTGACGCGCGCCAGCAGTTCTTCGGCACGCCTACGCGACGCCCTGCGTGACATCCCGGCCGAGCGTAACGGCACCATCACGTTCTCGACAGCGGTCAGGCTGGGCACCAGATTGAACGCCTGGAACACGATGCCGACCTTGTTACGCCGGTAGTTCGCCAGCTCGGCGCCTTGTAGCGTCGTGATGTCGACTTCGTCGAACTTGATCGCCCCAGACTTCGGGCGCAGAATGCCGCCCAGACAGGAAAGCAGTGTCGTCTTGCCGCAGCCGCTGGGTCCGAGCAGCATCACCAACGACCCGGCTGCCACGTCGAGGTTCAAACCGTTGATCGGCCTAAGCGCGTATCCACCGCTGTAGTACTCAACGACGAGGTTCTGAATGCTGAGATCGCCCACCGCTAGGGACCTCCGAACGCCTGCGCGGGATCGACCGTCACCACGCGCTTCAATCCGGCAACACTAGCGAACAGACCGATGACGATCGCGGCCACCGGTAGCGCCAGGTAAGCACCGACGGGTACCGCGACAATCATCGGAAACAGTGGTGCCAACACCTGCGCCAGGACGACGCCCACCACCGCCGCAAGCAACGCAATGACCAGCGCCTGTAATGCGAGCCCGGCCATAATCGAGCGCGTTGGCGTGCCAATCGCCTTGAACACCGCGAAGTCACGTAGCCGCTCAAGAGCCGAAAGGTACACCACCGAGCCGACGATCAGCACCGCCACAATCCACAGCAAAACAGCCACGATCGAGATCGAATTCACTGCGACCTTCAATGGGCGCACCAAATCATTGACAGCGCCCACCCGATCGAAAGTCTGGTAACCCTCCGGCAGCTGTCGGGGCATACCTATGATCCCGATGGACGTGATATTCGGCTGCCCGTTGTACGCCAATTTCTGTAAGCCCTCGGTCGTGAGGAAGACATTGGGGATCTTGGCCAGCGCGGTGGAATTCGGCACAATGCCAACGACCCGCAATCTGCGCGCGCCGACCTCGACAGTGTCACCGAGGTGTCGGCCCATCGTGCTCGATGCCGCGACTTCGTCCGGTTTCGACGGTGACCGACCCTCTGAGACCCGTGGCATGCCAGGTCCGTGCTCGGGCGCGCCGAAGACCGTGACGTTTCGCGTCGACGTGCCTTCTTTCATGATCGTCCCCACGCTGCCCAACGGGGCCGCGGCCATGACACCGGGTTCAGCGGCCACTCGGGCCAGGTCAACATCGGGAAACGGTATTGAACCCAGAAAAGGTCCAGCAGCGCCGGATCTGACGACGAATACATCGACACCCATGGAATCGACGGTGTGCCGGGCCTCCACCCGGAAGCCGTTCGCGAGTCCGGTCAAAACAAGCGTCATCCCGAAGATCAGCCCGGTGCTGATGATCGTGATGACCAGGCGGCGCTTTCTCCATTGCATGTCACGCAGGGCCGCGAAGAGCATTCCCAGAGGCTACCAACGTGGCGCACTTGTGGGGCCTGGTCTTGACGTTTTGTGGTCAGGGCGCGGCCCGCTAGTGGTCGAAGAGGCGTTCGGGGTGGTGGTAGTCGTTGGTGTGGGCACCGCGGTCGAGGTGGGGTGGCGGGATCCATTCCGTTTGGCCGTCGGACCGTTTCCTTGTCTGCCAGCCTTTCCCGACTAGCTTGTGGTTGGGTGTGCAGGTGAAGGTGAGTTTGTCGATATCGGTTGAGCCGCCGGTTGCCCACTGGTCGATATGGTGGACTTCGCACCGGTCACCGGGTGCGTGGCAGTTGGGTCGACCATGGGTGCGGTGCCCGCGTTGCTGCGGGTCCGTTTCCCGTGGCCGCCCTTCGAACCGGACGTGCGACTTTCACCGTATCTGGCTCTTCACGGAATCTGCCGATGGGGTGGTTCAGACAGCCTGAGTCCAGGGAGTGGGGATCGTGTTGCCCCGATAGCGGTATCGCCGAATGGGCACCGCGGCGGGGTTAAACAGGGTGATCCCGTCCGCGCTGATGGGGTGCCACCGCCCGGTGGGGTCGGTGAGCCAGCGGCGGACGTCGGTCCAATTCCAGCGATGCCGAATGCGCTGCCAGTTCACCAGCCGCAACACCCGCTTGTCTTTGATCCGGTGACGCACCCGGTCCATCAGGTCCGCGTGGTCGATGCGGTCAAAGCACGCCTTGATATCAGCGTCGAGCACCCAGCGATACTCCTGGGTGCCGAACAAGTGAATCTCAGCGATCGTGTCGTGCGCGCGTCGCGCGGGCCGAAACCCGTAGGAGACCGGCTCGAAGTCGGTCTCAAAGATGGGTTCTAGCACCAGTTTCAACGCCGCCTGAACGACCCGGTCGGCCACTGTGGGAATCCCCAGCCGCCGTACCTTGCCCAACCCGCCCGGTTTGGGGATCTTGCGTTCCCGCACCGGTTGAGGTCGAAACTGTCCACTCTTGAGTTCAGTGCGCAGTTCGTTCAGGAACTCCAAGGCCCCGATCTCGGACTCGATGCGGGCCACAGTGAGCCCGTCTGATCCCGCGGCGACCACGGCGTCCACCGGGTCCACCGGGTCCACCGGGTCCACCGGGTCCACCGGGTCCACCGACACCGTGATCGAACTCATATTCGAATGCTATCGCCGCCACGCCCCGCCAGCCGCCGACAAACGCACCCCTGTGGATAAACACCCAACTGTGCACGAACGCGTGATATGACCCGCGCTGTCTGATTGGGCCGTCCGACTACCACCGACCGCAGGGTGACAAAACACATGCGTGGTGTGTATGTTGCTTTCCGTCACAATCGAACAGCCGCTGACGCGATGTGGGAGAACCTCCATGTCGAGGCGCCGTAGGAGCAATCTCCTCCCCGAGAATCTCTCAGGCCCAAGCACCACACCGCCGAGGCAACTCTGGAGACAGGGACGGTCGCACCGACCGTGCCTGACCGAAGGTGTAGAGCGGCGCCATGATGCGACGCCGCAGACTCTCAGGTTTCAGGACAGAGCGGGGAGGGCGCAACCAGCCCGGCGCGATCCGGGCTCGTCGAAACCGGAGTTGGCCCTTGTCTGAACCGCACGATCGAACTGTTGGCGACCTCGCCGTGGCCGAAACGATGTCGCGGCCGCCGGATGCCCATTTGGCCGGGCAGCCGATTGCTCCGGGAACACCCTTGACCGCCCCCGAGTACGCCGAACAGACCGGACTGAGCTGATGAACACCCTCAACGACTCCCTGACCGCCTTCGACCCGGACATCGCCGCCCTGATCGACGGCGAGCTGCGCCGTCAAGAATCCGGCTTGGAGATGATCGCTTCGGAGAACTATGCACCGCTGGCCGTGATGCAGGCCCAAGGTTCGGTCTTGACCAACAAGTACGCCGAAGGCTACCCGGGCCGGCGCTACTACGGTGGCTGTGAATTCGTCGACGGTGTCGAGCAGTTGGCTATCGACCGCGTCAAAGCGCTCTTTGGCGCCGAATACGCCAACGTGCAACCACATTCGGGGGCCACCGCCAACGCCGCCACCATGCATGCGCTGCTAAACCCCGGCGACACCATCCTGGGGTTGTCGCTGGCTCATGGCGGTCACCTGACCCACGGGATGCGGATCAACTTTTCCGGCAAGCTCTACCACGCCACCGCCTACGAGGTGTCCAAAGAGGACTACCTGGTCGACATGGATGCCGTCGCCGAGGCAGCGCGCACACACCGGCCCAAAATGATCATCGCCGGCTGGTCGGCGTACCCACGCCAGCTGGATTTCGCCCGCTTCCGCGCCATCGCCGACGAAGTCGACGCCGTGCTCATGGTGGATATGGCGCATTTCGCCGGCCTGGTCGCCGCTGGCGTGCACCCCAGCCCGGTGCCGCACGCCCACGTCGTCACCTCCACCACTCACAAGACGCTCGGCGGGCCCCGCGGCGGCATCATCTTGTGCAATGACCCGGCCATCGCCAAGAAGATCAATTCCGCGGTCTTCCCTGGGCAGCAGGGCGGGCCGCTCGAGCATGTCATCGCAGCCAAGGCCACCGCATTCAAGATGGCAGCACAACCTGAATTCGCGCAGCGCCAACAACGTTGCCTCGACGGCGCGCGCATCCTTGCCGGCCGGTTGACCCAGCCCGACGTCGCCGAACGTGGCATCGCGGTGCTAACCGGCGGCACCGATGTGCACCTCGTCCTAGTCGACCTGCGCGACGCCGAACTCGACGGCCAGCAAGCCGAAGACCGGTTGGCCGCCGTGGACATCACCGTCAACCGCAACGCGGTACCCTTCGACCCTCGTCCCCCGATGATCACCTCGGGCCTGCGAATCGGCACCCCGGCGCTGGCCGCACGCGGCTTCTCCCACAACGACTTCCGCGCCGTGGCAGACCTCATCGCGGCGGCACTGACGGCCACCAACGACGACCAGCTGGGTCCGCTGCGCGCCCAGGTCCAGCGGCTGGCCGCACGCTATCCGCTCTACCCGGAACTGCACCGGACATGACCATCAGCGTCTTCGACCTGTTCACCATCGGCATCGGGCCGTCCAGTTCCCACACCGTGGGACCGATGCGCGCGGCAAACCAGTTCGTAGTTGCGCTGCGCCGCCGGGGCCACCTGGATGACCTCGAGGCGATGCGAGTGGATCTGTTCGGCTCGCTCGCGGCCACCGGAGCCGGTCATGGCACCATGTCGGCGATATTGCTGGGGCTGGAAGGCTGCCAGCCAGAAACGATTACCACCGAACACAAGGAACGCCGGCTCGCCGAGATCGCAGCGTCCGGCGTGACGCGAATCGGCGGTGTCATTCCGGTCCCGCTGACCGAGCGTGATATCGACCTGCATCCCGACATCGTTCTGCCAACGCATCCCAACGGAATGACGTTCACTGCCGCGGGCCCACACGGCCGCGTCTTGGCCACCGAGACTTATTTTTCGGTGGGCGGAGGGTTCATCGTCACGGAACAGACCAGCGGCAACAGCGGCCAACATCCATGCTCAGTTGCCCTTCCCTACGTGTCGGCCCAAGAACTGCTGGACATCTGTGACCGCCTCGACGTGTCAATTAGCGAAGCGGCGCTGCGCAACGAAACATGTTGCCGCACCGAGAACGAGGTACGCGCCGCGCTGCTGCACCTGCGCGACGTCATGGTTGAGTGCGAACAGCGGAGCATCGCTCGCGAAGGGTTGCTTCCTGGCGGCCTCCGGGTGCGCCGGCGAGCGAAGGTGTGGTATGACCGCTTGAACGCCGAAGACCCCACTCGCAAGCCGGAATTCGCTGAGGACTGGGTCAACCTGGTCGCGCTGGCAGTCAACGAGGAGAACGCCTCCGGTGGGCGCGTCGTCACCGCCCCGACCAACGGTGCCGCCGGCATCGTGCCGGCGGTCCTGCACTACGCAATCCACTACACGTCGGCCGGCGCGGGGGACCCCGACGATGTCACCGTGCGATTCCTGCTCACTGCTGGAGCCATCGGATCGTTGTTCAAGGAGCGAGCATCGATCTCCGGAGCCGAGGTCGGCTGTCAGGGCGAGGTCGGCTCCGCGGCCGCCATGGCCGCCGCCGGATTGGCTGAAATCCTCGGCGGCACACCGCGACAAGTGGAAAACGCCGCCGAGATCGCCATGGAACACAGCCTCGGCCTGACCTGTGACCCCATCGCCGGGCTGGTGCAGATCCCCTGCATCGAACGCAACGCGATTTCCGCCGGCAAGGCCATCAACGCCGCACGGATGGCATTGCGCGGCGACGGCATCCATCGCGTCACCCTCGACCAGGTCATCGACACCATGCGCGCCACCGGCGCGGACATGCACACCAAGTACAAGGAAACCTCGGCCGGCGGGCTCGCCATCAACGTCGCAGTCAACATCGTCGAGTGTTGACCAACCGTTGCCGTTGAGTCCGGCTCATCCGACGGGATAGACGACCCCGGTGAGCTCTTCGGACACAGCCCACAGGCGGCGCTGCAGCTGCTCGTCGTGAGACTGGGCGCTGGAGGCCACCACCTTCGGGTAGCCCCGTATTTCACCGAAGCCATCGGGTCCGAAGTACTGGCCGCCGCGCACCGCGGGATCGGTGGCGGCACGCAATGTCGGCAGGGCCCCCAGTTCGGCGTCTTGCATCAGCGGCGCCAGTATGGCCGCCACCGCGACGAGCGGCCGTGGCATGTTGCGGACCACTTCGGTGTTGGACACTCCCGGGTGCGACGCGACCGCGATGGTGGTTCCGCCCGGTGCTAACCGACGCTGAAGTTCATAAGTGAACAGCAGGTTGGCGAGCTTGGCTTGGCCGTAGGCGGCGACCCGCCTGTACCGGCGTTCCCACTGGAGGTCGTCGAAATGGATTGCGGCACGGATGCGATGGCCGACGCTGCTGATGGTGACCACTCGTGAACCGGCGACGGGCAGCAGTCGATCAATCAACAGGCCGGTCAACGCGAAATGGCCCAAGTGGTTGGTGCCGAACTGCATCTCGAAGCCGTCTGCTGTGGTCTGTCGGGGTGTATACATCACCCCGGCGTTGTTGATCAGCAGGTCGATGCGCTGGTGGTCAGACTTCAGCTGTGCCGCGGCGGCGCGCACCGACGCCAGCGAGGTCAGGTCAAGCTCCTGAAGCTCTACTTCGGCGCCGGGGGTGGCCTCGGTGATGCGTGCCGCCGCCTGCTTGCCCTTGTCGAGGTTGCGCACAGCCAGCACCACGTGTGCACCATGGGCGGCAAGCGCTGCGGCGGTCTCGAATCCAAGTCCGGTGTTGGCCCCCGTGATGACGGCGGTCCGGCCGGTCTGGTCAGGAATGTCGGCGGCAGTCCATTTGGTCATGAGGGCTCCTCGCTATGCTTTGACTAAGCGGGGCGAGCGCTCCGCTTAGCCGAACTATACGGAACGCGCGCCCCGCTTTGTCAAGGCTTTCGGAGGTACGACTTGGCTCCTACTGACCGGCGGGTGCGTGCCGACGCGGCCCGTAACCGGGCACGCGTATTGGAGGTTGCCTACCAAACCTTTGCGGCCGACGGTCTATCGGTGCCCGTTGACGAGATCGCTCGGCGCGCCGGAGTCGGCGCAGGCACGGTATACCGGCATTTCCCGACCAAGGAGGCGCTGTTTCAGGCGGTGATCGCCGACCGGATGCACCGCATCATCGACAAGGGACATGCCCTGCTCAAATCCAAGCATCCCGGCGACGCGCTGTTTGCATTCCTGCGGTCGATGGTATTGCAGTGGGGCGCCACCGATCGCGGCCTGGTCGAGGCGCTGGCCGGCGTCGGGATTGAAATCAGCAGCGCGGCCCCGGAAGCCGAGGCAGATTTCTTGGACCTGCTCACCGACCTGTTGCGCGCCGCCCAGCGCGCCGGCACCGTACGGCCGGACGTAGACGTGCTTGAAGTCAAGACGCTCCTAGTCGGCTGCCAAGCGATGCAGAGCTACAACGCTGAGTTGGCCGCAAAGGTGACCGACGTCGCCCTCGACGGCCTTCGGGCAAACAGAAAGTGATCGTCGTCGCGCAGAACACCGCCCGAATCATGTGCGGCGCAATCCGCGATACTGGTAACCGCCGCTACAACGCGGAGTGATTCAGCATCTGACCGACAGTGACGCCGGGAGAACACCATGAGCGCCGAACAGCCGACCATCATTTACACGCTGACCGACGAGGCGCCGCTGCTGGCGACCTACGCCTTTCTGCCGATTGTGCGTGCCTTTGCCGAACCGGCGGGCATCAAGATCGAGGCCAGCGACATCTCTGTAGCGGCACGCATCCTGGCGGAATTCCCCGATTACCTGACCGAGGAGCAGCGGGTACCGGATAACCTCGCCGAACTGGGCCGGCTGACTCAGCTACCCGACACCAACATCATCAAGCTGCCGAACATCAGCGCCTCGGTGCCACAGCTGGTAGCCGCCATCAAGGAACTGCAAGACAAGGGTTACGCGGTCCCAGACTACCCGGCGGACCCGAAGACTGACCAGGAGAAGGCCATCAAAGAGCGCTACGCCAGATGCCTGGGCAGCGCGGTGAACCCGGTACTGCGCCAAGGCAATTCGGACCGTCGGGCGCCCAAGGCGGTGAAGGAGTACGCGCGCAAGCACCCGCACAGCATGGGCGAGTGGTCGATGGCCTCACGCACCCACGTAGCGCACATGCGGCACGGTGACTTCTACGCCGGCGAGAAGTCGATGACACTGGACCGCGCGCGCAACGTGAGGATGGAACTGCTGGCCAAGAGCGGCAAGACGATCGTGCTCAAGCCCGAGGTGCCGCTGGATGACGGCGACGTCATCGACAGCATGTTCATGAGCAAGAAAGCGCTGTGCGACTTCTACGAAGAGCAGATGCAGGATGCGTTCGAGACCGGCGTGATGTTCTCCTTGCACGTCAAGGCGACCATGATGAAGGTCAGCCACCCCATCGTCTTCGGCCACGCGGTCAGGATCTTCTACAAGGACGCCTTCGCCAAGCACCAGGAGCTGTTCGACGACTTGGGCGTCAACGTCAACAATGGCTTGTCCGATCTGTACAGCAAGATCGAGTCGCTGCCGGCGTCGCAACGCGACGAGATCATCGAGGACCTACACCGTTGCCACGAACACCGCCCCGAGCTCGCGATGGTCGATTCGGCCAGAGGTATCTCCAACTTCCACTCGCCGAGCGATGTGATCGTGGACGCCTCGATGCCCGCGATGATTCGCGCGGGCGGCAAGATGTATGGCGCCGACGGAAAGCTCAAGGACACCAAGGCGGTCAACCCGGAGTCCACCTTCTCGCGCATCTATCAGGAGATCATCAACTTCTGCAAGACAAATGGCCAGTTCGATCCGACGACGATGGGCACCGTCCCCAATGTGGGTCTGATGGCCCAGCAGGCCGAGGAGTACGGCTCGCACGACAAGACGTTCGAGATTCCCGAGGACGGCGTCGCCAACATCGTCGATGTCGCCACCGGCGAGGTGCTGCTGACCGAGAACGTGGAAGCCGGCGACATCTGGCGCATGTGCATCGTCAAGGACGCACCGATCCGTGACTGGGTCAAGCTGGCTGTCACCCGCGCGCGCATCTCCGGGATGCCGGTGCTGTTCTGGCTGGACCCGTACCGCCCGCACGAGAACGAGCTGATCAAGAAGGTCAAGACATACCTGAAAGATCACGACACCGAAGGTCTGGACATCCAGATCATGTCGCAAGTGCGATCCATGCGCTACACGTGCGAGCGCCTGGTCCGTGGACTGGACACCATCGCCGCGACCGGCAACATCCTGCGCGACTACCTCACCGACCTGTTCCCGATCCTGGAGTTAGGCACCAGCGCCAAGATGCTGTCCGTCGTTCCGCTGATGGCCGGCGGCGGAATGTACGAGACGGGGGCGGGCGGTTCGGCACCCAAGCACGTCAAACAATTGGTGGAGGAGAATCACCTGCGCTGGGATTCTCTGGGTGAGTTCCTCGCGCTGGGCGCCGGTTTCGAGGATATCGGCATCAAGACCGGTAACGAGCGGGCCAAACTCTTGGGTAAGACCCTGGATGCCGCCATCGGCAAGCTGCTGGACAACGACAAGAGTCCGTCGCGCAAAACCGGTGAACTCGACAACCGGGGCAGCCAGTTCTACCTCGCCATGTACTGGGCACAAGAGCTGGCCGCGCAGACCGACGACCAGCAGCTGGCCGAACACTTCGCCTCGCTGGCAGATGTGTTGACCAAAAACGAAGACGTCATCGTGCGAGAGCTCACCGAGGTACAAGGCGAACCGGTGGACATCGGCGGCTACTACGCGCCGGACAGCGACATGACTACGGCGGTGATGCGGCCCAGCAAGACGTTCAATGCAGCGCTGGAGGCTGTCCAAGGCTGACGACGGGCTGGCCCGGCTACGACGGCGCCATTGGCGTCCCGCAAAGGGATGTCACCGAACGAGTTTGATTTCGCACGGAAGGCCCGGCGCGGCCGCAAGCCGCGAGTCGCCCGTGAGCAGCGGGACATCCAGTGCGGTGGCCAGTGCGACGTAAAGGGCGTCGTAGAACGTGACGTTGTGCCTTAGCTGCCATGTGTATTCGATCAGTCGTGGGCTGTGCGGGTAACGATTGTCGATGAGATAAGGCAAGGCATCCAACGCGGCGCGAGCCTGCTCTTCGGAGATTTCGTCGCTGAGCACGGCGCGGCGGAGTGCATGTCCGACCTCTGCGTCCAGCAAATGCGGCGCGTTAGAAATCGACTCCTTGAGCAAACCGCGCAGAACGATCGCGCTGGCGCCCTTGCCGGCGAGAGCGTCAACCACGGCCGCCGCGTCGACTACACATTCATCCACCCCTGAGCTCCCGCCGGGATGCCTCGATGGTCTCCCGGCTGATGCCTGGGCTGGCAGTGCTGGCGAGCGCCTGTTCCAGGATCTCGATTGCCTCGGCCTTGTCTCGGCCCCGCACCCCTTCGATGAGCTTGGTGCGCATATACGTCTGCAGCGACTGCCCCGCTGCGGTGGCGCGCCGTCGATAGGTTTCGGCGACATCTTCGGGCAAATCCCGAACTTGAATGGTAGCCATAGCGGAGTTCACCGGCTAAGAATGCCGGCTTATCCACCGGGCGTTTCGGCGGCATCGATGGCCTTCTCTAACCGGTCGAGCACCGCGCGCAGATCGGCCAGCGTTTCCCGCAGTTCGGCCACCGTCGCGGGGGGGACGTCCGGCCCCCGGGGCGGGGCGGCCGGCGGTTGGGTCGTTCTCGGTGGCGGTACGGCCTGCGGCGGTGCCGGCCCGCCGGCTCCCGGCGGTGGCGCGCTGGCGGCATCACCGCCGCGAGCGGTGGCGACCCGACCGGTGCCGGGCCCAAATACCTGATCCAAAGATTCGGCCAGGGTCGGTGCGTACCCGACCCGGACCCCGCCCTCGGTGCGGGGTTCACGCACGCTGACCAGCACCCGGGAAAGTTGCGGGAAAGTCGAACTGCTCGGGCTTGTCGAGATCCGCTCGGTGTAGAGCGGTTCCACATAGAGCACGCCGCCGTCGGCGATCGGCAGCGACAAGAGGTTGCCGTAGTGAATCCGGTTTGACCGTTCCAGCAGGGTGCGCTCGGAGGCGACCCGAGTGTCGGAGATCATCGAGTTCTGAATTTGTTGCGGGCCTTGGGTCAGGGTGTCGGTGGGTAACTCCAGCACGGTCAGCTTGCCGTAGTTCGCCGGATCCGAGTGCGCCGAGATGTACGCGGAGAGGAATTCGCGGTTGTAGCCAACCATCGCCGACGCCAACCGGAAGGACGGCTGGGCGCTCTGCTGGTCGCCGACGAGGACGTAGAACGGCGGTTGAGTGGCGTTAGCGTTGTTGGTCGGGTCGCTGGGCACCGACCAGAAGGCGTTGGTGGTGAAGAACTCTCGCGGTTCGTCGACATGATACTTGGCCAGCAAGCTACGTTGGACCTCGAAAAGGTCCTCCGGATAACGGAAGTGGGCACGCAACTCGTCGGGAATCTGGTCTTCGGACTTGACGGTTCCGGGAAAGGCACGCATCCAGGTCCGCAGCACCGGGTCGTCTCGATCGAACTGAAACAGCGTTACGGTTCCGTCGTAGGCGTCCACGGTTGCCTTGACGGAGTTACGCACGTACGACACCTGCTTGCCTTGCCGCACAATGCCGGTCGGGCTGGTCACCGGGCCCTCGAGCGAGCTGCGTTGTGCGTACGGATAGGTGTCCAAGGTGGTGTAGGCGTCGACGATCCAGACGATCCGCCCGTTCACCACCACCGGATAGGGGTTGTCGTCGGTGGTCAACCACGGCGCCACGCGTTGCACCCGTTCCTTCGGGTCGCGATGGATCAACACCTTCGACTCCGAGCCGATCTCCCGGGAGAACAGGAACTTGTGCTGGGCGACCTTGGTGGCAAACACCGTGCGGTTGAACCAGTTTCCGATCGACACACCCCCGGCGCCGGTATAGGTGTACTTGGACGTGTCGGTGTCATACTCGCGCGGCGCGGACCCCGGGGCTCCGCCCACGATCGCGTAGTCCGGATCGGCCTGGGCGATCACCTCGCCGTAGTAGACCCGTGGCTGCTCGACCGGGATGACCTGGCGCCCAGAACCCAGCGACGCGATGTCACTGACGGCGTATATCGGGTACCCGCTGTTGCTGTCGGAAATATTCTCGGCACCGCGGGCCGCCGCGTTCACCCGATTGGCCGGGGCGGCCACGAAGCCGTTGCCATGCGTGTAGACGGTGTGTTTGTTGATCCAGTCGGTCTGATTGCCGGTGAGGCTTTTCGGCGAGAGCTCCCGGACGCCGACGATGTAGTCCTGCAGCTCACCGTCGATGCGATAGCGATCGATGTCGAGTATCTCGGCGAAGCTAAAGAAATTCTTGAGCTGCTGTTGCTGGGTGAAGGTTCGGGACAGGATATGCGGGTCCAACAGCCGCACCTTGGCAATCGTGGTGACATCCACGGGCACGTCGCGCGGCTGTTTGGTACCGATGCCCGGATAGCTACGGTACTGGACCCAATCGCCACCGATCCGATACGCCTCGCGGGTCGCTTCGATGTTGCGTTGGATATATGGGCGTTCGACATCGGCGGCGTTGGGACGCACCGAGAACTGCTCCATCAGCAGCGGCCACAGTCCACCGACCAGGATCGCCGACAGCACCAGCAGTGCGGCGGCCATCGCCGGAATCCTCAAGTCGCGCAAAAAGATCGCGGTAAAGAATGACACCGCACACAATACCGCAATCGCCACCAGCACAAGCTTGGCCGGCAGCTCGGCGTGGATATCGGTGTAGCCGGCGCCGGTGAAGGTCGGCTCCTTACGTCCACTCGACAACAGCTCATAGCGATCCAACCAGTAGGCAACCGCCTTCAGCAGTACAACCGCGCCGGCGAACACTGCGAGTTGAACGCGAGCTGCCTGGGTCAGCATGCCTCTGCCGGTTGTCAGCCGAAGGCCGCCGAACAGGTAATGCGTCAACAGGCTCGCTAGAAACGCCAGAACCACGGCCACGAACAGCCAGTTCAGCACCGACCGGTAGAACGGCAGATCGAAGACGAAAAACCCAATGTCATAGCCGAATTCGGGGTCCACGATGCCAAAGGTGCCCCCGTGTACGAACAACTGAACCTTCACCCAGTCGAACGAAGCGATCAGCCCGCACACCACACCGAGCGTGACGGCGATGCCCCACCCGAACAGGCGCGGCCGGCGCATCACCGCGCTGCGAAGTGGCGCGACCGGGTCCCGCTGCGGCTCGTCGGGTACAAAGAACGGCCGCGAGCGATACGCCAGCAGTAGGGCAGCAAGCACAATGCCGGCCACCACAAGTGCGACCGCTGCGACAATCGCCAGGCGGGTCAGCAGTACCGTGATCCAGACGCTGCGGAAACCGACCTCACCAAACCACAACCAGTCAACGTAAATATCGACTAGCCGGGGTCCAAACAGCAGCAACGCGAGCATGCCCATGCCTGCCGTCACCAGCAGGCGGGCACGCTTGGGCAAGACCGGACGTTTTCCCGGCGAACCTGTCTCCATCCGCGCCTCCTAACTCCACAGCCGTATCGCGACGAATCGGCTACCGTCGCAACGGTGATGTGGCCGGATGCTCCCCGGCCTCGGCGGCATTTGCGAGCGCCTGGCGGCGGCTTTCCGGGCGTTCGCCCGCAGCAGGGGTGATGGCCGCCAGCAGTGCGATGACCAACCCCGCGATAACAGACACGGAAAGTTCCATGATCACTTCCCAGGGTAGACGAGGATGGCCCGTCCTAGGGGCTAGTACTCATGCGGGGCTGCTAGAAGTTCAGCCCGGAGAACATGACCCGGCTGGGGTCATACTTCTGACGTACTGCGCTCAGCCGGGACAGATTCGGGCCAAAGTAACGTGCCGGCGGTTGGTTTACCTCGAGATAGTTCACATAGCCGCCAACCGAATACGCTCGCACCGCTTGATGTGCGGTGTTGAGCCAGCTAGTCGCTTCCGACGGGGAGCCGGATGTTTCGACGTACCACTGCACCAGCGCCGACTGCCGACGCCACGGGAAGGCCGTGGCCCCCGGTGACACAGTGGCGAGCGCGCCGTCGAGGGCGTGCATGATCGCCAACATGCGGCCCGCTCCACGCGGAAAGGCGTCGACCGCCGAGGCGATTCCCTGGGCGGTCGCCGGAGTGATCGTCGTGAAGACATCGGATCCGCCGACATATCCCAGCGGCGACGGGTTGAGGTTCCCGACGGCCAGATATCTGACCAGGTCCAGATAGTTGAACGTGTGGTTTTCGGTGCCGGTCGGTTGCGTTCCGACGGCCGAAACGATGGCGGCCGCCACGCTGCCGCCCGACCCGGCCGGGCAGGTCGCAAGGATGCGGCAATGCGTGCCCAGCGGGTCGACGGTGGCATCGGCCAGTGCCCAGCTGCCTCGGTCGGCGGTTCGCAGCCAATTCTGCCAACCGACCAGAACCTGCGCGAACGACTGCGGTGGGAAATTGAGGTTCACGACGTCGAGGTCCCCGCTGGGGAACGTCGCGAAGGTCAGCGAGGTTGTCACGCCGAAGTTGCCGCCACCGCCACCGCGCAACGCCCAGAACAGGTCGGGGTGGTCGGTGGCGGACGCGGTGACCGCCTGGCCGCTGGGCAGCACCACCGACGCCGACGTCAATTGGTCACAGAGCAGGCCGGCGTGCCGGGAATTGGCGCCCAGCCCGCCGCCCAGCGCGTGTCCCGCGACACCGACCGTCGGGCAGGTGCCGGTCGGGATGCCCCGGCCGGCCGCGGCCAACACCTGGTGCATGGCGTACAAACCGGTGGCGGGCGTCACCGTGACCCGCCCGGTGGTGGCGTCGTAGTTGATGTCCCCAGGTAGCTGACGTAGGTCGAGCACCATGGCGCCGTTGGCCGTGGACGCCCCCACGTAGGAGTGCCCGCCACCGCGTGGGGCCACCTTGAGGTTGTTCGCGGCAGCGAACGCCATCGCCTTCTGCACGTCCAGCTGCGATGTCGGGGTAACGATCACCGCCGGCGTATAGCCGTTGTAGTTGGTGTTGAAAACCTGCTTGGCCGTTGCGAATTGGGGACCGTCGTCCGGTTGTAGCACTTTCCCTCCGAGGGCGGAAGAAAGAGCCTCCCAGCCAGAGGCAGCCGGATCCGCGGTAGCCCGGACCGAGCCGAAGACCGCGCCGGCGGCCAACGCTCCGGCGGCACCCCGCAGAAACGTCTGGCGTGAGATCTCACGCGCCAACGTCGGGCTCCCGTCTCGCGACGGTCACCAGCGCGGCGCAGCCCGACGCTGCGGGCCGGCAGCACCCCGAATTTTGGGTCATGTCCCGCATTGTCGACCACCCGAACCGCGGTGCCGCATGACGTGTCACGAGGTAGTGGAAACGTGCCCGAACCGTTACCCCACCTGGCCGAACCCGACGCCGACGGCCCAACGGCCGCACGCTCAGCCGGTCTGCGCGTGAGGTCTCTACTGGCCGGCGTTGTGGGCCAGATCGATGGCGTACTGGCTAACGAACCGACCCGCCTGAGGCTCCCCGCGACCGCAGGTTCCGTCCGATTCCCCGGGACGTTTGATCCACAGGTAAGCGTCGGCGTGCGCGCCCGCGGTCGCCGTGGTGGGCGGTGCGCCCAGGGCGCGGCCGCTGGGGTTACACCAGTTGAGCGGGGCGTCGGGCGCGGGTCCGGCGCCGTTGCGCGACGTGTCGATCACGTAATGCGAACCGTTCGTGAGCCCCGAAATCGCCTCGCCATAGCCGATTTCCTCATCGGTGGTGTAGAAGTTCGAGACGTTGAGGCTAAACCCGCGCGCGCGGCCCACACCGACATCGTTGAGCCTGGCGGCCATTGCCTCGGCGCTCAGCCAGCGCGAATGCCCCGCATCGACGTACACGGCAGCGGCCGGGTCGCGGGTCAGCGTGTCGACGGCGTAGCGCACCAAGTCGAAACGTTCCTGGCGCTGGTCAGGCGACAGGCAGTCGGCCATGGCCAGCGCATCGGGTTCGACGATGATCGTCGCCGGCGATGAGCCCAGGCCGGATGCGACAGCGTCGATCCACCCGCGGTAATCAGTGCCCGTCGCGAACCCACCGGATGCGTAGCTACCGCAGTCGCGATGGGGGATTCCATACAGCGTCAGAACCGGCATGGCGCCGGCCGCCTGCGCCGCTCCGGTGTACCTGGCAACCGTGCCGCCGACGGTCGCCGGCGGGAATGCCTGGTCGAGCCAGTAGGACTGCGGGGTGTTGGCGACGGAGGTCAGCTCGGCGTTCGGCGGGTTGGCGTTGCGCGCGGCGACCATGGCCGCCGAGGCGGGATCGACGTAGAAGGGCTTTCCGGCCAGCGGGTTTGCCGCATCGACCAGGATCAACGCCGGGGCCCGAACGACCCGCACCGGGTCCGCGATAACACCGATGGAAGCAACGGCTGCAACCCCCAGGAGGGGGACTATCCACCGCGCGACCGAACCAATAGCTGATGACATCACCCGAGCAAAATAATGCCGCAATTCGACAAACGCCAAATGCCGACGACAGGTGGCGGGCGCTGGCCGTGTCCAAGGCCGGCGCCCGGGCAGAGTCCCGCGCCATCGCTGCCCAGTCCGACGCGTCATATACAATCGCCACGGCGGCTGTGCCTTCCCGAGTCAGTGCCTCGTCCTGGTACGTCGATGCCGGCACGGCATCAACCGAACAGGATTTCAGGCTGTTCTCGGGAATGTCTGCCCACTACGACTCATTGCCGCGGCTCATCCGCAAGCGCTGACCATCGCTTGGAGTCCGCCGAGTCGATTCAACGTTTGACGGAGTTTGAAATGAAGTTGAAGTTTGCTCGCCTGAGTACTGCGATACTGGGTTGTGCAGCGGCGCTTGTGTTTCCTGCCTCGGTTGCCAGCGCAGATCCACCTGACCCGCATCAGCCGGACATGACGAAAGGCTATTGCCCGGGTGGCCGATGGGGTTTTGGCGACTTGGCCGTGTGCGACGGCGAGAAGTACCCCGACGGCTCGTTTTGGCACCAGTGGATGCAAACGTGGTTTACCGGCCCACAGTTTTACTTCGATTGTGTCAGCGGCGGTGAGCCCCTCCCCGGCCCGCCGCCACCGGGTGGTTGCGGTGGGGCAATTCCGTCCGAGCAGCCCAACGCTCCCTGACGGCTGGGCGTCGGCGCACATCCTTAACGACGAGCCGGTCGCTTTCAGGCAGTCATAAGAATGCGGTCGAGGGCAACACCGATGCGATCGTCGCTGTAGATCCGACCCTTGCGTTTTGTCCACTTTCGGACCGCGGCCGCTGCCGTGGCTGGTTCCTTGGCGCCCTCACGTGTGGCCACCCAATGCGTACTGGCGAGCAGCTCAACCCCGTATGGGCCTTCAAAGCCTTCGATGACGCGCAACACCGTGTCGACTGCGGCGCTCACCCGGTCAGCTGCCGCATCGGTGGCCAGATAGTCCGTTATGGCGTCAGTTCCCTTAGTAGTCAACGAGATCGGTTGGTTCGCAAGAACTCTTGCGGTGCCGTCACCCAGGCCGACTGTGAATGCGCCCTCCATTCCTTGCAGTAAGTGACGGACACGTTCGCTGTATGGCCCGTATCGGCCGGGCGTGAAATCTAGCGCAAGATCGGGATCGGCCTCGTTGGCGAAGTACATGAGCTTCTGAATCTCCAGATGCGAGATCCCTGCAGGGTCTTCCCACGGCTCCATCGCGCGGCGCTGCTGGAGATATCGCCGCATCGCTTCGAGTATGACGGCGCGCCCCCAGGTCATCCGAAGTCCTTCGACGCCCTCGATGGCGCGAGATCCACCTGATGGGGGGTAGATCACGGCGTCAACGTCGGGCAGCTGCTGGAATGCTGATACGAGCCGTTGCTCGACATCTTCCCAATCCAGACCTCCGTTGCCCACCCCCAGCGGGGGAACTGCCACAGAAGCAATGTTGAGTTCACGGATCACGCGGATGAGATCAATGAGGCCGGCGTCGATATAGGCCAGCTTCGACGGTGCACGCCAGTGTTTCTTGGTGGGGAAGTTGATGATGTGTTTCGGTCCGTCGAGCTGTCCGGTGTCGACGACGAACATCTTGCCGATGGTAACTTCGCCGCGTTTGCACGCCTTTTCGTAGGCGGTGAACATCTCGGGGTAGCGGCGTTTGAACTGCAGCGCAATTCCCTTGCCCATCACCCCAACACAGTTGACGGTGTTGACGAGCGCTTCGGTGTCAGCCCGAAGGAGGTCGCCAGAGCCGTACGTGATCATATGGCCTCCTCCTTCCTTAGTAGTACATGCCGGGCTTGATGACATACTTTCGCACCCCACCGACAGGATCGAGCAGAGTTCGTACCCGTGTCATCGTCTCGGTGTTATAGCAACACACGTAGCTGACCAGCTCGAACGGGACATGGCCGTATACCAGGATCTCGGCGGCGCGGCGGCTCTGGCGGTTGGGGTCGTCATCGGTGTTGTGCCATTGCCGCTGGCAGAGCAGGTCAAAGTCGACGAAGGTGCCGAGCGTGTCGACCTGGCGGCTGAACTTGGTGTAGCTGGCTGCAGCATTGCCGTCACTGGCGCACCACGTCAGATCCGCGTCTATGATGTCGCCAAGCGCCACCCCGAGGTGCACCAGCGGGCCGGCACCGCCGGAGTAGCCGGAGTGGCCCTTGCATACGACGTAGAGCATGGGCGACCGCGCCGCAATGTAGAACGGCACATGATCGCTTGCCATCGACGCCGGGTACCTGCTGTCGGGGGCGACGACTTTGTGGCGGCGCAACTCCTTGACTGGGTTATATGCCACCTCGGTCGTCGGGGTGACTGCTGAATCGGCCAGCAGACGGCCAGCGGTGATGATCCCAGGGAGATTGTCGGCATGGGTGAAGTGCCAAACGATCCAGTCATGGGGACGCTTCCGGTCGGGACCACCGCTACGGGCGACAAACCCCGACTCAGGCTTGTATCTGGTGATCATGCATTAGTCCCACTGGTTCGACGTCCTGTCGCCCTGATCTGACTCATCTCACGCATCAACCACGACGCGTGTTGCTCGGGGACTTCAACGCCGCCGCGGATGCGTGGACCGGTCCGCCCTGATGGCCCCATCATTCGTGAGATTCGGCCACGCTCCGTGAGACCCCACACATCCGCATGTCACCGAGCCATGTTGGCGAAGCGTGACAGGTGCAGTTGATGCGCTACGGTGACCGTCTTCGTCGGACCGTTGCGGTGTTTGGCGAGAATGAAATCCGCTTCTCCCCCACGTGGATCGTCGCGGTCAAAGGCGTCGGGTCGATGCAGCAGGATGACAACGTCGGCATCTTGTTCCAGCGAATTGTGCAAACTAATGCCATTGGCGACGAAATTGTGTGTGCCGCTTACAGTCCCATCGAAAACATGTTGATCTCCAATGCTGGTGATCTCCACGACGGTGTCCCAGTACGCGTCGCCTCTCGCCAGCTCATGGATCGCTCGATCTTCGATCCGCGCCTCCGCGCGATGCGGCCTTGACCGGCTCGGGGAATGCTTCCACATCGTCGGTTCGTGGAGCTGGATGTCCATCATCTGTTTGGCGGACAGTCGGTTGCGGACTTGCGCCCATACTTTTTTCGGCGCGCTGTCCAGGTTCGGGTTGCGAACCGGTCCTTTGAGCTGACGCAGCATCTCTTGGGCCGCCACCGCTTCGGCGCCGTGAACGCCGACGTGACGAAGGAACCTGACCTGATCCTTCGCGCCATGAATGTGCAGCCGCCACGAATCGTGGCCGCCCAACTTTGGGGCGTGTGTGATCCAGGAAAAAATCCCAACCCGAAGCAGCAATTGAGCCACATCGTCGATGAGACGCCTACTGGTTGAGCCGTAGTAGACCCGGCCTTGACCATTCGTGGGATCCCACCGAACAGAGCCACCAGCGCTCCACAGATGCCGCAGAAACAACGCCACCTGGTCATTGGGGGCGCGAAATACAGCCTCCGGTACGCATTTTTCGTGGCTGCGTTTCGTGAATAGCCCTAGGCCAGCCAGCCACGCCGCAATCGGCGTGCACCGCCCGCGCGGTAGTCGTTGCCGCGCCGGGCGCAACGACGGCACTCGAGCTGCGAGGTAGTCGTCGCGGATCGCAGCCCTATCCGAGTGCGCCGCCGAGACCGTCACCGCGGCCAGGTTCGCCTCATCCACCGGCTCGTAGCGGATCGGCTGGTTCTTCAGGCACGACCCGTCACCGATCATGCGAGCCAGCGAAATGAGCTCAGACTCGGGCATCCGCTGAGTGTCGATGGGCTCAGGTACCCGGCGCGGTGCTGCGATCCGGTCACCAACCTTCAACTGCGCCAAGGGAGTCCAGCCTTCGAACTTCATAAAGGGGTGGCTGCCGGTGGCCTCGACTTCGCGTCCGGAAGCCAGCCGAAGCCGAAACACTTCCTTGCGCCCGCTCGGGAACACGTTGATCATCGGCCGGGCCACCATGCGCAGCCGCTCGTCCAGCGACCACACCATGGGACGTTCACCGCTTCGCATGAGCTCACCGAAGGCGACCTCAGCGCCGGTATCGGCGCGCAAGATTCTGGTGGACGCGGTCAGGCAGCCCGATTCCCTGAGGTCGGCCAGCATCGGTTTCTTATCGGTACGCTGCTCGGGCCCACGGTTGAGCTGGCTGATCGCGACCACGGGAACCTCAAGCTCTTTTGCCAACAGCTTCAGATGCCGCGAGAACTCCGACACCTCCACCTGCCGTGATTCATACTTCTTGCCCGAGGTCATCAGTTGCAGGTAGTCGACCACGATCAACTTCAGGTTGGCCTTTTGCCGCAGGCGGCGCGCCTTGGCACGGATCTCCATCATGGTCAGGTTGGGCGAGTCGTCGATAAACAGTGGCGCTTCGCTGATTTCGCTCATCCGCCGCGCCAGCCGGGTCCAGTCGTCATCGCTCATCCGGCCCGAACGCATGTCGGAGAGCTTGATTTTGGCCTCCGCCGACAGCAGTCGCATGACAATCTCGGACTTGCTCATCTCCAGCGAGAAGATGACGCTGGCCATCCGATGCCTGATCGAGCATGACCGCATGAAGTCCAGCCCAAGGGTGGACTTTCCCACGCCCGGGCGCGCCGCCACGATGACCATCTGCCCCGGATGCAGGCCGTTGGTGACCTCGTCGAGTTCGGTGAAGCCGGTAGCCACCCCGCGCGCCAGGCCGCCACTGGAAGCGATGGCATCGATCTCGTCCATCGTCGGTTGCAGCAGGTCCTCAAGCGCCACAAAGTCTTCCGACAGCCGCCGATCCGCGACGTCGTAGATTTCGGCCTGCGCGCGATCGACCACCTCGGCCACATCCGCGCCTTCGGCGCCGGCATAGCCGTACTGCACCACCCGGGTTCCGGCCTCTACCAGCCGGCGCAGCAGCGCCTTTTCGGCAACGATGCTCGCGTAGTAGCCCGCGTTGGCGGCCGTCGGCACCGTCGAGATCAGGGTGTGCAGGTAGGGAGCACCGCCGATGCGGCGCAGCAGCCCACGGCGATCCAGTTCGGCGGCCACCGTCACCGCATCAGCCGGTTCTCCCCGCCCATACAGGTCCAAAATGGCGTCGTAGACGTTCTGATGCGCCGGACGATAAAAATCGCCGGGCCGTAGCCGTTCCAGTACATCGGCGATGGCGTCCTTGCTCAGCAACATCCCGCCCAGCACGGACTGCTCGGCGGCGAGATCCTGCGGTGGTTGACGGCCGTAATCTTCACTGGGCGGTGAGGAGTCCATGCCGGGCGCTAGGTCATCAACGACCGCCATGGGCTCTCACCTCCTCCGACACAAGCACCCGAACGCATATTCGACAACCTATCCAGAGCGTAAGTCGCCGCACCGACACCACCGCCCAAGTCACCCACATCGCCTAGCGCCGGGAAGACGCTAAACGTTGCTGGCAAGTACTCCAAGGGGCCACTGTTTATGGAGCTGTGCATCGCATGTGCATATCCGTCGACGTCTGTGTTGAGCGGGGTGTGGAGAACCTGTGGATCAATACGGCCCGTTACGACATCACTGCTGTTAACGGCCATACAACGCGACGCCGTTTGTGTGGACAAGAATCTCTTCGGCGTGTCGAGCCAGGTTACCGCGCCGGGCGTGTTGGCTTTCAGACACATTTTCCTGACGTTAAGGCCCGGTGAAGACACCCGCCCGCAAACGCCGGCCGAATAGTTCGCCAGCATCACCGCACCGGACCGTGCGGTGGACACCCAGGGCATGGCGAAACCCCGGCGGCGGCCGACCGCGGTCACCACCGGCATGCGCAAACTGTTGTGGCCTCAGCTCGCCTTAGCTCTGCGCCACGACGTCCAGCGATACCTCGACATCGATTTCCGGGTGCAGGTGCACCGACACAAAATGCGTGCCCACGGCCTTGATGTGCGTCTTGGGCAGCCGAACGATCCGCTTATCGAGGTTTGGTCCACCGGCCTTCTTGATGGCAGCAACCACATCTGCGGCGGTCACCGAGCCGAACAACTTCCCAGAATCAGCTGAAGTCTTCACCGGCAGCGCTATCGGGCCGAGCGCCTCGATCGCCGCCTTGATCTCGTTGGCGTGCTCTAGGTCGCGTACGCTTTTGGTTTCGCGGGCCCGGCGGATCTCGTCAGCCTGCTTCTGGGCTCCGCGCGAGGCGACGATCGCCAGGCCGCGCGGGAGCAGAAAGTTACGGCCATACCCGTCCTTGACCTCGACAGTGTCGCCGATGGACCCGAGGTGATCGACATCGGCCGTGAGAATGAGCTTCATGGTATTTTGCACTCTCCGTTGGACATTCGGCGCTACCGCACCGAAGACGTAAAGGGCAGCAGCGCCACCTCGCGGGCGTTCTTCACCGCGAGCGCGATGTCTCGCTGGTGCTGCACGCAGTTGCCCGTGACCCGACGCGCGCGGATCTTGCCGCGCTCGCTGATGTAGGTGCGCAACAGCGCGGTGTCCTTGTAGTCGATCGCTTGGTCCTTCTTCGCGCAGAACACGCATTTACGCGTCTTGACCGGCTTTTCCGGAGCCGGGCGCCGCTTGCTGGACTTGGCCATGAGTGTCTATCTTTCCGTTTCTTGATTTGCAGTTCTTGGGGTCAGAATGGCGGTTCGTCATCGCCGCCGCCGAACGAACCCGACGCCGGTGCGCTGCCCCACGGGTCATCTCCCGAGGCGCTGCTGGTCTGCGCCGGCGCCGGACGGGATCCGCTGCCAAACCCGCCGCTGCGGCTGGCCTTGTTGACCTTGGCGGTGGCGTACCGAAGCGAAGGCCCAATCTCATCGACCTCGACCTCGATGACGGTGCGCTTCTCGCCCTCACGGGTTTCAAACGACCGCTGCTTAAGCCGCCCGCTAACGATGACTCGTGCCCCCCGGGTGAGGCTCTCGGCCACGTTCTCGGCCGCCTCCCGCCAGATATTGCACCGGAGGAACAGCGCTTCGCCGTCTTTCCATTCGCCGGTCTGACGGTCATAGATCCGGGGCGTTGACGCCACGGTGAAATTCGCCACGGCCGCACCGGACGGGGTGAACCGCAGCTCGGGGTCAGCGGTCAGATTTCCGACGATGGTGATGGTGGTGTCACCAGCCACAATTTCCTCCTGCGTCCGCCTGGGTTCGGCGGCTGGTCGTGTTCTTCTTCGCCGAGCCTACGTAACCGCACCGACAGCGAACAGCCAGTGCCTGGCAGGCCGATTAGTGCTTGTCGGTGCGCATTACCTTGGTGCGCAACACCGACTCGTTGAGGCTGAGCTGGCGGTCGAGTTCGGACACCGTCGCCGGGGCGGCTTTCACGTCGATCACCACGTAGATGCCTTCGGCATGCTTGGCGATCTCGTACGCCAGCCGACGCTTGCCCCAGATGTCCACCTTTTCGACTTTTCCGCCGTCCTTACGGACGACGTTGAGGAACGTCTCCAAGGACGGGGCTACGGTGCGTTCGTCGAGGGTCGGGTCGAGGATGACCATGATTTCGTATGGACGCATAGGAACCTCATCACCTCCTGTGGTCGTGTGCGGCCACGGTCGATCCGTGGCAGGAGGGTCGCCTGCGTCGGCAACTCGCCCAGGCTACACGAGAGCCCTCGACTGCGAAAATGCCGACCAGGCACCACCGCACTCCAGGCTTAACCCGGTGCGACGATCCGCGGCGTGTCGTGTGCGCAATGTCAGTGTCGCGAACGGCGAGGCCTATCGCGAACAGATCACAAACGATGCTGATAGAACTCCAACGCGAGCCGATGGGTAGCCGGCGAGGCCTTGGCCAGGGAGCCGGCATCCACCGGTGGCTGCGGGTCATACTCGATCATCAGCTGGCTCGCTTCGGCGGCTTCCCGGCTGACCAAAAGCTCCACCAGCCGCAATCCCATGTCGATCCCGCTCGACACCCCGGCGGCGGTGATGACCCGCTCTGGCAGATGCTCGACGACACGCTGGGGGACGTATCGGGCGCCCAGCGAGTTGAACAGATCCTGTACTCGCCAATGCGTGGTCGCGGTCAAGCCGTTGAGCAGTCCGGCAGCCGCCAACACCAGCCCGCCGGTGCACACCGAGGTGGTGAGTAGGGTGTGCCGGTGCGCTTCGCGCACCCAGTCGAGCACGGTCTGGTCGTGGATCAGGGTCCGAGTTCCGATGCCGCCCGGAAAGATCACCACATCGGGCCGGGTTAGCTCGTCGAATGCCGCGTCACACAGCAGACCCAGCATGGCGTTGTCGCTGCGAACCTCCCCGCGGCGGTGGCCGACGAACACGACGTCGAACGACGGCACCCGCTGCAGCACCTCGTAGGGGCCAACCGCGTCAAGCGCGGTGTTGCCCGGAAAAAGTGCGATCGCGACCTGCATCGGGCGTCCTCTCTCGCGCATGCTCGTCGCCCAGCCGGGGACGCAGCCACGACGGTAGCCGACCTGGCGGGGCGTCGGCGGCGTTGGCAAAGACCCCTCCCACCGGGTCGTCGACTCCCCCACAAGCCGGCAGTGCCCCTGGCCCGCCGGTACGCACGAGGTCGCGCCCGGGGCGGTAGATCTGCCAGACCACCAGTCCGCACAGCACCATCACGGCGATGTCACGCAGCAACACCGTCGTGGTGAACCACTGCTCGGGCAGCGAGCGGCTCGGGTTGCCGTATAGGTAGTACATCCGCGGCACCCACACCAACGCGTCGATCGTCATCCACGCCAGCAAGATCCGGCGGTGCGGCAAAGCCAGCACGGCCAGCGGCACCAGCCAAAGCGAGAACTGGGGACTCCACACCTTGTTGACCAACAGGAAGCTGGCCACCGTCAAGAAAGTCAGCTGCGCCACGCGCGGCCGGTGGGGTGCGGTGAGCGCGATGTAAGCAATTGCCGCACAACATAACACGAACAAGAGCGTGACAACCGTGTTCAGCACCAGCGGCGGCTCCCAGAAGCCCAGGGTGGGGTCGAAGCCACGCCAGCCGGTGAACGACTTGACGACGTTGTACAACGAGTCCATGTCGTCGCCGCGCCGGGTGTTGAGCCGGAAGAACTCCGACCAGCCGCGCGGAAAGAGCAGCATCACCGGCAGATTCACCAACAACCAGGTCGCCGCCGCGGCCGCCATGGTGCGGGCCAGAGCATTCAGGCGACCGGCCCGGATGCCCAGCAGCAACAACGGGTACAAGAACAACAGCGGATACAGTTTCGCCGCGGAGCCCAACCCGATCAGCACACCGGCAAGCACCGGTCTGCGCCGCGCCCAGGCCAGCAGCCCACTCGTCGCCAAACCCGTTGCCAGCGCATCGAAATTGGTGAATATCTGAAAGATCACCAGCGGTGAGGCGGCCACCAGCGCCGCATCCCATATCCGGCGGCCGGCCAGGCCCGAGGTCGCCCAGACGGTTGTCAGCCACGCCAGCGCCAAACCGAACGCGGCGACGTTGAAGAACATCACCACTTCGGCAACCACCGGGAGGGGAGCCACCTTGCTTAACGCGGTGTAGGTCTTGGCTATCGCCATCGACAGGTACTGATAGATCCCAGTCAGCACCGGATACTCCATATAGCGCACCGCGATCTGTCCGTCGTAGCGCAGCTGCGGTGTGCCGTTGCTGTCGGTTTCGATCCAGCTTGATTTGTACGGAAACTTGCCTTGGCTCAATAACTCAGCGCCATAGAGCGGCACCGTATCGGAGTAGCACAACTGGTAGTAAGCACGCTGGTTATCCCAGTTGGCCACCCGCTGATCACCTGGACCGGTTCCGGTGGACTGCAAGCAGGCCGCTTTCGTCGACCAACCGAGCGCCAGGAACACCAACGCGATTGCAAACATCACCCGCAGCGGGGTCATCAGCCGGGTGCGGCCGATCAGCGCGTGCCGGCCTACCGGGCCACCGACGACATTCGCCAGAGCGGCACCCAATACGTCGGTGCGGCTGGGGCAATCGCGGTTATCGGCGCTCCGCAGATCGGCGGCCAAAGGAAGTGGCGAGATGTTGCTGCTTTGGGACAGCGCGCCGGTCACGGCGGCGGCGTGGGAGTCGCAGCGGGCGGGGCCGGGGGCGGTGGCGCCAGGGTAATGGTGGTCGGGGGACCGATCGGGATGGTAATCCCCGGCGCAATTTCGACCGTGGGCTGGATGACGGTCTCCGAAGGTGGTACCTCCGGCGGCGGCGGCGGCGGCGGCACACCGGCATAACCACCGACCTCGGTCGGTTTGGGGAAAGTCTCGTTCGACGTGCCCTTCAAGGCGCCGTCCATGGTTGCCTTCCAGATGTCCGACGGCAGGCCCGAGCCGTAAATCGCTGCACCCGAAGCGGTTACCAGTGGCTCGTCACCCTTGACGGTGCCCACCCACACAGCCGTAGACAACGACGGCGTGTACCCGACCATCCAGGCGTCTTTGTTCGCGGTGGTGTCACCAAATTGCGTAGTGCCGGTCTTGGCCGCCGAATCCCGCCCACCCGCTAGGTTGTGGCCACGCGAATAACCTGCGATCGGCTCCATCGCCGCAGTCACGTTGTCGGCTACCGCCTTGGGGATGCGCTGATCGCCGGTGTTGTCCGCGGTGCTGGCGTCGAAGAGGACCTGGCCGTTGGCACTGACCACCTTCTGTACGAAATGCGGCGGGTGGTAGATACCGGACGCGGCCAACGTGGCATACGCCGATGCCATGTCGATCACCCGGGTTTGGTACTGGCCCAACACGATCCCGTTGTTGGGCGGTCCACCCTTGCCATCTTCGGACAGCGTGTGCGCAACGCCCGGGAAGCTGGAGGCAATGCCGGCTTGGTGCGCGGCATCGGCCACAGCCTGTGGGCCGCCGTTGAGCTTGAGCATCAGCCGGTAGTAGGAGGTGTTCAGCGACATTTTGAGCGCCTCGGCGATGTTGCACGTCCCGCAACCCTCGCCCTCGACGTTGGTGATCTTGATGCCGTCGACCGTCAACGGAGAGCTGTCTACCTGGTAGCCCAGGCCGATCCCCTGCTCAAGGGCGGCCACCAGAGCAAACACCTTAAACGACGATCCAGTCTGCAATCCCGCTTGAGCGAAGTCAAAGCCATTGGCATTGTCGCCACCGTAGTACGCACGCACCGCCCCGTTGTGCGGGTCGATGGAAACCACGGCGGCACGCATGTCGGGGTCCTGCCCGTCCAGGTATTTCGCAACCGCCTTCTCCGCCGCCCGTTGGGCCTGCGGATCAATCGTGGTGGTGACCACCAGCCCCTGGGTGTTGAGGGTCTGCTCGTCGATGTTGAACAGCTCGAGCAACTCCCTTGTCACCTGCCGCTCGATCAGCCCGTTGGGTCCTTTGGTCTGATTCTCTGCCCGGGCCAGATCGGGCGGCACTGTCTCGGGAAACACCTGCGCCGCACGGTCATTCGGCGAGAGAGCCTTGGTTTCCACCATGCCGTCGAGTACCCAATTCCAGCGGGCATGGGCCCCTTCGGGGTCGACCGCCGGGTCCAGCGTCGAAGGCCGCCGAATCAGCGCTGCCAACAACGCCCCTTCGGCAACGGTCAGCTGCTCGACGGGCTTGTCGAAATAAGCCTTGGACGCCGCCGAAATGCCGTAGGCGCCCCGGCCGAAGTAGATGATGTTCAGATACGCCTGCAGCACATCGTCTTTAGACCACTCCCCCGACATCTTCGTCGCGATGACCAATTCTTTCGCCTTGCGCATCAGACCGCTCCACCCGTGCTGTGCGGAACCGACCAGCGCGTTCTTGACGTACTGCTGGGTAATCGTCGATCCGCCCTGCAGATCGCCGCCGAACAGGTTGTTCTTGACTGCCCGCGCGAAGCCGGTGAACGAGAATCCCGGATTCGAATAGAAATTGCGGTCTTCGGCCGCAATCACCGCCTGGCGCACATGCATCGGCACCTGGCTGAGGTTGACGTCGACCCGATTACCTTCGGGCGGAACAATTTTGGCGATTTCCGAGCCGTCGCTGGCAAGGATCGTGGAGACCTGGTTGGTACGGATGTCACCTGGCTTGGGAACGTCGACGATCAGGTAGGCCATCGTGAAGGTGACCATCGGCAACAGGATCACCACCGCCGCGGTGAGGTACAGCGAACGCCGTATCCATTTCCAGTTGATCTGGCCGACCCGGGGCAAGTCCACCCTCGGTTGGGGCAGCCGGCCGGCAGGCTGTCCGGACGAACCGGGGGGCCCGGGCGGCCCCGGTGGGCGACGTCTGCCACCAAGCTGATCCCCCCGCGGCGGTTTACCGGGCGGGGCGGCCAACGCGGCCGTGACCTCCTCGAGCGGGTCGCGCGGCGGGGGCATCGGCGGCGCGCCGTCGAGCGCGGCCTTGACCGCCTCGATGGAGTCCGCGTGCGGAGCCGATCGGTCATCGGTCACCGGCGGGAGGATCGCGGTCAGTCTGTCGTCGGGTGGAACCTGACCACGCTGGCCGGGATTCGCCGGCCCGCGCGGGGCGCCGCTGGACGACTGATGGTGACGCCCGTCGCTATTCACTGGCCGTGCGGGCCCCGTTGCGCGCCGTCCGCGTCCCGCCAGACCCCCTAGGGGGGCGTGCCGGACGTGCGGCGCCCAGGACGTATGACTTGACCAGATGATTCCAACTGCAGGTTCGACATACCTCCACCACGTGGACCGCGAACTCGGAGAACCGGGTCGCCAGCAGGATCAGTTCTTCGGCGGTGCGCGCGGACCCTGATACCGCACCGAGGTGCTCGCCGAACACCCACGACACCAGTGTGAGCTGCTCCTTGCGGCAGATCGGGCAGATGACCCGGCTGGGCTTCCCATGAAACTTTGCGGCGCGCAGCAGGTAGGGGTTGGCGTCGCACACCTCCGACACACCGGTGCGTCCCGAATACACCTCGGCCAGCAGGGAGCGTCGCCGTAGCGTGTAGTCCACTACCTGTCGCTGCAGTCGCACGCTGACCAGAGTACGACGCCATCCACACCACCGATACGCAACCGGCGCCGTTGTTGCGCGGGTACGGCGGGATCGAGTTCAGATTCCCAGCCAGACTCCTACTATCGTCCCTGTGGCGAAGTGGCTGGGCGCACCCCTTGCGCGCGGAGTATCGACGGCAACCCGCGCCAAAGACAGCGACCGGCAGGACGCCTGCCGGATTCTCGACGACGCCCTGCGTGACGGCGAGCTCTCGATGGAGGAACACCGGGAGCGCGTCAGCGCAGCTACCAAGGCTGTGACCCTAGGTGACCTGCAGCGTCTGGTGGCCGACCTGCAGGTCGAGAGCGCACCCGCACAAATGCCCGCGCTCAAATCGCGGGCGAAACGCACCGAGTTGGGCTTGCTGGCCGCTGCGTTTGTCGCATCGGTGCTGCTGGGCGTCGGCATCGGCTGGGGCGTGTACGGCAACACCCGCTCTCCGCTGGACTTCACCTCGGATCCCGGAGCAAAGCCCGACGGGATCGCCCCCGTGGTGCTGACCCCGCCCAGGCAGCTGCATTCCCTCGGCGGGCTCACCGGCCTGCTGGAGCAGACCCGCAAGCGGTTCGGCGACACCATGGGCTACCGGCTGGTGATCTACCCGGAGTATGCGTCGCTCGATCGCGTCGACCCGGCGGACGACCGCCGAGTCCTGGCGTATACCTACCGCGGCGGCTGGGGCGATGCGACCAGTTCCGCCAAGAGCATTGCCGACGTGTCCGTGGTTGACCTGAGCAAATTCGATGCGAAGACCGCTGTGGGCATCATGCGCGGCGCCCCGGAAACCCTCGGCCTCAAACAATCCGACGTCAAAAGCATGTACCTGATCGTCGAACCGGTCAAGGACCCCACCACGCCGGCTGCGTTGTCGTTGTCGTTGTATGTCTCTAGCGACTACGGCGGTGGATACCTCGTTTTCGCAGGTGACGGCACCATCAAGCACGTCAGCTACCCGTCTTGACGCGGTGATGTTGTCGCAAATATATCGAGGCGATACGATGACGCGAGGCGTCGAACCGTCGTAACGGCCATTCAAAAGCCATACAAAAGGAGGTGACTCGATGCTGGAGCTCGCCATCCTGGGTCTGTTGATCGAGTCACCGATGCATGGCTACGAGTTGCGCAAGAGGCTGACCGGCCTGCTGGGCGCGTTTCGGGCATTTTCGTACGGTTCGTTATACCCGGCGCTGCGACGCATGCAGGCCGACGGGTTGATCGCCGAGAATGCCGCCCCAGCGGGCACCCCGGTGCGGCGAGCACGACGCGTTTACCAACTGACCGACAAGGGTCGCCGTCGATTCGGCGAGCTGGTGGCCGACACCGGCCCACACAACTACACCGACGACGGTTTCGGGGTGCACCTGGCGTTCTTCAACCGCACCCCGGCCGAAGCGCGGATGCGCATCCTGGAAGGCCGGCGCCGCCAGGTCGAGGAACGCCGGGAAGGCTTGCGCGAGGCGGTGGCGCGGGCCAGCAGTTCCTTCGACCGCTACACCCGCCAATTGCATCAACTCGGGCTCGAGTCCAGCGAGCGCGAGGTCAAGTGGCTCAACGAGCTCATCGCCGCGGAACGGGCAGCACCCAACCCCGCCGAACAGACGTAAACCCAGCACGAACCAACACCCAAGACACCCCAGAGGTTATGAGGTTAGGAGAACGCCTTAATGAGTGAGCACCAGTCGTTACCGGCGCCGGAGGCGTCGACGGAGGTTCGAGTCGCCATTGTCGGCGTCGGCAACTGCGCGTCCTCGCTGGTCCAGGGCGTCGAGTACTACTACAACGCCGACGACACATCGACCGTACCGGGCCTCATGCACGTGCGGTTCGGCCCGTACCACGTTCGCGACGTCAAGTTCGTGGCGGCGTTCGACGTGGACGCCAAGAAGGTCGGCTTCGACCTGTCCGACGCCATCTTCGCCTCGGAGAACAACACCATCAAGATCGCCGATGTGGCGCCGACCAACGTGATCGTGCAGCGCGGGCCTACCCTCGATGGCATCGGCAAGTACTACGCCGACACCATCGAACTCTCCGACGCGGAGCCCGTCGACGTCGTCCAGGCGCTCAAGGAGGCCAAGGTCGACGTGCTGGTCTCCTATTTGCCGGTGGGCTCGGAGGAAGCCGACAAGTTCTACGCCCAGTGTGCTATCGACGCCGGGGTGGCGTTCGTCAACGCGCTGCCGGTGTTCATCGCCTCCGACCCGGTGTGGGCCAAGAAGTTCACCGACGCCAGGGTACCCATCGTCGGTGATGACATCAAGAGCCAGGTCGGCGCGACGATCACCCACCGGGTGCTGGCCAAGCTGTTCGAGGACCGCGGCGTGCAGCTCGACCGCACCATGCAGCTCAACGTGGGCGGCAACATGGACTTCCTCAACATGCTCGAACGTGAACGGCTGGAGTCCAAGAAGATCTCCAAGACCCAGGCCGTCACTTCGAATCTGAAGCGCGAGTTCAAGACCAAGGACGTGCACATCGGCCCGTCCGACCACGTCGGATGGCTCGACGATCGCAAATGGGCCTATGTCCGTCTTGAGGGCCGCGCCTTCGGAGATGTGCCGTTGAACCTGGAGTACAAGCTCGAGGTGTGGGACTCGCCAAACTCGGCCGGCGTCATCATCGACGCGGTGCGGGCGGCCAAGATCGCCAAGGACCGCGGCATCGGCGGACCGGTGATCCCGGCGTCGGCCTACCTGATGAAGAGCCCGCCCGAGCAGCTGCCCGACGACATCGCGCGCGCGCAACTCGAAGAGTTCATCATCGGTTAGCGTTGACTCTGCGCTCACCACGCGGGCCACTCGCACAATTGCCTGGTATCCGCAGAGTCAAACGCGGGTAACGTCCGCTGCGTGCTATCTGACGACGAACTGACCGGACTGGACGAGTTTGCCCTGCTGGCTGAGAACGCTGAGCAGGCCGGTGTCAATGGTCCACTGCCTGAAGTCGAGCGGGTCCAAGCGGGAGCCATCAGCGCGCTGCGCTGGGGCGGCTCTGCGCCGCGGGTGATCTTTCTGCACGGCGGCGGACAGAACGCCCATACCTGGGACACCGTGATCGTCGGCCTGGGTGAGCCGGCGCTGGCGGTGGACCTTCCAGGGCACGGCCATTCCGCTTGGCGGGAGGACGGCAATTACTCGCCGCAGCTCAACTCCGAGACCTTGGCGCCGGTGCTACGCGAGCTTGCGCCGGGTGCCGAATTCGTGGTCGGCATGTCGCTGGGCGGGTTGACTGCGATACGGCTGGCCGCGATGGCACCCGACCTGGTCGGCGAACTCGTTCTCGTCGACGTCACCCCGTCGGCATTGCAACGGCACGCCGAGCTGACCGCCGAGCAGCGCGGCACGGTGGCGCTGATGCACGGCGAGCGGGAATTCCCCAGCTTTCAGGCCATGCTGGACCTAACGATCGCCGCGGCCCCGCACCGCGATGTCAAGTCGTTGCGCCGCGGCGTGTTCCACAACTCCCGCCGGCTGGACAACGGCAACTGGGTGTGGCGCTATGACGCGATCCGCACGTTCGGAGATTTCGCAGGGCTCTGGGACGACGTCGACGCCCTGTCCGCGCCGATCACACTCGTGCGCGGCGGCTCGTCGGGCTTCGTCACCGACCAGGACACCGCCGAACTCCACAGGCGTGCAACGCATTTCCGTGGCGTTCACATCGTCGAGAAGTCAGGCCACTCGGTGCAAAGTGACCAACCGCGCGCCCTGATCGAGATCGTGCGCGGGGTGCTCGACACACGCTGAGCCTACGGTGGACCCATGACTTCACTCGTGCGTCCCGATCTCCCCGTTCGTATCGGCGTACAACTGCAGCCGCAGCACGCCCCCCATTACCGCGCCGTCCGAGACGCCGTCCGCCGGTGCGAGGACATCGGTGTGGACATCGCTTTTACCTGGGACCACTTCTTTCCGCTCTACGGCGACCCTGACGGCCCACACTTCGAATGCTGGACCGTCTTGGGAGCCTGGGCCGAGCAAACGTCGCACATCGAAATCGGCGCTCTAGTGACGTGCAACTCCTACCGCAATCCGGAGCTGCTTGCCGACATGGCCCGTACCGTCGACCACATCTCCGGCGGCCGGCTCATCCTGGGTATCGGGTCGGGCTGGAAACAGAAGGACTACGACGAGTACGGCTACCGGTTCGGCACAGCGGGCAGCCGCCTCGACGACCTGGCGGCTGCGCTGCCCCGGATCAAGGCGCGGCTTGGCAAGCTGAACCCGCCGCCGACACGGGACATCCCGGTGCTGATCGGCGGCGGCGGAGAGCGTAAGACCCTGCGACTGGTCGCCGAGTATGCCGATATCTGGCACAGCTTTACCGCCGGGGACAGCTACCTAGCGAAGTCGGCCGTGCTGAGCACGCACTGCTCGACCGTCGGCCGAAACCCAGCGACTATCGAACGCTCCGCCGCGGTCGACGGCGGCGGGCTGATCGCCAGCGCCGAAGCCCTCGCCGGTCTCGGTGTCACGCTGTTGACCGTTGGCTGTGACGGTCCCGACTACGACCTGAGCGCTGCGGCCGCGCTTTGCAGGTGGCGCGATGGCCGGTGAACTCCGGTTGACGTCTGTCAGATCGCGTTACCCCCGGCTTCATCTGGGAAACACCACAACGCAGACGCCGAGTCATGAGAAACTTGCCAGCGCCGGATGGCTGCAGCGGGCTGAAAGAGATGCTAGATACCGATGCCAAAAAAGTACGGGGTTAAGGAAAAGGACCAGGTTGTCGCCCACATCCTCAACCTGCTATTGACCGGCAAACTGCGCAGCGGGGACCGCGTCGACCGCAATGAAATCGCGCACGGCCTGGGGGTCAGCCGGGTTCCCATCCAAGAGGCGCTGGTTCAACTCGAACACGACGGCATTGTGTCGACTCGCTATCACCGCGGCGCGTTCATCGAGCGGTTCGACGTCGCCACCATCCTGGAACATCACGAACTCGACGGCTTGCTCAACGGCATTGCCTCTGCCCGCGCAGCCGCCAACCCCACGCCTCGGATCCTGGGCCAGCTCGACGCAGTCATGCGATCGCTGCGCAACTCCAAGGAGTCGCGGGCCTTCGCCGAATGCGTGTGGGAGTACCGGCGCACGGTCAACGACGAGTACGCAGGACCGCGGCTGCACGCCACCATCCGGGCCTCACAGAACCTGATTCCGCGAGTGTTCTGGATGACATACCAAAACAGCCGCGACGACGTGTTGCCGTTCTACGAGGAAGAGAACGCCGCAATCCATCGGCGCGAACCTGAAGCTGCGAGGGCTGCCTGCATCGGCCGTTCCGAGCTGATGGCCCAGACGATGCTGGCCGAACTGTTCCGCCGCCGAGTATTGGTCCCGCCCGAGGGCGCTTGTCCCGGCCCGTTTGGGGCGCCGATCCCTGGCTTCGCCAGAAGCTACCAGCCCTCCTCACCGGTGCCCTAATTACGCCGATCCGATGGTGAAGCCAGCAGCGGCTGCCGGCGTCTCCAATATTGACTGTCCCGTTAACGCGAGAGCCGGTTTCCGTTGGCGGTCAGTGGCATTCGACATCACTGACCATGGATCCGGCAGAACTGACAATGTAGGTAGTCAGCCATGACATGAGTGTTGTCCGCTCGATTGGCAAGAAAATGCAGCGGATTTCGGGACCAAATGCATTGGCGGTCAAAGGTCGCCCGACACAAGTCTACGGTCACACGCATGTCAGGTTAGACTGCCGGTTTATGGCGGACAGCGAATTCACCGCACCGGAAGTGACCCAACTGGCGGAGGGGCTGCACCGCGCATTGTCCAAGCTGATTTCAATGCTGCGCCGCGGGGATCCCAACGGGGCTGCAGCCGGCGACCTAACGCTGGCGCAACTGTCGATCCTGGTCACCCTGCTCGATCAAGGTCCCATCCGGATGACCGACCTGGCCGCTCACGAACGGGTGCGAACTCCCACCACCACCGTGGCGATCCGGCGGCTCGAGAAGATTGGACTGGTGAAACGCTCGCGAGACCCGTCCGACTTGCGGGCGGTGTTGGTAGACATCACGCCGCAAGGGCGGGCGGTTCACGGTGAGTCACTGGCCAACCGGCGCGCGGCTCTGGCCGCGCTGCTCAGCCAACTTCCCCGCTCCGACTTGGAAACCCTCAGGAAGGCCCTGGCGCCACTGGAGCGTCTCGCCTCGGGCGAACCGGCCAGTGGCCCTGCAAGCAACTCCCCTGCTCGCAAACGAGCGTGAAAGTACCACGCTATCAACCAATCTGGTCGCCGCCGGCTCTCGCGGCGTAACGCATACAACGAACTACCCCGCGGATTACCTCGCCCACCGTCGGCACCGCCGACACGACCTAGATGACGAGATTGACCAGCCGGCCGGCGACCACGATAACCTTGCGCGGGGTGGCACCAGCCAAGAATGCCTGGACCTTTTCGTCGGTCAGAACGGCGGCTTTCAGCGTTTCCTCGTCGGTGTCGGCGGCCACCACCACCCGGCCACGTACCTTGCCGTTCACCTGCACCGGATACTCGACCGTCTCGTCGACGAGGTAGGCGGCATCGGCCTTCGGGAACGGGCCGTGTGCCAACGAGGTGGTGTTGCCCAGTCGCAGCCACAGCTCCTCGGCAATATGTGGGGCCAGCGGAGCCAGCATTTGTACAAGCGGCTCCACGGCGGCCCGAGGCACCGCATCACGATGCTTCTTGGTGAGGTGGTTCGTGTATTCGATCAACTTAGCCGTTGCGGTGTTATTGCGAAGTGCCGCAAAGTCTTCTGACACGCCGACGATGGTGCGGTGCAACGCCCGTAGCGTATCGATGTCGAGTTCCACGCCGTCAGCCACCCGAGTTTCGCCGGTGTGCTCGTCGACGACCAAGCGCCACACCCGCTGCAGAAAACGGTACGCGCCGACAACATCCTTTGTGGCCCATGGACGTGAAGCCTCCAGCGGCCCCATCGACATCTCGTAAACCCGAAGCGTATCTGCCCCGTATGCGTCGCAGATTTCGTCCGGCGATACCGAATTCTTCAGGCTCTTACCGATTTTGCCGAATTCCTGGAAAACTTCGACCTCACCGTCAGGTCCAGGATAGACAAATCTGTCACCGCGTTCGATCACCTGCTCGGCAGGGACATAGGATCCGCGCGCATCGGTGTAAGCGTAAGCTTGAATATAGCCCTGATTGACCAGCCTGCGGTAAGGCTCGCGAGAGCTGACGTGACCCAGGTCGTACAAGACCTTGTGCCAGAACCTGGAATACAGCAGGTGCAAAACCGCGTGTTCAGCACCGCCGACGTACAAGTCGACGCCACCGGGGTCGTCCGGGCCGTGCTCAGCCGGCCGCGGTCCCATCCAATAGGCCTCGTTTTCCTTGGCGCAGAACCGTTCTGAGTTGTGCGGATCGGTGTAGCGCAGTTCATACCAGGAGCTGCCCGCCCACTGCGGCATCACGTTGGTGTCGCGGCTGTAGGGCTTCAGGCCATCACCGAGGTCCAGGTCGACGTGTACCCACTCAGTCGCCTTGGCCAGTGGGGGCGAAGGCTCGCTGTCCGCATCGTCGGGGTCGAACAAAACCGGCGAGTAGTCCGGGACATCAGGCAGCTCGACGGGCAGTGCAGCTTCGTCGAGCGCATGCGGACGCCCGTCGCTGTCATAGACGATCGGGAATGGTTCACCCCAATACCGCTGCCGCGCAAAAAGCCAGTCGCGCAATTTGAATTCGATTCGAGCCCGGCCGCGGCCCGCGGACTCCAACCGGTCGACGATGGCCCGCTTTGCTGCTGGCACGCTCATTCCATTGAGGTAATCCGAGTTGACCAGGATGCCATCGCCTGTATACGCGGATTCCGAAATATTGCCGCCGGCAATTACTTCCACGATCGGTAGACCAAATGCCCGAGCGAAGTCCCAGTCCCGCTGGTCATGACCCGGCACCGCCATGATTGCCCCGGTACCGTACCCGGCCAGCACGTAGTCGGCGATGAAGATCGGCACCGGCTCACCGTTGGCCGGGTTGATGGCGTAGCTGCCCAAGAAGACGCCGGTCTTTTCCCTGCTCTCCTGGCGCTCGAGGTCTGATTTGGCGGCGATCGCACGCCGGTAGGCGGCGATGGCCTCACCAGGTGTGCCGCCGCCGTATGTCCACAAGGGGTTGACCCCAGCCGGCCAGGACGCGGCGACCAACTCGTCGACCAAGTCGTGCTCGGGAGCCAGCACCAGATACGTGGCGCCGAACAAGGTGTCGGGCCGCGTGGTGAACACCTCGATGTCGACTTCGAACCCGTCATCGCTGGCCGCTCTCGCCGAGAACAGCGCCACCGCACCCGTCGAACGCCCGATCCAGTTGCGCTGCATGGTCTTGACCTGCTCAGGCCAATCCAGCACATCCAGGTCGTCGAGCAGCCGGTCGGCATAGGCGGTGATCCGCATCATCCATTGCCGCAACCGCTTCCGGAACACCGGAAAATTGCCCCGGTCGCTGCGGCCGTCGGCGGTCACCTCTTCGTTGGCAAGCACCGTACCTAGCCCCGGGCACCAGTTCACCAGCGAATCCGCCCGATAGACCAGCCGGTACTCGTCGATCACATCGGCTCGCTCCCCCGCGGTCAACTTGGCCCAATCCCGGCCGCCATCGAGACACCTTGCACCGGACTCGAATTCGGCGACCAGCTCTGATATCGGGCGCGCCTTGTTGGCTGTGGTGTCGAACCACGCGTTGTATATCTGTAGGAAGATCCACTGAGTCCACCTGTAGAAGTCGACATCGGTGGTCGAGAAGCTTCGTCGGCTGTCGTGGCCGAAGCCCAGCCGGCCCAACTGGCGGCGAAAGTTGACGACGTTGGCTTCGGTCCGGGTACGCGGATGGGTGCCGGTTTGTACCGCGTATTGCTCGGCGGGCAGCCCGAACGCGTCGAACCCTAGCGCATGCAGCACATTACGGCCCACCATCCGGAAATAGCGGGCATAGACGTCGGTCGCGATGTAGCCGAGGGGATGACCAACGTGGAGTCCCTCACCCGAGGGGTAGGGGAACATGTCCTGCACGAAGAGCTTGTCGTCAGGCACCGCGGCACCATCCGGTGGGGCCAGCGAGCCGACCGGGTTGGGCACGTTGAACGTCCCTAGCCGGGCCCAGTTTTCCTGCCAGGTCCGTTCCAGCCTAGCCGCGAGCTCGGCGGTATAGCGGTACCGTGGCACGTCGGAGTCCGCGTCGTCGGCACGGGGCACGCCGCCAGGCCCAGCGGTTGGCGATTCGGTCACGCCCAACAGGGTATAAGGGTGGCCCGGGAACCTCCGGGGCCGCGCTACCGGCCACGGGTTGGTCTCGGTTCCGTTGCACCACGATCAGAGGTTCATTCCAGCTGCATTTCAAGCCTGTGCACTGCCATGGAGCGCTGGTTACATTCAGCCTCGACGACGGGCACCGTCGCCCGGCCATTCGGAGGGACCGACGCAAATGATCCAGATCGCGCGCACCTGGCGGGTCTTCGCAGGCGGCATGGCCACCGGTTTCATCGGCGTGGTGCTGGTCACCGCCGGGAAGGCCTCAGCGGATCCCCTGCTGCCACCGCCGCCTATCCCTGCCCCAGTCTCGGCGCCGGCAACAGTCCCGCCCGTGCAGAACCTCACGGCGCTTCCGGGCGGGAGCAGCAACAGGTTCTCACCGGCGCCAGCACCCGCACCGATCGCGTCGCCGATTCCGGTCGGAGCACCCGGGTCCACCGCTGTGCCCCCGCTGCCGCCGCCAGTGACTCCCGCGATCAGCGGCACACTTCGGGACCACCTCCGGGAGAAGGGCGTCAAGCTGGAGGCACAGCGACCGCACGGATTCAAGGCGCTCGACATCACACTGCCCATGCCGCCGCGCTGGACTCAGGTGCCCGACCCCAACGTGCCCGACGCGTTCGTGGTGATCGCCGACCGGTTGGGCAACAGCGTCTACACGTCGAATGCGCAGCTGGTGGTGTATAGGCTGATCGGTGACTTCGATCCCGCTGAGGCCATCACACACGGCTACATTGACAGCCAGAAATTGCTCGCATGGCAGACCACAAACGCCTCGATGGCCAATTTCGACGGCTTTCCGTCATCAATCATCGAGGGCACCTACCGCGAAAACGACATGACCCTCAACACCTCCCGGCGCCACGTCATCGCCACCTCCGGAGCCGACAAGTACCTGGTTTCGCTGTCGGTGACCACCGCGCTGTCGCAGGCGGTCACCGACGGGCCGGCCACCGATGCGATTGTCAACGGATTCCAAGTGGTTGCGCATGCGGCGCCCGCTCAGGCGCCTGCCCCGGCACCCGGTTCGGCACCGGTGGGACTACCCGGGCAGGCGCCTGGGTATCCGCCCGCGGGCACCCTGACACCAGTCCCGCCGCGCTAGGTCGCGATGAGGCCGAGCAGAAACACGGGCCCGCATGGAGCTCGGTGAGCGGATTCGTCGGCGGCCTCGTATGGTGAACGAATGTTCCTCGCGGGTGTGCTGTGCATGTGTGCGGCGGCGGCGTCCGCCCTGTTCGGGAGCTGGTCGCTGTGCCATACGCCCACTGCCGACCCCACGGCGCTGGCGCTGCGCGCGATGGCGCCCACGCAGTTGGCAGCCGCAGTAATGCTGGCCGCCGGGGGAGTGGTGGCGGTGGCCGCGCCCGGGCACACCGCCTTGATGGTGGTGATCGTCTGCATTGCGGGCGCGGTCGGCACGCTGGCCGCGGGGTCGTGGCAGAGCGCCCAGTACGCGCTGCGCCGTGAAACCGCTAGCCCCACCGCCAACTGCGTTGGCAGCTGCGCGGTCTGCACCCAGGCCTGTCATTGAACAGCCTGTGGCCCACTAGGCTGGGCCGGATCGCCTGGCTCGACCGCGGCGACGCGACGCGCTGCTCTGGCAAGCTCGGCGGCGGAGTAGCCTAGTTCCGGCTCAGATCGATCGGGTGGGTGGCCAGCAGCGACAGCGGCAGCGGCTGCCGTCGCAGCACCTGCCCCCACAGGTCGGCTCTCGGCCCCACCAAAACGTCAGATGGCAACGCCGACAACACAATCCAGTCGTCGCGCTCGATTTCACCTTCGAGCTGACCGATGGTCCAGCCGGAGTACCCGGCGTAGATGCGCACCCCTTCCACCGCCGCTGCGAGCACCTCGGGGTCGGCATCCAGATCGACCATCACCAGCCTGCCCGCGACATGCCTTAGGCCCGGCACGCCTTCCGGGTCAGCGCCAACCCGCAATACCGCCAGACACAGCGCCGCGTCGCGCTTCACCGGCCCACCGATGAACATTGTCTTTGGCTTGGCCGCGAGTTTGGCCCACTGCGGCAACACGTTGTAGACCGCGGTTTCGCTGGGCCGATTGAGGACCACACCGAGGGTGCCGCCGTCGTTGTGCTCCACGATGTAGATCACACTGCGGCGAAATGTCGGTTCAAGGAGATCGGTGTTGGCCAACAATAAGGTGCCCGCTCGCACCCGTTGTGCGGCGGGTGCGACATGGTCCTCGGGGTCTTCGTGCGGCGCCACCACACCATCATCGCACCACCGTCGCATCGCCCGGGGCGAACAAGCAGGGTCGGCGAATATTTGTACTGTGGTTGGGGCGGCACGGGGTGGACCGAACCTTGCCTGTGCCCAGGGTGGAAGTGGGTTTAGTGATTCACTCCCGGATGCACGCACGCGCACCCGTCGACGTTTGGCGGTCGGTGCGCAGCTTGCCCGACTTCTGGCGTCTGCTGCAGGTGCGGGTTGCGAGTCAGTTCGGCGACGGGTTGTTTCAGGCGGGGCTGGCCGGAGCGTTGCTGTTCAACCCGGACCGGGCGGCCGACCCGATGGCCATCGCGGGGGCCTTCGCGGTGCTGTTTCTGCCCTATTCGCTGCTGGGGCCCTTCGCCGGGGCCCTAATGGACCGGTGGGATCGGCGGTGGGTGCTGGTTGGCGCCAACACCGGCCGGCTAGCCCTGATCGCCGGGGTCGGCACGATACTCGCGGTCGGAGCCGGCGACGTGCCGCTGTTGGTCGGAGCGCTGGTCGCCAACGGCTTGGCACGATTCGTCGCCTCGGGACTGTCGGCGGCACTGCCCCACGTGGTGCCGCGCGAACAGGTGGTCACGATGAACTCGGTGGCCATCGCGTCGGGGGCGGTCTCCGCGTTCCTGGGCGCCAACTTCATGCTGTTGCCTCGTTGGCTGCTCGGCAGCGGCGACGAGGGGGCCTCCGCGATCGTCTTCCTGGTGGCGATCCCCGTATCGATCGCGTTGCTTTGGTCGCTGCGGTTCGGCCCGCGGGTACTCGGCCCGGACGACACCGAACGCGCGATCCACGGATCTGCTGTCTACGCCGTGGTCACCGGTTGGCTACATGGAGCGCGCACCGTGGTGCAACTTCCGACCGTCGCTGCCGGCCTGTCCGGTTTGGCAGCGCATCGGATGGTGGTCGGTATCAACTCACTGCTGATCTTGCTCCTGGTCCGCCACGTGACCGCCCGGGCCGTTGGGGGGTTGGGTACCGCACTGCTGTTCTTCGCGGCCACCGGGCTGGGAGCCTTCCTGGCCAACGTCTTGACTCCGACCGCGATCCGGCGCTGGGGACGCTACGCCACGGCAAATGGCGCGTTGGCTGCGGCCGCCACTATCCAGGTCGCGGCCGCCGGGCTGCTGGTCCCGGTGATGGTGGTATGCGGCTTCCTTTTAGGTGTGGCCGGCCAGGTGGTCAAGCTGTGCGCCGATTCGGCGATGCAGATGGACGTCGACGACGCATTGCGCGGGCACGTGTTCGCCGTGCAGGATGCACTGTTTTGGGTCTCATACATCCTCTCGATTACCGTGGCCGCAGCCTTGATTCCCGAGCACGGGCACGCGCCCGTATTTGTGCTGTTCGGGTCGGCGATCTACCTAGCCGGGCTGGTGGTGCACACCATCGTCGGGCGCCGCGGCCAGCCTGTGATCGGTCGCTAGGGTACAAACATGCCTTTCCCGACGAACTGTTACCTCAGGAGGTGGTGATGGCGGATCCTGGGCCGTTCGTGGCAGACCTGCGTGCCGAAAGCGACGACCTCGACGCGCTGGTGGCGCATCTGCCAGCGGATCGCTGGGCCGATCCGACACCTGCGCCGGGTTGGACCATCGCACACCAGATCGGCCACCTGCTGTGGACCGATCGAGTGGCGCTGACGGCGGTCACCGACGAGGCCGGGTTCGCCGAGCTGATGACCGCCGCCGCGGCCAATCCGGCCGGTTTCGTCGACGACGCCGCGACAGAACTGGCGGCCGTTTCACCTGCCGAACTGCTCACAGACTGGCGGGTCACTCGGGGGCGGCTGCACGAGGAACTGCTGGCGGTTCCCGATGGCCGCAAATTGGCCTGGTTCGGGCCACCGATGAGCGCGGCGTCGATGGCAACAGCGCGGTTGATGGAGACCTGGGCACATGGACTGGACGTCGCCGACGCCCTGGGCGTCATCCGGCCCGCCACCCAGCGACTGCGGTCTATTGCGCATCTCGGTGTCCGCACCCGCGACTACGCGTTCATCGTCAACAACCTAACCCCTCCGGCCGAGCCGTTCCTGGTCGAGCTGCGGGGACCGAGCGGCGACACTTGGTCTTGGGGGCCATCCGATGCGGCCCAGCGGGTCACCGGGTCCGCCGAGGACTTCTGCTTCCTGGTCACCCAGCGGCGCGCGCTGAGCACTCTTGACGTCAACGCAGTAGGGGAGGACGCACAACGCTGGCTGACGATCGCCCAAGCTTTCGCCGGGCCACCCGGCCGCGGTCGATGAGCGCGCCCAGCGCGCGAAGAGAGCCGGGGCCAATCAACCCAAGCCCCGGTCGATGAGCGCGCCCAGCGCGCGAGCGCCCCGGGGGTTTGATGAGACGTCAGTGGAAGATCAGTGGGCGCCTTCCAGGCTGGACCGGGTCGTTTTGGGAGCGCTATCGGGATCCGCCGTCCACGCGTGGGTGGCAAGACGGGGCAGTGTGCCGTCTCGATAAGCCTGCGCGACGGCGCGTCGTTTGAGCTTGCCGCTGGTGGTGGTGGGAATCGCGCCGCGCCGAACCGTGATCAGTTCATCCAACTGCAGCCCAGTCGCGGCAACGACTTGACATCTCAGTCGGTCGGCTTCGGCCTTGTCGATGATGCTGTCCAATGGGCTTTCCAACACAACCACGACGCGTTCGTTGACCCCGAAACATGCGACTTTGGTCCGGTGCTGCTCGGATTCCCCGCGAATGATGAACTCGATGTCGTAGGGGAATCTGTTTTCTCCGTGGACAATGAACACCTCGTCCTGCCGGCCAAGGATGACGATTTCGTCGTCTACAAGAAAACCCAAGTCGTGGGTGTCGCAGAAGCCTTCCTCGTCGAGCGCGTCCAGCTTCTTCCCGCCCACATAGGCTTTGGCGGCCACGCTGTCGCCGCGCAGTTTGATCGTTCCGGCCCGGGCACCTGGTGCGGCGTCAATGCGCACCTCGTAGCCAGGCAGCACTCGGCCGCCGGTGACGACCTCCGCGGCGGCGTGGGTTTCGGTGCGGAATCCCGTGTTGGGCGCTGACATCGACACGGCGACGGTCGCTTCGGCCAGGCCATAGCCCGAACCCAGGGCCGTGGGGGCAAGTCCGACGCCGGCGAAGGTGGCGGCGAATCTCCGCATGCCCTCGGCATGGACGGGTTCGGAGGCGATGATCAAGCGGCGCATTTTGTGTAGGTCGATGCCTTCGATGTCGGCGCCGCGCCTGTGGTAGGCGTTGATCAGCCACTCCAGAGCGAAGTTAGGCATGAACGTGTGGGTAGCCCCGGAGCTGGTGAGCAGTCTGAGGAATCCCAACGGGTCATACAGAAACCGGTGTGGCGTGGTGAATACCGCGCTGACACTGTTGAAGAGTGCGGCGAATAGGCTGCCCACCAGCCCCATGTCATGGTGCAAGGGCAGCCAGCTGCCCATGACATCGCCGTGCTGGAATTGTGAGCCCACGGCCATTGCGCGCATGTTGGACAGCAGGTTGCGGTAGGTGATGACCACTCCGCGTGGTGCTGCGGTGCTGCCAGAGGTGTATTGGACGTAGGCGTCGTCGTCGAGGGTGCATAGCGGCCAGTCGGCGGTGGCGGTGTCGGCGAGTTGCTGGGCCGTGGCGCGGCCGAACTGCTCGTCGCCAGCCTCGGCTAGGGCAGTAAATCTGCTGATCTGGCAGTCGGTGCTGGCGGCAGCGCGTATCTCGTCGTGTTCGGCCGGTGTGCAGATCAGCACGCGGTGATGGCGCAGCAGTGGGCCGAGCCGAGTCATGAAACGCTCGGTGGTCTTCAGTGCCTCCCGCGGCGGGATGGGTACCGGCACAGCGCCATGGAGCATGAGGCCCAAAAAGCAGGACAGGAATTCCAGGTTGGTGTGGGCGGTGATCAGCACGGGTTCACCGCGTTTGAGGTCAAGACGCCGTAGCGGGGGGATGCATGCCGCCGCGCGCGCGATGAGGTCCTGATAGCTGATTACCTCGGAATCCTCGCAAGTGATCGTCAGCGTGCGGTCCGTGCAAGCCGAGATCTGCTGCCAGGCGATGGCTGGTGAAAGCAAGGCCGCCGTCATGCCCAGAAGCTTTCGGTCGCCGCCGGGTCGGCGTAAAACTCGCTAAGTCGGGTGATCCGACCACCGGCGACGGTAACCAGGATCGCCTCGCGCTGGTCGAGGACCTTCCCGGCCCTGCTGGCCCGCAATCGATACACGGCGATCACCTGGCCATCGGTGTTGCTTAACACGTCTTCAAGCGTCACCGTCATGGTGCCGTCGGCGGCGGCCGCGGTGTCGCCGAGGCAGGCAACCACGTTGTCCACGCCGCGGAACACCCCAGCCAGGGCGTGCTTGCCCGGGACAAACTGCTCCACGTCGGGCGCAAAGCATTGCGTCAGCTCGGCGAGGTCGCCGCGGGCAAACGCGGCGAAAGTTCTTCGGACCAGATCAAGATCGGCGTCGTCGGTCATGCTGTTCCTTTCCCAAGTGGGGCCGGCTTGGCGGTTTCGGGGAACCAGACCGCGACGCTGGTGTAGACGTCTCCCACTGTTTTGATGTTCTGTGCGTCGCGGAAAGAGATGGCGATGTCGAATTCGTCTTCTAGCTCGGTGATCAACTGGAACAGCTTGAGCGAGTCAAAACCCAGGTCGTCGACGAGTACCTGGTTCGCGGTGATGCCGCGGTCGGTTCGCAAGATCCGTTGGATGGTGGCGTTGATGGCCTCTTTCATAGCGCGGCTCCTTGCGGGGTCAGGTCCTCGGCAAGGCCGGCAAACACGTGCAAGGCCCGGTCGAGGTCAGATTGTCGGTGGTCGGCTAGGTAGCTGGTGCGGAATCCCGAACGCTCCTCCGGCACGGCTGGGGGGGCCACCGGGTTCACATACACCCCGGAGCGCATCAGCCGCAGATAGCCCGCATGCGCCACGGTCGGGTTGCCCAGGATCACCGGCACGATCGCGGTTCCGTGATACTCGGCCTGATAGCCCTGCCGTGCCAGGCCGGTGGCCATGTACTCGGCCGCGGCCAGCACCCGAGCCCGCCGGTCGGGTTCACGCCGACTGACGCGCAGAGCCGCGTGGGTGGCAGCCGCGGCGGCCGGCGGCAGGCTGGCGGAAAACACATGACCTGAACCGTTGTGCCGGATGTAGTCCACGACGGGCCGATCTCCGGCGATGAACCCGCCGACGGAGGCAAAGGATTTGCTGAACGTGCCCATCACCACGTCCATGCGCGCCAAGACACCCAACGCGGCCGAAGCTCCTCGCCCGTCGGGGCCGAGCACGCCCAGCGCATGGGACTCGTCCACATAGACCCGGCAGCCGTGCCGGTCGGCAAGCTCGGCGATGGTGGCCAGGTCGGCGACGGTGCCTTCCATGCTGAACACCGCGTCCACGACGATGATCCGGCGGCGCCCCTCGGTGCGGCGTAGCACCCGCGCCAGGTGGTCCATGTCGTTGTGCCGGTACAAGGTGAAGTCGGCCCCGGACAACCTGGCGGCGTCGAACAGGCTGCGGTGGTTCAGCGCGTCTTGGATGATCATGTCCCCGGATTCGCATAGCGCGCTGATCGCCGCCAGGTTGCTCTGATATCCGGTGGAGCACAACACGGCGGCGGGTTTGCCCAAAAAACAGGCTAGTTCCTGCTCAAGCGAGACGTGCAAGTCCAACGTGCCGTTCAGCAACGGCGAACCCGAGCAGCCGGTGCCGTACCGTCGCGTGGCCTCCGCCGAGGCCTCCACCACCTCTGGATGGGTGGCCAGGCCCAGATACGAGTTCGTGCCCAGCAACACGATCTCGCCCAGCTCCGCGGCCTTGACCGTGGATCGCTGCGGTCCGGTGAATCGGGGATAAAAACCGTAGACTCCGCCGAGTTTGAGCCCCGTGTATTTGTGCTGACGATCGATCTTGCGAAAGATATCGTGTTCGGGTAGCCCGTCCTGGTCCAGACGTATTCGCTCTTCCCAGCGACAGAATTCCTCCGACATATCGTCGGGTAGCGTTGGCCGTTGAATATTGTGCATCATCATTCGCGCTAACGTTGCCGTATGCACCGGATCCGTGCTGTGACGCAGGAAATAGATGGTCGGTATGACTCGGGCACCCGGAATGCGAAGTTTTGTGAAATAGTTCGTAATACCCATTTCCATTCGCCGTTTATCTCGGCTGATCGCATCTTTTAGGCTGAGCATCAGCGCCGCCCGGTACAGATTCGCCTTCCTATAATGTTCAAAATCACGATCGATGCCCCACTCAAGCAGTATGTAGTTCTCATCCGCACCCCAAACGTTCAAAAAGAAGGCAATTGGCGTGCCCTGGTAGCGGAACAACCACAGTCTGCTACGTCCATGCAGATGCCGAGAACACGCCGCGAAGAACTCAGGGTTCAGGTCCTCGCGCTGGTAATCCTTTGCCTCCGTCTTGACGTTGCGCCAAAGCCGGGCCAATACCGGCGCATGCTCGGCATACTCGTCGAGTTCCTCGACCTCGATACCGAACCGCTCACGAAACTCCAGCGACGTCTTCAACGGCAGGCGCCTTTTGTGAGACAGGCAGCCCAGTGCCTCTTCCACGCTCGACCAGCTGATGGTCGTGTCTACCCGGGAAAAGCCCAGCGCAGGCCGAAAGCCCAACGGGCGCAGGATGTCAAGGTATCGCTGGTAGTGTTCCGGGTCCACGTCCCGGATCATCAAGAAATCCGACCCGTCGTCATGCGCCAACTGGTCCATCTGGCCGGCCAGCACAGGCAATACCCGCTCCAAGTCGGTGTCGGACCGCAACGCCAGCGGGTTGCTCACCATGGTGAGCAACCCGCACTCGAGGAAACGGAAGGTCATAAACCCCGGAAACCACCGTTTGATGGTCGTTCGCCAGGCCGGAGTGAGCTTGCGGTCGGTGGTGGCCAGGTCGAAACAGACGCTATAGAGGTTTGCCCGGCCTAGCGGTTGCCCATCGGCCAAATCCGCCATGAAGTAATAGTGCTTCAGGTCGTTGATCCCCGAGTCCTCGACAGGGCGCAGAAAGTCATAGCCCAAGCCAGTGGGCATCCGACCGCCCGGAAGATTCCAGCTGTCCGGACAAATGTCCCGCAGGCTGCGGTAAACCCTCGCCAGCGTGGGCCTGTCATTGTCCGTATCCACATTCACCCCCCACGCAAATACACCGCTCGAAAACAGCTAGCCTATTGGTGGACCTGAAAGCGCATCCACCACCGAAGGTGGCGGTGGGAACAGAGTCACGGGGTGCAAAGTCGAATCGACTCAGCGCTGCCGCCGATCGGCACTGCGACAACGCGCCAACACGGTCACCCAATACCGCACCTTTCGACGTTATCGCCGGCCCACCAGCACCGGCACCACAATGCACCAAACGCAACATCGCACGCGCATTGGGTCGCATAGCGCCGCTAAGAGTAGGACGTGCCGCCGTGAATTATCAATAGCCTCAGGCTGATTCACGAAAAATTGACGTTCGCTGTATAGCTAGCCGACAAATGGCTGGGGCATGTCCATCACAGCGACAATGGCGGGGCGGTTACGCTGTTATGTCAGGCAAGCGGTGCCTCGGATGCTCCCGGCCCCACCCGGCTCTTCCGAGTTGATGGGTGGCTCGTGTGACCGATTCGCGCGAACACATCTGATTCGCATCGCGGCTTCGGGGTCTGGATGCCAGCCGGGTGCCAGGCTTGGATATCGGCTTTCAGGGTGGCCACGGCCCGGCTGTGGGCCTTGCGCCCCGCGCCGAAATGCCTTGCCAGCAAATGGGCTTGATCCTCGCAGATACCGATGTCACTGCAGGCGGCCGCCGTACCGTGCCCGGTTCTCGGCCTCAACCTCGTCGCGCAGGGCCGTAATCGCCAGGTTCACTCGGTCGGCCAGCTCCCCGTGCGCGTAGCCGGTCATCACGCCCGGATGCAACGTCAGCTCGAGCAACCGCCCGTCCGAATTGGCAACAGCGCGAACGTCTCCCAAGTCCACGCTGTAGGTAACAGTTTCAGCCTGCGTGACGAGCGCCTCCCACTTGTCGGCCGCCTCGCTCAAGTCACGAAGAACCGATTCGACGAGGTCTCGGTCGCTCAGCTGGCTCGGTTCGCTGCGACTGTCCGACCCCGACACCATGACAGTATGTCCACGCCCCCCACCAGCGTCAATTCATCGCCGGACGCTTGCCGTGGGGATTCGAGAAAGCTATCGGCGTGAATCGAGTTCCCGGAACCACGCGAAGTGATAGTTCGCCGCGATCGGGTCTCCCGTGACGCTGCGCTCGGTGGCGGCCAACAACATACAGTTGAGCAGTAACGCCGGATCGACCCGGGGATACTGGGCCAAGACGTGGTGGAGCGCGGTATCGACGTGCACCCGCAACAGGTCGACTTCCTCGGCGGCGGCGCCGTTGCCGGCCGCCGTGGCCATGGCGTGCACGATCTTCGGTAAGCCGTCGTGCCGCTGGGTCGCTATGCCCAGCTCCACACTCAGGCCGGCGATCGCTGGCAACGCTCGCGGCTGCACCGAGGACGTCGGCGCGGTTGAATCGACCGCCCGACGCAGCGAGTCACCGGGGGTGTACGTCTTGCAACACGTCGTGATACCGACCAACTCGGGGGCTCTGCCGGCGCGTCGCGCCGGTGCCAACAATCGCACGCCTTCGGGAAGGGCGATGCCCGGAGGTATCCAACCATGGGCGACGTCGGTGACCAGGACCGTCGTGCCGTCCGCGTGAACGCCGACCGCCCAGTTCAGCCGTGGCTCCTGACGAGCCACGAACGCCAGGAGGCGCTGCAGTCGGGCTTCGTCATCCTCGGCGGCGGCAACCGGCCAATCCGTACAGGCCTGGTCAGCGGGCTGAACTACCGTGACGGCCGGCATGAGTCGTGTCGTGTCCAGATCCGAGCCGCCGGCGCCGCGCATACGCGGAATTTCCACGGGAACGCGCCCCGTTATCTGCCGAAGCTCGCGCATCGCCGACTCGACGCGACGCATCGCCGACGCGCGGGCGCGGTCGATCACTCTGTCTTCTTCTGCGCGTCGCGTCGAATCAGCCATCCCCGCACGCCAGATGACCATCAGCTCGTCGTTGGCAGAACCAACTATCCGATGCAGATCCGCTTTCAGATGTTCTGCAAGCGTGGCGGTTTCGGCGGTGTTAGACGAAAGCTCAGCGGGCCAGAGCCCGCCAATTACCCGTGTGGTGCAATCCAGCGAGGAGCTAAACGTCGGAATCGTGAGGGATTCCCGGGTCGCTCTCCGGAGTCGCTGGCGCGCACTCCATCGACCGAAGATCGCCACCGGGTAAGCGTACCGGCATCATCTGGCCCGCGCAGGCGGTGAGCGGGTGGTGAATTGTGTGTCAGACGGGGCCTGGGTAGCGTGGGGTTATGGCTGATTCTGCGCTGCAGCAGCAACTCGACGAGGTGCGGGCTCTGCTCACTCGAGCGCGAGAATTGTTCGGCCCCAATCCGATCGAGCCGCCCACCGACATCGCACCCGATCCCGACAGCACCAAGACCTGGCTCATCTAGCACTTCAACGGTTACGGCGGCGCAGTTGATGGGCCAGCAGCTTTTCGATCGCGACGTTCAGGTCGTCGGTCGTGGGAACCTGCGCGGACGGGGTGTGGCCCGCCGCCACGATCTCGTTGCGTACTTCCAGCAACGCTTTAAGGCAGGACACGTCGGCGGTGAGCAGGATGGCTTCCGCCAGGGTTTCTGCGTCGGTCTCCATCGCCGCCTCGCTCAGCGAGACGCTATGCATGTATCCACCGCGGCAGGACCGAACAAGAATGTGCCCGCTGGGGTGGACCGTGTCGAAAGCGGGATTGGCGTCGGTCATCGCCCTGTCATCGGCTCCCGTCAATGATGTTGCCGAGGCTGCGCGACGCCGCTCGCTCGTGCTGCTCCCACATCGCGGCCGACGTTCGCAGGTTCTGGGCAATATCGGCGTGGTTGTCGGCTTGCTGCTGGTAGCACTGCTTTCTGAGCTCGAGCAGCTCACGCCCGGTGTCGCGGAGCTCACTGAAAATAGGCCCCAGCGAGTCCAGACTTTCGCGGATCGCGTCGTGCGACGACGGCACGGTCCGCAGGTAGTCGGCGGTCTGCTGGTGATGGGCAGCGGCCTGACGTAAATGTGCAGGCTGCACGTGAATTCGATCTGTCATCCGCTGTCTCCTCTTGTTGTGACCGGGCGGTCAGTACCTATCGAGCGGCCGCCGGCCTGGTTGGTGTCGGTGCTTCGGTCCTCGCCGGCGCGGTCGCGGTCGCCGCTGGATGTATCCAGCCTAGAAAGTTTGGCCCTCGCACGGCTGAGATGTGTTGAATCTGGCCGTCCAGAAGAGCTTTGCTAGGGCCAAGGGCAAGGGCGTGGCGGTGAACACACCTACGTCTCCCGCTGAGATCCGGGCGGGGTCGACGGGGTTGGCGACCGCGGTTCCCGGTAGCGGGATGGCAATTCCCTGTTGTTGGAACGCATCTGCGATCGGTGTGCCGCTGGCCGCCGCCTTGATCGCCGCGGCGAGCTGGGGACTGGCCGCGGTCACCGTCTCACCGTTGGGCAGCGTCACGGTCGTCGGAGCCTGCGGTGGCGATTCTGACTTGCCCAGCCCGGCGTCCTCGTCGGCGCCTTCTCGGTCGTCGGCGCGACGCTCATCCGGTTCGTTGGAATGCTCATAATCGGCCGGATCCCTGACTTCTTGTCCCCGTTCGTCGAAGTCCGTCAACTCCGGTTCGTCACCCACGCCGCGCAGCAGGCCGGAGAGCGGAAGCCCACCCGGCGCGCTCACACCGGGGACCAAGGCCGGTGTTGCTCCGCCACCCGGCATCGTTGCTCCGCCAAGATTGGGCAGGCTTGGCGTCGACGACGCTGATGGTATTGCCGCGGATGTGCCTCCCGGCACCTGTAGGTCATCGGCCAGCAAACCCGGATCCTCGAGCAGCAGCGAGTCGAGGAGGCAATCGGGTTCGGCTCGTGTCGGCAACTCCGGCTGCTGACCGGCACCGCGTGCGGGCGCGCCGCCCGAGCCGACCGACGCCGGTCCGCGGTCATCGGCATCGCCACGGTCGCCCTTGGATGCGTCATACAGCGATGTCCAGGCGGCCATCAGAGCGGATTTCGACGCAGCGTCCAGGCTCGCGGTCGCAACCACCTCCCGGATATCCTTGAGCTTGCCGATCAAGAAACGCTGGAAATCACGCGCGCCGGCCGGAGTGTCCAGATCGGATCGAATGCGTACCGCGGCTTCGATCTCTTGCTGAAGCTCGTGCAGCGATTCGCCACCCTCGACAGTCTTCAGATGCGCGTTCAGAATTGCCGAGACGACCTGCAGATCGAGCTGCGCGGTAGCCGAATTCTGATGTGCCAGAGCTGCTTCCGCATCCGCGATGGCACGGGCGGCGTCTCCTTGTTCCCGATCGGGCGGTGCTGGATAGTACAGGTTCGAATGCCGCTGGCGGATCTTACGCAAAATGGCATCGAGCTGTTCGGAACGTGTCGTGGACGTGACCACCGCGGTCACCTCGGTCGGTGTCAACCCGGTCTGCCACGCGTTTGGGTCACCGGTTCGGTCGCGGACGTACCTGATCGTGGCAAGGAGATCTTCGTGCGTGGACATCGCCGCGTCAAACGCCACTGCGACCCACTGCGGGCCCTGTCCCCGGCGCTTCCATGCCGCGTGACAGTACCTAGGTGTGTAGTCGCCGACAATTCACCCAACGCCTGCCGGTCCAGCGTATCCGGTCCGCAGCTAACGGGCCGGTTCCGTGTACTGTGCCCGCAGGCGCTTTAGCACAGCGCTTTTTGCGCGATCGAGCTCGTGGGCGGCGGCGACGACCGCTACGATCTCGCGCTGCTTGGCGACCAGGAACGTTTGAAACTCACGCGCTCCCATGGGCGTATCGACGGCAAGCTGATCCTGATCCGGAACCGCGCGGTCGAGTTCGGCCGCGATAGCATCCAGCCGACGGACGCTTTCCCGCATGGCCGCATGCGCGCTGGCTAGCACGTCGGCCAACTCACGGTCGGCTTCGGCCACGGCGTCGTGTTGCCTTGCCAGCAAAGCCTGGCGCTCCTGGATGACAGCTACCGAAGACCCGGCTTGCTCCGACATGGTTCAACCTTCTCATCCTGCCCGTCTGATTGGGCGATTATCTGCCACTCAGCGGTCGCCGAATCTGCACGTTGTTGCCCAGCGAGCTGACCCGAACCGACGCGCCCGCATGGGGCGCCTCGACGACCAGATTGTTGCCGATCGCCAGCTGCACGTGCCCGGGGTGCGGGAAGACCAGATCGCCCGGCCGGACCTGTGAGCGCGGCACCGGGATCCCCTCGTTGATCTGTTGATAGGTGGTGCGATCCAGGTGAACACCCGCCTGGGCGTAGGCCCACTGGACCAAACCGGAACAGTCGAACTGGTTGGGCCCCGTTGCGCCCCAGACATAGGGACGGCCAAGTCGCGACAGCGCGGCGTGGACCGCGATGCCGGCGCGACCGCTCGGCGACGGCAGCCGAAGTTTGGCCAGCGCGACCCCCGGGCCGTGCGCCACCCGGTACCGCAGCGCACGCAGCGCCGCCAGGTGCCGTCGTGCCCGTCGTCGCGCCGTCAGCACATGGGCTCGTTGCGCGCGCAGCCGCGCCACACGACGGCGTATGGCTTCGCGCTGGGCTATCGGCATAACCGCAGTAACGGTGGTATCCGAGCGAGCCTCGTCGAGAACGGTTCCGGTCGACCGCCGGGCCCATGCCCGATCCCGTTGAGCGCCGGTGATGACGGCCCCGGCCGCGGCATCGGTTCGCGCAGCAGACAGCAAGGCCGCCCGGCTGTGGTCCACGGCGAGTTGATACCGGCGCTGGCCCGCACCCACATTCAGGTCGGCAGCCCGAGACAGCAGATCCCCGTAGGGTGTGGTGCCCGCATCCAACCCCGGTCGCCGACTGTCTCCGGCGAACAGTTGATGAGCGCGACTCAACAGCTCGACCTCGCTGTAATTCACTGCTGCCCCTCATCCGCGTCGTGACTTGCCTCGATTGCGTCGACGAAGGCTCGGACGCGGGGGAGCGCGCCCGCAGGGATGACGCCCCGATTGCGGATATCCCACATTTCGTCGGCGCCGACGCCGATTAGCGCGGCCACGACCGCCTCCGGTAACGACGACTGCGCACATGCCCGATCGAACCGGGCGCTCAAGCTTGTCGGCATCCGCTCCAGTAGCGCGCCGCGCGTGGCTTCCAGCGCCCGCAGATGCTCCATGAGCCGGCCGGTCGAGTCGGCGCCGGCGTTCACCGCCACCCGCCAGGAGCTGGCGGCCAGCATCTCCGCCTTCACGCATTGCGCGATCACAGAGAGAATATACGTCTCATATTCGTTGGAGGTCGTCGCAGGCAATCGGTCGATGACGGATTTGATGGCATCGAGCTGTGCTTCGGCGTAGCCCTCCAGCACGTCGGTATCGCTGTGGCGGTCCACGACGACCGCACCGGCGCGGCGGACAGCCGTCGGGTTGGACGGCTGTGCGGCGATCAGTCGGGCCAGCTCCGCATCGGGATCAGCGGCGACCAACAGCCGCGAGTAGGTGCCAGGCGGCAGGCCGAGGCCATTTTCGACCTTCTGAACTGTGCTTTTGTGTGGCTTGCGGGCACCGCGCTCCAGATAGCTCAGGCCCATGGTGCTTACGCCAGTGGCGGCCGCCAGGTCCGCGAGGGACCAGTCACGCGACTCGCGAAGTGCGCGAATGGCCGCGCCGGCCGACTCACGGCTCACCGCACGCTCCGGCCATAAGCCGGATACTACCCGGATACGACTCGGCCGCGGCCACCCCTTATGTATATACGTTTTTATCGCGATTCTCTTGCAGAGCCCGCCACAGACATATACGCTTTTGCCTATGTTTCGTTCAACAAGGAGGCCGGCACATGGCACACCCCTGCGCAACCGACCCGGAACTATGGTTCGGGTACCCCGATGACGACGGCAGCGACGGCGCCGCTAAGGCACGCGCCTATGAGCGGTCGGCCACCCAAGCGCGGATCCAATGCCTGCGCCGGTGCCCGCTCCTACAGCAGCGCCGGTGTGCTCAACACGCGGTCGAGCATCGGGTGGAGTACGGCGTATGGGCCGGCATCAAGCTTCCCGGCGGCCAGTACCGAAAGCGCGAACAGCTCGCGGCAGCCCACGACGTGCTGCGTCGGATTGCCGGCGGCGAGATCAATTCCAGGCAGCTCCCGGACAATGCGGCTCTGCTGGCCCGCAACGAAGGACTCGAGGTCACCCCGGTGCCCGGGGTCGTGGTGCACCTGCCGATCGCACAGGTTGGCCCACAACCGGCCGCTTGATGCCCGGTCGGCAAGCCCGGCAGTTGCCAAACCCAGCGTGATCAGGCTCGGCTCGCGAGTTCGGCGAAGAAGTGGCTCGCCTGATCACCTACCATCGGCCAGGATCTGCGTGTCATCACGACGCTCGCCAAGGAGGTTGTTGTGGTGCTATCGACGGCCTTTAGCCAGATGTTCGGAATCGACTATCCGATAGTGTCCGCGCCAATGGACTTGATCGCCGGCGGTGAGCTGGCTGCCGCGGTAAGTGGCGCAGGGGGACTCGGCCTCATCGGGGGCGGCTATGGGGACCGGGATTGGTTGGCCCGGCAGTTCGATCTCGCCGCTGGAGCGCCGGTGGGCTGCGGGTTCATCACCTGGTCTTTGGCCCGCCAACCGCAGCTGCTCGACCTCGCGCTGCAGTATGAGCCGGTGGCGGTGATGCTGTCGTTCGGGGACCCCGCGGTTTTCGCTGACGCCATCAAGTCCGCCGGAACGCGGTTGGTCTGCCAGATCCAAAACCGGACCCAGGCCGAGCGAGCCCTGCAGGTCGGCGCCGATGTGTTGGTGGCTCAGGGCACCGAGGCCGGTGGGCACGGCCACGGTCCACGTTCCACCCTGACCTTGGTACCCGAAATCGTCGACCTGGTCACCGCGCGGGGAACTGATATCCCGGTGATCGCCGCCGGGGGCATCGCCGACGGCCGGGGCCTTGCCGCCGCGTTGATGTTGGGCGCCGCCGGGGTATTGGTCGGTACGCGCTTCTACGCCACGGTCGAAGCGTTATCCACACCGCAGGCGCGGGACCCGCTGCTGGCGGCCACTGGCGACGACATGTGCCGCACCACTATCTACGATCAGCTACGGCGCTATCCCTGGCCGCAAGGACACACGATGAGCGTGCTAAGCAACGCCCTCACCGACCAATTCGAGGACACCGAACTCGACATTCTCCATCGCGAAGAAGCCATGGCCAGATATTGGCGAGCCGTTGCTGCGCGTGACTACAGCATCGCCAATGTCACCGCCGGTCAAGCCGCGGGCCTGGTCAATGCCGTCCTGCCAGCCGCCGACGTGATAACCGGTATGGCGCAACAAGCGGCGAGGACGCTGACCGCGATGCGCGCCGTGTAAAAGGGTACCGAGGCGCCCCGCCACCCGGCTGCGGCCGCGACCGAGCTGAACCGGACAGCGCCGGCGATAGTCACGTCGATACCGGGGTTGCCCTGGGCTGGCCGTGGGCGTGCGCTAGCCGTTCCAACCACGCCCATGGCGGCCGTTTCGACGACGATGTCGGTCACGACTCGTCTCACAGTACGGTGGGCGAAGGGGGACTTGAACCCCCACGTCCCGAAGGACACTGGCACCTGAAGCCAGCGCGTCTGCCATTCCGCCACTCGCCCGCAACAACCGGAGGACCATACCACTGTAGTAGCCGCAGGCCCCATCCGCTGCCAGGGGCGCCGGCGGGCTCAGTGGGCGTGGCCGGCCCTTTCCGCTCGCTCACACTGTCCCGATACCATGATTGATTGACACGACATACAGGCGAGTCGTTTGCCTTGCGCCGACGATGCACCAGAACAGTGAGGCGAGCGCTGAAAGATGGGTAGCCAGAAAAGGCTGGTTCAGCGCGTTGAGCGCAAACTCGAGCAGACGGTTGGCGATGCGTTTGCCCGCATCTTTGGAGGCTCGATCGTCCCGCAAGAGGTCGAAGCCCTGCTGCGCCGCGAGGCGGCCGACGGCATCCAGTCGCTGCAGGGAAATCGCCTTTTGGCGCCCAACGAATACATCATTACCCTCGGTGTGCACGACTTTGAGAAGTTGGGCGCTGATCCTGAGCTGAAGTCAACCGGTTTTGCTCGGGACTTGGCGGACTATATCCAAGAACAGGGGTGGCAAACGTATGGTGATGTGGTCGTCCGATTCGAGCAGTCGTCGAACCTGCATACCGGCCAGTTCCGCGCCCGCGGCACTGTTAACCCCGACGTTGAGACCCACCCGCCGGTCATCGATTGCGCCCGGCCACAATCAAACCACGCGTTTGGCGCAGAACCAGGAGTAGCACCAATGAGTGACAATTCGAGCTACCGTGGCGGTCAGGGGCAGGGGCGTCCCGACGAGTATTACGACGACCGCTATGCGCGTCCGCAAGAGGATCCGCGTGGTGGCCCGGATCCGCAAGGCGGATCTGACCCCCGCGGGGGGTATCCACCCGAGACGGGCGGCTACCCGCCCCAGCCGGGCTACCCACGCCCGCGCCACCCGGACCAGGGCGACTACCCCGAGCAAATCGGGTACCCCGACCAGGGCGGTTACCCCGAGCAACGCGGTTACCCCGAGCAACGCGGCTACCCCGACCAGCGCGGGTACCAGGACCAGGGTCGAGGCTACCCCGACCAAGGGCAGGGGGGCTATCCGCCGCCCTACGAGCAACGCCCTCCTGTTTCTCCCGGCCCGGCTGCCGGCTACGGCGCTCCCGGCTACGACCAGGGCTATCGCCAAAGCGGCGGCTACGGCCCTTCACCCGGTGGCGGCCAGCCCGGCTACGGCGGGTACGGGGAGTACGGGCGTGGCCCGGCTCGCCACGAGGAGGGCAGCTATGTGCCCTCTGGCCCTCCGGGCCCGCCCGAGCAACGACCGGCTTACCCCGACCAAGGCGGTTACGACCAGGGCTACCAGCAAGGCGCCACGACATACGGCCGGCAAGACTATGGCGGCGGCGCTGACTACACCCGCTACACCGAATCCCCGCGGGTCCCGGGATACGCTCCTCAGGGTGGCGGGTACGCCGAACCCGCCGGCCGAGACTACGACTACGGCCAATCAGGCGCTCCGGACTACGGTCAGCCAGCGCCCGGTGGCTACAGCGGTTACGGGCAGGGCGGCTATGGGTCCGCCGGAACGTCGGTTACGCTGCAGCTCGACGACGGCAGCGGACGCACTTACCAGCTCCGCGAGGGCTCCAACATCATCGGTCGCGGACAGGACGCCCAGTTCCGGCTGCCCGACACCGGTGTGTCACGCCGTCACTTGGAGATCCGGTGGGACGGGCAGGTCGCATTGCTCGCAGACCTGAACTCCACCAACGGCACCACTGTTAACAATGCACCGGTACAGGAGTGGCAGTTGGCCGACGGTGATGTGATCCGCTTGGGACACTCCGAGATCATCGTCCGCATGCACTGAACCTACTGGGCTCGAAGCTGCCGGGGTTGACCCGCGCCGACCACCGTCAAAGTATCGTGACTTTGCTGACGTGCTCGGCAGCGCGGGGCCGGAGCAGACGGTGCAGGACGGAAAGGACGCCAGATGCAGGGGTTGGTACTGCAACTGACGCGTGCCGGATTCTTGATGTTGTTGTGGGTATTCATCTGGTCCGTGCTACGGATCTTGAAGACCGACATTTATGCGCCGACCGGCGCGGTCATGATGCGCCGCGGCCTGGCGCTGCGAGGGACGCTCTTAGGCGCGCGTCAGCGCCGGCACGCTGCACGCTACCTGGTGGTGACCGAAGGTGCGTTGACTGGCGCGCGTATCACGCTGAGCGAACAGCCGGTGTTGATCGGGCGCGCCGACGACTCGACCCTGGTGCTGACCGACGACTACGCCTCGACGCGGCACGCTCGGCTGTCTATGCGCGGCTCCGAGTGGTACGTCGAAGATCTAGGATCGACCAACGGCACTTACCTGGACAGGGCGAAGGTGACGACTGCGGTACGAGTTCCGATCGGAACGCCGGTTCGCATCGGCAAAACTGCAATCGAGTTGCGCCCGTGACCCGCGCTGGCGACGATGCAGAGCGCAGAGAAGCGGTGGGGGCGCGCCCCCACAAGTGGGGGGTACCCCCACCCGCTTGCGGGGGAGAGTGGCGCGCGTGACCCTGGTCCTGCGATACGCGGCGCGCAGCGATCGCGGCTTGGTACGCGCCAACAACGAAGACTCGGTCTACGCTGGGGCACGGCTATTGGCCCTGGCCGACGGCATGGGTGGGCATGCGGCCGGCGAGGTGGCGTCCCAGTTGGTGATTGCCGCATTGGCCCATCTCGATGACGACGAGCCCGGTGGCGATCTGCTGGCCAAGCTGGATGCCGCGGTGCGCGCCGGCAACTCGGCTATCGCAGCGCAAGTCGAGATGGAGCCCGATCTCGAAGGCATGGGTACCACGCTCACCGCAATCCTGTTCGCGGGCAACCGGCTCGGCCTGGTGCATATCGGTGACTCGCGCGGTTACCTGCTGCGCGACGGTGAGCTGACGCAGATCACCAAGGACGACACGTTTGTCCAAACGCTGGTCGACGAAGGCCGGATCACCCCGGAGGAGGCGCACAGCCACCCGCAACGCTCGTTGATCATGCGGGCGTTGACCGGCCATGAGGTCGAACCGACGCTGACCATGCGAGAAGCCCGCGCCGGTGATCGTTACCTGCTGTGCTCGGACGGGTTGTCCGATCCGGTTAGCGATGAAACTATCCTCGAGGCCCTGCAGATCCCCGAGGTTGCCGAGAGCGCTCACCGCCTCATTGAACTGGCGCTGCGCGGCGGCGGCCCCGACAACGTCACTGTCGTCGTCGCCGACGTCGTCGACTACGACTACGGCCAGACCCAACCGATTCTGGCCGGGGCGGTCTCAGGCGACGACGACCAACTGACCCTGCCCAACACCGCCGCCGGCCGGGCCTCTGCCATCAGCCAGCGCAAGGAGATCGTTAAACGCGTTCCGCCACAGGCCGATACATTCAGTCGGCCACGGTGGTCGGGCCGACGGCTAGCATTCGTTGTCGCACTGGTGACCGTGCTGATGACTGCGGGCCTGCTCATTGGTCGCGCGATCATCCGCAGCAACTACTACGTAGCGGACTACGCCGGCAGCGTGTCCATCATGCGGGGGATTCAAGGGTCGCTACTGGGCATGTCCCTGCACCAGCCTTACCTGATGGGCTGCCTCAGCCCGCGTAACGAGCTGTCGCAGATCAGCTACGGACAGTCTGGGGGCCCTCTCGACTGCCATCTGATGAAACTGGAGGATCTGCGACCGCCGGAGCGCGCACAGGTTCGGGCCGGTCTCCCGGCCGGCACTCTCGATGACGCCATCGGGCAGTTGCGCGAACTGGCGGCCAACTCCCTGCTGCCGCCTTGCCCGGCGCCGCGTGCCACGTCCCCGCCCGGGCGCCCGGCCCCACCCACCACCAGCGAGACAACCGAACCAAACGTCACCTCCTCGCCAGCCTCTCCATCACCCACCACCTCCGCGCCGGCCCCCACCGGAACTACTCCTGCCATCCCCACGAGTGCCTCCCCGGCAGCGCCCGCGTCGCCGCCGACGCCTTGGCCCGTCACCAGCTCGCCGACGATGGCCGCACTTCCGCCACCCCCGCCTCAGCCGGGCATCGACTGCCGGGCGGCGGCATGACGACACGACTGCAAGCGCCGGTGGCCGTAACGCCCCCGTTGCCGACTCGGCGCAACGCTGAACTGCTGCTGCTGTGCTTTGCCGCCGTAATCACGTTTGCCGCACTGCTGGTCGTGCAGGCCAATCAAGACCAGGGGGTGCCCTGGGACTTGACTAGCTACGGACTGGCCTTCCTGACCCTGTTCGGATCCGCGCATCTGGCCATCCGGCGCTTCGCCCCCTACACTGACCCGCTGTTGCTCCCGGTGGTGGCACTGCTCAACGGACTTGGCCTGGTAATGATCCACCGCCTCGATCTGGTGGACAACGAGATCGGCGAGCATCGGCACCCCAGCGCAAACCAGCAGATGCTGTGGACGCTGGTGGGCGTAGCTGCCTTCGCGCTCGTGGTGACCTTCCTCAAGGACCACCGACAGCTCGCACGCTACGGCTACATTTGCGGGCTCGCGGGTCTGGTTTTCTTGGCAGTTCCCGCGCTGCTCCCGGCAGCACTGTCCGAACAGAACGGCGCCAAGATCTGGATCCGGTTGCCCGGCTTCTCGATTCAACCCGCCGAATTTTCAAAGATTCTGCTGCTGATCTTCTTTTCGGCGGTACTGGTGGCCAAACGCGGCCTGTTCACCAGCGCCGGCAAACATTTGCTCGGAATGACCCTGCCGCGCCCGCGAGACCTCGCGCCACTGTTGGCAGCCTGGGTCATCTCGGTGGGTGTGATGGTCTTCGAGAAAGACCTCGGCGCTTCGCTGCTGCTGTACACATCGTTTCTGGTGGTGGTTTACCTCGCCACCCAGCGGTTCAGTTGGGTCGTCATCGGCCTGACTCTGTTCGCGGCAGGAACCTTGGTGGCGTACTTCATTTTTGAGCACGTCCGGCTCCGCGTACAGACCTGGCTGGATCCGTTCGCAGATCCAGACGGCACCGGATATCAGATCGTGCAGTCGCTTTTCAGCTTCGCTACAGGCGGTATCTTCGGCACCGGGCTCGGTAATGGTCAACCCGACACCGTGCCCGCGGCATCCACCGATTTCATCATCGCCGCGTTCGGCGAAGAGCTTGGGTTGGTGGGCTTGACGGCCATCCTGATGCTCTACACCATCGTGATCATCCGGGGTTTGCGCACGGCCATCGCCACCCGCGATAGCTTCGGCAAGCTGCTGGCCGCCGGCCTCTCATCGACGCTAGCCATTCAGCTGTTCATCGTCGTCGGCGGTGTGACCCGACTCATTCCGCTGACCGGGTTGACCACACCGTGGATGTCCTACGGCGGGTCTTCACTGCTGGCCAACTACATATTGCTGGCCATCCTGGCACGCATCTCGCACGGAGCCCGCCGCCCACTGCGCACCCGCCCACGAAATAAGTCGCCGATTACGGCGGCCGGCACCGAGGTCATCGAACGCGTATGAACGCCTCTCTGCGCCGAATATCGGTGACCGTGATGGCGTTGATCGTGTTGCTACTGCTCAACGCGACCATGACGCAGGTCTTCACCGCCGACGGGCTGCGTGCCGATCCCCGCAACCAGCGAGTGTTGCTCGACGAGTATTCACGGCAGCGCGGCCAGATCACCGCTGGTGGCCAACTGCTGGCGTACTCGGTAGCCACCGACGGCCGCTTTCGTTTCCTGCGGGTCTATCCCAATCCTGAGGTGTACGCGCCGGTTACCGGCTTCTACTCCCTGCGCTATTCCAGCACCGCCCTAGAACGAGCCGAGGACCCGATATTGAACGGGTCCGACCGCCGTCTGTTCGGCCGCCGGCTGGCCGACTTCTTCACCGGTCGCGACCCACGCGGCGGTAATGTCGATACCACGATCAACCCGCGCATTCAGCAAGCCGGCTGGGACGCGATGCAGCAAGGCTGCTACGGGCCCTGTAAGGGAGCGGTGGTCGCCCTTGAGCCATCAACCGGCAAGATTTTGGCGTTGGTGTCTTCTCCGTCCTACGACCCCAACCTGCTGGCGTCGCATAACCCCGAGGTGCAGGCGCAAGCCTGGCAGCGGCTTGGCGACAATCCCGCCTCTCCACTGACCAACCGTGCCATCTCTGAGACGTATCCACCGGGTTCGACTTTCAAAGTGATCACCACTGCGGCCGCGCTGGCCGCCGGGGCCACCGAGACCGAACAGCTGACTGCGGCGCCCACAATTCCGTTGCCAGGCAGCACCGCCCAGCTAGAGAACTACGGCGGTGCGCCGTGCGGGGACGAACCCACCGTGTCGCTGCGTGAGGCATTCGTCAAATCATGCAACACCGCATTCGTCCAGCTGGGCATCCGCACCGGCGCCGACGCCCTGCGCAGCATGGCGCGCGCGTTCGGTCTCGATAGCCCACCGCGCCCAACTCCGCTGCAAGTGGCGGAATCAACCGTCGGGCCTATCCCGGACAGCGCCGCACTAGGGATGACCAGTATCGGCCAAAAGGACGTTGCGCTGACCCCGCTAGCGAACGCAGAAATAGCCGCGACCATCGCAAACGGCGGCATTACGATGAGGCCTTATCTAGTCGGCAGCCTCAAGGGACCGGACCTAGCCAATATCTCAACCACCGTCGGATACCAGCAGCGCCGCGCGGTGTCACCGCAGGTCGCCGCTAAGCTAACAGAGCTGATGGTCGGCGCCGAGAAAGTCGCACAGCAGAAAGGGGCAATCCCCGGCGTGCAGATCGCATCCAAGACGGGCACCGCCGAACATGGCACCGACCCTCGTCACACTCCACCGCACGCTTGGTACATCGCCTTTGCGCCCGCACAAGCGCCCAAGGTGGCTGTTGCCGTGCTGGTGGAGAACGGGGCTGATCGGCTGTCCGCCACCGGAGGTGCCCTCGCGGCACCGATCGGGCGGGCGGTGATCGAAGCCGCACTGCAGGGGGAACCATGAGCCCCCGAGTTGGCGTGACGCTGTCGGGCAGATACCGCCTGCAGCGCCTCATCGCCACCGGTGGTATGGGCCAAGTCTGGGAGGCCGTGGATAACCGGTTGGGCCGGCGTGTTGCGGTGAAGGTGCTCAAGAGCGAGTTCTCCTCCGATCCGGAGTTCATCGAACGGTTCCGGGCCGAAGCGCGCACCACCGCGATGCTGAACCATCCGGGCATCGCCAGCGTGCACGACTACGGCGAAAGCCAGATGAACGGGGAGGGTCGCACGGCCTACCTGGTGATGGAGCTGGTCAACGGCGAGCCACTAAATTCGGTGCTCAAACGCACCGGCCGGCTGTCGTTGCGGCACGCACTGGACATGCTCGAGCAGACCGGCCGCGCTCTGCAGATCGCGCATGCCGCTGGCCTGGTGCACCGCGACGTCAAACCGGGCAACATCTTGATCACCCCCACCGGGCAGGTGAAGATCACCGACTTCGGCATCGCCAAAGCCGTCGATGCAGCGCCCGTGACCCAGACCGGCATGGTGATGGGCACCGCCCAATACATCGCGCCGGAGCAGGCCCTCGGTCACGACGCCAGCCCGGCCAGCGACGTCTATTCACTGGGAGTTGTTGGGTATGAAGCGGTTTCGGGTAAACGGCCGTTCGCCGGCGATGGTGCCCTGACCGTGGCAATGAAGCACATCAAGGAGCCGCCGCCGCCGCTGCCTCCCGACCTGCCGCCCAATGTGCGAGAACTCATCGAGATAACTCTGGTGAAGAACCCCGCGATGCGCTATCGCAGTGGGGGACCGTTCGCCGACGCGGTGGCAGCGGTGCGCGCCGGCCGCCGGCCCCCGCGGCCCAGCCAGACACCCCCCCCTGGCCGGGCCGCCCCGGCGGCCATTCCGTCGGGTACGACAGCCAGGGTCGCGGCCAACTCTGCTGGCCGGACTGCGGCATCCCGTCGATCCCGCCCGGCCACGGGTGGTCACCGGCCGCCGCGGCGCACGTTTTCGTCCGGTCAGCGTGCGCTGCTCTGGGCCGCGGGGGTGCTGGGGGCGCTGGCAATCATCATCGCCGTGCTGCTCGTCATCAAAGCGCCCGGGGACAACAGCCCGCAGCAGGCACCGACGCCGACCGTGACCACCACCGGGAACCCTCCGGCCAGCAACACTGGCGGGACTGATGCTAGCCCGCGACTCAATTGGACGGAACGCGGGGAAACACGTCATTCTGGACTGCAAAGCTGGGTTGTCCCGCCGACACCGCATTCGCGCGCGTCGCTGGCCCGATACGAGATAGCGCAATGACCACCCCTTCCCACCTGTCCGACCGCTACGAACTTGGCGAAATCCTTGGATTTGGGGGCATGTCCGAGGTCCACCTGGCCCGCGACCTCCGGTTGCACCGCGACGTTGCGGTCAAGGTGCTGCGCGCTGATCTAGCCCGCGATCCCAGTTTTTACCTTCGCTTCCGGCGTGAGGCGCAAAACGCCGCGGCATTGAACCACCCTGCAATCGTCGCGGTCTACGACACCGGTGAAGCCGAAACGCCCGCCGGGCCATTGCCCTACATCGTCATGGAATACGTCGACGGCGTTACCCTGCGCGACATTGTCCACACCGAAGGGCCGATGACGCCCAAACGCGCCATCGAGGTCATCGCCGACGCCTGCCAAGCGCTGAACTTCAGTCATCAGAACGGAATCATCCACCGTGACGTCAAGCCGGCGAACATCATGATCAGCGCGACCAATGCAGTAAAGGTGATGGATTTCGGCATCGCCCGCGCCATTGCCGACAGCGGCAACAGCGTGACCCAGACCGCAGCAGTGATCGGCACGGCGCAGTACCTGTCACCCGAACAGGCCCGGGGTGATTCCGTCGACGCCCGATCCGATGTCTATTCCTTGGGCTGTGTTCTTTATGAAGTCCTCACCGGGGAGCCACCTTTCACCGGCGACTCACCCGTCTCGGTTGCCTACCAACATGTGCGCGAAGACCCGATCCCACCTTCGGCGCGGCACGAAGGCCTCTCCGCCGACCTGGACGCCGTCGTTCTCAAGGCGCTGGCCAAAAATCCGGAAAACCGCTATCAGACAGCGGCGGAGATGCGCGCCGACCTGGTCCGCGTGCACAACGGTGAGCCGCCCGAGGCGCCCAAAGTGCTCACCGATGCCGAGCGGACCTCGCTGCTGTCGTCTGCGGCCGGCAACCTTAGCGGTCCGCGCACCGATCCGCTACCACGCCAGGACTTAGACGACACCGACCGTGACCGCAGCATCGGTTCGGTGGGCCGTTGGGTTGCGGTGGTCGCCGTGCTCGCTGTGCTGACCGTCGTGGTAACCATCGCCATCAACACGTTCGGCGGCATCACCCGCGACGTTCAAGTTCCCGACGTTCGGGGTCAATCCTCCGCCGACGCCATCGCCACACTGCAAAACCGGGGCTTCAAAATCCGCACCTTGCAGAAGCCGGACTCGACAATCCCACCGGACCACGTTATCGGCACCGACCCGGCCGCCAACACGTCGGTGAGTGCAGGCGACGAGATCACAGTCAACGTGTCCACCGGACCCGAGCAACGCGAAATACCCGACGTCTCCACGCTGACATACGCCGAAGCGGTCAAGAAACTGACTGCCGCCGGATTCGGCCGCTTCAAGCAAGCGAATTCGCCGTCCACCCCGGAACTGGTGGGCAAGGTCATCGGGACCAACCCGCCAGCCAACCAGACGTCGGCCATCACCAATGTGGTCATCATCATCGTTGGCTCTGGTCCGGCGACCAAAGACATTCCCGATGTCGCGGGCCAGACCGTCGACGTGGCGCAGAAGAACCTCAACGTCTACGGCTTCACCAAATTCAGTCAGGCCTCGGTGGACAGCCCCCGTCCCGCCGGCGAGGTGACCGGCACCAATCCACCCGCAGGCACCACAGTTCCGGTCGATTCAGTCATCGAACTACAGGTGTCCAAGGGCAACCAATTCGTCATGCCCGACCTATCCGGCATGTTCTGGGTCGACGCCGAACCACGATTGCGCGCGCTGGGCTGGACCGGGATGCTCGACAAAGGGGCCGACGTCGACGCCGGTGGCTCCCAACACAACCGGGTCGTCTATCAAAACCCGCCGGCGGGGACCGGCGTCAACCGGGACGGCATCATCACGCTGAGGTTCGGCCAGTAGCTTCGCCCGCGCTAGCGGTTGAAGTTGGGAAGTGCGGTGAGATGGCGGTGAGCACTTCGTTTTCCAGCCGACGTACCAGGGTGTCGTCTTGCGTCCATCCGCAGCAGGTGAGCCAGTTGGCCAGTATGCGGTGCCCGCCCTCGGTGAGAATCGACTCCGGATGGAACTGGACACCGTGGATCGGCAGCCCGGTGTGCTGCACGGCCATGATCACACCGCTGCTAGTGCGGGCCGTGACCCTCAGCACCGCTGGCAGCGACTTAGGCAGAATTGTCAACGAATGGTATCGAGTGGCCGTGAAGGGATCCGGAAGCCCTTGTAGCACACCGACATTGGTGTGGAATACGCTGCTGGTCTTGCCGTGCAATAGCTCGGGCGCACGGTCCACGGTGGCGCCGAACGCAACGCCGATGGCTTGGTGCCCAAGGCAGACCCCCAGCAAAGGGGTGTGTGCTGCCGCACACGCGTGCACGATACTCACCGACGCGCCCGCGCGCTCCGGGGTACCCGGACCGGGACTGAGCAGGACACCGTCGAATTGGCCGGCGACGGCGGCCTCATCGGATAGCCGGTGGTCGTCGTTGCGCCACACCTCGGCCTCGATGCCGAGCTGGCCGAGGTACTGCACCAGGTTGAACACGAAGCTGTCGTAGTTGTCAACGACCAGGATCCGCATCGTGACAGGCTACCGCCTGACCCTGCCGGCAGTCGTTCAGTAGTCCAAGGGGCCTGCAGGCTGCGCGAAGTGCATCCGGACGGGATCGGCATAGCCGACTATCTGCAAGTCAGGATGGACTTCTTCGCAGTACCCGAGGCCGAACCGGACCACGTACTGCTTGTAGAGCGTCACCAGGGGAGCCGCAGCCAGAGCAGCCTGCATGGCGGCGGCGTCTCCGATCGCGGCGATCGTGTAGGGCGGGCTATAGGTACGCCCGTTGAGCAGCAACGTGTTTCCGACACAACGAGCTATCGACATCGCGATGATGCGCTGGTCCTGCATCTGGATCGCCTCAGCACCGGCATTCCACAACGCGTTGAGGACAGCCTCGATGTCTTGCTGATGCACAACCAGATCGTCCGGGGACGCGTCGCGCGGAAACCGGCCGTTGGCGTCGCGTTGCGCGTCTTGCAGGGTAACCACCAGGCCCGGCCCATGGACCGGATTCATAGCCGCCACACCGGCCAGCTTGGCGGACCGCCGCTGCATGGCCGCCAACGCGGTATCGACAGATCGGCCGTGCACCGAGTCGATTCTGGTGGTCAGCGCTTCGCGTTCGGTGGCGAGACGGTTCACCGATGCCTGCGCCCGACGGACAAGGTCGACCAGTCGCGGCGCATCGCTGCGGCGGATCTCGGTGCCGCCCGACACCCCATGCGTGGCGGCCAGCAGCAGCCCCGCCAGCAAGCACACTAAGGGGACACTGAAACGCCACGCCGATCGGCGCCGATCAATCATGGTCTCTCCGTTTTCCGGGCAGGGTGTTGGGTGGGTTAGTCTCATAACAAGGTATGCCTGCAGCTGCAACTTCTATCGTTGCACCCCGGGCCATTCGTCGTCTTGTCGAGGTAGTCCCGCCAGATCCCGAGGAAAGTGATGCCCAAGTCCAAGGTCCGCAAGAAGAACGACTTCACCGTCAGCGCGGTGAGCCGCACGCCGATGAAGGTGAAGGTCGGACCGTCGAGCGTATGGTTCGTCTCGTTGTTCATCGGTCTGATGCTGATCGGACTCATCTGGTTAATGGTGTTTCAGTTGGCAGCCATTGGCAGCCAAGCCCCCACAGCGCTCAATTGGATGGCGCAACTCGGTCCCTGGAACTATGCGATCGCGTTCGCTTTCATGATCACCGGTTTGTTGCTCACGATGCGCTGGCATTGATCCACGCCGCCGATAGAATGAATTCATATTCTGGTCGGGTCGTTACTGTGCCAGCAACCTTTTGGTCACTCAATCACACGCATGTGATTCATCCCCACTGTTGATAGCGTCTGTGGATAACTTTGTCTGCAGTGGTGAGAGGGTCTAAGGAATACATGCAGCAAACAGCATGGGCGCCTCGCACCTCGGGAATCGCTGGTTGCGGAGCCGGGGGAGTCGTGATGGCTATTGCGTCTGTGACCTTAGTCACAGATACGCCCGGGCGGGTGTTGACCGGAGTTGCCGCGCTGGGTCTGATCTTGTTTGCGAGCGCCACTTGGCGCGCACGTCCAAGGCTGGCAATTACCCCCGACGGCCTGGCGATCCGAGGTTGGTTCCGGACGCAGCTATTACGACATTCCAATATCAAGATCATCCGAATCGACGAGTTTCGCCGTTACGGCCGCCTGGTGCGCCTGCTCGAGATCGAAACGGTCAGCGGGGGGCTGCTGATTTTGTCCCGCTGGGATCTCGGCACCGACCCAGTGGAGGTGCTCGATGCGCTTACCGCTGCCGGTTACGCCGGTCGCGGCCAAAGGTGAGCGGACTTGGCGTGAGGGCGTCCGGTTGAACGGCCCCAACGGCGTGTCGGTGTACCGCCACGTGCCCTGGCGGGTCCACAAGGTGTATTCGAGCGACGAGCCGACGTAGCTTCGGGTCAGGAGATGGTGATCGACTCGATCACCACCGGGTCCGTCGGCCGATCGTTGCCGTCGGTGGCCGTCTTGGAGATCGCCTCCACAACCCGCTGTGACTCCGCGTCGATCACTTCACCGAAAATGGTGTGGCGCCGGTTCAGGTGCGGAGTCTTGCCGACGGTGATGAAAAACTGTGAGCCGTTGGTGCCCGGACCGGCGTTGGCCATCGCGAGCAGATAGGGCTTGTCGAATTGCAGCTCGGGGTGGAACTCGTCGGCGAACTTGTAGCCGGGTCCGCCGCGACCCGTCCCGGTTGGATCGCCACCCTGGATCATGAAGCCCTGGATCACCCGGTGAAAGACCGCGCCGTCGTAGAACGGGCCGGACGGGCCACCTGATGCGTTTTGGGTCGAATAGTCCTTGGTGCCCTGCGCAAGGCCCACAAAATTGGCGACGGTCTTGGGCGCATGGTTTCCGAACAGGGCGATCTTGATGTCGCCGCGGTTAGTGTGCAGCGTGGCGGTAGCGGTCGCAAGGGGGCTGTTAGTCACGGAATCACAGTCTGCCATTACGCCCGGGCGGGCCCCCACCCGGTGCCCGGAACACAAACCCGCACGCGGCGCACCCGCAACGAGCCCGCCGACGGGCCAGTGATGGCAGTCTGTGAAGGAACTTGACCGAGTTATTGAGCGCAAGCCTCGGCCCGGACACAGAAAGGCGGCAAAATGAGTGAGCAGGTGGAAACCCGGTTGACCCCACGCGAGCGGCTGACCCGGGGTCTGGCCTACTCTGCGGTGGGTCCGGTGGACGTGACCCGAGGCCTCCTCGAACTCGGGGTCGGACTTGGGCTTCAGTCCGCCCGGTCGACCGCGGCCGGGCTTCGCCGCCGTTACCGGGAAGGCCGATTGGCCCGCGAGGTCGCTGCCGCCCAAGAGACGCTCGCTCAAGAGCTGACCGCTGCCCAGGACGTGGTGGCCAACCTACCGCAGGCCCTACAGGACGCCCGGACCCAACGTCGCAGCAAACACCACCTCTGGATCTTCGCGGGGATCGCGGCGGCCATCCTCGCCGGCGGTGCCGTCGCCTTCAGCATCGTCCGGCGCTCGTCGCGACCGGAGCCGTCGCCCCGACCACCGAGCGTCGAGGTGCAACCGCGCTCCTGAGGCCGGTCGTCACACGGTGGGGCCTAGGGATTCGAACCCCTGACCCCCGCCTTGCACAGGCGAATCATGATGCAGATCAATGGGTTACAACTCAGTCCACCTGCGAAAGGACACAACTGCGGTTAACAGTAGTTATCTGTAACTGTGGTCAATCGCCCAAGAATCGTGCCAGCATCGTCGCGTGCTGGTCGCTTACATAGACGAGTCCGGCAATACCGGAGACCCCGCCAACGGCGGATCCATGACTTTCGCTCTAGGGTGCGTGCTCGTGGACGCCGACAACCGGCCGACCGCGTTCGATGGGTTGCTGAGCTTCTAGCGTTCCCGGACTCGGCGGGCGGCTACATGCGCGGCAGCCATGTGCGGCGCCGGTGGTGGTCGCAGGCGGTGACCGCGGCGCAGCTGTTCCCTCAGACTGTGATGGACGCTACCGGGAAGCCGGCGGTGGTGTAGGAGTTCAAAACTGCATGAGCTCGGCACACCCGGCGTCGTTGGCGATCCAGGCCGGGGCGAATTCAAGGCACTTCAGAACATGCTCGAACACGACTCCGCCGGGTTGACCTTGGACCGCTACCGCCACCTGTACGGGTCGGGTGTCGAGGCCGTCGGAGTGGCCATCAACGCCCTCTTCACTCGCGATTGTGATCAAACGTGGTCATTCGAAGTATCCGAGCTACGCTTTTCACTTGTGGAGCCTAGGGGACTCGAACCCCTGACCCCTGCCTTGCAAAGGCAGTGCTCTACCAACTGAGCTAAGGCCCCTCTTCGTCACCGGTTATGTGATCAGGAGGTGGATCGCCGGCCACATGCCAGACATCGGCTCCGCGTCGGAACCGCACGACGATGGCCGCCACAGCGATCGCGGCCAGTGGCAATGCGAACCTCACCGAACGTCGTGACGGGCACATGGTCGTGGGCCTAGGAGGACTCGAACCTCCGACCTCTTCGTTATCAGCGAAGCGCTCTAACCGCCTGAGCTATAGGCCCGTACTCGCGTACGGCCGAGCGACGAGATTACCGCAACCGGCGCCCGACTCTCAAAACATTAGTCCCGGTCTGCCAGCGTCACTTCGATGCCGCCGATCAGATCGGTGATCAGGTTGTAGACGAACGCACCGATGGTGGCAAGCGCGGTCATCAGGACGATGTTGACCAAGCCGATCAGGAATGCGCCGCCGAAGATGGTGCCGCTGGAGACAAGTTCCGCGCTGCTGCCGCTCGCGTTGTTCAACAGGTCACCGACGTTGCTGTTGAGCTTGGCCCATACGCCCATACCGCCGAGCACCAGGTAGAGGAACGCGACCGTGATCATCCAGACGAAGAACAGCGCCACCGACAACAACAGCGACACCTTCAACGTGCTCCATGGATCAATCCGTCGGATCTGCATGCTGGCTCGAACCGGCCCGCGGCTTCGCCGCGCCGACAGCTGGACACGGGCGTCTCTACTCTCAGCGGTAATCGAACGACCGCCGCTCGAACCGGCGGCCGAATCCCCTCTCGATCCCGCGCCACCCTCCGCGGGACGCGCCGGCGCGGGGTTGCGTTGCGGGGCCCGCGGAGTCGGGCCGGATAGGTCGGGCAGCTCGCTGGCATAGGCCTCGGCGGGGGAACCGTCGCCACACCCCAGCGAAGCGTCGGGATCCGGCTGCGGGGTCCTGACCGCGGCGGCTGGGCCGGTCACCGGGGCAGACGCACCGGAGATGAAGCGATTCAGCCGAGCATCGGCGGCGGCGGGCGGGTTGGTCGGGCGCCCCTCAGGGTGTGATACCGGCGGCGGCTGACGATGCCCCGCTTGGGATTGCCGAGTCGCAGCACGCTGCCACGGCGGCGGGTCTCCAGCATCTGGTATGCGGCCTGGCCCGGTCGCTGCCCGATGTGCGCCCCCACGGTCGACCAAGCCATCCGCATTCGGGCCGTCGCCCTTGCTGAGCGCCCCCGGCTCGTTCGGTGCAGTCACCCCGACTCCTAACACTCGTACCCGGCTGCCGAGCCTAGCTGCCCGATTCCTCCTCAGATCGCTACGCGATCCGCATCGTCGTCGGGCGAGCCTGATTAATTGCCCGTCTGGTCTGCGCCGTTGGCGTCCACGGCATTATCGTCGCCACTTTCTTCGGCGTTGCGCGCGATGGCCAACAGTGTGTCGCCCTCGCCCAGATTCATCAACCGAACACCCTTGGTCTGCCGTCCCGCCTTGCGAACCTGGCGTGCCGCGGTGCGGATCACGCCACCGCCGGAAGTGACGGCATACAGCTCGCTGTCGTCGTCGACAATCAACGCCCCAACCAACCTGCCGCGCCGGCGGTCGTACATGACCGTCAGCACACCTTTACCGCCGCGGCCCTGTACCGGGTATTCCTCGATCGCGGTACGTTTCGCATAGCCCCCTGACGTCGCCACCAGCAGATAGGTGCCTTCACGCACGACGTTCAGCGACAGCAGCCGGTCGTCGATATTGAACCGCATGCCCTGCACACCCGAGGTGGCACGACCCATTGGCCGCAGCGCCTCGTCGGTCGCCGAGAACCTGATGGACTGCCCGTTGGCCGAGACCAGCAGCAGGTCGTCGCCGGCCGAACACAGCACCGCACCGACCAGCTCGTCGTTGTCGCGCAGGTTGACCGCCACGATTCCGCCCGAGCGATTGGAGTCGAAGTCGGTCAGCTTGGACTTTTTCACCAGCCCGTTGCGAGTGGCCAGCACCAGGTACGGGGCGTCGGTGTAGCCGCGAATCTGGATGACCTGGGCGATGCGTTCCTCGGGCTGGAAGGCTAACAGGTTGGCCACGTGCTGCCCGCGCGCCGTCCGGGAGGCCTCGGGCAAGTCGTAGGCCTTGGCCCGATAAACCCGTCCCTGGGTGGTGAAGAACAGGATCAAATCGTGGGTGGAGCACACGAAGAAGTGCGCGACGATGTCGTCCTGCTTCAACCCCGCACCCTGCACGCCCTTGCCGCCGCGTTTCTGGCTGCGATACAGATCGGTCTTGGTGCGCTTGGCGTATCCCGTTTCGGTGATAGTGACAACGACGTCCTCGCGGGCGATCAAATCCTCGTCGCTGACGTCTCCGTCGGCCGCGATGATCCGGGTACGCCGGTCGTCGCCGTGCCTGTCCACGATTTCGGCGAGTTCGTCGCGCACGATCCCACGCTGCCGCTCGGGTTTTGCCAGGATGTCTTCCAGATCGGCGATCTCGGCCTCGATTTTGGCCAGGTCGTCGATGATGCGCTGGCGTTCCAGTGCGGCCAGGCGCCGCAACTGCATGTCCAGGATTGCCTGGGCCTGGATCTCGTCGATGTCGAGCAGCTCGATCAGTCCGGCCCGGGCGATATCGACGGTCTCCGACGCCCGGATCAGTGCAATGACCTCGTCCAGCGCGTCGAGCGCTTTAACCAGGCCGCGCAGAATGTGGGCTCGCTCGTTTGCCTTGCGCAGCCGGTAGGTGGTGCGCCGCACAATGACGTCGAGTTGGTGGTCAACGTAATAGCGGATCAGCTGGTCCAGCCGCAGCGTGCGCGGCACCCCGTCGACGATCGCTAGCATGTTGGCGCCAAAGCTGGTCTGCAGCTGGGTGTGCTTGTAAAGGTTATTGATCACCACCTTGGCCACCGCATCGCGCTTGATCTCGATGACGATGCGTAAACCGACCCGATCGCTAGACTGGTCCTCAATGTTGGAAATGCCGGCCAGCTTGCCGTCTCGGACCTGTTCGGCGATCGAAGTGATGAAGTTGTCGTGGTTGACCTGATACGGCAACTCGGTGATCACCAGCGAGGTACGACCGCGGGAATCCTCTTCTACCTCAACAACTCCGCGCATTCGAATGGAGCCGCGGCCAGTTTTGTAGGCATCAGCGGTGCCCTGGGATCCGACGATCAGTCCGGCGGTCGGGAAGTCCGGGCCTTTAACCCGCCCCATGACCGCGGCCAGGGTCTCCTCTTCGTCGGCGTCGTGATTCTCCAGCGCCCAGAACACCGCGTCGGCCAGCTCACGCAGGTTGTGCGGCGGGATATTGGTTGCCATGCCGACCGCGATGCCGCCTGACCCGTTGGCCAGCAGGTTGGGGAACCGGCTGGGTAGCACCGTCGGCTCTTGCACCCGGCCGTCGTAGTTAGGGATGAAATCGACTGTCTCCTCGTCGATTTCCCTCAGCATCTCCATCGCCAACGGGGTCAGCCGGGCTTCGGTGTACCTCATCGCCGCCGGTGGGTCATTGCCTGGCGAGCCGAAGTTGCCCTGGCCGTCCACCAGCGGGTAGCGCAGCGACCAGGGCTGGGCCATGCGCACCAGGCTGTCGTAGATCGACGCGTCGCCGTGCGGGTGGTAGTTGCCCATGGTCTCGGCAACCGACCGGGCCGACTTGGCGTGGCTGCGGTCCGGGCGGAAGCCGGAATCGAACATTGCATAGAGCACCCGGCGATGCACGGGCTTGAGCCCGTCGCGCACCTCCGGCAGCGCGCGGCCGACGATCACGCTCATCGCATAGTCGATGTAGCTGCGCTGCATCTCCTGCTCGATGTCAACCGGTTCGATCCGGTCGAGCGAGTCGTCAGGCGGCAACGTCGTGTCTGTCATCTATTCCTCGTTTGCAATCGAACGCAGGGTTGCGTTAGACATCCAGGAACCGAACATCCTTGGCGTTGCGGGTGATAAAGCTGCGCCGCGCGTCGACGTCCTCGCCCATCAGGATGGAGAACAACTCGTCGGCGGCGGCGGCGTCGTCCAGCGTCACTTGACGCAACACACGAACCGAGGGATCCATGGTGGTCTCCCACAACTCCTTAGCGTCCATTTCACCTAGACCCTTGTACCGCTGAATGCCGTCTTCCTTGTTGATCTTCTTCCCGGCCTTCAGCCCCGCCTCCAGCAGACCGTCGCGCTCGCGGTCGGAGTATGCGAATTCCGGGTCACTGCGCTGCCACTTGAGTTTGTACAGCGGCGGTTGTGCCAAAAACACATGCCCGTTCTCGATGAGCGGCCGCATGAACCGGAACAACAACGTCAACAACAGCGTGGAAATATGTTGGCCGTCAACATCGGCGTCGGCCATCAGCACGATCTTGTGGTAGCGCAGCTTGCCGATATCGAACTCGTCGTGGATCCCGGTGCCCAGCGCCGTGATGATCGCCTGAACTTCGGTGTTCTTTAGCACCCGGTCGATGCGCGCTTTCTCCACATTGATGATCTTGCCGCGCAGCGGAAGTATCGCCTGGAACATCGAATCGCGACCGCTTTTTGCAGAACCGCCGGCCGAGTCACCTTCTACGACATACAGTTCGGACTTGCGCGGATCCGTGGAACGGCAATCGGCCAGCTTGCCGGGCAATCCACCGATGTCGGTGGCGCTCTTACGCCGCACCAACTCTCGTGCCTTACGTGCCGCGATACGGGCTTGCGCCGAGGACACAGCCTTGTTCACAACGACTTTCGCGTCGGTGGGGTTGGCTTCAAACCAGTGGGTCAGCTGTTCGTTACAGACCTTCTGCACAAACGATTTGACCTCGGTGTTGCCCAACTTGGTCTTGGTCTGGCCCTCGAACTGCGGTTCGCTGACCTTCACCGAGATCACAGCGGCCAGGCCTTCCCGGATATCGTCACCGGTGAGGTTGGGGTCCTTGTCCTTCAGTAGCTTGCGGTCCTTGGCGTACTTGTTCACCACCGACGTCAGCGCGCTGCGGAAGCCCTCTTCGTGGGTGCCGCCCTCGTGGGTGTTGATGGTGTTGGCGAAGGTGTGCACCGACTCCGAATACCCGGCGTTCCATTGCATCGCGATCTCCACCTCGTGCCCGGTGCCCTTGCCGGAAAAGTCCACGATGCTGCTATGAATCGCGTTCTTGGTGCGGTTGATGTGTTTCACGAAGTCCACCAGGCCACCCGGATAGTGAAAGGTGCGGCTCTTAACTTTGTGCGGTGCAGTGGATTCGGCTGCGCGTTCACTTGCCGACTTCGGCGCCTCGGCGACGTCGCTGACCACTTCGTCGACGACCTCGTCTTGGGTCACCCTCTCGTCGGTCAGGTTGATGGTCAGCCCCTTGTTGAGGAACGCCATCTCTTGCAGCCGGCGGGCGACGGTTTCGAAGTCGTATTCCGTGGTTTCGAAAACAGCGGGGTCGGCCCAGAACCGCACCGTTGACCCCGTCTTCTTGGTCGGCGCCCCTTGCTTGAGGCCCAGGGGTTCCGACTTCTCATAAACCTGAGACCACTCGTACCCGTCGCGCTTGATCTCGACTTCGAGCCGGGTGGATAGCGCGTTAACCACCGACACGCCGACGCCGTGCAGACCACCAGATATCGCATACGCGTCCGAGTCGAACTTGCCGCCGGCATGTAGTTGTGTCATCACCACGTCGACGGTCGGTATGCCGGAGGCGTGGGTGGCGACCGGAATGCCGCGGCCGTCGTCGGCGACCTCGACACCGCCATCCTCAAGCAGCACTACGTTCACTGTGGTTGCATAACCGGCCATCGCCTCGTCGACCGCGTTGTCGACCACCTCCCAAATGAGATGGTGTAAACCGCGCTCACCGGTCGAGCCAATGTACATGCCGGGACGTTTGCGGACGGCCTCCAGCCCTTCGAGAATGGTGATAGACGCAGCGCCGTATTCGTCTTGGGCCTTCTTTTTCTGGGCAGCCACGATCCGAATACTCTCCTCAGGGGTTGCGTGCATGCGGTTGAGTCGCCGCAGGGGGTCGCACACCACTGTACCGTGATCGGGCGCCAGGGCCGATCTTCTGGCCTCGTTTTTACCCATCTAACCGCGCCGTGCGTCGGACATCTTTCTTCCTGGTGCGTCCCGACGTCCGGCATACGGATCCGCTTCGTCCTCGAGGCTCTCAGGCCGGGACCGGAGCGCCTTGTTCTGGGCCGATCGACGTGTTATCCGTAGGTGTCGCGCGGACCCCTACCGGCAATATGGCGAGGCCCCTTGCGCCACGATGGTGCCGCCGGCCCGGTGATCTTTAGCGATCGCACCACATCGTTGCCAACCGCTGCGGCGATCTTGGCCAGAAGCTGGGCCTGCATGATCCTCAACTGCGTCGCCCACGCCGTCGACTCCGCAATCACGCTCAACACCCCGTCGTTTAGCGCAGTCGGGCGTGCATGTTCGGCGATCTGGTGGCCGACCACCGCAGACCACTGGCCGAGCACCATACCCTCGGCGACCCGCACCGACCAGCCGCGTTTCTTTGCCAGCTCACGAGCGGCCTTACCCAGCGGTTGTGGATCACGAATGTCGGGCCCCGGACCCGACCAGCTTCGTCGCCGTCCGGCCACCCGACCCGACGCAACGGAAGCGACCCGCCCTCGACCGGCGTCTTGTCCGCGCGCGCGGGCAGCAGCACGAGCTTCGTCCAGGGTGCGCCTGACCAAATCCAACCCTGGTGACTTCATTGATCGCTCACCGCGATTCTGGTCGGGCCGGTCAACAGAACCCGTCATGGCAGAACCACCGACATCGATCCGGTGTCATCGGCACGCACATCGATGTGCACCCGCCTGGCGTCCCAGCCGGCGGGAATATCCTCGAGCACCGCGGCAGTCACCAACACCTGTTCGGCGGACTCGGCCGCCGTCGCCAACGCTCGACGGCGCATGACATCCAGTTCGGCGAACACGTCGTCGAGCAACAACACCGGCTCACCACCATCAACGCGTAACAGTTGATAGGCCGCCAACCGCAGTGCCACCGCCAACGACCACGCCTCCCCATGGCTAGCAAATCCTTTCGCGGGTTGATCGCCTAGTCGCAGTATTAGGTCGTCACGGTGCGGACCAACTAGACAAACCCCACGCTCGAGTTCGGCATCCCGACGGGCCGCCAGCGCCGCCAACAGCCGAGCTGCTAACAATTGCCGATCGATATCTGACTGCTCGCTGGGACCGGTTACATCCATGCTGGCCCGATAACCGATAGACGCCGATCGCGATTCCGGCGCCAACAGCTGGTATGCCTTCTTCACTTCCGGTGCCAACTGGTTGACCAAATCGATGCGGGCGGCCACCAGTTCAGCCCCGTGCTCCGCCAAACGACTGTCCCATACCTCAAGAGTGTCAAACACACCCCGGTCACCCCGATACCGTGCTCCAGGTACGGACTTCAATAACGCCGTCCGCTGGCGCAACACCCTCTCATATTCGGCTCGTACCGCAGCGATCGCAGGCCTACGCACGATCGCCAGATCATCCAGATAGCGCCGCCGGTCAGCGGGATCCCCACGAACCAACCCCAGATCCTCAGGGGCAAACAACACAGCTCGAAGCACTCCGACCACATCACGTGTACTTCGGACCGATGATCGATTCAATCGCGCTTTGTTGACTCGCCCCGTGGCGATCTCGAGGTCGACGGCACATTCTCTACCGTCGTTCACCACGATCGTGGAGATCACCGCACGATCGGTACCTACCCGGATCAACGGCAAATCGGCGCTAACGCGGTGCGAACCTAACGTCGTCGAATACCACAGTGCCTCAATAAGATTCGTCTTACCATAACCGTTAGGCCCAACAAAAACCGTCCGCCCTGGATGCAATTCCAGATCTACACATGCCCAGGACCGGAAGTCACGCAGCCCCAAATGACGGACGTACACCTACCCGGGCGCCAAGTGCTCAGCCCGGCAACCGAACCGGCATCAACAGATAGACATAGTCCGTCGACACCGCCGGGAACGGACCGTTGCCATTCAGACCCGCCACAGGGCGATCGTCCCCGGACACCGGACGTAGCAAGGCAGGCTTACCCGCAGTCGTAAACCCGAAAGACACTCGCTCCGAGCGCAACGAACTCAAACCGTCCGTTAGATAGGTTGGGTTAAACGCAATCGTCAATGGTTCACCGGCATAGTCAACAACAAGATCTTCCTCGGCTCGTCCAACATCATCGGCACCCGCAGAAAGCCGCACGCTGCCATCAGCGAACTCCATGCGCACCTGCGCGCCCCGATCAGCTACCAACGCAACCAGCTTGATCGCTTCGATCAACTCGGCCACGTCCATGGTGGCCACCGCGGTGTGTTCGGTTGGTAGCAACTGCCGAAACTTCGGGAACTCGGCATCAAGAAGTCGCGTGGTGCTGCGCTTGCCGTTCCCACTGATACCGAGCAGGCCATCCTTGCCCACCCCCGGCCCAGTACCCAACGACAAACGAACGTCAGAGCCGCCGATGCCCGCTTTGGCGGCCTCGGCCAGCGTCTTGGCCGGGACCAGCACAGCCGCTTCGATATCTGGCGACGACGCCGACCACTTCAGTTCTCGAACAGCCAGGCGAAACCTGTCGGTAGCGGCCAAAACCACCGTCTCACCGAGGATTTCGACCCGGATGCCGGTCAACATAGGCAACGTGTCGTCCCGGCCGGCGGCGATAGCGACCTGACTGATTGCCTCGGCGAATAATTCCGCAGGCAACAATCCGGTCTCTTCCGGCAGCGTCGGCAGCGTCGGATAATCCTCGACTGGCATCGTCGGTAGCGAAAACCTGGCGTTACCGCAGGTCAATGCGACCCGGTTACCTTCGACATGAACGTCTACGGGCTTGTTAGGCAACGCCCGGGTAATATCGGACAACAATCGGCCAGAAACTAAAACGCTTCCAGGAGAAACAATTTCAGCGCCAACCTGGGCCTCGGCGGAAACCTCGTAGTCGAATCCGGAAATCGTCAGACCGTTGTCCGAGCCGGTCAACAACACGCCGGAGAGCACCGGCACCGCGGGCCTGGCTGGCAGATTTTTAGCCACCCACGACACCGCATCGGCGAAAGACTCTCGTAGCAAACGAAACGTCAAGTCGGTGAGGCCAACTCTTGTCGTAGCCGCGTCCATTGCGCCCTTTCACCTCACGATGAGTTCGATCCCGTGGCTAGCGCCCCGCTAGCGTGGGGACTGCCAACGACGAATGCCCATGACGCGTGACCCGCCACGACGGCCGCAACAGCAGTCGAACAACAACCGTAGAGCTTCTCACGTCAACTTGAAAGTTCATCATTGACCTCTGACCCACCGCGACGAGCCAGTTATGCGGGTGGTATCCAGCGAACGATCCCCAGCGCTGTCTTTCCAAGAACAAACGACGAAGAAATCTCGGTAACAGTATTAGAGGGTGTGCAGTTTGGGGACAGTCTGGTCTTGGTGCAGGTCGACGTCGGTCGGAGTTGTGGATGACGGTGGCGATGACTGTGGGGTGTGTGTTGGGTCGGTGGGGATGAGGCGTGGGTTGTGAACGGAACCGCCGGGACTGTATGAGTCTGTGCGCGGTTTGTGCACAGCGACACTCACAGCCAATCTCTGTGACTGGTGTGACCTGGGAGAGAGAAGTTTTTTTAAGAACGTTGTCGGAAGAACACGCCGTGCTAGCGCTTGGAGCGCTGACGGATGCGAGTGGTGAGTTCTTTGACGTGATCAAAGACCTCACGGCGCTCGGCCATCTCGGACAGGATCTTGCGTTGGGCGTACATGACGGTTGTGTGATCACGGCCGAACGCTTGGCCGATTTTGGGCAACGAAAGATCGGTGAGCTCACGACACAGGTACATCGCAATCTGTCGTGACTGGGCCAGTGCTCGGGTCTTGCCGGGCCCGCGAAGCTCTTCGACGGTAGTGTCGAAGTATTCGGCGGTGGCAGCCATGATCGTCGCCGCGCTGATTTGCATGGTGTTGGCGTCGGCGATCAGATCGCGAAGCACAATCTCGGCCAGCGCTTTGTCGATTGGTGTTTTGTTCAATGAGGCGAACGCGGTGACCCGGATCAGCGCGCCCTCGAGTTCACGGATATTGCGTTCGATACTGCTGGCGATGAGTTCGAGGACATCGTCGGGGACCGCGAGCCGTTCCATCTGTGCTTTCTTGCGCAAGATGGCGATGCGGGTCTCCAGCTCGGGTGGTTGTACGTCAGTGATCAGCCCCCACTCAAAGCGGGTTCTCAGCCGGTCCTCGAGGGTGGCGAGCTGCTTGGGTGGGCGGTCAGATGAGATGACGATTTGCTTGTTGGCATTGTGCAAGGTGTTGAAGGTGTGGAAGAACTCCTCTTGAATACCCTCTTTGCCTTCAATGAATTGGATGTCGTCGACCAACAGCACGTCTACGTCGCGGTAGCTGCGTTTGAATGCGACCTTGCGGTCATCGCGGAGCGAGTTAATGAAGTCGTTGGTGAATTCCTCGGTGGAGACATATTTGACCCGCATTCCCGGGAACAACCGTTGGGCATAGTTGCCTGCCGCGTGTAGCAGGTGTGTCTTGCCGAGACCGGACTCGCCCCAGATGAACAGGGGGTTGTAAGCGCGGGCGGGTGCTTCTGCGATCGCCAAGGCGGCGGCGTGCGCGAACCGGTTGGAGGCGCCGATAACGAACGTATCAAAGGTGTAGCGACGGTTAAGGCTGGTTACGCCAGCGGTAGCGGAATCGGTATTGTGCGGGCGCTCGGTGAAGTAACTTGGCCAACTGTGCTGGTTATCGCCCCGTGCCGCAGCGCTGTCATCAATCTCGTCGTTGTCGGTTGTGGTGTCTGGCGATGTGGTAGCAGGATTTTCGGAAGGCGGCACGGTAGTGTCGTCGGCTTCGTCGGTCGCCGGCGGAGCGATGCGGACCCCGAGTTGGATCTGATGTCCGAGTCGGCGGCTGAGAGCGTCGGTAATCGGGGCCCGCAGATGGCGCTCGATTTCGTTTTGGACAAAGCTGCTCGGCACGGATAACAGAGCAAACCCCTCGACGATGGTCAATGGCTGGACGAGATTGAGCCAAGCCCTTTGCTGAGGGGTCAGCGGAGCGCTGAGATTAGCATCACTGCTGGGTCCGTCGTCAACCTTAGGGTCGCCGTTAAGTTCGGAGACGACCGCGTTCCACACTGTGGTGAAGCCTGAACCGGGGTCATCGGTCAA